>NZ_JANUDV010000002.1:0-848345 GCF_024810055.1 Rhizobium sp. BIGb0125
TGTCCTGGGTGGCGGTCGAGACCGTGTCACGCAGGGTCGAGGCAAACTCGCTACCAGTTCTGGCCAGCAGTTCTGCCGAGCGCTGGGCTTCGCCATCGATGTCCTGGGTGGCGGTCGAGACCGTGTCACGCAGGGTCGAGGCAAACTCGCTACCGGTTCTGGCCAGCAGTTCTGCCGAGCGCTGCGCTTCGCCATCCATGTTCTGGGTGGTGGTGGAAACCGTGTCACGCAGGGTCGAGGCAAACTCGCTGCCGGTTCTGGCCAGAAGTTCAGCAGAACGCAGTGCTTCACCGTCCATGCTCTGGGTGGCCGAGGTCACTGCTTCACGCAGGGTCATGGCAAGGCCTGTGGCCTTTTCACCGATGGTGCGGTTGACGTTTTCAAGACCGATGTTCAGCGCGCGGTCCATGGTGCCAAGGCGCTCGTCGATGGTCGACGAAATGCGATCGGCAACTTCGCTGCCAGCGCTGACGAATTCCTGCGACCGGGTGCCGAGCGTCTGGGAGATGCGGGCATTGGCCTCATCAATCGTTGCGCTGACATTGTGCAGGTCTGTCTTGATGCGGTGCTGGAAGCCGTCAAGCGACTGGCCAAGACGGGCTTCGGTTTCACCGAGCTGGCCAGCAACGCCGCTGACCGACTGGTCGATGCGCGAAGACAGGCTGTCTGCAGCGGAGCTGATGTCCCCTGCCGCATCGCTGATCTTGCCAGCGATTTCACCAATGCCGTTGCGCAGTCTTGCTTCAAGATCGGCGCTGCTGGAGGCGATAACGCGCTGCAGGGCTTCCTGCTGACCTTCCAGAGACATTTCCAGCATGCCGGTGCTCGACGCAACGCTGGTGCCGATGGATACGGCCTGATCGGACAACATCTCGTTCAGCTTGTCGCCGGCAGAGGTCAAAGTCTGCTCGATATCGGCGTGACGCTTCTCGAAGGTGTTCTTGATCTGCTCGTGCGACGCGGTGAGGCTGTGCTCGAGACGCGAGACACCAGTTTCCAGCGTGCCGGCAAACTTGTCGGTGCCGCCGTCGATGGCGTTTTCGATACGGTTGGCTGCACCCGTCACGCTGTTTTCGATCAGGTAGGCAGCATCGCTGACCTTGCAGTCGATGAGGTGGGCCGCAGAACCGACGGTGTTTTCGATATGGGCAGCGTTACGGCCGAGTGTTTCAGCAATAACAGCCGACTTGTCGTCGAGCGTGTTGACCAGGCGATGTTCGATGCCGGTGACAACATTGCTGATCTCGTTGACCTTGCCGGACAGCATGCCGGAAATATTGGCCGAAGATCCCTCAAGCGTGTCGGCAAGACGCTGCTCGACGTTGATGACCGAATCGGAGATGACAGCGGCGCGCTCTTCCAGAGAACCGAGGATTGCCGAAGACGTCTGCTCGAGAGACGACGTCAGGCGGTGTTCGACACCGGCAACCGCGTTTTCGAGGTAGGTCGTCTTGTTATCCAGCGCCGTGGAAATCGACGACGACGCGCCATCCAGCGTGCTGGCAATGCGCTGTTCAGCGTCAGATACCGTCTCTGCAAAGATCGATGTGCGGGTTTCCAGCGACATGGCGATCGACATGGAGGCGTCATCAAGCTTGTTGGCCAGACGCTGTTCGACATCCGAAACGGCGTCGGTCAGGTAAGCCGCGCGGCTTTCCAGCGTGTTGGTGATCGAAGACGATGCACCCTCAAGCGTGCTGGCCAGACGCTGTTCAACATCCGTGACGGCATCCGTAAGGTGAGCCGTGCGGCTTTCCAACGCGCTGGTAATCGAAGTCGAGGCGCCATCCAGTGTCGAGGCAAGGCGCTGCTCGGCATCCGAGACGGCGTCGGCCAGGAAGGATGTGCGGTTTTCCAGCGACAGCTGCATCGACATGGATGCGTCGTCCAGCTTGTTCGACAGGCGCTGTTCGGCGTCGGCAACCGCTTCGGTCAGGTAGGCCGTGCGGCTTTCCAGAGCGTTGGTCATCGAAGACGAAGCACCATCCAGTGTCGAGGCAATGCGCTGCTGGGCATCAGACACGGTATCCGCGAGGAACGAGGTGCGGCTTTCCAGCGACAGCGAAATCGCCATGGAAGCATCATCCAGCGTGTTGGACAGACGCTCTTCAACACCGGCAACTGCGCTGGTGATGTAGTTGGCCTTCTCTTCCAGTGTCTCGGCAATGGCTGTGGAGCGACCTTCGAGAGCAGCAGCAAGACGCTGTTCGATATCGGCAACAGCATTGGTAATTTCTGCGGCCTTGGCATCGAGAATTTCAGCCATGCGCTCTGGAGCGCCAGACAGCGAATTGGTGATGGATTCGGAGCGGTGTGCAAGCGTTTCGTCAAAACGGTTCTGGCTGGCAGACAGGGCATTGAACAATGCACCGCTGCGCTCTGCCATGATGCTGTCGATACGTTCATGCGTATCGCCAAGCGCCGTGGTGATTTCCTGGGTGCGCGATGCAACGGCATTGGTCAGTTCGCGGCTACGCTCATCAAGAGCGTTTTCGAGCATTTCCTGACCGGTGCCGAGTGCCGTCGCCAGAGCGAAGGACTGGTCTGTCAGGGCAGAGCCGAGACGATCAATGCTGGAGCTCAAGATACCGTCGATGGCATCGGAACCGCCGGCAACAGCCTCGTTGATCCGGGCAAGGCTTTCCATAAGCTTGCTGTCGAGCGAACCGGCGCGACGATCAAACGCGCTGGCAAATTCTGCAACGCGCTCGTCAAAGGCCGAGTTGACCTGACCAACCGTTGCCTGAAGGCGCTCTTCAAACAGACCCGAACGCAGATCGAGATCCATGATTGCGTCGTCAGCCGTGGACTGCAGGCTCTTGCGGAACGACAGGCCGCGCTCGTCAAGGGTTTCACCCAGCTTGTTGAGAACGGTATCCAGCGAACCGGCAATCGCCTCTTCGCCACGGTTGAGATTATCGGACAATTCCTTGGTGCGCGATGTCAGCACTTCGTTGAGAAGGCGCGTGCGCTCTTCAATTGCGGAATTGAGCTTTTCAGCGCCGGCATCCAGTGTCGAAGCCTGCGTCGCAAACTGCTCCAGCAACACACCGCCCCGGTCCGACATGGTCGAGGTGAGGTTGTGCAGGCGCATGTCGAATTCATTGGCAAGGCTGGTGCCGGATGTGTGCAGCGCCTTGAGCAGATTGTCGGTCTTGGCGGCAATCAGGCTGCCCATGGCTTCGGTCGTCACACGCGACTTCTCAAGCAGAGCAGCCGAACGGGTGTCGATCATCGAAGCAAAGGCTTCACCGGTTGTTGCCAGACGGATGGACAGCTCTTCGCCAGCCAGCGACAGTTCTTCCTTGATCTCGTCCTGCGCACCGATGATCGATGCACGGATGCGCTCGGCGTGGTTGACGATGGCGTCACGCTCCGACGACAATTCGCTGACCAGGCTGCGAACACGCAGTTCATTGTCGGCATAGCTGCGCTCAAGTGCATTCACTTCGGAATGAACGAGCGTTTCCAGCTCTGTCGCACGGGCAATGGTGCGCTCGATGCCCTCATTCATGGCGGAGACTTCGCGGCGAACCGCCTGCCCTACCGACATGATGCGGTCAGCGGCAACGGTTTCCGGCTCTGCCAGACGAAGGGCAACTTCTGCCATCGAACGGGCCGCGTTACGCAGGTCGCGGGCACGCGCCATCATGATGGCAAAGGCATAGAAAAGAATGACAGGAACAACAATGCCGACAAACACGGCCATGATGCCCGGAATGGCAAACAGTTCGGCCAATGAGCCGGCTTCCCAGATCAGGTTGCCGTAGATGGCCTGACCCAGTGCCAGGCCGCACAGCGCCCAGACAATCGAGAGGATTGTGGCGTTGCGGATGGCAGATGTGATGGATGTGCTTTCCAGCGACTTCAAAAGAGCAACCGGATTGCGCTTGGAACCGTCATTGGCGGCTTCAAGCCCCGATGCTCTGTTCTGTTCAGCGGCAGTACGCGGCGCAGGGTCTGCTACCGGCTTTCTGGACGTGTCGGGCACTTTAGCCTCCGAGGACTTTGGCGTCGATCGTCTCCGAGGCTGTGCATCTGCTTCAGATTTGCCACTCTGGAGGGCATCCTCCAGCGCCTGAAAAGCAGTCTCGTCGATCGAGTCACTGAACTTGTTATTCGCCATGCGGTTACGCCTCGTTACTAATACGCCCGGCCAGATATAACCTCGATCAGTCAGCCGCCTAAGACCGTCCGAGGCATCATGCCTACAGGAAACCCTACCCTTACACGGTAGAATATGTCCCGCTCATTACTATGCACCCCCTATGGCGCACCCCTCATTCACGGAACGAAAATAACATCATTGTGTCATTTCATAAAGTTCCGGCCTGAGCGCACGCACCATAGCAGTATCGTAGTGGCACATTTACGCCCTTGAAACAATTAACGCATTTGCCGCCATCAGGGAATGACCGCCCTTGTTAACAGTTTTTAAATCACATCTTAATCAGCAAGCTCTTGTTTCATATCGATTTAACATAAATTAACCATATCTAAAAAAATCAGCCCGCTTTGTGCCGCATTTTAGGAAGATACCACACTGTCATGTGCGTAAATCCGGCACAGAATATAACAAAATGGGAAATCCATCATGGCAGCGGCAAGTATGGCATTTAGTATGCCGGATAATTTTTCATCCAGTTTTGCAGCCAATTCCAAACCCGTCGACCTCGCCCACCTGGCAAAACAGACCATGGGTGACAAAGATCTCGAAATCGAAATCCTCCAGCTTTTTGCCCGCAACACGCGTGTTATCCTGCATGAACTGGCTGACGCCGATCATGCCAAGATCGTCGCATTGGCCCACCGCCTGAAAGGCTCGGCGGATGCGGTCGGTGCATTTCGTGTATCGACAGCAGCGAGAAATCTGGAAAGCAACCCTGCTGACAGCAATCTGTTTGCGCAGGTGACAAGCTCGGTCATTGAAGCGGAAAACTTCATTCTCAAGCTCTGCCGCTCTTAACCGAGAGACAGAGCCTGATCGTTTTGTCAGAGAGACTTCAGCGTCCAGTCAACGATCTGGCGCGATACGGCGGCAAATGCGCCGTCCAGTGATTTCACGAAGGCAGCATTTGTCGTGCCGGAAGACCGGGTTTCAGCCCTGAACGACTCCTGCGCCTTAATGGTGCCGTTACGGTCATTGAGGATCTTGACCGAAATTTCCACCACCGCGACATTGCCGCCCTTGGTATCGATTTCAAACGAACGGATATCGGTCACGACCTGATAGTCGATGGCCAGGCCCTGCCCCGGACGGCCAACGCCACCCAGCTTGCCGGTGTTTTCAAAGGCTTCAACCAGCTTGGACTGCACCAGCTTTGGCAGGCGATCGCTCCACTGCGAGCTTGCCAGATACTGAACCTCAGATGAGGACAGGCGAACAACGATATTTTCGCTGTCGAGCGTTTTCAGCGCGGTTGGCTCCGGCACCAGAATCTGGCGGTTCTTTAGCGAACGGCCTTCGGTCGATGCCAAAGATGACGCGGAAAGGTCGAATGTATCGTTCTTGGCAGCAGTGCCGCAAGCGCTCAACGACATAAGAACAAAGGGAAATGCCAGTACCGCACAGATAGTCGCAGGGCGTATTGCAACAGCCATATTCACATTACCCCTTTGCCACCTTGTACGGAATCATTATCAACGCCGTGTTCTTCCATCATACTGCTTGACGGTTTCACCGCCAAAAAGCAACCTTTGCGGATTACGGTCGAAGTTCATAATCGTATTATTCAACTGATCGACCGTCCGACGGGTGTCTCCAATGAGCGCTTGAACGTCTCGCAGACCTGCACCGGAAAACCGTGCCAGATTATCGGCGATAGGACCAACACGCGCATTCAGGTTATCCGCCACGGCTTTGAACGATGCCAGAGTTTCACGCGCCTTCACAAACAGCGAATTGGCGTCATCGGTTCCAAGCAAGTTGTCGACTTTTATAAGAATTCCGTCAACGCGGTTGGAGGCGGCGTTCAGCTTGCCGGCCATTTCCTGGAAGTCAGCAATGGTCCGATCAATCTGGTCACGGCGCTTGTCAACATCGTCAGCCACGCCCTTGAAGGAGGCAATCGCGCTGCGTGCATCCTTGGTCGCTACCGAAATATCATCAACCGCGGTGCCAACCTTGGCCGGATCTACCGCAGCCAGCAGCGTGTCTGCCCGTTTCAACACGACCTGCGCGTCATCACCGGTTTTCTCAAAGCTTTCGGCGGTACGTTTCACACTCGCCATGAGATCATCGACGTTGCCTGAAGCTCTGGCGACATCGCCGCTAACCTTTTCAGCATTGGCGAGAATCGTATCGACCTTCTTGGCATCAACGGCACGCACCAGATCTTCCACGGCGGCAAGCGTGCTTTCCAGACGTCCCGACACCGACTTTACGGTGACGGACAGCGAGCTCATGCTTTCCAGGAATTTGTCGATACCATCGGAGTTATCAGCCAGCGCAGTGGAGAATTTCTCGGCATTGCGCACCGTCTGGGTCAACGGACCCCGCGCGTCCTGCACGAAACCCTGCAATTCACCGATCGCATTGTCGGCGCGTGTCAATATCTTGTCGGCGGTTGCCAGAAGGTTGGTCACACTTGACAGATCGGCCGTCAGTTCGGCCGGAAGTCCGGTTTCAAACGCCTTTTGCAAGATACGTTCGTCGGTTTTGCGGCCGCCGGACAGCTCGATATAGGCGGCACCCGTCAGGCCCTGAATTTCCAGAACGGCGCGTGTGCTGGTGAACACAGGTGCCTGTGCCTGAATTTCAGTGAAAGCGATGGAATATTGCGGGTCGTCGGAATCGATCGACAGGCCACGCACCGTACCGACGGGAATACCGTTAAAGCGCACAGGAGAGCCGACGGACAGACCGTTGGCGGAACCGGGAATGCGCACGATCAGCTGGGCCATCGGGCCGCCGCGTCCAAACTCGGCCATCCAGTAGACAAAGCCGAAGGCTGCCGCGACAACGATCAGCGTGAAAATACCGACGATGGTGTAATTTGCCTTGGTTTCCATAGCTTTTGTTACTCCATCGAATTTTCATGCACGTTATTCGGAGACACAACCGCTCTGGCTCTCTTGCCCTTGAAGTATGATTGAACCCAAGGATCGTCGCAGGCGAACATATCCTCAAGTGTACCTTCAACCAAGACCTTCTTGTTGCCGAGAACGGCAATACGGTCACAGACGGAAAACAGACTGTCGAGGTCGTGGGTCACCATGTAAACGGTCAAACCCAACGTATCACGCAGTTTTGCAATAAGGTTATCGAATTCTGCAGCACCGATCGGATCAAGACCCGAAGTCGGTTCATCCAGAAACACCAGATCAGGATCAAGCGCCAGTGCCCTAGCAAGAGCCGCACGTTTGATCATGCCGCCCGACAATTCAGACGGATATTTATCAGCGGCATCCGGCTTCAGACCGACCATATCGATCTTCAGGCGCGCCAGCTCATCCATCAGCGATTTGGGCAGATCGAGATATTCGCGCATCGGCAGCTGGATGTTTTCCTTGACCGTCAGGCCGGAAAACAGCGCGCCCTGCTGGAACAGCACTCCAAGTCGTGTGTCGAGCGCCATGCGCTCTTCTTCATTGGCCGTGTCGTAATCGGTGCCCAAAATCTTGATGCTGCCGGAACGGCGTGGCAAAAGTCGCAGCACGGTGCGCATCAGCACCGACTTGCCGGCACCGGATGCGCCGACGAAACCGAGAATTTCGCCTCTGTAGACATCAAGGTCGAGATTATCGAGGATCAACTTATCGCCAAAACCAACTGTCAGTCCCTCCACGGAGAGAACGACTTCGCGGTCCTGTTTTTTGCTGTCGTTATTCTGGATGTCGATTTTCTTGACGTCGGTGTTGTCTGCCACGACCATCCCCTTAAAAATCAATCGCCGCGTAGAAGATGGCAAAAAGCCCGTCTACGAGGATGACGACGAAGATGGATTTAACAACCGAAGACGTGACGTGCTGGCCAAGCGATTCTGCGCTGCCCCCCACCTTCATGCCTTCGACTGCGGCGACAATACCGATGATCAGCGCCATGAACGGCGCCTTGATCATGCCCGACGCGATGGTCGACATCTCAACAGCCGCGTGCAGACGCGACAGGAACACTTCAAACGTGATGCCGGAATAGATCAATGCCACGACGGCTGCACCAAACAGCGCGGCGAAGTTGGCAAGAATGGTCAAAAGCGGCAGGGCAATCGTCAGCGCAACAAGGCGCGGGAAAACCAGCACGCCAACCGGGTTGAGACCGATGACCTTCAGCGCGTCGATTTCTTCACGCATCTTCATCGAGCCGATTTCGGCGGTGATCGCACTACCGGAGCGACCGGCAATCATGATGGCGGTCAACAGCACGCCGATTTCGCGCAGCTGCAGAATGCCGACCAGATCGACCACGAACACTTCCGCGCCAAAATAACGAAGCTGGAAAGCGCCCTGCTGCGCAATGATCGCACCAATCAGAAACGACATCAGCACAATGATTGGCACGGCGCGCACGCCCATATGGTCAATCTGGTTGATGATGGCGGCTGGAGACACACCAGTCCCCCGTCCGAGCTTCATCTGCGCGCCACGCACGGCCGAGCCGAGAATATACATGCCAGCCAGAAAATCGCCGCCCGCCTGTACAACATTGCGGCCAACAGGCTCAAAAACGCGTTGAACAAGACTTTTGCGCGGCGCGGCATCGGGTGGCGGACCCGCCTCGCTCGGCAGCGCTTCGACCAGTTCCTCAACGCGGGTGTTGCCACCGGTGAAGCTGACCTCGGCGCCGTTGGCGTTCAGTTCATTGCGAAACTTCTGGATGATCCAGGCGCCAGCCGTATCGACACGGCCAATACCGGACAGGTCGATCTCGACACTGCCGGACTGTTTGTTTTGGCCGGGCTGGGAAATTTCCTTGAGAACGCCAGTGATCGTGTCGTTGCGCCAATCACCGCTCAGCGAAAAACGCACAGGCCCGCCTGCGGAGCTTTCATCCGAAGCAATGCTCGCCTGATGGGCGTCCGTGTTGTTATCGCGAGCTTGCATCTTTTCCTATACGCGTGCAGCTTTGCCATCGAATCTATCGATTCATATCTTTTCACAAGATGACAAGCCATCGCAACAGGCCGGATTTCGCGAGTTTTTTGATTTTACGCACGATTTCCGCACAATATCGAAGTGTAACTCATGTCCGCGCAACTTCAGGTGATAGCAGAATCCTTTCCCATAGCCGGCAGCTTCACGATTTCACGCGGTAGCAAAACCGAGGCGGACGTCGTGACATGCACCATTGGCGACGGCGCCTTTTCCGGTGTTGGCGAATGTGTACCCTATAAGCGCTACGGCGAAAACATCGAGGGCGTGATTGCCGATATCGAGAAGATGGCAGACGCCGTCTCTCAAGGGCTGGATCGGCTGGAGCTGCAACATGTGATGAAGCCGGGTGCCGCCCGTAACGCCGTCGATTGCGCGCTCTGGGACTATGAGGCAAAACGCTCCGGTCTGAGTGTTGCCTCACAGATCCTGCATGAACCGGCCGTGCCGCTGGTCACCGCCTATACAATTTCACTGGGTGATGCCGAGACCATGGCGCGCAATTCGGCCGCCAATGCACACCGCCCACTGCTCAAGATCAAGCTTGGCACCGATGACGACGAAAGCCGCATGCGAGCCGTGCGAAAGGCCGCCCCAGACAGTCGGATCATTGTCGATGCCAATGAAGGCTGGACCGACGACAATATTGAGCATCATCTTGCCGTTGCAGCCGCGCTCAATGTGTCACTGATCGAACAACCCCTGCCCGCTGGCAAGGACGAAATCCTGGCGCGCATCCACCGCCAGGTGCAGATCTGCGCCGATGAAAGCGTTCACTCGACCGCCGATCTCGAAACCCTGCGCAACCGCTATGACGCCATCAACATCAAGCTGGATAAGACTGGCGGCCTGACTGAAGCGCTTGTGATGAAGCAGGAAGCCATCCGGTTGGGTTACACCATCATGGTCGGCTGCATGGTCGGAACGTCACTGGCCATGGCACCTGCCGTGCTGTTGGCACAGGGTACCGAATATGCCGATCTCGACGGCCCGTTGTTGCTGGCCAGAGATCGCGAGCCTGCTCTCACCTATGACGGTTCGCTGGTGCATCCACCAGAACGGTCGCTGTGGGGCTGATAGAAATTGGCGTGCTGTCGATACAGCACGCCAACGTGTCTTATCTTGCGCTATCGATGATTTGACCGCCGTCCGGCGTCAGACTTGAACCGGTAATGAATTTCGAATCGCTGCTGGCAAGGAACAACGCAACGGGCGCGATATCATTTTCCGGCGAGCCGTGACGACCAAGTGCATTGGTTGGCGCTGGAGCATTCTGTGCAGCACCCCAGGTGTCGGCGACAGGAAGAAGGTTGTTGACCGTAATATTGTCCGGTCCCCATTCGCGCGCCGCAGACCTGGTGAGTGCACGAACGGCCTCCTTGGCCATGTTATACGGCCCGTAAGGCGACATGCCCAAAACACCAGCCAGCGATGCGAAATTTATCACACGTCCCTCGCCCGATCGTTTCAGATGTGGGTAACAGGCCTGCATGGTCCGCACATACGCTATCGGTCCCATATCGAAATTGCGTTGCAACTGGTCGACTGGCAAATCGAGGATCGGCGAGTGCACCGCAGATGGGTCGAAGGCCACATTCACGAGAATGTCGATGCCGCCAAATGCCTGCACGACTTTGGCAACGGCTTCAGTAATCTGGTCGCCGTCACTCAAGTCGCACGTCAGGCCGAGCGCCGTGCCACCCTTGGCTTGAATACTGTCGACCACCGCATTTACATTTGCAGGCGTAAGCGACAGCACAGCTACTTTTGCGCCCTCAGCGGCAAATAGTTCTGCCGTCGCTCGACCTATTCCTCTGCCAGCGCCTGCGACGATGGCAATTTTTCCAGTCAGTTTTCCCATTTTGATTTCCTTTCCAGGTGGGGGATTAGTGCGCCTGCGCCAGAGCATAGGGTGATGGAACATCGCGCCCGGCGTTCTGTGTGGTGAAGGATGCGGCAAGCAGCGCCAGCCCTATGATGGCAGGCAGAGCACCTGCGGGCTTTCGAACCCCGATATGGGCCAGCCCGGACAGTAGAAGGTGAAACAGCATCCCGGCATAGGCCAGATCGCTCACGCCAACATTGAAGCGGGACAGGATAGCCACGACAGCGGCGAGCTTCACGACCGTTAAAATATGGACGAGATAGGTTGGGTAACCGAACCCGGCAATTGTCTGCCGGACCCATTCTGTCTTTGCGACATAGGTTATGGCAGAGGCCAGATAGAGCGCGACCAGCAGGGTCGTTGCGGCCCAGTAAATATAGAATTCAGACATGAGATATCCCTTGCCGCCGAATGACTTCGGCAGATTGCTCCATTCAAGATTTTCAGTGTTCCGGATTAGCGACTGCTGATTATCCGGTGTTCGCATTGAAAATGTGGTATTAGATGAATCTTCGCAAGTAGGATGAATTTCGCGTGGTAAGTATGGAAAACCAGACTAATGGGCCGGACGGCGCAAATATGCACGAAGAAATGCGGCGTGCATTCGCGTTGCTTTCGGGGAAATGGAAACTCGAAATCATGTGGCTTCTCAACCAGCGCATTTATCGGTTCAACGAGCTGCGCAAAGCCATTCCTGGCATCACCCAGCATATGTTGACCGCCCAATTGCGGGAGCTTGAGTTGGACGGTTTGGTTTCCCGCACGGTCTATGCCGAGGTCCCGCCTCGCGTGGAGTACGAGATAACTGCGAAAGCCAGAGGCCTCGGTCCGACAATGGAAGCGTTGACGGCCTGGTGGAATGAATATGGAAAAAGCGTCCCGGAAAAAGTGGCACGTGGACGCAAAGTAACGCCGAAAAAGTAGCTGGGTTGCCGCCAAACACTGGAGGCAACCGCTATTTTTCGGATGACAGCCTGAGATGAAATGCACGCCGCAGAGAGGCGCTTGTCACTCTGTCACGTCAGGCAGCGCGCATCGGGAACGGCGGCAGAGCGATCTGCTCTTCCTGCTCGATGTTTTCAGGGTTTTCTTCTGCCTGCATCCAGGTGATCAGTTCAAAGCTGCCATCTTCATTTTCGGCAATTGCCGTACAGCTTTCCACCCAGTCTCCGGTGTTGATGTAACGGATACCGTCCATCTCGCTGATCACGGCGTGGTGGATATGACCACAGATAACGCCATCCACATCGTTACGCTTGGCTTCGTCCACCACAACGCGCTGGAACTCGCCAATGAAGTTGACGGCATGTTTGACCTGCAGCTTTGCCCAGGCCGAGAACGACCAGTATGGCAGGCCGATACGGCGACGAACGGCTGCCAGTATCACATTGATGGCAATCGCCGCATCATAGGCCCAGTCACCGAGGTAAGCGAGCAGCCGGGCATTACGCACGACCACGTCAAACTCATCGCCGTGGATGATCAGGTATTTCTTGCCGTCTGCCGCTTCATGCACCATGCGTTCGGCGACTTCGATACCGCCGAAGTGCGAACCGGGAAACTCTCTGAGGAACTCATCATGGTTGCCGGGAATATAGATGATCCGGGCACCCTTGCGCGCCTTGCGCAGCAGTTTCTGTACAACATCATTGCAGCCTTGCGGCCAGTACCAGTTGCGGCGCAAACGCCAGCCGTCAATGATGTCTCCCACCAGAATAATCGTGTCAGCATCATGATGACGCAAGAAATCTAGGAGGTAGTCGGTTTTGGCGGCCTTGGAGCCAAGGTGCACGTCCGAGATAAATAAGGTTCTGAAATGTCTGGTTTCCATTTGCCGGGCCACGGAATTCATCCCCCTGTCTTGGCAATCAAACTACATACTCCAGAACCAGAGTCGTGTTTCAGCATCATGACAAAGGACTATTTTCTGCCGCAAAACCCTCTTCACCCACACTCATTTTGACACGAATCAATCAAATAACGGCTGTACCATGGGGCTGATTGATGTATTCAGAAGCCCAACGAAAACATTTGAAAAAAGCGGTGCAGGAATGAATTCGCAGGATAAAAACAAAACTCAACCCAAACCAGCAAGTGCTGACCTGGACGAACAGGCGCTCTTTTTCCACCGCTATCCGCGCCCCGGCAAACTCGAAATTCAACCGACCAAGCCGCTCGGCAACCAGCGCGACCTGGCACTGGCCTATTCGCCGGGTGTTGCAGCACCTTGCCTTGCCATTCACGAAAACCCAGAAACAGCCGCCGAATATACGGCGCGCGCCAATCTGGTAGCGGTTATTTCCAACGGAACGGCTGTACTTGGCCTTGGCAATATCGGTCCGCTGGCCTCCAAGCCAGTGATGGAAGGCAAGGCCGTCCTGTTCAAGAAATTCGCTGGCATCGACGTTTTCGACATCGAAATCGACGCGCCCGGCATCAACGACATGGTCTCGACCATCTCGGCGCTGGAGCCGACCTTTGGCGGCATCAACCTTGAAGACATCAAGGCGCCTGAATGTTTCGAAGTCGAGCGCCAGCTGCGCGAGAAGATGAACATTCCAGTATTCCACGACGACCAGCATGGCACCGCCATCATCGTGGCTGCCGCCGTGATGAACGGCCTGGAACTGGCCGGCAAGTCGCTTGGCAATGTCAAGATCGTCACGTCAGGCGCCGGTGCGGCAGCCCTTGCCTGCCTTAACCTGCTGGTATCGCTGGGCGCCAAGAAGGAAAACATCTGGGTTCACGACATTGAAGGCCTCGTTTATGACGGCCGCAATACCCTGATGGACGAGTGGAAAGAAATCTACGCCCAGAAGAGCGACAAGCGCGTTCTGGCCGAATCCATCGATGGCGCAGATGTCTTCCTCGGCCTGTCGGCGGCTGGCGTCCTGAAGCCTGAGCTTCTGGTACAGATGGCTGAAAAGCCGCTTATTCTGGCACTTGCCAACCCGAACCCGGAAATCATGCCGGAAGTTGCGCGTGCAGCCCGTCCTGATGCGATGATCTGCACCGGCCGTTCCGACTTCCCGAACCAGGTGAACAACGTTCTCTGCTTCCCATACATCTTCCGCGGCGCGCTGGATTGTGGTGCGACCACCATCAACGAAGAAATGAAGATGGCGGCCGTCAAGGCAATTGCCGAACTGGCGCGTGAAGAAATCTCAGAAGTGGCTGCGAAAGCCTATTCCGGTGACACGCCGCTGTTTGGACCGACCTACCTCATTCCATCGCCATTCGACCCGCGCCTTATCCTGCGCATTGCACCGGCCGTTGCCCGTGCGGCGGCAGCCAGCGGCGTTGCATCGCGTCCGATCACCGATTTCGACGCCTATCTCGACCAGTTGAACCGTTTCGTCTGGCGCTCCGGCTTTGTGATGAAGCCAATCTTTGCCGCTGCGAAATCGGCTGAGAAGAAGCGCATCATCTTCTCGGAAGGTGAAGACGAGCGTGTGCTGCGTGCAGCCCAGGTTCTGCTGGAAGAAGGCACCGGCGTACCGATCCTGATTGGTCGTCCACAGATCATCGAATCCCGCCTCAAGCGTTTCGGTCTGCGCATTCGTCCACATGCGGACTTTGCCGTGGTCAATCCGGAAGACGATCCACGTTACCGCGAATATGTCGATGATTACTTCGCGCTGGTTGGCCGCATGGGTATCAACCCGGAAGCTGCCCGCACCATCGTTCGTACCAACACCACCGTCATCGGTGCGCTGTCGGTCAAGCGTGGTGAAGCAGACGCGCTGATCTGCGGTCTAGAAGGCCGTTTTGACCGTCACCTGCGTGACGTCAACCAGATCATTGGCAAGAAAAAAGACGTACGTGCATTCTCGGGCCTCAGCCTGATCATCTCGCAGCGTGGCGCAACCTTCTTCACCGATACGTTTGTGACCTACAATCCAACCGCAGAAGAAGTTGCGGAAAGCACCATTCTGGCCGCTCAGGAAATCCGCCGCTTCGGCATTACGCCAAAGGCCGCGCTGATCAGCCACTCGAACTTCGGTTCGCGTGATTCGGAAAGCGCCCGCAAGATGCGTGACGCCTTGCAGATCGTGCGTGACACTGCACCAGATCTCGAAGTCGACGGCGAAATGCAGGGAGGTTCTGCCCTGACGGAAAGCCTGCGCAAGCGCGCCATGCCTGACAGCACGCTGTCTGGCGAAGCAAACCTGCTGGTGTTCCCGAACCTTGACGCGGCGAATATTTCGCTCGGTCTGGTCCGCACGATGACGGATGCGCTGCATGTTGGCCCGATCCTGCTCGGCACCGCCCTGCCCGCACATATTCTGTCGCCAACCGTGACATCGCGCGGCGTGGTCAACATGGCAGCCCTGGCTGTCGTGGAAGCCTCGCATCCGTAATGGTGCCCTAAAGCTGCGTTAACGCAGTTTTGAATTGCCGATTGCCGCAACTGCCTCATTTATATGATAACAATCTGATGAATGAGGCGCTTGCGGCATATCTTTTTCCATCCTTTTTGTTTGGATGTCCGCAGACGCGAAGCCGAAAACGCAACCACATCGGAAGCGGAACATACAGGTGACAGCTTTGAAACTGCGCAATTTTACAATGCTGTTTTTGCCGGTATTGATCGGTAGCTTTCCTGCCGTGTCCTTTGCCGCCTCGGTGTGTGATGACCTGCGTCAGGAATTGCGCGCACCGGCACAGATTATTGGCAACACTGCCGAAGTGCGCCATTTTGCCAGCGCCTTGACCCGCCAGAACATCATCATCCGCAAAATCCGCAATGATCTGAGGGCCTATGGCTGCTCGAGCGGCAGCATTGTCGTTTACGGTGGTGAAAATGCCCAGCTGTGCGACCAGATTGAAGATGCGCTTTATGACGCCGAGGCGGAGCGTGACGACCTGCTTGTCAGCCGCGACCAGATGATAGCGCAGCAACGTAATCGCGGCGTTGACCGCGACCGTGTCATGGCAGCACTTGATGCCAATGGCTGCTTTGACGAGCGCCCGCAGTCTGCGGCCGCTAGCCCGAATGATCAGACCCAGGAATTTGCCCCACCCGGCATGATCGAGGTGGACCCGAACCGCCAGCCGGTGTTCACACCGCCAATGCAGGGCGGCCTTAGAACCCTGTGCGTACGCACCTGCGACGGCGCGTTCTTCCCGATTTCGTCCAATGCCTCACCGCTTGATTTTCGCCGTCAGGCCGCGACCTGTGAGCAAATGTGCCCCGGTTCTGAGACCGAGCTTTATTACCACTCCCTGCAAGGTCAGGAGAGTGCGGACATGGTTTCTGCCGAGACCGGCAAACCATACAAGGACCTGCCGACCGCCTTTGCCTATCGCAACACGTCAGCAGACACCCGCTCGCCGTCCTGCGGCTGCAACATGGCGTCCTACTTCGACCAGATGAAAAAGCAGGAAGAGGCCAACCAGTCCAAACCCGCAGAACCCTATTCCGGCGTTACCGATATCAAGACGCCGAATGGCGAAAAGAAGCAGGCAGAACAACCGGTTGCCGAAGCACCAGCCGAGCGCGACTATGACCCCAAAGATAGCAAAGTCCGGGTCGTCGGACCACAATTTCTGCCCGAGGAAACCAGCCGGATCGATCTGCACAATCCGGCTCTGCAAGGTGCACAACCGCAGCAGCAGTGATGCACGACGCCTTTCCTCACACGCGCCAATAGATTTAGCGACGGCCCCACTGATCCTGGAACACCAGATCTTCCAGCGGCAGCCTTTTGGCCCAGCCCTTAACCGCCAGTTCCGGCTCGCGGTAGAGTTCGGTCACGTAACCCAGACATAACCAAGCAACGATTTCGATATGGTCGGGAATGCCGAGAATGCGGCGTATGTCTGCATCATGGAAGATACTGACCCAACCGACACCCACCCCTTCGGCACGGGCAGCAAGCCACAGGTTCTGGATGGCGCAGACCGTGGAATAGACATCCATGCGCGGGTTGTGGGTGCGTCCCAGAACGACGGTACCACCACGGGTCGGATCGCAGGTCACGCAGATGCTGAGGGGGGCGGTGCGAATGCCCTCGAGCTTGAGGCTACGATAAAGGCTCTGCCTGTCATCTTCGAACAGCAGCGCCGCCTCCTCATTGGCACGGGCGAAAGCCTGCCAGGCGGCATCACGCACCGTCTGATCCCTGATCAGTGTGAAGTTCCACGGCTGCATGAAACCGACCGAAGGTGCGGCGTGAGCGGCGGCCAGCAGCCGCTGCACCAGATCATCCGGCAATGGATGGCTTTCAAACTCATTGCGCACATCACGGCGCGTCTCAATGGCCCGGTAAACGGCTGCCTTGTCATCACAGGAAAAAGCGCCGGCCGCGTGGCGGGCTTCAGAAAACGGATCATCCTGCATCGTTAATCCCCAACAATGCCTATCGCCGGCAGATCCCGCAGAACCCATCCGGCAAACAACCATTCCCGCCGTCCATACGGGCTGGTCTATGATGTCGGGCCGGTCTTCTGGCTTGGCATCGTCCTTCCGCTGCCGCCTTCCCGGAACATCCAGTGGCGATTGGTGCAGCAGATGTCCGCCTTACAGCGTTGGGCACGCTCCGGTCTTGCACCGGATTCCCGATTCTCCCGCACGTCGTGCAGGCACCTGACGGCAGTGCTTATGTCCGCTAGATCGCGCAAATGCAAGCCGCGTGCATGTGGCGTCAGGTCGCCGGGAAATACCTGACATAGGCGAACTCATCGCCATCAGGCGACCAGTTGGGCGAGTTCATGGTGCCCTGCCCGCCAAACAGCTCAAACAGCGTCTCGACATTGCCGCCATCGGTATCCATCAACCGCACCCGCACATCGAGGTCACGGGGATGGTCAAAGACATCGGCGTCGTAGGACACGAACACCACCTTGTCGCCTGATGGCGACGGATGTGGAAACCAGTCTCCAAAATTACTGTCGGTTACGCGCTCGACGGATGAGCCATCAGTCTTCACACGCCATATCTGCATCAGCCCGGTGCGGCTGGAATTGAAATAGATCCACTGGCCATCGGCGGAGTAATCCGGCCCGTCATTACGGCCCTCACCATGCGTAAGACGTGATTCAACTTCGTTCTCTATGTCCATGGAATATATATCAAAAACCTGATCGCGAATGCCGCAGTAGGCAAGTGATTTTCCATCCGGTGACCAGCCATGCCAATAGGATGGCAAATTGTGCGTCATCAGCTTTGGCGTGCCGCCGGAAGACGGCAGCAGGTAGATTGCGCTCTTGCCAAACTCCACCTTGTCGGAAATGGCATAAAGCGAACCGTCGGGCGAAATGCCATGGTCGTTGTTGCACAGGGTCGCAAAACCTGTGTCCACCTTGACCGGTGTCGGATCACCCGAAAGCGACAGGCGATAGATCAGCCCATCGGCATTAAGCAGAAGGTATTGGCCATCCGGCGACCAGTTGGGCGCTTCAAACAGCGCCTCGGTCTGCCAGACCACACGCATCTGACGGGTGCGGATGTTGTAGATTTCGATGGAACTGCGCACGCATCCTCCCGGGATTACTCATCAACAGGATTGAGCGGACATTTTATTTGCCTCGCCCGACACCTTCACATAATGATCCTATTGCCGCAGGCACCGTCCTGCAAATTCAAATAAGGAGAACAGCAGCGTTTCGGCACCGTACGTTTACCCTGCCCCGTTTCTCCCAGGTTCGAGGTTCTGCGATGAATTCCATCGCCGATCAAGGCATCCGTATTGGCCGGATTGCCGCCATGCTTCCCGTCAAGGACATTCAAAAGGCCCATGACTTCTATGTCGGTGTTCTCGGCTTCACCAAGGTCTTTGAAAACGGCAATCCCGTCGGTTTCATGATCCTGAAGCAGGGCAATGCCGAGCTGCATCTGACCCTGCAGCCGTCACACAAGGCAGCCCCCTTCAACGTTGCTCACATGATGGTGAGTGACGTCGATGCCCTGCATAGGCTGTGCAAACAACATGGCCTGCGCATCATCAAGGGTCTGCAGGACAAGGATTACGGCCTGCGCGCCTTTGTTTTTGAAGACCCGGATGGCAACCGCATCGATGTCGGTCAGGTAATCTAGGTACGGGAATGGTGTCGCGCCGACGCGCTCCGCTGGATCTCTGTGACAAGCATAGAGACGACGAGAGTCGTGTTGCAGCCATACACGGCAACCCACCATACAAAACGGCGCGGTTTGAGCCGCGCCGTTCTTATCTCTACCGGTCTCTGAACCGGTTGGTGATCGGGTAACGGCGATCACGCCCGAAGTTCTTCTTGGTAATTTTCACACCCGGCGCAGACTGGCGGCGCTTGTACTCCGCAAGATAAAGCAAATGCTCGATGCGATGTACGGTCGTGACGTCATGGCCGCGCGCCACAATGTCATCCACCGACATTTCCTGCTCCACCAGGCATTCCAGGATATCATCCAGCACCGGATATGGCGGCAGTGAATCCTGGTCGGTCTGGTTTGGACGCAGTTCGGCCGATGGCGCCTTGGACAGGATGTTCGCCGGTATCACCTCACCGGACGGACCAAGCGCGGTTGGCGGCACATGTTCGTTACGCCATTTCGAAATGGCGTAGACCTGCATCTTGTAGAGGTCCTTGATCGGGTTGAAGCCGCCATTCATGTCGCCATAAAGCGTGGCGTAACCCACCGACATCTCGGACTTGTTGCCGGTCGTCACCACCATGGAGCCAAACTTGTTGGACACCGCCATCAGGATGGTGCCACGGGTACGGCTTTGCAGGTTTTCTTCGGTAATGCCCTCTTCGGTGCCCTCAAACAGTTCGGCAAGCGAAGACAGGAAACCTTCCACCGGCTCGACAATCGGCACGATGTCGTAACGGCAGCCCAGCGCCTTGGCGCAATCGGCAGCGTCTTTCAGCGATTCATCCGACGTATAGCGGTATGGCAGCATGATGCAGCGAACACGCTCTTCACCCAGCGCATCGACCGCAATCGCTGCGCAAATGGCGGAATCGATACCACCGGACAGGCCAAGCACGACGCTCTTGAAGCCGTTCTTGTTGACGTAGTCGCGGAAGCCCAACAGGCAGGCGCGGTAATCCGCTTCCTCGCCCTCGGGGATTTTCGACATCGGGCCGCTGTGGCAGTGCCAGCCGTTCTCAGTGCGCTTCCAGTCCGTGACCGCAAGTGTCGCCTCAAACTGGCTCATCTGGAATGCCAGGCTCTTGTCGGCATTCAGCGCAAAACTTGCGCCGTCGAATACCAGTTCGTCCTGCCCGCCAAGCTGGTTTGCAAAAATCAGCGGCAGATTGGTTTCGATAACCTGACGTAGCGCCACCTGATGGCGCACTTCCACCTTGCCGCGATAGTAGGGCGAACCGTTGGGCACCAGCAGCAATTCAGCACCGGTTTCCGCCAGCGTTTCGCACACGCCCATATCGTTCCAGATTTCTTCGCAAATTGGGATACCTAGCCTGACACCACGGAAATTGACGGGACCGGGCATTTCGCCGGCCACGAATACACGCTTTTCGTCAAACTCGCCGTAGTTCGGTAGGTCGATCTTGTCGCGCAGCATCAATATCTTGCCGCCGTCCAGCACGGCGACCGAGTTGTGGCGGCCAAGTTCACCCTGTCTTGGGAAACCGACAATGACGCCGGGACCGCCATCGGCGGTGTCTGCCGCCAGATCTTCAACCGCCTTCAGGCAGGCATTGAGAAACGCCGGCTTCAAAACCAGATCTTCCGGCGGATAACCTGAAATAAACAGCTCGGTCAGAAGCAGAAGGTCAGCACCTTGGCTGGCCGCATCTGCCCTTGCCTCACGCGCCTTGGCGAGGTTGCCCGCCACGTCGCCAACCGTTGGATTGAACTGCCCGATAGCAATTCGAAGAGTATTCGGTGTGGTGTGTAAGTCGCTCATACATAACCATTTAACGTGTGGCGTCTTACTCCGCAATCAGTGATGAGAAGCACAGGCGCGGTCACGTAAATTTCATCCCGAAACACTGTGCATTTTCAACAGTTCATGTCGCGTTCATGAAACTTATGTGACAGTTACATGACAAATTGACGACAGATCTTTTCATGATTCTGTGACCATACCGCCGGAGTGACGACATTGAGTAAATCGGTTCCCGAGATCGAGGAAACCGAGAGGGCTGCTTTTGCCCTTTCAACAAGAAGTATCAAGCGCATAACGATGCTGCTGGGCGAAGCGGTTTTCGTGGTGAATACACTGCTTGGCGCACTGCTTCTGGTCGTTCTCCTGGAATGGATTGCCCGCGGCACGCTGACCGATGTGGGCACATTTTTAACCTCGACTGCCCGGCCCGGCATGACCACGGTTGCTGCGGTCTTTTTGGCGATGATCGCACTCGACGCGCTGTTTGGCCGCCACTACCAGTCGTTTATCATTGCGGTACCGGCACTGCTCATCCCGGCCCTCATTTCCAGCCAGAAGCAGTTCTACCTTTCTGACCCGCTCTACCCGTCCGACATGCTGTTTGGCCGGCAGATTTTCCAGCTGCTGCCTGCCATGTTGCAGGCACGGCCGCTGGCGGCAGTCGGTGTGTTTGCCGGTCTTGCCATTGCCATTGTTGCCATCGTTTTTGCAGCCCGCTTCATCTACAAGGCGTCGCCTGCGCTGCCACTCACCGGCCGTCTGTGGCGCTTGGCGCTTGCCGTTCCGGTTTTGGCCGGTCTTGGTTCCCTGATGGAATATTCGCAATATTCCTGGATCCGCGATCGCCTGAACATTATTCCGATGATGTGGGACCAGAAGGAAAACTATCGCCATAACGGTTTTGTCATGGCCTTTACCTTCAACATTCCGATGGCCAATGTCTCGGCACCAGACACCTATAATGCTGACAATATTGCCGATATCTATGCCGACGGTTCGGCCTTCGCCATCAACAACAGCAAAAGACCTGACGTTATCGTCATCATGAACGAGTCGCTGTGGGACCCGCGCAAGCTCTCCAACGTCTCGCTGACGCCAGACCCGATGCCGACCATTCGCGCCACCCAGTCCGGCAATGTGTTTTCGCCGGAATTTGGCGGCATGACGGCCAATGTGGAATTTGAGGCGCTGACTGGCTTTTCCAACGCCTTCCTGCCCTATGGCAGCATTCCCTATCAGCAATATATACGCGGCCCTGTGCCATCGCTGGCGACCTTCTTCCGCGCTGAGGGTTATTCGGCCATTGCCATGCACCCGTTCCAGGAATGGTTCTGGAACCGCAAGGAGGTCTATAAGTCGTTTGGCTTTGAAGAGTTCCGCTCGGAAGAAAACATGCCGGCCATGGAAAAGCGCGGCATCTTCGCCTCTGACGAGGCGCTGTTCGAGCAGATCATGAGCACGGCCGATAACGCGCAGAACCCGCTGTTCCTGTTTGCGGTGACGCTGCAGGGCCATGGCCCCTATGAGGCTAACCGTTACGCCAACAATTCCATTCGCGTTGATGGCAAGGGCAATCTTTCGCCCAGTGCAGAAGACGCGCTGGCGACGTATGCGCAGGGCGTGAACGAGTCCGACAAAAGCATTGCGCGCCTGATCGACTGGGCCAAGAAACGCAACCGCGAAACCATCATCGTGACCTTTGGCGATCACCTGCCACCGATGGGTCAGGTCTATGTCGAAAGCGGCTATATGCCGGGCATGGTGGCGACACGCCGTGCACCTCTTGAGGTGATGAAGCGCGAACATGAGACACCTTTGGTAGTGTGGTCGTCCAAGTCAGGTACACGCAAAAACATCGGCTCTATCAGCCCTGCCATGTTGCCGTACCACGTGCTGAAAACTGCTGGCATGGATGATCCTTTCTACACCGGCATGCTTGGCCGTGTGCAGAAGCAATACCCGGTTGTGGACCGTCACATGCTGGTGGATGCCAAGGATAACGGTATTGCCGACTGGTCGATTTCCTCCCAGTCGATACCCGACATCATCAGGGACTACCGTCTGTTGCAATACGACATGATGTTTGGCGAGAAATACGGCAAATCGCGTTTCTTCCCCGGCTTTGACTGGCTGAACAATGCAGATAGCTGGGGCGAAACACGGACAACCGCCGAAAGCAGTTGAACGAACACCCGGCAAACGCTTATCTCTTCGTCAGCCTCCAGCAGGTTCCCATGACGGAGAGATATTGTGTCCCATATTCATGAAGCCATTGTTTCGCGTTTCAAAAGCTCCAAAAAAGACATTGGAGATGTCGAGAAGCGTGTTCTCGAAATCACGAAAAACCGGGAATTTGTCAGTACGGACACCAATGCGGCCTTCTCAGCCGAAACATCCTTCGGGGAACGTCTGGCCGACTCGATCGCTCGAGTGGGCGGATCATGGGGCTTCATCCTCACATTTCTAGCCTTCCTGATTGCCTGGGCTGTGATCAACGTCATCGTATTGACCTCGGATGCCTTTGACCCCTACCCCTTCGTGTTCCTCAACCTCATCCTGTCGATGCTGGCGGCCATTCAGGCACCGATCATCATGATGTCGCAAAACCGCCAGACGACCCGTGACCGGTTTGAAGCGGCCAAGGATTATGAGGTCAACCTGAAGGCCGAGCTGGAAGTGTTTGCCCTGCACCAGAAAATCGACATGAAGGTGCTGGCGGAACTGGCAGCATTGCGTGAAGACATGGCGGGCATTCGTGAACAGCTTTCAAACCTGCAGAAACCGTAAGTGAGCGTAAGCGGGCAGTTCGCAAGTGTCTCAGGATGACGCCGTCCGTCTCCCTAGCGGTTTGTAACGCCACGATATTTATTTTCACAAAGCAGCCATTCAGTTACGAATCCGTCAGACTCGTACGCTACAGATTGACGCAGGCAATTGTTGCAGTGCACTGTTGGCGCAGCAATGGCAGGCGGATTCGGTTTATCGCCTGACGCGGATGGCATCATGACATCTCCACCGGAAGCCATTCATTAAACGGGAATACCGTTATCTTTAGAAGTTCATCGTTTCGAGGCTTTGCATGAATCAATACGATCTCATCGTTGTCGGTAGTGGCCCGGCAGGACGTCGCGCCGCCATTCAGGCAGCAAAACTGGAAAAGAAAGTTCTGGTTATCGAAAAAGGTTCACGCGTTGGCGGCGTTTCGGTGCACACCGGCACCATTCCCTCCAAGACGCTTCGTGAGACAGCCTTGAACCTGACAGGCTGGCGTGAGCGCGGTTTTTACGGCCGCTCATACCGTGTCAAACAGGAAATCAACGCCGAAGATCTTCGCCGCCGCCTTCTGATCACGCTGGATCATGAGGTTGAGGTTCTGGAACATCAGTTTGCCAGAAACCGTGTGCAGCACTTGCGCGGCATGGCAACCTTCATTGATGCCAACACGCTTGAGGTCGTGAAGAGTGATGGCGAAGTGCAGAAAGTCACTGGCACCTCTATTCTGCTGGCCATCGGCACTCGGCCCTACCGACCGCCACATGTGCCCTTTGACCATGATGCCATTCTCGACAGCGACGAAATCCTTGAAATCAAGGAATTGCCCCGCTCGATGATCGTGATTGGTGCCGGCGTTATCGGCATTGAATATGCCACGATCTTCAGCGCGCTCGACACCCAGGTGACCGTGGTTGAACCGCGTGACACCATGCTTGAATTCATCGACAAGGAAATTGTCGAAGACTTCGCCTACCAGTTGCGCGACCGCAACATGAAGCTGATCTTCGGCCAGAAGGCGGAAAAGATCGAACGCGAGGAAAACGGCAAGTGCAAGGTCACACTGGGCAGCGGCCGTGTTCTGCAGGCGGAAACCGTGCTGTTTGCTGCGGGTCGTGTTGGCGCAACCGACACGTTGAACCTTGCCGCGTGCGGCCTTGAGGCTGACAGTCGCGGCCGCCTGAAGGTGGACCCTGAGACATTCCAGACCTCGGTTCCTAACATCTATGCGGCCGGTGACGTGATCGGTTTCCCAAGCCTCGCATCAACCTCAATGGAACAGGGCCGTATTGCCGCGCGCCACGCGGTTGGTGCACCGACCAGCGAACCACCGCAGTTTTTCCCTTACGGCATCTACGCCGTTCCAGAAATTTCCACCTGCGGCCTGACCGAAGAGGAAGTCACAGAACGTGGCATTCCCTATGAATGCGGCATTGCGCATTTCCGCGAAACATCGCGCGGCCATATCATGGGTCTCGATACCGGCCTGTTGAAAATGATCTTCTCGCTGAAGACACGCCGCCTGCTTGGCGTTCATATCGTCGGTGAAGGTGCAACCGAGCTGGTGCATATCGGCCAGGCGGTTCTCAACCTCAAAGGCACAGTCGAATATTTCGTCGAAAATACCTTCAACTACCCTACCCTTGCCGAAGCCTACAAGATTGCTGGCCTCGACGCATGGAACCGTATGGGCGAACTGAAAAAAGAAACGTAAGGCGCTCTCGCCTTACGTCACTACCAACTGATTTTGTAACGGGCACTGATGGCCGGGCGAAAGTGATCTTCATAACCCTGCCTCAGCGTTCCGGTTACGGTGATATTGTCACCCAGACGCTGCTCAAGCGCGACATCCGAACTGAACTCAGAAAACGTATCCTTGCTGTTGCCGGTCAGCACGAAGCTGGTCCCGGTTTCCGAACGCGTCAGTCGCAGCGATTGCGACACATTCACCCCACCCCATTGGCGGGCAGAACCATCATACCGCACAGTAAAGTTCCTGTTGGTTTCCACGTCCAACTCCGGCGTGACGATGCGCTTTTGCGAGGATGTCACGGTAACGCTGCCCGAACCGGTCAGCGCATTCATCAACACGCCGATATCACGCGCCATCGACACACCAGGCAGATTCTCTGACAACAGCGTGAGATTGCCCCACAGGCGCACCGGGGAATCAACGATCGCGCCACCCTTGGACGCGTTCACGCCCATTTCCAGCCCGCCACGAATGGGCGTGTCGGTCGGCAACCTGGCACCAATCCGTGTCGTGTAGGACCGGTCGGAGTTTTTCACCGGGTTCCAGATCAATCCACGCTCATCTGCCAATGACAGGGACGGAGAAAGAACCAGCATGACAATTGCCAGAAACATACGCTGGCTGCTTTTTGCAAACATCAGTCTGCCCTCATCACCTCAGGGCGCCAGACATGCGTCTTCACGCAGTGCCACGACGCAAAACCCGTTGAATATTGGCATCGACCCACAACGAACCATATCTGGTTCACATCGACGCTACTGAGTGCGGAACGCATCCGGCACCACACGCAAAAGCCATGCTACGACGAGCAGACCTTCGCCAACCGCCGACTATCGGCAGTACGTCATCCCTCACCCACATCTCTCAGACGTGACTCGATAACGATGACCCAAGGGTGCCAGATGAACGGGAGATGAACAAGAGTGAAAGGCGTTCACATTTTTGTTTGCTATGCAGCGTGATATTTTTGCAATTGCGAATAGTCGAAACTACAGGTGAAAGTGGCAATTTTCCTGTTATGGCAAAAGAAAAAGGCCGTAGCGGGTGCTACGGCCTTTTTAAATTCGTCATCCGATGGATGAAAAGGATTACTCGGCGTCGCCTTCAGCTGCCTTCTTCTTAGGAGCAGCCTTCTTCTTTGCCGGAGCCTTCTTCTTGGTCTCAGATGCTTCTTCAGCATCGTCAGCCAGCAGCTCTTCCTTGGAAACGGTCTTGTCCGTTACCGAGATTTCGCCGAGCAGCTTGTCGATAACCTTCTCTTCGAAGATTGGGGCGCGCAGCGAAGCGGAAGCGCCTGGGGTGTTGCGGAAGAAATCAAGGATTTCCTTCTGCTGGCCAGGGAACTGCTGCAGCTGCTGGAACAGCGCGCGCTGCATTTCTTCTTCGCTTACTTCAACATTTGCCTTCTCGCCGATTTCGGAGAGAACGAGACCAAGACGAACGCGGCGCTCAGCAAGCTTGCGGTATTCTTCGCGTGCTTCTTCTTCCGTGGTGTCTTCGTCAGCAAAGGTCTTGCCAGACTGTGCAAGATCGGTGTTGATCTGGCGCCAGATGTTGTCGAACTCGGCATCAACCAGGCCTGCCGGTGTGTCGAACTTGTACATTTCGTCCAGCTGGTCAAGGATCTGACGCTTTACCTTCTGGCGGGTTACGTTGCTGTACTGGCTTTCGATCTGGCCACGAACGATTTCCTTCAGCTTTTCAGCCGATTCGAGACCGAGCTTGGAAGCCAGTTCGTCGTTGATTTCAACAGCAGCAGCGGCAGCAACTTCCTTGACGGTGATGTCAAAGGCAGCTTCCTTGCCAGCAAGGTTTGCAGCTGGGTAATCAGCAGGGAACGTAACGGTGATGGTCTTTTCGTCGCCAGCCTTGACGCCAACGAGCTGGTCTTCGAAGCCAGGAATGAAACGGCCAGAACCGAGAACCAGTTCAGCATCTTCAGCAGCGCCGCCGTCAAAAGCAACGCCGTCGACCTTGCCGAGGTAGTTCATGGTCACGCGGTCGCCGTCAGCAGCCTTGCCCTTCTTGGTTTCGTAAGAGCGGGCGCTCTCAGCAACCTTGAGGATCTGCTCGTTGACTTCGTCTTCAGAGACTTCAACAACTTCGCGGGTAACCTTGATGCCGTCGTTGGACTTCAGCTCAATGGCAGGAATGACTTCGTAGGTCAGTGTGAATTCGAGATCAGCTTCGCCGTTCAGGATCTTGTCGGCTTCTGCTTCGTCCTCGGTCATCGCGATGGAAGGCTGCGTTGCAGACTTTTCACCACGGCCGGTCAGGATTTCAGAAGGCTTCTGACGGATCAGGTCGTTGACCAGCTCAGCCATGATCGACTTGCCGTATACCTTCTTCAGGTGTGCAGCAGGAACCTTGCCCGGACGGAAGCCGTTCAGACGGACCTTGTCCTTGGCGTCAGCAAGACGCTCATTGAGGCGAGACTTCATGTCGTCAGCCGGAATAACTACTTTGATTTCGCGCTTCAGCCCTTCAGCGAGCGTTTCGATAACCTGCATTTTCGTACCTTCACATCATGGCGGCAGTGCTCAGACAGCCGTTGGTTACTTTGAGCACGACGCCGGAAACTAAAACCGGACGTGGCTATATATACTTCATGCACAAACTTTTTGCCGAGCAAAAACTGCGCTTGAGCCAAAGAAGCGGCGAAGCAAGAAGCTTCACACATTCTTCTTAAGCGATTCAGATGGTGCGGGTAGAGGGACTCGAACCCCCACAACTCTCGTCGCCAGAACCTAAATCTGGTGCGTCTACCAATTCCGCCATACCCGCGCTCTTGAATCCTGCATAAACAACATCTGGCACATGAGGCCTTCCGGAGCGCGCGTCTCTATATCATCCGTTTTCAGGAGTTCAAAGGAAAAATGACAGTTATTCGTCGTCATCCAGCAGCTATCTGCAATATCCCGCCATTCCCGGCATAAATAGAGAATGATCACGGCAGGGTCACACATCTTTTAAGCCAGCTAAGGGACATTTCCAGCAGATTGCGACACATGGAGCACTCGGTTGCCCCTCGCATGACAAGACGCGTGGCGACTCATTATATATACGCCGACACAGACAGAGACGTCCGACCACCCGCAGCCGCCCCTACCCGCATTTCAATGCGCCAAACCCTCGCAAACGACACAACTCAAGCCACCAGGCTGGATTATACGCAACGATGCATTGCGGATATCTGCCTCATCCCAAAAGGCATGCACTCGACACATGTCTGCCATCTATTTGCCCCACCTCCGCCATCTGGCACTTAAACAGCTGTATCGGCGCTTCCAGATCGATTTAAATTTACGTTTTGCTAAGCATTCACGGCGCACCGCTGGTGAAAATCACCCCAACTTGCCGCTTCAAATCGCTTCTGCATCAAAAATAAGCTTTTTATTTCACCAAAACGGGTCGCAATAAGCCCGAGCTGTGCATTTGGTGCATAGGTGTCATCTATTCTTGTTTCTGTTTGTTTTCGCTGAAATCGCTATATTCAGCTTCAGAAAACGGGTGCAGCAAAAAACACTGCAGAGCACCACAACAGAGATCAAGAGGATCACGATCATGAACATCACTCGTTCGCTTAACAACTGGCGCAAGTACAGACAGACCGTTACAGAACTCGCTCGCATGACCGACCGCGAACTGAACGACCTGGGCATTGGCCGTGGCGACATCCGCCGCGTAGCACGCACAGCAGTTGGCTACTAATACTAGCCACTGACTTCGCTAGTCGGCAAACCATCCCAAGAGGTTCTGTCGAATAGCACCTAAAAAGGCCGAAGCTTGAAAAAGCTTGCGGCCTTTTTCTTTTGTCTGCATCATGCTCAACAGGCAGACATTGCAGCCTAAATAACAGGCACGGCCGCTTTCTTAGCCAACTCACTGCACATTTGCATGGCAGTCGCCTATTTAATGCACTCCACAACATAGCAGGTTGTATATATATAACCCTCAACACCGAGAGAGCAGAAACCTCTGCCCCGGTCACAAGATCAAAAGTTTGAGGAAACACCCATGAACCCGATTCGCATTGCAAAAAACTGGATCAGCTACCGTCGTACACTTAACGAACTTGGTGGCCTCTCCAACCAGGCACTGAATGACATTGGCCTTACCCGCCACGACATTCGCAACGTTGCTGCACGCTCTTTCCGTTAATCAAAGCGCGCTCGCTGGATGACCTCCCCAGCGGACCCTTGACGGAAAACCTAAAGGATACGGCGCCATATGGCGCCGTTTTCTTTTTGTGCTTCCTATTGGAAGCCTGCCCTCCCCATGATAGTGCAATGGGCAAATGCTCATCAAACAAGGTTGCTGAATAAGCGCACTGTCAAACGAGAGATGCGATACTCAAAAACTCTTGGGAGCTTTTTCAAATAATCCCCCAATGAAGGCTTTACCCGCGACAATGTTTGAGCGGTGTTTTGTGAGTATGTGATGCAAGATAACAAATATTCTCCCATTCACGTCATCGGTGGCGGACTTGCCGGTTCGGAAGCTGCTTGGCAGATCGCCCAGAGCGGAGTTCCTGTTATCCTGCATGAGATGCGCGGCGTGCGCGGCACGGATGCTCACAAGGGTGACAGCCTTGCAGAACTGGTTTGCTCCAACTCCTTCCGCTCCGATGATGCGACAGCCAATGCGGTTGGCGTGATCCATGCGGAAATGCGTCTCGCCGGCTCTCTCATCATGTCCTGCGCTGACAAGAATCAGGTTCCGGCCGGTGGCGCATTGGCGGTTGACCGCGATGGCTTTGCCGAAGCTGTCACCAAAGAGCTTGAGGCACATCCGCTGATCACCATCGTGCGCGAGGAAATTAGTGGCCTGCCGCCGAAGGAATGGGATCTGGCGATCATTGCCACCGGTCCGCTGACATCGCCCGATCTGGCCGCTGCCATTCAGGCTGAAACCGGCGAAGACGCCCTTGCCTTTTTTGACGCCATTGCACCGATCGTGCACCGCGACAGCATCAACATGGATATCTGCTGGTACCAGTCGCGTTACGACAAGGTTGGACCTGGCGGCACGGGCAAGGACTATATCAACTGCCCGATGAATGAAGAGCAGTACCATGCCTTTATCGATGCGCTGATCGCGGGCGATACGGTTGGTTTCAAGGAATGGGAAGGCACGCCTTATTTCGATGGCTGCCTGCCAATTGAAATCATGGCTGAACGCGGCCGCGAGACCCTGCGTCACGGCCCGATGAAACCGATGGGCCTGACCAACGCCCATAACCCGACAGTCAAGGCCTATGCCGTTGTGCAGTTGCGTCAGGACAATGCGCTCGGCACGCTCTACAATATGGTCGGTTTCCAGACCAAGCTGAAATATGGCGCGCAGGCGGAAGTGTTCCGCATGATCCCCGGCCTTGAGAATGCCGAGTTTGCTCGTCTGGGCGGTCTGCACCGCAACACCTATATCGATTCCCCGCGCCTGCTTGACCCGTCTCTGACGCTAAAATCCCGTCCGGGTCTGCGTTTTGCCGGTCAGATCACCGGCTGTGAAGGGTATGTGGAAAGCGCCTCGATTGGTCTTCTGGTTGGCCGCTTTACTGCTGCGGAACGCAAGGGCGAGACCCCGAGCCTGCCACCGGCAACCACGGCACTTGGCTCTCTGCTCAACCACATCACCGGCGGCCATCTGGCATCCGACGATGAGCCGGGCAAACGTTCGTTCCAGCCAATGAATGTCAATTTCGGCCTGTTCCCTGAACTGGAACCGGGTTCGATCGTCAAGCCTGAAGGCGTCAAGCGCTTTAGAGGCAAGGACAAGACGATCATGAAGCGTCAGTTGATGGCCGCAAGAGCACTGCAAGACTGCGCCGAGTGGCTGGGCGTCGAACCGCCGGTGTTTGCACCAGCGCCGGAAGTGGACGCGGCAGAGTAACCGCGTCTCAAAACAGCTGAATTATACGGATGGAGAAGGTTCTGCCGTGTCGTGCCTGATGGCCGGTGCGGCATCCTCTTCAATCGGATGTTTCTTTTCCTCTTCGACAAAGCTGCCGAGCAGCCACAAGGACACATCAGCCGCTTCACTGGCCGACGGGAAACGGAACTCGCCGCTATGCTTGGGAGCATCGGCAAACTGAATCGCAAAGCCATCGCCTGTCGGCAAATGTTCAATGCGCAATGAACCCGGTGCAATCAGCATGCAGGCATAGTGCGAACCCATGTTGCGCATGAAGCCGGCCTTGTTGTCATGAAGCCGGACGAAAACAGCTTTGCCGTTTTTCGTCATGTGCAGACTTCTGATTGCTTCGGTGGGGAATGCCCGCGAAAAATCAATGATCGCTTGGCCCGTATCATGACTGTTGTCATCATCCGTGGCACGACGCATCCGGGTGATGTAGTAACCCAGAACGACAAGCACAGCGCCAAGTATGGCCCCGACGATCAAATTCATTCTATTTCTCCTTTTCAGGACAAACGCCCGACTGCAGCGAGATGTTCCTACACTGCGAGGCTTGTGCGAATTTTACCGTCTGTCAAAAACGCTTCAGGAAAACAGATTTGGTCATCAGCCATTGGCGACGCACCAGAGACGGCTGAATGTCATCCTCAAAGAGAGAGGCGCCAGCCTTCTTTGCCTTCTTCAATACAGTCTCGGTCATGGCCACTGGCAGGTAGGCGGGGAAACAGGCCGCATCGACTTTGGTCTTGCGAGCATGGCCAAGATGATCAAGCGCAATTGCACAGAAGATATCAATGGCCGCAGTAATGCGGTCCTTGTCTTCACCAGCAAGGAATGCCTCGCGGTTAAGACCGGTGGCTGAGAGAATATCAACGGGGATATAGACCTGCCCGCGACGGCGATGCAGTGGTGCCAGCAGCATCATGCCAGCCATGGCCTGCGCCACACCTGCATGGCCTGCAGCATCGGCACTGCCAGCAGCGGCCTGCGGATCGAGAATGAGGCTTGCCAGCTGAATGATCGCGGACGCCGTTTCACCGGCATATCCCTCAAGCGCATTGCGGTCTTCAAACGGGTCGTCGTAGAGATCAAAGATACGCGCTTCGAGCAGGTTGATCAGCGTTGGACGCGGCAGGCGGTATTTCTCCACGCAGTCCATAAGGCCGGCGGCAACCGGGTTTGCCTGGCTGTCGCCATGCGCGTTGCCTTCCAGGAGATCGCGCCACCACTGCATGCGCACCTCGCCCGGCAGCGGCTCTCTTACAGCATCACGGATACGGGCAATTTCGGCATTGAAGGCATAAAGGGCGGCCAGTGCCAGGCGCTTGTCTTCGGGCGACAACAGACATGCCAGATATCTGTCACGGTCGAGATCCCGCAACATGTTAAGGCAGATTGCGCCTGTATCCTGAGTGCTCACGCCAGAATGCTCCCCATTGCCGGACAGTCTCGTTGTCAGTCCACCGCGATGAATGCGGCAGCGACAGCCCGGTCTTCGGACAACATGATATTATAGGTTCTGACGGCAGCGCCTGTGCTCATGCTGTCAACGGAAATGCCGGCTTCACGAAATGCTGCTCTCAGCTCTTTCGGCAAAAGCAGCATCCCCTCACCGGTTCCCAAAAGCAGGAACTCGATTTCGGCGGCCTGCTCGAAAACTTTTTCGAACAGGTCCACCGTCAGGTTTTTCGGGTCGGTGGCATTCCACCCGTGGATGCCGGATGGCAGGCACAGCAGCGAACCGCGGTGTGACATCTCGGCAAAGCGGAAACCGCCATTGCCATAAGCATCTATCGGGGCCCGGCCGGGAAAATGGGCCGGGCGTATTTCAATGCCACCTGCCATGGTTCAGCCCCTAGGCCTTGCCAGTGACGGCGGTTGCCTTGCCATCGCTCTCCTCGTCGGCCTTCGAATCTGGGCGAAGGTTGAAGAGGATGAGGATCGGTGCAGCAATGTAAACCGATGAGAACACACCGATAAGAACACCGAACAACATGGCGAAGGTGAAGGAGCGGATAACCTCACCACCGAACAGGTAGAGCGAAGCCAGTGCCAGAAGAACAGTCAGACCGGTCAGGATCGTTCTGGACAATGTCTGGTTCAGCGACGCATCGATCAGCACCGGCAGCGGCATCTTTTTATAACGCCTGAGGTTTTCGCGAATTCGGTCATAGATAACCACCGTATCGTTCAGTGAGTAACCCATGATGGTCAACACCGCCGCGATACTGGTGAGGTTGAATTCCAGCCCGAAGTACACGAACATGCCGATGGTCAATATCACGTCGTGGGCCATCGATATGATGGCGCCCAGCGCGAACTGCCATTCGAACCGCACCCAGATATAGATCATGGTTGCGAACATGGCGATCAGGATACCGATCGTCGAGGTGAAGGTCAGGTCGCCGGAAACGGCAGGTCCCACCACTTCAACACGACGGAAGTCGTAATTGTCCTCAAGCGCGCCACGTACCAGGGTGATGGCAGACTGTTCGGCATTTTCGCCGCCTTCCTGCGCCTGGATACGAATGAGAGCGTCCTGTGGCGAGCCAAAGCCCTGCGCCTGGATTTCACCGAGGTTAAGCTCGTTCAGGCGGTCACGGATATCAGCGAGATCCGCCTCACCCTGCTTGGCCTTGATTTCGATGATCGAGCCGCCCTGGAAGTCGATGCCGAGGTTCAGACCCTTGGTCACGAAGCCGCCAACGCAGACGATGAGCAAAACGGTCGTAAACATGAAAATGTAGCGACGAATGGCCATGAACGGATAGTCACGTCCGTCGAAGATGCCCGTACGCACACCCTTTGGCAGGTGTTTTGGACGCGAACGACGGACCCACACGCCAAACATCCATGCGGTCAGGGTGTAGGCGGTGAAGACGGTGGTGATGATACCGATACCGAGCGTGACGGCAAAGCCGCGGACCGGGCCGGTACCCATGTAGAACAGAACGCCAGCAACAATCAGGGTCGTCAGGTTGGCGTCGATAATGGTCGCGAAAGCGCGCGTAAAGCCTTGGTCGAGAGACTGGATAAGCGGTTTTCCGCTTCTGACTTCTTCTCTTATTCGCTCATAGATCAGAACGTTGGAGTCCACCGCCATACCGATAGTCAACACGATACCCGCTATACCCGGTAGGGTGAGCGTCGATCCGATAATACTGAGAAGGGCCAGCAGCATGACGACGTTGACGATCAGAGCAATGTTGGCGAGCAGACCAAAGAAGCCGTAGAACACCACCATGAAGATCAGAACGCCGACGGCACCGATGGCACTGGCGTAAAGACCGGCATTGATGGAGTCTGCACCGAGGCTTGGACCAACGGTGCGCTCTTCCACAACAGTCAGCGTTGCAGGCAAGGCACCGGCGCGCAGCAGCACGGCAAGATCGTTGGCACCCTGTACCGAGAAGTTACCCGAAATCTGGCCGGAGCCACCGATGATCGGTTCGCGGATCACAGGTGCGGAAATGACCTGATCGTCAAGCACGATGGCAAACGGACGGCCAACATTCTGCTGGGTTGCCTGCGCGAAACGCTGTGCGCCACGGCTGTCAAAACGGAAGGTTACGACAGGCTCATTGTTCTGCTGGTTAAAGCTGGCCTGCGCATCGACAAGGTTTTCACCCGAAACAAGCGCACGACGTTCAATGAGATATGGAACTGGCGGATCATCATTCGAATACATGACCTGCGATGTTGCAGGCGGACGGCCGTTCATCGCTTCCTGGATTGGCATGGTTGTATCAACCATGTGGAAGGAGAGCTTGGCGGTCTGGTTGAGCAGCGACTTCAAACGCTGCGGATCCTGGAGACCAGGAACCTGAACGATAATGCGGTCATCGCCCTGACGCTGGATCAGAGGCTCTGTGGTGCCCAGTTCGTCAACGCGGCGACGGACCACTTCGATCGACTGCGACACAGCCGACGACAGACGGTAGTTGATGCCGTCATCCGTCAGGCTCAGGCGCAGCAGGCCGTTGCCATCATCGCTCATGCTGACTTCGGTGACGGAGCCACCGACCAGCGTGCCGGCAGACACAGGCAAGGTCAGGTCACGCAAGGCTTCCTTTGCGGCGTCAATCTGCGCCGGATCGGTGATGCGTACCTGAACAATCTGGCCAGTGCCGGAAAGGCCGGAATAACGAACGTTCTTGTCACGCAGCTGCGTGCGAACATCCCCCACAATCGTCTCAAGACGTTCCTTGACAATGTCGGAACGCTCGATCTTGAGCATGATGTGAGAACCACCCTGCAAATCGAGACCAAGTGTAACCTTGTTGTGCGAATACCATGAGGGCATGCCCTGCAGCTGTTCTTCGGAAAACAGGTTAGAGGAAGCAATAAACGCGCTTATCGCGACTGAAAGCCAGATAAAAACGGTTTTCCAACGGGAAAAATAAAGCATAGAGGTCTCGACCAGGTTGGTGTCGGGAGGCGGTATCGCCTTCCCTCTGCGTCAAAAATCAGGAAGCGGTTTCGGTTTTAACCGGCTCGCCCTTGACCCGAACTTCAGCGATGTAGGTGCGCAGTGCACGGATCTTCACGCCTTCAGCGATTTCGACTTCAATTTCAGCATCGTCGATAACCTTGGTCACCTTGCCGGTGATGCCGCCACCGAGAACAACCTGGTCGCCACGACGAATAGCAGTCAGTGTTTCCTGACGCTTTTTCATCTGCGCGCGCTGCGGGCGGATGAGGAAGAAATACCAGACGACCATCAGCGGTGCGAACAGGAACAGCATTTCGAGGCCGGAACCGAACCCCGTAGCAGCAGCAGCTCCATCCTGGGCAAAGGCTTCAGTAACTAACATATAAAACTCCTCATATTCACGGGCAAACAATTCCGCCCACCCGGCTTCAAGCCGCCGGAATATAGTTGTGATCGCCACGAATGCAACAGACATGGGTCACGCTGCGTACCGATTCAGCACCTCATAACCTTTCGAGCATCGAAACGCCATGCTACCGAACCTTAATATCCCCTTAAAACGCCTGCATTAAACAGCGTGAGACCTATAATGACCCAAGATCAGACGACTGCTCTCCTCCTCAACGAAATTCGTCGGCTTACCGATGCTGTCGAGCGGTTGGCGGGCCCAGCACCCGCCAAGAACGACTGGAGTGCAGCAGACTGTTTCGTATGGTCTGCAGAAAACAAGTCGTTGCAGCCAGTACCGCGCCCCAACCGTATTGCCTTGCAACTGATCCGCGGTGTCGACCATGTGCGCGACATTCTGCATGAAAATACACTGCGCTTTGCCGAAGGTTTTCCCGCCAACAACGTACTTTTGTGGGGTGCGCGCGGCATGGGCAAGTCCTCGCTGGTCAAAGCTGTTCACGAAGATGTGCGCAACGCAACCGGCGTTTCCCTGAAGCTGGTTGAAGTGCACAGGGAAGACATTTCTACCCTGCCCGCGCTGATGAGCCTGATGAAAGATCAGGATCACCGCATCATCGTGTTCTGTGACGACCTGTCCTTTGACCATGACGACACCGCCTACAAGTCGCTGAAGGCAGCGCTGGATGGCGGCATTGAAGGCCGTCCGGACAATGTGCTGTTCTACGCCACATCCAACCGCCGCCACCTGTTGCCACGCAACATGATGGAAAACGAGCAGTCCACGGCCATCAATCCGGGCGAAGCGGTTGAGGAAAAGGTGTCGCTGTCGGACCGTTTTGGCCTTTGGCTTGGTTTCCACAAGTGCAGTCAGGAAGACTATCTGACGATGATCAATTCCTACGCCGAACATTTCGAACTTGGCATCGACGAGGACACATTGAAGGCAGAAGCACTGGAATGGGCAACCACCCGTGGCGGTCGTTCCGGCCGTGTTGCCTGGCAATATATTCAGGATCTGGCCGGACGGTTGAGAAAACCACTCACGAAATAATCCGAGTTCGCAGCAGCCATACCCCGAAACGAAAAAACCTCCGGCATGACCGGAGGTTTTTTATTGGGCACCCAACAGATGGTGCAAATATCAATCAGAGATCGACGTCGAGAATGGCCATCGAGAAGTTATAGGACAGATCGCCATCTTCATCGTCGACATAGACAACGCCCAGAAACTCTTCGCCGAGATAGACTTCAGCCGAGTCATCCTTACGAGGACGGGCCTTGACCGCCATCTCCGGATTGAAGGTGCGCTTGAAATAAGCGTCGAGCTTTTTGATCTCTTCGGTTTTCACACTCTATCTCCTGTGCAGTTCGCTTTGCGCCGCTTGTGGCATGGGACAAAGGTCAAAGTAAAGTCCGCAAAAAGTGTTCTTGCGCATCAAAAATGCACGTCAGTTGCACCTGTGATTGCAGACACGCGGATCAGATATCAGCGCCGATGACCTGGTCCATTATACGCGATGGCTCGGTACACCCGGCCTCTCCTATCACCCTGGCTGGCACGCCTGCCACGGTGCTTTTTGGCGGCACCGGCTTCAGCACAACAGAACCAGCGGCAATGCGTGAGCAGCTGCCAATTTCGATATTGCCGAGGATTTTTGCGCCAGCGCCGATCATCACGCCACTGCGGATTTTCGGGTGGCGGTCTGCGCCTTCCTTGCCTGTACCACCCAGCGTGACACCATGCAGAATGGAGACATTATCACCGATGACGGCGGTTTCACCGACCACCAGACCGGTGGCATGGTCAAGGAAGATACCACGGCCAATTTGTGCGGCCGGGTTGATGTCCGTCTGGAAAACCACCGAGGCACGGCTTTGCAGATAAAGCGCAAAATCCTTGCGACCCTTCTTCAACAGCCAATGCGCCAGTCGGTGTGTCTGGATGGCGTGGAAACCCTTGAAATACAGCACCGGCTCCATGAAGCGCGTGCAAGCCGGATCGCGGTCGTAAACTGCCTGAATATCAACGCGCAGAATGGTGCCCCATTCCGGCCAGTCCTTCAACATTTCATCAAAGGTCTGACGCAGCAGAACAGCCTGCATGTCAGGGTGATCAAGGAGCTCACATATGCGGTAAATGACGGACGCTTCGAGCGAAGGATGGTTGAGAATTGTCGAATAGAAAAATGCAGCCAGCAATGGATCCTGCGAAGCGGCACTGCGCGCTTCGTTCAGAAGGCTGCCCCAGATGGGATCGACAACGGCCACCTGTTCAAGTTGGCGAACTTCATTGCGCACGACCATAATGGTCTCCTTTTACCTCAGAACATTTCTTATACCGAAAAATGTTTCGGATAGAAATGGGTGAGCGCAATGGCATATCAAGCCATCGACGCGTCTCCAGCATAACATTTCTACTTTTAAGGCGCGGCGTGCCCGGCAAGCGGCATCAGGGCGCCTTAAAGTCATTTCATCTGACCATAAACCCGGGACAATATCGGGCTCATGACCGCTCAGGCATTGTTGGTAAGACCAGCATAAAACTCCAGCACGGCTGCCTTGAACACCCTGTCACCCACCGCCAGCATATGATCGCGACCGGGAATGTCGAGTGCGGTGGCGTTGGGCATGATGTCGGCCAATTCCTGTGGTGAACCGGCAATATCATCCTTGGTTCCCACAGCTATCAGACAGGGCATGTCGATCCTGGCAGCATCTTCGCGGCTGACCAGAATGCGATTGGTGGCAATACAGGCAGCGAGCGCAAGGCGATCGCTTTTGGTCTGGTCGGCAAACATGCGGAACATGCGGCCACGCTCGTGGGTAACGCCGTCAAGCGAAGGGGCCAGAAGCGCCTCGGCAATCGGGTCCCAATCGCCAACACCATTGCAGAGATTGATGCCAAGGCCGCCAAACACCAGCGAGCGCACGCGCTCCGGGTGGGCCAGCGCCAGAAAGGCGGAGATACGCGCGCCCATGGAGTAGCCCATGACATGCGCTTCGGAAATGCCGAGATGGTTGAGCAGGCCAATGGCGTCTTCCGCCATGATCGGCGGGTAATAGGCCTCGGAATCATGCGGTTTATCGCTTTGGCCGTGGCCACGATTATCAATGGCAATCACCCGGTAACCGGCGGTTCCCAATGTCTTCAACCAGCCGGGATGCACCCAGTTCACACTGGCTGTCGATGCAAAGCCGTGGATGAGCAGAACCGGCTCGCCCGCCGGGTCGCCCTCATCGAAATAGGCCAGCTTCAGGCCATCGCGCTGATAAAAAGAAAAATCGGGGGTATTGAGATTCATCAAAGACATCCTTTTTGGCCGACCTTATGTCATGAATCCTGAAGGTTGAACCCTGATATGTTTCGATTTCTGTGGAGGTTGACTTCATTTATCGCTAGATGTCATGCCAAAGCAGTCAAGGTTTCAATCTACATAAAGCATTTGGAGATCCGCATGGCCGGTCATCACACTATTCCTCACTTCCAGAACGATGGCGGTCACCCGATGATCGAAATCGGCGTCAAGGAATTCATGTGCACGGGCGCTTCCGTTCCTTTCGATCATCCACATATTTTCATCGATATGGGCGATGACAACGAAAAGGTCTGTTCCTATTGCTCAACCCTTTTCCGTTACAACCCAACACTCAAGGCCGAGCAGACAAATCCACCGGGCTGTGTTTTTCATGTGAAGGCAGCCTGACCGCTTTCCTCTCTTTCTGATCGGTGCATTTATGCCCGTAAAATCTGTCGCTATTGTCGGTGCCGGCATTGCCGGTTTGACCGCCGCTCTTTCTTTTGCCCGGCACGGCGTAAGTTCGCATATCATCGAACAGGCCCATCACCTGACGGAGGTGGGCGCCGGGCTGCAAATATCCCCAAATGCCTCTCGCATTTTGTCCGAGCTGGATGTGCTGGCCAATATCGAGCCGCTGTGGGTCGAACCTGAAACCATCGACCTGACCTCCGGCCAATCCCTGAAAACCCTGATGTCATTGCCCATGCGGCAGTTGGCGCGTGCACGCTGGGGGGCACCTTACGGAGTTCTGCACCGCTCAACCCTGCAGCAGGCGCTTCTGGGTGCCGTTTTGAAAAATCCGCTTTGTCATCTGCATCTGGGCAAACGCATTGAAACCGTACGCACGGCAGATATCTCCGCCATCACTTTTGCCGATCATGATCTGATCATCGGCGCAGATGGCGTCTGGTCGAGCGCCCGCTACTCGGTTCCGGAAAGCCCCTCGCCCAGTTTTTCAGGCAATGTCGCATGGCGGTTTACAATCCATGATGATGTGGCGCCGTCCTTTTTGCAAAAGCAGTCGGTCAAGGCATTCCTCGGCCCCAAGGGCCACATTGTCGCCTATCCGCTGAAAGAGGTTTCCGCCTTTAACGTCGTGGCGATTTCCATCGGTGCCGATCCAGGCCAGACCTGGAAGGCAGAATCAACCGGTCACCAGAAAGAATTGCTGTTTGAGCAGTTCCGTGACTGGCACCCGGCCATTCGTGAATTGCTGACCAAGACCGAGAACGGCAATTTCTGGCCGCTTTACCAGTTGAGCGAAGGCTGCTGGCACAATGGCCAGAACACGGTGCTGATTGGTGATTCCGCCCATGCGATGATGCCATTTGCGGCGCAGGGCGCAGCGATGGCCATCGAGGACGCCTTTGAGCTTGCCGGTCAGGTGATGTCAGCGGCAACGCTGCCTCAGGGATTGGCGGCGTTTGAAAGCTTGCGCGTGCCGCGCATCAACAAGGCACGCAAGCGGGCGCAGATGAACCGGTTTGCCTACCATGCCAGCGGCCCGTTCAAACTTGGACGTGACCTGCTGTTTGCCGTCCGTCCGGCGCAATCTTTTGCAGCAGACCTTGACTGGCTTTATGGCTACCACGCCAAGGGGTGATGGAGAGACGCGGCTTTGTCTCCGGTGTTTTCATGCATACCTCAGAATAAAAAAGCGCCACCATTGATGGCGGCGCTCTTTAAAACTTACGAAGGTCGTCAATTCAGACGGCGCTTGCCGCCTTGAAACCGGCTTCGAGATCCTTGCGGATATCAGCCACATCTTCAAGGCCGATCTGCAGGCGGATAACCGGACCGCCCTCAGGTGCCTTGGCAATGACGCGGTCAGACAGGCCAACCGGCACGGCCAGGCTTTCATAACCACCCCAGGAATACCCCAGACCGAAAAGTCTCAGCGCATTGAGGAATGCGTGTGACTTGGCCTTGAATTCATCTGCGCCAGCCTTCAGCACGAAGGAGAACACGCCGCTTGCGCCCTTGAAATCGCGTTTCCAGATGTCATGGCCGGGGAAGCTTGGCAGGGCCGGATGCAGCACACTGGCCACATCGTCCCTGCCCTCAAGCCATTCAGCAATGGCAAGTGCGCTCTGTTGATGGCGCTCAAGGCGCACGCCCATGGTGCGCAGGCCGCGTAGCATCTGGTAGGAATCATCCGGTGCCGCACACAGGCCAAGCAACATGTTGGCTTCGTTGAGCGTATCCCAATGTTCCTTGTTGGCCGACACAAAGCCCATCAGCAGGTCGGAATGGCCGGACGGATATTTGGTCGCCGCCTGCATGGCAATATCAACGCCGTGGTCGAGCGGCTTGAAATAGAGCGGCGTCGCCCAGGTATTGTCCATGGTAACGACGCAGCCATGCTTGTGCGCAATGGCCGAAATGACCGACACTTCCTGCATTTCAAAGGTGTTGGAACCTGGCGCTTCCAAATGCACCAGCTTGGTATTTGGCTTGATCAGGGCTTCGATGCCAGCGCCAACCAGCGGATCGTAATATTCGATTTCGACACCCATGCGCTTGAGCATGGTGTTGCAGAACCGACGGGTCGGGAAATAGACCGAATCAACGATCAGCGCGTGGTCGCCGGGCGACAGATAGGCAAGAAACGGGATGGTGATCGCAGCCAGCCCCGATGGCAGAAGGATAGTTCCGGCTGCGCCATCCAGCTCGTTGATTGCTTCACAAAGCGCATCCGTGGTCGGTGTGCCATGCGTACCGTACGTGTATTTCTGCTTGCCGTCTGCCATGGCCTGCGCGTCAGGGAAAAGCACGGTCGAAGCGCGTACGACAGGCGGATTTACGAAGCCATAATAATCGGTTGGGTCATTTCCCAGATGAGCCAGACGCGTATTGTCGCCCGCACCGGAAAGCAGAAGATCTTTATTTTTCATTTCGGGATAAACACTCACTGATAGATGTGAAGTGAACATGCTAGGCCGCAGCGAACAGGTCAACCCTCAGAAGAAACGTTTTAAAGATGGCGGTTGCAACGCGATATTTTTGCCCACTCGCCGCCTATAATTTATACAATTGCTTCATTCACAGTCATCAAACTGAAAAATCTCTTTTTTAGGCAATTTTATTTCTCCCAAGACTTGACCATGAAGGCAATAATGATTGTGATGCATGTGCGCACCGGGAGGTGATGCGGAAGGGGAGAAATATAAAGAAATAATTGTATTCGCCCTTTCTAAATCGATTAAATAATAAACAAAGGTTGGGAAAATATGAAAAAGGCAATTCTGTCAGCCATTATCGGCACAGCTGCGCTGGGTGCAGGTTCGGTGGCTTCGGCCGCAACACTGGATGACGTAAAGGCAAAGGGCTTTGTACAATGCGTCGTGAACACAGGTCTTCCGGGTTTTGCTTCCCCGGATGCCAGCGGTAACTGGACAGGTTTCGACATTGATTTCTGCCGCGCTGTGGCAGTTGCGGTCTTTAACGACCCAACAAAGGTGAAGTTTACACCAACAACAGGTCAGACACGTTTCCCGGCTCTGCAGTCCGGTGAAGGCGACGTTCTGTTCCGTAACACCACCTGGACCATCAGCCGCGACACCGCACTTGGCTTCAACTTTCGTACCGTCAACTATTACGACGGCCAGGGCTTCATGGTTCCTAAGAGCCTCAACGTAAAATCGGCACTCGAACTTTCCGGTGCAGCCGTTTGCGTACAGTCCGGTACGACCACAGAACTTAACCTTGCTGACTACTTCAAGGCCAACAACCTTGAATACAAGCCAGTCGTGTTTGAAAAGTTCGAAGAAGTGAACGCTGCTTACGCCGCTGGCCGTTGCGACGTTTACACCACCGACCAGTCCGGTCTGTATTCCGTTCGTCTTGGCCTTCCAAACCCAGATGACCACCTTGTTCTGCCTGAAATCATTTCCAAGGAACCACTTGGACCAGCCGTTCGTCAGGGTGACGACCAGTGGTTCGATATCGTTTCCTGGAGCCATTACGCGCTGGTTCAGGCTGAAGAATTCGGCATCACCAAAGCCAATGTTGATGAAATCAAGGCAAGCACCACCAACCCGGATATCAAGCGTTTCCTTGGCACAGAAACCGATTCGAAGATTGGTACCGACCTTGGCCTGACCAATGATTGGGCCTACAACATCGTCAAGGCACTGGGTAACTACGGTGAAATCTTCGAGGCCAACCTCGGCGAATCTTCTCCGCTGAAAATCCAGCGTGGTCTGAATGCCCTTTGGACCAAGGGTGGCCTGCAGTACGCACCACCAATTCGCTAATCCTCGTCAACGGCAAGGCGGCTTAAACCCGCCTTGCCTTTTACAATAACAAGATGGCCAACATGGCCACATGGGGATAGGGCAAACATGGCAGATAACGCTACAATTGCGTCTTCCGGCAACAGATCCTCCGGTTCACTCCTTTATGATCCGTTCGTCCGTTCAATCTTCTTTCAAATCGTCACCATCATCATCTTCGTTGCCGTCGTGTGGTTTATTGCCAACAACGTGGCGACCAACCTCGCGCGTTCCAACACGGCGTCTGGCTACGGCTTTCTGAATAGCCGCGCTGGCTTTGACATCGGTGACACGCTGATCGCCTATTCCAGCGATTCCACCTATGGCCGGGCGCTGGTCGTCGGCTTCCTCAACACCCTAGTCGTTGCGATAACCGGTATTATCACCGCAACAATCATTGGTTTCATTGTCGGTGTCGGGCGCCTGTCCAACAACTGGCTGATCGCCAAGATTTGCACGGTTTACGTCGAGGTGTTCCGCAACATCCCGCCGCTTCTGGTTATCTTCTTCTGGTACACGGGCGTGTTGCGCCTGCTTCCCAATGTCAGAGATTCCTACGATCTGCCGTTTGGCATCTTCCTCAACAACCGTGGCCTTTCTATTCCAAGACCGGTTTGGGGCGAAGGTTCGCTGATCTTCGCAATCTCCATTCCGGTTGCGATCATTGCCGTTGTGGCCTTGTCCAAATGGGCGACAAAACGCCAGATGAAAACCGGTCAGACCTTCCCGATCTTCCGCGCAGGCCTCGGTATCCTGATTGGGCTGCCGCTATTGGCGTTTCTGGTTGCCGGTGCGCCGCTGACTTTCGACGTACCTGTTGCCGGTGGCTTCAACATCAGGGGTGGCAGCACTGTTCTGCCGGAGTTTTTCGCGCTTTATCTGGCCCTCTCCTTTTATACCGCCGCCTTCATTGCCGAAACCATCCGTTCCGGTATTCGCGGCGTTCCGAAGGGACAGACGGAAGCATCCACCGCGCTTGGCATGAAATCCAGCAAGACCACCCGTCTTATCGTTGTGCCGCAGGCCATGCGCATCATCATTCCGCCGCTTACCAGCCAATATCTCAACCTCACGAAGAACTCTTCGCTGGGTGTCGCCATCGGTTATCCCGATCTGGTGTCCACAGGCGGAACGACCCTGAACCAGACCGGTCAGGCCGTCGAAGTCGTGTCGATCTGGATGATTGTCTATCTGTCGATCAGCATCATCACATCGCTCTTCATGAACTGGTTCAACGCCAAGATGGCATTGGTGGAGAGATAAGCTGATGAGCACAAGAAACGTAGAATATGTCCGCACCGCCATGGTTGCTGCGGCACCTCCCCCAAAGGACGAAAAAAGCGCCGTTGCATGGCTGCGGAAAAATCTGTTCTCCGGCCCCAAAGACGTGATTTTGACGCTGATTGCGGTCGCCATCATCCTGGCTATCGTACCACCGGCCATCGACTGGTTGTTCATCAAGGCATCATGGGTCGGCTCTGACCGTTCCGTGTGTGCCACCGTCGTCCAGGGTGGCATCCAGCCAGAAGGCTGGACCGGTGCCTGCTGGGCATTTGTCGAGGACCGCTTTGCGCAGTTCATGTTTGGCCGTTATCCGCTCGATGAGAGATGGCGTCCGCTGCTGGTAACAGTCATGCTCATTGCATTGCTGGTGCCGCTGCTCATTCCAAAAATCCCTGGCAAGACAATCAACGCCGTCCTGATGTTCATCATCTTCCCAGTGGTTGCCTTCTACCTTCTGCATGGCGGTGCTTTCGGCCTGCAGCGCGTAGACACACCTCTTTGGGGTGGCCTGATGGTCACGCTCATTTTGTCGTTCGTCGGCATTGCGGTGTCACTGCCGCTCGGCATTCTGTTGGCACTTGGCAGAAAATCTAAAATGCCTGCCATCAAGACATTGTGCGTCGGTTTCATCGAAATCATCCGTGGCGTGCCGCTGATCACCGTTCTGTTCATGGCAAACGTCATGCTGCCGCTGTTTTTGCCAACCGGATGGACAATCGACAACTTCCTGCGTGCACTCGTCGGCGTTGCGCTGTTTGCATCTGCCTACATGGCGGAAGTTATTCGCGGTGGTTTGCAGGCCATTCCAAAAGGCCAGTTTGAAGGTGCCGATTCACTCGGTCTCGGCTACTGGCAGACCACGCGGCTGATCATTCTGCCGCAGGCAATCAAGCTGGTTATTCCCGGCATCGTCAACACGTTCATTGGCCTGTTCAAGGACACCTCTCTGGTATCGATCATTGGCATGTTCGACCTGCTGGGTATTGTGCAGCTCAATTTCCGCGATGCGACGTGGATTACCCCGGTAACACCATTGACCGGCCTGATTTTCGCAGGCTTCATCTTCTGGATATTCTGCTTCGGCATGTCGCGTTACTCTGCCTTCATGGAAAGACACCTCGACACCGGACATAAAAGATAAGGGAAACACTCATGGCAGGACCCCAAACACAAAAAATGACGGTTTCTGATACCGATGTCGCTATCGAAATCGTTGGAATGAACAAGTGGTATGGCGATTTCCACGTGCTTCGCGATATCAACCTCAAGGTCATGCGCGGTGAGCGTATCGTCATTGCCGGGCCTTCCGGCTCGGGCAAGTCGACGATGATCCGCTGCATCAACCGTCTGGAAGAACACCAGTCGGGCAGCATTGTGGTGGATGGCATCGAACTGACCAACGATCTGAAGAAGATCGATGAGGTTCGTCGCGAAGTGGGCATGGTGTTCCAGCACTTCAACCTGTTCCCTCACCTGACAATCCTTGAAAACTGCACGCTGGCACCGATCTGGGTTCGCAAGACCCCAAAGAAGGAAGCCGAAGCGATTGCCATGCACTTCCTGGAGCGCGTGAAGATCCCTGAACAGGCTCACAAATATCCGGGCCAGCTTTCGGGCGGTCAGCAGCAGCGCGTGGCGATTGCCCGCTCGCTGTGCATGAAGCCAAAAATCCTGCTGTTCGATGAGCCGACATCGGCGCTCGACCCGGAAATGGTGAAGGAAGTTCTCGATACGATGGTGGGCCTTGCCGAAGAAGGCATGACCATGCTGTGCGTAACCCACGAAATGGGTTTTGCACGCCAGGTGGCAAACCGGGTTATCTTCATGGACCAGGGCCAGATCGTCGAAGAAAACTCCCCGCAGGAGTTTTTCGACAATCCGCAGCACGAGCGAACAAAATTGTTCCTCAGCCAGATTCTCCACTAGGAATCGAAAACGGAAAAATGGGGCTTCGGCCCCATTTTTTATGCGCAGATGGCCGTTATACATACCCGAACAAATGTCACCGCAGAGCGACAGAAAAACAACAAGCCACTGATTTAAAAAGACAATTACAAAACCTGCACAATAAAATCATCGGTATTGTCATTTTTTTGCAAAAAACGAAAATTGGCGCTTGCAGGAAATAAAACCTCTGATTATAAGGGCGCCAACACAGCGTATGCGCCCTTCGTCTATCGGTTAGGACGTCAGATTTTCATTCTGAAAAGAGGGGTTCGACTCCCCTAGGGCGTACCACTGTGATCCTCCCCAAAATTGAAAAACTGCATCATTCCCGCCTCGGGAACGATCTTTCTGCATGTCGATTTATGCCGACATTTTCAAATATTTACAGCAATCCCCTCACCTAAAAGGCCAACTGGAAAAAAATGCATTTTTCCACAGCCGAAACGAAAAAAAATGCAATTTGGTGCTTGCGGGAAATCAAACCTCTGACTATAAGGGCGCCAACACAGCGTACGCGCCCTTCGTCTATCGGTTAGGACGTCAGATTTTCATTCTGAAAAGAGGGGTTCGACTCCCCTAGGGCGTACCACTGTGCTTCTCTCCCCTACATCATGATAAAAAACGCCACAGCGACAACGTCGCTTGGTCGTTTTGCCATGCGCTGACATGCTCAAGCCATACACTGCTCTCAGCGTGGCTTTAGCGGGTACACAACATTGCGCTTTGTTGCTATTTCCCTTTGACACCATCGAACCATTTTCATCCAGAAGGTTTGGCCATGAACACCGGTTGGACGATGATTTGGAATTATGCGCTGCCCAAGGAGCGCAATGTCTCGGCCCGCACGCCTGTTATTGGCAAGGACCAGGTTGTCGGCGTTTTTCATTACGACAAAAAGAGCTTCTTCGAGAGCAGTGTCATCGCACTCTCAAAAACCGACGGGCGTGAGGTGTGGCGACACACGATCGACCATGTGGCGACGGAACCGCGGATTGATAATAATGGCAATATCTATGTTGCCAGCTTCGCCGGCGCGGTTCACGCCTATGCGCCTGATGGCAGCACGTTGTGGACCAGCGCCGTTGGCACCCGCAATGTCAATGTGCCTGTTCTGAGCGGGGATCGTATCTTCATTGCCGAAACCGGTGGCGGCAGCCAGAAGACCTGGTGCCTCGATAAAGCGACTGGCGACGTCCTCTGGTCCCATGACACCGGAGGTCACGCCTACCGATTTCTGGCGCATGACGGCAAGATCTTCCACACGGCAATTGTTTCCGGCGCCAAGTTCGGAGAATCGACCGTGCATCTGCTGTGCATCGACCAGCAGTCAGGCAACAGGTTGTGGTCAACCACAGCGGATCAGTATCACTTCAATGCCGCCATTGTGGACGGCCTGCTGGTCTGGGGCGCCCGCAATGCCATCCACCTCTACGACCCTGCCAATGGCGCCCTGAAGGCATCTCTGGCCATTCCTGAGGGCACGGCGATCACATCAGGTCCACTGGTTGTCGGCAATCGCATCATTGCTGGTGACGACAACAGCACGATCCGTGTTGCGTCCCTGGAAAAGAAGGGGTTGCTGTTTAAAAAGCCGCAACTTGAAGCGGTCTGGAGCCAGCCGTTACAAGGCGAGATCGTCGGCCAACCGCTGTATCATCAAGGACAAATTTTCGTGCTTGATGACAAAGGGCAGATTGTCGGCATGGATATTGACGGCACGATCACAACGCCGACCTTTGGTGTGGGTGATGGCAAATGCAAAGGCGGCGGATTGGTTGCTGAAAACAACCTGCTAGCGGTTGCTACCGGTCGCACCGTTGAACTCTACCAAAACTGAGCACTTCAGAACTGCTGGGCGTTCGCTTGCGGCATCAGAGGCTTGCTTCAGCCTTCGAGCAGCTTGTTACATCAATTGGCGATTGCTGCGTCCAGCACGCGGATCTGCACCCGGCGTTGACCCTGCCATTGTTCCGCGCCCAATGTGCCGGCAACATGCACCGAGCGGCCTCTGCCGTTCAGCAGCAGCTGGCCGAGCGGCGCATCTGCCGCGCGGAATGCAATACCGTCCAGCCGGCTGCCATCCAGCGCTTCCAGCGTTATCTTGACGTGATTGGCGCCCACGGTGCGGGCATCTTTCAGGCGGTGGGCTGGAATGGCAAAAATCGGCTGCGAGTGGCCCGAACCATAGGGGCCAGCGGCTTCCAGCCGGTCGATCAGATCCAGCGTCGCACCGGAGGCACCAATTGCACCATCGATCTTGAGCGCACTGTTTTCGACCAGCGATGCGATGGCCTTTGAGGCGCTTTCCTCAAAGAAGGTTCTAAGCTTGCCAAGCGCGCTGCGCTCCACTGTCAGGCCGGCTGCCATGGCATGGCCGCCACCCTTGACCAGAAGGCCATTGTCGACGGCAGCTCGTACCATGCGGCCAAGGTCAAAGCCATTGATCGAGCGGCCGGAACCGGTGCCCTTGCCGTTTGCATCAAAAGCAATGGCAAAGGCCGGGCGGCGGAAGCGGTCTTTGAGGCGTGATGCCAGCAGGCCGACAATACCGGGGTGCCAATTCTGCCGGGCGGTGACAATAACCCCTGCCCCGGAGCCGTCACCATATTCGGCAAGCGCTTCGGCTTCCGCCTCGGCCAGCATCACAGTTTCCATCGCCTGGCGTTCGCGGTTCAGCTCATCGAGCTTTGCCGCGATGACTTCAGCACCCGATGGGTCATCAATGGTCAACAGGCGGCTGCCGAGTGCGGCGTCGCCAATCCGGCCGCCAGCGTTGATGCGCGGACCAATCAGAAAACCGAAATGATAAGGTGTTACCGGCCCGCCGAGGCCTGCGATCTTAAACAGCGCCGCCAGACCGGCATTGTTCATGTGACGGGCCGCAACAAGGCCTTTCACCACATAGGCACGGTTCAGCCCCTTCAGTGGCACGACGTCACAAACTGTCGCCAGTGCCACGATATCGAGGAAGGACAGAAGGTCGAGCGTGAAAGCGCGGCGGTCCTTTTTGTCCTTCATCACTCGCAGCGTTGCCACCAGCACCAGAAACACCACACCGGCGGCACAGAGATGGCCCTGGCCTGAGAGATCGTCCTGGCGGTTGGGGTTTACGAGCGCGACGCAAAGCGGCAGCGTTTCACCGACCTGATGGTGGTCTATGACAACCACATCGGTGCCGGCCTGCTTGGCGGCCAGCAGCGATTCATGGCTGGTGGAGCCACAATCCACCGTCACGATCAGCGTGGCGCCATTGGCGGCCAGTTGCTGCATGGCGGCGGGGTTTGGGCCATAACCTTCAAAAATACGGTCGGGAATATAGATTTCCGGCTCAAGCCCGAAATGATTGAGGAAGCGGTACATCAAGGCAGCCGACGATGCGCCATCAACGTCATAGTCACCGAAGATGGCTATCTTTTCGTTTTTCTCGATGGCGGCGGCCAGACGATTCGCGGCCAGTTCACAATCCGTCAGCGTGTGCGGATCGGGCATCAGGTTACGGATGGTTGGGTCGAGAAATTCCAGTGCCTCATCAACGGCAACGCCACGCCCGGCCAGCACACGGGCGATCAGTTCCGGCATACCGTGAAGCTGCGCCATGGCGAGGGCGCGGTTCTGCCCGGCCTGATCAAGCCGTGACACCCAGCGCTGGTCGCTGACCGATCGCTCCACACCCAGAAACGCACGTGGCACGGTATCGACCGGTTCCGTCATTCACTATCCTGCTCTGCCAAACTCAACACATGATGAAAGCGGTTAAACAGCTTTCGTGTCTTAAAGACGAGCATTTATTCTGTCGTGCGGGAGTTTCAAGAGCAAGAGCGGCCGAAAACTTTGTTGGGACACATGACCTGCCCTAAAGCATGGCATCACCAAAATGCACGAACGGCCTTTACGACAAGGCTTGCGCTGCAAAGCTGGTCACATTCAAAGCCGTGGCATGGCGTTTTACGCCAGCCAAAACAACGCACATCATGGATGTGCGCCGCTTTAGGATAAGTCCGGAAAGCATGCAGTTTCCAGACCGTCACAACAGCCACCACCCTCCTCAGACATGGTGGCTGTTATCGTGTCAAATCAGCCCAGAACAATCGGCAGAGCCAAGGCTCCGACGCTGCTGGCCACGACGGACAGCAGAATGGTCAGCACCGCCCAGTTACGTCGGGCGAAACTTTCTTCATTTTCACACAGGGCAAAATTGTCGTTCGAAAAGTTTGGCAGAGGATGAACCTCTGCCTTTTCGACAGGACCAATATCCTTGAACAGTACAATTGAACTCACGACGCGCCTCCCTCGCTTGGTGATTTCAGTTGATGTCATGGTACTGTCACTTAACGCCCTTGACCAGCCTTACTCCTTACTGAGTAAGCAAAATAGAGTACTCAAAGGCGGCTATCGGGGCTTATGGCAGTCACATTTTGTAAAAGCGAATGCCCCGCCGTGGTCATAACCAGCGGCAGGGCATCGATAATGTCAAAATGGAACCGAAATTCGGTGCGAAAACCGAAATGCGGCGCGAATCAGGCAGCCTTTGTGCGCTCGATTCGGATGACCTGCGGTTCATCCGTCAGGTAAGCCTGGCTCTTGATGGAGGCGACGGCCTTGCGAACGGCATCTTCCATCGTTGCGTGGGTCACCAGCACGATTGTCTGCGGGGCATCCGGCGTCTGGGCGCGCGAGCGCTGCACGATCGATTCCAGCGAAATGCCATTTTCAGCCATGCTTGTCGCGATGCTGGCAAACACGCCGGCGCGGTCAGCGACAGTCAGGCGGATGAAGTAACCGCCTTCGTGTTTCTTCATCTTGGCGCGGCGGTACTTTTCCAGCGACTTGGCCGGACGGCCAAGCACCGGAACCTGCTGAATGCCAGGACGGCTCTTGGCGATGTCGGCGATATCGCCGAGAACGGCAGATGCCGTTGCATTACCACCGGCGCCGGGGCCAACCATCAGCAATTCACCGAGGATGTCGGATTCGATGGCGACAGCGTTGGTCACGCCATCCACCTGCGCAATCACGGAATCCAGCGGCACCATGGTTGGGTGAACGCGCTGTTCAATGCCGGACTCAGTCATCTGTGCAACGCCGAGCAGCTTGATGCGGTAACCGAGATCGGCGGCGGCATGGATATCTTCAATCGAGATATTGGTGATACCTTCGAGATAGATGTCGTCAGCTGCAATCTTGTTGCCGAATGCCAGCGTCGTCAAAATGGCAAGCTTGTGAGCGGTGTCATTGCCCTCGATGTCAAAGGCTGGGTCCGCTTCAGCGTAACCAAGACGCTGCGCTTCCTTCAGGCACGTCTCAAAGGACAGGCCTTCCTTCTCCATCTTAGTCAGGATGTAATTGCAGGTACCGTTCATGATACCGTAGATTCGGGACACGTGGTTGCCGGTCAGGGATTCACGCAGTGCCTTGATAACGGGAATACCACCGGCCACCGCAGCTTCGAAGTTCAGGAGAACGCCCTTCTCTTCTGCCGTAGTTGCCAGTTCCACACCGTGCTTGGCAAGCAATGCCTTGTTGGCTGTCACCACGTGGAGACCGCGAGCAAGCGCTGTTCTGACTGCTGCCTTGGCTGGGCCAGATGCACCGCCAACCAGTTCAACGAACACATCGATCTCAGCTTCGGCTGCCATCTGCTCGGGTGTGTCAAACCAGGTAATACCGGTGAGATCAATGCCACGGTCGCGCGAACGGTCGCGCGCGCTAACGGCAATAATCTCAATCGCGCGTCCGCAGGTAATCGCAAGCTCGTTGCTTCTCTGCTGGATGATGCGCACAAGCGACGAGCCGACGGTGCCGAGCCCCGCTATGCCGATTCTCAATGAATCTGCCATTGGTATAATCCTGATTTGTTTTGGTAATAACAGGTGGCCGGGACCGGCCACCCAGGGAGTTTCCCCCGTTATTAACGGTGAGCGTTCAGAGAAACGACGTTATGCATCGTTTCATCAGCTGTGGACAGGAAGCGCTTCAAGTTGCGCGCAGCCTGACGAATGCGGTGTTCGTTTTCAACGAGAGCCAGACGAACATAATCATCGCCCATTTCGCCGAAGCCAACACCCGGAGCAACCGCAATATCGGCCTTTTCGACGAGCAGTTTGGAAAACTCGAGCGAACCGAGATGACGGAACTTTTCCGGAATTTTGGCCCATGCAAACATGGTGGCGGCCGGTGGTGGCACTTCAAAACCAGCCTTGCCAAAGGTATCAACCATCACGTCGCGGCGGCGACGGTAGACATTGCGCACTTCGGCAATATCGGAGCCATCGCCGTTCAGCGCGTGGGTGGCGGCAACCTGGATCGGCGTGAAAGCGCCGTAGTCCAGATAGGACTTTACACGGGTCAAAGCCGAGATCAGACGCTCGTTACCCACCGCAAAGCCCATGCGCCAGCCGGGCATTGAGAAGGTCTTGGACATGGAGGTGAACTCAACGGCCACATCCATGGCACCTGGAACCTGCAGCACCGATGGTGGTGGGTTATTTTCGTCGAAGTAGATTTCCGAATAGGCCAAATCCGACAGCACGATGATGTCATGCTTCTTGGCGAATGCGATGATATCCTTGTAGAAATCAAGCGATGCAACATGCGCCGTCGGGTTGGACGGGTAGTTGATGATCAGCGCCAATGGCTTTGGAATGGAGTGGCGCACAGCGCGCTCCAGCGGGCCAAAGAATGTCTCATCCGGCTCGACATTCATGGAGCGGATAACACCGCCAGCCATCAAGAAGCCGAAAGCATGGATCGGATAGGTCGGGTTCGGGCAGAGAATAACGTCGCCCGGTGCAGTGATTGCCTGCGCCATGTTGGCGAAGCCTTCCTTGGAGCCGAGTGTCGCAACAACCTGGGTATCGGGGTTGAGCTTTACGCCAAAACGACGGGCGTAATAGGCGGCCTGCGCCTTGCGAAGACCGGGAATGCCCTTGGACGAGGAATAGCGGTGGGTACGTGGGTCCTGAACGACCTCACACAGCTTGTCGACAATCGCTTTCGGGGTCGGAAGATCCGGGTTTCCCATGCCAAGGTCAATAATATCCGCGCCACCCGCTCGTGCGCTCGCTTTCAAACGGTTTACCTGTTCGAATACGTATTGCGGCAGACGCTTGACCTTGTGAAACTCTTCCATCTTCTTCCTCATGAAAATGCGCCAGCACTGCCCGGCGCATTTGCGAAAGTTCGTTTTTATTACAGTAACCTGCCGACACGAACACATCCTGCAGATTCTGGTATTGTAGCGCAAAGATCGGAAAATCCTAACGATTTAACCGGTCAATTGGCGCCAGCCTGATCACTCCATCCCATGTCGCCGGACATCGTCATCTGCATTGAGATGAAGTGGCGCATGGATGTGTCGGATATAAGCTTTTTTTACGGCAGCCGATCCGACGCAGTGATGCGTAAACACGTTTTTGCTTAACGCCAGTTTTGGTTTGAATGCAAGGCAACCATGGCCGGAAACCGGCCATTTTGCTGCAATCGGCCTGACAATCAGGCGTGCTTGCCGTCCACGATGACAGAACGGATGAGCGAAAGCACCGCATCCGGCTTGATATCGGTGCAAACGAGCTGGCTTGGATGACCATCCCAGTAGCCTGGCGGGAAACCACGACCATCCGGTTTCTGGATGGTCGCACCATCGGCCAGACCACCGCATACCACGCGAACCGGGCCGCTGCGTGTCTCAAACAGTTCCGGCGCCACCAGATAAACGCAGGCGCAGCTGTCATGCACGACCATGCCGTCGCCGGTGCGTTCCTTGTAGAACTCGATGTAGAACTGCGACAGGTCTGACAGCAGTTGCACCGGCTTGCCGCCTGCTTTTGCCATGTCATCCATGAATTTCGAGGTCATCACGGTCTTGGTCGTGACATCCAGACCAACGATGGTGACGCGCCAGGGTGCGGTAAACACCAGATCGGCCGCTTCCGGGTCACCATGAATATTGGCTTCGGCGGCTGGCGATACGTTGCCGTTAATGTCGAATGCACCACCCATGATGATGACGTCTTTCACCAGTGCGGCAAAATCCGGATCTTCGCGCAATGCCAGTGCAAGGTTGGTCATGCGTCCAACCGCAATGATCGTCACCTCGCCCGGATTGGCCTTCACCGTTTCGATCAGGAAATGGTGGGCCGGACGCGGATCGACCGGCAGGTCGATGGTCTCGGGGATATCGATGTCGCCCAGACCGTTTTCACCGTGGATGAAGGTCGGCCAATGTCCCTCGGGACGGGACGGATCAAACGTCACATTGGCACCCTTGGCGACCGGTGCGGAAATGCCCCATTGCTGCTTGAGGAAAAGCGCGTTGCGCGTCGTGATCTCAATCGGCGCATTCCCGAAAACCGTGGTGATGCCTATCAGATCGATCTCCGGGTGCCTGTGAAGGAAAAGCAGGGCCATTGCGTCATCGACGCCGGGATCCGTATCAAATATCACCTTATGCATTTCAGTATGCTCCGCAAAATCTTTTTATGCCGGCTGATGTGCCGCCGGGTGCGGGCACATTAATCATAAGCGGCGCATCCGCAATCCCTAACGTGACCTGAAATAGCGTTTGCCAAGCATCGGCTTCAGTGACAATAACGCTGTCATCTTTTGCCCCTCCCGGAATTCTCACCTTGACCGACGTCACGTTGCACCTGCTTTCCACCTTGTTTGTTGTCGCCATTGTTGCCGGCTTTATCGATTCCATTGCTGGCGGCGGCGGGCTGATTACCATTCCGGCCATGCTGATCATGGGCATTCCACCGCTTGAGGCGCTGGGCACTAACAAGCTGCAATCACAGTTCGGTTCGGCCTCTGCCACTTACGCCTATACCAAGCGCGGTTTGGTGGACCTGAAAAGCCAGATGCCGATGGCGCTTTTGTCGATGGTGGGCGGCGTATTCGGCGCCATTGCAGCCGCCTTTGTACCGGCCGAAGTGCTGCGTTTTATCATGCCGTTCCTGCTGGTTGGCATTGCGCTTTATTTCGCGTTCAAACAGCAGCTGAGCGATCAGGACCGCCACAGACGCATTTCATCCTTTATGTTCGGCTGCACGGTCGTGCCGCTGATCGGTTTTTACGACGGTATATTCGGCCCCGGTACCGGATCGTTCTTCATGCTGGCCTTCGTGTCGCTGGCCGGTTACGGCATGCTGAAAGCCACAGCTCACACCAAGCTTTTGAACTTCGGCTCCAATGTCGGCAGCTTCATTGTGTTCACCATCAGCGGCGCCGTGTTGTGGAAAATCGGTTTTGTCATGGGTATCGGCCAGTTCATTGGCGCGCAGCTTGGTTCGCACTTCGCCATGAAAAATGGCGCAAAGCTGATCCGTCCCCTGCTGATCATCTCCTGCCTTGCCATGGCGGCACGCTTGATCATTGGTCAGGTCGACCCTGCCCTGTGGGCGCGGATGACGGCAGTCTTCGGCTTCTGAAAATAAGGTCCCGGTCGCGGGACCATCAATCAATCAGACAATGGCACGGCGCAATGCCGTGCCTCAGGCCTCATGCAAGTCTTGCATGACGACGATGGCACCGGCAATGCGGTGATCAGCACAACGAAGCGGCGTCATGCGGTAACGGGCCATCCGTTCGCCCTGCCCCCACGGCTCATGGGTATAATCAAGGCTTTCCCCTTCAAAACAACGATCAAGGCGGGGCTTGATCTTCATTTCAAAATATTCGCTGCCGACCAGCTCTGAAATCGATGAGCCGATCAAAGATAGTGGCGTTCTGTTGAAATATTTCGAATAACGCTTGTTGGCGTAGAGAAAACGGCAATCGGTGGTGATCACCACCACCCGGTCTGGCAGCAGATCCAGTACAACTTCGCTGAACAACATATCAGGATAGACCTGCTGTTTTGCTCTTGTCTCGACAATAGCGGGGCGAGCGTCTTCCGCCTGCATGGTGCTGTCGGCGAAATAACGGTCGATCAGCATCGACATGGCAGCCGAATGGCGCAGCACGCTTGACGGATCATCCGCATCTTCACGGATCAGCGCCGCCAGAAACTGCATCTGCATATGCATTTCATAGGCATTTTCCGCTTTATAGGACAGGATGATGCCGATGAGCGGGTCCAACTCACGGTCGAGAGCCCGGACCAGCTCGTCATGTCCGGCAGATACGGCCTGCTGCAATTGCAAACATTTTGTCGAAAACGCTTCGAAAAGCCCCAACATGCCAGTCTCCAAAATAGTCTGCCAGATATCCGTGCTGCGGTAAAAACAGGCGACGGATGTCCGTGTGCGAGAATGGTCAAATGCCCGCACATTCTTTGCTGGAAGGCACTAACATGACGACCCCTCACATTCAATCAGTCAAATGACGGCTGAATTAGATTCTTTGAATTTAGCAAAAGCAAAAACACAGCAAACACTATTATTTCTTAAATATATTCCTGAAAATCACCCTGGATAATTCAGAAAAATCGAAAACAATACACAATTAAAATCAAAAACAGATGAAACAGGCATCAACATAAAAAATGATATTTATTTTTACTTTATTTCAAAATACAGGACATGATTTACGTGAAAATTTTAAATAAATAAATTTCCGATACTTCAAAAAACAAATCATCACGGACTGGAAAGCACCCAAAGTGTCGCAATTTTGAAACAGATTTTAGACAAATCAATATGTGGGAATTTGTCCGAATTGGGGATTCCAGATCGGCGCACAGCCGCCCTCACCTGTCTCATTATGAAACAGCTGTGCCAGATTGTGAATCAGTTCAATGTCCGAAAATAACACGCTGACCGCATGGCGACCGGTGTCGGTTGCAGCAATTGCGGTCAGGAATAATCAAAGGAATGTTTCAGGCAGCGCCGGAACGTCTGCGGCGATCGGCTGCTTCCTGCAGAACAATCATCGCACCGAGAAGCGTGCCTGATGACGAGTAGCAAGGTGTGAGACCAAGCGAAACGACGATGGTGCGACCATCATTATCTTCCGCGTAGGTAAACTGCGTTGCCTCACCCTGGAAGCACTGAACCAGCTTTTCCTTCAGGCCATGCTGGAAGCGGTGCAGACCGACAAACTCCGCAATGTGCTTGCCAAGCATATCGGCGACAGACAGCGAATAGCGGCTGGCATTGGCAGCATTGCAATAAAAGATACGGTAATCCGTAGATACCACGATGATGCGGTCGGACTGCTCGTCAAACCATGCCTCATCCAGAACGGTGTGCTCTTTGCCGTCCTTGTCGTTGGGGGAATAACCCTTGCCGATGTAGCGGTTTACCAGAGTTTTCAGCAACTCTGTGTTGCGCTGGACACCAGCAAAATCCTCAGCCTCCTCGTTCAGCAAATCAATTGCGAACTGGAACTGGATCCGGATCTCATCAGGGTTTCGGGTTTCCTTGTGGATGATCGCTTCAAGGATCGGATCAAGCTCACGATCCAGGGCCTCCACGGCGGTCGCGTCGTTGGTTTCGACCGCATGTCTCAGTCGTGCATATTGTTGCCAGAACCGCTCAACCAAAGTCTTCAACGCAACTCTCCCGAGAAGATTATCGCAATCCGCATGCAATTATCGATGAACCTCCGAAATCACAGTCCCTCCACAGAGATCAGGACATGCTTGAGACCTATCAACCAAAACATTCAAACCCATGACCGACTAATATCACAAAAACATAAGCGTTTACAAACCGCTACTCTTGGTGTGGTTAACCGCCGAAATCCACGGGTTTTATATATTCTGAAGCTGGTGCCAAGGTTTCGTGATTTTCGAGACCCGAAAGGTATTTCAAAGCTTGGATTTGATGTTCCAACGGTCGTGGTACCACAGCCACTGGCCCGGATATTCCCGCACCCAGCTTTCAACCTTGTCGTTCAACAACTGGGCCGTTCCGGCCACATCGACATTGCCCTTCTCGTCAACCGGGATCGTTATCTTTGGCTCGATTTCCAGGCGGTAGCGGTTGTCAGGCAAACGGATGCAACGGGCTGGATAGACCTCACAATTGAACTGGCGAACCAGCTTGGCAACCAGCGGGTTGGTTTTCACGTCAAGGTCGAAGAACTGCGTCGACAGACCCTTGTTGAACTTCTGGTCAACCAGCACGCCAACCCCACCGCCCCGTTCCAACTGGCGCGCTAGCGCGAAAGATGAACCGGCATGCGAGGGAACAAGATCGCCCATGCGTGCACGGCGGAAGTTGAATACCTTGTCAGCAATATAAGGGTTGTTCGGTGGGCGAAACAGCACAGTGACCATCAGGCCAAAGGCAGAGCCTGCCACGGGCAGAAGTTCGAAGTTGCCGGTATGGGCAGTAAACACGATGAAAGGTCGCGGATTATCACGCAGGTCGAGGAAGATCGGGATACCTTCGACCTCAATGCGGCCTGGCGTGGCGTTTTCCGGATCAAAGTCGAACAACCGGTCCAGAAATACATATTCCGCCGCCAGACGGCCCATATTCGCCCAACTGTCCATGGCGATATCAAGACGTTCCTGCTGCGACTTCTCAGGGAATGCGCGCTCCAGATTATAGAGCATCAGCTTGTGACGCTTGGTCTTGGGGCCAACCCATCTGGCAAAACGTTCCGCAAAACGCATGGCCGGATCAGCCGGGAACAGCTTCAGGAAATTCAGCAGGCCAAACGCAAATTGCGCAATCAGCCATTGCCGAAAATGCATCAGCGCCAAGACGATGCGCGTCACAAGCATCTTCACGGGCATCAATCCATTCTGAGAACGATTTTACCGAATACCTGACGGGTTTCCATGCGCTCCAACGCACGGTCAATATCGTCAAAGGTCACTTCGGTGTCGATAACGGGATGTACGATGCCGCGCGCCATCTTCTGCATGGCATTGGCCATATTTTCCATACGGCAACCGAAGGAGCCGAGCAGCTTGAGCTGCTGCTGGAACAGCATCATCAGGTTGATGTCGGTCGAAACACCCGACGTCGAACCACAGGTCACCAGACGGCCGCCACGCTTCAGCGAGAACATGGAACCGGCCCATGTGTCCTTGCCAACGTGTTCGAACACAACGTCAACGCCTTTTTTCTTGGTCAGCTTGCGCACAACGCCTTCGAAGCGGTCGGTGCGGTAGTTGATGACGTGGTCGGCACCCAGTGCCTTGGCGCGTTCAATCTTGTCGTCGGAACCAACTGTGGTGATGACGGTGCAACCCATCTTCTTGGCCAGCTGAATGGCAGCCGAGCCAATGCCGGAACCACCGGCATGGATCAGGATCGTTTCGCCCGGCTCAAGCTTGGCATTGTCAAACAGCATATGTTCAACCGTACCAAAGGTCACCGGCGCGAGCGCAGCAGCCACAGCATCCACACCGTTTGGCGCAGGTACCAGCTGGCGGGCTGGAATATTGATCTTTTCCTGCGCAAAACCATCAAGGTGGAAACCGTGCACGCCAGAAACGTGTTCGCACAGGTTGTCCCTGCCCTCACGGCATGGCTTGCACAGACCACAGATGCGTGCGCCATAGATCGAGACCAGCTGGCCTGGCAGAACGTTGGATACGCCAGGGCCGATGGCCTCAACAACACCGGAGGCTTCCGCGCCGATCGTCAGTGGCATCTTGCGCTTGGCAAATGCCATGCCGCGCCAGCCCCAGACGTCGATGTGGTTCAGCGCAACAGCCTTGACCCGAAGCGTTACTTCACCCGGTGCTGGTGCTTCCGGCTCCGGCAGTTCCACTCTTTCAAGTTTACGGTCATCAACGAGTTGCAAGGCGCGCATGATAAAGTCCTTCGCCCGAAGGCGTTTTGTTTGGTTGAGAGCGCCCGCGCGTCTGACATGACACACAAGGGACGCTCACCCTTTTGAATTTCTGCATCCGGCCCCATAAACCTGTTCAGTCATGCGAGCCGGTGCCGTTGGGAAACCGATTAAGCCGGTTCCCGTGTCATGACAAGGCTTGCGTTCTGTCCGCCGAAACCGAAGGAGTTGGACAGCACGGCACTGACCTGAGCTTCCCGCTTCACATTTGGCACGACGTCGAGCGCGATGGCCGGGTCGGGATTGGTGTAGTTGATGGTCGGCGGCAAGGTGCCGGTCAGCATGGTCTGCAGCGAGAACACCGCCTCAACCGCACCAGCTGCCGTCAGCGTGTGGCCGATCATCGACTTGTTGGACGACAATGGAATGTCCTTCAGGCCTTCACCGAACACGGCCAGCATCGCGCCATATTCCATCTTGTCATTTTCCGGCGTCGAGGTGCCGTGTGCATTGATGTAACCAATGCCCTCTGGCGCGATACCGGCATCCGAGAGAGCCGCACGGATGGTTGCAATGGCAGGTGCGCCATCTGGCGAGGAGCGTGTGCGGTGGAAGCTGTCGGCCTTTTCGCCAGCACCCTTGATGATGCCGAGAACCTTGGCACCGCGTGCAACGGCAGATTCGAGCGATTCCAGCACCAGCGTTGCCGCACCTTCGGCAATCACGAAACCATCACGGTCCTTGCTGAATGGCTTGGACGCTTTTTCCGGCGGGTCGTTCTGCGTGGAAAGGGCCGACAGCAGCGAGAAGCGGATCAGCGCCTCGGCGCTGACCGAACCATCGGTCGCAACCGTCAGTGCACGGTCTGTACGACCCTGACGAATGGCTTCAACGCCCAACTGAATGGCGGTGGCGCCGGATGCACAGGCCGTGGACAGCGTTACCGGCAGACCGCGTGTGCCAAACCGGTCGGCCAGACGCTCGGAAATGGCACCGAACAGTGCTGCTTCCTGAAACGCGGCATCCGGGCGCTGGCGCATGGCCGCGAGGAAGCGGTTATAGGCATCGCCCGGCTGGTCAGCCGGTGGCGAACGATCGGCCAGTTCGAAGCGCGCGCTCCATTCCGGCTCGATTGGCGGTGCAGCCAAAAACAGCGGGCCACCGAAATCACCCGACAGACCGGCCTGTGCCAGCGCCTCAATGGTGGTTTCGCGGGCAAAGGCGTAGGAACGCTCGACCGAGTTCGGCGCCGGAATTTCGATAAAATCAACGGTTCCGCTGATCTTGGTCGACAGGCCGTCGGTTGGGAAACGTGTGATGTTGTGAATGCCTGATTTGCCTGATGTCAGTGCAGACCAGTTGTCCTCAAGCCCTTGTCCGAGCGAGGTGATGATGCCCATGCCGGTCACGGCAACGATTGGACGTCCGAGATGATCCTTGAAGCTGGATGATGCCATCTTTTTTACTCCTCAAACATCACGGGACAAAACGGCGACGCCTTCGCCACGCACGTGGCCGACGGTGGTGACCACTGCCGTGTTGGCGCTTGTCGACATCGGCTTTTCCTGTGCGCCATCAAAGGCTGGCAGCTTTGCGCCGCTTTCAATGGCAAGCGCACCCAGTGCCAGACCGAGCGGGAACTGCGCTTCCAGCGCATGGCCGGTAACACCGCTGTAACCGCGGATAACAGCGTTTGGCAGCGCCTTTTCCAGCAGAGCCTTTTCGCGCTTCGTCACGTCATGGAAGCCGCTGGCGCCCGACAGGACAAGCGTGTCACCCGCGTCACCAGCCGGAGACAGCAGGCGCTCGAGGCGCTTTTCCATCTTCGCGTCGTCGCGGTTGCCGCGGTCACCTTCGATGGCGTCGATGCGGGCGTAAATCTTTGCACCACGATCAACGGCGTGTTTGCGCGATTCCAGAACAAGGAATGCGCCGACCGAACCCGTGATCATGCCACCACCATTATCAGTGCTGCGCGACCACAATGGCTGCCAGTCACCCTGGGCGTGGGCATTGATGGCTTCAAACAGCAAAATCATGTCGGGACGTTCGGCCGAGAAAGCACCACCAACAAGGGCATGGCTTGATTCACCCGAACGGATGCGGTGGAAGGCTGTTTCGACGGCAGAGATACCGGCTGCTTCTTCGCCCATGAAGGTGCGCGACGAACCGGTGACCTTGTGCACGATGGAAATATTGCCAGCCATCAGGTTGGAAAGCTGGGCAAGGAACAGCGTCGGCCGCAATTCCGTCGTCAGCTTTTCATTGAGAAGAATTTCGCGGTCGTTGCGCTTCAAGGCTTCATCGACGATCAACGTATCAACGTTGATGTCACGTTCCCCGCCCCCGGCAGCAACGATCATGTCCATGGTGGCGCAGGCGTCTGCGTCTTCCTTGAAACCGGAATCATCCAGCGCAAGACCTGCAGCAAACACGCCAAGGCGCTGCCAGTTTTCCATCTGGCGCTGATCCTTGCGGCCGATCTGCGTTGACCAATCGATCTCGGGCAGAGGGTGAACCGGGTAAGGTTTGAACTTCTCGCTCTCGACAATCGTTTCCGGCGCTACACTTGCGGAAAGCAAAGCGATATGCGCTTCAGTACCGACACCGTGACAGGTCACGATACCAACACCTGTTATCACCACATCATTGTCAGATTTGCTCATACGTCATCCTCTGCGGTTGCAGGACCCACCGTGGTTCGCGTCCGCTGTTCATGCGTTTGCGCCAGCTTGCGGCATTACATGCTTGCCGAATAATCCGCACAAAACGACTTGGCAATGGCGAAGGCCCGAACGAGGCCTTCAAAACCTTGTTTATTCACCGGTCGAACCGGCTGATAGCGCGTTTTTCAACCTTCAGAGGCGGCAAGAGCAGCCATCAGGCCGACTTCTTCTGCGCGTTTCTTGACGATTGGACCAAGAGGAATATCGCTGAACGGCATGGTGCGCAGTTTCAGCTGCGCGTCACAGACCTTCTTGCCACCAGAGGTGATCTTGGCCTTGGTCACAGCAAAACCGGAACCTTCATGTTCCAGAAACGCTTCGATATCCAGAACCGCTTCCGGCTCCACGAAAGTGCGCATCTTGGCACCGTCAACCGTCATCAAAAACGGCATGGCGGCAAAATCGGTCAGGCCGAGAACCAGCATGCCGGAGGCCTGCGCCATGGTTTCAATCAACAAAACACCGGGAACAAGCGGCATTCCGGGAAAATGACCTTCAAAAACCGGGCTTTTTGCCGGCACAACAGAGCGTGCCTTCAATATGCGCGCCGTTTTATCGACAGACTCGATGTGGTCGATCATCTGGAAATATTCGAGAAGCATTTGCCCTCCGCTTAATAAAACAATCCCTCCCGCCGGTTCCGGCGTGAGGGATATAAACCAATATTCAACTCACTCAGCGGTCCGCAAATTTGCGGATGCCGGAACAGATCAGCCCTTGGCGGCCTTCAGTTCGTCGATCTTGGCGCAGAGGTTTTTCAACACGAAGTATTCTTCTGTCGTTACCTTGCCTTCGTTGACCTCCTGGGTCCACTGCTCGAGCGGGATCTTGATGCCGAATTCCTTGTCGATCGCAAATACGATGTCGAGGAAATCAAGGCTGTCGATGCCCAGATCGTCGATTGTGTGGCTCTCCGGCGTAATGGTTTCCCGGTCAATTTCGCTGGTGTCGGCGATGATGTCGGCAACCTTGTCAAATGTAGCTGTCACGCCCATAATCCTTGTCTGTCTTTTGTCTTCAAATAACGCTTATCAGACGCACCACATAGGCAAATCAAGTTGAAAAGCCAATGGGTACCAGCAAAGAACGTGTAATTTGCTGTCAATGTGTTGCTTAAACAGCAACCGAATGGCGACCTTTTCCAGTGGATAAGTAACTATCGAACACCGCAGCGACCGTGCGCGCAAACGGTTTTCCCGCCTCTGTGAGCGAAAAGACCTGACCTTTTATCTGCGCAATACCATCGCTGTTTTGTGCCGCAAACAGTTTTGCTTCGGCAATAATGCCTGATGGATCCCGGCCAAATTCATGCTCCAGTTCGGCAAAGTCGAAGGCAAAATCGCACATGATGCGCTCAATGACCCAGGCGCGGGCCCGGTCATCGTCACTGAGTTCAATACCGCGCACGACGCACAGGCCGTCGGTTTCAGCCATGCGCTGATATTCACCGGTCGCCGGCATGTTCTGCACATACCCCTGTGGCAGCTTGCCGATCGAAGATGCACCAAGCCCAATCAGCGCCGTGGCACAATCATCGGTATAACCCTGGAAATTTCGCTTGAGATCACCATTCGAACAGGCAACCGCCAGACTATCGACCGGCTTTGCAAAATGGTCGATGCCGATTGCCTCATAACCAGCCGCCACCAGCATGTCACCAGCCAGTGTCATTTGCCGGTACCGCTCGGCAATATCAGGCAGTGCTTCGTCAGGGATCATGGTCTGGTGTTTTTTCATCCATGGAACATGGGCATAACCAAACAGTGCAATGCGGTCCGGATCCAGCGAAATAATCGACCTGACGGTTTCCGCCAGCGTGTCCAGCGACTGGTAGGGCAAGCCGTAAAGGATATCGCAATTGACTGAACGTACGCCCCTCGCCCGCACCGCCTCCACCACCGAGCGCGTCTGCTCGAAGGTCTGAATGCGGTTGATGGTTTTCTGCACCTTGGGGTCGAAGTCCTGCACGCCAAGACTTGCTCTGGTCATGCCGATGGCGGCCAGCGCATCATATCGCGGCTCATCGAGATCGTTGGGGTCCATCTCCACGCTGATTTCGGCGTTCTCGGCAAAATTGAACGCCGCGCGAAGACAGTCCATCAGATCAATCATATCTTCAGGCTTCAACATGGTTGGCGAACCGCCACCAAAATGCACGGCGGTTACCCTGGCATCGCGTGATATGCGCTGGCCGACAGCTGCGATTTCAAGCTTCAGTGACGAGAGGTAGCTGGCAATCGGCTCATATTTCAGCGTGTGCTTGGTGTGACAGGCGCAGAACCAGCACAGGCGATCGCAATAAGGTATGTGCAAATACAATGACAAATTGTCGCTATCGCCCAATTTGCCCAGCCATTGCGCATAAATGCCGCACCTGACCCCCTCGTGGAAGTGGGGTGCAGTAGGGTAACTCGTGTAACGCGGAACCGCGCCGGAATATTTTTCGAGAAGCTTTTCCGACATGCAATTTCTACCTTGGCCATTCTAAACATAACCCGAAAGTAGCGTCTGCGACAGTTTGCAACTTTGACTTCGATCAAATCAAGGCGTACATTCCGCAAAGATAGTCGTAGGGGGACATTCGGCTTCGTTAAGAAACTGGGAAGGGTAAATTTGTGCCGATTTTTCGGCACTTTACCGCAACTATCGGATATTGCCTCATGGATACGCTGCTTAAGAACATTCATAACTCGGAAGAGCCAGTTGTCTGTCGCTCCTGCGAGGCCCGCCATGGCGGGGTGTGCAGCTCCCTGAGCCCTGCGCAGCTGATGGAACTCAGCAAACATTCCAGCCGCCGCAAGCTTGAGGCGGGCAATGAGCTGATTGGCCAGGGCGAATCTATTTCCACTTACGCCAATATTCTCAACGGCGTGGTGAAGCTGTCCAAGATGATGTCTGACGGTCGTCAGCAGATTGTCGGATTGCAATTTGCACCGGACTTCCTTGGCCGGCCCTTTGTCGGTGAAAGCAACACAACGGTTGAGGCGGCGACGGATGTCAACATCTGTATCTTCCCGCGCAATGTGGTGGACCGCATTCTCAACCAGTCACCGCAGATGGAGCACAAGCTATACGACCAGTCCCTGAAGGAACTGGATGAAGCGCGTGACTGGATGCTGACGCTTGGTCGCAAGTCTGCGCAGGAGAAGGTCGCAAGCTTCCTCTACCTGATTGCCACCCATATCGATCCGGAAAATGAGGACAAGTCCAGTTTCGACCTGCCCTTGTCACGCGCCGATATCGCCGATTTCCTCGGTCTTACCATAGAGACCGTCAGCCGTCAGATGACCAAGCTGCGCAAGGAAGGTGTCATTCACATCGAGAACAATCGTCACGTCACCGTGGGCGATCTCGACCGCCTGAACTACGCGGCAGGCAACGACTGAGCAATCCGGCCGGGAATTTGCCAACTCGAAACTCCGGCCGAATCATGCATCATAAATAAAGAGGGTGCCTTTGCTTCGCTTGCGGAAAACAGGATTCCGTAAGCCAGCACCACCGCGATAACGAATTTCATTCCCCAGTCCCCAAGAAACCGCAGCCACTGATCCGGCGGCGACAAGCGCCCTTCAAGCCTTGCTGAAAGGCCTGATTGACGTGGGAGAACTGTAACGTGCAAACCATGATTTGCCGTTAAAAAACCAAGTAATTCAACGATTAAGCCAAAACCTAAAAACGCAGATGGCGTTTTAAACCCCGGTTAAACATAAAAATGGCGCCCCGGAGAATTCCGTGAAGGCGCCATCATATCAAGGAAATTTGGAAAGGGATTACTGCGCGATCTGCGCCTGCGCATCCTCACCGTGATGCGTGGCAAGGTTTTGCAGTTCCTGCAACTGGCGGCGATAGTCAGCCTCACTGACCCGCCCGGCCTTGCGGGCAGACGCCAGCGACGAAAGACGCTTTTGCAGTTCCATGGCCTCAGTGTCGGACATCTGATCGGCAGCCGAAGTCAGTGGCTTTGAGAAGGTTGGGTACGTGCCGGTGTCTTGCTTGACCGCAGGCTGGGAACTCACCGGCTGCGGGCCAACAACCTGCGCCACCGGGCGAGTATTAAAAGAGGCAGTGGTATCGACCGGCTGCGGCGTCGTGCAACCTGCCAGCAACACAGCAACAAAAGCACCGGGGACCAGTCGCGTTCCTGCTTTGACAATCATCAAACTGTTTTTCATCGATCTTGTCCCGGCAATTATCCCGCAGGATAAAACTTCTTCACTTTGCCAGCCAGCTCATCATTCAGGCTCTGCGGCTCAACTTGTATTCGTTTTCGCCCGGCATGTGCAAATACAAAGATTATAAATATTGTGGAGCAATTCTTCATCGCTGCTTTGGCCACAGCTGGGTCACGCATCGGCTTGTAACCTCATGTCCAAACGCCCAGATATGCCGCATGTTTTTCAGCACACCCCTTGTTCCCGCCCGTCTTGTCAGCCGCTACAAACGCTTCCTGTTCGACGCGGAACTAGAAGATGGTACATTTATCACCGGCTCCTGCCCCAATACCGGTTCGATGCGCGGCCTGACCGAGCCCGGATCACGCATATGGCTGTCGCAACACAACGTCAGCCCCACCCGGAAATACGCCTATATGCTGGAACTGGTGGAAGCCGACGGCACAATCGTCGGCATTAACACCGGTATGCCGAATCGGCTGGCGGAAGAAGCAATCCGCAACGACGTGATTGCCCCCCTCTCCGGTTACGACACATTGCGGCGCGAGCAGAAATACGGCCAGAACTCACGAATCGACTTTCTCCTGTCAGCGGATGGCCGGGCGGATGCCTATGTCGAGGTCAAGAACGTGCATTTCATGCGTCAGCCCGGTCTGGCGGAGTTTCCAGATACCGCCACACTGCGCGGCACCAAACACCTTCAGGAGCTTGGCAACATGGTAATGGCCGGTCACCGTGCCGTCATGCTCTACCTGATCCAGCGCGACGACTGCGACCAGTTTCGGATTTGCTCTGACCTCGATCCGGTTTACGCTGCGGCTTTCAACCTCGCCATTCGGCAGGGTGTTGAAGCCTATGCGGTAAAATGTCGTGTTTCACCGCTGGAAATTGCAGTCGATGGGGTGGTTGCGATAGACGAACACTGCCTTGCTGTTTTATGAACAGTATAGAAAACGACAGGAAAAGCGGACAATGGTGACCTATATCGACGCAGCCTCTGCGCCACTCAAGAATACTGGGGCGATCCGGCTGTATAATGCAGAGGATTTTGCGGGCATGCGAAAGGCCTGCCAGCTGACTGCACGCTGCCTCGATGAACTTGCCAGTATCGTCAAACCGGGTGTTGCCACCGATACGATCGACCGTTTTGTGTTCGAGTTCGGCATGGACCATGGCGCCCTGCCCGCCACGCTCAATTATCGCGGTTACACCAAGTCGGTCTGCACATCGATCAACCATGTCGTCTGTCACGGCATTCCCAATGAAAAGCCGCTGCGCGATGGCGACATCGTCAATATCGATGTCACCTATATCGTCGATGGCTGGCATGGTGATTCCAGCCGCATGTACCCGGTGGGTGAAATCAAGCGCGCTGCCGAGCGCCTGCTGGAAGTGACCCATGAATGCCTGATGCTGGGTATCGCGGCTGTCCGTCCGGGCGCGCGCACCGGCGCAATCGGTGCCGCCATTCAGGCACATGCGGAAGCGGCACGTTGCTCCGTCGTCCGCGATTTCTGCGGCCATGGGGTTGGCAAGCTGTTCCACGACACGCCGAACATCCTGCACTATGGCGAAGCGCATGAAGGTCCGGAAATGCGTGAAGGCATGATCTTCACCATCGAGCCGATGATCAATCTCGGCAAGCCGCATGTCAAAGTGCTGGCCGATGGCTGGACGGCCGTCACCCGCGACCGCTCCTTGACCGCACAATATGAACATGCCGTTGGCGTGACCGCGACCGGCTGTGAAATCTTCACGCTGTCGCCTGGTGGCCTTGATCGGCCGGGCCTTGCTCCGCTCAAGGCTTGATCGATGGCCAGAGACCCTGCCCGAACAGCAGAACATGAAGCACTTGCCTCAACCTCTGCCGGGCAGGAAAGTCTTGACCTTTCCCTGACGGAAGCCGACGAACGTGTTTTCTTCGGCATACCCGAAGCGACAGGTAAAACACCGAAAGCGCCAGCCAAGGCCGACCCATCTGTAGACCATCATTATCACGGCCACCGAGATCGGCTGCGCAGCCGCTACCGGGACAATGGCGACACCTCGCTTGCCGATTATGAAATCCTTGAACTGCTGCTGTTTCGGCTCATCCCGCGCAAGGACACCAAACCGATTGCCAAGGCATTGCTTGCCCGATTTGGCACATTAAGCGGCGTGTTTGGCGCACCTGCGTCACTGCTGCAGGAGGTCAATGGCATTGGCGAGACAGTGGCGCTGGATATCAAGCTGATCTCGACCATTGGCCACCGCACGCTGAAAAGCGAAATCCGCAACAAGCAGATTTTAAGCTCCTGGTCGGCAGTGGTCGAATATTGCCATGCCGCCATGGCGCATGAGACGCGCGAGCAATTCCGAATTCTGTTTCTCGACAAACGCAATGTGCTGATTGCTGATGAGGTACAGGGAACAGGCACGGTTGACCATACGCCCGTCTATACGCGTGAGGTCATCAAACGGGCGTTGGAACTGTCGGCAACCGCCTTGATCCTCGCTCATAATCACCCCAGTGGTGACCCCGCACCGTCCCGCGCCGACATCGACATGACCCGCACAATTATCGAGGCGGCAAAGCCGCTCGGCATTACGGTGCATGACCACATCATCATCGGCAAGGATAGTCATGTCAGCTTCAAGGGCATGGGCCTTATCTAACGTCAGCGTGTGTTCGCTGCCCTTTTCCAAGACACTGTAAAAACAAAACTATTCAGCGCTTCCCGCGCAGGTTGCTGCCCGCTCGCGCATCAACGATTCTTTAACACATAAGCGTCAGTATATTCGAATATAATAATAAAACGAAAAACAGGACGCATCATGCATTCAATACGTAGTGTGCTGCGCGATAAATCAGGCGCATCGGCAGTCGAGTTTGCAATCATCGCCCCGATGTTCATCCTCATCCTGCTAAGTTTGATCGCATACGGCATTTACCTGACGGCAGCCTACGCCGTTCAGCAAGTGGCGGCGGATGCTGCACGCACCGCTGTTGCAGGGCTCAATACAAAAGAACGGGAAACACTGGCAACGGATTTCGTCAAGAAAAGCACGTTGAACTACGCCTTCCTCGACAAGAACGCCTTTACCGTTGCTGTCGCAAGCGATCCATCCAATCCCAACCAGTTCACTGTGACCATCGAGTATGATGCCCGGGGTCTGCCGATCTGGAACCTTTATACCTATGCCCTGCCGGAAAAAAGCATCAAGCGATTTTCCACGATCAGGATCGGAGGAGTCTGAATGTGGTATCTTGAGAAGCTCGTCCGTCGCTTCGGCGGCGACACATCCGGCAATATTGCGCTGACGGCAGCACTGACGTCCCCTATTCTCATCGGCATTCTGGCGCTGGGCGTGGACTATGGTTATCTGACCGTCCAGAAACGTCAAGCCCAGCAGGCCGCCGATCTCGCGGCGATATCCGGTGTCGCAGATATCAACAATCCGGAGCAATCCGTCGCCCAATATTTCAAGCTGAACAACCTTAATCTTGGCGTCGTCAGCCCGGCGGGCCTGATCACCGCCAATGGCGTTGTGCCTTTTGATCCGCAAAAGCCATTTACCAGTGCCAATGGTTATGCCGAAGTGATCAAAGGTCGCTACGAGCCTGATCCCAGTATCGCGGTTGGCCAGCGTTTTGTGCCCAATGCGACACCGACCAATGCGCTGAAGGTGACGATTACCGAAAAAGGCGAGATCTTTTTTGCCGGTGCCTTTGCCAGTGCTCCGACCATTTCGGCAAGCGGCACGGCGTCAGGCAACCAGTTGGCAGCCTTTTCGATCGGTTCACGGTTGACCAGCGTCAATAACGGTCTGCTCAATGCCATTCTCGGAGGGTTGCTTGGCACGACCGTCAATCTGAATGTCATGGATTACAACGCGCTGATCGATGCAGACATCAATGCGTTGCAGGTTCTCAATGCCCTGGCGCTCGACCTTAACCTAACGGCAGGTACCTATAAGGACCTGCTGAACACAGACATTACCTACGGTAAATTGTTGAGTGTGCTGGGCAAGACCACCGGCGTCAAACCGGCAGTTGCCACGGTGTTGAAGACACTGGAACGTGCCGCCAACAAAACCCAGCTGACCCTGAAACTGGCTCAAGTCCTCAATCTTGGCCCCGTGCAGGAGCAGCTGATTGGTGCCGGCGACAATCTGAAGGTCATGGCCAGCGTCTTTGACCTTCTCAACGCCTCGGCCATTGCCGCCAATGGTGGCCAGCAGATAGCCGTCGACCTCGGCGCCGGCATTCCCGGTCTTGCCTCCACCAAGATCAAGCTGGCCATCGGCGAGGCGCCGGTTGGCACCCCGGCTCTGGCAGTGGGTGGACAGGGAACCATCGTTCGTACTGCGCAGACACGTCTGGCCGTCGAAGTGGCGGTGGATGGCTTGAGCGCTATTGCCGGTCTTCGGGTGCGCGTGCCAATCTATATTGATCTAGCTCAGTCCGAAGCACGTCTTGCTGCCATTCGCTGCACCGGTGGCGGTCAGGGCACGGTTGACGTCGACGTGGTGCCGGGTGCCGCCGATATTGCGCTTGGCGATGTCGATACGTCGGCATTCAACAATTTTGGCAAAACGCCGCGCGTCGTGCAGGCTGCGGTGGTGGATTCAGCATTGTTGAAAATCCTTGGCAAGGCGCAGATCACCGCCTCCAACATGACCAAAACCAAAGTCACCTTCTCGCAGGCGGACATAACACAAGGCACCGTCAAGAATGTCTCGACCAAGGATACCGCGACGTCGCTGATCCAGTCGCTGCTTAAAAATCTCGATCTTGATATCAAGGTTCTGTTCCTGACACTGGGAACACCGACCCTTGTTACATCAGCTCTGGCAGACACCCTGTCACTGGTTACCAAACCACTCGACACCGTGCTCTACAACACGCTGCTGGTCCTCGGTATCAAGATCGGTGAAGCTGATGTACGCGTCACGGATGTGCGCTGCATGCAACCTGCCCTCGTGCAGTAATTCTCCTCCTCTGCTGAACTCTCCTACAGCCAACTAAAAAGCCGCCGGATTTCTCCGACGGCTTTCTTTATGTCAGACCTTACAGTCCAGATCAGGCGTTTGCGACAGCGAGACGCTTTTCGTCGCGGCCACCCTTCATGCGCTCGGCAAGAAGGAAAGCCAGTTCCAGGGCCTGGTCTGCGTTCAGGCGCGGGTCGCAATGGGTGTGGTAACGGTCAGACAGCGAGTCTGCCGTTACGGCACGTGCGCCGCCTGTGCATTCCGTTACGTCATTGCCGGTCATTTCAACGTGGATGCCGCCCGGATGCGTGCCTTCTGCGCGGTGGATCTGGAAGAAGCTTTCCACTTCCGACAGAACACGCTCGAATGGACGCGTCTTGTAGCTGTTGAGCGTGATCGTGTTGCCATGCATCGGATCGCATGACCATACAACCTTGCGCCCTTCCCGCTCTACGGCGCGGATGAGGCGCGGCAGATGGTCGGCAACCTTGTCGTAACCGAAGCGGCAGATCAGCGTCAGGCGACCGGCTTCGTTGGCAGGGTTCAGAATGTCGATCAGTTCCAGAAGGCCGTCTGCCGTCATGGACGGACCGCACTTCAAGCCGATCGGGTTCTTGATGCCACGGCAGTATTCAACATGCGCATGGTCCGGCTGGCGCGTACGGTCGCCAATCCAGATCATGTGACCGGATGTTGCATACCAGTCGCCCGATGTGGAATCGACACGTGTCAGCGCTTCTTCGTAACCGAGAAGCAGAGCTTCGTGGCTGGTGAAGAAATCTGTTTCGCGCAGGCTTGGATTGTTTTCTGCCGAAATGCCGATGGCCTTCATGAAGTCCATGGTTTCAGAGATACGATCCGCCAGCTTGCGGTAACGGTCGCCCTGCGGGCTATCCTTGATGAAGCCGAGCATCCACTGATGCACGTTTTCCAGGTTGGCATAACCACCCATGGCGAAGGCGCGCAGCAGGTTGAGCGTTGCAGCCGACTGGCGGTATGCCATGACCTGACGCTCAGGGTCCGGAACGCGGGACTCTTCGTTGAATTCGATACCGTTGATGATGTCACCGCGGTAGCTTGGCAGCGTCACGCCATCCAGCACTTCGACATTCGATGAGCGTGGCTTGGCAAACTGACCGGCAATACGGCCAACCTTTACGACAGGCAGCTGCGCGCCATAGGTCAGCACAACGGCCATCTGCAAGAAGGCGCGGAAGAAGTCGCGGATGGTATCAGCGCCGTGCTCGGCAAAGCTTTCCGCACAGTCACCGCCCTGAAGCAGGAAGCCGTCGCCATTGGCAACATTGGCCAGCGAGCGCGTCAAACGGCGTGCTTCACCAGCAAAAACGAGTGGCGGATACTTTGCGAGTTTGGCTTCGGTTGCATGCAATGCGTCCTGATCCGGATAATCAGGCACCTGCTGTATAGGCTTGTGTCGCCAGCTCGCCGGGTTCCAATTCTGTGCCATTTTACTCACCTGTTTCCTTTCCCGCACAATGCGGGAAGCCGTCCTCGCCAAAATAGAGGCGGCTTATAAACCTGTCGGACGCCCTTGCATAGGTCGCCATTGCATCAATCAGTACCATTTCGGCCCCGGATGGGGCCGTAAATCGATTATATCAGAAAAACCGAATTCAGACGCGTTCGCCGTTTCGGATCCTGTAGCTCGGTGAATACATCGTCACCAGCTCTTCGGCCGCAGTTGGATGCACCGCCATGGTGTTGTCGAAGTCATCCTTCGTGCAACCGGCCTTGAGGGTGATGCCAAGCAGCTGCGCCATTTCACCAGCTTCATGGCCAAGAATGTGAACGCCAACAACCTTGCGGTCTTCAGCATTGACGATCAGCTTCATGATCGTCTTCTCGGAGCGACCGGACAGTGTGGCCTTCATCGGGCGGAACTGCGCGCGGTAGACTTCCAGCTCCTGATAGCGAGAGGCCGCCTCTTCTTCCGAAAGACCAACCGTACCGATTTCCGGCTGCGAGAACACGGCGGTGGCAATGAGGTCATGATCCGGCTTGGTCGGATTGTTCTTGAACTCGGTTTCGATGAAGCACATCGCTTCATGAATAGCCACTGGCGTCAGCTGCACCCGGTCGGTGACGTCACCAAGTGCAAAGATGCTTGGCACGTTGGTACGCGAATATTCGTCCACGACAATCGCACCGCGCTTGTCCAGCGCCACGCCTGCCGCTTCAAGGCCAAGACCCTTGGTGTTGGGGTCACGTCCCAGTGCCAGCATGACGGTATCGACCGACAGCGTGCCGTTGTTGAGGGTGCGGGCCACAAGACCACCGTCCGGTGCCTTGGAGACTTCCTCGATAACGTCAGAGCAAATGATGCGGATGCCCTTGGCTTCCATTGCCTCATGCAGGCCACGGCGCATGTCGAGATCGAAGCGCGACAGGATTTCCTTGCCGCGATAGATCAGCGTCGTTTCCACACCAAGACCGTGGAAGATGTTGGCAAATTCAACAGCAATGTAACCGCCACCTGCAATCAGGATGGAACGCGGCAGCGTTTCAAGATCAAAAGCCTCGTTGGAGGAAATCGTCAGCTCATGGCCTTTGAGCGCCTTGTGCTCATTGGGCGTACCACCCACGGCAATGACAATGCGTTCAGCCGTGAAGGTCTGACCGGTCTTCACCAGCTTGACGGTATGGGCATCCACCAGCTCGGCACGGCTGTCGTAAATGTCAGCCTTGGCGTTTTCCAGACCCTTGCGATACAGGCCTTCCAGACGAGTGATTTCCTGATCCTTGGCGGCAACGAGCTTTTTCCAGTCAAAGCTACGTTCGCCGACAGTCCAGCCGAAACCGGCGGCATCTTCAAAATGCTCAGGGAATTGCGAGGCATAAACAAACAGCTTCTTGGGAACACAGCCTCTGATGACGCAGGTTCCGCCGTAACGATATTCTTCGGCAATAGCGACACGTTTACCAAGCGAAGAGGCTACGCGCGCGCTGCGCACGCCACCGGAACCACCACCGATAACGAAAAGGTCATAGTCATAAGCTGTCATAATATACCCCTGTGAAGATACCCGATAAACGGCCCCGGTATCCTTGCGTCTGTGTGCTGCTGATATAGGTATTCAACACACCAAATGAAAAGCCCGGCCATGAGGCCGGGCTAATGAATTCACGAAAAACTGAAGATCAAGGCTTCGGTGCTTCAGCCGGGGCAGCGCCTTCGGCTGGCAGTGGTGCGAGATCGGCACCGGCAACCTTCTGAAGTTCAGCCATGCTCTTTTCGCTGAGATCGCGGTTGATGCCGGATGCCCAGATATCGGCAGCCTTCAACAGTTCGCGTGTTGCAATCGGTCCGTCTTTCAGGAGCTTCTTGCCAGCTTCGCTGTTGTAGAACGCGCTGATAGCCTTCAACTCGTCAATCGAGAAGGTCTTTGCGTAGGTCGCAGCAGCTTCACGCTCGAGGTCGGCACGACGTGGCGCCAGCGCCAGCGCAGTTTCATCAACCGTCTGGCTAATCGCGTCCTGAACATTTGGCGAAGCCTGGATGAGCTGAGCCTTCAAACGCTCGGCAAGGCCCGGCAGAATGGCATCGAAGCGCTCGGTAACGCCAAGCGTTGCAATGGCTTGCTTAGCCGCAGTGATGTGCTCTTCCGAAATTTCCTGCGCCCGTACGGCAGAGCCGAAAACGAGACCTGAAAAAAGGATCGAAGCAGCGGCAGCGCGGCCCAGTCCCGCTATTCTGATCATGAAATATTTGCTCCTGTTATATTCTTGCTTGCATTGCACGTGCCCCGCCAGGGCCGGCAATAATGGCAAGCGACGCCATATTGATGAAAAGTCCGTGTTCCACAACACCGGGAATCGCATTGAGTTGGTTCGCCAGCGTTTCTGAATCAGGAATACGCCCAAATGATGCGTCAAAAATAAGGTGGCCGCCGTCAGTCGTGAACGGACCATCCTCTGTTCCACGCAATTTCAGCTCGCCCGTCAGACCGAGGCGCGATGCCAGTGCCTCAATCGCAATACGTGTAGAGGCAAGTCCAAAGGCATTGATCTCGATTGGCAACGGGAATGCGCCAAGCGTTTCGACAACCTTGCTTTCGTCAGCAATGACGATCATGCGCGACGATGCCGCTGCAACGATCTTTTCACGCAGCAATGCGCCGCCGCCGCCCTTGATCAGGCTAAGGTTGCCATCCACCTCATCCGCACCATCAATGGTCAGATCAAGCTGCGGCAATTCTTCAAGCGATTTCAATGGAATGCCAAGTTCTACACACAGACGCGCGGTCCGCTCGGAGGTTGGGACCCCCTGCACTTTCAAACCGCCTGCGACCTTTTCGGCCAGCAAACGGACAAATTCTTCGGCTGTCGAACCAGTGCCAATACCGAGCCGCATACCATCCTCAACATAGGACAAGGCAGCCTCGGCGGCTTTAATCTTCATCTGGCGGGCATCCATATGCCAAAATCTCCAGTCGTTTTCTTCGCGTGCTGTTTACACGCCTCGCTTGCCAAACGAAAGCCCTTATGCGCGAACAGACCACGGATGACAGCAGTTTATTGCAAATGCCCATGGCATTGCTTAGGCTGCCGCACAGAATTGTGAGCCCCATGACATTCAATCCAAGCCATAGAGAACGCCTTTGACTGCGCCACTTGCCATTTTCGACCTCGACGGAACCCTGATCGATACTGCACCCGATCTCGTCACCAGCCTCAACAGCACAATCGCCGAAGACAATCTTGCCCCTGTGACCTACGAAGATCTCATGCATCTTGTTGGCCAGGGCGCTAAAACCATGATCAAGCGCGCCTATGCGCTGCGCGAACAGCCGCTGTCCGACGAACGGCTGGAAGAGCTGTTTTTGCGCTTCATCGATTATTACAAGCAGAACATTCCCGGTGACAGCAAACCCTACCCCGGCATTATCGAGGCGCTGCTGCGTCTTAACGACGCCGGTTTCGAGCTCGCCGTCTGCACCAACAAAACGGCCGTGCTGACACTGCCACTGCTGGAACAGTTGAATCTGACCCAGTATTTCCCGACCATCACCTGCGGTGACACCTTTGCGGTGCGCAAGCCCGATGCCGCCCATATCATCGGCACCGTGGAACTTGCCAAGGGTCGTCTGGACAATTGCGTCATGATCGGTGACAGCGTCAACGATATCATGGCCGCCAAAAACGCTGGCGTTCCTTCCATCGGCGTGACCTTCGGTTACACCGACATACCGGTTGAACAGCTGGACCCATCCTACGTGATCAGCTCGTTTGACGAACTGACACCGGAACTGTTGCTACAGTTGATTTCCGACCGCGCAAAGGCGGCCTGACCTCAGCCAGACCTTAGGTTCTGTTGACAAAGTCTGGATGAATCGTCAGCGGATTCCGAAAATCACGCGCTTGGCAACGTCAGCGACGGAGCGCTGAATATCAACTGTGTAGAAGGTTGATTTGGTGAGCGCGCCATTCGCCATCCCGACGAAGTTGTCGCGGCTGAACGCGCAGCCCGTAGTCTTGATTAGATTTGAAGCATCAACCACTGCCTCAAGCGGCTTCTCGTCAAGGCGGACCAGAGCAGGGTAGATAGGAGCGCACTTCTCTCCACCGTTTTCGACCAATTGCCATTCGGCATTGAGGAAATACGTCGCGCGGGCGCGAGTTTCGGACTGCATGCCGCCTTGCTCTCTCCCCCACCGCGAATGCAATTCGTCTTTCCAGTCCCCGACCGAAATCAGCTGCCCGGTGTGTGATTGGACTACATAAACTATCGAGTAGACTCGGCTGCCACTAAGGGGAGATGTCAAGACGAAGCCATATTCTCGCATCAAGCCGAGATTTTTGTCTTCAAAAGAAATGGAAATCGTCTGCAGATATGGAGATCGTGCGGCAGGCGTTAGGGTCACATCTTTGCGGTTGTTCATCGCACGCTGCCGATCAGAACGCTTCCAATCGGGATAGCGCGACGCTATCACCCTTTCCAAATCTGGCGCAGACATCCCCAAGCTGAAGACGGAACTGGGCAGCAAGCGCTCGAACGCGTCCGGCATTGCACCGATGTCGCGGCGTTTCGCCTCTGCGGACGCGTAGGGAACACACGTCAATAAAATTATGGCAACCAGAATTGTGAATACGCTCTTTAACATATGATTCCCTGTAACCAGAGGAGATGTGGATCAAGATCAACCTTACGTTGGCCGTCAACCAAAAAACTGTCCAAATCTGCGCCTCGTCCGCTGATATATGTCAGCCATATCTTCAGTGAAGCGATCGTCAGAAATGCCAGATAGGATGTGCGGGTCTTGCCATAGCGGGCGGAAATTGCCGTAACGCTCATGCATGTCGCGCCACGGGCAACCGATCCGCAGGACATACAGCATTCCATTCAAAAAGCGCCGATTATCAAGTGATGGCCGCGACTTGCGGCCACGTTCTGTCGGTAAAAACCGTTCGACGATTAGCCACTCCTCGTCGTTCAAATCGCCCCGCGCCAAAATCGCCTCCGAAAAGGCAGCCTTGAATCATCTTTCTACTGATTTTGGAATCCACCTTGTCAGCAGGCCTTAGAATTTATCGCATAAAAAAAGCGCCCTTTCGGGCGCTTTTGTTTTTGGGTGATGTCGCCTCAGACCGACGATCCGCGTGCCTTGCTGGTTACGCCGAAAGCCTTCATGACGTAGCTGTCACGGTCATAGACGTCGTCGAAGAACTCGACCTTGCCATCCTTGTTCGGCCATGCGGTGAAGTAGGAGACGTAAACAGGAATTTTAACCGGCACCTGAACCGCACGATTCTTGCCGGATGCGATCTGCTGGTCGATCTCGCTGATGCCAACACCCATCACGGCCGCAGCCATGCGACGCGGATCAACCAGACGAATACAGCCGTGGCTCAGCGCACGCATGTCGCGCGAGAAGAAGCTCTTGGCCGGCGTATCATGCATGTAGATCGCATGGGCATTCGGGAACAGGATCTTCAGGTCACCCAACGCATTGTCACTGCTTGGCGGCTGGCGAACTGCAATGGCATTGGTCGAGCCGTACCAGTTGACGCTGGAAGACGAAACCGGCTTGCCGCCCACCTCAACCTGATAACCGAGACGGTCCAGGTAGGATGGGTCATTGCGCAGCTTCGGCAGCATTTCGTTGACGATGATCGACTGCGGAACGCCCCAATAAGGGTTGAATTCTACCGTCTGGATCTGGTCCTGGAAGAAATAGGTCTGGTTGGCCTTGGAGCCAACAACCACCTTCATGCCGAACTCTTCCTTACCTTCATTGTGGTAATAGGCCATGAAGGCAGGCTGGTTGATGAAGACGTAACGCTGGCCGAGGTCTGCTGGCAGCCAACGCACCTGCTCCATTGCCACCACGACCTTGTTGATCTTGGCTTCGTTGCTGTCGCCAATCATGGCGCGAACCGTTGCACGGCCGATAACGCCGTCAGCCTTCAGGCCATGTTCGCCCTGGAAGGCCTTGACCAGTTCCACCAGTTCCGGCGTGTATTCCGGGGTCTGCTGGTAGGTGGTGAAGGTTTCGGAATGCTGCTGTTTCAGGGTTTCCGACGAACGGTGCTGGATTGCCTTCACGACACTGGCGAGCTCGGCATTGGTGTTGCCGGGCTTGAGCAGCAGGTTGTCGGAGAGAACGATACGCTCATGCTCGTTGCCGTCTTGCTCGCGCAGTGCAGCCAGTTCCGCCTTCAGCGACAGGTATTCCGGGTTTGATCGTTCGCGGCTGCGCAGATAGGCCGTGATGTCGGTGCTGAGACGCGACAGCTTCAGAACCGGCGCCAGATTGACGGTTTTGCGCTTGAAATCATGGTAGCCGGACAGTTTATTTGGATCAATGCGGCCACGCATATTGTCCTGCACATAGGTCAGGACCTTTGCCGACAGCGACAGTTCAAACTGCATCAAGGCGCGCTGGTAAGCGTCGTTTGTGCTGCTCACCTGCTGCTGGACAGGCTCTTCTGGCGCAGTTGCCGGTGTTTCGCTGATGCTGGCGGTAACGTCGCTGGCGGGAACGGAAATGATGTAGTCGGCCGGATCAAGACCGCTTGCCGAAACGCCTGCGAAGAATTCGAGAACGGCATTGGCCTTTTCATTGACTTCGCCATTGGTGACCCACAGCGTTTTGCCGCCAGCACCGTAATAGGCTTCCAGCGCCTTGGCGACATCAACCGGTGCGCTGACCTTGGCATTATCAAGGAAACGCGCCTCATTGTCGGCCGGGCCGAAACCGGTGGTTTTCACCGTCTGGGTCGCGTCAGCCTTATAGGTGTAATAACGCGGACCAGCGATACGCGGCAGCGGCTCAGGGTCAGCATCATTTGCGACACGGGCACTGCTTCCGTTGCCTGTAACAACACCGGGCAGCGCTTGCTGCTCGCGTGCGCCCTGCTTGCCCGGACCACCGCGCAAGAGATCAAGCAACGTGACAGCACCAGCAGATGAAGGCATGGCTACCGAGAACGCAAGCCCGGCTGCCAGCATGAACGCAGCCGATGTTTTTCCAGATCCTGTATGCAATTTCGTCCTCACACCATAAGGCGGGAATGCAGCTGATTCCGCCTGTATTTATTTAATGACTGTCTAACCGATTACCGGTTTTTTGAAAAGAAAACGGACGACAGTGCGGGGCATCGAGCACCTCAACTTTCCGTTACGGAAGCACCATCGTCAGCACTCCATGCAGGGTTGGATTAAATGGTTAAATTTTCCTTTATTTTTGATGGCTTATACATAAAATAACAAACATCATGAACTCAGCACTGCTGCGATTTTTACGCAAATTCGCCATGTGACGGATATGCCACGGCGCGGAATATTCGATTTTCGACAAACCCCATTGTTACACTCAAGATAGGGTCATATGGGCTTTCCATGCTGGGCGGATGGCTCTATATGTCTGCGCGCGCAAGGCGTGCAAAAGTGCCGTTTTGCCGGAGGATTTGAGCATTAAGAGGCAGGACCGATGACAGCCACCCGCACGGAAACCGATACATTTGGCCCGATCGACGTCGCAAGCGACAGATATTGGGGCGCACAGGCACAGCGTTCGCTTGGAAACTTCAAGATTGGCTGGGAAAAGCAGCCACTTTCGGTTGTTCGTGCACTGGGCATCGTCAAGCAGGCCGCCGCCCGCGCCAACATGACACTTGGCCGCCTGGACAGCTCGGTTGGCGACACCATCGTCAAGGCAGCGCAGGAAGTTATCGACGGCAAGCTGAACGACCACTTCCCGCTCGTTGTCTGGCAGACCGGTTCCGGCACCCAGTCCAACATGAATGCCAATGAAGTGATCTCCAACCGCGCCATCGAAATGCTGGGCGGCGAGATGGGCTCCAAGAAGCCTGTTCACCCGAACGATCACGTCAATATGAGCCAGTCGTCCAACGACACCTACCCGACGGCCATGCACATTGCCTGCGCCGAAGAGATCGTTCACCACCTTCTGCCAAGCCTCAAGCACCTGCATGCAGCGCTGGACAAGAAGGCGAAGGATTTCGCCCACATCATCAAGATTGGCCGCACGCACACTCAGGACGCCACCCCGCTGACGCTTGGCCAGGAATTTTCCGGTTACGCCGCACAGGTTGCTTCCGCCATCAAGCGCATTGAACTGACCCTGCCCGGCCTTTGCGAACTGGCACAGGGCGGCACCGCCGTCGGCACCGGTCTCAACGCACCGGTCGGCTTCGCTGAAAAGGTTGCCGAAGAAATCGCCTCCATCACCGGTCTCGACTTCGTCACCGCCCCGAACAAGTTCGAAGCTCTTGCAGCGCACGACTCCATGGTCTTCTCGCACGGCGCCATCAATGCTGCCGCTGCTGCCCTGTTCAAGATTGCCAATGACATCCGTTTCCTCGGTTCTGGCCCACGCGCCGGCCTTGGCGAACTGTCGCTGCCAGAAAACGAGCCAGGCTCGTCGATCATGCCAGGCAAGGTCAACCCGACACAGTCTGAAGCATTGACGCAGGTTTGCGCGCATATCTTCGGCAACCAGGCCGCCATTACGTTCGCAGGCAGCCAGGGCCACTTTGAGTTGAACGTCTACAACCCGATGATGGCTTACAACTTCCTTCAGTCCGTCCAGCTTCTGGGTGACGCGGCCGTGTCCTTCACCGACAACTGCGTTGTTGGCATCGAAGCGCGCGAAGACAACATCCGTAAGGGCGTTGAAAACTCCCTGATGCTGGTCACTGCTCTCAACAGCAAGCTTGGCTACGACGCCTGCGCCAAGATTGCCAAGACCGCACACAAGAACGGCACGACGCTGCGTGAAGAGGCTGTCGGCGGCGGTTACCTGACCAACGAAGAGTTTGATCAGTATGTTCGTCCAGAAGAGATGATCGGCCCGAAGTAAGTCGATTGAAAGATATACATCGAACGGCTCCGGAAACGGGGCCGTTTTTTATTTGGCAATTTTCGCCAACGTATTAGCGTTATTGCAAAAACCATTGATGCCCAAAACTAACCCAAGAAAAATCAATGGCAAAAAATTATACAAGCAAAACGCTAAAGCAAAAACAATCTTCGGTTGATGACCTCAAAAGCAATATAAAAACAGCAACTTAAATTGCGACTATACTTACTTCATCATTTTCGAAATAATAGAACACATCACCAAAATTAAATATTCCAAAAGAAATTGGGTGCTAATATTTAGCATGATTTAAGCCTAGAATTATTTGGAGACTTTGATGAGCACAGTAACCACGCCCAAGGCGCAGGTTCCTGATATTGCCGGTCAGATTACCTATGCCATGCGCAGCATGGGCGTGGCGCCTATACCCCGCAATTACAGTCTATTTTATGAAGCCTATATTGGCTCTAATCCTGCCCTCACCCGCGAGCTGGCTGCCCTTGGCAGCAAGGCGACGCAGGAGGAACTCGACGCGCTGGGCGACCAATATTTTGACCATAATCACGGCCGTATCATTGAAACTGCGCATGACAAGGTTCGCTCTGAGCTGGAATCCCTGCTCTCGCTTTTGCAGCATGAACAGAATTCAATGGAAAACTACAGCAAGCTGCTGGTCGAAACTGTTGCGCGTATTTCCAACAAGAATATCACCAGCAACAATATTGTCGGCAGCGTGATCAAAGTATTGCAGGATGCAACCGGCAATACCGCAGCCCATGGTGAAAAGACTGCACAGAGCGTCAGCCGCCATTCCGAAGAGATGAACCAGGTTCGTCAGGAACTGGACGAATACAAGCGTATCGCCAATACGGATTCGCTGACCCGTCTTTCCAACCGCCGCGCTTTTGATGAAAAGCTGTCTTCCCTGTTCGACAGTTCCATTGGCCTTCATCTGACATCGCTCGTGTTGCTCGACATCGATCACTTCAAGCGCATCAACGATACCTATGGCCATCCGGTTGGCGACAAGATTCTCGCGACCGTCGGCAATCTTATCCGCTCCAACGTTCGCAAGGACGTGTTTGTGGCCCGCACCGGCGGTGAAGAATTCGCAATCATCCTTGAAGGCAACAATGTCGATGAAGTGATGACGATCTGCGAACGCATTCGCTTGTCGCTGGAAAATACACCGTTCCGCAACTCGCGCTCGGGCACGGATTACGGCCCTGTGAATATCTCGATCGGTTACGCCATGGGGTCACAAGCCTCTGGTCCTGGCGAGCTTTACGCACAGTCTGACACCGCACTTTACCATGCCAAGGAAACCGGCCGTAACCGCAGCGTTTTCTTTGAAGAAGGAATGCAGAAGAATTACGTTGGCAAGAACTGGTTGATCTACAAGTAGTAACCAGCGCCAACAACCAGAATGAAAAGAGCCTGTCATGTCCCAAGCATGACAGGCTCTTTTTTATTGGTCGTCGTCTTATTGATCAGGCTGTTGTCCTGTCCGCCGCAAACGGCGCATCACCACATGGTGACGGCCGCACGAGCAGCCCATGTGCTGTCATAGGTGTCCTTGTCAAAGTCTGCCTTGGCAGCCTTCAGCAAGGTACCGGGTGTCGGCAGTGTCGCCGGATCCACAAAGTGCTCCGGGTTCCACAACTCCGATCGCATCAAGGCTCTGGCGCACTGGAAATACACCTCATCAATGCTCACGACCAAAACGGTGCGTGGATGTTTGCCATCCATCACGAAGCTTTCCAGCAAAGCCGGATCAATCGACACCTGTCCGTGGCCATTGATGCGCATTGTGGTGTTGGAGCCGGGGATCAGGAACATCAGCGCGACGCGCGGGTCACGAACCACATTGAGAAGGGAATCGATGCGGTTGTTACCGCGCCAGTCGGGCAACAGCACCGTCTTGTCATCGGCAACGCGCACGACACCGCCACGGTCGCCACGCGGCGAACAGTCCATGCCCTCAGGGCCAACAGTTGCCAAGGCGACAAAGGGCGAGTTTTCGATCATCAGCCGGTATTCGGCGGTCAATCGTTCCGTGACCTTGGCGACCGACGCTTCTGAAACGCCATTGTAAATGGCCTGCAATTCTTCAACCGACTGTATGATACTCATCTGTCCTCACCTGTTCATGCATGTGTGAAAGCACCGTCACATGACAGGAGAATGACGGTAAACCGTCATCCCCTCGCCTCTGCACTGGCGCTTTCCTGCTGCGCACGTTTCTTCGCCGTTCTTGCCGCAACAAGGTCAGCCGGCTGGGCATTGCCACGCACCAGCGAGCGGCCAGCGTAGATGCCGCCGACAACTTCAAGCGCGAAGCGTTCCTGGTCAACATCGCGGAATTCCTCGACCAGCCGCGCTGCGACCTCCATGTCTTCACCAAGCACGTTCAGCACTTCTTCACTGAAGTTCAGTGCCGATTCCAGTGTCTCGCGGATCTGGTAATCAACACCGGCATTCAACAGATCGATAGCGTGGGCGCGGTCAAAGGCGCGCGCCAGCACCGGCACCAGCGGGAATTCGTGCTTGACGATCTCGGCAATGCGGATGGCCGCTTCCTTGTCGTCCACGCAGATCAGTACAGCCTTGGCGGTGGCAGCACCGCCAGCATGCAGGATTTCAGAGCGTGAACCATCGCCGTAATAGACCTTGAAACCGAACTCCGCTGCTTCCCGGATAAATTCCGGATCACGGTCAATCAGCGACAGCGTGTAACCGCGCGCCAGCAAGGGCTGGCTGACAATCTGGCCAAAACGGCCAAAACCGATCAACAACACCGTGCCTTCGACATTTTCCGGCAGGTCCAGATCATGGGTATCTGGCACGGCAGCAGGAACCAGACGATCATGCAAGATCACCATCAGCGGTGTCAGAATCATCGAAATGATGATGGTTGCGGTCAACAGCGCATTTTCTTCACGGTTGAAGATGCCGGCCGCAATAGCGGCGGCGTAGAGCACAAAGGCAAATTCGCCGCCCTGCGCCATCAGCACCGCACGCTCGAGGCTTTCACGTTTGCAGGTGCCGAGAATACGCGCCACGCCGTAGATGATGACAGACTTCAGCACCATGTAGCCGATCACGCTGGCAACGACGATCTTCCAATTCTGGGCAATGACGGTCAGGTCAATTGCCATTCCGACGGCAAGGAAAAACAGGCCAAGCAGGATACCACGGAAGGGTTCGATATCGGCCTCCAGCTGGTGGCGGAATGACGATTCCGACAGCAGCACACCGGCCAGAAATGCACCCATGGCCATGGAAAGCCCGCTCATCTGCATCAACAAAGCAGATCCCAGCACCACCAGAAGGGCAGCGGCAGTCATGACTTCCCGTGCACCGGAGGCGGCGAGTAGGCGGAAAAACGGATTGAGCAGATAACGACCGGCAACAATCAACGCTGCGATGGCTGCAAGGCCAATTCCAATCGACAGCCATCTCTGCGATGCGGTGACTTCTTCGCCGCCGCTGCCGAGAAATACCACCAGCGCCAAAAGTGGCACAATCGCCAGATCTTCAAACAGAAGGATGGAGATGATGCGCTGGCCTTTCAGCGTCGACATGCTGCCGCGTTCCTGCAGCATCTGCATCACAATGGCAGTCGAGGTCAGCACGAAGCCGGTCCCGGCTACGAAAGACGGAATGGCGGGATAACCAAGGCTGACGCCAATGACCGTCAGGCCGGCCATACAGGCCAGCACCTGAAATGCCCCGAGACCAAAAATGTCCTTGCGCATCGACCACAGCCGCGACGGCTGCATTTCAAGCCCGATGACGAACAGGAACATTACGACGCCAAGTTCGGCGATATGCAGGATGGCCTGCGAATCCGAAAAGAACCCAAACCCAAAGGGACCAACGACAAGACCGGCGGCCAGATAACCAAGCACGGAGCCCAAACCGATTTTTTTGAACAACGGGGCGGCAACGACGCCTGCGCTCAACAGCACCACCACCTGCAACAAATCATTGCCGTTTGCTTCAACCGCCAAAGTTCACCTCACCTGTGCGTATATGTATAAATGACGTCTGGAGCGCTTCTGATCAGAACCGGTCGGTTCAAGCGCCCTCGTATGAAAGGAATAATCAGTATCTGCCGTTTGCCACCTGCAGCCTTAACGGCGGCGCGGCTCGCGGCTCAGCCCTTTTTCTGCCAATTCAGCCTCGTAAGCCGCGAACAGCTTGTCGCCATCACGACCGAGTTCCAGCAGATATTTCCACGTAAAGATACCGCTGTCATGACCATCGTCAAAAACGACGCGAACAGCGTAGTTTCCAGCGGCGACCATGTTGCGGATGGCAACATTGCGTTTGCCAGGCACAGTTACCTTCTGCCCGGGGCCATGCCCCTGCACTTCTGCCGAAGGCGACAGAACCCGCATCACTTCCGCCGGGATTTTATACTGCGCACCGTCATCGAAGGTAACAGACAGCAGATGGCGATCCTGTGAGACCTTCAATTCGGTGGGCCAAGGATCACTCATTGTTCATTTCCCTAATGTCTTGTAGTGTTTCACAGTTATGGTCTTGTTTCGTTATAAGCAAGTCTCTAGATAAAACACGCGCAACGAACACCTTGGCTTGGCCTGAAACAGTATCACATTGAACATGTGTTCGAAGCAGGAGTTGGCACGTTGAACAGCTTTTTGGGACCGGTCGGAAAAACCGAAGCCCTGACACCAAATTCAGAACCCATGATCGATCCCTTTGGGCGTGCGGTCACCTATTTGCGTGTGTCGGTGACAGATCGCTGCGATTTCCGCTGCACCTATTGCATGTCGGAACACATGACCTTCCTGCCCAAGAAAGACCTGTTGACGCTGGAGGAGCTGAACCGGCTCTGTTCCGCCTTCATTCAAAAGGGTGTGCGTAAGCTGCGCCTGACCGGCGGCGAACCGCTGGTGCGCAAGAACATCATGGAATTGGTGCGCAATCTCGGCCGCCATGTCTATGCCGGCACGCTTGACGAGCTGACGCTGACCACCAATGGGTCGCAGTTGGCACGCAATGCCGAAGAACTTTACGACTGTGGCGTGCGCCGCATCAATGTGTCGCTTGATACGCTGGACCCGGTCAAGTTCAAGCAGATCACGCGCTGGGGTGATTTCTCCAAGGTCATGGAAGGCATTGATGCCGCCCAGAAGGCTGGCCTGCAGATCAAGCTCAATGCGGTTGCGCTGAAGGATTTCAACGAGTTTGAAATTCCCGAGATGATGCGTTTTGCGCATGGACGCGGCATGGACCTCACCGTCATTGAAACCATGCCGATGGGTGAGATCGAGGAAGATCGCACCGACCGTTATCTGCCGCTGTCGCAACTGCGCACGCAGCTGGAAGAACAGTTCACGCTATCGGACATTCCCTACAAGACCGGCGGCCCTGCCCGGTATTTCAAGGTTACAGAGACAGGCGGCCGTCTGGGGTTCATCACGCCGCTGACCCATAATTTCTGTGAAAGCTGCAACCGCGTGCGTCTGACCTGCACCGGCACACTTTACATGTGCCTTGGCCAGAACGATGCCGCAGACCTGCGCACCGCACTTCGCGCCAGCGAGGATGATGGCCTGCTGTCCAATGCCATTGACGAGGCAATCCTGCGCAAACCGAAGGGGCATGACTTCATCATTGACCGCAAACACAAGCGCCCAGCTGTCGCCCGCCACATGAGTGTTACCGGCGGCTGAGCCGTTGCTCGCGCATTGTATATTGCTTATTTAATTCGTCACCACAACCAGACGTTTTCCCGCCTCGCTGACCTCGCACAGCCATGATCGATTGGCTACTACTGGCCCGTGTCCGAGGGGATTCGGGCGGGAGAGGCTCTACTGTAATGGCAATGACGGAAAATACCCGAGGCGCGATGTTCATGGCACTTGCCATGGCCAGCTTCACCATCAACGATGCATTGGTGAAATCCGTCACCCCATTCATGAATACCGGCCAGATCATGTTCGTACGCGGCGTGATGACCACAGTGATGATTATCGCGCTCGCCAAATATTTTGGCGCCCTGAGGCCCATCAAAACACTGTTTCGACCACTAGTGCTGTTGCGGACAGTTAGTGAGATTACCGCCACGGTCCTGTTTCTGACCGCACTCGGCCAAGTGGAATTTGCCAGCATTTCCTCAATCATGCAGTCCTTGCCACTGGTGGTGACGCTGGGGGCTGCACTTTTTCTGGGCGAGCCGGTGGGCTGGCGGCGCTGGGTGGCGATTGGTATCGGTTTTGCCGGTGTATTGATCATCATTCGGCCGGGGTCGGAAGGTTTTACCACCGGTGCATTGCTGGCAATTGCATCCGTGTTCGTCACGGCCTGTCGTGATCTGGTGACGCGGCGCATGTATGCCGATGTACCGTCGCTGACCATCAGCATGTTTACCGCAACTGCCAATACGGCGTTTGGCGCATTGCTGATCGTACCGATGGGTGGCTGGCAGCCGATGGAATGGAGTGTCATCGGCCATCTTGCCGTCGCGTCCATCCTGGTGCTCTCCGGCTACCAGACGGTGATCTTCGCCATGCGCTCAGGCGAAATCTCCTTCGTCGCGCCGTTCCGCTACACCAGCCTTTTGTGGGCGCTGATGATTGGCATTCTGGTTTTTCAGGAAAAACCCGACATCTGGACCTTGATCGGTGCAGCGATTGTCATTGCATCTGGCATTTACACGTTCTATCGCGAGAGGCGACGCTATCTGATGAAATCGGCCAAGGATTCCTGAAAATCCCCGTCCTGCCGGAATGACGCAAACCAGCCCTATCCGCAATCGTTAAGGGCGGTGACGCGTCAGGAGTAATGAAGTGACTGACGTAGGTTTTCTGAACAGAAAAACACCGCCACATATTTTCACGCTGGTTATGGTGGCCGGGCTTTCTGCCCTCAGCATGAACGTGTTTCTGCCCTCGCTGCCGGCCATGACAGCGCATTTCGAGACACAATATGCCGTCATGCAGCTGTCGATCTCGGGTTATCTCGCTGCCACCGCCTGCGTGCAGCTGGTTGTTGGCCCGCTGTCTGACCTGTTTGGCAGACGGCCGGTGATGCTGGTCAGCCTGTGCATCATGTGCATTGCAACACTGGTCTGTTTTCTGGCGCCCAATGTCGGCGTGTTCATGGTGGCGCGTTTTGCGCAGGCCAGTGTCGCGACATGTTTCGTACTGGCCAGAGCCGTGGTGCGCGACATGGTGCCGGCCAATCAGGCCGCCTCGATGATTGGCTACGTGACCATGGGCATGTCTGTCGTGCCGATGGTTGGGCCGATGATTGGTGGTGTCCTGAATGATATCGGCGGCTGGCAGGCAAGTTTCCTGCTGCTGATGGGCCTGACGATGCTGGTGATCGTACTTGTCTATTTCGATCTTGGTGAAACCAACCGCCAGAAGTCGACCAGTTTTTCGGCACAGTTCAAGGCCTGGCCGGAACTTCTCAAATCACGGCTGTTTTGGGGATACGCGCTGACCTCGACATTTTCGTCCGGTCTGTTCTTTTCGTTCCTCGGTGGTGCGCCATTCATTGGCAGCACACTTTACGGCCTGACACCGGCGATGCTGGGTGTGCAATTCTTCTTCATGGCGGCGGGCTATATGCTCGGCAACTTCATCTCCGGCCGTTATGCCAGTGACATCGGTATCATCCGCATGATGGTGTCCGGCAATCTCATTGCCATGACCGGAATTATCATCGCCATCGTCCTTGCCAATACGGGCCTGCACAGCCCTTACGCCTTCTTCATGCCGCTGGCGCTGATCGGTGTTGGCAATGGCGTGACATTGCCAAGTTCCAATGCCGGCATGGTCAGCGTAAAACCGCATCTGGCGGGTTCTGCCTCCGGTCTCGGTGGTGCGCTAACGATTGGCGGTGGTGCTGCGCTGTCTGTTATCGCAACCTCGCTGCTATCGCCAACCTCCGGCACACAGCCGCTGCTGTTCATGATGGTTGCAACCGGGCTTCTCGCCCTTTACGCAACATACTTCACGCGCAAAGCCGAACGGCAGGAAGCCAGCCTGTCACAACGAGACGACAATGCATAAAAATCTTCCCGGCCTCATTCTCGCTGGCGGCCTTTCCCGCCGCATGGGCAGCAACAAGGCGCTCAAGCAACTGGGCGACAGCCCCCTGCTCTCGCATGTCATCGAGCGCATTCGCCCGCAAGTCTCATACCTTGCGCTGAACGCACCCCATGACTGGGCAGACGAGTTTGGCCTTCCTGTGGTGCCCGATACCAAACTGGGCCATGCAGGGCCGCTGGCGGGCATTCTAGCTGGACTGCGTCACATGGCGACCGTGGCGCCGGACGCCAGCCACATGCTGACAGTACCGGCCGACAGTCCGTTCTTTCCCGAAACTCTGGAAGCCCAGTTGCGGTGTTACATGACGGACGACAGCACGGTCATCATTGCCGCATCTGCCGGTCAGGTGCATCCGGTATTCGGTCTGTGGCCAGTCGCCATTGCCGATGATCTGGAGCAATGGCTGGCGGTGGACGAAAACCGTCGTATCCGTAACTTCCTTGCGCGCCATGCTACGCTTGGCATTTCATTCCCCAAGATTGAAAGCGCCACATCATCGATTGATCCGTTTTTCAACATCAACACACCGGACGAGCTTTCCATTGCACAAGCATTTCTGGATACGCTGGACTAGTTCGAGTTAGCGAAACGGCTGTAACTCGACTAATCTGCCGGGAGTGTCGTGCACCCACCCGGCAAGACGAAGGCAGGTGTCTGAATTGACAGAACTGCCGCCTTGACGCAAAGTCCCATCTCCATCAATAAATTGCGCGTGGCATGACCACCGCTTCTCAATGTCTTTCAATTTTTTTATGTATTCCGTCAAAGACCTGCTTCGTATGATTAACAACGAAGAGGCTTACGGGGAGGAATTTGCCTACAATACACTGTGGAGCGACATCTTTAAGCGATGGGGTCTCGGCCTCGACCTGGCCCCGCTTATTGAACTTCTTCAATCCGAAAACTCAGCCGAGCGTGAACGTGGGGCATGGTACTTGGATGAAGCAGATCCACCTCCCGACTTTCTGGCCGACGTCATATTGAAGCTGATAGATGATCCAATAAGCCATTGCCGGTGGCGATGCGTGGCTTATTTGACATCCTCCGGCCTCTATAACGACGCCCTTGCGGTTCGCCTTGTCGCTCGTCTGCTGGACACAGATCTCTATGTCAGAACACGGACGATCTTATGGGCAGTCTGGGCGAATGGGGACACTTTTGCAGATTTTGCCGGCGTCGTTGCATCCAATGCTGGGACAACGTCCAGCAAGTATTTCAGTCCCAAAACCGCTGTATTCTGGCGTGATTCCCAGCGCAAACGCGCGGACCGCGGTATCGAAATCGCAAAGCGTCTTCGCGCTGATGAATCCGTTGCCAGCATTCGTGCTGGTATATCCGATGAAGACAGCTTCGTTTTTGATCAGCTGACTTTTATGACACGCAGAGCTGAAGGAACTAGATCCGCCAGCGCAACCTAAAAGCCTGACAACATCGACCTCGCGCAAGTCGTCGTCAAGAAACATGCCTATAAACACAAAAAAGCCGGGCTAAAGCCCGGCTTTTTCTTCCCTGAGACGCACTACCTACTCAAGGTATCCTGATGGGTTCACCGGCGTCGCATCCTTGCGCACTTCGAAGTGAACCTGTGGGCGTTTCGCGCTGCCGCTCATGCCCGATGTTGCAATTGTATCGCCGCGCTGCACCTTCTGGCCGCGCTGTACGTTGAGGGCGGAAGCGTGGCCGTAAACAGTCACCTTGCCATCGTCGTGACGAACCAGAACCGTGTTGCCGAGCTGCTTCAGACCGTTGCCGGAGTAGATAACCACACCGTTTTCAGCGGCCTTGATCGCCGTACCCTCGGGAACCGAGATATCGATACCGTCGTTACGATTGCCATCGACGTTCTCACCGAAACCGGAGATCACGGCGCCACGAACCGGCCAGCGGTATTTGCCGATGCCTGTTGCGGCCGGAGCAATCGATGCCAGGTCGGACTTCTTCTCGATCTCGCCGACTGTCGAAGTGGCGACCGGTGCCTTGTAAGGCTCAGGCGACTTCACAGCGGTTTCAGTCTTCGCAGGCGCTGCCGGCTGTACCGGTGTTTCCTTCGGCGTGATCGACGCAGTTTTTACATTGTCGGTGTTGGCAGAAGGCATCTGCAGCGTCTGGCCGATACGAATGTTTTCGTTCGACAGGCCATTTGCAGCCTTCAAAGCAGCAACGCTAACACCATTTGCCTTGGCAATCTTGGCAAGGCTGTCACCTGGCTGCACCTTGTAACCACCGGTTGGCGGCAGAGGCTTGCCACCTGGAGGTGTCAGCTTTGCAGCTTCGCCGGATGCCTTGTCGCGGGCAGCAGCAGCGGATGGCAGAACAGCAAGGTTTTGGTCGTTCTGGCGGGCTGGTGCAGGCAGGTTGCCGTCATTGGCGAGATTTACGTTGTCCGCAGCCGCCTTTGCAGCGTTCCGTGGCGTGCCGAAGGTCGGAATAGTGATCGATTGGCCAGGTGCCGCAGCCGAAGCCGTCGTCAGTCCATTGGCCTTGAGGATTTCCTTTTCAGGTACACCATAACGCTTGGACAGCGTCGCAATGGTTTCACCCTGGCGCAGCGTCACACTTGGGCCACCTTGCGCATTCCAGCCATTTGAAGATGGTTTGGTAGACGCCGTGGAAAGCTGGTCAACAGCACGCGGTGCAGCCGGAACCTGCGCAACAACCGCCGGTGCGGCAGGCTGCGGGTTGGCCGACGGGAATGGCTGTGCCATCGCCTGATTACGCGACTGCGGTTCGCCAAGCGTGTTGCCTGCGGATGGAGCTGTCAGTTCCGAGCGCTGGATCGTCGATGGCGAAGAGGCCACCCGTGCGCTGGAGCTTTGCACCGAGCCGTAATTACCGGAGTTGTTCTGGTATGGCTGGTTATAATTCTGATTGTTATTACCGTAGGCAGGCTGAGCTGATGCCACCGATGAACCATTGACATCACCCATCGGGATCGGTGCCTGACCATAGGCACCTGCACCGTTTCTGGAAGGGATTGATGCAGTGGTCATCGTATCCGTTTCATTGGAAAACAGACCGCTGAACCGGGTGGCATCCGAGCTACAGCCCGTAACCACGCCTGCCAGCGAGATTGCAACCAAAACTCTTGCGACTGATTTTCCGATTTTGGGCGAATTCTTCATACGCATGACTCGATCTACACTGACGCCAACCCGCCGAAACTGACTGCCTCGGCGCAAACTCATTTCTTGCAAGGCCCATTTCCCGAGAACGGAAAAACCATGCGTCTATGGATATGATTAAAGCGCGTTAGTATTACTACGCGGTTAAGACGCTTAAATTCCGCGCAGTTTTTTTGACAATTCGATAACCATGACAATTAAGACATGGCAAAACGCAAGGCGTCACCTGAATTCCTTGTTTGAATTCAAAGCCTTAAAAAACAGCAATTGCGATAGAAAAAATCAGATGTGGCGCGCCATATGCGGTATAAGTGGCAAATAAGGCACTTCGAACATATCCTCGCGCTCAAAACGGCTGCCGGTTTTCGACAAACGCATCATCACGCAACGCTCGTCATCCACCATCAGCGGCGCAATCAAAACGCCGCCGGAAACGAGCTGGTCGGCCATGAAGCGTGGAAAGGTTGTAAAGGCTGCCGTAATCAGAATACGGTCAAAGGTGCCCTCGCCTGTCAGACCATTGCTGCCATCGGCAAGGCGGGTCACGACATTACGAAGGCCAAGACCTTCCATACGCTTCTGCGCCCCCTGAACCAGGGTCCTGTAACGATCGATAGAGACGACACGTTCTGCCATGCGGCCAAGAACGGCGGCGGTAAAACCGCTGCCCGTTCCGATTTCCAGAACACGCTGCCCCGGCTTCACCTGAAGACGGGCCAGCATTTTAACCGCCATATCGGCGCCTTCCATGAACGATCCGCAATCAATCGGGATGGTTCGGGTGGAATAGGCATCGTCGGCAAATTGCGATGGTACGAATTGCGAGCGTGGCGTCTGCTCGACTGCCGTCAACAGATCGATATCGGAGATGCCCTCGGCCCGAAGACGCAGGACCAGAGCAGCAAACCCCTCTTTTTCGATCATTGGCGATTTCAATCTGCAACTCCAAAACCAAGCGCCTTGGCTACACGATCCTTGACCGTATAATCTGTCAGGTCGAGTTTCAAAGGCGTTACCGAGATCTTGCCGTTCTTGACGGCGTGAATATCGGTGCCTTCGCGGAAGGTACCCAGACGCTCGCCAAAACGCAGCCAGTAATAAGGAAGGCCACGGCCATCCTTGCGCTCTTCAACGGTCAGACCGAAGTCCAGCTTGCCCTGATCGGTCACGGTCACGCCCTGCACGTCTTTCGGCGCGCAGTTGGGGAAGTTGAGATTAAGGAACGTGCCATCCGGCAGGTCGACATCGATCAGCTTCTTGATCAGGTCAGGTGCATAGGTTTCTGCAACTTCCCACGGGACGATGCGGTCACCATCATCTGTATGGGCATAGGCCTGGCTCAGCGCAAAGGAACGCACGCCCTGCAGCGTGCCTTCGATGGCGCCGGCGATGGTGCCGGAATAGGTCACGTCGTCAGCCATGTTGGCGCCGGAGTTTACACCCGACAGCACCAGATCAGGCTTGCCGGGCAGAACTTCGCGAATGCCCATGATGACGCAATCGGTTGGCGTACCGCGCAGGGCAAAATGCTTGTCGGAAACCTTGCGCAGACGCAGTGGCTCAGAAAGCGTCAATGAATGCGCCAGACCACTCTGATCCGTCTCCGGAGCGACAATCCACACATCGTCGGAGAGCTTGCGCGCAATGCGCTCAAGCACCGCCAGCCCTTCGGCGTGGATACCATCATCATTGGTCAGAAGAATGCGCATTCATATACCCTTTCGGCAGTATCAGGCTGCTTTTTCGATCTTGGTCAGACCGCCCATATATGGCAGCAGCACGTCTGGAATTGTGACAGAGCCGTCTTCGTTCAGGTAGTTCTCGAGAACGGCAATCAGGCAGCGGCCAACAGCTGTCCCGGAACCGTTCAGCGTGTGAACGAACTTCGTTGCCTTGTCTTCCTTGCCCCGGTAACGGGCGTTCATACGGCGACCCTGGAAGTCACCACACACCGAGCAGGACGAGATTTCGCGGTAAGCGTTCTGGCCCGGCAGCCACACTTCAAGGTCATAGGTCTTGCGTGCGCTAAAGCCCATGTCGCCGGTGCACAATGTCATGGTGCGGAAATGCAGACCAAGACGCTTCAGTACTTCTTCAGCGCAGGCCGTCATGCGCTCGTGCTCTTCCACAGCGCTTTCCGCATCGGTGATCGAAACCAGCTCGCACTTCCAGAACTGGTGCTGGCGCAGCATGCCACGGGTGTCACGACCGGCAGAACCGGCTTCCGACCGGAAGGATGGCGTCAGCGCAGTAAAGCGCAGCGGTAGCTTTTCCTGATCGAGAATTTCACCCGACACCAGGTTGGTCAGCGTGACTTCAGCCGTCGGGATCAACCAGCGGCCATCCGTGGTCTTGAACAGGTCCTCGGAGAACTTCGGCAACTGACCGGTTCCGAACATTGCGTCATCGCGCACAAGCAGAGGCGACGACACTTCGGTGTAACCGTGCTCGCCTGTATGCAGGTCGATCATGAACTGGCCAAGCGCCCGTTCCAATCGTGCAATCTGGCTAGTTAGAACAGTAAAGCGGGCGCCGGACAATTTGGCTGCGCGTTCGAAATCCATGTAGCCAAGCGCTTCACCGATATCGAAGTGTTCTTTCGCCTCATGGTTCCAGCCCGGCTTTTGACCAACGACACGCGCAACAATGTTGTCGTGTTCGTCCTTGCCGACAGGAACGTCATCAAAGGGAATATTGGGAATGCGCGACAGGGCGTCGTTGAGTTCTGCCGTGATCTGGCGGTCCTCTTCTTCTGCCTGTGGCATGGTTTCTTTCAGCTCGGCAACTTCGGCTTTCAGCTTTTCAGCAAGCTCGAAGTTCTTCTGCCCCATGGCTGCGCCAATCTCTTTGGAGGCGGCATTACGACGGGACTGCATTTCCTGAAGTTTCTGAATAACGGCACGGCGCTTTTCATCAAGCACTATCAAACCGGAAGAAAGAGGCTCCGCGCCGCGCTTTGCCAGGGCGGCATCCAGAGCTTCGGGGTTTTCGCGTATCCATTTAATATCGAGCATTGGCGTTCCAGACTGTTCGGTTTGCCTGCGGTTACTTCAAAAAAGCAAAAGCCGGGCTTGAAGCCCGGCTCATGAAAAATAGCATGCCGGACCAAACGTCAGGCGTCTTCGGAGGCTTCGAGCTCCCTGCCTGCATTTTCCGCCTCCCGCTTCTTCTCCACGAGTCGAGCCAAGTATATGGAAATCTCGTAGAGAATGATCGCAGGCAGCGCAAGACCGATCTGGGAAAGCGGATCGGGCGGCGTAAGAACGGCGGCCACGACAAAGGCAATCACGATGGCGAATTTGCGCTTGTCCTTGAGTGTCTGGCTGGTGAGCAGACCAACGCGGGCCAGAAGCGTGGTGACGACAGGAAGCTGGAACACCAGACCGAATGACAGCACCAGCGTCATGATCAGGCTGAGATATTCCGACACTTTCGGCATCAGCGAAATGGCAACTTCGCCCTCTTCCGGCAGCTGCTGCATGGCAAGGAAGAACCACATGACCATGGGCGTGAAGAAGAAATAGACGAGTGCTGCACCGATCAGAAACAGGATCGGCGATGCAATGAGGAATGGCAGGAAAGCCGCGCGCTCATTCTTGTAGAGGCCGGGCGCCACAAACTTGTAGAGCTGCGAGGCAATAACCGGAAACGCGATAACAATCGCGCCGAACATCGCCACCTTCACCTGGGTGAAGAAGAATTCCTGCGGGGCGGTGTAGATGAGTTCTGCCTTGGAAAGGTCAAGTCCTGCCCAGGTCACTGCCCACTTGTAGGGAATGACCAGAAAGTTGAACAGGTGCTTGGCAAAGCCGAAGCACACCACAAAAGCAGCAAAAAAAGCCACCAGAGACCAGATGAGCCGCGTGCGCAGCTCCATCAGATGCTCGACAAGCGGCTGGGGTTTGTCTTCGATATCGCCGCTCATGCTTCGTCCTTCTTGGCAGTCTTTGCAGTGGCGGCGGTTTTCCGCACCACTGGCTTTTTGGCGGCGGCAGGCTTGTCAGCCACATCAGTTGCAGTCTTGGCCACGGATGGCTTTTTGGCAGCAGCGGTCTTGGCTGGCGCGGCTTTGGCTGGCGCGGCTTTCGCCGGCGTAACCTTGGCTGGCGTTGCTTTCACGGCGACCGGCTTTGCTGTCTCGACCGTATCAGCAGCAGGTGCGACTGGCGCCGTTTTGGCTCTAGGCTTGGCGGCCGGCTTTGCAGCAACCGTGATTGCCTCGACCGTGGTGGCAGCCTCTGCCGTTGCTGCCTTGGCGGTCGATGCCTTCGGCGCACGCGGCTTTGCAGCCGGTTTTGCCTTTGCAGTAACAGGTGCTGGCGTTGCAGCATCGGGAACGATTGCTGGAGGACTATCTGGCAACATCATCGATGGTTCAGGCATCGAAACCGGTGTCGAGGAAGCTGGCGTCGCAGAGGTTGTGGGCGCGCCCGACTTTGCGTCATCCAGTGTCGTTGCCTTCTGCAAATCGGACTTGATATCCTGACCAAGCTGGCGCAGCGGGTTCATGGCGTCCCGCAGGGAGTTTGTCGGATTCAGGTTCTGGACGTCGGAAATGGTACGACGCACATCATCCATATCAGCTTCACGCAGCGCTTCATCGAACTGACTGCGGAACTCGCCCGCCATCTTTCGAAGATTGGCCGTCATTTTGCCAAAGGCACGTATCATTGGAGGCAAATCTTTGGGTCCGACGACAACGATCAATACGACCGCAATCACCAGAATCTCGCTCCAACCAATGTCAAACATCAATATGCTCCCGAGACACGCTCGCCTCGCCGGTCAGACTGGCCTTGACGGCCAAGTCTTACTTGATTTCGTCAGCCTTGTGATCAACCGTCTTGCTGTCGGTCGATGCGGGCGGCGTTGCGTCGTCGTCAGCCATGCCCTTCTTGAAGCTCTTGATGCCCTTGGCAACATCACCCATCAGTTCCGGAATCTTGCCGCGGCCGAAAAGAACCAGGACAATGACCAGAACGATAAGCCAATGCCACACACTGAAAGAACCCATAACCGAAACTCCTGAATTGCGCTTTTAACCGATGTAAGATGTTTATTGCTGTTTTTCAAACACCAAAATGCACGCCCCCGCAATTGAGGAGTTGTCGCAGGTCAAACTCCCGCGAGGTTTTCCAGCATTTTAGTTTTATTAGTCGTCGTCGCCGGCGCCACCGGGCATCAACAGGCCCAGTTCTTCCAGATCCAGCTGGGTGATCGGATCTTCTTCATCCGTCAGATCATCGTTCATGGACGGAATCGGTATGCCGAAATTGGCCGGAATACGACCGGAAAGCAGCCCTGCCCCCTTCAGTTCTTCGAGACCCGGCAAGTCGCGCAGTTCCTCAAGACCGAAGTGATCGAGAAAATCGACCGTCGTGCCCATGGTGACCGGCCGACCCGGTGTGCGCCGGCGCCCGCGAAACCGCACCCAGCCCGCTTCCATCAGCACATCAAGTGTTCCCTTGGAGGTTTGCACGCCACGGATTTCTTCGATTTCCGCACGCGTCACCGGCTGGTGATAGGCAATGATTGCAAGGACTTCCAGGGCCGCACGTGACAGTTTGCGCGGTTCCTTGTCTTCGCTGCGAATGACGAATGACAGGTCACTGGCCGTTCTGAAAGCCCAGTTCCCGCCAATCTGGATAAGATTGACCCCCCGGTTGTTGTAGGCAACCTTCAAGCGCCACATCAGTGCCGACACATCCATGTCCTTGGGCAGACGTTCGGCAATAAATGCTTCCGAGACCGGCTCGGCAGAGGCAAACACAAGCGCTTCGGCAATGCGTTCGGCTTCACGCTCCACGCGGCTCAGCGCCACCTGTGGTTCGGTTTTCACCACGTCCGCAATGGTGTTGTCGTCCATCGGTTCATGGTCACTCATTCTCGGTATCCTGATCAGGCTGGCCTAGCACCGGTTTGCCGGTGCCCTTGCGCATGAAAATCGGCTGAAAGGCGCCATCCTGCCGTATTTCGAGAGTGCCTTCCCGCACCAGTTCCAGCGATGCGGCAAAGGCGCTGGCAATCGCGGTCACACGGTGTGCGGGGTCGGCAATATATTGCAACAGATACTGGTCGAGCGCCGTCCAGTCATCGATATCGCCCAGCAGCGAGGTCAGCAGTTCACGGGCATCGACCAGCGACCATACCTGACGTTTTTCAATCGTCACATGGGTAATGGCATGGCGCTGCCGAAGCGCCGCATAGGCGCTCAGCAGATCATAGAGATTGGCCTCAAACACCGACCGACTGGTATGGGGAATATGCTCCGGTGCGCCACGCACGAAGACGTCGCGACCCAGACGGTCGCGGTTGACCAACTTTTCCGCCGCCTCGCGCATCGCCTCAAGGCGTTTCAGGCGGAAGGCCAGCGTTGCCGCCATTTCCTCACCGCTTGGGCCGTCATCCTTGGCCTGCTGCGGAATGAGAAGCTTGGACTTCAGAAAGGCAAGCCACGCCGCCATAACCAGATAGTCGGCCGCCAACTCAATGCGCACCCGCCGCGCCGTATCGACAAAGGACAGGTATTGTTCGGCCAGCGCCAGCACCGAAATGCGCGACAGGTCCACCTTCTGCGTACGGGCAAGATGCAGCAACAGATCGAGCGGGCCTTCAAAGCCCGCAACGTCGATCATCAGCGCAGCTTCACCCGTAGCCCGCTCGGCAGTGTTTTCCTGCCAGAGCTTGTCCATAGGTGTGCTGGTGCGGGACTTGTCTGCCGCCATCTTCCCATCCGCCGGAAACCGGCCTGTTTTACCTGATGATATCAGGCAACTGCCCACATTGCGTTGAATTCTGCTCTCAGCGCCGCTTCATCGCCGCCATCAGCCTGCTGGAAGCCCGCTTCAACTGCCTTCGCACGCTCCAAAGCGCGTCCAGACAGGACCGGCACTTCTTTCACGACAGCAAGCATTTCACTCATCACGCCGTTGCAATGCAAGACCATATCGCAACCGCCTGCCACAATATTGGCAGCGCGCTCGCCCAATGTCCCGCGCAGCGCATTCATCGAGGTGTCGTCAGACATCAACAGGCCATCAAAACCGATGCGGTCACGAATGATCTCGTCGATGACCTTTCTGGATGTGGTGGCCGGTGCATCCGGGTCGATCGAGGTAAACACCAAATGTGCGCTCATTGCCATCAGTTCCTTGTTCAGGGCACGGAATGGCACGAAGTCATGTTTGTCCAGTTCGTCCACCGGAACATCGACTACAGGCAGCTCATGGTGAGAATCCACCATGCCGCGCCCGTGGCCGGGCATGTGCTTCATGACAGGCAACATGCCGCCGGCTTTCAGGCCATCAGCCGCCGCCTGCCCCATCAGCGACACCGTCTCGGGATCAAAACCATAGGCGCGGTTGCCGATGACATTGCTGGCGCCAGGTACCGGCACATCCAGAACCGGCAGGCAATCCACTGTTATGCCAAACCTCGTCAGATCAAAGGCATGCAGGCGCGACATCAGCCAGGCGGCGCGTAGCCCCTTTTCCCGGTCTGCCTTGTAGATTTCACCCAAGGATTCTGCCGAAGGATAGGCCTGCAGGATTGGCGGCTTGATACGCTGTACGCGTCCACCTTCCTGGTCGATCATAACCGGCGCATCGGGGCGCCCAATCGCGTCCCGCATCGACGCCACGAGATCGGAGATCTGATCCGGTTCTGCGATGTTGCGGCCGAACAGAATAAATCCCCACGGACGTTCCGCTTTGTAAAAGGCAACTTCCTCATGCGTCAGTGTCAGGCCACTGCATCCCAAAATTACGGCTTTAGATTCTGTCATGGCGCTCACCGGCTTCATGTGGAGGTTTGGATGTAATGATCGGCTGTACCGATCGGGCAATAAAAAACCGGGAACGGCAAGCGCACCCGGTTTTTGAATTTTATGCCATCAGCAATTAGCGGGCAATCAGGCAGCTTCCGCCAGCGGCACGGTAACGCTCGCACAGTGCTGCGGCTTCATTCTTGTCGCCAGCTGGAATGCGAACCCGGTAGTAGGTTCCCTTGCCAGCAACTTCCGCTGCCTTGATGTCGACGCCGCGACCACCAATGACCGAACCGAACTTGCCGGACAGGCTCTGGTAGGACTTCTGCGCTTCAGCCTGGCTCGGCAGCGAGGCGATCTGCACATAATAACCACCGGTCGAGACGGTGTTCTGCACAGGGGCAGCCTGCTGAGGCTGTGCCGGGGCAACCGGGGCCGCAGGTGCTGTTGCAACTGGCTGGCTGGAGGTAACGGCAGCATTTGCCTGCTGTGCGGCCGGACGTGCCGACGGTACAGGCGCACCGTTATTGGCAGCAGCTGGAGCCGTTGCAGCAGGTGTTGCCACAGCAACCGGGCTGGTTTCGATAACCTTCGGCACATCGTTGGCAGCCGTGGCATTGTCAGCCGTGCTCAGAGGTGTCGGCTCAGGTGCAGCGTTGGATGCTGGTGTTGCCGGTGTCGTTGTTGGTGTCTCTGGCACTTCCTGCGCGACGAGCGTGCCATCCGGCTTGACGATCATCGTACGGACCTTGCGTGGAGATACGGCAGGTGCATTGCTTTCGGACTCGGACGCACGGGCTGGTGCATCATTCTGCGCCAGCAGGCGTGGATCTTCGGTTTCACCAACCGGCGTACCCATGTTGCCGAAATCGCTTTCGTCCTCGCCTTCCATTGGCAAGTTCTCAGGGATCAGCGTCTTCTGCACAACATCAACCGGCTCTTCGTTGGAAGAGATCAGCGACGACTGCTTGGGATCAGCTGCGGTCTGGCCAGCAACACGGTCATACACCGCTTTGTCCTGGTTCGGCACAGTCTTGCCGCCTGGATTTTCAGGCACTTCCTTGACCGGATCATTGTCGGCAGAAATGATGATTGGCGCACCGTTGCCGGACGTCTGCGAACCACCGGACATCAGCGCGTAAACACCACCGGCAACCAGAACAACACCGAGAGCGGCAACCGGAACGATCCAGCGACGCGAACGGCGCTCTTCGTTTTCATATGGCTGCATTGGCTGTTCATAGAGGTTCTGCGGAGCGTGCTGCTGTTCAGCCCTGCCCTCAGATGCCGCCTTCATGCTGTGACGGAAATCCTCTTCCAGCGCCTTTTCAAAATCATCCAGATTTTCAAACGGTGCTGCGGCCTGCTGCAAACGGGCAGCGGACTGGTTTGGAGCATTTCTGTTGCGATCAAGACCGGCTGGCGTGGATGCAGGCGTAAACAGCGCTGCAAGCTCGGTGTCGAGGTCCAGATCATCATCATGACGGCGTGGGGCCGGCTTTGGTTCAAACACGCCAACTGGCAGATCCGGCACCTCCATCTCACCAATGGTTTCCGGACGATCTTCAGTATCGCCAATCTGGCCGTGGTCGAAGGGCAGCGGCTCAAGCTCTACTGGCGCAGGCGCTGGTGCCCGTGCAGCAACCGGTGCTGGAGCAGGCTTGGCAGGCTGCGGAGCATAAGAGAATGACTGGGGAGCTGCGGCAGCAGGCTGCGTTCTCTGCGGAGCAAAGGCAGCAGCAGCGGCAACAACTGGAGCCGCAACAGCGGCAACCGGCGGGGCCGGTACAGGCACAACGCGTGGCATCTCAATCGGCTTTGCGGCGACCGGCTCAACATTGCCGATGTCGGACAGATCGAAATCCAGATCGATATCATCAAGCGCCATTTCGAACGCATCATCTGCGAAGGGCTCGAACTCTGCGGCAGGTGCGGCAGCAACAGGCGCCGCCTGAGCAGGCGCGACATGCTTTGGTGCCTGTGGCGTCGCCTGGCTGCGTGGAGGCTCGTAGAAGGACGGCGCAACCTGGAAGACATCAGGGCTTACAGGTTCGGCGCGCTGCAGAAGCGGCGTAGCCGCGACAGGTGCAACCGGGGCAGCTGGGGTAAAGACCGGCTGCTGGGCGGCGGCATTATCGTTGCGGACGGAATAGTGATCAACGTCGTAAAGCAGTTCATCCATCGGGGAGAACGGTGCCTCAGGCGCCTGCGTGACAGGTGCTTGTGCGACAGGAGCTTGGGCAACCGGCTCGGGCGCAGGCTCAAACACTGGCTCAACCGGCGCCTGACGCACAGGCTCTGCCTGCGGACGTGGTGCAACCGGTGTGGCGCGCGAACCGAAGTTTGCCAGCGGCAAACGCAGCCCCGACACTTCCAGCGACGAACGGTGCAGATGCGGTGCGGCCTGCGGCGTTGCGACAGGAGCCGCTACCGGTGCCAGTTGTGGCACGGTGTTCTGGGCCTGCAAGGTGGATGCCATTGAGCCAAAGTTCAGTTCCAGCTCATCGGCCAGATTGAAGGCAGGCTCGACACGCGGCAGCTCAGGTTCTTCCTGCGCAGGGGCTGGCTCTGCAGCCACGCTGACTGAGGGCAGCTCAAAAGAAGGCTCGCGATACTCGACCACACCAGGTTCGCTGACGTAGTTCCAACCACCCTGCTCCGGAATAGTCACTTCCGGTTCTGGCGCGAATTGCGGCTCTGGGTAATCGGGTTCAGCAGGCTTCGCGTAAGCCGCAACTTCCTGCTCGTAGGAAGGCGCAAAGGACGGCTCCGGCTCGTCGTACACGGCAGGTGCCTGAACGACAGGTGCCTGGGGCTCTTCGTGATAGCTTGGTTCAGGCTCGTAGCGCGGCTCTTCCTGATAGACAGGGGCCGGTGCGGCAGGCCGCTCAAAAGCCTGCGGCGGTTCCACCGGTTCGCGCGGAGTAAACTCGGCGACAGGATCCAGGCGTGGCGCATCGTAAATCTCGAATTCGCGCAACAGCTCGTCTTCGAGATTGAATTCAGGTTCCCGTCTTTCAACCTGCTGCGCAGGTGTCTGCGCAGCAACAGGAACGACATGTGAAGGACGTTCATCGAAACCGACGATACGGGTCAGTTCCGCCAAGGGATCATCCTCAGCGAATACATCACTCCGAGCGTCTCGATTATACGCGGCGTTTTTCTCGACCATTTCACGTTCCACTATCTACGCATTACGGCTTTTGCCAGCGCATTGTGGGTAAATGGTGACGCTTTAGCGCATTTCGGCCGGTGCATCGGCCCCTACGAGGGCCAGTCCGGACTTCAAAACATTCGCGACAGCATTCACCAGCCCAAGTCTGGCAACGCTTAATTCTCGGTTTTTATCGTTAACAAATCGTAATTCAGGCTGATCTTTACCTTTATTCCAGTGTCCGTGGAACGAACTTGCTAGATCATAGAGGTAAAATGCCAGTCTGTGCGGCTCTTGCGAAGAGGCCGCAGATTCGATCAGACGCGGATATTCCGCCAGCTTGGCAATAAGCTGTAACTCATTGACATCGCTGATCAAAGCAGCACCGCCTGCGAGGTCAGCCGTGCTGACGTCGAGATCAGGAAAGGCCTCTTTCGCCTGACGGAAAACAGACATGCAACGTGCGTGAGCATACTGCACATAAAATACCGGATTATCTTTCGATTGCTCCGTTACTTTGGCAAAATCGAAGTCAAGCGGCTCAGAATTCTTGCGATAGAGCATCATGAAGCGAACCGGATCACGGCCGACTTCATCCACAACATCGCGCAGAGTGATGAAGTCACCCGAGCGTTTCGACATCTTGACCGGCTCACCGTCACGGAACAGCTTGACCAGCTGGCACAGCAGAACCGTCAGCTTGGACTTGCCCTCGGAAACAGCACGCGCAACCGCCTCAAGGCGCTTTACGTAGCCACCATGGTCTGCGCCAAGCACATAAACCATTTCAGTAAAACCGCGGTCGAACTTGTCCTTGAAGTAGGCAACGTCAGCCGCAAAATAGGTGTAGCTGCCATCCGACTTGATCAGCGGACGGTCCATGTCGTCACCAACCTCGGTGGAGCGGAACAGGGTCTGTTCGCGGTCTTCCCAATCTTCTGGCAACTGGCCCTTTGGTGGCGGTAGCGTGCCTTTGTAGACATGGCCCTTAAAGGTCAGGTCATTGATGGCCGACAGGATAGGACCGGCATTGCCGGCATGCAGCGTGCGCTCGGAATAGAACACGTCGTGCTTGACGTTCAGCGCTTCCAGATCTTGCCGGATCATCGCCATCATTGCGGTGATGGCCTTGTCCTTGACGATCGGCAGCCATTTTTCTTCCGGCATGGCGCGCAGCTTCATATCGTATTCGTCAGCCAGTTCCTTACCAACAGGCACGAGATAGTCCCCTGGGTAAAGACCCGGTGGAATGGCGCCAACATCTTCACCCAGCGCTTCGCGGTAACGCAGGAATACCGACCGCGCCAGAACCTCGATCTGCGAGCCGGCGTCGTTGATGTAGTATTCCTTGGTCACGTCGTAACCGGCAAATGACAGCACGTTGGCAAGCGTGTCACCGACAACGGCGCCACGGCAGTGGCCAACATGCATCGGGCCGGTCGGGTTTGCCGAAACATATTCGACGTTGACCTTGTGGCCCTCGCCCATTGTCGAGCGGCCAAAATCAATCCCAGCCTCGATCATTGCCGACAGCAGGCGCTGCCAGTAACCGACGGAGACCTTGATGTTGATGAAGCCGGGGCCTGCAACATTGACGTCTGCAACGTCAGGTTCACCCTTCAGCTTCTCGACAATGATTTCCGCCAGGGCGCGCGGGTTGGTACCAAGCGGCTTGGCCAGCACCATTGCAGCATTGGTGGCGACATCGCCATGGCTTGCATCACGAGGGGCTTCAACGGTTACTCGGCCGAAATCAACGGCTGCGCGGTTGTCCTTAACGATATCGATCGTTTCGAGCGCGTTTTTGATTCTGGTATCGAAGTCGGCAAAAAGGTTCATTGCATCCACCTGCGCGAACGGGTTTCCATCCGTATCCATGGTTAAAGAAGTTGAGGCGCTGCCTATCGCAAATCGGGGGTATGGTCAAACAATCGCTGGTGCGCCTTCAGTGCATAACTGTCGGTCATGCCCGCGAGATAATCTCCAACATGCCGTGCCAGCTGCCCTTCGCTGAGGCCAGCGATATGGTCGACCCAATAGTGGCCCTGCATTTCCTTCGGGTCCTGCATGTAGCGTTTGAACAGATCGCAAACGATTTGCGTTGCCCCGGCACGAACGCGCATGATCTCCGGATGGCGGTAGATATGGCCAAACAGCAGCTTCTTGATCTGCTTGTCTGTCTCGGCCATACCTTCAGAAAACGTGGCAATTGTAATGTCGGCGCCGCGCACATCTGCGGCACTCTGCGGATTGACGACAGACAGATTGTGCTGCGTGACGGCAATCACATCCTCAACCATGCGGGTAATCTGCCGGCGCATGATTTCATTGGCGAAACGTTCGCCATCGAGATTTGGATATTTGGCGCGCACCTCATCCATAAGCCCGGCCAGAAACGGCACTTCTTCCAGCATCTCGAAGGTCAGATAACCCGAGCGCAGGCCATCATCGATGTCATGGGTATTATAGGCAATATCATCTGAGATGGCCGCGACCTGCGCCTCAAGGCTGGCAAAGCTGCCAATTTCCAGATCGTTCAGCTTGCAATAATCGACAATCGGCAGTGGAACCGGGCCACGCAGCCCCTGCCCGTTGGCATCGACCAGCGGACCATTGTGTTTGACCAGACCTTCCAGCGATTCCCATGTCAGGTTCAGGCCATCGAAATCAGCGTAGCGGCGCTCCAGCTTGGTGACGATGCGCAGTGACTGGGCGTTATGGTCAAAACCACCATAGGGTTTCAGCATCTCATCCAGTGCATCTTCGCCGGTGTGGCCAAACGGCGTGTGGCCAAAGTCATGCACCAGCGCCACGCCTTCGGCGAGGTCTTCGTCCAGCTTGAGGGCACGCGCCAGCGCACGGGCAATCTGCGCCACTTCAACCGTGTGGGTCAGACGTGTGCGGTAATGGTCGCCATCAGGGCTGATGAATACCTGCGTCTTGTGTTTCAACCGGCGGAACGCCGTTGTGTGCACGATGCGGTCACGGTCGCGCTGGAATTCGGAACGGGTCAGGCTGGATGGTTCAGGAAAAAGGCGGCCGCGTGTCGTCCACGGGTCGGCAGCAAACACTGCCCTTTCACCGCTTCCAAAACCCAATGCACGCTGATCAATTCTCATGTCTCACCCTGTTCTCGACTGCCATTGACGTTTCACACTCACATTCATACCTATGCTAAGGCCTGTCGCATAGTAACGGAAACACAGACTTTTCCTTCAAGCAGGGTATAGACCTCTTCTTTGAGTGTTTTATAATTGCGTTTAAACAAATCTCTCCGGACCTTGACCCCGGCCATGAGGACAACATGACACAGATAGACGTAACCCTTTCCGAATCGGCAGCCAAGAGAATCGCCGAAATCGTCAGCGCAGATGCAGGCAAGCAGGCCCTTCGCGTTTCCGTGGAAGGTGGCGGCTGTTCCGGTTTCTCCTACAAGTTTGACCTTGAGGACACACAGGCCGACGACGACGTGGTGATTGAACGCGACAATGCCAAGGTTCTGATCGACAGCATGTCGCTGATCTACATGGCCGGTTCCGAGATCGACTTCGTCGATAATCTTCTCGGTCAATCGTTTCAGATAAAGAATCCGAATGCGGTTGCAAGTTGCGGATGTGGAACGAGTTTTTCCGTTTAAACCCTTCCTGTGAGTTCAGCGGTAAAACGGGTGTCAATTGCCTTTTCATCGGGTAAAGATAGACCTTGAGAAAAACGGGGTATCCGATGAAAATCGCCACATGGAACATCAACGGCGTCAAGGCACGCATTGAAAACCTTTGCCAGTGGCTGAAGGATTCCAGTCCGGACATCGCCTGCCTGCAGGAAATCAAGTCCGTTGATGAAGGTTTCCCTCGCCTCGAAATCGAAGCTCTCGGCTACCACGTGGAAACACATGGTCAGAAGGGCTTCAATGGCGTTGCGCTTCTTTCAAAGATCAAGCCGGACGAAGTGCGCCGTGGCCTTCCCGGTGATGATACCGATGAGCAGGCCCGCTTCATTGAAGGCGTATTCTCGGTCAAAGGCGGCGTCATTCGCGTCTGTTCGCTTTACCTGCCAAACGGCAACCCGCCGGATGATCCGGTAAAATACCCCTATAAGCTGCGCTGGATGGAGCGTCTGCGTGCCTATGCGGCGCAACGTCTTGAGCTTGAAGAGCCGTTCATTCTGGCCGGTGACTATAACGTCATTCCCGAACCCTATGACTGCCACGACCCGAAAGTCTGGGAAGGTGACGCGCTGTTTCTGCCGCAGACACGGCAGAGTTTCCGCCGTCTGGAAAATCTCGGTTTTGTCGATGCGGCCCGTGCGACAACCGATGCGGCGGGACTTTATTCCTTTTGGGATTATCAGGCTGGGGCATGGCCAAAGAACAACGGCATTCGCATCGACCACCTGATGTTGTCGCCGGAAGCCTCTGACAAGTTGCAGGCTGTTTCGATCGAGAAACATGTGCGCGCCTGGGAAAAGCCATCGGACCATGTGCCGGTTTGCGGTTTCTTCAACTTCGCCAGCTGATCTTATCAGCCTGCGGTCGCGCAGGCTTCATTCACCCATGAATTTATGCATACACATCCGTCGCCACCTCTCAGGTGGCGGCGCTAAAAAGGCGTGAGCTGTTTACAGGGATAATGCTTATCAGGGATCAGTCCAGATTGCCGGAGCGGATGCTCTGGGCAAGCGAGATGGCGTCACGGCGATCTCCCTCACCAGCCACCGCAAAAGCCTGTTCCTGCAAATCCTGAACCCAAGGGCATTCAGAAGGGTTGCAACGATCAAGAGCTGCGGTCATGAAGGCAAGTCCGCGTACGGTCTGGCCTTCCTGGAAGATCACATTGCCAAACACCGACATGGCACCAGCATGGCCGTTGCGGCGCGCCTGGTTTAGCCACTTCTTGGCCTGCATGGCATCCGCGCGACCGCCCTCACCAGCCAGAATCATCTGGGCAAGCTGGAACTGCGCTTCTGCAACGCCAAAGGTCGATGCCACCTGGAAGTAGATCTGGCGGGCCTGCGACATATCAGGCTTTACCGGGCTGCCCGGAATACCATGGCGATAATAGTCGGCCAACGACAGCAGAGCGTTCACGAAGAAGCCTGTGTCTTCAGAACCCGGCTCTACGCCCTGGCTGGCAATTTCATTGTAGATTTTGAAGGCTTCGAAGTCGTTTTTTGCGACACCGTCACCATAGGCATACATGTTGGCCAGTGCCCAACGGGAGCCTGTGTGGCCCTTCTCGGCCGCATAACGATAGGCTTCTACCGCGTCTTCCTTCTTACCGTTCTTGTAGGCCTTGAAGCCGAATTTGAAGAGGTCGAACGGTCCGGATTCCTTCGTGACACCCGCATTGATATCGAATGCAGCTGCTGGCATTGCCAGGGAGGCAATGAGGAAACCCATACACAGGGGTTTCAGGATGTTGGCTTCACGTTTCAACATTTCACCGAACTTCTTTCATTCGTCTCGGCGTATATCCAAGACCGCTGTCACACTGCAAAGACAAACCGCAGTTATTTGCGATTTTCCGAGGCGACTGCGTCTTTCTGGCCGCAGTTATCACTACGCGGTCATTTGGAAGCCGAGTCCAATTCCGTGTTTCACGGGAACAGATATAGGAAACATTTCCGGCAAGATAACGGCGTTTACCAACAGCCTGTTTGGCAGTTGCAATCGATGGAGATGCCCGTCTCCGCTGATAAGCCTTACACCCTGAATTCAAAACCGTTTTCACTTTCACCACGTTCACGGATGCTACGCGACACGCTTGCCCCCCGGCAAAATCGCCACCCGTGAGAATAGCGAAACGCTTCCTTTGTGGCGGGAAATGGACAAATGTGCCTCTCTCTCACCGCGTGCATAAGGTTGCAGAAATGTGTTGCTAAATCGTCACAATTTTGGGCCGCAAAAAAAGAAAGGCCCGGCAGGGACCGGACCTTTCACTTTTCCAATCAGACACCATTCTGCTTCAGTCAATGGCGTCGATCAGAACTTAACCTTGATGCCGGTTGAGATGGCCGCCACGACATCGTTGCCGAAGTCATAACCAGCCTCGTTACCGCAGGTAAAGCCTGCACCGCACGGAGCGCCGGCAATCGACGAACTACCCGAGGTCAAGAGGCCGATAGCACCGGCGATCTTGAATTCGAGATTCTTGTTGGGCGAATAGATGACCTGGGTACCAAGCGTCCAGGTGTCTGTCTGAGTTCCAATGACGGTCGAGGTGCCACGATCCCAGGTGACGCTAACCGCCCCACTCCACTGATCGTTGAACTTGTGGCCAACGCCGCCCGAAACGGTCCAGCCATCACGATAGAAAAGATCAAGCGTGTTTAGCGTATCTGAACCGCTAGGTACGCAGGGCGATGTGCCGACAGCACAAAACGGAATTGTCTGAATCTGGCTCCAGTCGGTCCACTTCACCGAGCCAAAGGCCAACCAGTCAGGCGCAATGCCTGACTGAACCTTGAGTTCAACACTGTCCGGCATGGAAATGGAACCATAGACCGGTACGATTTTGCCACCATACTTCGCCAGCGTTGGAGACAGGCCTGCAGGTGTCTGCGGGACGTTCGTTACGTCTGCAATACCGCTCAGGTCATGATCGACCGCGCTATTGTAAACAAGGCTCGCACGGAAAGCGATTTCTGGAATTTCGTAAGCTACACCTGCACGCCAAGCCCAGCCGTCACCTTCAAGTTCCAATTTGCCGACACCGCTGAAACTCGCCCACGCCGGATTGAGGCCAAGCACAGCCGGTCCGAGAACCTGACGATACTTGTAGCCGCTGATTTCCTGATAGAAACCACCACCAATGATCGAGAAATCACCCTTACCGGCTTCAAACTTCACACGGCAGGTCGCAGCATAGTTATGCGACTTGACCTTGGTGTCGATGTTGTAGCTGGAACCCTGCCAGATGCCGGGATTGAGATCCGCACCCCAAGGCTGCGAATAATCGAACATGCAGTCGCCGAAATCGCCGATTGACGCCTTCATGCCAATGCGCGGCGACCAGAAACTCTCGGAATCGTCAGCAGTCGTAGACCAAGATGCTGGGAGCGGACCACCCTTGGCCGCATTATCTCGCGCATTCTTTACCTTGCGGTGCGGCATCACGAAGGTGCCGGAAGCATCCAAGGCGTAATCTGAAGGTTCGAACAGAAGGTCGATGTTGTAACCACCGCGCTCCAAACCGCCAGCAAAGGACGGCGATGCAACAATGCTGCCTGCGACGAGGCACAATGCGCCTTTAATAAATCCACGTTTTGCCATCTCTCTCCCCAAACAAGGCAATGTGATGGTGAAACAGTGAAGCTGTTCGCCCAAAATGACAATGCCAGAATTTTGCCTGCTACCTTTAGATTAGCTCAAAAGTTTTACGTAAGTTTTTGATAAATCCAAAAAAAATCAAGCCATTTGGGACGAGATTCCAACATAATTAGAATTTTAGACAAAACGCAGAAATAAATTCTACCGAACCCGCAAACTGTAACATTATCACTACAGCTTGGGCATTCGGGAAAATATCGCGAAAAACTGTAACATCCGATACAGTTTTCGGCTTTTCTCGAGATTTGCCAACCGTTTGACGTGGCAAGATCTGGAATGGGCTCACGCCTTAATCGCGAAACACTGGAGGGTAAGGCCAGCACGCCAGCGCCCTGTCCTTACCAACGTCAGGCAACAAAAAAGGCGCATCCCTTTCAGAATGCGCCTTCGTTATTCGTTGCTCTGTGCAGCGGATCAGCTGGCCTCGTTAACCCGTGTCAGCGCGGTCTTGAGGTTGGCGATCTGTACTTCCAGCTCGGCGTTGCGCTCACGGTCTGCAGCAACAACTTCCGGATCGGCATTGGCAATAAACTTCTCGTTGCCAAGCTTCTTGGCAATACGGTCAATTTCAGCCTCAGCCTTGCCGATTGCCTTTTCGAGACGGGCCTTTTCAGCCGCGACGTCGATCAGGTTGCCAAGCGGCAGGCAGGCCGTTGCCTCACCGACGATGATCTGTGCCGAACCCTTCGGTGCGGTGCTGGCCAGCGTGATGTTTTCTGCACGTGCCAGACGGCGAATGGCAGCGTCATGACGCTCCAGACGCGACTGCGTCACGCCATTGGCACCAACGACAACCAGCGGCGCTGTTGCACCCGGCGGTACGTTCATTTCAGAACGGGCCGAACGAATGCCGGTGACGAGATCAACCAGCCAGTTGATTTCGGCCGCAGCAGCGGTGTCGGTGAATTCTGGTGTTGGCCAAGCGGCATGGCACAGCAGACCGTCACGGCTTTCGCCTTCTTCGACCGTATGCGCCCACAGCTCTTCCGTCATGAATGGCATGAACGGATGCAGCAGCTTGTAGATTTCGTCCAGAACATAAGCCGCGCACGCCTGTGCTTCGGCCTTTGCCTTTTCGTCGTCACCGCTGAAGACAGGCTTGAGCAGTTCCAGATACCAGTCGCAGAACTGGTTCCAGACAAAGCGGTACAGCGAGCTTGCAGCATCGTTGAAGCGATAGTTGCCGATGGCTTCCGTTACCTCATTTGCCGTAACGGCAAGTTCGGTCAGGATCCAGCGATTGATGGTCAGCGTGGTTGTTTCCGGCAGGAAGTCCGGATCACGCTTCACGCCGTTCATTTCCGCAAAGCGTGTCGCATTCCACAGCTTGGTGCCGAAGTTACGATAACCGGCGATGCGGGCAGGATCGAGTTTCACGTCGCGGCCCTGCGCTGCCATGATTGACAGCGTAAAGCGCAGCGCATCCGCACCATATTCATCGATCAGTTCCAGAGGGTCGATGACGTTGCCCTTGGACTTCGACATCTTCTGGCCGTTCTTGTCGCGAACCAGCGCGTGGATATAGACCGTGTGGAACGGCTCAACCGGCACACCGGCGTCATCCTTCATGAAGTGCAGACCCATCTGCATCATGCGAACGACCCAGAACGGAATGATATCAAAGCCGGTTACCAGAACATCTGTCGGGTAATAGCGTGCCAGTTCCGGTGTCTGCTCGGGCCAGCCAAGCGTCGAGAATGGCCACAGTGCCGACGAGAACCAGGTGTCGAGAACGTCTTCGTCACGGGTCAGGATTTCACCCGGCTTGAAGTTTTCAAGCTTTTCCTCAACCCAGGCCTTCCATGGACCTTCGTGAGAAATGTAGTGCTGGATCGCAGCCTGCAGGGCTTCTTCTTCCGTCTTCTCGACGAAAACCTGGCCATCAGGACCGTACCATGCCGGGATCTGGTGACCCCACCACAGCTGGCGCGAGATGCACCATGGCTCGATGTTTTCCAGCCAGTTGAAATAGGTCTTTTCCCAGGACTTCGGAACGAATTTGGTGCGGCCATCACGAACGGCCTCAATAGCAGGGCCAGCCAGCGTCTTGTTGTCGACCCACCACTGTTCCGTCAGGCGCGGTTCGATCGGCACGCCGCCACGGTCGCCATGGGGCACCATGTGCTTGTGCGGCTCGATCTTGTCGAGAAGGCCGGCATCCTCGAAAATCTCGACGATGATCTTGCGGGCGGCAAAGCGGTCCTGCCCTTCCAGGCGATCCCAGGCACCGTGAAGTGCTGCCGGATGGTCGAGACCTTCCAGGAAGTCTTCATTGTCCTTGATGGTGACAGTGCCGTCGACATTGAGAATGTTGATGGCGCGCAGGCCTGCACGCTTGCCAACTTCAAAGTCGTTGAAATCGTGGGCGGGCGTGATCTTGACCGCGCCGGTACCGGCTGTCGGATCAGCATAGTCATCGGCAACAATCGGGATCTTGCGGCCAACGATCGGCAGGACGACGTGCTTGCCGACGATTGCCTTGTAACGCTCGTCTTCCGGGTTCACCGCAATGCCGGTATCGCCCAGCATGGTTTCCGGGCGGGTCGTGGCAACCACGATATAATCGCGGGTTTCATATTCCGTGGGCTTGCCGTCTTCATCAAAGGCAACCGGGTACTGATAGGTAACGCCCTTTTCCAGCGGATAACGGAAGTGCCAGAGATTGCCCTTCACTTCCAGCTGCTCAACTTCCATGTCGGAAATTGCCGTCAAAAGCTTGGGGTCCCAGTTCACAAGGCGCTTGTCCTTGTAGATCAGGCCATCCTTGTAGAGGCTGACGAAAACTTCCAGAACAGCCTGCGACAGGCCTTCATCCATGGTGAAACGTTCGCGCGACCAGTCACAGGAGGCGCCAAGACGCTTGAGTTGGTTGAAGATCAACCCGCCGGATTCAGCCTTCCATTCCCAGACCTTGTCGATAAAGGCTTCACGGCCCATCTCGCGACGGCCAGGCAGCTTCTGTTCGGCCAGCTTGCGTTCAACCACCATCTGCGTGGCAATGCCAGCATGGTCCATGCCCGGCTGCCACAGCACGTCCTTGCCTCGCATGCGCTCAAAACGGATCATGATGTCCTGAAGCGTATTGTTCAGGGCATGACCCATGTGCAGCGAGCCGGTGACGTTTGGCGGCGGGATGACAATTGTGAAGGTTTCAGCGCCGGGTGCCGCGTTGGCACCGGCACGAAACGCATTGGCATCGTCCCATGCTTTGGCGATTTTCGGTTCAACCGAAGCGGAATCGTAGGTCTTTTCGAGCATTTCCTGACCTGAAATTTTGAGTTCTTGTATTTGTTTTTAAATAAGGATGGGCGGTAGAGAGTCAACAGAAAGTGGCATATTCAACCAAAACTACTGCCCGACCGGGCGACCATTGCAGCTTCCCGGCATCGGGCATCGCCTTGCAGGTGAAAGAGCGGGCTTAGGCGTAACATCCAATCCCGTTCAGGAACAGAATCAGGTTCATCCCATACTGAGTCAACAAAATGACCTATCCCGTTGTTTTCTCATATCTGGTGAGGAAATTACACCCCCCAACAGCCAGAAACCAGTGCAACAAAAAAAGCCGCTCCGAGACCGGCGCGGCTTTTGTTTAACCTTGATGGAAATTAGCGGCGTGGGCCGCGCGCCACGCGCTCGATTTCCTCACGCACCAGACGCTCCACCAGCGTTGGAAGGTTATCTTCCAGCCAGTCCTGCAGCATCGGCTTCAACATTTCCTGCGCCATGTCTTCGATGGAGCGACGCTCAACACCGTTGAACACGTCGGCCAATTCGTTGAACGAGCGGGCAATCTGCGCACCGGCTTCAACGGAAATCAGGCTGGACAGGGCAGATGGCACCTCGGCAACCGGTTCCGCTACAGGCTCGACAAACTGCATTGTCTCTGCGACTGGCGCAGGGTTTACTACCGGCGCGCTGGCCTCGTGAACGTCGGCAAGCTCAAGCGCCTGCTCGAAGGTTTCTTCGTCCCAGGCAACAGCCGGTGCGCTTTGCACGGCTGGCGTTTCACGAACCGGGAACGGTGAAATGGTCGCCTGTCTTTCTTCGCTGAAAAACGGCTGCGATGGGCGCGAAATTTCGGCTGCGGTATCGTCGATCGAACCACGCAGTTCCGCCATGCGGGCAGCCATCACAGGGCTTTCATAAGCGGCATGTGCAGCCACCGGCTTTGCTTCCGGCTTGTCCTGCAATGTTTCAGCGGTCAGCGCGCTCAAGGCCGGTTCCAGCGTGCGGCCGGTGGCGGCCCTCACCCGGGCTGCAACATCGGCAAGCGACATGGCCTTTTCTGGAACGGGTTGCGCTGCCGCGCCATGGGTCTGGTTTGCAGCGGGCGGCACGTGGGGCGGCGGGCTTGTCATCTCGCCACGGCGCTCGGCGGATGAAGCCGGGTTGCCAGCCTGCGTGAAAGCGATACCAAAATCGTCGTCGCTCTCATCGTCGTAAACAGGAGGAAGCTTGCCAGCAAAAGCGCCAGACGGGCCAGGCTCATTGCTTTCGATGATACGGCGGATCGACGCCAGGATTTCTTCCATGGACGGTTCACGCGCTACACTTGGCTGAGCCATTTCTATCCCCGTTTTCCATTGCTATTTATTGGCTGGGGCAAACACGAAACACGCCCCGAATCACCGCTAGTTTATGGCAGTGCGAATCGGAACTGAATGACCCTTTTGACGGGAATTGCCGCGATACACAGATTATTGTTGTGGAAAAACAGAAAAGCCCGGTCAAAACCGGGCCTTTGTTTATCCGTGAACAAGCAGCATCTGCCTGATCAGAATACGAATTCCTTGGCCTTCTGGAAGCCTGGAAGTGGCTTGACCGAGGCGTTGAATGAGGTCGTTACCGAGATGCCTGTGGCGGCGCGGCTGTAGACAGTTGCCTTTGCGGAGTTGCCGTAACCGACAACAGTTACAAGGCGGCCACCGTCACGAAGCTGGTCGAGAAGTGCGTCTGGAATAAATTCTACGGCACCATTTACGAAGATGAGATCGTAAGGTGCTTCGCTGGCATAGCCCTTTTCCAGGTCGGAAACGACGGCTGCAACATTGTCATAACCCAGCTTGGCAAGGGTTTCCGTTGCCGCTTCCACCAGCTTTTCATCATTGTCGATTGCAACGACCGAACCGGCCAGTTGCGACAGAACTGCTGAGACGTAACCGGTGCCGCAACCAACTTCCAAAACAACGTCGTCCTTGGTGATGGCGGCCAGCTGCAACAGCTTTGCCAGAGGCGAAGGTGCGGTTAGGTAACGGGCCGGACGGCCATCAGAGGCGGGACAGATCTGCACGTTTTCATCGCGGTAAGCGATGGTCTGCTGCGCTTGCGGCACGAATGCTTCACGCGGCACATTCACAAATGCCATGAGCACGGAATGCGACGTTACATCGGTCGTGCGGATTTGGCTATCGACCATGTTCACACGTGCTTTTTCGAAATCCATCATATCGTATCGCCTCAGTAGAAATTCGAAACGAGCGCATAAACGCTGTTTCCTTGCGATACGTCTTAATTGGCGATGCCTGCGCTTTCAAGCGTGCGTGTCGCACAGTGACGATAAAAACAACCGGCTAGCCGATAATTTTTCCAAACATGCTCAGATGAGCGGCACGGTGATGTAAAGGCATGTCAGAATAACGGCACCAAACATCGAAACTTCGATCAAACTGTCGCGCATTTAATCAACCCTCCGTGGGACCCTATGTCCTTGAGAAAAAGAACGGACAATGTGAATTTTGGTTCCACGCTCTCGCCACGGAATAGCCACCTGCCCGCCTCTATTCTTAACGGGTGAACATAGCCAGGGCGTGACAGTGCCAACTGGTGTGATACGCGACTGTGTAAACCGCTAATGTCATCAAGGTTTGCGCCCAGTTCAGCCCCTCCTACGACTTGCGCCGAGGCCGCCTGTATGGGTTAAAGGACTGCAAATCCCTATACCTCAAGGAAGAACACCATCGACGAGTTTGACAAACCCGACACGGAGCCAAGAAAGAAGCCGCTCTGGCCATGGTTGTTGCTGCTGGTGGTGACGCTGGTGCTGATTTACGCCTATTTCGTCTGGGTCTGGACGATCGACTACATCTTCTCGGGCGCGAGCGACCTGTTTCAAGCGCTTGAATGGGTGCTGAACTTCCTAGACGAACAAAAGGCAGGACAGGATTAGAGGATACTGATGTCAGCATTATACCGGACTAAACCGGGCGACAGCATCGAATACCGCTGTTGTCACTCCCAGACATCAACCACAAGGAATGTGCCCCGGTTTTCGTGACCCATTATCTTGACGGTGATCCAGCAGTCGCCACGCAGGATCATTCTTTGAGCCTCAGCCGACATAGAGCCGTTGTTCAGCATCTCTTCGAGCGACTGACGGTTTTTCGCATCAGTGAAGAATTCGTCACCCTCATCCCCTACGTCTCTGAGGTCATAGACATGATAGTTTGCCCGGTCTTGGCGAATAATCTGCCACGGTTTCGTCAGTGACGTTCCGTTGGAATTGTTAAGGTCGTTTGCGCCGATGTAGGCGGTGTAGGAATCGATTACATCAGCTTTTACAACGCGTGTCTTCGATTGGGCGCCTGCAACGCTGGAACTGGCAAAAAGCACGACGACCAGAGCAATATAGAGTTTCATATCTGTCTCCTGAGACAAACACTTCTTGGCAGTATGCCCGAGGGTAATCCACTCTTTCCCATGGTAAGGGTTAATGTTCTTCGCCGCTGCAACTGGACAAGCAGCATGTGCGCTTCAGTTTCTCCTCGAAGGAGAGCCAAAGACATGACAGACGTTACAGCCCTACCGAGCCTTGATCTCAACCGCTATCTTGGCCGGTGGTAAGAAATTGTCCGCTTGCCGTTGAAATATGAAGACGATGCCGCAACTGACATCACGGCACGTTACTCCCTCGAAGAGAACGGCGCTATTCGCGTTGACAACAGATGTTTCGACAAAGATCAGCAGCCAGCTCAGGCTGTCGGCGAGGCAAAGCCGGTTGACGAGACACATGCAAAGCTGAAGGTCAGTTTTCTTCCTGCCGCCCTGCGCTGGCTGCCGTTTACCGATGGCGATTACTGGGTACTCAAGATCGATCCCGACTATAGTGTCGCGCTGGTCGGCACGCCTGACCGTCAGTTTCTATGGGTTCTGGCACGCGAGAGTTCGATTCCCGCAGAAACGCTGGAAGACTATCTTGCTGAGGCACGCCGGCAAGGCTTTGATCTGACGAAGATGATCATCCCCCGCCACACCGGGCGCGACGTGACCGATGCCATGCTTCTAGAAAAATAGCAGTCAAAGCTTCTTGTGCATCGTCCCGACCGCCCGCGGCACCGTGGGCGCTGACGGCTTTTGCCGACTTCGAAACTGGTAAGTCCAGCTAACCAGCCTGTGCAGCATTAGGCGGGTAATTTAAACGCTCTAACACCGTTACACTCATTGCCGATTGGGAAGGAGATGTGGGGCTTGGTAAAAGATAAGCCCCATTACAGGTTAAGAGCAGCCCCGAAACGTGAAGACAGCCTTTCCCGATCGACGCCACTGCTGACGCGCCATGCGCGCAGTTGACCTTGAAAACATGGAAGGTTTAAGACATGACGATCTACAAAATTGCTCGATCTTGGACGATCATCGCGACGCTTGCATTTGCTGCGTCATCGGCCCATGCCAACGCTGGCACGGCGGTCAGCACTGATGTGACGGCCCGCAACGAGACCATCGTAAAGCAGGCATTTGAAGACTGGGCAGAACGAGGCGGAGCTTTCACGCGCGTCGTTTCACCTGATGTCGAATGGACAGTTCGCGGCTCGGGTCCCTACTCGCGCACCTATAGCGGCCTGGACAGTTTCGTAAACGATGCTTCCGCCCCTGTTCTGTCGCGGCTGAGTACCCCGCTTAAACCGGTGGTCAAAAAAATCTGGGCGGTGGATGACGACGTGATCGTGCGGTTCGACGCTTCCGCCACGACAACCACCAATGACACCTACAGCAACGAATATCTCTGGATATTGACCATGAAAGATGGCCTCGTTGTCAAATCCGAGGCCTTTCTGGATATGGGGCTCTATCAAGACCTAGTGGACGGCGCCCCTACGCGCACCAACTGATCCAGCCGTTGGTAAAGAGACGTTGGTTACCCTGCGGCAGCTTGGTTCGGGGTAACCAGCGGTGCATCAGAGGCCAGAACCTGCCTTACAACGCGCAAGGCGCCTCCATATAGTATTTCAGGTTCGTCTGCGCTCGGAGCTGTCCAATATGCCTTGCTCTCTTCTGCCATGTAGTCCGCATATGGTCTGTTGCGATCAGCTTTCGCGATCAAGGCAAAATCACCGCAGTAGATGCTGGCTTCGCCGGTCGGTTCCAGCTCGAAAACATGGGCATCGGGCCGGTACTGGCGTTGAAAGGCAAAGGCCATATCGACTGTTTCGAACACAAATACACAATTGAGGCGTGACGGACGTTGAGGGGCAAGTGCCAACCTCGCTGTTTCCAGTGCGACTTCCCACAGTATTATTTCAACGTGAGATACGGCTTTAACTGCGGTTTCGGGACCAAACAAACGGACTGTTGTCCCCCAATTGCCGGGCTCGATAGTAGCGCCCACAGCATGTTCAATACTGCTTACGTGATAATACATTCAATTCCTCAAGGTGGCCCGTGTAATATTTGGACAACCCACGGCATGATCGTATAGCGCAAGGTCTTGCGAGGGGAGTGTCTTTGCGCAAATCCGTATCAGAAGCCAGAATAAAGTCCAGAGGACATTTTCAAGGCAATCGATTATGTGAGAAGGTCTGTTTATTCATGAAAATCATACAAAAATTCTCGATGCCTTAAGTACTGTTGCAATCATCATCAGAAAAATTTGAGCAAGGCAAAGAGTTCGAGGCCGCGACGCCAGTGGACCGCCAGAGTTAGCAAAAGGTTTGCCTGCCTCTCCCAGGTGTAAAACCCGTCTCGGCTGCTTAATGCGCGCGATGACACTGCCGCCGCTTTTAGCTTTTAGCCGCCAGCGCCACTTGGACGGGTCGCATTTGTCAGGATGCCACCTGATCGGCACAACGGAGCTCTGCCGCCCCCCTTCCCGAATGACAACTCGGATTTCCCTTGCTATTGTCACGCAAAGCGCGGCTATCTTTTGCTTTGAAGAGGAGATTCGAATGGCCAAGGGTCAAGTTAGAAGCAACAAAGAAGTACGCAAACCCAAGAAGGATAAGGCTGCACCGGTCGCCGCCGCTCCTACTCTGGGTGCACGGGCTGTAGAGGCCAGCAAGCAGAAGAAGCCGCAGTAATCTTGCGCCACAACGCTCGCATCAACTGATCGTTCAACCGGCAGCGCAAGGTGAACCCCAGCACTGCCGGCTCTCGTCAATCGTTCCGGCTATCTGCGGCCTCGGCTAGCGTTTTGAAGCCGCGTCTCCTACACTTACTGGAAGAATTATCCTGAAATGCTCTAATGGCAATACTGAGCTGAAGCGCGGCGGATTCAGCTGTTTCCTTTGAACCATTCGCATAAAGGCTGTCAGTTTGCTGCAAATAATAGAGGTTGGTTGCGATATCTCTGAATATCAAATGGCGGAGCACGGCTTCGTCCGTATGGCTCCAGATCTCATGTTTTTCAAACATATGATGTCACGTCTTGCGACGTTTTTCTGAGGGGACTTCGAACTTCCTGGGCGATATTGCCATGTTTGGAAGTCAATGGCCTGGTTGATGTATCTGTAAAATTGAGACCGCTAGCGGTCGGGTCGTTTAATCAGTCGCAGCCGATGCTCGAGAAGCCTGTACTGCGTTAAATAGTTGGTCCAGCAGGATATCGGCTTCCCGTCTGGTTGTACCCATACGGGCTTTGAACCCACGAATTCTAATGCCATTCACAACTTCATTCATGGCGTTTTTCAGCATGTAAAGTTCATGCTGTGTTAGATCGACGGTTACACCATCAGGTTTGATTTCAATGTTACGCATATAGACCCCCGTTTATGGTTGGACGAAACTAAGCCTTTCAGTCTTTCGGAATTCAATCATTCTCTGCTTGTCTTCTGCACGCCCCTGCGGCCTGCTGAACTTGTCTCAAAAGGATATCGGTTTTCCGTCTGGTTGCACCCACACGGGCTCTAAAACCACGGATTCGAAGGCCATTCAAAATCTCATTCATGGCGTTGTTTAGAATCCGGAATTCATTGAGTGTCAGATCGACGGTCGCTCTGTCAGGTTTGTTTTCAATGTTACGCATGTAAATTCCCGTTGATGATGGTGATGATAGAGTTTCGGTTAGAAATGTTCGTTGTTGGAATGACTGCACGGCAAGCCAAGATCACAGACATTCTCGCAACAAACAGTCTCTCTTCAGGTCCACTGAAACCAACAGGGCATAAGTCAAGCATCTGATGTTATTTATAAATATTCGGAAATTTCCCGAATTTGAATCACGGCAGAGATTTCGAGTTGTACGAAGAGAGGTCCTTCACTCTCTTGGAGTTCAATCAGTCACAACCGGTCTTCGGCAGTCCTGTATCGCGAGTTGAACCTCTCTGAAAAGCGTCAAAAACTCACCCATGGTCGTACCCACACGGATGCTAATGCTGGCATCGCCGAGTGCATCCAGAGTTTCGTTGATCGCATTTTTCAGAATGACAAGTTCATGCAGTGTTAGTTCGACGGTTGCGCCGTCAGGCCTGATTTCAATATTGCGCATATAACTATCCCCTTCATGTTGAAGATAAACAGATGTCGATAAGGGATGTTCGTTGCCTGAATATCTGCGATCCAAGAGACGGTCGCAGAGATGCAAACAACGAACGGCGCTGGCCAACAGATGACTGAGGCAAGCAGTTTTGGATTTTTTTGGGAATTTTTCGCGTTCAGGGCGGATAAAGTTGATCGCGCCGACTTATGAAACTGCGAGTGACATGCGTGGCTTTGGTGCCAACGAACTGAGTCAATTAAGAGATGTTGGAGGCCTCGCCCGGAATTGAACCGGGGTTGAAGGATTTGCAGTCCTCTGCGTCACCACTCCGCCACGAGGCCATCGCTAAGCGTATTTTGTTGTGGTTGCCGGGGTTTAGAATAATCCTAAACGATGCGCAAGAGGGTCGTTTTGAATATCAGCTTTTTTTATTTCGAATAATGGTTTTTAGCCTCACGGCACCCGGACGCCAGCCCTTCGGTTGTTGTCCCTATTATTTTCAACCTACAAATTCTTAAGGTTTTGTGCCTATTTTCCAGTTTCACACAAGGATGAGCGTTCACTTATTAAGCGCGATTAAAAACGCGAGGTTGAATGGCATACGATTGGGATGGCGGACGAACGCGCCGCGTCCGCTATATAAAAATACTCCTGCTGATTGCGATCGCAGGGTGCGTAGCGTTACCGCTACTGGCGTCTTTCTAAATAAAAGAGTGGGTGGTGAGTGTTTCTCACCACCCTTTTTTTTGCCTTACCGTTCCGCCCAGCAGAAGAATTTTGATGTCTGACCAATACCGGGGTTCAACACGTTGGCCGGATCGAGCGAGCGGTAGAAAGCCCTAAGTTCAGGTTTGGCCTTATAGAGGTGGCCAACATTGTGTTCGGCCGGATATTCGGCACCACGCCGGTCCAGCAAGTCCCACATTTCATGTTCGATGGCGATCGGGTCATGCCCCTTGCGGACGATATAGTCCTGATGGAAGACATGGCAGAAGAAGTGGCCGTAATAGAGCTTGCTGATCAGCTTGCCCTCTATCGATTCTGGCAAGGCTTCCAGCCAGTCGTCGTCGTTACGGCGCAGTGCAATGTCGAGGGCTACAATGTCCTCCACCGAACTGCGATGGGTATCGCGGTACCGGATGGCGGCACCGGCAATGGCGAAGCGGTGCAGAAAGGCCTTGCGCCCCTCCTCTGCATCACATTCGAAGAAGTCACCTTCCCGGTTGGCAAAATAGCTTTGCAGAAAGGCCTTGGTTTCCGGCGCACTGTCGAGCGAAACCTTGAGCAGCAAATGATGGTCGAACCGCTTGCGAAACTCCCGCATGCGTTTTGGCAGATGGCTTGGCAGCAACGCCATCACCGCCTGCAAAATATGGTCGGTCACACCACGCAGCTTGAACCCTTCAAAAAACGCATCGACCCGGCTTTTCAGCGCAAAGGCAGCCGGCACCTTGTCCGTGCCGAAACGGTCGATCAGCAGGAAGGTGTCCTTGCCGTATTTTTCGCCGATATCGTAAGCGTCGCGGTGAATATATTCACCTGCAATCGGCAGCGTATCAAAGGCGGTCAGCATATGGCGACGCACCGCCGTCAGGTCTGCCGTATCGTTGGAGCCGATGTAAAACACCGCGCTCTTTTCCATCGGAAACGTGTCGAGCCGCACGGCAAACAGGACCAGCTTGCCGGCAGAACCGGACGCCTCGAAATGGCGGGTCACATCGGCATTGAAGCGGGCCGGTGTTGGCGCATCGACCTGGCGCACATGCTGGGCATAGTTCTGGTCTGATGCGACGAGCGTCGGATCATTGACGATATCGTCCGGGCTGTAGGCGCCCTTTTCCAGCCGTGACAGAATATCTTCCGGGTTGTCACCCAGCTTAACGCCGAGGTGATTGACGAGGTGCAGTTCACCCGCCTCATCCACCTGGCCATAAAGGGCCAGCTGGGTATAGGCCGGTCCGCGTCGCACCAGCGAGCCGCCGGAATTGTTGCAGATGCCGCCGAGTACCGAGGCACCGATGCAGGATGAACCGATAACTGAATGCGGTTCGCGCCCCAGCGGTTTCAGTGTCTGTTCCAACCGGTCGAGCGTCGCGCCGGGCAGGCAGATAACCTGCTTGCCGTCATTGATGACCTGAATGCCCTTCAGGCGCAGTGTCGACACGATAACGATCTCGCGGTCGTAATCATTACCGTCAGGTGTCGAGCCGCCGGTCAGGCCGGTATTGGCGGCCTGCATGATGACGATTCGTCCGGCGGCAACGGCGGCTTTGACGACCCGCCACTGCTCCACCAGCGTTCCCGGCTGTACCACGGCCAGCACGTTGCCATCACCAAAACGGTGCCCCTTGCGGAACCGGCGTGTCGCCTTGGCGGCGGTCAGCACGTGGCCTGCCCCAACAATACCGCCAAATTCGCGCAACAGGGTTGCGGCGTCAGTGTTCAGTGCATGCATCAAAGCTGCCTCATTGCCTTTACCAGCAGGTCAGACGAAATGTCGGAGATGGATTTTGCCCCCGTCAGCGTCATGGCAACGCGCATTTCCTTTTCGAAAAGATTGAGAAGGTTGAGAACCCCCTCCTCACCGGCGGTGGCCAGCGCGTACACAAAGGCGCGGCCAATCATCACCGCATCGGCACCCAGTGCCAGCATACGCACCACATCGAGGCCCGAGCGAATGCCGGAATCGGCGAGGATCTTGATGTCGCCCTTCACCGCGTCAGCAATGGCCGGCAAGGCGCGTGCGGACGACAGGACACCATCCAGCTGGCGGCCACCGTGGTTGGACACAACAATGCCATCGGCACCAAAGGTCACGGCATCCTTGGCATCATCCGGGTCAAGAATGCCCTTGATGATCATCGGGCCTTTCCAGAATTCACGTATCCACTCCAGATCCTTCCAGGAAATCGACTGATCGAAATTGGCGCCAAGCCAGCCGATATAATCAGCCAGGCCGGTTGGTTTGCCGAGATATTTCGAAACGTTGCCGAGATCATGCGGTTTGCCATTGAGGCCCACATCAAAAGCCCAGCGCGGGTGGGTGACCGACTGCCAGTAACGGCGAAGTTCGGCATTGGGGCCGCTCATGCCGGAATGGGCATCACGATAACGGGCGCCCGGCACCGGCATATCGACGGTGAACACCAGCGTTTTCACACCGGCCGCGACCGCACGGTCCAGCACGTTTTTCATGAAACCGCGGTCTTTCAGCACATAAAGCTGGAACCACATCGGGCGGTCGATTTCCGGCGTCACTTCCTCGATCGGGCACACCGACACGGTGGACATGGTGTAGGAAATGCCCTTCTTGGCCGCCGCACGCGCCGCCTGTACCTCGCCACGGCGGGCATACATGCCGCTCAGGCCAACCGGCGCCAACACAACCGGCATGGACAGCTTGTCGTCCCACAGCTGTGTGTTGATGCTAAGATCAGACATGTTTTTCAACACACGCTGGCGCAGTTCGACGTCAGAGAGGTCGCTGACATTGCGGCGCAGCGTATGTTCGGCATAGGCACCGCCATCGATGTAATGGAACAGGAACGGCGGCAGCCGGCGTCGTGCGGCCTCGCGGTAATCTGTAGACGCAGAAATAATCATGGTGTTACCCCCTCACACTACCTTGGTAAAATGAGCGCGCTAGGCGCGCTTCGTCTTCGTCGATGGATTTCAACGATGAATGGACAAAATCGATATGAACATGCGCCGCCCGGCGGGCGCGCTCGCCATCACCGGCCAGAATGGCATCACGCAATTCCCGGTGCTGCGATGACAGCGGCTCGGTCACCTTTGGAATGACGTAAAGTTTCTCGAGGTTCTGCGAAATATTGGCTTTCAGCAGATCAAACAGCCCCTTCATCACTTCAATCAGCACCAGATTGTGCGAGGCATCGGCAATGGACAGGTGAAAGGCGGCATCCGCCTTGGCCAGTGCCATCGAATCCTCGCTGCCCTGAAGGCTGATCAGAGTTTCGAAACACTCGGAGATTCGAGCCTTGTCTTCATCCGTTGCGCGCAAGGTGGCGTGATAAGCGGCGGCCCCTTCCAGCGCGTGGCGAATTTCCAGCACGTCAAACCGGTAGGCCGGATCGCTGGCAAACAGCCGTGACAGCGGATCGACAAGTGCATTCTGCGACCAGCCGCGTGGCGGTTCCTGGACATAATTTCCACCGCCGGTGCGGCTTGTCAGACGGCCTTTGCTGGCCAGTTGCTGGATGGCTTCACGCAGCGACGAGCGCGACACCTTCAGTTCCAGTGCGAGTTGCCGTTCGGCAGGCAGGCGATCGCCCGCTTTCAGTCCGCGTGCGCTGATCAGCACCTCGATCTGTTCTGCAATGGCATCAGACAATCGAACAGTTTTCATATGGGTTTCATCGCCTTATAATTGGTCCGACCAATAAACCAATTTTATTTAAAGCAATGCCCCTGCCCTTGTCCAATAAAAACATTCGTTACTACGTCATGATCTCCCGCGGACCGCGCATTTACCGCGACTGACCACCTGATCGTGAAAATCTCAAAACAAAAAAAGCCGCCTGTCTTGTTCAGACAGGCGGCTTTTTCAGTAGGCTGTATCAGCGATTAGGAAGCGAGCTTGGCAGCCAGCTTGGCAATGTGCGCGCCCTGGTACTTTGCGCCTTCGAGTTCGATGGCCGAAGGCTGACGCGAACCGTCACCGTCGGTGATGGTCGACGCACCATAAGGCGAACCACCCTTGATTTCATCAACACCCATCTGGCCCTGGAAGGCGTATGGCAGACCGGCAACGGCCATGCCGTGGTGCAGGAAGGTTGGGATGAAGCTGAGAATGGTGGATTCCTGGCCGCCGTGCTGGGTCGCTGTGGAGGTGAATACCGAACCGAGCTTGCCAACCAGCTTGCCGTTGAACCACAGACCGCCAGTCTGGTCCCAGAAATTGCGCATCTGCGAGGCAACCGTGCCGAAACGTGTGCCAGCACCAACGATGATCGCGTCATATTCAGCCAGTTCATCAACCGTTGCGATTGGTGCTGCCTGATCCAGCTTGAAGTGCGAGGACTTGGCAACCTCTTCCGGAACCAGTTCAGGTACACGCTTTACGACAACGTCTGCACCAGCAGACTTTGCACCTTCCGCCACGGCATATGCCATGGTTTCAATGTGGCCGTAGGAGGAATAATACAGAACCAGTACTTTTGCCATTTTCTCGGTTTCCTTTGCTTGAGGGCCGAAGACCCGTTTCAGAAGTTGTAGGAGCATAATCCTGCCGCTCATCAATTACGTGACAAAGATGTAGCCCGGATGCTGCAACCTCACCAGCCGATCACATCAAGACGCACTGTTCAATGATGTTGAACGCTTTTTGTCTTGCATTCACTTTTTCGTAGCAATGACGCGCTTGCATTCCATCGGCATCGCGCTACGTTCAACAGACACAACCGCGGATTTTTCATGACCACTGCACCCGTTTCCGTTACCGCCGCCATGCTTGCCATTGGCGATGAACTGCTCTCAGGCCGCACCAAAGACAAGAATATTGGACACCTCGCCGATGTGCTTACCCTGTCGGGTATCGACCTCAAGGAAGTCCGCATTGTCGCAGACGAGCAGGATGCCATTGTCGAGGCGTTGAATGCACTGCGCAGCCGTTATGATTATGTCTTTACATCGGGCGGAATTGGTCCGACCCATGACGATATAACCGCCGATGCGGTGTCCGCAGCCTTTGGCGTGCCGTGCGTGCATGAGGCGGAAGCCATGCGCCTGCTGGCCGATATGTACCGCGCCCGTGACATGGAATTTACCGAGGCCCGCCAGCGCATGGCGCGTCTGCCTCAAGGTGCTGCCCATATCGCAAATCCTGTTTCGACCGCCCCCGGTTTCAACATCGGCAATGTCTATGTGATGGCCGGTGTGCCGCAGGTCTTTCAGGCCATGGTGCATAATGTCGTCCCGCACCTGAAAACCGGTGTGAAGCTGCTGTCGCAGTCGGTTGCCAGCCCATACGGCGAAGGCGATATCGGCACGGCACTGGGCGAAGTTCAGAAAAACCATCCTGAAACCAGCATTGGCTCCTACCCTAAATATGACGGGCAGCGATTTTCGACCGAAATCGTGGTGCGCGCTCGTGATGCGGCGGTACTGCATGCGGCAGCGCAGGCGGTTTCAGACATGCTGGAAAAGATCGGACGTGAAAAGGCTGCCGCCAGCACGTGAACCGTTAAGTGCTTTGGCGCGTTATCTTTTCACCGGACCGAAAGACGGTGAGAACTTGATCAGGATCAAGGCGACATATTTCGAGAAGGACCAGTCTCAAGACACTTGAGACGCATACCATTGAGGAGATCGTCATGAGCTACAAAACAATTCTGACCGTTCTGGACAGCACTCAAAACGCAGCAAAGGTTAGTGAATTCGCCATTGCTCTGGCGAACAGGTTCTCGTCGCATGTGATTGGCCTGCATATGGAAACCATGGCGGCTGTACCCGTCGTTGCACCCATGGAAATTCCCGATCCTGCCTCCATTCAGGCTATTCAGGATATTGCGCAAAAAGAAACAAAGGAAATTGCCCGGATTTTCGAGCAAAAACTCTCGGAAAATGGTGTGTCGCATGAGTGGCGCAGCTTCGTTTCCTCGGTTGGTTATACCTCCTCATCCGCCGTCGACAGCGCCCGTTGCACCGATATCGTGATTGCCGGACAGAGCGATTCATCCAGCCTTTCCGACAGCCGTTCCGATATTGAAAGCTTTCTGTTTGAAAGCGGCCGCCCGGTTCTTTTGGTGCCTTATATTCTCACCGAACCCAAACCGATCAAGCGGGTGCTGATTGCCTGGAACGGTTCACGCGAAGCCACGCGTGCGGCCTTTGATGCTCTGCCCTTCCTGAAGGAAGCGGAAAGCGTCGAGATCTTCACGGTTGATCCGCCAGAAACCGCGACGCAGTCACCGGCTATGGCTGGTGCAGAACTCGCAGCAACCCTTGCGCGCCACGGCGTGAAGGTGACCGTGGCCACCAAAGCGACCTCAGGCACGCTTTCGGCCCATGCGGCAATTGAAAACCGCCTTTCAGATGACAGTATCGATCTGCTGGTCATGGGTGCCTATACCCATTCGCGCTGGTGGGAAATGCTGTTTGGCGGCGTGACCCGCACGCTTCTGGATTCGATGACCGCGCTGACGCTGCTGTCGCGTTAAAGCTTCAAGTCCCCATCAGACCAAATAGAAAAAGGGCGGCAATTTTGCCGCCCTTTTCCATTGTTATCTGCCGTTTGATCAGTTGGTCTTCTGGTCAACGGTGATGCCGAGCGCGGCAGCAGACGCGCGGAAGATGTCGGTGTTATCAACGTAAACCTGGCTTGCAGCAGGAACGTGGTAACGGGCCAGACCATCATGCGGCTTTGCATTCTTGGTGAAAAAATCCGAACCATTGCCCTTGGCGAAAACCGGAACCAGTTCGCGTGTGTGGGTGTCGGAGTTCCAGCGCACCAGCGGCATGGCGCCAGCGCCCTGGTTGATGATGTCGGAATAGGCTTTGCTATCGGAATCCGGTCCCTGCAGCAGGCCATTGCCGTGGTCGGTGGTGACGATGATCATTGTTTCATCGAAAGAGCTGTTTTCTTCGATCCATTTGACGGCCGCTTCAACGGCTTCGTTGAATTCGATCTGCTCTTCAATGATGCGTGGCAGGTTGTTGGCATGGGCTGCCCAATCCACCGCGCCGCCCTCGACCATCAGGAAGAAACCGTCTTCATCCTTGGAGATTAGGTTCAGGGCTGCCTTGGTCATGGTGGCCAATTCAGGCTGGTTCTCCAGCTTGTCGCCAAAACCAACGCCGCTGCGGTTGAACTGGGTGGTCGCGTTGTTCTGAACGGTGCCGATGACCTTGGTCTTGTCACCGAGGTCAAGCGAACCGGCTGCCAGAGCTTCAAAGTCAGCCTTGGTTTCAATCAGCTTGTAGGCGGTTTCGCCAGATGTCAACTTGTCCCAGGTGTCTTTGCCGCCAACGTAACGATAGGCCTTGTCATCCTTTGGCTCGACTGCCTTGCCATTATTATCGAACAGCGGGTGGCCGGACCCCATGACAACGGTTGCGAGACCGCTTTCAACGATTTCCTTGCCAAGGGCTGCATATTCATTGCGGCTTGCATTATGGGCAAGGAACCCGGCCGGTGTTGCATGGCTCCACTGAACGCTGGTGACAACACCAAGGGCGCGACCGCTTTCAACGACATATTCGCCAATGTGCTTCAGCTTCTCGTCGTTGTTCGACCAGTTGATGGCGTTGTTGTAGGTTTTTACGCCGCTGGCCAGAGCCGTGGCAGCGGCAGCACTGTCTGTGTAATAAGCGCGGGTATAGTCATATCCGGTGAAATAACCGGGATAGTTACCAAGCGAACCTTCAAACACGCTGTCAGACTTTTCCGACTTCCAGAGTTCGGCAGGATCGAACGTCACGGTGCCTTCGGCAGATTTGGTCGGGGTGTTGGAGGTGTTGAGCGGATGCGTGGACGAGAACACCTTCACGTCGAAATCGTCATACACTTCATGCCCCAGCGCGCCGTGGCGATAATAGCTGGCGGCGTGCCATGTATTGATCCCTGCGCCATCCGAAATCAGCAGAATGACGTTCTTTGCCGGCTTATCCTGCGCAAACACAGGCGTCGTCAAAGTTGTGCCAATCACCAATGCGGCGACAAATTTGCTAAAAATACGCATTTTTTCTTCTCCTGCGGGAATTAGGAAACAGGAAAGCAGCTAGTGTAATTTTATAACAGCTGTGTGAAACGAACCAGGCGACCTGTGGAAAGCTTGATTTTTCAGCGGTGTTGCCGCTATTAGCGAAAGCCATCAACACAACACGCTCATGGTGGCTTTTCTCATGTCTTCTCTCCCCGATAAAGCTTTCCCCGTTTCATGGGATCAATTCCACAGAGATGCGCGCGCACTTGCATGGCGCCTCGCAGGTCTGAACCAGGATTTCCGCGCTATCGTCTGTATTACGCGCGGCGGTCTGGTACCTGCCGCAATCATTTCGCGCGAACTGAACATCCGTCTCATCGAGACAGTTTGCATCGCGTCTTACCATGACTACGTCAATCAGGGTGAGATGAACCTGCTGAAGGGCATTTCGCCTGAACTGACCACCGAACAGGGCAAGGGCATTCTGGTGGTGGACGATCTGACCGACACCGGCAAGACCGCTTCGGAAGTGCGCGACATGTTGCCACAAGCGCATTTTGCCTGTGTCTACGCAAAGCCATCAGGCGTGCCGATGATCGACACTTTCGTGACAGAGGTCAGCCAGGACACCTGGATCTATTTCCCATGGGACATGGGCTTCTCCTATCAGGAGCCAATTGCCAAGGGTTCGCGCGGCTGATCCGCGTCATTGCACGTCATTCTATGACATCTCAAAAGGCTGCGCTTGGCGCGGCCTTTTTTGTGTCAGCCATTCGGCTCCAGCAGCACCGGACCAACACTGTTTTCACCCAGCACGTCACCGGGGTTGCGCAAGGGACATTCATCGGTGGACAGACAGCCGCAGCCGATACAGCCGGTCAACTGGTCGCGCAGCCGTGTCAGCCGGGCAATACGGTCATCGAGGTCTGAGCGCCAATCCGCCGCCAATCGCTGCCAATCCTTCGAATTGGGTGTTCGCTCATCCGGCAATGCGCCAAGCGCGCCCTGTATTTCCTTCAGTGGAATACCGGCACGTTGCGCAACCTTGATAATGGCGATGCGGCGCAGCACATCACGCCCGTAACGCCGGTGGTTGGCACTGGTGCGCCAGCCCTTGATCAGCCCTTCAGCCTCATAAAAATGCAAGGTTGACACGGCAACACCGGCGCGTTCCGCCACCTCGCCCACACTCAAGTCCCGCATAATCGGCAATTGCCGAAGTTTTTTTGTCATCACTATTGACCTCAACCTTACTTGAGGAACTACCACACGGATTATTCAACACCAAAGGATTTTCCATGACTGACAAAACACTTTCCATCCGCGTCATTATTGGCAGTGCCCGCTCCGTGCGTTTTGCAGATGTGATGACGGCCTGGGTCAGTGAGCAACTGGCGGCAATGCCGCATATCAAGGTTGAGGTGCTGGACCCGCGTGAACTGAACCTGCCGCAAGGACATTGTATGGATGTGGAGCCGGCGAAGAAACTGCGCGAGAGCCTCAACTCTGCCGATGCCTTCATCGTCATCACACCGGAATATAATCGCAGCTACACTGGTGCGCTTAAGATACTGATCGATTCCGCCTATGAGGAATGGAACGCAAAACCCGTCGGTTTTGTTTGCTATGGTGGCATTTCCGGCGGCCTTCGCGCCGTCGAGCAGCTTCGTCCGGTGTTTTCCGAACTGCATGCGGTGACCACACGGGATGTGGTCAGCTTTGCCAATCCCTGGAAAAGCGTTGGCCCGGATGGACGGCTGGATGCCGGCACCTCTGCGACAACCGCATTCGAGACCATGATGACCAAGTTGCAATGGTGGGCCTACACGCTGAAACAGGGACGTGAGGTGACGCCTTACCGAAAGACTGCATAATGAAAGAGCACAGCCTTGCCCTGAAGGGCACCTTGTTGTTCGTGGCGACCCTGACCATCATGGCCGGCACCACGGTGGCACCTTCCCTTCCCGCCATTGAGCAGACCTTTGCCGGTACAGAGCATGTCGCGCTTTTGAGCCGCATGGTGTTGACACTGCCGGCGATATTCGTGGCGATGTCGGCACCCATTGCCGGCATTCTGGCAGACCGGTTTGGCCGTAAAAAGCTGCTGGTCATCAGCATGCTGCTGTATGGCCTCTCCGGCATGTCCGGCCTTCTGGCCGACAATCTGTTTTTCCTGTTGGTTGGCAGAGCCGTTCTCGGGTTGGCGATTGGCGGCATCATGACCGTCGGCACCACGCTGGCTGGCGATTATTTTACCGGCACCGAGCGGGAAAGCTATCTTGGCCTGCAACAGGCATTCACGCAATTTGGCGGTGTTGCCTTTGTGGTGACCGGCGGTATTCTGGCCGATATTCACTGGCGGGTGCCTTTTGCGATCTATGCCGCCTCGTTCCTTATTCTGCCGGCAGTGCTGGCATTTCTGAGCGAGCCGGCCAAAAAGACAGCACCATCAGGGGGCCCGGCAAAAGCTGTGGTGTCCGCAAACTGGTCGCAGGTGCTGTTGCTGGCACTGGCGACCTATCTGATCAATGTGCTGTTTTACACCGTGCCATCACAGCTGCCATTTTTCCTGCGGCATCTGGAGATCGACAGTGCCAGCGCTATCGGCTATGCCATTGGCACCTTCAATCTGGCTGGCGCGCTCGTTGCTATGAGCTTTGGCCTGTTGCGATCGCGTTTGGCGGTGCCTGGCATTCTTGCTGGTGGGCTTGCTCTCATGGCAACCGGCTTTCTGATGCTTGCGCAGGCAAGTGGCATGGTCTCGGCACTGGTTGCGCTGTGTGTGCTCGGCACCGGACTTGGTGTGGTGATGCCCAGCATCATGTCGCTGACAATCAAGATCGCACCACCTGCCCTGCGCGGCCGCATTGCAGGACTGGTCACGGCGTCGATGTTTCTCGGGCATTTCACATCGCCGCTTGCCAGCCAACCCTGGATCGGCTGGTTTGGTTTCGAGGCGCTTTACCGCGATATCTCCATTGCATTTGCCGCCATGGCCGTCATCGCCATCGCCGCCGCTAGCGTGCGGCGCTGGGCTGTGTGAAATCCGCGTAACATATCTGCCCTCAGGACACGCGTTCTGAGGGCATTTTTCTGCAGACGAAATATCCATAGATCCGGCCCAGTCCCTAGCCCTAGTGGTGCTGAGAGAATCAGCCAACCACGGCTGCGACAAAAAAAATGTGCCCGCCCGCAAATATTGTTTGAGACGAATGTAATGGGCAGCCACGGCAAAGTGTGGTGCTTTTGGTGACAGACAAGCGAAAACTTCACTTATCTGCGCTTTTCTGGACAGATCGTCATTTTCGCGGTTTTTGGCAAAAAACTGGGGATGGAATTGCCGTCAAAAATAGCTGTAACAAAATGTGACATTTTAAAGATAGCCCAGTAAATAGGGCTTTTCGCGAGTTCACGTGCAGTAAGTCGCTGTGGACACTGTTTCAGCAATCCGCGCCAAGTATCTGAAATTTATAGCAGGTTTTGCTTTCCCCGTTTTCCACAGCCTCCCCACACAATATCTTGTGGTTAACAAGAGGTTGCAAACTAAGGCTTGACGGAATCACTGCAAATCTCGAAAGTAGCAAACATGTTGCGGCGGTAACTGAATCGGTGAACGAGGCCGGTTCTTTTCAGTTTCAGTACACGCGTTTGTCTGCGTTTCGGCCATGAGAGGCATGGAGCGTGAGACTTTTTGTGATCTGAATTTACCGCCGGAAATATGATGCGGGGACTGGTAGCAAGAAACTGTTAATACTATATATAGTATGCTTGCAGCCGAAATCACCACGAGATACAGGATGCCCATCTACGGATGAACATCCCATTCAGATCGGCAACACCCGGCTGCGCGCGATAACGCGAAGTCGGACCGGATTATTGCGCCCCCTTGACGGGCGCCAATTGGACGAGGAACGAACACAATGCGCATTGAACGCCGCTTCACGAAGCCAGGCCAGACGCCTTACGCGGACATCGACTTCCGCAAGGCCGTCAGCGAAATCAAGAACCCGGACGGTTCTATCGTTTTCCGTCTGGCGGATATCGACGTTCCCACGCAGTTCAGCCAGGTTGCGACCGACGTTCTGGCGCAGAAATATTTCCGCAAGGCCGGCGTCCCTAAGTTCCTGAAAAAGGTTGAAGAGAACGACGTTCCGTCCTTCCTGTGGCGTTCGGTTGCCGACGAGAAGGCCCTGAAGGAACTGCCGGAAGGCGAGCGTTACGGTTCTGAAACTGATGCGCGCCAGGTGTTTGATCGTCTGGCTGGCACATGGGCCTACTGGGGCTGGAAGGGCAAATATTTCTCGTCCGAAGAAGATGCTCTCGCCTTCCGTGACGAGCTTGCCTACATGCTGGCCAGCCAGCGCGTTGCACCAAACTCTCCACAGTGGTTCAACACCGGTCTGCACTGGGCCTATGGCATTGATGGTCCTGGCCAGGGCCACTTCTATGTTGACCCCTTCACCGGCAAGCTGACCAAGTCCAAGTCGTCTTACGAACATCCGCAGCCACATGCCTGCTTCATCCAGTCCGTTGAAGACGATCTGGTCAATGAAGGCGGCATCATGGACCTGTGGGTGCGTGAAGCCCGTCTGTTCAAATACGGCTCCGGTACCGGTTCCAACTTCTCCTATCTGCGTGGCGAAGGCGAAAAGCTTTCCGGCGGTGGCAAGTCTTCCGGCCTGATGAGCTTCCTCAAGATCGGTGACCGCGCAGCTGGCGCCATCAAGTCCGGCGGCACGACCCGCCGTGCGGCCAAGATGGTGGTTGTTGATGTCGACCACCCGGACATCGAAGCCTATATCGACTGGAAGGTGAAGGAAGAGCAGAAGGTTGCTGCCCTCGTTACCGGTTCCAAGATCGTTGCCAAGCACCTCAAGGCCATCATGAAGGCCTGCGTGAACTGCGAAGCCGACAATGGCGATTGCTTCGACCCTGCAAAGAACCCTGCCCTGAAGCGCGAAATCCGCGCTGCCAAGAAGGATCAGGTCGCAGAAAACTACATCAAGCGCGTTATCCAGTTTGCCCAGCAGGGTTACAAGGACATCGAGTTCAAGACCTATGACACGGACTGGGATTCGGAAGCCTACCTGACCGTTTCGGGCCAGAATTCCAACAACTCCGTTTCGCTGAAGGATGACTTCCTGCGCGCCGTTGAAAATGACGGTGACTGGAACCTGACGGCACGCCGCGACGGCAAGGTCATGAAGACCTTGAAGGCACGTGACCTGTGGGAGAAGATTTCCCATGCCGCATGGGCATCGGCTGACCCAGGCCTGCACTTCAACACTACCATGAACGACTGGCACACGTCGCCAGCTGCCGGCCCGATCCGCGCGTCCAACCCGTGCTCGGAATACATGTTCCTTGACGACACGGCCTGCAACCTCGCCTCGCTGAACCTCATCCAGTTCAAGGATGCGGCCACCAAGCGCATCAACATTGCAGACTACGAACACGCCGTTCGCCTGTGGACCGTTGTTCTCGAAGTGTCCGTGATGATGGCGCAGTTCCCATCGCGTCAGATTGCTGAACGGTCCTATGAGTACCGCACACTCGGTCTCGGTTACGCCAACATCGGCGGTTTCCTGATGTCTTCGGGCATTCCGTATGACAGCGATGAAGGCCGCGCCATTGCCGGTGCGCTGACCGCGATCATGACCGGTATTTCCTACGCCACATCGGCTGAAATGGCTGGCGAGCTTGGTCCGTTCCCGGGCTTTGCACCGAACCGCGACAACATGCTGCGCGTTATCCGTAACCACCGCCGCGCCGCCCACGGTCTGGCCTATGGTTATGAAGAGCTGTCGGTAAACCCGGTTGCCCTGATCCACGCAGACTGCACCGACCCTGACCTCGTCACACATGCCATGGCAGCGTGGGACAAGGCGCTGGAACTTGGTGAAGTCAACGGTTACCGCAACGCCCAGACCACCGTTATCGCGCCAACTGGCACGATCGGCCTCGTCATGGATTGCGACACCACCGGTATCGAGCCTGACTTTGCGCTGGTAAAGTTCAAGAAGCTGGCCGGCGGCGGTTACTTCAAGATCATCAACCGCGCTGTTCCGGAATCCCTGCGTTCGCTCGGTTACTCCGAAAGCCAGATCGCTGAAATCGAAGCTTACGCTGTCGGTCATGGCAACCTCAACCAGGCACCGGCCATCAACCCGACCACGCTGAAGGCCAAGGGCTTCACCGATGAGAAGATTGAAGCCGTCAATGCTGCCCTGAAGAGCGCCTTCGACATCAAGTTCGTGTTCAACCAGTGGACACTCGGTGCGGACTTCCTGAAGGACACGCTGAAGGTTTCCGACGAGCAGCTGGCCGACATGAGCTTCAACCTCTTGGAGCACATCGGTTTTGCCAAGAAGGACATCGAAGCAGCAAACGTTCACGTTTGCGGTGCGATGACACTGGAAGGTTCGCCGTTCCTCAAGAACGAAGATCTGGCCGTGTTCGATTGCGCCAACCCATGTGGCAAGATCGGCAAGCGTTACCTCTCGGTAGAATCCCACATCCGCATGATGGCGGCTGCCCAGCCATTCATCTCCGGTGCGATCTCCAAGACGATCAACATGCCGAATGATGCAACGGTGGAAGATTGCGGTGCAGCCTACATGCTGTCCTGGAAGCTGGCACTGAAGGCCAACGCCCTTTACCGCGACGGTTCCAAGCTGTCGCAGCCGCTCAATTCCTCGCTGGTTGAGGATGAGGACGACGAAGACGCACTGGAAGAGCTGATGCAGCAGCCACTTGCGGCACAGGCCGTCACCATCACCGAAAAGATCGTTGAGCGTGTTGTCGAGCGTGTCAGCCGCGAGCGTGAAAAGCTGCCAAACCGTCGTCAGGGTTACACCCAGAAGGCTGCTGTCGGTGGTCACAAGGTTTACCTGCGCACCGGCGAATTCGGTGACGGTCGCATCGGCGAAATCTTCATCGACATGCACAAGGAAGGCGCTGCTTTCCGTGCGATGATGAACAACTTCGCCATCGCCATCTCGCTCGGCCTGCAATATGGCGTGCCGCTGGAAGAATATGTGGAGGCCTTCACCTTCACCAAGTTCGAACCGGCTGGCATGGTCATCGGTAACGACGCGATCAAGAACGCAACCTCGATCCTCGACTACGTGTTCCGCGAACTCGCCGTGTCCTACCTTGGCCGTCACGATCTCGCACATGTCGACACATCGGACTTCTCCAACACGGCACTCGGCAAGGGCATTCAGGAAGGCAAGACCAACCTGGTATCCACTGGCTGGACCCGCGGTTACAAGCCAACGCTGGTTTCCAACAGCGAACGCGCTTCCTCCGAGCCGAAGGGTGCAGCAACAGCGGCGCCTGCGCGTGCTTCGGCAAGCGTGACCGCGTTCAGCGGCAGCGCCGTGCGCAAGCTGGAAGTGGCAACTGCCGTTTCCACCTCTGAAATCGTCGCCTTCAAGCGCGATTATGAAGAGCGCGCCAAGGAACTGGCGGAAGAGATTGCCGAGGAATCACTGGCAACCGAAACCGAACAGGCCGCAACAGCCCTCTTCTCCGACAAGGCCGCTGCCGACGCAGCCTCAGCCAAGACGGAAGCCAAGAAGGTGGAAAACGAACGCCGCATGCGCTCGATTGCTCAAGGCTACACCGGCAACATGTGCTCCGAGTGCCAGAACTTCACCATGGTGCGTAACGGCACCTGCGAGAAGTGCGACACATGCGGCGCGACAAGCGGTTGCAGCTGATCAGTTCGCAGAATAGCGACTGTGCGACGTCACTAAGTTGGTGACTAAGCCACTGAAATGTCATTGGATCAGCGTTTTGATCGCTGGTTAAGAATTCTCCCGGCCGCTTCCGCAGTCGGGAGAACCAGAAAACTGAAAGCTAATTCGTTGGTGGACGAGCAGGATGCGACGCTGAGGTCAATACCATGACACGCGCGTTCCAAATTCGGTCAAGGATTGAAATATGACTCAGTATTTCTTCGACAAAGGGGGGAGATGGATCGCCTTTAGACGCTCCCCGGAAGACAAGTACCTATTCGACGCTCGCGGCAAATGGATAGGCTGGTTTCCTTGGGGTGACGGGGATGCAGTCAATACAGCCGGAGCGTATCTCGGTTCAATCTTTGGAAACCGCCTCCTACGGAAAACATCGGCGCCGTACCGAGGGCACCCAAGCTATCCTGGGTATCCAGGCTATCCTGGATACCCAGGATACCCGGGTTATGCCGGTTACGCAGGGTTTATGCCTGGGACAGCAGACGTAAAGCTCAGGAGCTAACCCCTTAGTTTCAACAAATCCATGCGGAGTGCTGGTGTCATTCGTCCCGAGCGCTTTTTTCAGAGCTCGCGCAAACGGCGTGCATGGCCCAAGAAAGGCAGATTGATGGCGATCCTTGGGTTCAATCTTCAGAAGGGGGAATTGCACTTCTGTTTGATGGAAGGCACTAGAGCTGATCCGCGTTACCTCATGCATGATCGTCATCGGTTCGAAGTAGATCAACCGAAACCAGAAATGGCAAATTTTTTTAAGCAAACATTCAATGAGTTAATTGAGGCACGTCAGCCACAAGGTCTTGCATACCGTCTGTCAATGGATGGAAAGAAGGCTGATCAGATTGCCTACTTAACCTTCCCCTTCGGAATCCTTACCCTCGTTGCGCATGAAAGAGGTTTGGCTGCTGACCAATCCACCATCCACACCTTCACGAAGAAAGCCTTGGCGTATCCGGGTGACAAGTTCGCAGCTTGTGACGAGCGGATTGTTGATAGTCCCGCCGCATGGCCGAACGCGGCAAAGCTTGCTGCCCTGGCGGCTTGGATGAGCCTTTGATATCCGCTGTCGCTCCCCTGACGTTCCAACCCGGCGACATCGTACTGAACAAGTACGAGATCATTAGGCCACTCGGAAGCGGTCAGTTTGGAGATGTTTTCTATGTCATCAACCGAAATCTCGGCCGTCAGTCTGCACTGAAGCTGGTCAGAGTCGCCAATCCCATAGAACATCGCGCGGTGGTCGAGGCACAGGCACAAAACCTGTGCGGCCATGACCACGTGGTAAAGATACTCACAGCCGACGTCTTCGACGGTGCAGTCCTCATTGAGATGGAATACCTAGAAGGCGGATCGCTGGCGGATCGGTTACATGGGGAATTTGTCCCGGTCATTGAAACCATCGGTTACCTGAAACAAATCCTTTTCGCTCTTGAGCACGCCCACAATCGCGGAATTGTCCACCGCGACGTCAAGCCGGGCAACATCATGCTGACGGGTGCCATCGCAAAACTTTCTGACTTCGGCACTGTCATCCATCCAGAGAGCGGCGTGAAGGTTACAGAGCTGTTCTACAGGCCGCACGCCTCGCCTGAGGCCATCAATAACATGGAGTTCTCTGCCGCCAGCGACGTTTTCGCAGCAGGTATGACACTGCTTCGTGCTGTGAACAACATGACCGGTTGGGACGCGGTCTTGGGAAGCGATAGGTGGCCTACGCTTGTCAAGGAAGGGAAACTTGCGAGCCAAGTAGGATTCGCCGATTACACTCCACCTAAGCTGAAGCGTATCATCAAAAAGGCGATAAATCCCATCGTTGCAGACAGGTATCAGACTGCTGCCGCTCTTCGACAGGAGCTTGAGCGGCTACGGCCCGCTCGGCGGTGGGTTCGTTTGAACGATAACGAATGGATATGTACCGTCGAAGGTAAGGAGGAGCGTGCCTCACTCCAACTCGGCATCAACCCGACTGTCGAGTATACAATCGGCGGACGTCGCCGTCGCTCGGATTGCAAACGCTACGATACGGAGCGCGAAGCACGCGCGCGTCTTGCAGAGCTGGTTGCGCGCTCCACGCTAGCATGAAGGTCTGTGCTGGAAGCCCCCCCGCCTCCCTCTTCCCTGTGCTCGGGCTTGACCCGAGGGATGTCACAGGAGTCCGGTCATCCCCAGTCTTGGGGATGATAAGACTTCTTTCCGTCGCCAGACGCACGTCGACTGGATGCTTGTGACAAGCACGAGGCATGAGGCCGGGTGTGGCACTGTCGGTGCTAAGCAATGAGCGTTGCGGAAGAAAATGTTGCGGTAGAATGAGTAGACACAGCACCAGATGTGGAACCCCTCACCTGAAAAATCTATGACTTAGCGTTGCTAAGACCATGATTTTTCTTCCTCTCCCACAAGGGTAGAGGTAAAGGCGCCAGCGGCGCCGCTTCGCCTTATGGACAGCGTTTGAGATGTTTCTCAATGAGTACCGCCGCGCATCTGCAAACATCACTTCAGTCTCAGCGGTCGTCTAACTTGCTGGATGGGCGCGGCACCCAGCCATCTCTACCCTTGTGGGAGAGAAAGCGATTTCAACATCTTAAGGCGAAGCCATAAGTGTTAGAAATCGCAAGTGAGGGGTGATTTCGATGCCTCAGCGTTATGCATGACCTCCCTCTTCCCTGTGCTCGTCACACAGATCCAGTAGTCACGCGTCTGCGTGACGGAAAAAGTCTATTCAGCCCCAAGACTGGGGCTGGCTTGGATACCTGTGACAAGCACAAAGCATGAGGGCCGGTTGGGGTGGCCCTCAGTGTAAAACAATGCACCGACCATCTCCTCGACGTCATCCTCGCCCTTGTGGCGAGGATCTAACCACGCCAAAGACGTCAGTTTCGCATGACGAAACTTGGGCAGATACTCGGGACAAGCCCGAGCATGACGGCAAGTTTGGGTAAGACACACACCCCCCCCACCTTGATGATTGACAAAACAGATGCACAGGCATAATCCAAAGTCATCAGATGACTTTATGATTAGATCATGCAGAACCTTGAAAAAATAAGCCTGACGGAACGCGCTATCAACGCCATTCGCAGCGAGATCATCGCCGTGCGCTGGCAGGTTGGCGAGAAGCTGCCCAACGAGACCACCCTGTCGGAAATGCTGTCGATCAGCCGCGGCACGGTGCGCGAAGCCGTGCGCGTTCTGGTGGCGCAAGGGCTGCTGGAGACCCGACAAGGCTCCGGCACCTATGTGCTGTCAACCACAGACATGGCGGCACCGCTGACACAGGCACGCAGGGCAAGCCTGCGCGACCAGTTCGAGGCGCGTTGCGCACTTGATGTCGAGGCAGCACGGCTGGCCGCCATCCGCCACACACCTGAGATGATTACCGAACTGCGACGCCTGCTGGCCGAACGCGGCAATTATTCCGGTGGCGACAAGGCACTGTTCATTGCCCGTGACCTGGCGTTTCACCGGGCGGTGATAGCCGCATCCTGTAATCAGGCGATGATCGAAATCTACAATTTCTTCTCCTCCTCCATCACCGAGACCATTGAAGCGACGCTCGATGAGGAAGTTCCCGAACCCGACATGCAGGCCCATGCCGACATTGTCGATGCCATACAAACGGGCGATGCCGACAAGGCTGCCGCCGCGGTGCGGCGCTTTATGGCGCCCGTCTTTTCCACCCTTGATCGATTGCTGCTTTCATGAATTCTCATTCCCCTACTCCAGCTCACGCCACTGCCGCTCATCCTGCGCAGACGCTTGAAAATACACTTGCCGAGACACTGGAACCGCTTGGCGAAACCCTAGTTGATGCCGAGGTGGACATTGTTCCGCCGCCGGCACCACCGGCATTCAGCACAATGGGCCGTGTCATTCTTGGTGCCAGCCTGGTGCTGATTGCCTTTAACCTCAGGCCGGTATTTTCCAGCGCGTCCGCCCTGCTGCCGGAAATACGCTCCGAGCTTGGACTGTCTGCCCTTGGTGCCAGTCTGCTGACCACGCTTCCCGTGGTTTGCCTTGGTGCATTCTCGCCCTTTGCACCGCGCTTGGCACAGCGTTTCGGTTCCGAATGGACGCTGCTTGGCGTGTTGCTGCTGTTGTCGCTTGGCACCGCCTTGCGCGGTCTGTCTTCAATGCCGCTGCTGTTCATCGGCACAGCACTGGCCGGTGCCTGCATCGCTGTTGGCAATGTGTTGTTGCCGGGTCTGGTCAAACGTGACTTTCCCAAACAGGCAGCCTTGATGACCAGCCTCTACACCATGGCGCTGTGCGCCGGTGCAGCAGGTGCGGCCGGCCTGACCCTGCCACTGGAAGCCATGCTTGGCGGTTCGATGAATGCCGCCCTTGCAGCCTGGGCACTTCCTGCACTGGTGGTTGGTGCCATCTGGCTGCCGCAGGTGTTTATGGTCAAGCGCGGCGCGGTGCGCAGCGGCTTTCGTGTGGAAGGCCTGTGGCGCGACAGGCTGGCGTGGAATGTCACCCTGTTCATGGGATTGCAGTCGGCGTTGGCCTACAGCGTGTTTGGCTGGCTGGTCCCGATCCTCAGGGATCGCGGCCTTGACGGTGTCACCGCCGGTGCCGTGGTATCAATATCGGTCATGGTGCAGGCCGCCGCCTGCCTCGTTGTTCCGCATATTGCCGTGCGTGGCAAAAACCAGTCCATCATCAACGTCACACTGTGCGCATTGGCAGTTGGTGCCCTGATCGGTCTGCTGTTTGCGCCCCTTTCGACCGTGTGGATCTGGGCGGTTATTCAGGGTGTCGGCCAAGGTGGGCTGATTGCAGCCGCCATGACGGTCATCGTCCTGCGCTCCGGTGATGCACATATTGCCGCCCATCTCTCGGGCATGGCGCAATGCGTGGGTTATCTGCTGGCGGCCACCGGACCTTTGATTGTCGGTTTCATCCGCGGCTGGACAGGCAGCTTTGCCGGCTGCGCCATTCTATTCGTGGTGATTGGCACCATCGCTGCCATCAATGGCTGGTTTGCCGGACGCAATGGTCATGTCGGTGCCAGAAGTGTGGCGAGTTGAAAACTAATGGAACTATGGAGCGTGCCTCACACTCCCTCTTCCCTGTGCTTGTCACAGGGACCCAGTCATCCCAAGTCTTTGGGATGAAAAGACCCTTTCCGCCGCGCAGACGCGCGGCGACTGGATGCCTGTGACAAGCACAAGGCATGAGGAAAACCAGCGTCCTCAAAAAGCCTGGGTTCGTGACGCCGCCTTGAAGTGATCCCGCAGCGTTTCGGTTTCATATTCGTGGCGATAGAGGCCACGCTTTCGCAGAATTGGCACCAGCTCATCTGCTATAACCGGCAGGCCATCGATCAGCCGATCCGGCTGCAGGTTAAAGCCATCGATGGCGCCGGCATGGAACCAGTCCTCAATGTGGTCGGCCAGCTGTTCGGGCGTGCCGACAAACCCGGCATGGCCCGACCCGGTGTAACGGGTTTGCTTGAGATATTCACGCACCGTCGGGTTGGTTTTACGGATTTGCGTGATGATGGATTCACGAAAACCGATGCTGCCAAGGAAGGTCTTGGCGTCCTTGATCGGACCCAGAACTTCATCGGGAAACGGCTCGTCCAGGTCAAGTTTCGAGGCATCGTAACCGATGGCCTGCGATAGCCAGCCCACTGAATAGGATGCCGGACCGGCGTCATGGATTTCATCGCTACGACGACGCGCCTCCTCTTCCGTGCTGCCGAGGCTCAGCAACAGACCCGGCAGAATTTTCACATCGTCCGGCGATCGGCCATTGTCGCGGGCAAATCCCTTGACCAGACGATAATGCTCGATGGCCTGCGCCTTGGTCAGTTCTGCGGCAAACACACCTTCCGCGATGCGGCCTGCCAGTGTGCGGCCCTGCGGCGAGCCACCGGCCTGAAAGATGATTGGCTGGCCCTGTTTGGATGGTGGCACACGCAGGCGCCCGGAAATATCGAAGAACTCGCCGTGGTGATCAATGTCGCGCCCGTCAGCCGCAGACGCCCACAGCGCCCGAACGACGTCGACAAATTCGCCGGCCCGCTCATAGCGGTCATCACGGGCTGGAATGTCTGAAATGCCGAAGTTGCGGGCCGCCGGTACACCACGGGTTGTCACGACATTCCATGCCGCACGTCCACCCGTCTGGTGGTCCCAGGACAAAAAGCGCTCGGCCAGTTCAAACGGATCGTTGAAGGTTGAAGAGGCCGTTGCCACCAGACCGACACGAGAGGTCGCGGCCGCCACATGCCCCCAGTTGACCGACGGTTCCAGCCGTACCGGATTGGCATCATAGGCCGGGTCACCGAGCAGCGGACCGTCTGCCAGAAACAGCGCGTCCAGCGTGCCACGCTCTGCGGTCTTGCCAATATTTTCCCAATAGGCTGGATCAATGAAGGCATCCTTTTCCAGCAATGGGGTTTTCCACGCCGCCGGAAGATATCCGAGAACCAGCACGTTGATGCCGAGCAGGACGTGGCCAGATCGTTTGTTTGTCATCTGAAATGTCTCCAATACCGTCTACAGAGAGACGTGAGGTTTTGGCGCCGGAAACGCGGGGCGCACCGTCGATGGCAGCGGTCGTGGCGCCGAAAGGTTGAGGGCGTCTCGCAGCGAACCGCCAAGCGCGGTTGGTGCAAAACCATCCGCCAGCCAGCGCTCGGCGACATCCAGCAACTCCCGCACCGATTGCTCGTTGCCTGCTTTCAACACCACACCGGACACAGCTTCGGTGGGAGGCGTCTCTCCCAGGGAAACGACAGGCACGGTACCTGCGCCACCCAGCACCAGCTCAATCGGGCTATCCTCTCCCGTCGGCGGTGCATCCGCTTTCGTGTGGCCATACCAGGCGATGACGGAGGCACCGGTTTGTGGTTCCGGCGCGTTGAGCGGCCCGGCAATCGAAAAACTGTTGGCGATATCGACATGCACGATACGATCGGACTGTACGAGAATGCCGCTATCGCGATCACCGATGATGGAATCATGCGGCCAGCTTTGCTCCAGAGCCCGCACGGCAACGGCTGTGTCATAGGCTGTCTTTGCATTCAACTGTGCGCCACCGCCAAGCCCTGCCCCGCCCCATGCCGGCGCATCTTTTGGACCCTCCGGCGCATAGGCATCGCGAATGCCGACAAGCAGACCACTGCGCCCACGGGAGAGATGGGCAAGAGACGCGACACGACGTGCCAGATTATAGGGGTGGTCACGTTGTGGCGCGGCGGCAATCAGGAAACGGCCATTTTCGGTCGCGCCTGCCAGTGTGGCACCGGCAGCACTGCTGACCAGGGTGACGGATGCAGGTTCGCTGCCGTCAATGCGGTCGATGCCAAGCACCGTGAATGCAACGGGCAAGGCATCCCAACGCGATAGCAGTTCACGGCTGCCGGTCAGTTCAAGCAAATGCGGCCCGGCAAGTGCAAGGGCGAGATAGGGTTTCGTCATTGCGCCGCTCCTCAGTTGCCCTGCCCGCCACGACCAAGCCGCGCGATGCTCGACACCGGGGACTTGTCGTTGACCAGATAGTCACCGAGGATGCGCGCCTTGTAGGCAACCGGATTATGCGACGCCAGAGTACGGGCATTGCGCCAGTGGCGGTCAAGCGCGGTTTCCTCCGATGTTGCCGATGCACCAAGCGCGTTGAACACATGGGTGGCAGCATAAAGCGTGCTCTCGACGATGGCGATCTGCGCCTGCGCAACAGCCACTTCGCCTGCCGTTGCGCGCTGGTCACGCAATTCGACATTGCCCACCGCATGGGCGGCGGCAATCAGGTCAAGCGAACTGGCGGCACGGCGAAGTGCCGCTTCGGTCGTAAAGGCCCGCACCGACACCTCACCAATAACCTGCAGCAACTGCGCATCCTGTGCGGGCACTGGATCAAGACCCTGCGGGTAATTGCGGCCGCGGGATTTGAGCGCCTTGATACCATCGCGCAGCACAGCACGGGTAATGCCGGTCAGAACGGCCAACAGCGCCGTCTGGTAAAAATGCCCTTGATAGACAACACGTTCGCTGGCCGGAAAGACATCCCCCTCATGCGCCACGACATCCTTGTAAACCGCACTGCCGCTGGCCGTCGTGCGCTGGCCAAAACCAGGCCAGTCATCCGTCAGTTCAACGCCAGGCTGGTGGCGGTTGACGAGTGTGGTGATCAGCGTGCCTTCGGCATCCTTGCCGATGACATCCAGCCAGTCGGCATAAAGGCTGCCGGTGGCATAAAACTTTGCGCCGGATACCCGGTAATGGTCATCGGTTTTGGTGACCGTGGTCTTGATGGTGGCGTAAGTGCCGTTATTGGCTTCCGTCCAGCCGCCACCGACAAATTCACGGTCGCGGAAACGCTTCAGCCAACGCTCATTGGCGGCGGATGGCCGTGCATTGAGGCGGTCTTCGACAAAGGCCAGATGGTTGCGCCAGATATGGGCGACATTGGCGTCTGCTTCTGCCAGCAGGGCCAGCAGGTAAAACACCTGTTCCAGCGAGGCGCCAAAACCGCCAAACTCCATTGGCACACGCACCAGAGCGAAATCGGCATCCTTCAGCCACTGCACCTGTTCAAAAGGAAAGGTGCGGTTGCGCTCACGCTCAATACTGCCTTCGGCAATACGGTCAAACACCGGCTGGAAGCGCTCGACAAGCGTCTCTTCTCGGGCAGTTGCGGGGCGCAAATAGGTGCGGGAAAGCGTTGCATCCACTGCGGTCATGTCATTCTCCTTCATGATGGCGCAACATCAGGAAAAGATGCTGCGCAAATGTCTGTTGTGCTGGCGACGGGCCTTGAAGGCCCACCGGCATACTTGTCGGGTTTGAGCGGCACGGGCTGCCATCAGGGCGTCGAACAGGGCTGGCCAGGTCACGCAGCGTCACGCCGGATCACGCCATTGCGCGACCAGATCAACGGTCAGGGTGCACACCACGAAGACGGATGCGGCAAAGATCGTCGTACCGATAACCAGCGGGAAATCGCCATCCAGCGCAGCTGTGATCGCCATGCGCCCAATGCCGTCGAGGCCGAAGATCGTTTCGGTGACGATGGCGCCACCCATGATGACGGCAAGCTCGAGCCCACCCAGCGTGATGATCGGATTAAGGGCTGCCTTCAACGCGTGCGACAGGTAGATCCTGCTTTCGCTCAAGCCCTTGGCACGGGCGGTGCGGATGTAATCCTGGCCGAGCACGTCGAGCATGCCTGCCCTGACGATGCGCTGGAAAATGCCGATTTCGGCGATCGCCAGCGTTGCCCATGGCAGGATAAGGTGCCTTGCCCATTCCAGCGGATTTTCCGTCAACGGCACGTAACCACTGCTCGGAAACCAGCCGTAGCCGTGGTTGGTCAGCTGGTAGAAAAAGAAATAGGAAATCAGGATGCCGCTCAGAAAGGTTGGAATGGACAGGCCTACATAGGCAAAAAAGGCCAGCATATGGTCGATGAAGCGGCCATGCCACCGGGCGGCGACAACGCCTGAAATGATCGATATCGTCATCCAGATGACCAGCGCACCCAGTGCCAGCGAGATCGTCACCGGCGCCTTGGCCAGAATGAGGTCTGTAACCGGTGCCTGTTTACGAAAGGAAAATCCAAGCGCCGGTGGCCAGTGCATCAGCCCCATCGGCGCGCCCTGAATGTCCGGCCCGCGGAACAGGTAATACCACAGCTGATCATACCATGGTTCATTGAGACGCAGTGCCCGGGCCACGCCGTCTATTGTTTCCTGCGTGGCGTTGCGCGGTGCCAGCATGGCGGCCGGATTACGGTAGGCAATACGGGTGATGAAAAACGACAGGATCAGCACGATGACGAGTGTCGAGGCGGACCGAAGCACGGTGGAAAGAAGGTTTCTGGTCATGGATTACAAACGCCTTTGATGCGGATCGAGCACAGTTCTGAGCCCGGAACTCATTGTATTGAAGCCGACCACGGTGAGAAAAAGGGCAAGTGCGGGGCCGGCCAGAAACCAGGGCTGGTCCTGATAAAGCGAGGTGCGCTGCGCCTCGGCAATCATGTTGCCCCAGCTTGGCATCGGCGCCTGAATACCAACCCCGAGAAAGGACAGCGTCGCTTCGGCCACGATGTTGGCCGGAAGCTGCACAGCCCAATAGACCAGCAGGGTCGGCAGGATGTTGGGCAGGATATCGAGACAGATGATACGGGCTTTTGAAGCGCCAGAAACCAGCGACGCCTCAATCATCGGGCTGGAGCGCAGTTCCAGAACGATGCCACGTGTCAGGCGGGCAAAGTAGGTCCAGGAAAACAGCGCAATGACCAGGATAACGACAATCACAGGCGATATTACCGGCATGCCCTGCTCGCCCCTGTTCAAAGACAGCAGGCTGAGCGCCGTGACGACAAACGGAAACGACATGGCGACATCGATGGCCTGACTGACGATCCGGTCGACACGACCGGCGAGAAAACCACTGATCATGCCAATCAACGTTCCGATGATCATCGCTGCCGTGGTGGCGGGAATGCCGACCAGCAGTGAAATCTGCGCGCCGTAAAGCGTGCGCACAAACACATCACGACCGTTGCCATCTGCCCCCAGCGGAAAGGCCCAGGATGGCCCAACCGGCAGGCCCATCTCATCCAGCGCCACATCCGGAAACAGGTCGGTCGGGCCATGCCCGGTCAGATAGGCGGCCAGAGGCGCCAGGACGGCCGCCACCAGCACGGCAAAGACGATAATCGCGCCAATCCGCACGCTGCGTTCACGCCACAAGACAGCGGCAAATTCCGGCAACCAGTGACGGCGCGGTGCCGCTTCGATAACATCAACCGACATAGGACACGGCCTTCACCACGGTATTGACGGGTAGCCGTTTGCCGCCAGGCATCGAGGCCAGCAAACGCTTTGTGTAGGCGTGCTCTGCCCGCTCGAAGATACGCCTTGTCGGGCCGGCCTCGACGATATGCCCCTTCTCCAGCACGATGACGCGGTCGCACAATTCACCGACCACACCGAGATCGTGCGAAATGAACAGGAAGGAAATTCCCAGCCGGTCGCGCAACCGGCGCAGCAGTTCGACGATCTTGGCCTGTGTGGTGATATCGAGCGCCGACACCGGCTCATCCGCCACAACAAGCGACGGGCGCGAGGCAATTGCCCGTGCAATGGCCACCCGTTGCCGCTGACCGCCTGAGAGCTGTGAAGGGAAACGCGTGGCAATGGCCTCCGGCAGCTCCACCTCTGCAAGCAACTGGCGGACCTGGTGGCGCAGGCGCGTGCGGTCCCGCTCACCGGCAATCACGAAACTGTCGCCAAGAATGGCTTCAACGCTTCGCCTGGGGTTGAGGCTGGCGTAAGGGTCCTGAAAAACCACCTGAATGTCGCGGCGCGCTGCACCAGTCAGTGTGGTCGGGCGCCCGGCCCTTGCGTAATTGACGCCGGACAGCGCGATAGAGCCATCATCGGGCCGGTCAAGACCGGCAATCAGCCGACCGATGGTTGATTTTCCCGACCCGGACTCACCGACCAGTCCGAGAATTTCGCCCTTAGCGATCGAAAACGTCACGTCCTCCAGCACCGGCTGGCCTGCAACGAAGGAACGGCTGAGACCGTCCACATTAAGCAGCGACTGGGCGGAGCTGACGGCCGGTGGCTGCGTATAATTTCTGGGACCGTCCAGCCGCGCCGCACTCAACAATTCGCGCGTATAGGCATGTTTCGGTGTTGTATAGATCGCATCGGCAGCGGCACGTTCGACCACAAGACCGTCCCGCATCACCACAACATCATCGGCGATATCGGACACGACAGCCAGATCATGGCTGACGAAGACCAGTGCGGTACCGTGCCTCTCCTGCAGACGTCGCAGCAGATCAAGGATGGATGCCTGAACAGTGACGTCGAGCGCTGTGGTCGGCTCATCGGCGATGATCAGGCCGGGGTTCAGTGCAATGGCAATGGCAATCATCACGCGCTGGCGCATACCGCCCGAGAGATGGCGCGGATAATCATCCAGCCGCTTTTCCGGGTTTGAAATTTCAACGTCGTGGAGAAGCGCGAGAACACGCTCGCGCTTCTCCTTTTTGCCGATGGAGCGATGAGCCGATATCGCCTCACCGATCTGGTCGCCAATCGTCTTGAGTGGATGAAGGTTGCTTAGCGGGTCCTGAAAGATAAAGCCGATCTCGGCCCCTCTTATCTTCCGTAACGCCGTCGGTGACGCGCCCAGTATCTCCCGCCCCCGGTAGAGGACACTGCCGCGAACCTTTGCCGAGGCTGGCAGCAGACCAGCTGCCCCCAGCAGGCTGGCACTCTTGCCCGATCCGGACTCACCGACGATTGCCAGCGTCCTTCCCGCTTCGACATCAAATGATACGCCTCTGACAGCCTCGACGGTGCCAAAACGAACCTGCAAATCGTGAACGGAAAAGACGCTCATCGGACTAGTTCTTCACTGCAATGTTGGTGATGTCGGCCTGAACAGCCAGCGACGACCATGCCCAGTGGGTGATGCGATCAGAGGTGATCGCGATCTTGCGCTTTTCAAACAGCGGGATCCACGGAATGTCGGCGGAGACGATCTTGTCAGCCTTGGTCCAGATCGGACTTGGATTGTCAGACGGGAATGCCTCGGCTGCCAGCTTGTTGAGTTCGGCATTGCTGTAGCAGATCGAGTTGACGTTGCCCGTGCCGCATGGCGAGGCATCCGAGTTCAACCAACCGCCGAGAAGCATACGGGTGCTTGGACCCTGCCAATCTGGCGCAAACTGGCCACCAAGCGAGATGTCCCATCTGCTTTTGGCATCCTGAATGAAGGCGTACCACTGGGTCGGTGGAACAGGGATCAGGTTCAACTCGATACCGGCCGCAGCCACATCTTCCTTCACCGCAACGGCAATCGCCTCAAACTGGGCTGTGGTGCGGTAGATGGCATCAAACTTCACGCCATTGGGATAACCAGCCTTGGCAAGCAATTCCTTGGCCTTTGCCGCGTCACCCTTGTTGCCTTCGGTTGGATAAGGATCAAACGCCTCATAACCGAGAATTGTCGAGGTGATGATCTGCGACAGCGGCACGGCGGCAATCGGGCCACCCTGAACCTGCACGAGGTGGGCGCGGTTGACGGCATAGGTCAGCGCCTGGCGCACTTCCGGCTTTCTCAACGCATTGGCACCGTCGCTCTGTGCTTCCGGGCGAGCATTAAAGGTGATGAAGTTGGCCGCGCCGCTGTTGGACGAATGCAGCTGTTCCGCCTTCTGGGTCTGGAAACGTCTGATCGCGGTTCTTGGCGGCGTGTCGAGATAAAGCGAAAGATCCGCCTCACCTGCCTCAATCTTCTGGACGATGCTGTCTTCGCTATTGGCAGTAAAATCAACGACGATCTCATCGACATAGGCTTTGCGGGCCTCGTCACTTTCCGGCTTGAAGTTCTTGGCCTTTTTCAAAACCAGCTTCTGGCCGTCCTGATAGCTATCAACGTAATAAGGACCGCTGGACGGGAAGTTCTTGCGGAACTCGGCTGAGTCAGGGAAATATTTCGACGCGACTTCCGGTGGCAGTGGCGACACGAAGTTCATCGAGAGAATGTTGAGGAAGTCGTAGTTCTTGGAATCCGACTTGATGACCAGCGTCTTGTCGTCAGGGGCGCTGACGCCAGAGATTTCGTGGGCGTCGATGAAGGCCTTGGTTGCAGCGAGATCACCGGTCGGAACCTTGGCAAATTCTTCGCAATAGGCCTTGAAGCCCGAGATCGCCAGGTTGAAGTAGTTGATGGCGGCAACCTGCTTGTTCGGATCACAGAAGCGCTTGATATTGTAGACGAAATCGCCGGCTACAATCTTGCGGTCAATCGGGCCGGAAAAGAAGACGTCGTCTTTCAGATGAAAGGTGTAGGTCTTGCCTTCATCAGACACGTCCCAGGACTTGGCAAGGTCCGGCACCAGCTTTGTATCGTCCTTGATGTCGGTGGATGCGCCGGGATAGGTGACCAGCTGGCGGGTAACAGCACGCAGGATTTCCCAGGAATCCGTGCTGTAACCGGTCAGCGGATCAAACGCATCGAGATCCGCCTGCAGGGAAGCAATGCGCAGCGTACCGCCATATTGCGGCTCACTTGCCAGCGCCTGTCCTCCAAGCGCAACGATAATGGCAAGGCTCGACGCAACACGTCCCAGTGCTGAGCGGTGAGAATGAGATTTCATCGGAATAACCTTAATTGATAATGTCTATAATATTTATAGATTTTAGGCATTCCGAGAATGTTGCAAACTTCCAAACTTCTCAGCTCAGGGGGAAATATCTGCCTGCTTAAGAAGCAATCTGCGGAATAGACTTCCGCCCTGCCCGTTCTGCAGCCAGTACGCATGCCTCGAATCTGCGGATCATCAGATGATGAAAATCATGCCGGCTCGGAGCCCGGCGATAGAAGATTTTCATTTATCGGCAAAAATTTAGAACAGACATGCCGCGCCTTCCGCTCGTTTATGTAGCATATCTATAAAAATTATAGAAATTGAGGATTCTGGAAGAATGGCACGCAGCTGGAGATCATTTACGCTTGGTTTAACCGGGGCACTTGTCGGCGCCGCATTATCGTCGGTAGCCTTTGCAGCTGAAAGTGGAGGAACACTGAACCTGATCGTCCAGCCGGAGCCCATCTCGCTCAATCCCGGCATCAACCGCCTGGGTCCGGCGACCTTTGTCGGCAACAAGATCTACGATTCGCTGCTTGGTTATTCGGCCAAGGAGATTGCCCCTGTTCCGCGGCTGGCGGAAAGCTGGGAGATTTCCGCCGATGGCAAGACCTATACGTTCAAGCTGCGCCCCGGCGTTACCTGGCATGATGGTGAGCCCTTCACATCAAAGGATGTCGCCTTCAGCATCGGCGATTTCCTGCCAATACAGCATGCACGCTCAAAAGATCTCAGCGCCCAGATCGACCACATCGAAACGCCTGACGATCTGACTGTCGTCTTTACCCTCAAGGCACCCTACCCGGCCTTCCTCTGGTCGCTCAACGTGGCAATCGTTCCGGCTCATAAATATGTCGGCGTTACCGATCTGCGCACCGCGCCTGCAAATTCCGAATTTATCGGCACCGGCCCGTTCAAGTTCTCAGAGTGGAAAAAAGGCAGCATCATCCGCCTGGTTCGCAACGACAAATATTGGGATGCGGGCAAACCCTATCTTGATGAAATAGACTTCCAGATCGTGCCGGATGCCAATTCCCGCGCCATTGCATTTGAAACCGGACAGGTCGATGTACTTCGCTCTGGTGACGTCGAAAACTTCGACATTCCCCGCCTCTCGGCGCTTGAGGGTGTTGCCGTCAATGAGGGGGGCTGGGAGTTTCTGCAGCCAATCGGTTACGTGCACATCAACAACCGCAATCCGGTTCTTGCCAACCAGAAAGTTCGTCAGGCCATCACCCAGGCGATTGATCGCGACTTCATCATCAACACCATCTTTGCGGGTTACGGCAAGCCGATCAACGGACCGTTCTCCAGCCTGTCGGCCTACAAGGACACAAGCGTCGAGACGACCTATTCTTATGATCCGGAAAAGGCCGCCGCTTTGCTGGATGAGGCAGGATACAAGGCTGGTGCCGACGGTACACGTTTCACCCTGAAGCTGGTGCCTCTGCCCTATGGTGAATTGTGGTCGCGGCAGGCGGAATATCTGCGCGAGGCACTGGGTGCCGTTGGCATCAAGGTGGATATCCAGTCCGTTGATGTTGCAGGTTGGTTCAAGCGCCTGACCACTTTCGATTACGACATTGCCCAGAACTTCGTTTACACCACCGCCGATCCGGGCATTGGCATTTCCTACGGCTACAAGACCGTCAAGGGTGACAACGCCGGCAGCACCGGCGGTAACATCAACGGTTATTCCAATCCGGAAGTGGATGCTTTGCTCGATCAAGGTGCGCACGAGCAGGATGACGCAAAGCGCAAAGAAATCTACTCCAAGGTCCAGAAGATCCTGTCGCAGGATGTACCAATGGTTTGGACCCACGACATTGTCTTCCCGACGCTTTATCGCGACAAGGTTCAGGACCTCATCACCACGGCGCTCGGCACCGATGACAATTTCGCCAATGTCTGGCTGAAGAAGTAATGGCTGCAACGCAAAACACGGCGCAGGGGCACCACCCTGCACTCGGAGGCCGGTCGGCACTTGCCGCCTACGCCATTGGGCTGCGGCTTTCCAAGGCGCTGTTGACACTGCTGTTCGTGGTCATCGGCAGTTTCCTGCTGCTGCGTCTGGCGCCAGGTGATCCGGCGCTCATTCTGGCCGGCGACCAGGGTGGCAGTGACCCGGCCTTTGTCGAAGACCTGCGCCGTCACCTCGGACTGGATGGGCCGGTCTATCTGCAGCTGTGGAAATATCTGCAGAGTGTCGCGACATTCGATTTTGGCCTGTCCTACCGTGACCAGCGACCGGTGATTGACATCGTGCTGGAAAAAGTTCCGGCAACGCTTGTTCTGACGATCAGCGGTTTTCTGTTCTCGGTCGTTCTCGGCGTGACACTGGGTGCCCTTGCAGCCAGAAAACCGGGTTCGGCGCTGGATGGCGTCATCACCACGATATCGGTGGCGTTTTTTGCCATGCCGATGTTCTGGGTCGGCCTTGTCTTCATCATCATCTTTGCCGTCAAACTCGGCTGGCTGCCATCCTACGGCATGGAAACACCCGCCATCGCCTCTCAAGGCGGATGGCCAGCCTTTGTCAATCGTCTGGCCCATATGGTGCTGCCGGTGCTGACGCTTGGCCTTTTCCATATGTCGATCCACGCCCGGGTGTCGCGCACCGCACTGCTTCAGGTGGCCGGCATGGATTTCATTCGCACTGCGCGGGCCAAGGGTCTGTCGCCGTGGCGCATCTGGCGTGACCATCTGCTGCGAAACGCCCTGCTTCCGACGATTACCATTGCCGCCTTGCAGGCTGGCCAGCTGATTGGCGGTTCGATCCTTGTCGAGACGGTTTTTGCATGGCCGGGCATTGGCCGGCTGGCCTTCAACGCGCTGACCACCCGTGACTACAATGTGCTTCTTGCCGTGTTCATCGTGTCGTCCTTTGGGGTGATCCTTGCCAATCTGATTGCCGATGCCGCCTACCGACTGATTGACCCGCGCCTAGACCGGGAGGGAACGGTATGAACTTTTGGCCAAACCATCCCCTGCTCAGACCGCCTGTGATCTTCGGCTTTGTGGTGCTGGCCGCACTGGCATTTCTGGTGATTTTTGCAGACCTGATCTACCCCGGTGATCCATGGCGTATGGTCGCCCGGCCAAACCTGCCGCCCCTCTCGCCTGGTTTCCCCGCAGGTACCGACATGCTGGGACGTGACCTGACCGCCGGTCTTGTGCATGGCAGCCGGGCAACGCTGGCCGTGGCTGTCAGTGTCGTGGCGTTTGCCGTCAGCCTTGGTGTGACGCTTGGGCTGCTGGCCGGTTATTTTGGTGAAATTGCCGACGAGCTGATCATTCGTATCACCGAGTTTTTCCAGACGATCCCCGGTTTCTTGCTGACGATCATGATCGTTGCCATTCTCTCGCCAACCCGCTGGACTGTGGTGTTTGCAATCGCGCTCATCTCATGGCCGCCCATCGTCCGCATTGTGCGGGCCGAAGTGTTGTCGATACGGCGTCTCGACTGGGTACGAGCGGCGCGGGTCAGTGGCCTGTCGCATCTGCGTATCGCCATTTTGCATGTGCTGCCAAATGTGCTGCCACAGGTGGTGGTGCAGGCCTCACTGCTGATTGCAGGCGCTGTGATGATTGAATCCGGCATCAGCTTTCTTGGGCTTGGCAGCCGCGATTCCGTGTCCTGGGGTTTTCTGCTGGCCTCTGGCCGTACCTCGTTCAGCGTCAACTGGTGGCTTTCCACCCTGCCGGGGTTGGCAATTTTCCTCACCGTGCTGGCCTTTAATCTGGTTGGTGACGGGCTGGAGCGCTGGCTGGACCCCAAACATGCCGGGAGGCATCAGCCATGAGCCAGAAACACCCCCCGCTTGTTGCCATAGACAGGCTCAACATCGCCCTCCCCAAGGGCGCAGACCGATCACTTGCGGTTTCCAATGCAACGGTGTCGATTGAACGCGGCGAAGTGCTGTGCATCGTGGGTGAAAGCGGTTCAGGTAAATCGGTTCTCGCCTCTGCCATTGCCGGCCTGTTACCCGGCAACACATTGAAGATTACAGGCGGTGCCCTGTCCTTTGATGGGCAAGACGTTCTGTCTCTCAATGACGTGCAGCTGCGCAAACTGCGTGGCGCCCGCATTGGCTATATTTTTCAGGAGCCGATGACCGCCCTCAACCCGCTGTTGACGGTTGGTCGTCAGGTGGCGGAAACACTTGAAGCCCATGGCTTTCCGGCACCGAAAGACAAGATCGCCGCACTGTTTGCGGCCATGAAACTGCCGGAGCCCGACAAGATCGGCCAGCGATATCCGCATGAACTGTCCGGCGGGCAGCGGCAGCGCGTGGCGATTGCCATGGCCATTGCCTGCGAACCGGAACTACTGATCGCCGATGAGCCGACCACGGCACTGGATGTTACCACCCAGTCCGAGATCCTCAGGCTGATCCTTGATCTGCGTGAAAAGCGCGGCCTTGCGGTGCTGTTCATCACCCACGACTTTGGGGTGGTTGCCGACATTGCCGACCGTATCGTGGTGATGCAAAACGGCGAAATCGTTGAGGCTGGCAGTGCGGCCGATCTGTTGGCGCATCCACAGCACCCCTATACGCGCCGGTTGCTGGCAGCTGTGCCTGACCTTGATGACAAAAGACATCGCCCACCGGTCAATGGTTCGGTGCTGCTTCAGCTTGACGGTATCCGCAAGACCCATGCCGCCCCGCGTCGTCTGCTACGCGCAGCACGTGAACCGGTGGCAGCGCTTGGTGGCGTTGACCTGCTGCTGCGAGAAGGTGAGACGCTTGCTCTGGTCGGGGAAAGCGGTTCCGGCAAATCAACGCTCGGTCAGGTGATTACCGGGCTTATCGAACGGGATGCTGGCACCTTCCGGTTTGCCGGAGAGGACATCGTCAACGCCAAAGACCTGTTTACGCGTGAGCGGCGGCCGCTGGTGCAGATGGTGTTTCAGGATCCTCAGTCCTCGCTCAACCCTCGCCACAGCATTCGCCGTATCCTGACGGAGGCTGTTCTGCATTTCGGGGCAAGCAAGAATGATGCAGAAGCACGGATGAACGAGCTTTTGCAGCGCGTGGGCATCGATGTGCGGGCAGCCGACCGCAAGCCGCACGCCTTTTCCGGCGGCCAGCGCCAGCGTATCGCACTGGCGCGCGCCTTGATGTTGCAGCCCAAACTGCTGGTGGCCGATGAACCGGTCTCGGCACTTGATGTTTCGGTGCAGGCGCAGGTTCTGACGTTGCTGACTGAACTGCAAAAGGACTTTGGCCTGTCGATGCTGTTCATCACCCACGACCTGCGCGTTGCCGCCTCGATTGCCGATCGGATTGCGGTGATGCAGCGCGGCCAGATTGTCGAGGTTGCTCCCGCCGACGCGCTCATTCGCGCGCCAAAATCAGACTATGCCCGCGCCCTCATCGCCGCCGTACCCGGCCGGCGTGAACAGGCAAACCACCGGGTTCCTTCCTTCACACAACGAGACTTCGCATGACACATAACAGCATTTCATCAAGACGGAAGCGACCTTCATCCGTCGCTTCGGAGACCCGGTCATGAGTGGCAAAATTCATCTTCACTGGTATCTGCCAACCAATGGCGATAGCCGCGGACTGACCGGTTCGGGCAATGACAGCCACCTTATCGACTTTGCCGGCGGTTACCGCGCCCCCACCCTCGCCTATCTTGGTGAGGTCGCACGGGCAGCAGAAGCCCAGCCCTTTCACGCTGTGCTGACCCCAACCGGCACATGGTGCGAAGACGCATGGATTGCCACCGCAGCCCTGTCTGCCGAGACAAAACGGCTGAAATTTCTGGTGGCCTTTCGCCCCGGTCTGATTTCGCCAACTCTGGTTGCGCATCAGGCCGCTACCTTCCAGCGGGTGACGCAGGGCCGTTTGCTGCTCAACGTGGTGACCGGCGGCGACCGTTTTGAACAGGCGCGGTTTGGCGACCACCTTGACCACGATGCACGCTACGAGCGGACGGCCGAGTTCATTCAGGTGCTGCGCGGCGTCTCCGACGAGAGCGCCCAAGAGCCGTTTTCCTTCAAGGGCAAACATTACGATATCCGCGAAGCGCGCATCAATGCGGCACCTTACGGGCTGCCGCAGATCTTCTTCGGTGGCGCAAGCGGCGCAGCAACCGAGGTCGCCACCTCGCATTCCGACGTTTATCTGGTCTGGGGACGCCAGCCGGAACTTGAGGCCGACAACATCAAGAAGCTGAAGGCACAGGCGGCGGCGAAGGGTCGCGACCTCAAATTTGGCATTCGCCTGCATGTGATTTCCCGCGACACCGAGGATGAGGCGTGGGCGGTGGCCGACAAGCTGCTCGGTTGGGTTTCCCCTGATCAGGTGGCAAACGCCAAAAGCCTTGCGGCAAAATCGGAATCCGTCGGCCAAAGCCATATGACGGCGCTGCATGCTGAACGGGATGGTCTGCCAAAGTCAGCCCGTGAACTGCAAATCCACCCCGGTGTGTGGTCCGGATACGGCCTCGTGCGCGGTGGCGCAGGAACCGCGCTGGTCGGCAGCCATGAACAGGTCGCGGACCTGATCGAGACCTACCACAAGGCAGGGTTTGATCATTTCATCTTCTCCGGCCAACCGCATCTGGAAGAAGCATGGCATTTCGGTGAAGGCGCTGCCGCCCGCCTGAAATCCCGTGGTCTTCTGGCACCGGTGTCGTGATGTAGAGACTGGTGTCCTGCCCTGACAGGACACAAAAGACGGCTGCGCATTGATACTGCAGTGCGCGTGCTTTGCTGCTTTCAATTTTCGGGATATCCCACATGACTGAACAGACCCGCCCCATAGAGGTTCGCGCCCTTACCAGCACGCAAGAAAAGCGACAGGCCTTTGCCCAGTTTCGTCAAGCCATGCTTGGCATTGGCGACATTGGTCACGCCGATGCGAAGGCCGAAACCGCCTATCTGGAAAGCGGTTCACCGCTCGGTGGATTTATCGACGGTGAACTACAGGGGGTGGTCAATGGTTATGGCGGTACTGTTGCCCTACCCGGCGGCAATTACGTCAGTCACCTTGCGGTGACGCATGTTGGTGTCGCGCCGACCCAGACACGCAACGGCATTGCCCGTAAGCTGTTAAGCGAGCAGTTAAAGCGCGCCCATGCCGAGGGTTATGTGGTGGCGGGCCTGCGTGCATCGGACGCCCGTATTTATGGACGTTACGGATATGGCGTCGCCTCCTGGGCGGTACGGCAGGATGTTGACCTTGCCAATGGCGGGCGACCACCGTCAGAGCGGCGCAAGGATTTGCGCGTGGTTGATGCCTATGAGAGTTTTGATCTGTTCCGGAGGGTTGCCGCTGCAGCGCCCTTGCCACGTTCTGCCAGCCTGCAACGCTGGGACGGCTGGTGGAAAATTCAGGAGTTTCGCACCCGCCATGGGTCCACCCCGCATCATGCCGTGGTGGTTGGCGCTGAAGGGGCGGAACGCGGTTATATCCGTTTCCATATTCAGGCAACGGACAACTGGTTTACCTCAACGCAGCGCACGGCCATTGTCGATGATCTGATCGCTCATGATGACGATGCCTGGCGGGCGCTACTCGGCCATGTGTTGTCGCAGGATATTCTGCACAAGGTCATTTTACCGTCACGTCCCGTCGATGATCCATTGCCGCGACTGGTTGAAAATCTGCGCGCCGTGCAGACGTCGGAACTACGCGATGAAAGCTGGATACGCCCACTCGATCTGCAGAAGCTGCTGAACGCCCGTTCTTACGACAGCAACGCCCGTGTGGTGATAAAGGTCACCGATCCGCTGATCGCAGACAATAATGGCGTATGGACGGTTGGCGCAGATGGCGCAGCAAAGTCGAGTGAGACACCAAAGATCGGCCTGCCAATCGACACGTTGACGGAACTGGTGTTTGGCGCATCCCCGGCCTGGTTACTAGCTGCGTCCGGTCGCCTGCGCGGCGACCGCGCGGATATCGACGCACTCGACAGGGTCTTTGCGACCGAACAGAAGCCACATTCGGGCATCTCATTCTGAGGGAATGCAGCAGAAAATGCGCGGGTGCTGAATCAGTTTTCTTCGATCAGCTTTCCTCGGGCATGGCATAGACCTCGAAAGGTTCGCCGAGACCGCGCAGCATGAAACTGCCAAGCGGCTTCAATTCTTTCCAGTGACCGGATTTTTTCGCAAACTCCTTGGAGAACAGCACAGAGTGGCCGACTTCCTTGGTCAGGCTTTCCAGCCGCGATGCGATGTTGACCGCCGGGCCGATGGCTGTGAAATCGAGCCGTCGCTTAGAGCCGATATTGCCATACATCACGTCCCCGACATGCACGCCAACGCCGTAACGCAGATTAGGCTTGTCGCGCCGCTGGTTTTCGGCATTCAGACGTTCCATGCCCTTCTGGCCTTCGCGGATGGCCTCCAGCAGATTGTGGCAGGCATTTTCATTGTCCATCGGGAAAACAGCAAGCAGACCATCGCCCATGAATTTGAGAATTTCGCCACCGTGATTTTCAACCGGCTCGGAAAGTGCATCGAAATAGCCGTTCAGCATTTCAATCACATCATCGCGTGGCCAGAGATCTGAGATTTCGGTAAAGCCACGAAGGTCGCAGATCATGATGGCGGCGCTCATGGTAGCACCGGACCCTCTGGTGATTGCACCTGCCAAAATCTGTTCACTGGCGTGAGGGCCGACATAAGTCTCCAAGAAAGTCCGCGCCATGATGTTCTTGACGCGGATTTCCGTCACCATTGACAACACCGGCAGAAGGTCTTTCAGGAAGACGATATGTTCAGGCGAAAAACCACCCTCCTGTTTGGTGGCAAAAGTCACCACATGGCGTTTTCCACGGGTGTGGATCACCGGCCAGGCAACGTAATCGGTAATGCCCTGCTGCTTCAGCTCATGATAAAAATCGTGCCAGCCACCATTCTCAATCTCTTTGTCCAGCTTCTTGCGAAGCTCGTCGGCACCATCGAGGATTTCGTTGACCGGGCTTTTGATGTACTGGCCGCTGCGCAGCATATCACGGCCAAACATGTCGATCTGGACTTCGTCAAAGCCCGTTTCCCACAAAAGGCGCGCACCCAACCATTCCGGATGGTGGGTTCTGAAATGCATGGACGAGCGGGCCAGTGGAAGGCCGTAGGCGGCAATGCGCTCACACAGGCCTTTCAGCAAATGGTCAATAAAGGGCTCCTGGCTGGTTCCGTTGATCAGCCAGTCAAGAATATCGTTCGGGGTGGTAGGCCAAGGCGCAAGGGGCTTAGCCTGCGCAGCCTGTTCAGTGATATCCAAGGAATGCTCCATTTGCTCAGCTGGCTTTTGAAAAAACCCAGCCATTCTCCCGCGCATCCTCCCCACACGCTACGGGGTGAAGATAGGAACGAATTTCGCCACCAACAAGGACAGAAAGAAAATGGCGGCCTAATTATTCGCTGGCGAAGCAAAAATATCGCACCGGCAGCCAAAACGGCGAAACGCCCCCTATGTTGCCATAGAGGGCGTTTCTGAAATTTCAGTTGATGATATCAACCACTTAGGCGGCGCGACCGACCTTTGCCATGCGTATCTGTACCAGCGTGTCGAGGTTCTGGTTGACGCGGCAATAGAACTCTTCATCGATGAAAGGTCGCAGCATGAAATCGTTGCCGCCGGCCTTCAGGAAGCGTGCCGACAAAAGACGGTTGGTCGATGACGACACACCGATGACACGCAATTCATGCGAACCGCGCATGGTGCGAATGCGGCGTGTCAGTTCAAAACCGTCAATGTCAGGCATGTTGTAATCGGTCACGACAAGACCGATATCCGGGTTGTCCTTGAGGATCTGCAGCGCCTTGGCACCGCTTTCAGCCAGGCTGACGCGGAAGTTATAACGCTTCAAACGGCTGGACAGTAGCGCACGCGCGGTTGGGCTATCGTCCACGATCAGAACGTGATGGCGGCTGTTGGTCAGGAAACGGCAAACCGATTCCGTCAGCATATCCACGGCAAACACGTTGTCCTTGATGATGTAGTCAACCACATCCTTGGCAATCAGCTTTTCGCGGGTCGCCTCATGGAACGTGCTGGTGAACACGATGGTCGGCACGGAAAGATCGATCAGATATTCCAGCGCCTCGCCGTTTTCAGCGCCCGGCAGATTGATGTTGGAAATCGCCAAATCAATCGGACCATCTGCGGCATCATAAGCTTCCTGCAACTCTTCGAAGTTGCGGCAAATGGTAACCTGTACACCCAACATATCCATCAGGCGTGTGCTGACCAGCTGGGTAAAGACGTTGGTGTCTTCGGCAAGAATGATGCGTTGCGCAGAAAACGGTACACCGGAATATTGCATCCCGGTAATTCCTAAAAAGTTCATGACACCCCCGGTTGTGGACAAAGCCCCTCTGCGCCGGACTGTAACCAATAGTTTTTGCGGAATAATTAATCGCGTATTGCTGATATACACTATTTAAAATCAGCCCCGGACACCTACGCCGGGGCTGATGGTGTTGTATCACGTGTGCAAATCAGGCCCGCAATACTTGGTTATCGCCATCAAACGGGCTTTCTGCCACCACCTGAGCGTCATACAACTTGCCGAGGATCTTGATTTTTAGCTGTGTGCCGATTTCAGAAAACTCCGGTGCCAGCATGGCGAGCGCCAGAGATTTGCCGACACGCCAGCCAAAACCGCCACTCGTCACACGACCGACCAGCGTACCGTCCGCATTGTAAATTGCCTCCGAGCCACGCGCATCGACATCCGTATTGCCCTCGACCACCAGTGTCGAGAATATCCATTTGACGCCCTTCTCCTTATAGGCGACCAGCGCATCGCGGCCGATAAAGGATTTCTCAGGGCGCAAGAAACGATCAAGGCCGGAGTCGTAGGCGTTATATTCCACCGACAGTTCACGTCCCATGTTGCGATAGGACTTTTCGACCGACATCGACACCATGGCGCGAATACCAAACGGCTTGATACCGAACTCGGCACCGGCCTCCATCAACTGGTCGAAAATATAGTTCTGGGTTTCGATGGGGTGATGCAGTTCCCAGCCCAGTTCGCCAACGAAGTTGACGCGCAAGGCATGGGCGCGCGCCACACCAACCGAGATTTCCTTGGCGGTCAGCCATGGGAAATCCTTGTTGTCGAGGCTGGTGCGGGTCAGCTTCTTCAACAGGTCACGCGACTTGGGCCCAGCCAGAACAAGCACGCCATATTTCTGGGTGATCGGCTGCAGCACCACCGAACCATCTGTCGGTGCCAGACGGCGCAGAACATCATGGTCATGGGCTTCCAGACCGCCTGCCGAAACTAGGTAAAAACGACCTGGTGCCCATTCATAAACCGTGAATTCCGCCTTGACGCCGCCGGCCGGTGTCAACAGGTGGGTCAGCGCAATACGGCCGCGCTTCTTGGGAATGGCATTGGCGAGAATGCTGTCCAGCCAAGCCCGTGCGCCGGGGCCTGACACTTCCATTTTGGCAAAGGCCGACATGTCGAGAACGCCAACATTGTTGGTGACATTCTTCACCTCATTGCCGACATGCTCGAAATAGTTGGAGCGGCGGAACGACCATTTTTCGACCGTGCGTCCATCATCGAGCGGTGGCGCATAATTGTGGTTGGTCAGAACATCGACGCCGACGCCCTTTTCGCTTTCCGGCAGTTCGTAACCTTCTGGCGCATACCAGTTGGCACGCTCCCAGCCATAGACAGAGCCGAACACGCCACCGAGTTTCTTTAGGCGGTCATAGACAGGTGTTGTTTTGAGTGGACGCGCCGCGGCACGCTCTTCATCCGGGTAATGCATGGTGAAGACGTTGGCATAGGCTTCTTCATTCTTGGCGATGAGATAGCCCTCGGTCGCATAGGGGCCAAAACGACGCGGATCGACGCCCATCATGTCGAGGCTTGGTTCGCCTTCGACAATCCATTCCGCGAGCTGCCAGCCGGCACCACCGGCTGCGGTAATACCGAAGGAATGGCCCTCATTCAGCCAGAAATTTTTCAGGCCCGGTGCCGGGCCCACAATCGGGTTGCCATCCGGCGTATAGGCAATCGCGCCATTATAGACCTTTTTGATACCAACCTCACCGAAGATCGGCACACGCGCAATTGCCGTTTCGATATGCGGCATCAGGCGTTCCAGCTCTTCCTGGAACAGTTCATATTCGCTTTCCGGCGACGGGCCATCAACATAACAGACCGGCGCACCATGCTCGTAAGGGCCAAGGATCAGGCCACCGGCTTCCTCGCGCATGTACCAGGCGCTGTCGGATTCACGCAGAACACCCATTTCCGGCAGGCCCTTGGCCTTGCGCTCGAGAATGGCCGGGTGCGGTTCTGTGACGATATACTGGTGTTCGACCGGGATGACGGGAATGTTGATGCCAACCATCTCACCGGTCTTGCGGGCAAAGTTGCCGGTACAGGAAATGACGTGTTCGGCAATCACCTCCCCCTTGTCGGTCGTCACCTTCCACTTGCCGTCCTCCATTTGCTCGATGGCGGTAACCGTGGTGTTGCGGTAAATGGTGGCGCCCTTGTCGCGCGCACCCTTGGCCAGTGCCTGCGTCAGGTCGGCCGGCTGAATGTAACCATCATCGGGGTGCTGGATTGCGCCGAGAATGCCGTCGGTTTCTACCAGCGGCCAGACTTCCTTCAACTGCTCCGGGGTCAGCAGCTTGACGTTGACACCAATGGTTTCGGCGATACCGGCATAATACATAAATTCGTCCCAGCGATCCTTGCTGCGGGCCAGACGAATGTTGGACACTTTGGAGAAACCGACATTCATGCCGGTTTCTTCCTGCAATTCCTCATAGAATTTGACGGAATATTTGTGGATCTGCCCCACGGAATAGCTGAGGTTGAACAGCGGCAGCAGGCCAGCAGCGTGCCAGGTGGAACCGGATGTCAGTTCCTTGCGCTCAATCAGGATGCTGTCGCTCCAGCCCTTGGCGGCCAGATGATAAAGCGTCGAGACACCGACAACCCCACCACCGATAACAACGGCCCGTGCATGTGTTTTCATAATCCGAAATCCCTCTGAGGCATGCCGGCCGCTTTTGGTGCGGCCTTTTGCGAAACTGCTGGCGGATGTCAGAATATGCAATTTGAGAGCGATATCAGGTGCCTGTTTACGACATGCGCAAGGCTTGCCGCGACGGTTGGCAAATTGCTTTTAAAACACGGAAAATCGCCACTGCGCGCCGTTACTTGACGACAGCAGAACCTTTGACGATTTCAACATTTTCCGTGCCTTCCAGCGCAATACGGTCGCCATTCGGGAAGGTAACGAAACAATTTGAGGCACAGACCTGTTCCGATGCACCAGGTGCAATCACCACATCAAACCGATTTCCACCCTCGCTAACGGCCAGAGAGGCCGGCTCCGCGTCGCTATTGGTAATAGTAGCCGAGACAGCCGCTGTCGCAGACAGAACAATAACCGTCATCACGGACAATACATGCTTCATGCGTTTTCGGCTGATGTAGCCGCCCCCTTGATAGCCCAATCTCTTTGTCAAAAAGAGTATGCGGTGATTCTAAGGGGCACGCCATGAATAGAGGCTGAATAGTGGCAATCAGCCTTTCTTGTCTGTCGACTTGGCGGTTGGCCTAGTGGACACACCGTCAGCAGATTTGCCGGCCGCTTTTGTGTTCGCCGCCGCCTCAACCTGTTGCGGTTCAGGCTTCACCTCGACATTTCCGCCCTCGCCCTCTTCCGCGTCCTTTTCCTTCCGCGCTAGCTTCTCGCTCTCTTCCACCAGTTTGCTGGCCAGAGCCTGCGAGTTGTCACGGTCGACATGCACATTGAGATTGCGCTGTGGCGAGGCGATATCAATGCCCTCCTCGCGGAAGCGTCTGAGAATATCGATCCGCAGCTGGTTACGAACCGGCAAACCGTCCGACAGGTCGGCCAGGAAGAAGCGCACTTCGAAATCAAGCGAGAAGTCACCAAAGCGCAAGAATTCAACATGCGGTTCAGGATTTTTCAGAATAAGCGGCTGGGCGCGCACCAGTTCCAGCAGGATGTCCATGACCTTGCCTGGATCAGCCTCATAGCTGACGCCAACCGGAATTTCCGAACGGGCAATGCGGTTACGGTGCGTCCAGTTGCCAACCGGAGAATTGATGAACTCTGAGTTTGGCACGATGATTGACTGGCGGCGGAAGGTTTCGATTTCGGTCGCACGCACCGAGATGCGCTTGACGGTGCCTTCGGTCGCGCCTGTGACCACCCAGTCGCCGACCTTGAATGGACGCTCCACCAGCAGGATGAGGCCTGACACGAAGTTGGACACGATATTTTGCAAGCCAAAACCGATACCGACCGACAACGCGCTGGCCACCAGTGCGAGGTTGGAGAGGTCAAGCCCGGCGGAGGAAACACCGAAGATGGCGGCAATGGCGATACCGAGATAACCAATGCCCGTCTTGACCGAGTTGCGCACACCGGCGTCAGCCTTGCTGCGCGCCATGACATTGTTGTCCAGCCAGCGCTGGAACCAGCGGGTGATGATGTAGCCGATTGCAAAAACCGCGATGCCACCGAACACCGCCAGCAGCGAGATATTGGTGTTGCCAACCGGAATACCAGTCAGCAACCGATAGCCCCAGTTCTCGATATCGCCGGGCTGGAAGCCCCAGGAAAACAGGATCAGCGGCACACCAAAGGCAAGTGCGACAACATAGATGCCAAGACCGGCAACAAGTCCCAGTTGGTCAAGAAACACAGGACCGAGGCCATAACGCCGGTACAGGAAACTGCCAGCGACGGAATCGGCAAATATGCCCTGTTTGGAAATCGCCTTGCCGGAGAGAATGCCAATATACATGGTAGCCAGCACGGCACCGGTGACGACAATCTGTGTCGACACAAACCGAGCAAGGCCAACATATCCCGTCAAACACGCACCGATGATAAACAGGCCGGCCAGACGAAACAACACGTTCATCCAGCGTGGTAGGCGTTGTCCGGGTGCGGCCGGATCTGCATCCTTCTGCATGACCGGGTGCATGAAGGACATGATGATGAGGATGATACCGACAATGACCGATGCAACGAAGCTTTTCACCACCGTCAGGATAACAGGTGAATACAGCGCCTCACTGATACCGCTCAGCAGATAGTCGAAACCATTGACCACGGTCATGGCCAGCACAGCCCAAGTCAGGTGGTGCGCTCCGGTATTGCTGACACGAACCAGACGCCAGTTCGGGTGCTTGGGCGCAAACACCGCATAGGTCAGGCGCCAGACGAAATAAACCAGACCGGTAAAGCCCATGGCCGTAAAGACGATCGGCGCAATGTCTGAGCGCAGCACATTGAAGTTTTCAAGCAAAAACGCCGATGCCACCAGAAAAGCTACGACCGTGGCCGATTGCACCATGGTGGACCAGAAGGCCACCGAAAGGCGGCGGATATAACCCGGCTCGCCCGAGAAGGCACTGCGTTCCATGTGGCTGCCAAGGAACTTGTAGCCGCCGACCAGAAACAGCATGGCGGCCAGCAAAGACAGGAAGATGGCAGACAGCAGTTGAAGCGGCTTGTAGTTCCACACGAAGGTCCACCAGCTGCCAACCACCCGCTGGAAGGACGACACTTCGTTGACCAGCGAGGAACCGGCAGCCGAAAACACATTCAGCGAAATCTCAGTGCGCTTGAAAAGCGTATCCTTGAAAAGAGACCGGCGCAGATCTGTAATGTGGTTGGACAGTTGGCTGGCCTGCGTGGACAGTTGTTCGGCCTCGCCCGTCAGCGCATTGATGTCAGCTCTTTCGGCAATCAAACGGCTGCGCTCTTCGGTGACGATCGGCGCTTCTGGCGGTTGGCCATCCTTCGGCGGTTCGCCAAGTTCATCGAGACGGGTCTTGGCGGCCTCAAAACGTGGGCGCAGGCTGACCGAAGATTTAACCGCATTGGACGCAATGGCATCGGACTGGGCCTTAAGGTCCACCAGTCTGGCATCATCATCTTTTGCCGCTTCAACGGTCTCTGCCAGTTTACCAAGTGCAGCCTTGTTGTTTTGCAGGTCGGTCCGCATCTGCTCAATCGGTGACGACGCATCCGCCGGTACTCCATCCTGCGATAGCGCCAACGAAGGCACGGCACACAAAGCACTGAGCGACAAAAGAACAATCAATACAGCTAGCCGCGGCAAACGCCGGGCGTCAGGAATGCCAAACACGTCAATTACCTTTCCGGCGTACGGAATCACTTGCGACCCGAATCTGAAATTCATCACGCTGTTTAAACAAGCACACAACGAACATCAGTTTCATACGTGTCACGCAAAAATATTCAAAACCTGTGTGAAGGATCGAAAATTGGCCCGGCAAAATGGCCTTGAGCCCTTGTTCAATCCCCCTCGACTACCCGCAATTCGGCGTGCAATTTGCCGCAAAATAATGCGCGTAGCGGTTTATGAAAAACGATTGCCGCGACAATAGGGCTTCCAAGCGGCTTCTGATGTCCTTTTTTAGGCCAGAAACGCTGTAGAGCCGCTGTTTTCCCTTGTATTTTAATATTAGAATCACCAAATTTAAACTTGCAGTTAGCGTGGGAGGAAATCATGGAATCTGCAGGTGTTGGCTGGATTGCAGCAATTGTCATTGGTGGTGTCGCCGGATGGCTCGCTGAACAGTTCATGAAAAGCAATCTTGGCGTGTTGATGAACATCATCCTTGGTATCATCGGTGCGATTGTCGCCAATGCGATACTATCGTTGTTTGGCGTCGTGTTGACCGGTTGGCTGGGCTATCTCATTGCTGGCTTTGTTGGCGCGTGCATACTCATTGCCGTCGGACGTGCATTCCGGAGGTGATTCCTCCTGTATTTACAAACGACTAACAGTCATTCCCGAGAGCATTCTCCACCGTTGATCTTCGGGAAAAAGATGGGCGTGTCCAGCGTGAGTGAAATTTTTTTGTCATAAAAAACGAAGAAATTTCATTTCCGCGCTGGACATTCCTTTTTTTCCTCTTTATAGCCCCCCTCACACCGCCTGAGGGCGGCGGCGGGTGATTAGCTCAGTTGGTAGAGCAGCTGACTCTTAATCAGCGGGTCGTAGGTTCGAGCCCTACATCACCCACCATTAACTTCCTGAAATGACTGTGAAATTAGAGACTGCGAAATAACTTCGCCGCCTCTCGTCTCATGTCTTTCATGCAGATTTCGAGGATGGGTCATGAGCCGCATTTTGCTTATCGTTCTTCTTGGCGCTCTGGCTATCTCAATCGTCGGACATATCATTTTTGCATTCGTCGTGACGTAAAAAATCCCCCGCGCCCGACTGGAGAAAGGGCACGAGGGATCACATCAAACCAATATTGTTATTCTGTTTGCCGAGCTGTTTCGGGCGTCTCAGTTTTTTTCTGCATGATCAAGACTTCATCGGTCTTTTGATCTGCCGTTTTGGCAATGCTTGCCGTCTTGATTTCAGTATCGACTGCAGCTGATGTGTTCAGCTTGGTATGTCCGGCGCATTCGGCAAACGCTACAGGGGCCGAAAGCGCAAGTGTCGAGGCGATTATGACAATTGCCTTCATTTCATTCTCCTTTCGCTGTTTCACTGCGCGAGAAGAGTAACCCGCAATTCCAGGTTCACGAAATCACGCTTTCTTACCGTGTTCGTCAGAACCTTTATCCGTCACCGACCGGCGCTCGCTGCGCAGATCGAGAGGATTTGGACAGAAACGCCGAAAGATCATTGCCACATGGGTTCCATGCAAATGGATGATGTTTGGAGAGTAGTTTGCTCCGCCATTTGCGGCCGTCAGTTGACGGCTACCACTTCTACCTGAGCCGTTACCCGTGTGTTGCATCGCGTTTCTCCTTCTGTCAGGGAAACGAGCAATCCACAAAAATGGTTCCAATTTTCAGGCTTTTATCAAATATCCATGGTGCCGTGGGCCACGCGGACGGCACTGCCGCCAATGCGTGCGCGGGAAATATCACCGTCTTTCACATCGATATGCAGATGGATGAAGGACGGACGACCCATCTCGACGCCCTGCTCTATCATCACCGGATAATGCCCGTCGGACAGGCCGTCAAAATGATGGATGGCGCCGGACAGTGCCGCGGCCGCCGACCCGGTTGCCGGGTCTTCGGCAATGCCCATTTCAGGCGAGAACATACGCGCGTGGAATTTTGCGGTGTGGTTCACACCACCACGACAGTAAACGTAGCAGGCAGCCAGCCTCCCCTCCACCAGCGGCGCCGAGCGTTCCCACAACTGCGGATCAAAATCCATTTCCCTGATGGTGGAAATATTGTGTAGCGGCACCAGGAGGAATGGCACACCAGCCGTCCAGATCGACGGCACGTGATTTTCAAAGCCGATATTGCCTTCGCTGACACCGAGTGCATCGGCCAGCTTCGCGCGGTCAAGCGGCAGATCGATACGGGAAGACTTTCGCGGCAAATCGAATTCGGCAAACCCCGGCGCATCGTTGCGAAGCCGGATGGCGCAGCGGACCGGTCCTACCTTCTCCTCGAGAACGCAAACCATATCGACGTCACCGCCATTGGGGTTACGCTCCCCCAGTGCCACGGCAGCCCCAACGGTCGGGTGGCCTGCAAAGGGCAGTTCACCACCGGGGGTGAAAATGCGTAAGGATGCGGCATAGGCAGGGTTATCGGATTTGCGGATGAACACGGTTTCCGACAGGTTCATCTCGCGGGCGATAGCCTGCATCGTCTTGTCGTCAAGCCCATCAGCATCATACATGACTGCGAGAGGATTTCCCTCAAGACGTTTGTCGGTAAAAACATCATAGATACTGTATTCGATCGCCACACCAGTCTCCTGCCGTTTTTTATTCCTTATGCTTTTGCCGCAACCTGCCCGACCCCGGCTTTCTCTGCAAGCCCGCAAATGATGGGCATTGCAACTGATAAAGTCCGAGCGCCATTAATCGTGCGCATGGTGAACAGTTTTCATAACGGCCGCATATTTTCAGACACCGTCATAAGGAACTGCCATTTTCCGCCTATAGGGAGCATCAAATCAGACAGGGAGCCCACCATTGTGACGTTTGTTCGAAAATATCAGGCCATGCATCATAAAACGCGCCGGCTGCGGGCCTGAAAGAGCTTGTCGCACCCTCCTGACTTCCTGTACCAAGGTACTGTTCCAAAAGGTAGATTGCATGTCCGGTTCACAACAGTCGCTATCATTTGTCCACGCCAACACACCGGATGCGCGCGCCGCATGCGAAGCATTGATTGCCCGGTATGGAAACGCCCCCTTTGACGAGGCAAACGTCATCATTGCGCTGGGTGGCGATGGCTTTCTATTGCAGATCCTCAATGAAACCATGAATTCCGGCAAACGTGTCTATGGCATGAACCGCGGCTCAGTCGGTTTCCTGATGAATGATTTCCGCGTCGACAACCTGCATGAGCGTGTGGCGATTGCCACCGGCAATGATTTCCACCCATTAAAAATGATCGCGACGGATGTGCATGGAGCGGAATTTACCGCCCTTGCCATGAATGAGGTCAGTCTTTTCCGCCAGTCGCACCAGGCTGCAAAGCTGAAGGTCACCGTCGATGACAAGATACGGCTGGAGGAATTGATCTGTGACGGCGTTATGGTTGCAACGCCCGCAGGGTCCACTGCCTATAACTTCTCCGCCCACGGGCCGATCCTGCCACTGGAATCACCCCTTCTCGCATTGACCCCGGTCAGCGCGTTTCGTCCGCGCCGCTGGCGTGGTGCATTGTTACCGAACAAGGTGACGGTGGATATTCATGTGTTGGAAGTTGAAAAACGCCCCGTCAATGCGGTTGCGGATCACACCGAGGTTAAATCCGTGGTAAGTGTGCGTATCGCACAATCCCAGGATAGAACTGCGGTGATTTTGTCCGATCCTGACCGCTCATGGTCGGACCGAATTCTCGCTGAACAATTCACGAACTGATGAAATGATGAAAATGCCAGGTCTTGTTACAAAAACCCTCCTGACAGCCGCACTGTTTGCGCTCTCGCTGCAAGCCGTTCACGCGCAGACGACACCAACCTCCCCCATCGAGGACCTGCCTGTCGCGGCCATTTTCGTCGCCAGCAGCGGCCTTTGGGAAGACGAGCCGGCCCCCGCTGCAGCAGCGACCACGACAGCGACTTCGGAAGCAGCGCCTCCTGCGGCCGCACCGCCACGCCGTGGTTATTACAAGGTCGTTGCGATGCGACAGAATGACGGCACGGCACGCATCTTTCTGCAGCAGATTGCCTACACGCCAAATGGCCCTGACCTGATCCAAACGGTGGAGCTGGAAGAGTTTTCGAAGTTCAAGGCCTATGTCACCGACATTCGTCCGGAAAGCTCGTCAGGCAACGGCAATGTGCCGGGCCTGTTTGTTACCGTTCACCTGAAGACCGATCCGATGTCGACTGAGACTGAAGCCTGGACAGTGCTGATCGATGAGCTGGGCGACATGAAGATCGAGAAAGCCTCGAACTGACCGCTGTGGGGCAGCCGCCTTCGACGGTTCTGAACCAATCACTTCCGACATGATCAATCCCCGGCTTCGACCGGGGATTTTTTATGCCCGAGCAAATGAATGCCCCACATGCCTGGTCTTCTCCCGGGTCTTGATCTCAGGCAGCGCCTTGCCGCCAAAAGAAAACCCGCCGATCATGATCGGTGGGTTCTTTTGGTGCTGTCAAACTGAATCAAGTCGCTGACGATCTGATTCATCAACAGGCTCTAATGCTTTGTTTTCAATACACCTTACGGAGATATTGAAATCAGTCGATGTCGGAAACATCAATATCGGCACCGCCGCTGATGCGGTGAGCCAGTGCGGCTTCCATAAACTCGTTCAGATCGCCGTCCAGCACGTTGCTCGGAGCGGTGCTTTCCACACCGGTACGCAGGTCCTTGACCAGCTGGTAGGGCTGCAAAACGTAGGAGCGGATCTGGTGACCCCAGCCGATATCGGTCTTGGAGGCTGCCTGTGCATTGGCCGCTTCTTCGCGCTTTTGAAGTTCGACTTCATAAAGGCGCGAACGCAACATGTCCCACGCCTTGGCGCGGTTCTTGTGCTGAGAGCGTTCCTGCTGGCAGGCCACAGCGATACCGGTTGGAATATGCGTGATACGCACGGCCGAGTCGGTGGTGTTAACGTGCTGACCACCGGCACCCGACGAACGGTAGGTATCAATGCGGCAATCGCTTTCATTGATGTCGATCTGGATCGAGTCATCAACGACAGGGTAAACCCAGATCGACGAGAACGAAGTGTGACGGCGCGCATTGCTGTCATAGGGCGAAATACGCACCAGACGGTGAACGCCCGATTCCGTCTTCATCCAGCCAAATGCATTGTGGCCCTTCACGAGAATGGTTGCAGACTTGATGCCCGCCTCTTCCCCGTCATGCACTTCCAGCACTTCAACCTTGAAGCCCTGGCGTTCAGCCCAGCGGGTGTACATGCGCAACAGCATGCTGGCCCAGTCCTGGCTTTCAGTACCGCCAGCACCGGAGTGAACTTCAACATAGGTGTCGTTGGCGTCGGCTTCACCAGACAGCATCGCTTCGACCTGCCGGCGGTTGGCTTCGCTGCGCAGCGCCTTCAATGCCTCTTCGGCGTCCTTGACGATATCCTGATCGCCTTCTTCCTCGCCCATCTCGATCAATTCGATATTATCGTTGACCTGCTGCTCGAGGGCTTTGACGCCGCTGATGCTTTCGTCAAGCTGCTGGCGCTCACGCATCAGCTTCTGTGCTTCTGTGGCATCGTTCCAGAGGTTCGGATCTTCTGCCTTGTTATTCAACCAGTCCAGTCGTCTTATCGCCTGGTCCCAGTCAAAGATGCCTCCTCAGCAGGCTTATGGCCTGCTTGATTTCGTCGACAACATTCACAATCTCGTTGCGCATTTCGCTGCTATTTCACCTTCGTTGAAAGTCTCTGGACGTCTTCATCCACTCAGTAAAACTGGCCCCGGTGCATAAATGCCGAAGGCGCGGATGTAAAGACCCGCGCCTTCGCTGCATTGTTGTCTGGAGCTTAGTAAAGCCCGCCACCACCGTTGGTAATGGCCTGCTGTGCCTGTGGTGATGCACGCATGATATCTTCCGGCGACATGTAGTTTTCCATGCCGATAACCGAGAAGCTGTCGGCCGGGCCGGTGCCTGGCTTGAAGGCTTCCATGATCGTGTCTGGATCACCTTCATTGGCATACATGCCGGTCTTGCGGTTGACGGCGATGAATTGCATGCCCTCAGGTACGATGAACTTGCCGGGCGGTGTGTGCTTGGCAGCAGCTGCGAGGAACTCGCCAAAGATTGGCGCTGCAAGCGAACCACCGGTGCCACCACGACCAAGCGGTGCTGGCGTATCGAAGCCAATGTAAAGGCCAGCCACGAGGTCCGGTGTGTAACCCACGAACCAGGCATCCTTTTCATCGTTGGTGGTGCCTGTCTTGCCAGCAACCGGACGATCCTTCACCGGAATCTTGCCAGCGGCCGTACCACGGGTGACGACGCCTTCCAGCATCGATGTTGTCTGGTAGGCCGTCATCGGGTCGAGAACCTGTTCGCGGTTATCGATGATGGTCGGCTCGTCCTGACCTGACCAGGTCTGCGCGTTACAGCCTTCACAGGTGCGTTCTTCGTGACGGAAAATCGTCTTGCCGTAACGGTCCTGAATACGGTCGATCACGGTTGGCTTGATCTGCTTTCCGCCATTGGCCAGAACCGCGTAGGCAGAGACCATACGGGTCACGGTCGTTTCACCCGAACCGAGCGACATGGCGAGAACCGGCAGCATCTTGTCATAAATGCCGAAACGCTCCGCATATTCCGCAACAAGGTTCATGCCCATGTCGTCTGCAAGGCGGATGGTCATCAGGTTACGGGACTTTTCAATACCGAGACGCAGTGTCGACGGACCAGCGGAACCACCACCGTAGTTCTGCGGACGCCAGACCTGACCGCCAGAGACGATCTCGATCGGCGCATCCATCACAACAGAAGCTGGCGTATAACCATTGTCGAGCGCTGCAGCGTAAACGAACGGCTTGAATGACGAACCCGGCTGGCGCATGGCCTGCGTGGAACGGTTGAACTCCGACTGGCCGTAGGAGAAACCGCCGACCATGGCGAGTACGCGGCCGGTATGCGGGTCCATGGCAACGAGGCCACCCTGCACTTTCGGCGGCTGACGAAGACGGAAGGTATTGCCGTTTTCTGTCAATGCCTGGACATAGACAACGTCACCAGCCTTCAGAACGCCACTTGGCGACTTGGCGGTGTTACGCTTGCCGGTCGCATCGCGGTAAGCCCATTTCATGTTTTCCGCTGGAATGCTTGCACGGACGCGGTCCTGAACAACCTTGCCACCGGCATCGGTTTCCGGCTGCATGCCGATATCAACGGACTGGTCGCCAGCATCCAGCACCACGGCCAGTTTCCACTCCGGCACGTCGCGCAGCGGACGGATCTTGGCAAGGGCAGCGCCCCAATCACCGGATACGTCAATCTCATCGACAGGGCCACGGAAACCACGGCGCTCGTCATAGTCAAGAAGACCGTCCTGCAGCGCCTTGCGGGCTTCAACCTGCAAGACCGGATCAAGCGAGGTACGAACCGAAAGGCCACCTTCCAGCAGGGCCTTCTCGCCGTATTTATCAACGATCTGGCGACGGACTTCTTCGGCGAAGTAGTCAGACGCAAACAGGTGGGCACCACCGCGACGCAGATTTACGCCAAGCGGCTGGGTTTTTGCTTCCGACGCATCGGCGGTGTTGATGTAGCCATTTTCGGCCATACGGTCGATCACCCAGTTACGGCGCTCAAGAGCAGCCTTCTCGTAACGGAACGGGTGGTAATTGGCCGGGCCCTTCGGCAGCGATGCCAGATAGGCAGTTTCGGCAATGGTCAGTTCGGTGACCGACTTGTTGAAATAGGTCAGTGCGGCACCGGCAATACCGTAGGCATTCATACCGAAGAAGATTTCATTGAGATAAAGCTCAAGAATCTTGTCTTTCGAATAGGTCTGCTCGATGCGGAAGGACAGAATCGCTTCCTTGATCTTGCGGTCGATGGTCTGGTCATTGGTCAACAGGAAGTTCTTGGCGACCTGCTGAGTAATGGTCGATGCACCAACCGGGCGACGGCCGGAACCGAGGTTCTGGATGTTGACCAGAATAGCGCGGCCAAGACCGTAGATATCAACGCCAGGGTGGTTGTAGAAATTCTTGTCTTCTGCGGAGAGGAACGCAGCCTTCACGCGGTCTGGAATGGCCTGGATGGGCAGGAACAGGCGCTTTTCATGCGCATATTCTGCCATCAACGCACCATTGCCGGCGTGAACGCGGGTCGTGACCGGCGGCTCGTAGGAGCTGAGAACGGCATAGTCCGGCAATTGCTCGCGAAGGGTGTAGAGATAAAGCGCAGCCCCTGCAGCAGCGCACAGGAAAAGCGCGCTTGCAATACCGAAGAAATATCCAATCAGTCTTATCATATAAAGCTACCGATAATCCGAACGTGGCATTCGCGCTCACCATCAAGCGCATTTTCGCATAGTCGGTGCGGTTTTGCACACCACTCCGGCAATGACAAGCCGGGACATCAGCATTTGCCAATATAGCCGGTCATAAGCCACACCAAACTAAGTCTTTTATGCAAAAGCGACGAGTCACCCACACATATGCCGAGTAACGACGGGAATGTGAGTAAAATAGGGCCCTACCCCAGTAAAGCGGGCATTAGGGCCATTGCCAAGACCTTTTCCGGCCAAGGGTCACCTTATCGCAACAGGTCAAACAGCTGAAAGCCGCCTGTCCCGCAGCAAACCCTGCGGTTGTATTTGGCGCCGCAAAAGCCACGACCCCACGAAAAAGTTACTGGAAATAGGACGCTTCAACCGCCGTTGGCGACGAACTGATTGTGATATTTTCCGACCGCCTTTGCCATGACATCGGCCAGCTTTTTACGCCATTCGACATCGAGCAACAGCTTTTCATCTTCCGGATTGGACAGGAAGCCCATTTCCAGCAGAATGGAGGGAATATCAGGCGCCTGCAAAACGCGGAAACCGGCATAGCGATGCGGGTTGTTGATCAGGCCGATCTGCCCTTCAAACGACGCCAGGATATTACCGGCCAAGGTCACCGAGAACGCCTGTGTCTCGCGCCGTGTCAGGTCGAGCAGGATATCGGCCACTTCCGGCTGGCTTGCCGGCATGGCAACACCGGCCAGTTCGTCGGACAGGTTTTCGCGCTCAGCCAGTTCAGCCGCCATGCGGTCGGATGCGCGGTCTGATATGGTGTAGACGGTTGCGCCACGAATGCCCTTTTGTTTGAGCGTATCGGCATGCAGAGAAATCAAAAGATTAGCGCCTTTCTGGCGGGCGATCTGCACACGCTCGGAAAGGGCCAGAAACTCGTCGGATTCGCGCGTCAGCACGGCCTGAATGCCGGGCTCCTTGTTCAGCCGCTCTGTCAGTTCCTTGGCAAAGGCAAGGGTAATGTCTTTTTCATGCGTACCGGTCTTGCCGCCCTGCGCACCATTATCAATGCCGCCGTGGCCTGCATCAACTGCGATGATGAACTGGGCCTGCCGGTCACTCTTGCCGCTGACAACGCCATCAACCGAGGCGGTGGTGACCGGAGATGGCGGTTGCCAGCTCTGGTCTTTGACCAGATTGGCAAAGGTCGCCTTGTCGGTGATTTCAGCATCCAGCACCAGACGAACGCCATTACCTTCAGAATTTGGCTGCACCTCGGATATGGCCAGGCGCACCGGTTTCTTGGCGGTCAGAACGATCCGGGCGCGGCCCTCGTCCATCGTGCCGAAACGCACGTCACGGAAAAGGCCGGCAGCCTCGAGATCCTTGGCAGGAAATGCAAAATCGGTGGATGGAAGATCAACGACGATACGCTCCGGCGAATCGAGATAATGCACCTCGAATTCCGGCTCTTCGGCAAAATCAATGACAACGCGGGTGCGGGCTTCATTTCCGGCGATGCGGGCCGCGCTCGCCACCATCCTTGAACTCTCGCCGATTGCAAAAGCAGCGCTTGGAACGGAGAAGAAAGTGACTGCCGTCAGAGTGGCTGCAATGGTGATTCGCAGCGTAATACGCGTCGAGCACCGGATTGCCGCCCGCATTTGTGCAATAATCATGACAGCCCAAATCTTTTTTTCATATTCGTCATTTTAGCAAAAGTGCTTTCAAAAGCCCCCAATGCCTCTCGAAACCGCGCCGCCCTGCCCTGTTTCGGTCCGTGTCAGACCACATTCACAGCCATTGGTGAAGCATTTGTTAACGCCTGAATTACTCCAGCAATATGGCATATTTAGCGTGCCTATTGCTATTGAGCCGGATAAACCATACAACACAAATTGAGGGTTTAGATGTTAACGGGATAGATACCCGTAGGGCTGCCAATCGTAAAGACGCTGGCGCTGCAAAACGGGAATCATCTGCCGTCGCTACATTTTTCCTGAAACTGGAACAATTCCGGCATGAGCCGGGCATATACCCGGTGGCATGCCACCGTCCGCCCTTCTGGAAGGGCAAACTCATCGGCCTCAAGGGGCCAGTTATTATCGTATTACCGGCTTGGGCAAATGGTGTCGTTGCAACAGCTTTCTTACATACAAGGCCAAAGCGGCAAGCATTTTGCATTGCCCTTCGCCTCGCTGTTGTCAGTTGACGCGCGCCAAGCGGTAAACATCATTTCCGACGCACCCTCTCATAGATACGGGAGAACCGCCTTTTCGGCGGTACGATCCTCGTCTGTCACGGGGTCGCGTCGAGGAGCAGAGATTACATGGCAGACAAAATGCTTATCGACGCCTCCCACGAAGAGGAGACGCGGGTTGTAGTCGTCAGAGGCAACCGGATTGAGGAGTTCGACTTCGAATCCGAGCACAAGAAGCAGATCCGGGGCAATATCTACCTTGCAAAGGTGACCCGGGTAGAACCATCGCTTCAGGCAGCCTTCGTCGATTACGGTGGGAACCGTCATGGCTTTCTGGCATTCGCAGAAATCCATCCCGACTATTATCAGATCCCGCTTGCGGATCGTCAGGCACTTCTGAGAGCAGAAGCAGAAGAACATCGCGGTAGCGATGATTTCGAGCCAGCGGATGCACCGCACGACCATACAGCGACCGTCGATCTTTCCACAGCTGACCAGCCGGACATCGGCATTGTACCGCTGAGCACTGATGCGAAAGTCTCCGACACATCAGAGCCGCAATCCGCCGCGCCGCAGGAAACTGCCGAAGGTGAAGCTGCGCCTGCAGATGTAGAAGCAGAAGCCGCCAACATTGAGGCACCTGCCGAGGAAGAAAAGCCAAAGAAGCGCGTACGCCGCCCCCGCAAGAAGAAGGCCGATGCTGAAGAAGAAGCATCCGCCGAAGCTTCCGGCAGCGATGATGAGACCCCAGGCGGCGAAATGGCTGCGATGGTTGACGCCGACACGATTTCGGAAGAGGTCGAAGGTCTTCGCCGCAATGGCTCTGACGACGATGATGACGATGACGACGACCATGAGAAGGAAGTTATCGAATCCGTCGGCGCAGAAGATGCCATGGAAGAGGTTCCTGATCGCGTAGCGCGCAAGCCACGCAAGCAGTACCGCATTCAGGAAGTCATCAAGCGCCGCCAGATTATTCTGGTTCAGGTTGCCAAGGAAGAACGCGGTAACAAGGGCGCAGCCCTGACCACCTACCTTTCATTGGCTGGCCGTTACTCCGTGCTGATGCCGAATACGGCTCGTGGCGGCGGTATTTCCCGCAAGATCACCCAGCCGCAGGACCGCAAGCGCCTGAAGGAAATCGCACGCGATCTGGAAGTGCCGAACGGCATGGGCGTTATCCTGCGTACAGCAGGTGCCAACCGTACACGTGTCGAGATCAAGCGCGACTTCGAATACCTGATGCGCCTGTGGGAAAATGTCCGCACACTGACATTGAACTCCACAGCCCCTTGCCTCGTTTACGAGGAAGGCTCGTTGATCAAGCGTTCGATCCGCGACCTCTACAATCGCGACATCAGCGAAATCATCGTGTCCGGCGAAGAAGGCTACCGTGAAGCAAAAGACTTCATGAAGATGCTGATGCCGAGCCATGCCAAGGTGGTTCAGCCGTACCGTGATATTCACCCGATCTTCTCGCGCTCCGGCATCGAAGCGCAGCTTGACCGCATGCTGCAGCCGCAGGTCACGCTGAAGTCTGGTGGTTACCTGATCATCAACCAGACGGAAGCTCTGGTTTCCATCGACGTCAACTCAGGCCGTTCGACCCGCGAGCATTCCATTGAGGAAACCGCGCTGGCAACGAACCTTGAGGCAGCGGAAGAAGTTGCACGTCAGCTTCGCCTGCGCGACCTTGCCGGTCTTGTCGTCATCGACTTCATCGACATGGAGGAAAAGCGCAACAACCGCTCCGTCGAAAAGAAGTTAAAGGATTGCCTGAAAAACGATCGCGCTCGCATTCAGGTTGGCCGCATCTCGCATTTCGGCCTTCTGGAAATGTCCCGCCAGCGCATTCGCGCTTCGGTTCTTGAATCCACAACGCAGGTCTGCACGCATTGCGGCGGCACCGGCCACGTGCGCTCTGAGTCTTCCATCGCCCTGCACGTACTGCGTGGCGTCGAGGAGTATCTGCTGCGCAACACAACGCACAACATCACTGTGCGTTCGACGCCGGACACTGCCCTTTACCTGCTCAACCACAAGCGTGGCACGATTGTCGATTATGAAAACCGCTTCGGCGTGTCGATCATCATTGCCGCCGATGCAAGCGTTGGGTCGCAACACTTTGCTATCGATCGTGGCGAACCTGTCGAAAACCCCGTCAGAATTGAAAGCCTGCTCCAGCTTCTGCCTGTCATCGAAGAAGAAGATGATCCAGTCTTCGAAATCGAAGAGGACGAAGACGAGGAAGAAATCATCAAGGCACCAGTTGCCCAGCCGGCACGCGCTGAGGGTGATGAAGATGGCAATCGCGGCAAGCGCAAGCGTCGTCGTCGTCGTCGTCGCAAGGGCGGCCAGAACGGTCAGGACGCGCAGGCACAGGATAATGGTGCCGAGGGCGATGATGAAGGCGACGAGAGCGATGACGATGCTGACAACGGCGTTGAAACCGTTGGTGGTGACACCAACGAGACTGCCGATGAAGCTTCGGCTGACAACAGTTCGTCTGACGAAGAAAACAAGCGCAAGCGTCGCCGTCGTGGCAAGCGCGGCGGTCGTCGCAATCGCTCCGATGAAGAGAACGATATCGAAGCCTCGGGTGAAACTGATGGTGACGACAACAGCACTGCCGATGAAGGCGTTGCGGTTGAAACCGCTGTTGCCAGCGAAAGCGACGTCGTCGTTGTAGAAACTGCGGCCAGCGTCGTTGAAGGTGGTAGCGACGAAGTGGTGTCCGAAGAGCCAAAAGCCAAAAAGCCACGCCGCACCCGCAAGGCCAAGGCACAGGAAGAAGCTCCAGCTGAAGAGGCTGTTGCTGCTCCCAAAGCTGAAAAGCCTGCCAAGGCCAAGGTTGAAACCGTAGAGCCTGTGGTTGTTGAAGAGACGGTTGTCGACGCTGCGATTGAAGAAGTTGGTGAAGCTTCTGCCGATCTGAGTGATGACGCAAAACCTGTCCGCGCCAACCGCGGTGAGAATGTTTCGTCTTCCGAGCCTGTGGTAACGTCCACGGCCTCGACCGAAGGTGATGGCGATGATCCAAAGCCGCGTAAGGGCGGCTGGTGGCAACGCCGCGGTTTCTTCTGATAGAAGCCTTATAGAATGCGAAAAAAGCCGCCCGTAGAATCACTTACGGGCGGCTTTTCATTTTTTGATTCACTGCTTTGCGTGAGGTTTCAGCTGTTGCTGCCTCACATGGCAGGCAAGATAGCGATATCCCGCACCTCGTTGTCGATACCTGTGACTGCACCAACCTGCGTGGCAGCACCGGTCTCAAGATTGACAGTGTAGAGGGTTTTATTGGCGACGAGATAGGCGGTGTTCTTGCCGTCTTCCGCACCTTGAATGTCGAAAGCGTAAGTGGCCGGGGTGCCTTCGATACCAAGCTTGCCAATGGCTTTCAGCGTACCGTCATTTGGTTTGGTCTGCTGGATCAGCGCACCAATCGTGGCATCGATATTGTACATCGCAGTCTTTTCAGGCTTGCCCCAGGAGTTGGTGTAAGCGGCCGCAACGATGTTGGGTGTTTCACCCTTGTGCATGTCACCCTCTTCATAGGCCAATGTGCCGTCAACTGTCACAGCACCGGTATCAGGGTGAACACGGTAATTTGTGGTGCCGGTCATGAAACGCAGACGGTCTGCCATCGGATTGAAGTCAACGACCACAGGCGCCTCGGTCATGGCCAGCGGCTTGTCCATTTTGGCAACTTCGGTTGCTGCACCGCTGGTCAGATCGATTGTGACGATGGATCCCTCAGGCGTTACGCCGACCACGGTCTTGTTGCCTGGGCGAAAATCGATCCCCACCAACTTGTCGACACCGGTCACATCCATGGTCTTGGAAACTTCCGGCTTGTCTGTGTCGAACATCACCAGCGTCTTGTCGCCGGTCAGGCCAAGAACAGGTGCGGCATGTGCGGATGCGGCAGCAAGAACGGCGGTAGAGGCAATCAATACGGAACGGATCATGTGCATGGCATTTCTCCCTTTGGATATCTGTTTCAGAGAACCCCGCTTCAACACCTGTGAAGCGCCTCTCAATGGGTAGACACACGGGAGATGCCGTTTGGATGCAGGCAAATAAAAAAATTATGCTGCATCCATTTGCGGCTTTGAGGGGTAACCCCACAGAGAATGATGAAGCCTTGCGTTCAAAAAACAGGACAAGCTGATGTCTGGAACAGGCGCCCTATCTGTGAGATACCCGTTTGAGAGAAATGTTCGGGAGGAGAACCGTTTGCAGGTGATGCAGGATCAAAGCGAAGATTTGAGCGCTGCGCTTGCAGCCTGTGCAAAAGGTGACCGCAAAGCCCTGCGGCATATTTATGATAGTGAAGCCGGACGGCTGGTGGCTGTCGCCCAGCGCATTTTGAGGCGGCGTGATCTTGCTGAGGAAGCCGTGCAGGAAGGGTTCATCCGCATATGGATCAAGGCGCATCAATTTGAACCGGGACGCGGTTCGGCACGCGGCTGGATCTATGCCGTTATTCGCAACCACGCGCTCAACATGCTGCGGGATGGCAAACGCGAAGATCTTGTTACCAGCGACAAACTTGAGGAATTGCAGGACCGTGAACAGATCGATCAGATCATGGCCTCCTGGCAACGTCTGGAAAGTGGCAGCCGCCTGCATGAATGTCTTGGCGCACTGGAAGAAACGCGACGACGAACGATCCTCATGGCCTATGTCGGTGGTTATACACACGGCGAAATTGCCGGACGCCTGCGGTTGCCGCTTGGCACCGCAAAGTCGTGGATAAAACGAGGACTTTCCGCATTGAGGGAGTGCATGCGATGACCGGCACCAACCCTGAACACGACATCATACACCTTGCCGATGAATATGTTCTTGGCCTGATGGAGCCAATGGAGGCTGCGGCCTTCGAAGTCCGCCTTGAGCGCGACGCCGAACTGCGTGCCGCCGTTGAAGCAAGCCGTGACCGTTTTCTGCCGCTTGATGCGACGGCCGACCCTTTGGACGTCCCGGAGGAACTCTGGCAGAGGATTGATGCCGGTATTTCGGCTGCGCGCCCTACCCCTGAGATCGCCACAGCGCCATCCCCTGCCGCCAGCAATGACAATATCAAGTCTGGCTGGCGCTGGACTGCGATGGCTTCGCTTGCGGCCACAGTGCTGCTTGCCGTGACACTCGGCTGGAGCCTGCTCACCAGACCCGATCCTGTCGTGATCGCTGTTCTGCTTGATGCCAAGGGTGAAGCACAGGCAATCGTCGAAGACTTCGGCAACGAGCAAGCGACGGTGAAGCTGCTTGCCGATTTTACTGTCCCAGAAGGCAAGACGTTGCAGGTGTGGACCCTGCCCTCTCAGGACATGGGCCCAGTGTCGCTTGGACTGTTGGAAAACAGCCGCTCTGCAGCTCTGAAAGGACCGGCTCTGCCCACACCTCAGGGAGAACAGCTCTACGAAATCACGCTGGAAACGGCTGGGGGATCACCGACTGGTCGACCCACAGGGCCAATTCTTGTCAAAGGTTTTGCCAAAGCGCCGCGATAAAGACTGACGAATACAAAAGACGCCCGCAACGAAGCTGCGGGCGTTTTCTTTTGTCTGACAGAATGGCGCGAGGAAAAACGGCTTGCCCCCTCCTCTCTTACAGCTATTTTGCTTCATGACGCTGGCGGCTGTCCGGCGGGGCGTCTTCGCGCTCATCTAAGCCATAATCACGGATGACGCTGGCAACACGCAGACGGTAATTGGCAAACACGCCGTTGCGGCCGGCGGATTGGGCCGCGCGGTGGGCATCAAGATTGCGCCAGGCTTTGACCGCTTCCTCATCCCGGAAAAACGAAAGCGACAGCATCTTGTCGGGATTGGTGATGCTCTGGAACCGCTCGACCGAGATAAACCCGTCGATAGTCTGGAGGTCTTCGCGCAGCATGGCGGCTATGTCGAGATAGTGCTGCCGTTCACCCTCTGCCGGCCACACCTCGAATATCACAGATATCATCGCTCACTCTCCCCATGTGGTGCGGATGCCAGTTGCAAGAATAGCCGGTCTTCGCGGCGGATGAATTGTTCGCGCCTGGCGAATTCGTAGTTGTCACGCCCAAGTGGATCTGCTGCCAGACGTGCACGATAGGCTTCATAGGCCGCGAGGTTCTCGATATTATAGACGCCGTAGGCAATGGTGCTAGAGCCCTCCTTCGGCGCGTAATAACCGATCAGTTCCGCACCACAGCGTGGAATGGCTTGCCCCCAGTTGCGGGCATAGTGTTCGAAAGCATCGACCTTATAGGGGTCAATCTCATATCGAATAAAGCAGGTCAGCATGGCGATTTCCTTTCGTGCGACATGCCTTCGGTCTACGCCATTGCCGTACGTCAATGCTTCGGCTATGATCGAACTATGAAAGACGGACCCATTATCGCAACTATCGCCTCACTGATCGGCGACCCTGCCCGCGCCAATATCCTGACGGCGCTGATGGATGGCCGCGCGCTGACCGTCAGCGAGTTGGCAAACGCCGCCGGCGTCACGGTACAGACGGCCAGCGGGCACCTGTCCAAGCTGAGCGACGCCAATTTGCTGAAAGCCGAAAAACAGGGACGGCATCGTTATTTCCGTCTGTCGGGCGAAGATGTGGCGCAGGTGCTGGAAGCGCTGATGGGGCTTGCCCAGCGCACCGGCGCCGTTCGGGTCCGCACCGGCCCCAAGGACGCGGCGCTGCGTGAAGCAAGGGTCTGTTACGACCATCTGGCCGGGGAAAGCGGCGTGCAATTGCTGCACGGCATTACCCAGCGCGGTATGGTGATTTCACAGGATGAAACCATTGCGCTGACCGATCAGGGCCAGCAATTTTTCTCCGACTTTGGTATTGATCTGGAAAGCCTGCAAAAGGCGCGTCGCCCGGTCTGCCTGCACTGCCTGGACTGGAGTGAAAGACGCCACCACCTCGGTGGTTCGCTCGGTGCATCGCTGCTCAACGCCATGTTGGACAAACAATGGATCAAGCGTGCGGAAGGTCGGGTTCTGACCTTCACCAGCAAAGGCCGCACGGCTTTTGAAAGCACGTTTATCTGTGAAGCCGCCGACGACAGTGCCAGTTGATAAACTGATTCAAGTGCCTGCGGGTTTGATTCCGCCAATCGCCGCAAGGCACTGAAATCAGATTCTTTTATCCCTTAGATCCAAGCGCTGAAATCAGCGCTTTTCTTTCAGCCAGCCGGCCATGCGGCCAACCGCCTCGGCGATATCAGAGACGGAACCGGCGTAGGAAATACGCAGGGCGCGGTGCCCCTCTGTGGGGTCAAAATCCATGCCCGGTGTCGCTGCAACATCGATTTCCGTCAGCATGCGCTTGGCGAAATCCATGCTGTCATTGGTAAAGCGGCTAACATCGACATAGGCGTAGAAGGCACCATCCATCGGGGACGCCAGCGGCAGGCCGATCTGTGGCAGACGCTCCATCAGGAAGTCACGATTGGTGTGGTAGCTTTCCTTGTAGACATCCAGTTCTTCAGCTGCACCAAAAGCGGCGGCAGCAGCAATCTGCGACAGTTCCGGAGCAGAAATATAAAGGCTCTGTGCAAGACATTCGACCGGGCGCACCAGACTTTCCGGCAGCACCATCCAGCCGACACGCCAGCCGGTCATGCAATAATATTTCGAGAATGAATTGATGACGACAGCCTGATCAGTGATTTCCAGCGCGGAGGTTTCCTCGCCGACAAATGTCAGTCCGTGGTAGATCTCGTCGGAAATGAAAGCGATGGAGCGGCTTTCGCAATAGGTTGCCAGCCGCTTCAGTGCCTCACGTCCGGTGACGGTACCGGTGGGGTTGGCTGGACTTGCCAGCAGAACGCCCTTCAGCTTGCAGCCGGCAATGGTTTCCGCCCGCTCAAGGCTTGCGGGCGTCAGCGTAAAGCCCGTTTCAGCCGTAACCGGCACTTCCACAACCTTCAGGCCAAGTGCTTTGAGAATATTACGATAGGCCGGGTAACCGGGCCTGGCGATAGCAACCGCATCGCCTGCATCGAACAGGCTCAGAAATGCCAGATTGAAGGCGGCGGAAGATCCTGTCGTTACCGCAATGCGCGCAGGGTCAACATCTATGCCATGCTGCACGCGGTAGTGACCGGCAATGGCTTCACGCAGCTCAAGCAGGCCAAGCGCATCGGTGTAACCAATCCGCCCGTGTTTCAGTGCTTCGCTGGCGGCGGCAAGTGCGGCTTTGGGTGCAGGATGGGCTGGCTGGCCAAGCGACATAGAAATGACGGGGCGACCGTCTTTCTTGCGGCGATTGGCTTCGGCCAAAATGTCCATGGCATGGAAGGGTTCAACGGCACTGCGGCTGGAAACAGGAATCAAAACGAAGCCTCTCTTATTTTCTCCAGCATCAGCCCCCAAAATGGTTAGGGTTTGGTGAAGCAAGATGTGTGGTGGTAAAACTGTAGCGCACAGGGATGTGTTGTTTTGAGGACGTGTGCTGCTTTCAAGTCGGAGACTTGCCGCATTCTTTTGCCAATAACAATCCAGCCGCCGCGACAATGGGCGCTATTTTTTCGGTTGTGGCGTTTATGCCTTGCCGTAAAATGAATTAATCTGCAAACACCGCACCATATGTTTGCTATCGTCTTTCAATGACAACGAGGCCGAAATGAAATTTTCACTAGCATCCGCAACGCTCGCCAGCGTCATGGCCTTTACGGCAGTTGGCATCAGCGCCCCTGCTCACGCACTGGATGACCAGCAGAAAAAGGAAATCGGTGCGTATATCAAGGAATACCTGATCGCCAATCCGGAGATCATGCTGGAAGTGCAGGATGCGCTTGAGCGCAAACAGTCAGAGGCACGCAACGCCAAGGCATCAGAGGCGGTTAGCAGCAACCAGAAAGCGCTTTTCGAATCGAAATTCGATATCAGCCTCGGCAACCCGAAGGGTGACGTGACGCTCGTCGAGTTCTTCGATTACAACTGTGGTTACTGCAAGCGCGCCATGAGCGACATGGACAACATCCTGAAGTCCGACAAGAACATTCGCGTCGTGCTCAAGGAATTTCCGATCCTCGGCCCTGAGTCGCTGGCTGCCCACAAGGTTTCCAATGCCGTGAAGCTGGTGGCGCCGGAGAAGTACCCTGAATTCCAGCGCACGCTGCTTGGCAGCACCGGTCGCGCCAATGAAGACAGCGCCATGGAAGTCGCAACCTCGCTCGGTATCGATGAGGCCGCCATTCGCAAGTCGATGGAAGAAAGCCCCAACACCCCGCAGGTGCAGGAAGCCTATTCGCTTGCCAACAACCTCGGCATTACCGGCACTCCATCCTACATCATCGGCACCGAGGCCGTTTTCGGCGCCGTTGGCGCTGATCCACTGAAAGAGAAGATTGCCAATATGCGCACCTGCGGCAAGGCAACCTGCTCGTAACAGAGCAGCCGGCGCCTTGCGTCTTCAAGGTCTTCAATTCCCGTGCCGGTCACGGGAATTGCCACCAGCCCTAGTCATCCCGCTGACAAGAAATATTCCCTTGCAGACAGTTACGAGCGGTTATTCTGTGCCAAAGCAGGAATCACGCTCATGCCGCGCAGTAGCACGGGCCTTACCGTTTCAATCAAACAATCCACATCAAAATGCTCTTCATGACCAGAAGATTAAGGACAACCCGTGCTTTAAGGCGAACAGGGCTTTTCCTTGATCGCCTTAAAGTCTATAGGTGGCGCTGAATTTTTGACGGAACCGTACATGAGCAAGCTAGTCCTCGTCCTCAACGGCCCCAATCTGAACATGCTTGGGAAGCGGGAGCCAGGTATTTACGGCGGAAAAACCTTGAAAGATATTGAGCAGGATTGCCGCGAGGCAGGCCAGTCGCTCGGCTTTGAGGTGGATTGCCGCCAGTCCAATCATGAAGGTGTGCTGGTCGATTGGCTTCACGAAGCCGACGACCGCGCGATCGGCGTCGTCATCAATCCGGGTGCTTACGGGCATACGTCAATTGCGTTGCATGACGCCATTCGCGCTATTTCCGTGCCGGTACTGGAAGTGCACATTTCCAATATCCACGCCCGCGAGGAATTCCGCCACAAATCGATGATAGCGCCCGCCGCCAAAGGCATGGTTTGCGGCTTCGGCCCCTACGGCTACATCATGGCGCTCAATGCACTGAAGAATATCACGCAATAAGAATAAACAAGAGAATAGGGTCTCGTTATGGCTGAAAAGAAAAACGGTATCGACAAGGAACTGATCCGCGATCTCGCGAACATTCTCAACGACACCGACCTGTCGGAAATCGAAATCGAGCAGGACGACCTGCGCATTCGCGTTTCGCGCTCCGCACCGGCAGCAACCGTTTACGCAGCGGCTCCTCCTGCTTATGCAGCACCGGCACCAGTTGCCCCAGCAGCACCGGCCCCGCTCGCAGCGCCAGCGGCATCTGCTGCCCCTGCCCGCAACCCGGCAAACACCGTTACTTCGCCTATGGTCGGCACGGTTTACCTGTCGCCAGCTCCAGGCGCCCGCGCATTCATCGAAGTTGGTGCCACCGTCAAGGAAGGCCAGACGCTTCTCATCGTTGAAGCCATGAAGACCATGAACCAGATCCCGGCTCCAAAGTCCGGCAAGGTCACGGAAATCATCGTCAACGACGCTCAGCCTGTGGAGTATGGTGAAGCCCTCGTGGTCATCGAATAAGGCGGATAAGCATGGTATCCAAGATCCTCATAGCAAACCGTGGCGAAATCGCGCTTCGTGTACTGCGCGCCGCCAAGGAACTCGGCATTCCAACCGTTGCCGTGCATTCCACGGCGGATGCGGATGCGATGCATGTGCGCCTTGCTGATGAAAGCGTTTGCATCGGCCCTCCTCCGTCGCGTGACAGCTACCTCAACATTCACCAGATTGTTGCGGCATGCGAAATCACCGGCGCGGATGCCGTTCACCCCGGTTACGGCTTCCTGTCGGAAAATGCCAAGTTCGCAGACATTTTGGATGCGCATGGCATTACCTTCATCGGACCGACCGCTGACCATATCCGCATCATGGGTGACAAGATCACCGCCAAGCAGACAGCACAGGAACTGGGTATCCCCGTCGTTCCCGGCTCTGATGGTGAAGTGAAGCCGGAAAACGCGATGGAAATCGCCAAGTCGATCGGCTTCCCGGTGCTTATCAAAGCAACGGCAGGCGGTGGCGGCCGTGGCATGAAGGTTGCCAAGACTGAAGCCGATCTGGACGAAGCCGTTTCCACGGCCCGCTCCGAGGCTCTGGCAGCATTCGGCAACGACGCTGTCTACATGGAAAAATACCTGGGCAAACCACGCCACATCGAAGTTCAGGTCTTCGGTGACGGTGAAGGCAATGCCGTGCATCTGGGTGAACGCGATTGCTCCTTGCAGCGCCGCCACCAGAAGGTCCTGGAAGAAGCAAACTCTCCTGCTCTGACCGTCGAGCAGCGGATGAGCATTGGCGAGATTTGCGCCGACGCCATGCGCAAGCTGAAATATCGCGGTGCAGGCACCATCGAGTTCCTTTACGAAAACGGCGAGTTCTATTTCATTGAAATGAACACCCGTCTGCAGGTGGAGCATCCGGTCACGGAAGCCATCACCGGCATGGACCTCGTGCAGGAGCAGATCCGCGTTGCTTCGGGTCAGGGACTCTCGGTTACGCAGGCTGATATCAAGTTCAATGGCCATGCCATCGAATGCCGTATCAATGCTGAAGACCCACGCACCTTCGTACCATCTCCTGGTACGCTGACCTATTTCCACACACCAGGCGGTCTTGGCGTTCGCGTCGATTCCGGTGCCTATCAGGGCTACAAGATCCCGCCTTATTACGACAGCATGATCGGCAAGCTGATTGTGCATGGTCGTAACCGTGAGGAGTGCATTGCACGTCTGCGCCGCGCGCTCGACGAGTTCGTTGTGGATGGCATCAAGACGACCCTGCCCCTGTTCCAGGACCTCCTGCAGAACGAGGACATCTTGAAGGGTGACTACGACATTCACTGGCTGGAAAAATATCTGGCCGGTGACGCACACTAAAAATGGCCGGGCGACGCAGCAGAAACGCGGAAATAACACCCGAGATACTGCTGCGCGCCTATTCCGTTGGCCTGTTTCCCATGGCCGATTCGGCTGACGACCCTGAGATTTTCTGGGTCGAGCCAGAAGTCAGAGGCATCATTCCTCTCGACGCTTTCCATGTTTCCAAAAGTCTTGCCAAAGCCATCAGGCGCAAACCGTTCGATATCCGCTTCGACACGGCGTTTGATTCCGTGGTTGGCGGTTGCGCGGCGGAAGCCTCCGACCGGCCCAGCACCTGGATCAATGCCACCATCCGCGCGCTTTACAGCGAGTTGAACATGATGGGCCACGCCCACAGTGTTGAGGCCTGGGAAGGCGATGAACTGGTTGGCGGACTTTACGGGGTGTCTTTAGGCTCGGCATTCTTCGGGGAAAGCATGTTTTCCCGCCGCACCAACGCGTCGAAGATTTGCCTCGTCTATCTGGTCGAGCGGTTGCGGGAAAAGGGCTTTACCCTACTCGATACGCAGTTCACGACCGAACATCTCATGACCTTCGGTGCCATCGATGTTCCCAAGGCAGACTATGCCAAGCTGCTGGAAAAGGCCGTCGATCGGCCGACGATTCGTTTTTAAGGGCCAACGTCTGAGCCCCTCACCTGCGGCGTGAGCTATTCACCGGCCATAACGACACCACCGTGATTTCAGCACAAAAAGCGCGTGCCAATCAAAGGCAGAGGCGCTTGGTCGTCATGTGTCTGTTTTGAAAAGTCTGTGGTTTTCCGAGGAGCGCGACGGCTCGATCAGTTGGTCTGCGATGGAGCAACGACTTCCGACTGCTGCTTGCAGCCCGTCAGCCAAACGTCATAGATCGGGTGTTCAACGGCATTGAGACCGGGGCTGTCTGCGAACATCCAGCCGGTAAAGATGCGACGCACCTTACGATCGAGGGTGATTTCATCGACCTCGACAAACGAATCGATCTTCTGCGCTTCGGTTTCGTCACGCGAATAACAGACCTTCGGTGTCACCTGCAGCGCGCCGAACTGTACGGTCTCATCGATATAGACATCGAAAGAAGTGATGCGGCCGGTAATCTTGTCGATACCGGAGAAGACAGCAACCTTGTTGGAAATACGCTCCGCAGCGGCATTGTTCACCACTGCGAGGGAAGGCAGGCATGCCAGTGCAATAACAGCCAGCACACGCAAAGAACCATCCCGCGTGAATTTCCTCATATCAAACCGTCCCTCAAGAATTGAAACCGCAAGCACGCCAAAGCAAACCTGCTTTCCAGCTATAGTGCGAATATGGCGAAAAGCGTGCAGCAGCCGGATTCAGTTGCCCGGTGTCCAGGCGTCGTAGTCGCCTGTCACGCGAGGACGTTCGCCAGGAACAGCAAGCGAGCCCTTCGGGCGATAAGCCTGCGACGTGCCTGTGAGGTTTGGCTGGTGTGCCTTCTGCCAGTCGCGCGGCTTGTAGTCTTCCTGCGAAGGAGGCACATCGGTGCGGTAGTGCATCCAGCCGTGCCAGCCTGGCGGAATTGCGGAAGCTTCTGCGTAACCGTTGTAGACAACCCAACGACGCGGCATGCCCCAGGAGGTGGTGCCGCCTTCGTAGTAAATATTACCCAACTCGTCCTGCCCTACCTTCTTGCCGAAACGCCATGTGTGAAAGCGCGCTCCGATCGTCTGGCCATTCCACCAGGTGAAGATTTGAGTGATAAGAGTCTTCATATCCGTTCCTTCGGCTTGCCCATGCAAGCGCCTACGAAAGCGCAGCATGCTGGCATCAGCTTATGCCGCCATGCGGCGCGATTGTCCAGTATTTCCAATCATCACAATGTTATTTCAGCTTCATTCTGAAGCCGAAATGTCGCCGCTCGAAGCCAAGCCGTTCGTAAAAGCGATGCGCGTCCAGCCTGGCCACGTTCGAAACGAGCTGCACCGTGCCGATATCCAGCTTTCTTGCCTTGTCGATGCAGTAATCGACCATGATGGCGCCAATACCCTGCCCGCGCATGTCAGACCGCGTCTGCACGGCTTCCATGGCCATGGAAACCGATCCACGGCCGACCAGCTTGTTGAGAATGACCGTCTGGAACGTACCAACGATTTCGCCTTCCAACTCCACCACATAGAGGCTTTCATTGGGAGATGCGGCAATGGCATCAAAGGCCCTGCTGTAATCAGCAAGCGCCTCCGGGTCGGTCGTGTCGCCGTGCGAGCCAACCTCGTCAGCGGCGTAAATGGCGGCAAGCGCTGGAATATCACGCTCCTGCGCCTCGCGAATCGTCAGTTGTTCGGCCGAGATCTTCATCTGCGCAGGCTCTTTTCCATGACAATGCCCGGCAAACCGTCAACGCCGGCCATACGATCGATTTCATCGACCTCGACAAAACCAACACCTTGATAGAAGGCAATCGCGGGCTTGTTGTTGGGATCGACCTCTAGGCGCATGATTTCCGCGTCGGGAAAGCAGGTTTCCAGTTCGGCAAAAATGTCCCGGCCAACGCCCTGGCGCTGGAATTCCGGCGCAACATAAAGCTGATACAACAATGCCGTCTTGGTCATCTTGGTGGACATGGCAGCATATCCCATGCCGCCCAGACGCTTGCCGTCATCCGCAACCAGAAACTCCCCGCCCTTTTTCTCGATGCGCTCCTTGATGGCCTGTGGCGAATGCCAGCTGGCAATCATCTGCGTGACCTTGTCCTTACCGTAGAGCGGGTCATAGGTAGCGTGCCATGTCTGGGCCAGCAATGTGCGAACTTTCTCAATATCGCGCTCACTCGCGGTGCGAACGAAAAACATGATAAAATTCCTTTTTCTAAAAAAGAAAAGGCCGGGCACCTTTTCCGGTCCCGGCCCCATCTCTGTCAAAACGACCTTATTCTTCTATGCCCAGCTTGGCCTTGACCAGAGCCTGGACGGCCTGTGGGTTGGCCTTGCCGCCGGTAGACTTCATAACCTGACCAACAAACCAGCCGGCAAGGGTTGGCTTTGCCTTGACCTTCTCGACCTGATCCGGGTTGGCGGCGATGATTTCATCGACAGCCTTTTCGATGGCGCCGGTGTCTGTCACCTGCTTCATGCCACGGCTTTCAACGATCTCTGCCGGGTTGCCGCCTTCGTTCCAGACGATTTCGAACAGGTCCTTGGCGATCTTGCCGGAAATGGTTTCTGCCTTGATGAGGTCAATGATGCCACCGAGCTGATCGGCAGAAACAGGAGTCTCTTCAATGCCTTTGCTGGCTTTGTTCAAGGCGCCCAGCAAGTCGTTGATAACCCAGTTCGCAGCCAGCTTGGCATCGCGACCAGCCGCAACGGCTTCATAATAATCGGCAATTGCCTTTTCAGACACCAGAATGGACGCGTCATAAACCGACAGGCCGAGTTCGCTGACAAAACGCTCTTTCTTGTCGTCAGGCAGTTCCGGCAGGTCAGCCTTCAGGCTTTCAATGAAAGCGTCATCGAATTCCAGCGGCAGCAGGTCTGGATCAGGGAAATAACGGTAGTCATGCGCATCTTCCTTGGAGCGCATCGAGCGGGTTTCGCCCTTGACCGGATCGAACAGGCGAGTTTCCTGATCGATCGAACCGCCATCTTCGAGAATGCCGATCTGACGACGGGCTTCGGATTCGATGGCCTGACCGATGAAACGGATGGAGTTGACGTTCTTGATTTCGCACCGTGTGCCAAACTCGCCGCCCGGCTTGCGCACGGAAACGTTGACGTCAGCGCGCATCGAGCCTTCGTCCATGTTACCATCGCAGGTTCCAAGGTAACGCACGATGGCGCGCAGCTTGGTCATGTAGGCCTTGGCTTCATCGGCGGAGCGCATGTCAGGCTTGGAGACGATTTCCATCAGGGCAACGCCCGAACGGTTAAGGTCTACAAAAGACATTGTCGGGTGCTGGTCATGCATCGACTTGCCGGCATCCTGTTCCAGATGCAGACGCTCGATACCGATCTCGATATCTTCAAAATTGCCCTGACGGTCAGGTCCAAGCGAGATGATGATCTTGCCCTCGCCGACAATCGGGTCCTTGAACTGCGAAATCTGGTAGCCCTGCGGCAGATCCGGATAGAAATAGTTCTTGCGATCAAAGATCGAACGCTTGTTGATCTGGGCCTTGAGGCCAAGACCTGTACGAACGGCCTGTGCAACACATTCCTGGTTGATTACCGGCAGCATGCCAGGCATGGCAGCATCAACCAGCGACACGTTGGCGTTTGGCGCATTGCCGAACGACGTGGATGCGCCTGAGAACAGTTTCGAATTGGACAAAACCTGTGCGTGGACTTCCATTCCGATCACAATTTCCCAATCGCCGGTAGCACCGGGAATGAAGCGTTTCGGATCTGGTGTGCGCACATCTACAAGGGTCATATCAAGCTCGCGGGATACATTCTTTTCTGTTTGTGGGGTAAAACAAATGTGCTGCATGCGCAAGACTTGTCGCGCTGTTGAAGCCGGGACAAGTTGCCTTGTCACACAATTGGAAAATATATTGGGTAACGCTCCGCACTCTATCGGTTCCGTCAGCGTTTTGCGCCTCACACAGAGATCATCGCCATGAACAAAACTTCGCTCTTTTACGGATCACTCGCAGCCAGCCTCTTTTTTGCCGGCATGGCGCCTGCCCAGGATGCACCGGTCAAGGATCAGGTTGCCCTGATGACCGACGCCAAGGCACAGAAACTGACGGGCATTGCCCGCAAGACCAAGGACGTCGATGCCCGCCCCGCAGTGGCGGGAGAGGTTATCGTCACCATCATCAAGGGTGAAGGTGTCGAGACCAAATCCAAACCGGCAGAAGCCGGTGACTGGGTTGTTCGCAACCGTTGCCCGGAAACCGGCAACGAGGAGATACTGGTCAAGGCCGCCAAGTTTCCACAGCGTTATGGCGAGGCGCAATCACCGGCCGATGCGCAGGGTTACAGCGACTTCAAGCCGCTTGGCAGCGAGATGAATTATTTCATCGTGTCGGAGAAAACCGGCGCCTTCACCTTCACCGCGCCTTGGGGTGAAAACATGGTTGCCAAGCCGGGCGATGCCATTGTGCAGGTGCCGTCAGACGAAAAGGACACCTACCGGATCGCCGCCAGCTCGTTCAAATGCACCTACGAGATCGTGTCGGCCGCCCCTTAATCTGGGCGGCTGTGCAATGCGTTAAAATCCGGGGCCGTAGGTATCCTTCGGCTCCTCGACCAATTGTTTGCTCAAGCCGATGGATTGCACGTCACGGTCCAGCTTCGGAGCATAGGTCACGGTCAACCAGTTCACGCTGTAGCCATGCTTCTGGAAAAAGGCGATGGCCTGCTCATTCTGGGCATGGCTCTCCACCCGCACTGATGTGAAGCCCTGCTCGATAATTTCACGTTCGACATCGGCAAGGAGCAGTGCCCCCACGCCTTTGCGCTGATATTCCGGCGCTATCCAGAAATCACTGATCTTGTCATCGAAGTGTTCGCGTGCCGCCCAGCCGACAATTTCGCCATCCAGTTCGGCGACCGTAATGCTCAGCCATGAGGACAGCGTGAAATTTTCAAAGGCAGATCGGGCGTTTTCACTGAGCGCTTTGGTAACGCCAATCGGCGCCATGGCCATTTCCCAGGCCCGCAACCCCAGGGCTGCAAGTGATGCCGCTTCGTCTTCCCGCGCATTGCGTATGCTGACCAAATGCTACCTCCGATCGTCCGGTTGCAGTAGACCATTCATTCCCGCATTTGACTAGTACAAGCTTTCGCCAAGCTCTTCATTCAACATGTATATTTGAGAGTTGTCTCATTTACCGCCGTGGCCGTGTTCTGTGGCCATGCGCACACAGCAACACGGATTGAAACAGGATGCGCACAACACGAGAATCACCTGGACTTGACCATGGCGGCCCTGCTCGCTAACCAGAAAATGTAACGAAGGAGCTTTTATGTTCTCTCAATCGGAGTCCCGGTAACGGCCCTGCCCGCAAGTACCTTGCGCGCCGGGCCCAAATGAAACCGAGCCGGATGCTTTTGTGGCACCCGGGTGTGTTTTCATGCGTCCTTGAGGACGCCGACCGGATTTCCGAAAATGGACATTTCACGCGCCGAACAGCGCATCCTTCACCTGCTCGCGCAAGGCGGCAGAATAGAACTCGTTCGAGACGACAATCGCAAAATCGAAAAGCTGAGCCTTTACACCCGTGACGGCTGGGTTTTCAGCGGTCTCAACCTCGAGACCTTCCGCAAGCTGAAACGCAAGCGGGCCATCGCCTCTGCCGGTGGAAAACCCTATCGCATCACCACACGCGGGCTGGAACTGGTACGCGGTGAACTCGACAACAGGTAAATGGCTGTGCCGGGCGGTAGCAATGCTGCCCGGTGCATCTCTGCAGATTAGAGCACCTGTTCCAGCCGCACTTTTTGCAGTTCCACCTTCATGCTGTCAGACCATTGCTGGCCCTGCCAGACGATCTGAAAACCGCACCTTTCGTAAAGGCGGATGGCTGAGACGTTTTTGGCATGGGTGCTGATCGTTACGGTCCCGATGCCGGCTGCGCGCATCTTCTGCAGAAAATGCTCCACCAGTGCGCGACCGATGCCACGCCCCTGCCATTCAGGGCCGACCCAAAGGTCCGAAATGTGGTTGGGATCACCATCACGCGCACCCCAGCCGGCAATCTCACCGTTGATCTCGACCACTGCGATATCGCCGGTTGATGTGGCGGCAAATTGCGCAAATTCACCCCGGACACGCTCAATGACTGATGGATCGAGATAGACATCCTCGAATGCATTGCTGGATTGCCATGCCCGAAAACCAACGAGGCCGACCGCTTCACGGTCAGCCTCGTTCATAGCACGAATGTGAAAGGTGCTTACCACCACTTGGCAGGCGTGAACTTGCCTGCGGCCTGCTCAATGGCATGAGCTGTTTTGAACAACGTTTCTTCTTCAAACGGCTTGCCGATGAGCTGCAGACCAAGTGGCAGACCCTTGCCATCAAGTCCGGCCGGAACCGAAAGACCCGGCAGGCCAGCCATGTTGACCGTAATGGTGAACACGTCCTGCAGGTACATCTTGACTGGATCCGATGCCAGTTCCTCATCACCAATGGCGAATGCAGACGACGGGGTGATTGGCGCCAAGATGGCATCAACACCTTCATGGAAGACGTTTTCGAAGTCACGCTTGATCAGCGTGCGAACCTTCTGCGCTTTCAGATAATAGGCATCGTAATAACCAGCCGACAGCACATAGGTGCCAACCATGATACGGCGCTGAACTTCCTTGCCGAAACCGGCAGCGCGGGAGTTCTGGTACATTTCGGCAATATTGCCGCCGTCAACGCGCAGGCCGTAACGAACGCCGTCATAACGGGCAAGGTTGGACGAGGCTTCGGCAGGTGCGACGATATAATAGGCTGGCAGAGCGTATTTGGTGTGCGGCAGGGAGATGTTGACGATCTCGGCGCCCGCATCCTTCAGCCACTCGATACCCTGTTCCCAGAGCTTTTCGATTTCTTCCGGCATGCCGTCGATGCGGTACTCTTTTGGAATACCGATCTTGAGGCCCTTCAGCGACTGGCCGATGGCCATTTCATAGTCCGGCACCGGCAGATCAACCGACGTTGTATCCTTTGTGTCTACGCTTGCCATGGTCTTCAATAGGATGGCGGCGTCGCGCACGTCGCGGGCAATCGGACCGGCCTGATCGAGCGAGGATGCATAGGCTGCGATACCCCAGCGCGAGCAACGGCCGTAGGTTGGCTTGATGCCGACTGTGCCGGTGAAGGCAGCAGGCTGACGGATAGAGCCACCGGTATCGGTTGCGGTTGCACCGGCGCACAGATGTGCAGCAACGGCAGCAGCCGAACCACCGGAGGAACCGCCGGGCACCAGCTTCTGGTCAGAACCATTGGCGCGCCATGGGTTGATGGCCGGACCGTAATAAGAGCTTTCGTTGGACGAGCCCATTGCGAACTCATCCATGTTTAGCTTGCCCAGCAGAACCGCACCGGCGTCCCACAGGTTCTGGGTGACTGTCGATTCGTACTTTGGCTTGAAGCCATCGAGAATGTGCGAGCAGGCCTGCGTGTGGATATCGCGCGTGGCGAACAGGTCCTTGACGCCAAGCGGAATACCCTCGAGCGCACCGCCCTTGCCGGCTGCCAACTTCTCATCAGACGCTTTTGCCATCTCACGTGCCTTTTCAGGCGTGGTGGCGACATAGGTGTTCAGCTTTTCATTGGCAGCATCAATAGCCGCAAGATAGGCGTCCGTCAGTTCGACGGCGGTAATGTCCTTCGCCTGCAGTTTCTCGCGTGCTTCGGCAATGGTGAGGCTGGTCAGTTCGGTCATATCGGCAACGGCTTTCGAATTTTAGAAAATCGGACTGGCAAATTCGGTTATCAAGTTCCTATCTGGCACTGGCATTTGCGAAACTGCGTCACGCGTTTCGCGCCAGTATATCCAAGGCTTACTCGACGACCTTTGGAACCATGAAGAAGTTCCGTTCGGACACCGGCGCATTGGCCACAATGTCTTCCGCCTTGTTGCCATCAGTCACGGCATCGGCACGCTTGCGCATCTCCATCGGCGTAACTGACGTCATTGGCTCAACGCCATCGACATTCACTTCCGAGAGCTGCTCCACAAAGCCAAGGATGCCATTCAGCTGGCCCAGCATCTGGTTTGCTTCGTCTTCGGTGACGGCAATACGGGCAAGTTGCGCAACGCGTTTTACGGTGGCGAGATCGACGGACATGTTTCTTCTCCGATGGAATATCCAGAGCCGGTAACCGCCCTTTCGGGAGCTGTGACCGGCCCTTTCGTGTTCTTGTGCTGTTTCCAGCAAAAACCGGCGGCCGGTTTTCCTGAAACTGCTTCACTTCGCTATAATGTTCATGCCCGTCATTCGCAACGGTAGAATATCAGAACGTGATGCTTGCCCCGGCTTTCGGCGTTTCAACCGTGGACTGGGCGCCTTCCATGCCAGCGACGAACTTTTCCGGTGTCTGATCGACAATCGGGAACGAGCCATAGTGGCAAGGCACGACATAACGGAAGTTGAAATAGCGCTGGCAGGCAAGCGCTGCAACCGCACCACCCATGGTGAAGCGGTCACCGATCGGCACCAGACCAACTTCAGGCTGGTGCAGCTCGTTGATCAGCGCCATGTCGGAGAAGATATCCGTGTCGCCCATGTGGTAGACAGTTGGACCGTCTTCGAAATGCAGCATCAGGCCGTTGGCATTGCCCAGTGCGTGCGAAACGCCGTCTTCGGTGATCTGTGCGGAAGAATGCAGTGCATTGGTGAAGGTGGCGGAAAAGCCGAACTTTTCGAACGCGACGGTACCGCCGGTGTTGCCGACTTCGATCTTTTCAACACCCTTGGTGCCAAGCCATGCACCGAGATCGGCATTGGCCAGAACCGTGGCACCCGTCTCCTGCGCCAAGCGCACCGTATCGCCAACATGGTCACCGTGACCGTGAGTCAAAAGGATATGGGTGATACCGCTTGCCACATCCTTGGCGTCTTGGCCGGTGAAGGATGGGTTACCCGTCAGGAACGGATCGATGAGAATTTTGGCATTTCCGGTTTCAAGACGGAAAGCGGAGTGACCAAGCCATGTCAGTTTCATCGTGTATCTCCTGATTTCAATTCAGATTTTCGTTTCTGTTACGGTAGAAAATGTCATATGTCAGCAACGATAAACACATCATGACAGGGCAGAACCATGGCGAACATTACCATTGAGGAACTGGCGCAGGTTCTGAAACCGGGCCAGGCCATTGCAGGTCTCGACCTTGGCACAAAGACCATAGGCCTTGCCATGTCGGATCTTTCACGACGGTTTGCCACCCCTCGCCCGGTGATCAAACGGGTAAAGTTTACGCAGGATGCGCAGGTTCTTCTGAATTTCGCGGCGAAGGAAAAAGTTCTGGCCTTTGTTATAGGCCTGCCGATGAACATGGACGGTTCTGCGGGACCACGTGTTCAGGCAACCCGCGCCTTCGTGCGCTCAATGGGTGAAAAAACCGACCTGCCCTTTGTCTATTGGGACGAGCGTCTTTCAACGGTTGCGGCAGAACGTGCGCTTTTGGAAATGGATGTTTCCCGTGCCAAGCGGGCCGAACGCATCGATTCGGCCGCCGCCAGCTTTATTCTTCAAGGCGCTCTGGACAGATTGTCGGCACTTGGCAGGACGATCTCGCTGCCATCTGAAGACTGAGCATTTCCCCGCCACCATTTGGCAATGGCCTTGCGCTTGCGAAAGCCCATGATCGCAAACACGATCAGGCTGTCGACCACGATGGCGCGTGCCACCAATGGCGGAATTGTCTCGGGCGGAATGCCGAGAATATTTCCATAGATATTGAACACCAACTCATGCGCTTCACGCGTCAGCATAAAGATGCCGAAGCTCATGTCGTAGTATGACAGACCGTACCAGCTACCCAGAAGCGTGATTGGCCCGGCCCACAAAATCAGAAACCACTTCATGCCGACTGCTCCTGATTAAACACACCGTAAGGCAGACCGGACACGACGATCCATCTGGCGAAGGCCATTATACACAGGTTCACAGTCGGAGCATAAATGTCCAACGGCAAGAATGCAAAAAACGTCATCATGACGCCCAAGGATATCCAACGGTACACGGCGGTTCCTCTGCATGCGCCCAACCGACGCATGGTTAACAAATCATTAACGTAATGTGGACCTGCAGAATTGATGGCGCAAACACAACATGAAAACATGGTTAACGTGAGCCGTCCAACTGTGGAAAACTTTCCCTCCGCCAAAACAACAAAAACCCGTCGGATAAGTTCCGACGGGTTTGTATTTTGATTTACTTATATACCATGATAGATAGGCGATCTCAGCCGTAAACGCCCCTCACCAGCCGCTTGACAGCGGTTTCAATTTTTTCCCAATCTTTCGATGTCTTCATCGGCACGCCGGCAAACTGGCCGCTGGTGGCAGCGGAAATAACGATGTGCTGGATCGCCCCGAACAAAACGGCATTAACGGCGGCGGTATCAACACCCTTGGGTGCCGCCAGCGATCCCTTCATGCGTTCCAGCCACTTGGCTAACGACTTGGCACGGGCTTCCGCCAGACGGGTCACTTGCGGGGAACTGTCAGACACTTCCCAGGCAACGATCTTGCAGACCAGCGGATCCTCTCGCAGCGCGTCCATGAAATAAAGTGCCAGCTTTTCCATCAGGTCGCCATAGGTCAGCAAAAACATGCCGCCGGTGTCTTCGGGAATGCGGTCCTTGACCCAGGAGCCAAGGTCTTCGCCAATCGCATCGACCAGACCTTCAAGCCCGCCAAAATAACGATAGATCAACTGCTTGTCGCAGCCAGCACGGCGCGCAACGGCGTTGATGCCGAAGCCCTGAAAGCCTTCCTCTGCCAGCAAAGCTTTTGCGGCATTGAAGATGATCTTTTCCGTCGCGGCGCGATCCTTGATGCGCGGGGCCGGTTTTGTTTCAAGTATCGATTCGAGCAAGGCGTCTAACTGTCTGTTGTTGTTGCCGGAAAACAGAAAAAACTTTCAACGCGGTGCGCGTTATCAGCGCGCTGCGTCATCAATCTGATTCATGCGACCTGTCTGTTGTCATGTTGTGTCGCCTGTCTTTACCCCTGATGTGTTTCACCACCGGGAGACATGCTGTTAGCCGGATTACTGCATAGAATCGCGATTGGAAATTGTTTTCAGCAGAAAATCCGCACGATCCTCAACATTTGTTTTGGGAATCGTTACAACGCGATAGCCATAATCGCTGTAACTTTGAATCAAGGCCTCGTAACTGGCCACAGCATCGTCAAAACCATGCTGTCGTTCGCTGTCCGTCTGGTAGATTTCCCGCCATGGCGGAACGGCAAATACCGTCTCGTTATACCTGAATCTGCGGACCGCCGTTTCAAACCACGGTTTCGGTTCAAGACCGGCATGGGCCGCGCCACTGATCTGATCGATAATACCGCGATCAAAAAACGTCACGCCGGGACGTTTGGCAGCCTCGATCATGAAATTGATGGAACGCGAAATCGTCAGATCGATGAAAGCCGACAGATTTTGCCAAGGCAGCGCATCGCCGCCAATATAGAGCTGTTCCTTGACCAGTTGGCGGCCCGGCTCCTCGCAGGCGTCAAAACCGCGTTTTGCCAGTTCCGACAACAACGCGGACTTTCCGCCGCCCGAGCAGCCGGTCAGGATGATGAAACGCGAGGACTGCCCCTCAACCAGCGCCGGATCATAAATGTTCTCGATCAAGGCTGTCATGGGCAGTCAGGCTTTATGAAACAGGGGGATAAAGCAGGTCGACGATGTAGGAGGCGTCGAAGCGCGAATCCAGCATGCCATAGGTCGAACGCCAGCCACCCGCCAGACGGGTTTCCAGGAAGGCATCGGCGATGCGCCCTGCTCCCAGTCGGCACAGTTCAGCGGCCGCTGCGGCCAGTGCCAGCTGTTCGATCAGCAGGCGGGCTGCACCCTCATCACGCTCGCACAGCGCAATGGCGGCACGCAGAACTTCGGTGGTCTTCTTGCCAGATGGCCCAAGGTCACGTTCAAGAACGCTGAACACCAATTCGAACAGATCCTTGCCCCGTTCCAGCACCCGCAGGACATCCAGCGCCATGACGTTGCCGGAGCCTTCCCAGATGGCATTCACAGGGGCTTCACGGTAATGACGGGCAATCGGGCGCTCTTCGACGTAACCATTGCCACCCAGGCATTCCATGGATTCGTAGATCAAGGCAGGCGCGATCTTGCAGCACCAGTATTTGACGGCTGGCGTCATGACGCGCGCATAAGCGGCTTCGGCCGGATTGTTACGCGCATTGTCAAAGGCCGAGGCCAGACGGAAAGACAGCGCCGTGGCAGCTGCCACATCCAGAGCCATATCGGCCAGAACACGGGTCATGATCGGCTGGCTGATCAGATTTTTGCCAAACACCTGACGACCACGGGTATAATGCACCGCTTCCGCCAGCGAGGCGCGCATGATACCAGCCGATGCCAGCGCGCAATCAAGCCGTGTCAGCGTGACCATGTCGAGAATGGTGCGAATGCCGGTACCCGGATCACCCAGAATGTACCCGAAGGCATCGGTGAATTCGACTTCGGCCGACGCGTTGGAACGATTGCCGAGCTTGTCCTTCAGGCGCTGCAGGCGCAGGCCGTTGGACGAACCATCTTCGAGAATGCGCGGCACCAGGAAGCAGCCCATGCCATCGCCCATCTGCGCCAGCATGACGAAACCGTCACTCATCGGCGCTGACAGGAACCACTTGTGGCCGGACAGGCGGTAGATACCCTCGCCCACCCGTTCAGCACTGGTGCGGTTGGCACGCACATCGGTGCCACCCTGCTTTTCCGTCATGCCCATGCCGATGGTGACGGCAGTTTTCTGCATGGCCGGCTTGTTGGTCGAATCATATTTGCGCGACAGGATTTTCGGCGCCCACTCTTTCTGGACGCGTGGCGATGCCATGAGCGCGGCCACCGAGGCGCTGGTCATGGTCAACGGGCACAGATGGCCGGCTTCAAGCTGCGCTGTCAGATAAAACCGCGTGGCACGTGCCTTATGCTCGTTGCCGCGGGTATCGGGATTGGTTTCCCAGGCGCTGGAATGCAGGCCCGACGCCATGGAACGGCGCATCAACGCATGCCATGCCGGATGAAACTCCACCTGATCCAGGCGCTCGCCACGCGGACCATGGGTGCGCAACTGCGGCACGCCCTGATTTGCCATGCGGGCAAGTTCCTGCGCCTCAGGCGAGGTAACATAGCGTCCAAGCTGGTCGAATTCGTCACGCAACGGGCGCGCCAGATCCGATGTCAGGTCAACGATAAGAGGGTCCGAGCGATAGGCATTGATTCCCGCCCATGGGGCAGGTTGATTCAATTCGGCGAGCGCTTCTTCAGTCCGGGAATTCTGAGTCATGAATTGCTTCTAGCTGAGTTTTTTCCAAATTGCATGGGGGTCATATTGGATAATGCCACCCATCAGAAGCTGTCGTGGCAATTCCATTCCCCCATGTGCAACTTTCTCTGCCTTGCAACCCGCCTTACAAAATACCGAAGACATTTCCCGCAAGGCCAAGCGATAGTGCCATCAGAAATACCGAGGCAACGCAGCGTACCAGCCGTGGCGAATGTTCGCTGGCGCCGCGTATCAAGAAGGAACCGGCCGACAGCCAAACGAGCGCCACACAGATGATCAGCATGGAAAACATGGCGATATAGGGCAGAAGTTCCGCGACCGACCCCTGCGGCATTAAAACGAGTGCGATGATGATTGCCTTGGGGTTAAGGCATGTGGTGACGAAAACGCGGCGCAAGGTGATGGCATGTGCGGTGGATGTCGACTGTGGCAATGTCCACAGGCGAATCGCCAGAAACGATACCCAGACCGCCGAACACAGCTTGATTGCCTGCGAAATGGCGGTGTGCGTGGCCAGAAACTCCGATGCCAGCATGGTCAGCGGCACGACAACCAGCAGATAACCGCAGATTTCGCCCAGCATCAAGGGCAACGATGCGCGCACCCCTCGCCCGGCACCGGACAAGGCGAGAAGCGTATTTGTCGGGCCCGGTGTCAGCAACAGCGCAAGAATGGCAAATGCAAAAGCGGAATAGGACTGCATATCTATCGTTTCCAATTCACCCTGAACGGCCGTAGTGACCGCTCAACCTGTCCCGACACTGCCCATTCATCTCGGTTCACGCCTTGATATAAAGCAAGTGGGGGAAACATCACCACGTTTTCACATTCATCCACTATCGGACGCTTGCCCCACGCCGATGCGTTCTCTATAGAGCGCAGGACCGAATTCCGCGGCACTCCACAGGCGTGTTCACAGCGAATGGGAGCGCACGGATACAGCATTCGGGCGTTCCGGGCATTTTCAAGGGAAGATGCGGCGCCCGTCAGGAGGCACACCGCATGGTCTTCTTCCCCCACCGCCATCTGCTTGGCATCAAGGGCCTTTCCCATCAGGATATCACCACTCTTCTCGACAAGGCCGATGAGGCTGTCAAAATCAGCCGTCAGCGCGAGAAAAAGACCACCACTCTGCGTGGTCTGACGCAGATCAACCTGTTCTTCGAAGCATCCACCCGCACACAGTCTTCGTTTGAACTGGCCGGCAAACGACTGGGCGCCGATGTGATGAACATGTCGGTCGGCAACTCCTCCGTCAAAAAGGGTGAGACGCTGATTGATACGGCCATGACACTGAACGCCATGCGGCCGGACGTGCTGGTCGTGCGCCACTCGTCGGCTGGTGCAGCCGCGCTTCTCGCGCAAAAAGTGGCCTGCTCTGTGGTGAACGCCGGCGATGGCCAGCATGAGCACCCGACTCAGGCGCTTCTTGATGCACTGACGATCCGTCGCGCCAAGGGCCGTCTATCCGGCATTACGGTTGCGATCTGCGGTGATGTGCTGCATTCGCGCGTCGCCCGCTCCAACATCATTCTTCTCAATCAGATGGGTGCGCGGGTGCGTGTGGTTGCACCGCCAACGCTTTTGCCATCCGGTATCACCGACATGAGCGTGGAAGTGTACCACTCCATGGCGGAGGGTCTGAAAGGCGCCGACGTGGTGATGATGCTGCGTTTGCAGCGTGAGCGCATGGCCGGTTCCTTCGTGCCTTCGGTGCGCGAATATTTCCATTATTACGGACTGGATGCCGAAAAGCTGAAAGCCGCCAAGGAAGACGCGCTGGTCATGCACCCCGGCCCGATGAACCGTGGTGTCGAAATTGCCTCCGAAGTGGCCGATGGCCCGCAGAGCGTGATTGAAAGCCAGGTGGAAATGGGTGTTGCCGTGCGCATGGCTGTCATGGAAACCCTGCTTCTTTCGCAAAATCAGGGAGAACGCGCATGAGCGTCGCAACCGTTCTCAAGAACGCCCGTATCATCGACCCGTCCCGCAATATCGATGAAACCGGCACGATCATCATCGACGCCGATGGCACGATCCTCGCCGCTGGCAAGGATGCGCAAAACCAAGGCACGCCTGAAGGTGCCACCGTCCGTGACGCCAAGGGTCTGCTTGCCGTTCCCGGCCTGGTCGATGCCCGCGTGTTTATTGGCGAACCCGGCGCCGAACACCGCGAAACCATCGAATCCGCTTCGCGTGCAGCGGCCGCCGGTGGCGTGACATCCTTCATCATGATGCCGGACACCGATCCTGTCATTGACGACATCGCGCTGGTCGAGTTCGTCAAAAAGATGGTGCGTGACAAGGCCATCGTGAACGTGCACCCGGCAGCGGCCCTGACAAAGGGGTTGAGGGGTGAGGAAATGACCGAGTTCGGCCTGTTGCAGGAAGCCGGTGCGGTCGCCTTCACCAATGGTCGCCACGCGCTGTCCGACACGCTGGTGTTACGCCGTGCCATGACCTATGCCCGCGAACTGGGTGCGGTGATCGCCCTTGAAACCCGCGACAAATATATCGGCAGCGGCGACATGAATGAGGGGCTTTTTGCAAGCTGGCTCGGCCTGTCCGGCGTGCCGAAAGAAGCCGAGATCATTCCGCTGGAGCGTGACCTGCGCATTGCCGGCCTGACCCGCGCCAACTACCACGCTGCCAAGATTTCCGTGCCGGAATCGGCAGAAGCAATCAAGGTTGCCAAGTCCCGTGGCGTCAAAGCCACAAGCGGCATTTCCATCAACCACCTGACACTCAACGAAAACGACATTGGCGAATACCGCACCTTCTTCAAGCTGCAGCCGCCATTGCGCGCCGAAGATGATCGCATGGCCATGGTTGAAGCGCTGAAGGACGGCACGATCGACATTATCGTGTCTTCGCATGACCCGCAGGACGTTGACACCAAGCGCCTGCCGTTTGGTGACGCGGCAAGCGGTGCCGTAGGTCTGGAGACAATGTTGGCGGCAGCACTTCGTCTGCACCACAGCGGCCATGTGCCACTCATGCGCCTGATCGATGCGCTGTCCACCCGTCCGGCACAGATTTTCGGCCTGGATGCCGGCACGCTCAAGCCGGGTGCCAAGGCGGATATCACGCTGATCGATCTCGACGAGCCATGGCTGGTTTCAAGGGATGCACTGGTCTCTAAATCCAAAAACACACCGTTTGAAGATGCGCGGTTCAGCGGCCGGGCAGTTTCGACCTATGTGGCAGGCAAGCTGGTGTACAGCGCGTAGAGCACAGGCGTCTTTAAAGACACTACACAACAATGCTCTATATATAGAATGACGCATCGGCTTTCCGGAAATTGGGTCCGGTTCTCTAGCCGATGCGCATAAGGGGGACTGAATGAGTGAACTCATGACATTGCAAACGGCGCCTGCCCTTCTGGCGGCGGCTGCACTTCTCGGCTACCTGCTCGGTTCCATTCCGTTTGGCCTGCTTTTGACGCGCATGGCCGGATTGGGCGATGTACGCAAGATCGGTTCCGGTAATATCGGCGCGACCAATGTCCTGCGCACCGGCAACAAGAAGCTGGCTGCCGCAACACTGGTGGGCGATGCGCTGAAAGGCACGGTTGCCGTGCTTCTCGCAGCCAAGCTCTGGGGTTATGAAGCCTCGCTGGTTGCTGGCTTTTTTGCCTTTATCGGTCACCTGTTCCCGGTTTGGCTGGGTTTCAAGGGCGGCAAGGGTGTTGCCACCTATATCGGCGTATTGCTAGGTGCTGACTGGCGCATGATGCTGGCCTTTGCACTGATATGGCTGCTGTGCGCCTTCACCACACGTTATTCCTCGCTTTCCGCTTTGGTTGCAATGCTTGTCATTCCGGTTGCATTGTGGATACTAGGCCCGGAAAAGACGGCCCTGCTGGTGTCGTTGCTGAGCATCATTTCCTGGTGGAAACACCGCGAAAACATTGCCAGACTGATTGCCGGCACGGAAAGCAAGATAGGGAAAAAGGGCTGACAGCATTTGCGGCCCGAAGCGGGGGCGCGAAATGCCGGATGACGGTGCAAGACCGAGCGGCATGCCGCTTTCCGAAAAACAGAAAATTGCATGGCTGAGGCTTATCCGCAGCGAAAATATCGGCCCTGCAACCTTCCGCCAGTTGATCAATCATTTTGGCAGCGCCGAAAAGGCACTGGATGCCCTGCCCGATCTGTCGCGGCGGGGCGGTTCCACCCGCAACCTTCATATTACCACCGTGAACGAAGCAGAACGCGAACTTGAAATCGCCCAGCGTTTTGGCGCGCGCTTCGTCGGCATTGGTGAGGCGGACTATCCGCCAGCCCTCAAGGAAATTGATGCTGCGCCGCCGCTGATTGCCATGAGGGGTGACGGCAGCACGGCAACTCGCCCCAGCATTGGCATTGTCGGTTCGCGCAACGCATCGATCAACGGTGTCAAATTTGCCGCGATGATGGCGCGCGATTGCGGGCGTGAAGGCTATACGATCGCCTCCGGTCTGGCACGCGGCATTGATGCGGCCGCCCATCGAGCCAGCCTTTCCACCGGCACCGTCGCCATGCTGGCCGGCGGACTGGACCGCCCCTATCCACCGGAAAACTTTTCGCTGCTGGATGAGATATATGCCAATGGCGGCGTGACCATCAGTGAAATGCCGTTTGGCTGGGAGCCACGTGCCCGCGACTTTCCACGCCGCAACCGATTGATTGCCGGTGTTTCGCTGGGCGTGATCATTGTCGAGGCGGCGCAGCGTTCCGGTTCTCTGATCACGGCCCGACTGGCTGGCGATTTCGGGCGGCTGGTGTTTGCGGTTCCCGGCTCACCGCTCGACACGCGCTGTCAGGGAACCAACGGCCTTATCAAGGACGGTGCGACGCTGATTACCGAAGCAAAAGACGTGCTGGATGCGATCTCGCCGCTGGTCGCGCCCGATCTGCCGCTGTTCAGCCACATCAGTGAACCGGCCCAACACCGCGACATAAGCGAGCCGCGCGACGATGACCGTTCGCTGGTTGCCAATGCGCTCGGCCCCTCGCCGGTCGAGATGGATGACATTATTCGCCACACAGGTCTGTCGGCATCGGCCATCATGCTTGTGCTGTTGGAACTGGAAATTGCCGGGCGCATCCAGCGCCATGCCGGGGGCAAGATATCGCTGATTTCCAATGGATGAAAACGGGCAAAAAACCATCTTCGATTGTAAAACGGCAGCGGAATACCCACTCATACAATTTGTTTTACAGGACAGAAAATTGCGTTTCCCCCTTGACCCGGAGCAATTCCCTGTCCATGTCGAAAGACTTGAGAGCCGTGTGTCGGCAAAGGGCGCGGCAGGAATTATTGGCGGAACCTTGTCCAGAGAAACAATAATATGAATGTCGTCGTCGTAGAATCTCCGGCCAAGGCCAAGACGATCAACAAGTATCTCGGCCCAGGCTACAAGGTTCTTGCATCCTTCGGACACGTGCGGGACTTGCCAGCCAAGGATGGCTCAGTGCTGCCCGATCAGGACTTTGAAATGTCCTGGGAGGTCGATAGCGCGTCGCAAAAACGCATGAAGGATATCGCCGATGCCGTGAAGGCATCCGATGGCCTTATTCTGGCAACCGACCCTGATCGCGAAGGGGAAGCCATTTCCTGGCACGTGCTGGACCTGCTCAAGAAAAAGCGGGTGCTGGGCGATAAGCCGGTCAAGCGTGTGGTGTTTAACGCCATCACCAAGAAGGCCGTGCTGGATGCCATGGCGCAGCCACGCGATCTCGACATTCCCTTGGTGGATGCGTATCTCGCCCGCCGCGCACTTGATTATCTCGTTGGCTTCAATCTTTCCCCCGTTCTGTGGCGCAAGTTGCCGGGCGCCCGTTCGGCCGGCCGCGTCCAGTCAGTGGCCTTGCGTCTGGTCTGCGACCGCGAATCGGAAATCGAACGTTTCGTTTCCGAAGAGTACTGGAACCTTTCAGCGCTGTTGAAGACGCCGCGCGGTGACGAATTCGAAGCAAAGCTGGTGGCAGCCGATGGCAAGCGCCTGCAGGCACGTGGCATCAAGACCGGCGATGACGCCAACCGCTTGAAAGCCCTTCTCGAAGGCGCGTCCTATGTCGTGGACAGCGTTGAGGCAAAGCCGGTCAAGCGCAACCCGGGCCCTCCCTTCACCACCTCTACCCTGCAGCAGGCCGCGTCGTCGCGTATGGGCTTTTCCGCCTCCCGCACCATGCAGGTGGCCCAGAAGCTTTACGAAGGTATCGACATTGGCGGCGAAACTGCCGGTCTGATCACCTATATGCGTACCGACGGTGTGCAGATGGCACCGGAAGCGATTGACGCTGCACGCAGTTCGATCGGCGAGCAGTTTGGTGCGCGTTATGTGCCGGACAAGGCGCGGTTCTATTCCACCAAGGCCAAGAACGCGCAGGAAGCGCACGAAGCCATTCGCCCGACCGATTTCAACCGAACGCCGGATCAGGTTAAGCGTTTTCTCGATCCTGATCAGTTCCGTTTGTACGATCTGGTCTGGAAGCGTGCCATTGCCAGCCAGATGGCGTCGGCTGAAATTGAACGCACCACCGTTGAAATTATTGCCACCAACAATGGCGAACAGGCTGGTTTGCGCGCAGTCGGCTCGGTCATCCGATTCGACGGCTTTATTGCCGCCTATACCGACCAGAAAGAAGATGGCGAACAGAGTGACGACGGTGACGATGAAGGCCGTCTGCCACAGATCAATGCGCGCGAGAACCTCGCCAAGCAGAAGATCAATGCCAGCCAGCACTTCACCGAACCGCCACCGCGTTATTCGGAGGCATCGCTGATCAAGAAGATGGAAGAACTCGGCATCGGCCGTCCTTCCACCTATGCCGCGACGCTGAAAACGCTTGGTGACCGCGAATATATCGTCATCGACAAGCGCAAGCTCATTCCACATTCGCGTGGACGTCTGGTGACGGCATTCCTCGAAAGCTTCTTCACAAAATATGTGGAGTACGACTTCACCGCCGATCTGGAAGAAAAGCTCGACCGGATCTCCGCTGGCGAACTGGACTGGAAGCAGGTTCTTCGTGATTTCTGGAAGGACTTCTTTGCACAGATTGAAGACACCAAGGAACTGCGCGTCACCAACGTGCTGGATGCCCTGAACGAAGTTCTGGCGCCGCTGGTGTTTCCAAAGCGCGAAGACGGTTCCGATCCGCGCATTTGCCAGGTTTGCGGCACAGGAAACCTGTCTCTCAAGCTTGGCAAATACGGCGCGTTCGTTGGTTGCTCCAACTATCCGGAATGCAATTTTACCCGCCAGTTGAACTCGGAGGGCGCGGAAGCAGATGCGGCCGCTCTCAACGAACCAAAGGCATTGGGTGCTGATCCGCATACTGGTGAAGAGCTGACACTGCGCTCCGGCCGTTTCGGACCTTACATCCAGCGTGGCGAAGGCAAGGATGCCAAGCGTTCATCCCTGCCTAAAGGCTGGAAACCGGAAGAGATCGATCACGAAAAAGCACTGGCACTGATCAACCTGCCACGCGATGTCGGCCAGCATCCCGAAACCGGTAAAATGATTTCTGCCGGTATCGGTCGTTATGGTCCGTTCCTGCTGCATGATGGTGGTTATGCCAACCTTGAAAGCGTCGAAGACGTATTTTCGATTGGTCTGAACCGTGCCGTGACCGTGATTGCCGAAAAGAAGGCTGCACCGGGACGTGGCCGTGGCTCGACACCGGCTGCGCTGAAAACCTTGGGTGACCATCCGGATGGCGGCGCGATTACCGTGCGTGACGGCCGTTTTGGTCCTTACGTCAACTGGGGCAAGGTCAATGCCACCATTCCGAAGGCGCAGGCCCCTGACAGTGTGACGATGGAAGAAGCCCTGGTGCTGATTGCCGAGCGCATTGCCAAGACCGGCACCGGTGGCAAGCCGGTAAAGGCGAAAAAGGCGACGCCGAAGGCCGCATCGGCTGATGGTGAGACCACGGCAAAGGCCAAGCCGAAGGCGGCAGCGAAAAGCAAGACAGCTGCCAAGGCCAAGACCGCGGCGAAAAAAGCTGCACCGAAAGCAAAGAAGGCGGAATCGTGAGCAAATCCCCACGCAAGACAACCGGCTCCTCCAACGATGGGTTCGGAAGAACAGGGCGTGGAAAACGGGTGAGCGAAAGCGAAAACATTGTACACGGCCAGGTACCGCCGCGCGACGTGCTGCTGCGTTTTATTGCCGACCATCCCGAACAGGCATCGAAGCGCGAAATCGCCAAGGCTTTTGGCCTGAAAGGTGAAACCCGTGTCGAACTGAAAGCCCTGCTGAAGGAGCTTGAAGTCGACGGCATGGTGCAGAAAAACCGTAAGTCGCTGGTACGGCCGGGCGCACTGCCGCCCGTCACCGTTCTCGACATTACCACCCGCGACAAGGATGGCGAACTGATTGCACGGCCGGCCGAGTGGCTTGATGAACAGGGCGTTGCCCCTGCCGTGCTGATCCGCCAGTCATCCCAGGACCGTGGCAAGAAGGCGCCAACCGCCGGTCTGAACGACCGCGTGCTGGCCAAGATTTTCCCCGCCAAGGATCGTGGTGGCCCTGCCTATACGGCCCGCATCATTAAAATTCTTGACCGCCGTCAGGGTGCCCTGCTTGGCGTTTTCAAAGCCACTCCCGGTGGCGGTGGACGGCTGATGCCGATCGAGCGCCGTGGCGATGAAATGGTCATCGACCCGGAAGGTGTTGGCACCGCGCAGGACGGTGATCTCATCGAAGTCGAAGTTGGCCGCAACAGCGGTCGTTATGGCCTGACACGCGCCAAGGTGCTGTCGGTCGTCGGTTCCGTCGCGTCGGAAAAGGCGATCTCGATGATCGCCATCTATGCCCATGGTATCCCGCACATATTCCCGCAAGGTGTGATGGACGAGGCCGATGAGGCCAAGGCTGCGACCATGACGCACCGTGAGGACTGGCGCGACCTGCCGCTGATCACTATCGATCCGGCCGACGCCAAGGACCATGACGATGCGGTTTATGCCGAGCCTGATACATCGCCTGACAATCCCGACGGCGTGATCGTGACTGTCGCGATTGCCGATGTCTCCTGGTATGTCCGCACCGGCTCGCAGCTGGACAGGGAAGCGCTGAAGCGCGGCAACTCGGTCTATTTCCCCGACCGTGTCGTGCCGATGCTGCCGGAGCGCATTTCGAATGATCTCTGCTCGCTGAAGGAAGGCGTCGACCGCCCTGCCCTTGCCGTGCGGATGATCTTCTCCAAGGAAGGCCGCAAGGCTGGCCATACCTTCCACCGCATCATGATGAAGAGTGCGGCAAAACTCTCCTACCAGCAGGCGCAGGCCGCCATTGATGGCAAGCCTGATGACAAGACCGGACCACTCCTGGAGCCGATCCTCAAGCCACTGTGGCATGCCTATGAGATCATGAAGCGCGGGCGTGATCGTCGCCAGCCACTGGAACTCGACATGCCGGAACGCAAGATCCTGTTGCGCCCCAATGGCACGGTGGACAAGGTCATCATTCCAGAGCGGCTGGATGCCCATAAGCTGATCGAAGAAATGATGATCCAGGCCAACGTGGCCGCCGCCGAGACACTGGAAAAGAAAAAGCAGCCGCTGGTCTACCGTGTTCACGACACGCCATCGCTTGCCAAACAGGAAACGCTGCGCGAGTTCCTCAACACACTCGGCATTTCCATGACCAAGGGTGGTGCCATGCGTGCCAACTCATTCAACGGTATTCTGGAGCGTGCCCTCGGCACGCCACACCAGATCATGGTCAATGAAATGGTGCTGCGCTCGCAGAGCCAGGCAATCTACAGTCCTGACAATATCGGGCACTTTGGCCTGAACCTGATGAAATATGCCCACTTCACATCGCCGATCCGCCGATATGCCGACTTGATCGTGCACCGTGCGCTGGTCGGTTCGCTTGGCTTTGGTGAAGGCGGCATCACGCCAACCGAAGAAGGCATGCTGGACGATATTGCAGCCGAAATCTCGACATTCGAGCGCCGCGCCATGGCCGCCGAACGCGATACGATCAACCGCTTGATTGCCCACCACCTTTCCGAGCGGGTCGGCGAAGAATTTGAAGGCCGAATCTCCGGCGTCACAAAAGCGGGACTTTTTGTCGCGCTACCTGACTATGGTGCAGACGGCTTCATACCCATATCTACACTTGGCACGGACTATTTCATCTATGACGAGGCGCATCAGGCTCTGACAGGTGAAAAGACCGGGCTTGGCTATCAGCTTGGCGACACTGTTCAGGTTCGCCTCGCTGAAGCTGTGCCTCTGGCCGGTGCGCTTCGGTTTGAGATATTGAGTGAAGGTCGCAAAATGCCGACGGCTACGCGGTCCTTCCACAAGGCGGGTCGCAAGACCTCAAGAGTATCGGCAAAACCGGGTACACGGCCACCAAGACGGCGCAGATAACACGGGCGGATAAGAGCCGCCAGAAAAAGGAAGCAGTCATGAGTGCAGATAACAGCCATGATACCGTGACTTTTGGCGACTCGACAAACGACCGTCCCACAGGACGTTCCATCATGCGCGGTATTCGCGGCACCTGCCCGGCCTGCGGCAGCGGCAAGCTTTTCCGTGCCTGGCTGAAGCCTGTACATGAATGTGCAGCCTGTGGCGAAGAAATGCACCACGAGCGGTCCGACGACCTGCCGCCCTATATTTCCATCGTGATTCTCGGCCACATTGCCGTTGGTGGTTTCATGATGACCGACATGATCATGGCGGTGGAGATGTGGGTACACTTCGCCATCTGGGTGCCGATTACCATTCTGGCTGCACTCGTGACGCTGCAACCCATCAAGGGCGGTGTCATCGGCCTGCAATGGGCGCTGAAAATGCATGGTTTCGGACGAGAGCCGGACAAGGTGCAAATCGACGGTTCATCGTTCTAAACAATGTCACCGGACAGGGGTGTAACGCTTCCGGAGCAACGTTTCGCGGCAACACGGCCGCGCGACGCCGCATCGATCATCCTGATAGACCGCAGCAGCGGTATCCCTAAAATCCTGATGGGTAAACGTGGAGCCGGACATGTTTTCATGCCCGGCGTTTATGTTTTCCCCGGCGGCCGGCGCGACCGTTACGACCACACCCTGCCCTTTACCGGCGATCTTGACCCCTTGGTGCATTCAGGACTGCGCAAACGCGTCTCCCGGCCACTGGGTGTCGGTGGCGCACGGGCGCTTGCGCTGGCAGCACTGCGCGAATTGCATGAGGAAACCGGGCTGTGTGCCACTTCATCCACAACTCATGTGCCGGATCTTTCACGCCTGCGATTTGTGGCACGCGCCATAACGCCACCTGGCCATATCAGGCGCTATGACACACGTTTCTTCTGCGCGTTTACCGATGAAGCGGGTGTAGATCCCGGTACTTTACACGATACGGATGAACTTGTTGACGTGTCATGGCTTGACACGGACGCCCTTTGCAGTCTGAACATGGCGCAAATTACGCGCAGCATTCTCGAAGATGTCACAAAGCTCATGATAGTTGATCCAGCGCTATCCTTTGAAAACGCGGTACCGTTTTATTTCATGCGTCACGGACTTGCCGTCCGCGAGCACCTTTGAAGGTCTATATGACAAAGCCTGAAACCTGCGGTACCCATGCCACCGACAAAATTCACTGGCCTTCCCTGTTTGCGGCAATTGCCGCGATCAGCGCCGTTGGCGTGGCAATCGGGCTTGGCCTGCCGCTACTCAGCATGATTCTCGAAAAGCGCGGCATATCGTCGACGATGATCGGGGTGAACTCTGCAATGGCTGGTGTAGCCTCGATGCTCGCCGCGCCGCTGACGTCAAGACTGGCGCATGATTGCGGTGTGGCGCGCACGATGATTATTGCCGTGTTCATCTCGGCCATCAGCGCACTGGGCTTTTATTTCGCTGACGCCTTCTGGATGTGGTTTCCGCTGCGCATCGTCTTCCATGGTGCGACCACCACGCTTTTCATTCTCTCCGAATTTTGGATCAATGCCACCGCTCCGCCCTCAAAGCGCGGCATGGTGCTTGGCATGTATGCTACCGGCCTTGCCGTCGGCTTTGCGGCCGGCCCTCTGCTGTTTTCGCTGGTTGGCAGTGATGGCATCACGCCGTTTGTGACAGGTGCAGGTGTGATCCTGCTGGCGGTGATTCCAATCTTTCTCGCCCGCAAGGAAAGCCCGCGGCTCGACGAAAAGCCGAATCATCACTTCGCCCGCTACATCTGGCTGGTGCCAATGGCCTCGGCCGCCGCATTTGTGTTTGGATCGGTGCAGGCCGGAGGCCTTTCGCTGTTTCCGATCTATGCAACGCGCGAAGGTTTCAACGAATCGCAGGCAGCCCTGTTGCTGACGGTGATGGGTGTGGGCAACATGGCCTTCCAGATCCCGATTGGCCTGCTCTCCGATCGCCTCAAAGACCGGCGTCTGCTGCTGGGTTTGATGGCGCTTTTAGGCTTTGTCGGCACGCTGACCCTGCCATTTCTGGTGCAAAGCTGGGCTCTGCTGGCCTCCATGCTGCTTTTGTGGGGTGGCTGTGTCTCCGGCATGTACACGGTGGGCCTGACGCATCTGGGCTCGCGCCTGACCGGCTCTGACCTTGTTTCAGCCAACGCAGCCTTCATTTTTTGTTATGCAATTGGCACGATCAGCGGTCCACAGATCGTTGGCGTGTCGATGGATTTGAACGGAACCAATGGTTTTGCTTGGGCTCTCGCCGCATTTTTCGCGTTTTATGTGGTTCTTTCCATTGCACGTTTGGTTTTGAAGTCAAAACAGGCTTGACTTTTTGGGCGCGATCCGTAGTTTCGCGCCAGATTTAGCCGGGATCGAACAGGTCAGCGGCTCACTATTTTGTTAAAGGCAGGACGACCATGGCGAAAGCTACAACAATCAAGATCAAGCTGCTGTCGACAGCCGACACCGGTACTTTCTACGTCACCACCAAGAACAGCCGTACGTTCACGGACAAGATGACGAAGACAAAGTACGATCCAGTCGTACGCAAGCACGTTGAATTCAAGGAAACGAAGATCAAGTAATCTTCTCCTAGAATTTGCAGTTTTCAAAAAGCGCGCTTTCATCCGAAAGTGCGCTTTTTGCATTCAGGCCCCTCGCCTGTTTTCTTTGGTGCAGCATGACAGCACAAGCCGTCATTTAGAGCGCCAAGTCGTTATGGCAACCGTGCTGCCGCTGGCGACGGTGCGACCCTGCCTCTTCTTCATACGACAGATCTCACAGACATCATGCCGGCGGGGGGCGCAAGCGCGCACAAGCAGACAGATGTGACAATGCGACCAGATGGATCGACCGTTATAGTTAGATACGTTTTGAGAGAGAAATGGGGGTCGGTCGGAGTTGCAGACGGTACGAGGAACCGTTTAGTGCACTCCAACCGACCGACCCCACGACCCAGGAGATGCGGCGGACCTGAGCATCATGGGGTATCTTACCAGGCTGGATGCTACGGCCAATAGACCAAGTAAAAACCAACCCTGAAACACCATAGACAAGTAACTTGCGGTTATTTCTATCTCTGTGCTTGCACACAATTCACGAAAGTTATGCCGTTGAACCAAACGTCGCGCAAACGATGAAAAAAATCAACAACTTCTTAAAGCAATGCCGTTTTGAAATGCAAATATGGTTAAATATGACCATAAGCGGCACAGTATTTATTTAAGAGAACATAGCACTTACACAAATAAAGGAAAATACACTCAAGTAAAAATTCCTGATTTTCTAAAGAACCATAGTCTTGACTTGAAGAGCCGCGCGATCCGGCGAAAATGGTGAGAGCATCATCAAAAATCTGTGATGAAATATATCAATTATTAGGCAGAGGAAATATTCCAACTGCCGCAACGTTACGTGACAAATTGACAAATCGCAAAAAAAGAGCGCGAAAATACAGGCACGAGACTATGCCTGATCGCTCAAAGATTGGGCCATGTTATCCACAAGCCAAATGATCGCAATACCTGAATTCTGAGGGCCGATAATTCGGGAATTCGAATACACACGGCTACCGCCCCTCTAAAGAGGCTCGACAGGCGTGGCACTTAACGTTGGACTATTTTGGGGATGTGATGTCGCGGCCGGCCGTCAGGCGGCTGCGGCCACAACGCGGTTACGCCCTGCCCGCTTGGCATCATAGAGCGCATTGTCTGCTTCTTTCAGAAGCTGTTCTGGCGTCTCGACATTGGGGCTGTTGCACGAGATGCCCAGGGACGCCGTGATATTGATTTCCTGGCCGGAGGAACGCAGGACGAAAGGTTTGCCCTCAACGCTCATACGCAGCCGCTCAGCGATGTTGGCAGCCATTTCCGCCGTAGTATCCGGCATGACCACTACAAACTCTTCTCCGCCATAACGGCAGGCCAGATCCGCACCGCGAACCGTTGCACGCAGGCGGGCGGCAAATTCCTTCAGGATTTCGTCGCCGGCATCGTGGCCATAGGTGTCGTTGACCACCTTGAAGCGGTCAATATCGGTAATGCATACCGACAGTGACCGGCCACGGGTTGCGGCGCGGTTGAACAGCACCTTGAGGTGATTGTCGAGATAACGGCGATTATGCAGCCCCGTCAGGCCATCGGTGACGGCAAGCTCAATGGAGTGCTGAACGCTGCTGCGCAGGCGGTCATTGTAACGCTTGCGCTTCAATTGGGTGAGTGTGCGGGCCACAAGCTCGTTGGGGTCCAGCGGACGGGTAATGTAATCGTTGACGCCAAGATCAAGCGCACGCACGATCATGTCCTCGCCACCCTGCTCCGCAATAAGCAACACTGGCAGGAACCGTGTACGGTCGAGCGAGCGCAACTGTGAGCACAGACGCAAGGGGTCGTAGTCATCAAGACTGCTGCTAACGATGACCAGTTCAAAGCCCTGCTCCGCAGCCTCGAAGATCGCCGCCTGTGCATCGGAAATGGCTGTCACTTCCGCGACTGGCTTTAACATCTTGATAATGCGTTCTTGAGAGTTCGCACGCGGATCGACCAGCAGCACCTGCCCCGGCTCCTCGATGCGACCTTCATCGCGCAGAAGGTCTTCAATGCCAATGGCACGCGCCGTTTCTGCGCGCATGCGCAATTCGTCGCTCATGGTTTTCAGGCGAACGAGGCTTTTGACGCGAGACACCAGTTGCAGGTCATTGACCGGCTTGGTCAAAAAGTCATCGGCACCGGCCTTGAGGCCACGTACCCGGTCGGACGGCTGATCGAGTGCGGTTACCATGACGACGGGAATATGCATAGTCCGCGGATTGGATTTCAATCTTTCGCAGACTTCAAAACCATCCATACCCGGCATCATGATGTCGAGCAGGACAATATCGACCTGGGTGTTGTTGCAAATCTCGAGTGCCTTGAAGCCGTCTTCCGCGGTCAGAACATCAAAATATTCAGCAAGCAGACGCGCTTCCAGCAACTTTACGTTTGCCGGTATATCGTCAACGACCAGAATTCTTGCTGTCATTATCAGTCCTCAAATGCCTTCAGGCATCGCCAAGGTAGGTTTTAATAGTTTCAATAAATTTGGGAACGGAGATCGGTTTGGAGACGTAAGCCTCACAGCCGCCCTGACGAATACGTTCTTCGTCACCCTTCATCGCAAATGCAGTTACGGCAATAACGGGAATGACGTGCAATTCATCGTCTTCCTTCAGCCACTTGGTCACTTCCAGACCGGACACCTCCGGCAACTGAATATCCATGAGAATGAGGTCGGGCTTATGTTTACGTGCCAGATCAAGGGCTTCCATGCCATTGCGTGTCTGGATCGTGGTATAACCCGACGCCTCGATCAAGTCGCGAAAGAGCTTCATGTTAAGCTCGTTGTCTTCAACTATCATGACCTGTTTTGGCATAGCGACAATTCCTCAATGCGCCTTGAAACCATGCCACCGACATATAAGTGTGTCGCAGAACCGATTCCATCGTATATAGTTTAACGACGCTAATGCGATTTGGTTGAAAAATAGGTAACTTCGGCGAAGAAATGCTGCGAGACAAAAAAACAAGTGCTGCCGCCACGGCAAAACCGGAAGAAACAGCCGCCGCCATACTTGGCTGGCTGGCCAATGAACCCGACTTGCTTTCCCGCTTTCTGGCGCTGAGTGGCCTGCAGGCCAATATGCTGCGGCACGCCGCCAGCGACCCGGGCTTTTTTGCCGGATTACTTGATTTTCTGATGAGCCACGAGCCTGACCTGATGGCATTTTGCGCAGCAACAGAAACAAAACCCGAGGACGTTGCTGCCGCGTGGCACCATTTTTCCGGTCCGGGTCTCGATTCGGGTGTGTATTGAGCCCACTCCCCCGGGTTTCTTTTAAAGGTCTCTCTTGAGTAAATTCCGGCAACAGAATAACGTGGCGAACGTTCATTCTTTGTTCCTGAGTTGACCATGACAAAACACGCCCCCGGTTTTTGCCGCGATTGTCTGGCCGGTCAGCCCGATGGTATTCGCCGTTGCCAGAAATGCGGCAGCCCTCGCCTTGTCTATCACGGCGAACTTTATGATCTCAGTCTGGCGCATATAGACTGCGATGCGTTTTACGCTTCGATCGAAAAGCGCGACAATCCTGATCTGATGGACAAGCCCGTGATCATCGGCGGTGGCAAACGTGGTGTCGTTTCGACTGCCTGTTACATTGCCCGCATTCATGGCGTGCGTTCGGCCATGCCGATGTTCAAGGCGTTGGAGGCCTGTCCCGAGGCGGTTGTCGTCAAACCTAACATGGAAAAATACAGCACGGTTGGCCGTCAGATCCGCAGCATGATGCAGGAACTGACGCCGCTGGTGCAGCCACTGTCCATAGACGAGGCATTTCTCGATCTGTCCGGCACCGAACTTCTGCATCATGATCCGCCTGCCCGCGTGCTGGCCAAATTTGCCAAGCGCGTGGAAAAGGAAGTCGGCATTTCGATTTCCGTCGGCTTGTCCTACTGCAAGTTTCTGGCGAAGGTCGCGTCAGACCTGCAAAAGCCACGCGGCTTTTCGGTGATCGGGCAAGAGGAAGCCGTCAGCTTTCTGGCCACCCGCCCCGTCACCACCATCTGGGGTGTCGGCAAAGCCTTTGCCGCGACGCTGGAGGCCGATGGCATTCGTTTGATAGGCCAGTTGCAGGTTATGGAAGAAGACACGCTGATGCGCCGCTATGGCACGATGGGACAGCGGCTCTACCGCCTGTCGCGGGGCATTGACGACCGCACGGTGCATAACAACGACCCGATCAAAAGCGTGTCGTCCGAAACGACTTTTTTCAACGATATTTCGCGGCATGAGGACCTTGTGTCCATTCTACGATCGCTATCGGAGAAAGTTGCCTGGCGGTTGAAGAAGAGCGGCATAGCCGGGCATACCGTTGTTTTGAAAATGAAAACTTCCGATTTCAAAAGCCGCACCCGCAACAAACGACTGGATGACCCGACGCAGCTTGCAGATCGTATTTTCCGCACCGGTCTCAGCCTGCTGGAAAAGGAAACGGATGGTACGAAGTTCCGCCTGATCGGCATTGGGGTGTCTGATCTCAGCGATGCCCACATTGCCGATCCGCCCGATCTCATCGATCAGCAGGCGTCACGACGTGCGGCGGCGGAAGCTGCCATGGACAAGCTGCGCGACAAGTTTGGCAAGGCCAGCGTGGAGACGGGCTATACATTCGAAGTGAAAAAGTAGGCTGTAAAACGGCGCAATTACACGAAGTCGTGAAGGCGCTTAAAAACTTCATTAAATGCTAATTGATAAACTCCAGGCCTCTGTATTGCGTTGGAGTAAGTAGCCCCATGGTATTGCGTCTTTTTCTGGGTGCTTGTCTTTTGTCGACTTCCGTACTGGCACAAAGTGCCTTCGCGTATGATTCCGCAGGACTGCAAATTATCGTCTCAAAAAGCACCCAGTCTGTTGCCGTTTATGACAATGGCGAACTGATAAAAACCTCAAAAGTTTCGACCGGCAAACCCGGTCATGACACGCCAACCGGCATTTTCTCAATTCTTGAGAAACGCAAATACCACGAATCGAATATCTATTCGAATGCGCCGATGCCCTTCATGCAGCGATTGACATGGTCCGGTATTGCGCTTCACGAAGGCAAGGTGCCGAACTACCCTGCCTCGCATGGCTGTATTCGTCTGCCGGCCGGGTTTGCCCAATTGCTTTATGGCAAGACCGAGCGCGGCGTACATGTGATCGTGTCAGAAAAACCGGTTGAGCCGCAGCGCATCTGGCACAGCACATTGTTCCAACCGACCGTTGAACAGCCAGATGGCAATCTGCTGCTGTCCGATGTCGAGTTGCGTCCCGCCTCCTTCGATCCTTCATTGAAGGTGGAAGTGGCGATGAATGAACAGACCAATTCGGTGACGCCGGAAACTGTCGTTAAACCGAACACCAAACCGATGCGTATCCTGATTACACGACGCGGCGACCGCGAAAAGATGGTCGACATCCAGACCATGCTCAACACGCTTGGTTTTGATGCTGGCAAGACCGATGGCCAAATGGGACAGATGACCATCAGCGCCATCAATGGCTTCAAACGCTGGAAGGGCCTGAGCGAAAAAGGAACCGCTGTTACCGATGCATTCGTGACAGCGCTTTATGCGGCGAGCGGTTACGACGCCCAACCTGCCGGGCAGCTTCAGGTACGCCAGGACTTCAAGCCACTGTTTGAAGTGCCTGTTGGCATCAAGGACCCCAACCTGCCGCTTGGCACACATTTCATGGAAGCGACGGCTGTTGACCACGCCAATGGGCGGGCCGACTGGTATTCGATCACGCTCGAAAACCACCTGCCGGCCGCCACGATGCGCAGGCTCGGTATCGATGCGGACAAATTTGAATTGCAGGAAAGCGCCAGCGAAGTTCTCGACCGGATCGACATTCCCAAGGACGCGCGCAAGCGCATTGAAGACCTGCTGGTCGCTGGCACATCGATTACCATTACAGACCTCAGTCACTTCCCCGAGACCGGACAGGGCACCGATTTCATTACCATCACCAAGACGATACGACGCCCGTCGTAACCGCCAGGTTTAGGTTCTTGCCTTATCGCCCCGCAGACAAAACGGGGCGATAATTGTTTTAAGGCCTTACATCAATTCGACATCGACAATGCCCGGCGCTGCCCGCAAGGCGGCGGCGATTTCCGGTGAGATACGGAATTTTTCAGTCAATTCCACCTCAATCTCGCGCTGCCCGTCATCCTTGATCACGATGAAGGACACCAGACCATCGCCCTTGGCGTTCAGATGTTTGGCAATCATTTTAAGCGGACCGGAATCGCGGACAAAAACCCGCAATGCCTTCTGCATCGAGACGGATTTTTCCTCCAGTGACTGAGCGGTCAGAATACGAAGGCCGATGCCTTCAGGGCGCTCATCCGCCTGAACGGTGATGACAAGCGATTTGCCAACTTCCAGCAGATCGCGGTACTGGCCAAGCCCTTCCGAAAATAGCACGGCCTCATATTGGCCGGACGCATCCGAGAATGTCACGATGCCCATCTTGTTACCGGTCTTGGTTTTGCGCTCCTGTTTTCCGGTTACCGTGCCAGCCAGACGGCCTGCGGTCGCGCCCTGTTTTACCGCGACGGTAAAATCGGCAATGTTCTGCACACGCAGCTTTTCGAGCGTTGCACGGTAGGTATCGAGCGGATGGGCGGTTAGGTAAAAGCCAAGAACCTGATATTCTCGAAGCAGCTTTTCAGAGGCAAGAAACGGCGAGAAGGTTGGTAGTGCAAGCCGTTCCGGACCATTGGCGCCACCGGAGCCGAACATGTCCGACTGGCCGCTGACGCGGTTTTCCTGTGCCAGCTGCGCAAAACCGATAACGCGATCAAGACCACCAATCAGTTCGGCACGGTCACGTCCGAAACAATCGAAGGCACCGGCATTGATCAGGCTTTCAAACACACGCCGGTTGATCTGTTTTGGATCGATGCGCTGGCAGAAATCCTCAAGGCTGGCAAAGGGTTTGTCACCCCTCACCTCAACTATGTGGTCAACGGCGCCTTCACCGACGCCCTTCAAGGCCGCCAGCGAATAATAGATGCGGTTTTCACCCGTCTCGAACTTGCGGAACGACGTCTGCACCGAAGGCGCGACGATTTCGATGCCCATACGCGAGGCGTCCTGGCGGAAGTCGTTGATCTTTTCGGTGTTGGCCATATCAAGCGTCATCGAGGCGGCAAGGAATTCCACCGGATAATGCGCCTTCATATAGGCCGTCTGGTAGGAGACAATCGCGTAGGCAGCTGCGTGCGACTTGTTGAAGCCGTAGTTGGCGAACTTGGCCAGAAGATCGAAAATCGTGTCGGACTGCGCCTTCGACACATTGTTCTTCATCGCGCCTTCGACGAAACGTTCGCGCTGCTTGTCCATCTCCTCCTTGATCTTCTTACCCATCGCGCGGCGCAGAAGATCGGCCTCGCCGAGCGAGTAACCGGAGAGAACCTGGGCGATCTGCATCACCTGTTCCTGATAGATGATAACGCCCTGCGTTTCCTTCAGCAGGTGGTCGATCATCGGATGGATTGATTCCAGCTCTTCCTCACCGTGTTTACGGGCATTGTAGACCGGAATGTTTTCCATCGGGCCCGGACGATAGAGCGCCACAAGCGCAATAATGTCCTCAATGCAGTCGGGGCGCATACCAATCAGCGCCTTACGCATGCCCGCACTTTCCACCTGGAACACGCCGATGGTTTCACCACGCGACAGCATTTCGTAGGTCTTCTGATCATCCAGCGGAATGCCGGCCAGATCGACATGAATGCCGCGCTTGGCAACAAAATCCACCGCGACCTTCAACACGGTCAGGGTTTTCAGACCCAGAAAGTCGAACTTGACGAGACCGGCGCTTTCAACCCACTTCATGTTGAACTGGGTTACCGGCATGTCGGAGCGCGGATCGCGGTACATCGGCACCAGCTTCGACAGCGGACGGTCGCCGATCACGATACCGGCAGCGTGGGTCGAGGCGTGGCGGTAGAGACCTTCGATCTTCTGGGCGATATCCAGCAGACGCGCCACCACCGGCTCAGCCTCTGCCTCTTCACGCAGTCTCGGTTCTTCTTCGATTGCCTTGGACAGCGGTGTTGGATTGGCCGGGTTGTTGGGCACCAGCTTACAGATCTTGTCGACCTGACCGTAAGGCATTTCCAGCACACGACCAACGTCGCGCAGCGCCGCACGCGCCTGCAATGAACCGAAGGTAATGATCTGCGCTACCTGTTCGCGGCCGTATTTCTGCTGCACATAGCGGATCACCTCTTCGCGGCGGTCCTGGCAGAAGTCGATATCAAAGTCGGGCATCGAAACGCGTTCAGGATTGAGGAAGCGTTCGAACAGCAACGAGAAGCGCAGCGGATCAACGTCAGTAATGGTCAGCGCGTAAGCAACCAGAGAGCCCGCACCGGAACCACGGCCCGGACCAACCGGGATATCGTGGTTCTTGGCCCATTTGATAAAGTCGGCAACGATCAGGAAGTAACCGGGAAATTTCATACGCTCGATAATGCCGAGCTCGAAGTCCAGTCGTTCGCGGTATTCTTCTTCGGTATAGCCAGCGGCAATACCGAGCTTTTCGATGCGCATATCCAGGCCTTCAACGGCCTGACGGCGCAGTTCTTCCGACTCCGCCTTTTCGGCAGCATCGGTATCGTCACTGGCGCCGGTAAAGCGCGGCAGAATAGGTCCGCGCTTTTTCAGCACGTAGGAGCAACGATGCGCCACTTCGACGGTGTTTTCCAATGCCTCCGGCAAATCGGAAAACAGTTTCACCATTTCCTCGCGGCTTTTGAGATAATGGTCTGGCGTCAGGCGAAAGCGGGTATCATCGGAGACGATGGCGTTGTGGGCCACGGCCATCAACGCATCATGGGCCTCGTAATCGGCGCGTGACGGAAAAAAGGCTTCGTTGGTGGCAACCAGCGGCACGTCGTTTTCATAGGCAAGCGTCAAGACACGGCGCTCATGCGCCCGGTCGTAATTGCCCTGCCGCTGCAATTCCATATAAAGGCGATTGCCAAACAGGCCCTTGAGAGCCAGTAAGCGTTTCTCAGCCAGGGCGGTGTGCCCGTCTTTCAGGGCCATATCGACAGGGCCGCCAGAGGCGCCGGTCAGCACGATCAGCCCGTCATTATCGCCCTCTTCCAGCCAGGAGCGATTGACGCGTACCGACTGGCCACTTTCACCATCGAGATAAGCGCGACTGATGAGATCCACCAGACGCTCGTAACCCGCAGCGGTGGCTGCGAGGAACACAAGGGCGGGAAGTTTTGCGAGATTGTTCGAACGCCGTTCTTCAATGGCGTCTTCCATATCGACGGAAACCTGACAGCCGATAATCGGCTGCAAGCCCTCATCACGCGCCTTTTCCGAAAATTCCAGTGCCACGAACAGATTGTTGGTGTCGGTTATGGCAATGGCTGGCTGCCCATCGGACACCGCCTTGGACATAACCTTTTTTAGCGGCAACGCGCCTTCCAGAAGCGAATAGGCCGAGTGAACCCGAAGATGCACGAAACCAGGTGTTCCACCGGCCTGCCCTGCATTTCCATTGGTGGAATTGGTATCACTCATGCGCCGCATATCCCGTGTTCTGAATCACGGGGATTTTCTGATGTTCAGCCCGCAAAGTCCACAGCCAATAGCACAGAACAACGAGGACAACCGCACATACACGCTGTTATGTGCGGCAAAAATATCAGAGTGCAGTGAGGATCACAGAAAAGCTGGCAACAAAGACAGCGATGGAAGCGAAGGCGGCAACGTCACGGATCATGTCGGTCATTGTACTCTCCTTACTCGTTATGTTTCCAGTTTGTTCTCATTTTGTTTCAGAGTCAATATGTTTTTTTGGTCTCTTTTAAATTCCGTTGCGGCGTGAAAGTTCCCGCCTGATGTGCGCGCAAAAGAAAACCCGGCGCGGTGGCCGGGTTCTCCTCAAACTCAGGTCATGTGATGTGCGGCAAAATTAGAAGCTGACGATCTTGCCTTCGGAGATAGTGACGCGACGGTCCATGCGTGCGGCCAGATCGTGATTATGGGTCGCAATCAGCGCCGCAAGTCCTGACTGGCGCACCAGCGCCTCCAGTGCTTCAAACACATAATGGGCCGTCTCGGGATCGAGGTTGCCGGTTGGCTCATCGGCCAGCAGCAGAAGCGGTGCATTGGCAACGGCACGGGCAATGGCCACGCGCTGTTGTTCACCACCGGAAAGCTCAGCCGGGCGGTGATCGGCACGGTGGCCGATCCGCATGTAGTCAAGAAGCTGTGCAGCGCGCCGACGGGCTTCCTTGTCGGGAAGACCGGCAATCAATTGCGGCATCATGATATTTTCAAGCGCGGTGAATTCCGGCAGCAGGTGATGGAACTGGTAGACGAAACCGATATCGCTGCGGCGGATTGCCGTGCGCTTGTCATCCGCCAATGTGCCACAAGGCAAACCATCGACATAAACCTCACCCTCGTCCGGGTGCTCCAGCAAACCAGCAAGATGCAGCAGCGTGGATTTACCCGTGCCCGACGGGGCGACCAGCGCAACAATCTCGCCACTTCGCAATTCGAACTCGGCATTGTTGAGAATATGGAGGACACTGTCGCCCTGCCCGTAACTTCTATGTACGCCCGTCAGCCGCAACGCGATGTTTCTGCTCATGATATGTCGCGTTCCTTATTCGTATCGCAGAGCCTGCACAGGATCGAGCTTTGAAGCCCGCCATGCCGGAAAGATCGTGGCAATGAACGACAGCGTCAACGCCATGATGACAACGGAAATGGTTTCACTGATATCCATTTCAGCCGGAAGCTGGCTGAGGAAATAGAGCTGCGGATCAAACAGCACCGTACCTGACACCCACGAGAAGAACTGGCGTATCGATTCCACGTTCAGGCAGACAATCACGCCGAGCAGAACACCGGCAAAGGTACCCACAAGACCAATTGCAGCACCGGTCATGAAGAAGATACGCATGACCGCACCGGAACTTGCACCCATGGTGCGCAGAATGGCAATGTCGCTACCTTTATCCTTCACCAGCATGATGAGGCCGGAAATGATGTTAAGCGCTGCGACAAGCACGATCAGCGTCAGGATCATGAACATGACGTTGCGTTCAACCTGAAGGGCCGAGAAGAAGGTCTGGTTACGCTGACGCCAGTCGGTGATGTAAATCTGCCGGCCTGCGGCTTCTTCCACCAGTGGACGCAGTGTATCAACCTGATCTGGATGCTCCACGAACAGCTCGATCGATTGCACCAGACCATCTGCATTGAAATAAAGCTGCGCTTCGGGAAGCGGCATGTAGACCATCGAGGCGTCATATTCCGACATACCGATCTCGAAAACGCCTGAGATCGTGTAGGATTTGACGCGCGGATTGACACCCATCGGCGTGATGTCGCCTTCCGGCGCAATCAGGGTGATCTGGTCACCGGCTGTGACACCAAGTGACGAGGCCAGGCGGGAACCGACCAGCACGCCCTCACCGGACATGTAACCCACGAGATCGCCGACCTTGATGTTGCCGGAAACCTCTTTCAGCTTCTCAAGGTCCTCGCCGCGCACGCCGCGCACTAGCGCGCCGCTGCCTGCACCGGCGCGCCCCTGCGCCAGCGTCTGACCTTCCACCAATGGCAGCGCCATGGTGATGCCCTTGATGCCTGCAAATTTCTTGGCCAGTTCGTCGTAATTGTTAAACGGGCTATCAATGGGCTGCACGACCATATGGCCGTTAATGCCCAGAATGCGGGAAATCAGCTCGGTGCGGAAACCGTTCATCACCGCCATGACGATGATGAGCGTTGCCACACCCAGCATAATGCCAACAAAAGAAAAACCGGCGATCACCGAAATGAACGCCTCCTTGCGGCGGGCGCGCAGGTAGCGCCACGCGACCATGCGCTCAAAGGCCGAAAACGGCCGCGCAGCGGTATCCTTCACGGATTGACCAGCAGCGTTGTCAGCCCCGGCTTGTGCCATCTCGTCTCCCCGCCTCAGCCGTTCAGCCGAGGACCCTGTTCAATGCTGCTTCGATCGTGACGTTTTCACGTTCGCCGGTCTTGCGGTTTTTCACTTCAACTTCACCATTGGCAACCGAACGTGGTCCAACGATGATCTGCAACGGAACACCGATCAAATCGGCCGTTGCGAACTTCTGACCGGCACGGTCATCGGTATCGTCGTACAGCACATCCTTGCCGGCATTTGTCAGCGTATAATAAAGCTTTTCGCATGCGGCGTCGGTCGATGCATCGCCTGCCTTCATGTTGATGATGACAACATCAAATGGGGCAACCGAATCCGGCCAGATGATTCCGTTTTCGTCATGCGATGCTTCAATGATGGCGGGAACAAGGCGTGTTGGTCCAATGCCATAGGAACCCATGTGGACAAGGTGTTCCTTGCCATCCGGACCCTGCACCTTCGCACCCATCGGCTCGGAATATTTGGTGCCGAAATAGAAGATGTGGCCAACTTCGATACCGCGTGCCGAAATGCGCTTGTCTTCCGGCATCGCGTCGTAAGCAGCTTCATCATGCATTTCAGACGTGGCAGCGTAATCCGAGGTCCAGTCGTCAAACACCGCCTGCAGGCCAGCGACATCATCGAAATTGGTGTCGGCAGCAGGAATGTCGCGATCGAGGAAGCTCTTGTGGCAGAACACTTCCGATTCACCGGTGTCGGCCAGAATGATGAATTCATGGCTGTGGTTGCCACCGATCGGGCCCGTGTCAGCACGCATTGGAATGGCACGCAGACCAAGACGCGAGAAGGTGCGCAGGTACGCGGTGAACATCTTGTTATAGGAATGAATGGCGCCTTCCTTCGTCAGGTCGAAAGAATAGGCATCCTTCATCAGGAACTCGCGCGAGCGCATGGTGCCGAACCGTGGACGCAGCTCATCACGGAACTTCAACTGAATGTGGTAGAGGTTCAGCGGCAGGTTCTTGTAGGATTTGACGTAAGAACGGAAAATGTCAGTGATCATTTCCTCGTTGGTTGGGCCATACAGCATCTGGCGATCCTGACGGTCCTTGATGCGCAGCATTTCCTTGCCGTAATCCTCATAACGGCCGCTCTCCTGCCACAGCTCTGCGGACTGCAGTGTTGGCATCAGCAGTTCGACGGCGCCGGCACGGTTCTGTTCTTCACGCACGATCTTGTTGACCTTGTCGAGAACGCGCTTGCCCAGCGGCAGCCAGGAATAAATGCCCTGCGAATGCTGGCGGATCATGCCTGCACGCAACATAAGGCGATGCGAAACGATCTCCGCTTCCTTGGGATTTTCCTTGAGGATGGGCATGAAATAACGGCTGAGACGCATATCGGATTCCGTGACTTTGGCGATCCGGACTCTCCTGCCGGGAATCGCCGCAACAAAGGGCTGTTTGCGCCGTTCATAAACGTTTCCCAGACAGAAGGAAACCCGGCACTGGACAACACCAGAAACCACGCACATGACGATTTTGCGACATCAATATCCACTATTACTGATTGTCGCAGAATATTTTTGTCGCTTGCGTTGCGACATATCGCCCAATAGGGAATTTTTTGCCGACTGTAGCAAAAATGCAAAAAATCTAATGACAAGCATCGGAGATTGGGCTAGCTTTAGCTCATAAAACAGGCATGAAGAACAAATTCCTGCCAATTTCGCGGTCAGTCTTGGGAGGATCAGATCTTAGGCGCGCTTCGTCGCTGCCCCGGCAACGGTTACAGATCACGCGAAAATTAGAAAACAAGGCTTCAACGCCTTGTTTTTTTTTGCCTTTTAGCAACCCCTTAAACCGGGCGACGCAAATTTCGGCCAAATTGCGACTGTCAAGTCCACTAAATCACTCGAAATACTCTGTGCCGCATGTTCATGACAGGCATGTGACGGCAAATTTGTTGTAAAAAGACTCATCCCCTCACAAATAAGGGTCGAGCATCCACCTGCACTGATTTCGGCGTCGAAACCCGCCACTTTGCACACTCTCACAGTGTCCAGAAAACGCTGTCTGTGTGGGAGATGATCCAGCGTGCAACATCACCGATTGAACATCGGGAACAGTTCGAAGATGTCTTCCAACTCAAAATTGAACCACCACGTTAAAACCAGCCAGGACGCAAGCAGTGCGGCTGAAACGGCAGTGTTGAGCGCGATGACCTTCAAACCGCGGAAACGGGCTGGTGCACTCGCCACTGTGCCGGGTTCAACCGCCCCCTCTTCCGCCTGCGTCCGCAAACCAATGGGCAGCACGATAAACAGCGTGGTCCACCAGATGACGAAGTAGATTGCGAAATACGAGAGAACGGTCATGGGCACCTGCTATCCGGTTTGGAGCGCATCTTTCCCGACTGGTACGTGCGACGGGAAGACAGGCTGTTATGGGCAACTATAGGCAAACAAGGCTGGCGCACAAACAATGTTTTCAACAGTCTTCTGTGGCCAAGCGCATAAATTGATTCACTTTTTCGCGGCAAGGCATTGTTTCAGAATCGCTTTATCAAACGCCAGGAATTGAGAAACCACTTGAAGTGCGGCTTGCCAGATCTGTTTCAGACCTGCTCAAGCTCGATCAGCGTGCCGAAAAAATCCTTGGGATGGAGAAACAGCACCGGCTTGCCATGCGCACCGATTCTTGGCTCACCATCGCCCAAAACACGCGCACCGGACTGCTTCAGCTGGTCACGTGCGGCAAGGATGTCCTCCACCTCGTAACAGATGTGGTGCATGCCGCCGGCCGGATTTTTAGCGAGAAAGGCAGCAATCGGCGACGCGTCGCCAAGCGGCTCCAGCAGTTCAACCTTGGAATTGGGAAGTTCGACAAATACCACGGTTACGCCGTGTTCCGGCAAAGCCTGCCGTTCCGACAGGCTGGCACCCAGCATCTGGCCGTAGGCCGCCTCTGCCGCGCCAAGGTCAGGCACCGCAAGTGCCACATGGTTGATACGTCCGAGCATAGCCTCCTCCCCGAAGCCTGTGGGCCGACAGGATATGGGCAGTTCTTCCTGCCCATATCGTTTTACAATGAAGTTCTGGCCGCCGCCTGTCAGACTTTGGTCAGGAATACCGTCACAACAGGCTTTTTGCCCCAGCTCTGATGCGCTGTGGAGCGCACGGCGCGGCGCACCGCTTCGCGTACCATGTCGAGGTCCTTGCGCTTGCTGCGTGGAATGCTCTCCACAGCGCCAAGAACGGCGTCATAAAGCGTATCTTCCATATCCTCGCCTTCGTCATCGAACTCTGGCAGGCCAAAAGGCACAACGTCCGGATCGCCAACAAAGTCGAAACGGCTGTCGAGCACGACGTTAACAGAGACATGGCCAGCAAAGGACAGCTTGCGTCGGTCGCCGATGCCCATTTCCTCGAAATCACCCATCAGCTTACCGTCCTTGAAGACGCGGCCATGGGGCGCATCATCAATGACCTCTACCGGGCCGGGTGCCAGGCGCAGGATATTGCCGTTGCGAACCTTTGGCACGGTCGCAATACCGGCCTGCTCTGCCAGTTCCTTCTGGGCAACCAGATGAGCGGCTTCACCGTGAACAGGCACGAGAATCTGTGGACGGGTCCACTCGTACATTCTCAACAGTTCGTTGCGACGGGGGTGACCGGAGACATGCACCAGTGCCTCATTGTCTGTAACGATATGCACGCCCTGCTCGATCAGGCCGTTCTTGATGTCGATAATGGCCTTTTCATTACCCGGAATGGCACGGGAGGAGAACACGACAGTATCACCGGCCGCCAGCGCCACGTTGCGCATCTCATCGCGTGACAGCTTGGCAAGTGCGGCGCGCGCCTCGCCCTGCGACCCGGTGAGGATGAGCACCACCTTGTCACGTGGGATGTAACCATATTCATCTTCCGCCAGGAACGGCTTAATGCCTTCCATGATACCGATGTCGTGGGCAACGTTGACAACGCGTTTCAACGAACTGCCAAGCAGCAGCACTTCACGGCCAGCGGCTTCCGCCGCCTGCGCAATCGACCGGATACGGCCAACATTGGAAGAGAAGGTGGTGATGGCCACCCTGCCCTCGGCATTTTCAATGATCTGGCGCAGACCTTCCGACACTTCGTGTTCGGACGGCGAAACACCGTCACGCAGCGCATTGGTACTGTCGCACATCAGCGCCAGCACGCCCTCATCACCCAGCGCGCGGAAACGGGCCTCATCGGTCAAAGGCCCAAGTGACGGTGCGTCATCGATTTTCCAGTCACCGGTGTGAATGACGTTCCCCAGTGGCGTACGGATAACAAGCGACATTGGCTCGGGGATGGAATGGTTGACGCCCACGGCCTCAATTTCAAACGGCCCGACATTGATACGGTCACCCGCCTTGAACGGCGTAATCGGGATTTCGGCGCGGGTGCCTTCGTAATTGCGCTTGGCTTCCAGCATGCCAGCCGTAAAGCCCGAGGCGAAGACCGGCACGTTGAGGCCCGGCCATAAATCATTGAGCGCGCCGTAATGGTCTTCATGGGCATGGGTAATGATGATGCCCTTGAGATTGTTTTTCTGCTGTTCGATGTAGCTGATGTCAGGTAGCACCAGATCGACACCCGGCAGATCCAGACCGGCAAAGGTTACACCGCAGTCCACCATGATCCACTGGCGTTTGGCAGCCGGGCCGTAACCATACAGCGCCAGGTTCATACCAATTTCGCCAACACCACCCAGTGGCAGGAATACGAGTTCATCCTGTTTCGACATTGTTCTTTTCCATATCGCGGCGAAACGGGACCGGTACCGGTCGTTGTTTCATCACCGCTTGCAAACATCGGCATTTACTTAAAACCGCCAGTTTCACGGAGCCGATGCGCACCCGCTGTGACGCCTTGCGATTACCGAGCTGCAAGGATGCTCCAAGTCCAAAGGTGTTGCCTGCGTTACCGAGGTTGCGGTTACCTGTCAGGTGCCACCAAAAAATACATCGCCGGCGGCGATGGCGCGTGACGGGCCATCGTCTTCGTCCAGCAGAAGGAAACCATTATCATCAATTCCGGTGAAACGCCCGGAAATGGAACGATCCGGCAGATTGACGGTAATCCGCTCACCAATGCCGCAGGCCGCAGCCCGCCAGGCATTCATGATCTCGGCAACACCCTGCCCGCGGTTCCAGATTTCCAGTACCGACGCCGTTTCGCGGAACAGATGTGCAAACAGTTCATCGGGTGAACAGGACGCACCATGTTCCGACAACATCGTCACCGGATAGGCCGGATTATCAGGCTTGTGGGCAGTATTGATGCCAATACCACTGACGACGGCGCGGCGGCCGTCACCTAAGAATTCTGCTTCCATCAGGATGCCACAGGTCTTCTTGCGACCAATCAGGACATCATTTGGCCATTTGATCTCAAGTGGCTGTCCACCGGTTGGCAAAACCGTGCGCAGCGCACGATAAACACCAAGAGCAAAAGCCAGTGGCAAGGAGCCCATTTGTTCAGGCGCAGATGGATCAATCAGAAGAAGGGAAGCGTAGAGATTGCCGCGCTCTGAGACCCAGGGTCTGCCGCGCCGGCCACGCCCGCCTGTCTGGCGGGCAGCGGTAACCCAGAGATTACCAGTTTCGCCCGCTTTTGCGCGGGCGAAACACTCAATGTTGGTCGATGAGGTTTCATCCAGACCCTCGTGCCGGAATTCATCAATGAAATTCCGGCCGGGTCTCATGCTGGTTCCGCTCAAAAGAATGTCTTGGCTGCAGCGTTGACTGCGTTACCGACAGGTCCGCCGAACAGAATGAAGCCGAGAACGAAGAGACCGGACAGCGCATAGACAATGCGGTGTTCGATAGCTGGGCGCTCAAACTCACCCTTGGCATCGTCAAACCACATCACCTTGACCACACGCAGGTAGTAGAATGCACCAACAACCGAGCCAACCACACCGATGATAGCCAGTGCGTAGAGCTTGGCTTCGATGGCTGCCAGGAACACGAAGTACTTACCGAAGAAGCCTGCCAGCGGCGGAATACCGGCCAGCGAGAACATCAGTGCGGTCAGGACAACGGCCATGAACGGGTTGGTGGAGGACAGGCCAGCGAGATCATCGACATTCTCGACATTGCCGATTTCCTTGCGGCGCATGGACAGAATGCAAGCAAAGGTGCCGAGCGTCATGACCATGTAGACAGTCATGTACATGACAACGCCGGAAATGCCCGCTTCCGTGCCAGCGGCAAGACCAACCAGCGCGTAACCCATGTGACCGATGGAGGAATAGGCCATCAGACGCTTGATGTTGCGCTGGCCGATAGCGGCAAACGAACCAAGCAACATGGATGCGATCGAGATGAACACAACGATCTGCTGCCAGTCGGCAAATACCGGCTGGAAGGCTTCAACCACGATGCGGACCAGAATGGCCATCGCGCCGATTTTCGGAGCAGCGGACAGGAACGCAGTAACCGGAGTTGGTGCGCCTTCGTAAACGTCTGGCGTCCACATGTGGAACGGAACGGCAGAGATTTTGAATGCGAGACCGGCCAGCACAAACACCAGACCGAAGACCAGACCGAGCGAACGGGTTTCAGAGGTCAGAACCTTGGCGATTTCTTCAAAGCCAGTGTTACCAGTGAAGCCGTAGACCAGCGACATGCCGTAGAGCAGCATACCGGAGGACAGCGCGCCGAGCACGAAGTACTTCAGACCAGCTTCCGTGGAACGCAGGCTGTCACGGTTGATGGCGCAGATGACGTAGAGAGCAAGCGACTGAAGTTCCAACGCCATGTAGAGCGAGATCATGTCGTTTGCCGAAATCATCAGCAGGATGCCGAGGGTGGCAAGCACCAGCAGCACCGGATATTCGAAGCGCCCTATCGGCTCAACGCGGTTGTGGCCGATGGTCAGGATCATCGCCACGATCGAACCGATCAGGGCAATCACCTTCATGAAGTTACCGAAAGCGTCGGCGATGAAAGCGCCGCCGAAAGCGACGCCACTTGCGGGGTTAAAGACGATCCAGAGACCCGCAATGACGAGCAACGCAACTGCGAGGCCCGTGACTGTCGTTGTCGACTTGTCGCCCGAGAATACGCCAACCATGAGCAACGCCAGGGCACCGACCGCAAGGATCAGTTCCGGTGTCGCGATATGCAGACTGGCTAAGAGGAGTTCAGCGGTCATGTCCAACGGGTCCTGTCGTCAATTCAAAGTGAGCGCAACATTTTGCGCCGCCTGCAGTGCAGCCGTATAGTTGTTGATCAGCAGATCGACCGATGCAGCAGTCGCATCGAATACCGGAGCCGGATAGACACCGAAGAAGATCGTCAGGGCAACAAGCGGGTAAAGTATGACCTGTTCACGTGGAGACAGATCGAGCATGGCCTTCAGGCTTTCCTTTTCGAGCGCACCGAAAATGACGCGGCGGTAGAGCCACAGCGCATAGGCGGCAGAAAGGATAACACCAGTGGCAGCAAACAGCGCGACCCAGGTGTTGGCACGGAAAACGCCGACCAGTGTCAGGAATTCACCGACGAAGCCGGAGGTGCCAGGCAAGCCGACATTGGCCATGGTGAAGATCATGAAGGCAACAGCATATTTAGGCATGTTGTTGACCAGACCACCGTATGCGGCAATGTCACGGGTGTGCAGGCGGTCGTAAACAACGCCTACGCAAAGGAAGAGCGCGCCCGATACGATACCGTGTGACAGCATCTGGAAGATAGCGCCCTGCAAGCCCTGCACGTTGGCCGCAAAGATACCCATGGTCACGTAACCCATGTGGGCAACGGACGAATAAGCAATCAGCTTCTTGATGTCTTCCTGCATCAGCGCGACCAGTGAGGTGTAGATGATGGCAAGAACGGACAGGGTGAAGACGAACGGCGCGAAATAGTCAGATGCCAGCGGGAACATCGACAGCGAGAAACGGATGAAACCGTAACCGCCAAGCTTCAGCATCACGCCAGCCAGGATAACCGAACCAGCGGTCGGTGCCTGAACGTGCGCATCTGGAAGCCATGTATGAACCGGCCACATTGGCATTTTCACCGCGAAAGCCGCGAAACATGCCAGCCACAGCCATGTCTGCATACCTGCAGGGAAGCCGAATTTCAGCAGTTCAGTGATGTCGGTCGTGCCAGCCTGCCAGTACATCGCCATGATGGCGAGCATGGTCAGAACGGAACCGAGCAACGTGTAGAGGAAGAACTTGTAGGATGCGTAGACGCGATCCTTGCCGCCCCAGACACCGATGATAACGAACATCGGGATCAGTGTTGCTTCGAAGAACACGTAGAACAGAACAATGTCGAGAGCCACGAACACACCGATCATGACCACTTCCAGAAGAAGGAAGGCGATCATGTATTCCTTGATGCGCTTTTCAACCGAGTTCCAGCTGGCCAGAACACAGAACGGCATCAGGAATGTTGTCAGGATGACGAACAGCATGGAAATGCCGTCGACACCAAGGTGGTAAGCGGCGATCTCGCCGAACCATGCATGCTTCTCAACCATCTGGAAGCCCGGGTTCGAATTGTCGAAACCGATCCAGATGAACAGCGACACGATGAATGTGAACACTGTCGTCAGCAGGGAGACGTTCAGAATATTACGGCGACCATACGGACCGTTTTCATTCGTCAGCAGCAGAAGTGCGACGCCCACCAGAGGCAGGAACGTGACCGTGGAAAGAATTGGCCAATCGGTCATTACAGGGCACTCCCGAGCATCATCCAGGTAACAAGGACCGCGATACCAATCAGCATCGCAAACGCATAGTGATAGAGGTAACCGGACTGCAGGCGAACGATGCGGTTGGTTACATCAACCACGCGTGCTGCAACACCGTTTGGTCCGTAGGTGTCGATGACGGCGACGTCACCCTTCTTCCACAGGAACTTGCCAAGGGCTTTGGCCGAACGCACGAACAGGAAGTCGTACAGTTCATCGAAATACCACTTGTTGAGCAGGAACTGGTAGAGGCCACGGTGTGTTTCGGCCAAACGCTTCGGTACCGAAGGCGACTTGATATACATGTACCAGGCCGTCACGAAACCAAGAGCCATTGCCGCAAACGGGCTCCACTTTACCCAGGTCGGAACATTGTGGAACTCATGGACGATGTGGTTCTCAGGACCGGTGAACAATGCACCCTTCCAGAATTCCTCATAGTGATGGCCGTAGAAGTATTCCACAAAGGCAACACCGGCAAACAGCGCACCAACCGTCAGGATAAACAGCGGAATAAGCATGACCATTGGCGATTCATGGACGTGGTGCATGACATCGTCAGAAGCGCGTGGCTTGCCGAAGAAGGTCATGAACGCGAGGCGCCATGAATAGAAGCTGGTGAACAGAGCCGCGATAACCAGCAGCGTGAAGGCGAAACCGCCAAGGCTGGAATGCGAGGCAAAGGCAGATTCGATGATCGCATCCTTGGAGAAGAAGCCGGCAAAGCCGATCACTGTTCCAGGAATACCAACGCCCGTCAGAGCCAGCGTACCGATTGTCATTGTCCAGAAGGTGACAGGGATGTGCTTGCGCAGACCACCCATGTAACGCATGTCCTGCTCACCATCCACGGCGTGAATGACCGAGCCGGCGCAAAGGAACAACAGCGCCTTGAAGAAGGCGTGCGTGAACAGGTGGAATACGGCCGCGCCGTAAGCGCCAACGCCGAGAGCCACGAACATGTAACCTAGCTGCGAACAGGTCGAATAAGCGATAACGCGCTTGATGTCGTTCTGAACCAGACCAACCGTTGCTGCAAAGAATGCAGTGATCGCGCCGATCAGGGTCACGAATGTCAGGGCATCCGGCGACAGTTCGAACAGAGGCGACATACGGGCAACAAGGAAGACACCCGCGGTCACCATGGTCGCGGCGTGAATGAGCGCCGACACAGGCGTCGGGCCTTCCATCGCGTCCGGCAGCCAGGTGTGCAGCAGGAACTGAGCCGACTTACCCATCGAACCCATGAACAGCAGCAGGCAGACGGCGGTGATCGCGTGACCCTTGTCGAGTTGCATGCCGAACAGGTTGATGACAGCTTCGGTCGATGCAGCGCCCTCTGCAGGCAGATAGGTGCTGGCAGCCGCGAAGATCGTTTCAAAGTTGATCGAGCCGAACAGCACGAACACGCCGGAAATACCGAGAATGAAACCAAAGTCACCGACGCGGTTGACGATGAACGCCTTCATGGCCGCAGCAGAAGCCGACGGTTTCTTGAACCAGAAACCGATGAGCAGGTATGAAGCCAGACCCACGCCTTCCCAGCCGAAGAACATCTGCAGCAGGTTGTCGGAGGTGATCAGCATCAACATCGCAAAGGTAAACAGCGACAGGTATGCAAAGAAACGCGGGCGATGCGGATCATGGTGCATGTAGCCGATCGAGTACAGGTGAACCAGCGTGGACACGGTGTTGACCACCACGAACATCACAGCCGTCAATGTATCGATACGGAATGCCCACTGGACATCGATGCCGCCGGACTGGATCCAGCGCAGCACTTCAACCTTGATCACTTCGCCGCCCTCGCCGTGATGGCCGAGCGCAACGTTAAAGAAAACAATCCACGACAGGATTGCGACAACGATCATCAGACCGCTGGTGACATATTCCGAAGCCTTCGCGCCGATCGAGCGGCCAAAGAGGCCTGCGATCAGGAAGCCGATAAGCGGCAGAAAGACGATAGCCTTATAGATCATAGCCTTATCAGCCCTTCATCATATTAACGTCTTCCACGGCAATCGAGCCGCGGTTGCGGTAGAAGACAACGAGTATTGCAAGACCGATAGCGGCTTCAGCAGCAGCAACGGTAAGAATGAACAAGGCGAACACCTGGCCAACGATATCGTTGAGGAACGACGAGAAAGCGACCATGTTCAGGTTCACGGCAAGCAGGATCAGTTCGATCGACATCAGGATAATGATGACGTTCTTGCGGTTCAAGAAGATGCCGAACACGCCGATCGTGAAGAGGATGGCGCTGAGCGTCAGGTAGTGGGAAAGTCCAATTTCCATAATTTCTATTCCTTGATCCGTCCGCGCCTCAGATACCCTGCCCCGGCTTCACCTTGACGACTTCGATAGCCGTCTTCGGATCACGGGCAACCTGCTTGGAAATGTCCTGACGCTTGATGTCCGTACGGTGACGCAGGGTCAGTACGATCGCACCAATCATGGCAACCAGAAGCACAAGGCCAGCAAGCTGGAAGTAATAGACGTAATGTGTGTAGAGCACATCGCCGAGAGCCGCCGTGTTGGTGCGCTCCGCGATTGGCGGTATTGGCATGCTGATCGACTTTGCTGCCTCAGGCGAAATCATGCTGCCACCGATCACGATGATCAGTTCTGCGGCAAGAATGACGCCGACCAATGCGCCGATTGGCGCGTATTGCAGAACGCCAGAGCGGAATTCCGCGAAATCGACATCCAGCATCATGACGACGAACAGGAAGAGCACCGCCACAGCGCCGACATAAACGACCAGCAGGATCATGCCGAGGAATTCAGCGCCCGTCAGCAGGAAGAGAGCAGCAGCGTTGAAGAAGGTTAAAATCAGAAAGAGAACCGAGTGAACCGGGTTCCTTGCCGAGATAACCATGAATGCCGACGCGACCGCGACGAAGGCGAATATATAAAAGAATACAGCCTGCAGACCCATGTTGGTGCCTTTTTGTCCTGATCGGGCGAGCGAAACCTGTCACCCTGCCCGTTTGGAGGCCTGCGGTAAAACCGGCAGGCCCTACTTACAATTTGCGGTTTTCCGTAACAGTCAGAGCGACGGAAACATGCTTTCTTAGCGGTACGGTGCGTCGAGCGCGAGGTTGCGCGCGATTTCCCGTTCCCAGCGATCGCCATTTTCCAGAAGACGAGCCTTGTCGAAGTAAAGTTCTTCACGCGTTTCAGTGGCGAATTCGAAGTTCGGGCCTTCGACAATCGCGTCAACCGGGCAAGCTTCCTGGCAGAAACCGCAATAAATGCACTTCACCATGTCGATGTCGTAACGAACGGTACGACGTGTACCATCATTACGGCGCGGACCAGCTTCAATGGTAATGGCCTGCGCAGGACAGATGGCTTCACACAGCTTGCAGGCAATGCAACGCTCTTCGCCATTTGGATAACGGCGTAGCGCATGTTCACCACGGAAGCGCGGAGAGACCGGACCCTTTTCAAAGGGATAGTTCACCGTTGCCTTCTGTTTGAAGAAGTGGCGCATCGTCAGGAAAATAGCTCCGACGAATTCCTTGAGGAACAGTGAATTGACGGCTTGTGAAAGGCTTGCCATCTCAACCTCCAAATCTGCAAGCGGACTGAACGGACATCATTATGCCGTTCCCGTCAGCTTGAGTACGAATGCAACAATAACGACCATGGCGAGCGACAGAGGAAGGAAGACCTTCCAGCCGAGTCGCATCAGTTGGTCATAGCGGTAGCGCGGAACGAATGCCTTCACCAGAGCGAACATGAAGAAGACCATGCCGCCCTTGAGGATAAACCACACAATGCCCGGAACCCAGTTCAGGAACCACACGTCGACGATCGGCAACCAGCCCCCTAAGAACAGGATGGTTGTGAGCGAGCACATCAAAACGATGGCCGCATATTCGCCGAGCATGAACATCATGTATGGGGTCGAGCCATATTCCACCATGTGACCGGCAACCAGTTCCGATTCCGCTTCCGGAAGATCGAAGGGAGGACGGTTGGTTTCTGCAAGGCACGAAATGAAGAACACGATGAACATCGGGAACAATGGCAACCAGTGCCAGTCGAGGAACGAAGCCGGAAGGCCGATCATTGTTCCAAGTCCGGTCTGCTGTGCATTGACGATATCCGTCAGGTTCAACGAACCGACGCAAAGAAGAACGGTCACGATAACAAGACCGATCGACACTTCATAAGATACCATCTGCGCGGCGGAACGAAGTGCACCAAGGAACGGGTACTTGGAGTTGGACGCCCAACCACCCATGATGATGCCGTAAACTTCGAGCGACGAAATCGCGAAGATGTAGAGAATACCGACATTGATGTTGGCGATGACCCAGCCATCCGCAAAGGGGATAACGGCGTAAGTCGCCAGAGCCAGCGTCACTGCAACCAGCGGCGCCAGAAGGAAAACTGCCTTGTTGGCACCGGCCGGAATGACCGGCTCCTTGAGAATGAACTTCAAAAGGTCGGCAAAGGACTGGAACAGACCCCAAGGACCAACAACGTTTGGACCACGGCGCAGCTGAACAGCAGCCCACACCTTACGGTCAGCCAGCAGGATGAACGCGATGAAAACCAAGAGGCAAACGAGAAGCAGCAGGGACTGGCCGATCATGATCAGCGCGGGCCAGACATAGCTCCAGAAAAACGAATCCATAATCTCCTGCCTTACTCTGCCGCAGCCTTGAAATTGTTGCGGGCCAATGCGGAGCACTCAGCCATCACGGCGGACGCTCTCGCAATAGGGTTCGTCAAATAGAAGTCCTTCACGGGTGAAGCAAACCCGGACTTGTTCATTTTACCGGCCTTTTTGGCCAGAGCTTCGATATCGGATGCGTTGCCGGCTGCAATTTCGTCGAGACCGGCGAAGTGCGGGTGGGCAGCGTAAAGCTGCGCGCGCAGGGCAGACAGCGAATCGAACGGCAGCTTGTGACCGAGAACGTCGGAAAGCGCACGCAGGATTGCCCAGTCTTCACGAGCGTCGCCCGGTGCGAAACCGGCGCGGTTGCCCATCTGAACGCGGCCTTCGGTGTTGACCCAGATGCCGGACTTTTCGGTGTAGGCAGCGGCAGGCAGGATCACGTCGGCATTCATTGCGCCGTTGTCACCATGCGAACCGATGTAAACCGTGAACTTTGCAGCCTTGGCCGACAGGTCGATTTCGTCTGCGCCGAGCAGGAACAGAACGTCCATCGACGATACCATTTCAGCAGCGGCAACACCGCCCTGCCCCGGCACGAAGCCGAGATCCAGACCGCCAACGCGTGATGCTGCGGTGTGCAGAACCGAGAAGCCATTCCATTCTTCGGAGACGGCGCCAACAGCAACGGCAAGCTTCGCAGCAGTTGCCAGAACGTCTGCACCATCAGCGCGCGACAATGCGCCCTGGCCGATGAGGATCAGCGGGTTCTTGGCGTTCTTCAGCTTTTCAACAAAGCTGTGCGAACCATCTGCCAGTTCCTTCAGCGTGTCCGTGCCGGAACCGAGGTAGTCATAGGAGTAACGCAGTTCACCAGCTTCGCCGATCAGACCGATCGGGAAACCGCCACGGCGCCAGCGCTTGCGAATGCGTGCGTTGAGCACGGCAGCTTCGTAACGTGGGTTGGCACCAACGATCAGCAATGCGTCAGCCTGTTCAATACCTTCGATGGTGGCATTGAAGAGGTAGCTTGAACGGCCGAGCGCCGGGTTAAGAGCAACGCCGTCCTGACGGCAATCGACATTGGCTGAACCAAGCGACGCCAGCAGCGACTTGAGCGCGAACATTTCTTCAACCGATGCCAGGTCGCCAGCGATCGCGCCGATCTTGTCGCCGCTTGCGGCGGACACTGCGGACTTGATGGCGGCAAAGGCCTCACCCCAGGATGCTGGTGCGAGACGGCCATTCTGGCGAACGTAAGGACGGTCGAGACGCTGGGTCTTCAAACCATCCCAGATGAAACGGCTCTTGTCGGAAATCCACTCTTCGTTGATGGCTTCGTTGACGCGCGGCATAACGCGCATCACTTCGCGACCACGGGTGTCAACGCGGATGGCAGAACCCAGAGCATCCATCACGTCGATGGTTTCAGTCTTGTTCAGTTCCCACGGACGCGCCGTAAACGCGAACGGCTTGGAGGTCAGCGCGCCAACCGGGCACAGGTCAACAACGTTACCCTGCAGCTCGGAGGTCATTGCCTGCTCGAGGTAGGTGGTGATTTCAGCGTCTTCACCGCGGCCGATCAGACCGAGTTCAGCGATACCAGCCACTTCCGTCGTGAAGCGAACGCAACGCGTGCAGTGAATGCAGCGGTTCATCACGGTCTTGACGAGCGGTCCAATGTACTTGTCTTCAACCGCACGCTTGTTTTCAGCATAACGCGAACCAGCAATACCGAAGGCCATAGCCTGGTCCTGAAGGTCGCATTCGCCGCCCTGGTCACAGATCGGGCAATCCAGCGGGTGGTTGATCAGCAGGAATTCCATCACACCTTCGCGGGCCTTCTTGACCATAGGTGTGTTGGTGAAAATCTCAGGCAGTTCGCCATTCGGGCCGCCACGCACATCGCGTACGCCCATGGCGCAGGATGCGGCAGGTTTGGGCGGTCCGCCCTTTACCTCGATAAGACACATGCGGCAGTTACCCGCGACCGACAAACGCTCGTGAAAACAAAAGCGCGGAACTTCAGCTCCAGCCTCCTCACACGCCTGCAACAGCGTGAAATGATCCGGAACCTCGATCTCTTTACCGTCAACCTTGAGCTTTGCCATGGTTCTACTTACGTCCTGTTGCCTGTCCGTCCCGCACTCTTTGCGTTCCGCGACAAATCCTCATCGCAATAGCGCAAACGAACTGCGCTTCATGCTTCATTTTGTCAAAGGCACCGGTATCATTACCGGCACCCTGCCCTGCACAATCGAAACCGATTATTCAGCAGCTTCCAATACAGCGCCATGATCCATGGCTCTGTAGGTGTATTCATCGATACGCCGTTCGATTTCCGGACGGAAATTGCGGATCAGAGCCTGGATTGGCCATGCAGCCGCATCGCCCAGCGCGCAGATGGTGTGGCCTTCGATCTGCTTGGTCACTTCCAGCAGCATGTCGATTTCGCGCTTCTGCGCATTGCCCTTCACCATGCGCTCCATGACGCGCATCATCCAGCCTGTACCTTCACGGCAAGGCGTGCACTGGCCGCAGCTCTCGTGCTTGTAGAAAGCAGCCAGACGCCAGATGGCTTTAACAATATCCGTCGACTTGTCCATCACGATCACAGCAGCCGTACCGAAGGACGACTTCACATCACGCATGCCGTCAAAGTCCATCGGTGCGTCGATTATATCTTCGGCCTTGACGACCGGGCAGGAAGAACCGCCTGGAATAACGGCCAGCAGGTTATCCCAACCGCCGCGGATACCGCCACAGTGACGCTCGATCAGCTCACGGAACGGAATGCCCATGGCTTCTTCGACCGTGCAAGGACGGTTGACGTGACCGGAGACCATGAACAGCTTGGTGCCGACATTGTTTGGACGACCGATGGCGGAGAACCATGCAGCGCCACGGCGCAGGATGGTTGGTGCAACTGCAATCGACTCAACGTTGTTAACGGTGGTCGGGCAGCCATAAAGACCCATGTTGGCCGGGAATGGCGGTTTGAGGCGTGGCTGGCCCTTCTTGCCTTCTAGGCTTTCCAGAAGTGCTGTTTCCTCGCCGCAGATATAGGCACCGGCACCATGATGCACGTAAACATCAAAATCCCAGCCGTTCTTGTTGTTTTTACCCAACAAACCGGCGTCGTAGCATTCATCGATAGCGGCCTGCAGCGCTTCACGCTCACGCATGTATTCGCCGCGAACATAAATGTAAGCCGTATGGGCACCCATGGCGAAACCGGCCAGAACGCAACCCTCGATCAGGGTATGCGGGTCATGGCGCAGGATTTCACGGTCCTTGCAGGTGCCTGGTTCGGATTCGTCGGCGTTGACCACGAGATAATGTGGACGGCCGTCGTTTTCCTTCGGCATGAAGGACCACTTGAGACCTGTCGGGAAGCCAGCGCCGCCACGACCACGAAGGCCAGAGGCCTTCATCTCATTGATGATCCAGTCACGGCCCTTTTCAATAAGGATCTTTGTACCATCCCAATGGCCACGCGACATCGCGCCCTTCAGGGACTTGTCCTTAAGGCCGTAGATATTGGTAAAGATGCGATCTTGATCTTTTAACATACGTCACCTCTTACCGCGGCTTCTTGCCGAAGACTTTAATGTATTCGGCTTCGCCACCTTTGGCGAGCGCCTCGGCCTGGCGGACCCAATCGTCCCGCACAATACGACCCTTGAAATTCAAGTAGCCATCAACCCATTCCTGTTCGTCCTTTTTCCATCCCGCAACTTGCGCGAAGGTGAAGATGCCGATGTCATGCAGAATGGATTCGATTTTCGGACCTACGCCCGAAATCAGCTTCAAATCATCCGGAGTTTCAGGCTTTGCAACGGCGGCAGGACGATTCTTGTCGTCCAGAGAAGGCTTTTCAGACTTCGTATCTACGCCAGTTGCTTCCTTCTCGGCTGCCTTGACGTTTTCCTCGGCTGCCTTTGGGGCAGTAAGAGGCGTCTTCAGCTTTGGATCTGTTTCAGGTGCATCCGTCTTAGGCTTTGCCGCATTGGACGGCGGAACCTGTGCCGTATCTGCTTTGGCTTCAGCAGGTGCAGCAGCCGGAGCTTCAAGATTGGTACGAACCAGCTTGATTTCTTCGGTCAGCGACGTCAGGCCGCCTTCAGGTACCGAGAAATGACGGTCGATCTGTGGGCCGGGAGTGATGGTGTCACCCTTGCCTGCTTCAAACGCGTCGATGATCTCTTCCAGACGCTCAGGCGTCAGATCCTCATAGGCATCCTTGAAGATGATAACCATTGGTGCGTTAACGCAGGCGCCCTGACATTCAACTTCTTCCCAGGACAGCGTGCCTTCGGCGTTTGGTGTCAGCGGATCATGGTGGATCTTGTGACGGCAGACATCCATCAGCGCTTCGGAACCACGCAGCATGCACGGCGTTGTACCGCACACTTGAATGTGGGCGCGCGTACCAACCGGCTTCAGCTGGAACTGGGTGTAGAAGGTCGCAACTTCCAGGACGCGGATATAGGGCATATCCAGCATGTCAGCGATCTGCTCGATGCAGGCACGGGTAACCCAGCCATCCTGCTCCTGAGCCCTCATCAACAGAGGAATCACTGCGGACTGCTGACGGCCTTCCGGATATTTCTGGATCGTCTTTTCCGCCCATGCAGCATTTGCCTCATTGAAGGCAAAGTTGACAGGCTGGACCTGATCTTCGGCTAATCGACGAACGGACATACTAGCTCACGCCTCATCAGTTTAACGGCTCACACCGCGACTCCACCACCGTGGCGAATTCGCAGGCATAAGCCGATTTGTCTTTTTGCAAAAATACAATGAACTTCTTGCCGTTGGGCACCGAGGCCTTGATCTCGTAGCCTGCGGACAGAAGTCCTCGAATGGTGGAAACGCCGCCACTGGATGCAGAGCTCATGTTGTCCGATGTCTGTGCAAATGCAGCAGACGCGCCGGACAACAGAACAGCCATATATGCCAGTGGCAGACGCATTAGCGGTCGACCTCCCCGAACACGATGTCGAGAGAACCAAGAACAGCCGTCACGTCGGCGAGCTGATGGCCCTTGCAGAGGAAATCCATGGCCTGCAGGTGCACAAAACCCGGAGCGCGAATCTTGCAGCGGTAAGGCTTGTTGCTGCCGTCGGCAACGACATAGACGCCGAACTCACCCTTCGGTGCTTCAACGGCGGCGTAAACCTCACCAGCCGGCACGTGGTAACCTTCGGTATAGAGCTTGAAGTGGTGAATGAGCGCTTCCATCGAACGCTTCATTTCGCCACGCTTCGGCGGAACGACCTTGCCGTCAAGCGCCGATACGGCGCCAACGCGGTGCTTGCCCTGCAGAAGCTCAACGCACTGCTTCATGATGCGAACCGACTGGCGCATCTCCTGCATACGAATGAGGTAACGGTCATAACAGTCACCGTTCTTGCCGACAGGAATGTCGAACTCCAAATCGGAGTAACATTCGTAAGGCTGCGAACGACGCAGGTCCCAGGCAGCGCCGGAACCACGAACCATAACGCCCGAGAAGCCCCAGTTGAACGCGTCTTCCAGCGTCACAACGCCGATATCGACGTTACGCTGCTTGTAGATGCGGTTATCGGTCAGCAGGCCTTCGATGTTGTCGAGAACGGTAATGAACGGGTCACACCACTTGCCGATATCATCGACCAGCTCTGGCGGGATATCCTGGTGTACGCCACCTGGGCGAACATAGGCTGCGTGCATGCGCGCGCCACAGGCACGCTCATAGAACACCATCAGCTTTTCGCGTTCTTCGAAGCCCCAAACCGGCGGTGTCATGGCGCCAACGTCCATAGCCTGCGTGGTGACGTTCATGATGTGCGACAGGATGCGGCCGATTTCGGAAAACAGCACGCGGATCAACTGACCACGCATCGGTATTTCAAGGCCGAGAAGCTTTTCAACAGCAAGCGCGAAGGCATGCTCCTGGTTCATCGGCGAAACGTAGTCCAGACGGTCGAAATACGGCACGGCCTGAAGGTAGGTCTTGGTTTCGATCAGCTTTTCCGTGCCGCGGTGCAACAAACCGATATGCGGATCGACGCGCTCGACGATTTCACCGTCCAGTTCAAGAACAAGACGCAACACGCCGTGCGCGGAAGGGTGTTCCGGGCCGAAGTTGATGGTGAAGTTGCGAACATTATGTTCAGTCATGCTTTTGCTCCGCCGACGTGACCATGGCGATGAATTCGGCACCGGTCATGTTCTTCGTGGCCTGGGTGAATGAATAGCAATCAGGCTTTTCGTCTATAAAAATCTGCGAAACGAGCCGGTAATCGGAAGGGTTCTCGAATGCCTGAACGGAAACGGCCGTGTGCGCACCATCCTTGGAACGCCACAAAAGGGTGCTGCCGCATGACGCGCAGAAACACCGCTCACCCCATTCAGAAGACGAATAGACGCCAAGCGCCTTTTCGTCTGCAAACGTCACACCTTCGCATTCAACCGCGAGAAAGACGCCGCCGGACCAGCGACGGCACATGGAACAATGGCAGACACCGACCTCCCGGGCACCAACCTGTGCCTCGAAGCGAACGGCGCCGCAAAGACATTGCCCCTGCTCTCGCGTTGTTTCGGTCGTCATTGCTTCGCCTTCTCGTCGCCCGGAAGAACGTAATCCGTTCCTTCCCAAGGAGAAAGGAAGTCGAAGTTACGGAATTCCTGCTTCAACTCGACCGGCTCATACAGAACGCGCTTCAGTACGTCATCGTAACGTACTTCTACAAATCCGGTAACCGGGAAGTCCTTGCGCAGCGGATGGCCTTCAAAGCCGTAATCGGTGAGAATACGACGAAGGTCGGCATGGCCCTCAAACGGAATGCCGTACATATCCCATGCTTCGCGTTCGAACCATTCCGCACCCATGAACACGGATGTTGAGGATGGAACGCCCTCGTCTTCCGCGACCTGCAGCTTCACCCGCACACGCAGGTTCTGACGCGGAGACAGAAGATGATAGACAACATCGAAACGCTTTTCGCGGCGCGGCCAGTCAACGCCGCAGATATCGATAATGTTGATAAAACCGCACTGGACGTCATCCCGCAGGAAGGTCAGCAGTGCGATAACATTGGCCGGCGTTGTGTTCAGGGTGAGTTCGCCGAAAGCAATATCGGCAGACTCAACCAACGAACCACGTGCTTCCTTAACATAGGCAGCAAGATCGGTAAGAGCTTCACTCATTCGTACTGTCCTTTGCCCTTAACGCTCGATCGTTCCGGTTCTGCGGATCTTCTTCTGCAACAAAAGCACGCCGTAAAGCAGCGCCTCTGCCGTGGGGGGACAGCCCGGAACGTAAATATCTACCGGGACGACACGGTCACAACCGCGCACCACAGCATAGGAATAATGGTAATAACCGCCGCCATTGGCGCAGGAACCCATCGAGATGACGTAACGTGGCTCAGGCATCTGGTCATAGACCTTGCGCAGAGCCGGAGCCATCTTGTTGGTCAACGTACCGGCAACGATCAGAACGTCCGACTGGCGCGGTGACGCACGCGGTGCAACACCGAAGCGCTCAAGGTCATAACGCGGGCCAGAAGCCTGCATCAGGCCTTCAACGGCGCAACAGGCCAGACCGAACTGCATCCACATCAACGAACCGGTACGGGCCCAGGTGATGAGCTCGTCGGTCGATGTGACGAGGAAGCCCTTGTCGGCCAGTTCGTCGTTGATTTCGGTAAAATACGCATCGTTGCTGCCAAGAGGCTTGCCCGTCGACGGATCGATAATGCCTTTCGGCTTCGGAGCAACCAGCGTCGTGTTGTCTTGACCTACGCCCATTCCAAAGCTCCCTTCTTCCACTCATAGATGAAGCCAATGGTGAGAACACCGAGGAACACCATCATGGACCAGAAGCCGAACCAGCCCAACTCACCGAAGGACACAGCCCACGGGAACAGGAACGCAACTTCAAGGTCGAAGATAATGAATAGGATCGACACCAGATAAAAGCGAATGTCGAACTTCATACGTGCATCATCAAAGGCATTGAAACCGCACTCGAACGCAGACAGCTTTTCCGGGTCCGGATTTTTATAAGCAACTGCGAATGGCGCGATAAGCAGCGCCAGTCCGATGACCAGCGCGATACCAATGAAAATTGCAATCGGAATATAGGAACTGAGGAGTTCAGTCATCGTACTCTTCCCTGTCCGAGCCGAGCGCCGGACAATCCCTTGCGACAAACCGTCTGCAAGGACAAAAATCATGTTGCAACGCCAAAGTCGTTAGCGCAGCCGGGTTCTCTCTGCAAGAGTTTCTGCATCATTTCAACCCGGTTGCCGCATCGTTTCGCAACAATAACGATACACTACCTTGGCACCCACCCCTTTGGATACCGCTAAATACTTAAAAAAAATGAATATTCCGCCAAACAAAAAACAAAGTCACAAAGGTGAGAAATTTGCTGGAAATTGCACTGCAAAAAGCACATTTTGCATAACGGAAATATGAGCAAAAAAGGAAGGAAATGTTGGGCGGCAAACGCGATTCATTTGAACCGCGCGCAACGCGCAAAGCACGCCACAGTCTCTGGAGAGACGAGCGTGTAAACAACGATGGAGGGGACATTTAAAAATAAATGGCGCGAGTGACGGGGCTCGAACCCGCGACCTCCGGCGTGACAGGCCGGCACTCTAACCGACTGAGCTACACCCGCGCATTGCAGATTTTCATCTGCGTTTTTCGAGGAAAGGATGGCGCGAGTGACGGGGCTCGAACCCGCGACCTCCGGCGTGACAGGCCGGCACTCTAACCAACTGAGCTACACCCGCTTAATCCTTATTCAGCAGAAACCTGCCTAACGAAGCAGCCTCGACTGTCCGTGAGCGGCTAACTACGGGGTTCATGTTTGGGTGTCAACAGGTTTCATGACAAAAAATACGCTTTCGTTTTTTTCTTTTCAAAATCCCTCCCAAACGGCTGATTTTATCCACAGCCCTCCCCTGTTTTGGGCGTCCTATAGAGAGTGAAATTTTCTTGAATTTTTTATGATTGGGAAAAACCCTTATTTTCTCGGGATGTTACGCAATTGCGCACAGCGAAATCAGAAAATTTTGAAAAAACTTCACAAAGGGGACTTGCGCTTTTTTTCTGATCCGCATAGATCACAGCCACCGACGCGGCGAACACAACAAACGGTTCGCAAGACGCGAAGGGCGATTAGCTCAGTTGGTAGAGCGCCTCGTTTACACCGAGGATGTCGGGAGTTCGAGTCTCTCATCGCCCACCATTTTCCTTCTTGTCTCCCCTTTTAAGTATCTTGAATGTCGCCATTTATTCATGGCGTATTGTTTTCCGCTTGGTCAGAAAAAACAACCAACGGGAATTATCAACATGGACACTATCTCAATCGACAATCGTGGTGATTTCGGTCTGTGGGCAATCGAACGCGCCAAGGAGATCATTGCCGTTGAGGGCTCATCCCTGGCGATTGCAGCGCGCGACAGCAGTGAAGAGACCATTCGCGAGGCAGCAAATGCACTCGGTGCCGCAATAACCGCTGCTTTGCTCGAGGTGTATGACGGCCTTTTGTCCGACGAAGAATAAGAAACGCACCTACTCGCTGACCGCATCGTTTTTTTCGCTCCACCATCGCAATCATAGCGCGTATTTTTGCGCTTCGCTCGTCGTTGCTCCCGTGATAAAGGTCAATTCCCACGCCTTGACCACGGGAGTTTCCGATGACGCAGATGGAAGGCAGTGCATTTCAGGAAGAATTTTTATCAACAACAGGCGGGCTGCGACTCTTCGTACGCTCGTGGAAACCCGATTCTGTGCCTCGGGCCGTCGTGGTGATTTGCCACGGCGTGAATTCTCATGGCGGCCAGTATCTCTGGGCCGCCGAAAAATTCATGCAAAGAGGCTTTATTGTCTATGCACTCGACTTACGCGGCCGAGGGAAATCCGATGGACCGCGATTCTATGTCGATAATATTGCCGATTATGTCGCCGATCTCGGCATCGTCATTGATCTGGCGAAATCCCGCAATCCGAATCTGCCAGTTTTTTTGCTGGGTCACAGCGCTGGTGGCGTCGTCTCATGTTCGTACGCTCTGGAAATGCAGGATGGATTGGCCGGCCTGATCTGCGAAAGTTTTGCTTTCAAAGTGCCCGCCCCCAATTTCGTTCTTGGAATCACCAAGTTTTTAAGTGGGTTCTTCCCTCGCCTACCGGTGCTCAAACTAAAAAATGAAGATTTTTCACGCGATGGCGAGGCTGTACGTATTCTCAATGCCGATCCATTGATTGCCAATGAGACACAGCCAGCTGCAACAGTTGCTGCTCTGGTGCGTGCCGATGAACATTTGAAGCGGGAATTTCCGACCATAAAACTTCCCGTGCTGATTCTGCATGGCACTGCTGACAAAGCGACCGTGCCAAGCGGCAGCGAGTTTTTTTACAAAACGGCAGGCTCCAGCGACAAAACCCTCAAACTTTACGAGGGACATTTCCATGATCTTCTCAATGATCTGGGCAAGGAACGGGTTCTGGACGACATGGTGGCGTGGATCGATGCCCGTTTGCCAGAGCGCATCACCGTCTGAGTCCTGACGTCAGGATGCGATTCTTCGTCAGTCACCTGAAATTTTTCATTCCAAAACAAAAACGGCCGGACATTTTGGTGTCCGGCCGTTTTTTGTGCGTCAAAAATCAGTTGGTGCCCTTGAGGTCCACTGCAAAGAACAGTGTTTCGCCCGAGGAATCATCCACGCCGTCATTGTCGGTCACGGCGTAAGCCTTGCCAGACTTGTCGAAGGCAAAGCCTTCCAGCTTGTCGACGGTGTAACCATTGGTCTGCGCCTTAAGGTCTGGCAGGAAGTCATGGGCCAGTTCCTTGGTCACGAGAGGTTGCTCGCCACCGATCTTGGCAGGCTTCAGGTCAGCCTTTGCAACGCGGTACAGCTTCTTGATGGCTGCGGCATCACCAATCTGGTTATCACGCTCTACGATGTAGACGTGGTCGCCATGGGCAGAGATTTCCGACAGGCCAACCCAACCGGCTTCAGGCTTGTCGAGCTGGTAACGCACAGCGCCCCACTCCTTGGCCTTGGGGTTATAGGAGACGAGCTTCACGAAGCCCTTCTCGTCTGTGCCCCATTCGCGCTGCACAGCCATCCACAGGGTGGCGTCGTCGCCTTCACCCACAACCGTCACACCTTCAAAGCCGTAACGGGTCTCACCCTCAAGCAACTCTTTCGGCAGGGCGATCTCGGCCTTGATCTCACCCTTGGCGTTGACGTTGTAAAGCGCGTGCGGAAGTAGCTTTTCGCTGTTGCCTTCCGATGCCAGCCAGAAACCACCCTTGCCATCGAGAGTGATGCCTTCGATGTCGAGTTTCTGGGCAGGCTGACCATCACGCTTCACGCGCAGAACAGAAGTGATGACTGCAGGTTTCTGGGTTGCGTCGATCGTGTAGATCGATGGCTGCATGCCGTAAACCGAATCGGACACCGCATAAAGGATGCCATCCTTTTCAGCGTCAGCGACCAGACCGGACAGTGCACCCCAGCCGATTGGCGCGCCGTCTACCGTTGCCGATACCAGCTGCGGATAGGCCGCCTCGCCTTCTGCACGCTCAAACAACATGACGTGCGAACGGGCACCACCATCTTCGACCAGATCGGCCTCGTTGGCAGTTGCCAGCAGATTGCGGCCAGGGATCGCCACAGCACCTTCTGGAGAGATGCCGGATGGCAGAAGCTGTGTCAGCTCAGGTTCTGCGCCGGTATCCTTGTAAACGCCAACCACAGAGCTACGCTCGGACAGAACGAAGATAAAGCGGTCATCGCCAAAGGTTGCGACTTCAAGACCTTCAGGCTCTACGCCCTTGGCTCTCGAACGCTTCTCGGGATAGTGGCCGATACTGGCGACGGCATGTTCGAAGGAAGCGCCAGCTTCATAGAGGACCTTGCCAGCTGTGTCGAAAATGGTGAAGCCGCGTGCGCCGCCTTCCCAGTCGCCTTCATTGGCGATGACAACACGATCTGTGCCCAGCCACTTGATGGCGTCAGGTTCGCGTTTACGGGCTTCCTGCTTGTCCGTGAACTTCAGGGCGCCGTCCGACTTGGTGTCGATGCCTTCCAGGTCAACCGTGCCAGCGGAGAAGTGGCTTTTGACCGTGCCGGCTTTGCCATCAACAATCACGATGTGGTTGTTTTCCTGCAGCGTCACGGCAATGTCGCCATTCGTGTTGATGGAAACGAATTCCGGCTCTGGATCTTCCGGTGCGATATCTGCCAGGCCAGTCATGTCAATGTGCTTGACGGTGGCGCAATCGGCAACGCCGTCTTTTAGGGCAACCGTGACCAGATAGCCAGCCGGCATCTGCGGCAATGCACCATCATTGACGTCTTCATCGCGTTCATTTTCGATCGCGATGGCGGCAAATGTCTTGTCTGGGGAAATGGCGACAGAATCAGGCTGACCGCCCAGATCGCAGCTGGCTTCTATCTTTTTGCTGGCGATATCGACAGTCACCAGTTTGCCAGATGGCTTGGTGAAGCTTTCAGAGGTATTCACACCGGCCAGAACCTTGGTTCCAGCAACGGCGACCGACGTCGGTTCACCTTCCAGCAACAGGGCACCACCAGCCTTCGGTGCCTTGGCATCGGTAATGTCGATAAAGCCAATGCCGCCCAGCGGGCTGTCGGAATAGATCAGTGTATTGCCGTCTTCACTGGCCGCGATGATCTCAGCAGACGATACCGTTTTGGCGTCCTTGTCCTTGGGCAGGTTTAGCGCCACCGGGAAAGATGCAATGCGGTTGAAAACCTGATCAGCAGCAGCAGGCAAGGCGACGGAAGTAAGCAGCACAGCCATCAGGCCGGCCGAAGTAAAACGAAACGTCATGGGAAGCCTCCTGTTCCATTAAATCGAACAGTCGGCTTCTGCTGCATGCATGTTACACACGAATGACAGACATAGTTTATTTAGCCGGGTCATCCACAACAAACAGACGCAAGGCAAAATAAAAACCCGATGCAAAGGCACCGGGCTTTCAATTTCAGTACTCACAAGCCAAATATGCGCTCACTCGCCGCGAGGCAGCGCATAGTGGAAACTTTAGGAGTTCACGGCGTCCTTGAGACCCTTGCCAGCCGAGAACTTCGGCACGTTACGGGCAGGAATATCAACTTCAGCACCCGTGGACGGGTTGCGGCCCTTGGAGGCTTCACGACGGCTGACAGTGAAGCTGCCAAAACCTGCGAGGCGGATGTCGCCACCATTCTTCAGTTCGCTCTGGACGGTTTCGAATACAGCGTCAACTGCGGAAGCAGCATCTGCCTTAGTGAGACCGGCCTTTTCGGCAACTGCGGAAACGAGCTCATTCTTATTCATGTTTCCACCCCTTTCTATGGTTTGAAACGACTCAAATTAAGCCGGGCGCAGAATAGCTAGCTACCTGCGACCCGCAACTCAAAAGCGCCGGAATCGCCTGAAAAACAAGAGGTCTAGCTGCTTTTTTCACAACAAAGGCTGGCATTTCTGCCAGCCTTTGTGTGTTTTTTACCAATATGGCTTCACGTGAGGTCGTAAAACCTCAATGTGCGATCGTCTGACCGGCGTCATCGACACCTTCGACGGTGGCAACCAGTGGCGTCTCAATGCTGCCATCCCACTCGATCGGCTCGGGTTTGCGCAGCAGCGCATGCTCGATAACCTCACCCATGCGGGACACAGGAATGATCTCCATTCCGTTCTTCACATTGTCCGGAATCTCGGCCAAATCCTTGGCGTTTTCTTCCGGAATGAGCACCTTCTTGATGCCGCCGCGCAGGGCTGCAAGGAGCTTTTCCTTGAGGCCGCCGATGGGCAGAACACGACCACGCAGTGTGATTTCACCGGTCATGGCGACATCCTTGGAAACAGGAATGCCGGTCATGATCGATACGATGGCGGTTGCCATCGCCACACCTGCCGATGGGCCATCCTTCGGAGTGGCACCTTCGGGAACGTGAACGTGGATGTCGCTCTTGTCGAAACGTGGAGGCTCGATGCCGAAATCAACAGCGCGCGAACGGACATAGGATGCCGCTGCCGAAATCGATTCCTTCATCACTTCCTTCAAGTTACCGGTCACGGTCATACGACCCTTGCCCGGCATCATCACGCCTTCGATCGTCAGCAGTTCGCCACCAACTTCGGTCCATGCAAGACCGGTGACAACGCCGACCTGATCTTCACGTTCAGCCTCACCATGACGGAAGCGTGGAACGCCCAGATAGTCATTGATGTTGGCAGCCGTTACAGCCACGGACTTGGTCTTGCCCTTGATGATTTCGGTCACGGCCTTACGTGCCAGTTTCATCAATTCACGCTCGAAGCTACGAACGCCGGCTTCACGGGTATACTGCTGGATGACCGCCATGATCGCATCGTCGCTGACGGAAAATTCGTCCGGCTGCAACGCATGTTCCCTGATGGCCTTAGGCAGCAGGTGACGCTTGGCAATTTCACGCTTTTCATCTTCGGTGTAACCAGCGATGCGGATGATCTCCATACGGTCCATCAGCGGGCCTGGAATATTGAGCGTGTTTGCCGTGGTGATGAACATCACGTCGGACAGGTCATATTCCACCTCAAGGTAGTGGTCCATGAAGGTGGAGTTCTGTTCCGGATCCAGCACCTCGAGCAGAGCCGACGACGGATCGCCACGGAAGTCCATACCCATCTTGTCGATTTCATCGAGCAGGAAGAGAGGGTTGGTCTTCTTGGCCTTCTTCATGGACTGCACGACCTTGCCAGGCATGGAGCCGATATAGGTGCGGCGGTGACCACGAATTTCCGCCTCATCGCGTACGCCACCCAGCGCCATGCGAACATATTCGCGGCCGGTTGCCTTGGCGATGGACTTTGCAAGCGAAGTCTTACCAACGCCTGGAGGGCCAACGAGGCACAGGATCGGTCCGCGAATCTTGGTGGCGCGTGCCTGCACGGCCAGATATTCGACGATACGTTCCTTGACCTTGTCGAGACCGAAGTGATCGACTTCGAGGATCTCCTCAGCCTTGTTCAGATCAGTTTTGATCTTCGACTTCTTGCCCCATGGCAGACCAAGCAGCCAATCCATGTAGTTGCGAACAACGGTGGCTTCTGCCGACATCGGGCTCATCTGGCGCAGCTTCTTCATCTCCGCCTCGGCCTTTTCCTTGGCCTCCTTGGAGAGTTTGGTGCGGGAGATGCGTTCTTCCAGCTCGGCCATCTCGTCACGGCCGTCTTCGCCGTCACCGAGTTCCTTCTGGATCGCCTTCATCTGCTCGTTCAGGTAATATTCGCGCTGCGTCTTCTCCATCTGGCGCTTGACGCGAGAACGGATGCGCTTTTCAACCTGAAGAACCGAAATCTCGCCTTCCATGAAGCCAAGCGCCTTTTCCAGACGCAGCTTCACGCTGACGGTTTCGAGCATTTCCTGCTTTTCGCTGATCTTGATCGACAGGTGCGATGCCACCGTGTCAGCCAACTTCGAATAGTCCTCGATCTGGCCGGCAACGCCAACCACTTCAGGGGAGATCTTCTTGTTGAGCTTCACGTAGCTTTCAAATTCGGAAATGACCGAACGGGAAAGAGCTTCTACTTCGACAGGATCATCCTTGGTCTCGTCCAGAAGGTCCGCCGTTGCCTCGTAGAAATCTTCGCGGCTGGTGTAAGTGTCGATCTTTGCACGACCCTTGCCTTCCACCAGCACCTTGACGGTGCCGTCAGGCAGCTTGAGCAACTGCAGAACATTGGCCACGGTGCCAACGTCATGAATAGCAGATGGTTCAGGATCGTCGTCGCTAGCATTGATCTGAGTGGCAAGCATGATCTGCTTGTCGGAACCCATGACCTCTTCAAGCGCACGAATAGATTTCTCACGCCCTACGAACAGCGGGACGATCATATGCGGGAAAACAACAATGTCGCGCAGGGGAAGGACAGGATAAGTGCCACCAGATGCTGCAGACGTAGTGTTCGTCATGTTATTTCCTTTCCATGGCCTCAATGAGCCACTCTGCCGAAGTTCTTGGGTTCTTCGGCGCATTCTCGTTTCCTACCAGAAATGGAGTTTCATCACCCCAATTTCAAGCCAGACGAAACGCCGGTATCCCGCCAGGGACCGAAATTTAAAATGCGGCGTGTACTAAGACTAATTTTTACGCAGTCGCAAGCAACATGCTTGCGGGGCAGAAATACACTTGCCGCCAGACGCGAAACACCGCGTCACAAATCAGTTGTAAAACATTATCAGCAAAGAGCAAACGGCTCTACACGCAAAATAGCCGCCATCCGCAGGAACGTCGCAGAATTGCGATAAAAGCATCGCCAAAAGCGCCGGAAATTGAGCTGACACCCCTGCCCTTATGCCATCGCGAGGGCAGCGCCGCGTAGACCTATGCAATTACCCCATGGGTCGCGAACCTGACACATCAGGATATCACCATCGATTCTCATCGGGCCGCGGTAAAGCACCGCTCCAAGCGCCTGCAGATGGGTGAGCGATTTTTCAAAGTCGTCCGTCCACCAATAGACCACACTGCCAGCGGCCCCGCTTGCTACCTTGTCATCGGCCAGCACCAGTTCCAACTGCGTCTGACCGACCTGCAAAAACTCGAACCCTGAAGGCTGCGACACGGTTCGCACGGCGCCAGGAAAGGCTTTCTCATACCACGCGATCCCCTCATCCATATCAGCGACATGCACGAGAACGGCAGACACAAAACTCATGAGGCGTTCTCCTGGGACACCATGGACTGTGGCCATTGGCCAAAGAAAAAGCCCCTCGCAGCCGTGCTGCAAGGGGCTTTCAATTCTACCGTAATCGAATCAGGCCGAAACGTTAGTCTTTTCTTCCTGACGATCGGCGTAGATGTAGAGCGGACGCGCTACACCACTGACGACTTCGTCAGAGATCACGACTTCACGAACGCCTTCAAGCGTCGGCAATTCGAACATGGTGTCGAGCAGGATTTTTTCCATGATCGAACGCAGACCGCGAGCACCGGTTTTACGGGTGATTGCCTTGCGGGCAATTTCGCGCAATGCGTCTTCATGGAATGTCAGTTCGACATCTTCCATCTCGAACAGGCGCTGGTACTGCTTGACCAGAGCATTCTTTGGTTCCGACAGGATCTGGATCAGTGCGTCTTCATCGAGATCTTCGAGCGTTGCCAGAACGGGCAGACGACCGATGAATTCAGGAATAAGACCGAACTTGACCAGATCTTCCGGCTCCAGTTCACGCAGCACTTCGCCAACACGACGATCTTCCGGACCCTTGACCGTTGCGCCAAAACCAATCGAGGTCTTTTCGCCACGTGCCGAAATGATCTTGTCCAGACCGGCAAACGCGCCACCGCAGATGAACAGGATGTTGGTCGTATCCACCTGCAGGAATTCCTGCTGTGGATGTTTGCGACCACCCTGTGGAGGAACGGACGCAACCGTGCCTTCCATGATCTTCAGCAGAGCCTGCTGTACGCCCTCACCCGACACGTCGCGCGTGATGGATGGGTTGTCAGACTTGCGGGAAATCTTGTCCACTTCGTCGATGTAAACGATACCGCGCTGAGCGCGTTCAACGTTGTAATCCGCAGACTGGAGCAGCTTGAGGATGATGTTTTCAACATCTTCACCCACGTAGCCAGCTTCGGTCAACGTCGTGGCATCGGCCATGGTGAAGGGCACATCGATGATGCGGGCCAGGGTCTGGGCAAGATAGGTCTTGCCGCAACCGGTTGGGCCAACCAGCATGATGTTCGACTTCGCCAGTTCCACTTCCCCGTTTTTCGAGGCGTGTGCCAGACGTTTGTAATGGTTATGAACGGCCACGGAGAGAATTTTCTTCGCCTGCATCTGGCCGATGACATATTCATCGAGAATTTTGATGATATCCTGCGGCGTGGGAACGCCTTCGCGGGACTTCACCATGGAACTCTTGTTCTCTTCGCGAATGATGTCCATGCACAATTCGACGCATTCATCGCAGATGAATACCGTCGGTCCAGCAATAAGCTTGCGGACCTCGTGCTGGCTCTTGCCGCAGAATGAACAATAGAGTGTGTTCTTGGAGTCGCCGCCGTTGCTGCCGCTGACTTTGCTCATATCTCTTTCCTTCCAGCACGCCGTCATTCCGTCAAACGGAATGCGGTAAACTCACCGCTTGCCGGCACGTTTTCCGTTTTCAGGATACGTGCCCGCATTGTTTCCGGGGGTACTAAACCGGACCGGACAAACAATCCGAACCCCGGAGGCAACGAAATCCCCTTCAAGCATCAACGCTACGTCATAAATTTTCAACATAGCCTTAATATGTACTATTAGCGTTTTCTTTCCCGGTTTAAACCCTCTATTTCCACAGAGGGTCTCAAACCATTGTCAAAAACGCGCATGCGTTACTAAGCAGACGCACCTTCGATTTCGGCGCGCGACGTCAGGATGCGGTCGATGACGCCCCAATCCTTTGCTTCTTCCGAGTCCATGAAGTGGTCGCGATCAAGGGTTTTTTCAACCTCTTCAAGCGTGCGGCCGGTGTGCTTCACGTAAACTTCATTCAGGCGGCGCTTCATCTTGATGATGTCACGGGCGTGACGTTCGATGTCGGATGCCTGGCCCTGGAAACCGCCGGATGGCTGGTGCACCATGATACGGGCGTTTGGCGTTGCAAAACGCATGCCCTTCTCACCGGCAGCCAGCAGCAGCGAACCCATGGACGCAGCCTGACCAACGCAGAGCGTCGATACAGCCGGGCGAATGAACTGCATGGTATCATAGATTGCCATGCCGGCGGTTACGACGCCGCCCGGAGAATTGATGTAAAGCGCAATTTCCTTCTTGGGGTTTTCAGCCTCAAGGAAGAGCAGCTGGGCGCAAACCAGCGACGCCATATGATCTTCAACCGGACCAGTCAGGAAAATGATGCGTTCCTTGAGAAGACGCGAGTAGATGTCATAGGACCGTTCGCCGCGATTGGTCTGTTCCACGACCATCGGCACCAGAGCCATGGCGGTATCAACTGGATTTCTCATGTCCGTCCTTTATCAACTCTTGCCCGGCACGATCTGCGAACCGGAATCAAATCTATTTCTTCATTCTCTACATAGAGTGTCCAAGCCACGTACTTCAAGACACAGGCGGCGGATATCCTTAATAGCGGGCATTTCTTACTGGCGCTCTAATGAGCATTCGCATGAGTCGCCATAGCCACGCATTGACGATGCTTGATCATCAACGACGAAAACCGGATGTGGTGAATGATTGATGAATTCTCAAGTCCATTACCCGTCACATCGTCTCAGCAAAGCCCACGCCAGCACAGTTTTCTCATAACGAGAATGAAATCTGCTCCAAAGATGATCGTCGTAGCGGCTTTTCGAAATTTCGAACTCGTTTTTCCAAATCTGCAGCCAATATCGTCCACCGCCGTGGCCTTTATATCTGGTGCAGGTTTCAAGAGTTCAAGCACCTGCGTGTCACGCAACCCGCGTCCGGCGCTTTGGTGGGCTTCATAGGTCAGAAATAAACCTCTGGATCACCCCAGTTTTGCCCCGGTCCGGCAACGAACCATTAGCAATTGGTGTTGATACTTCCGCGCAGGCCCGTCCCGCATTTCCTCCCGGAATAGAACTTCGTGCCATCAGGTTAGTTTCAAGCGTTTCCTCCATGATCATGAGGATCATGGCGCGTGAAGCAACGCGCAAACGCGCAGATTAGGATCGTACGGTGTTTGATGCCAAAACAGTAATGCTTCTCTGGGCCGCAGAAACACTCACCCTGGCTTTTCTGCTGCTCGGCATGTGGCTGCGACAACGCGCCAAAACACAATACCTGCTGTTCGCGTCCGGCTTCGCGCTTAATACGATTGGCTGCGTCCTGGTGATGCTGCGCGGGGAAATCCCGAATTTCGCCTCTATTCAGGTGGGCAATACAGTCGCACTGCTAGGCTTTGCCTGCTGGCTTGCGGGCCTGCTCAAAATCAGCGGCAAAAAGATCGAAGGCTGGGTCGCGATCCCTGCATTGCTGTGGGTGGCGTTCATGTTTGTCCCACCTGTACGCGACAGCATGGCCTATCGCATCGTTCTTTATCATACGGCCGCGGGCCTTGGTTACCTCATGCTGGCCAGTGTTCTTCTGAATTACAAGGGCAAGCGCAGCCCGACGCGCAAAACCCTTGCCAGTTTGCTGGTATTTCAGGCCCTGTGCGGAGCAATCACCGCCTATGTGGTTATCAAGCATAATATGGCGACCGGAAATGTCGTGCCGCTGACGACCATTACCGCCATTTACGGTGCATTGTTCTTTGTTGCCGTGATCACGCTCAGTGCCATGCTCTATATTGAAGAAACGGAAAAGCGCCTGCACCTGTTGGCAACGACCGATGAACTGACCGGCGCTCGCAATCGCCGTGGCCTGACAGAAGAATTCGAAAGACTGGCAAAACGCTCGGCCAATTCTGGCCACAGCGTGGCTCTCATCCTGTTCGACATCGATCATTTCAAGAAGATCAACGACCGCTACGGTCACCAGTCCGGCGATATCGCGCTCACGCGGTTTTCACGTATGGCGGAAACCATCATTTCCGAGACAGGCATGTTCGTGCGCATGGGTGGCGAAGAATTTGCGTTGCTTCTGGAAACCGCCCTTCCCGACCGGGCGATCATGGTTGCCGAAACCATCAGGCTGCACCTTGCCCGCACACCGCTTGACGATGGCAAGCAAACCATTCCCATGACTGTCAGCGTCGGTATCGCGACTGACAATAGCGGCGCGCCGGATCTCCACGCGCTGATGACGATTGCCGACCGGGCGCTGTACGCCGCCAAGAAGGCCGGCCGCAACAGAACCGTATTCTTCAACGGTGAAAACAACGTGGTGATCGCCGCCAATGATCGTAATGAAGATCCGATGGATAACAATGCCGACCGTCAGGTCGCGGCATTGGCCCGCATCACCGCGATTGCCAACCGCTAAGATCAGGAACGCACCGCTTATTTATCTCCGGTTTGGAAAACATCTTCCAGCCCGGCACCCATTCCAATAGATATGATTGCATGACTGATATTCCTGATTTTCTGACAATCGACACCGCTACGCGCCATGTCTCGCTTGATGCCCGCAACCCGGAGTTCTTCGGAAATCCGAATGCTGTTTATGCGGCTCTGCACAAACACTGTCCCACCTTTTATTGGGAGGAACAGAAACAGTGGTTTTTCACCGGCTATGACCACGTCAATGCGCTGTTGCGTGACCGCCGTTTCGGACGGCAGATCCTGCATGTCGCCAGCCGCGAAGAACTGGGCCTTGCCGAGCCGCAGGAGCACGTCAAACATTTCGATGCGGCCGAGCGCCATTCGCTGCTGGAAATCGAACCGCCGGAACATACGCGGCTGCGCACCCTCATCAACCGCGCTTTCGTCTCTCGCCATGTCGAGATCATGAAGCCGGAAATCGAGGCGCTGGCCAACAAGCTGATCGACGGTTTTGAAAAAGATGGCAAGACAGAGCTTCTCGCCTCCTTCGCAGATATCATTCCGGTGACGATGATTGCCCGGATGATCGGCATTCCCGAGGAGATGGGCCCGAAGCTACTGGAATGGTCCCATGCCTATGTCGGCATGTATATGTTCAAACGCACCACCGAAGATGAACATTCGGCGGACAGGGCGGCCAAGGAATTCGCTGACTATGTTCGCAGCATCATCAGGGATCGTCGCGAAAACCCGCGCGATGATCTGATGAGCCACATGATCCACACCGAGCACAAAGGCCAGTTCCTGACGGATGACGAACTGGTGTCGACCACCATCGTTCTGCTGAATGCCGGCCATGAAGCCACCGTTCACCAGATCGGCAATTCGGTTCGGGTAATCCTGGAAAGCGGCGTTGCGCCGGATACGTTATTTTCCGATGACAAGACCACCGAGCGCACGGTTGAAGAGACGCTGCGCATCTGTGCGCCCGTGCATATCTTCCAGCGTTGGGTTCTTGAGCCGGTGGAGATCGACGGCGTTGCATTCAAGCGCGGCGATAAGGTCAGCCTCATTCTGGCGGCGGCCAATCTCGACCCGCAGAAATTCACCGATCCCCTCACCTTCAAGCCAGACCGTGCCGAAGGTGCCAACCTGTCCTTCGGTGCCGGTATTCACTTCTGCATTGGTGCGCCGCTGGCACGTCTTGAATTGAATATCGCGCTGCCTCTGCTGTTTGCCCGCCTGCCAGGCATGAAGATTGCCCGGAAACCCGAGGTCAAGGATGTCTACCATTTCCATGGTTTGGACCGTCTGGATCTTGTCTGGTGATTGCCGCGCCTGAAACCTGCCGATTAAAATGGAAACGCCGTGTGTTTGATGAAAACACACGGCGCTTTTGTCTGTATGATGCTGTGGCGGTTAAATCCACTGCCGTCCATCGCTGCCACCCTGGCAACCATACGGCGGGAGAACATTGCCAAATGTCTCGTGAAGCTTGTCACAACCCCATTTGTTGATTGGTCCCGGCATACGGCTGTTCAGCTCGATGCCAACCTCATCATAGGGGCTGTCCGTGTTGGTTACATATTTGTACCACTGGAAACCAATAAAACCGACGGAAACGATCGCTACGATCAGAAACGTTCTCAGTATTCTCATTACATTACCCTATTCATTCCGGCCCGTCCTTTTTCAAAGACGGATCACGTAGTCCTTGCGAGTCGTTTCAAGGACTTCCCAGCTTCCTTTGAAGCCGGGCCTTAATACCATCCGGTCGCCAGCACGCAATGCAAAGCTTTGACCGTCGTCAGATGTCAGCACCGAATGGCCCTCGAGAATGCTGAAATATTCCCACTCGTCATATTCGACGCGCCACTTGCCAGGCGTTGATTGCCAGATCCCTGCGTAGACCCCGCCATCAGCCTCTTCGAAATTCCATGTGGTGAATTTTGGGTCTCCCGAGATCAGACGCTCCGGTTTCGGGGCGCCGTATTCCGGCTCAATATTCGCCAGTTTTTCTTCGAGGTTGAATGACAGGGTCAATGCCATGAGATGCTGTTCTCCAGGTTCTGTTTGTGCAGCTGTTATACTTTTGACAGTGCCTGTTCCAGATCGGCGATGATGTCCTTGACGTCTTCAAGGCCGATGGACAGACGCACGACATCCGGTCCGGCACCGGCGGCAACCTGCTGTTCCGGCGTCAACTGGGCATGGGTGGTCGAGGCCGGGTGAATAACCAGCGAGCGGGTGTCACCAATATTGGCAAGGTGCGAGAAAAGCTGCAGACCGGCGACAAAGCCCTTTCCGGCATCGTAACCGCCCTTCAGACCGAAGGTGAAGACAGAACCGGCACCGGCTGGCGAATAATGCTGCTGGATGGCGTGGTTGGAGCTATCCTCAAGTCCCGCATAATGGACCCAGCCGACCTTGGGATGTTTTTTCAGCCATTTGGCAACAGCGAGAGCGTTTTCCGAATGGCGCTGCATGCGCAGCGGCAGGGTTTCAATACCGGTCAGGATCAGGAAGGCGTTAAACGGCGAAATGGCCGGACCAAGGTCACGCAAGCCAAGTACACGGCACGCAATGGCAAAGGCAAAATTGCCGAAGGTGGCGTGCAATACCGTGCCGGAATATTCCGGGCGCGGTTCGGATAGCATCGGATATTTGCCGGACGCAGACCAGTCGAATGTACCGCCGTCGACAATGATACCGCCCATGGAATTGCCGTGGCCGCCGAGGAACTTGGTCAGCGAATGCAGTACTACGTCGGCGCCATGTTCCAGCGGTCGCACAAGGTATGGGCTGGCCATGGTGTTATCAACGATCAGCGGCAGGGCATGCTTGCGCGCAACCTCGGCAATGGCGGCAATGTCCACGAAGGTGCCGCCGGGATTGGCAAGGCTTTCGATAAAGATCGCTTTGGTGCGATCATCGATATGTTTTTCGAAGGTTTCCGGTTCAGCCGTATCGGCCCAACGCACCTGCCAGCCAAAATTCTGGAAGGCATGGCCGAACTGGTTGATGGAGCCGCCATAGAGTTGGCGTGCGGCTACAAAATTATCGCCCGGCTGCATCAATGTGTGGAACACCAGCATTTGTGCAGCATGGCCGGAGGCAACGGCCAGTGCTGCCGTGCCGCCCTCAAGGGCCGCCACACGCTCTTCCAGCACCGCCTGAGTCGGGTTCATGATGCGGGTGTAGATGTTGCCGAATTCTTTCAGGCCAAACAATGCAGCAGCATGATCCGAATCCCGGAAGGCATAGGCCGTCGTCTGATAGATCGGTGTGTTACGGGCACCCGTGGTCGGGTCAGGCTGCGCGCCTGCATGAATTGCAAGCGTCGCAAATCCGGGATTGTTGCTGGACATGGTATTTCCTCCAAAATGTCAGACCTTGAACTGGACTTTGGAGGATCATAACGCCTTGGCAGCAAATGATAAGCCTGTTGCGCGCTCAACCCTGTGTTATATTGAGGCGCGGATATTCAATTGCCGGGCAACGGTCCATAACCATCTTGATACCGTAGGCTTCAGCCTTGGCGGCTGCTGTATCGTCACGCACGGAAAGCTGACCCCAAATGACCTTGGGTCGTGGCGAAAGCAGGATTGTTTCTTCAACGACTGACGACAGGTACTCCTTGGCGCGGAACACATCCACCATATCAACGGGCTCCGGAATATCGGCCAAGTGCGCATAGACCTTCTGGCCGAGAATTTCCTTGCCCGCCTGCCCCGGATTAACGGGAAACACCCGGTAGCCCTTCGACAGCAGAAACCGCATGACGCCGTAGCTTGGACGATCCGGGTTTGGCGAGGCGCCAGTCAAGGCAATTGTCTTCACCGAGCCGAGAATTTCTGCTATATAATCATTGTCGTAAGTATCGTGCTGCATGATCAGGTTCCTGGATGGGTGACTATCTTTTCAAAGGGCTACGACATGCGAAGCACTTTTGCATATGGGATCCAACAACAAAAAGAAAAGGACCAGATCATGCTGAAGACAACATTCGCCGTACTGCTTGCCGTGCTTGCAGCCTCTCCGGCCGCTGCCATTTCCCGCTACAATACAACAGGCATGAGCTGTGCAGCAGTACAGAGTGCTATCGACCGTGAGGGCGCGGCCATTCTCCGTTAAACATCGACGCGCGTACGCAACATGACGCTTTATGATCGCTACGTCCGAAGCGACCGTCAGTGCGATACCGGCGAATACGCAGCTGACAGCAGCGTACCAACGCGCGACGCAAAGAACTGCCCGGTGTACAAATGTGAACCGCGCACCAATGATCGTTGCAGCCCGTTTTCGTTCGGCAGAGACTGCTGACCACATAAAATTCCATCAGCTTTTCGGCGTAACGTTGGTGCGGTGCCGTTTCGCACGCGCCGAATTAAATTTTACGCGCGAAAAATGTTCACTCTTTGTATTTGATAAATTCATGTTTTATTCATAGGCATTTTAGCGACTACTTATAGTTTAATTAGAAATTCCAACTTTATGAAATAAAACGCCTGGCAGGAGCAAATCTACTATCGTCTGAAGCAGTATTTTAGTGACGAATGGCAAGCATCAGCACTTCAGATATATCGCAAATTGCAACATTCCCAGAACAACTAGATTTCCCACGTCTCGATGCTGCAAAAAAACCATAAAAATTACCAGTAAATCAAATCGCCAAATAGTTGTATTATTCTATTATTTGACATTGAAAAATCGACCAATACAGCTTTTCGATGCAGCCAAAAACATCGTTCGATAAGTCGCCCGACGACGACATTTTCTCACCCCCAATAAAGCGTGCATCACACCGCTTGCACTTGCGCTTTCACTGCGAATAGAACTGGACATAACCTGCCGTTTTCCTCGCTCGCGGATCATTGCCTTGTCTATCGATGTGCTTTTATTGGTTCTCTTCGGAGCGCTGCTCCATGCAAGCTGGAATGCCCTGGTCAAATCCGGCAAGGACAAGTCACTGGATGCCGCACTGATTGCGGCCGGCGGCGCCTGCTGTGCCCTGCCCTTTCTGCCCTTCCTCCCGATGCCGAACATCACAGCGCTGCCCTTCATTCTGGCGTCAGCGGTTCTGCAGTTCGTCTATTTCCGCCTGGTGGCCGTTGCCTACACACTCGGTGATATCGGGCTGGTCTATCCGCTGATGCGCGGCGTGGCACCGTTGCTGGTTGCAGCCAGCAGCAGCTTCATTCTTGGCGAACATCTGTCACCAATGGCGCTCACCGGAATTTTCGTCATTTGCGCCGGCATCATGACACTGGCATTCGAGGCTCGCCACGGCGGCCGCACCGCGACAATCTTTGCGCTGCTCAATGCCGTTGTCATCGCCAGCTACACTTTTGTGGATGGCGTTGGCGCCCGTGAGGCAGGCAATGCCATTTCCTATACCTTGTGGATGTCGCTCTTGCCGCCGGTCCTGCTGTTCAGCCACGCCATTTACATGCGCGGCGGCCGTGCCGTGATCACCCATGTGCGCGGCAACTGGTGGCGCGGCATTCTGGGCGGTGGCGGCTCGATCCTGTCCTATGGACTTGCTCTCTGGGCCATGACCAAGGCGCCGGTTGCCATTGTTGCGGCGCTGCGCGAAACATCGATCCTGTTTGCCATCGTCATCTCGGTTTTTATCCTCAAGGAGAAGGCCAGTATCTGGCGTTATGTCGCCGGTGCCGTCATTGCAGCGGGTGTTTTGGTGATGCGGCTGGGCTAAAAAGTGAGGTATTAAAATACCACACAAACAAACCATTGATTTTACTTGCGTTTTTCTAGCTTTACCCAAATTCGAAACCTTGACGGTTTTTCAGCACCCACGTATAAGCTCGCCCAAGTCACATTTCATGTAAATGCGGCTTACCCTTGCGTTCAGGCGCAAGAAAACCAAGCAACAAAAAACGCCCAGAGCCTTATGGCCCATGGGTCCAGACAGAAAGACTAGTAATATGTCGACTTTCGTTCAGAAGCCCGCTGAGGTGGAGAAGAAGTGGATCATCATCGACGCCGAAGGCCTCGTTGTTGGTCGCCTCGCCACCGTTGTTGCAAACCGTCTTCGCGGCAAGCACAAGGCAACCTACACACCACACGTTGACGATGGCGACAATGTCATCATCATCAATGCGGAAAAGGCTGTCTTCACCGGCAACAAGTATTCCGACAAGAAATACTACTGGCACACCGGCTACCCAGGCGGCATCAAGGAGCGTACAGCTCGCCAGATCATCGAAGGCCGCTTCCCGGAGCGCGTTCTCGAGAAGGCAGTTGAACGCATGATCCCGCGCGGCCCGCTCGGCCGTCGCCAGATGAAGAACCTGCGCGTTTACGCTGGTTCCAACCACCCACATGAAGCACAGCAGCCGGTCGTTCTCGACGTTGCCAAGCTCAACAGCAAGAACGTAAGGAGCGCCTAATAATGGCCGATCTTTCCTCTCTGAAAGACCTCGCTCCGGCAGCAGAAGCTTCGGCTCCTGTACATGTCCGCAAGGTTGACACTCTCGGTCGCTCCTACGCAACCGGCAAGCGCAAGAACGCCGTAGCCCGCGTTTGGGTTAAGGCTGGCTCTGGCAAGATCATCATCAATGGTCGCGACTTCACTGCGTACTTCGCACGTCCGGTTCTGCAGATGATCCTGCAGCAGCCAGTTGTTGCTGTAGCACGCACAGGCCAGTTCGATGTTATCGCAACTGTTGCTGGTGGTGGTCTCTCCGGTCAGGCCGGTGCCGTTCGTCACGGTATCTCCAAGGCACTCACCTACTTCGAACCGGGCCTGCGCTCTGTTCTGAAGAAGGGTGGCTTCCTGACTCGCGACAGCCGCGTTGTTGAACGTAAGAAGTACGGTAAGGCCAAGGCTCGCCGTTCGTTCCAGTTCTCCAAGCGTTAATCGCTTCCGGAATACAGACTTCGAAAAGGCGGGACTTCGGTTCCGCCTTTTTTCGTTTCCGCTTTTTCGTTTCCATGAAGGCGCAACGCTGGCCGCCCTTCACGTCGGGAAAGTGTTGTTGCATGAAAGCACAATGTCGAGCATCTTGCCGCACAGCGATGTCGCTGACAAAGCGAATGCCATCACTGGACATACACATCGCGCACATAGAACAGGCTTACGGATTCGATAAAACGGAGACTGACGCATGCCGGGAAAAACCATCGACCACGCATTCACGGCTTCTTCCCTCACCTCAGCAGCAACAGATCCGACCCATGCGGGCACGCTTTCCTTCATGCGGCGAAAGTTCACCAAAAATCTAAACGGCGCATCGACAGTTGTCTGGGGCATTCCGTTTGATGCGGCGACCTCCAACAGACCCGGCGCTCGCTTTGGACCACAGGCCATTCGCCGTGCCTCAGCCATTTTCGACAACGACCCGCAATATCCGTTTCATCGAGACCTATTCGAGGGCATGCCGACCATTGATTATGGTGATTGCCTGCTAGATTACGGCAACCACTGGCAGACCCCTGCCAAGATCGAAAAAGAAGCACGCAAGATCCTGTCCCGCTCAGACTACCTGCTGACGCTGGGTGGCGATCACTTCATTACCTGGCCGCTTCTGAAGGCGCATGTTGCCAAGCACGGGCCGTTGGCGCTGGTTCAGTTCGACGCCCATCAGGACACGTGGTTCGATGACGGCAAACGTATTGACCACGGCTCCTTCGTGGCGCGTGCCGTGCGTGATGGATTGATCGATCCTGACCGCTCTATCCAGATCGGTATTCGCACCCACGCACCCGATGACTTTGGCATCAAGATTATCTACGGGCACGACGTCGAAGACATGCGGGCGGGTGACATCTCGTCGCTGATCGTCAACCGCACTGCCGGGCAGCCCGTGTATCTGACCTTCGATATCGACTGCCTTGACCCGGCCTTCGCACCCGGTACCGGCACACCGGTTGCCGGTGGCCCGACCAGCTCCAAGATACTCTCGATCCTGCGCGGACTTGGCCAGCTGGACATCAGAGGCTCTGATGTGGTGGAGGTGGCGCCCGCCTATGACCATGCGGACATAACCGCCATTGCCGGTGCCACAGTTGCGATGTATATGCTTGGCCTGCGCGCCGAACGGCTTGCCAAGGCGCGCTGAGGAATTGATTCAAGCGATTGGCACTCTGATTCCGCCAATTGCAGTAACCCACTGAAAAAGCTAGGATAAGGGCATGACAGCGAAAATCTTCATCGATGGCGAACACGGCACAACGGGCTTGCAGATCCGCACACGCCTGGCCGACCGCCGCGATATCGAACTGCTGTCGATTCCCGAAGCGGAACGGCGCAATGCCGCCATGCGCGAAGACATGCTGAACAATGCCGATGTCGCCATTCTGTGCCTGCCTGATGAAGCCTCGAGAGAGGCCGTGTCGATGGTGGCAGGCAACAACAATGTGCGCATTATCGACACATCGACAGCATACCGCATCGCGCCTGATTGGGCCTATGGCTTTGCCGAGATGGACAATGCACAAGGCGACAAGATCCGCTCTGCACGTTTCGTCGCCAACCCCGGCTGCTACCCAACGGGTGCCATCGGCCTCATCCGCCCGTTGCGCGCAGCAGGCCTGCTGCCGGACGGCTACCCCGTCTCGGTCAATGCTGTCTCGGGTTACACCGGTGGCGGCAAGCAGATGATTGCCCAGATGGAAGATCTGAGCCGCGACGATGCGATTACCGCCAACAACTTCCTCTACGGCCTGCCGCTGAAGCACAAGCACGTTCCGGAAATGAAGACCCATGGTCTGCTCGATCGCTCTCCGCTGTTTTCGCCATCGGTCGGCCGCTTCGCACAGGGCATGATCGTACAGGTGCCGCTGTTTGCTGCCGACCTCAAGGACGGCACGACGATCAAGACCATTCATGATGCGCTGGTTGCGCATTATGCCGGTCAGGACATCGTCTCAGTCGTATCGCTGGACGAAAGCAAGGGCCTGTCACGCATCGACGCAGAGGAACTTGCCGGCAAGGACACCATGAAGCTGTTCGTGTTCGGCACCGAAGGCGGCGAGCACATCAACCTCGTGGCGCTGCTGGACAATCTCGGCAAGGGCGCATCCGGTGCTGCTGTGCAGAACATGGAACTGATGCTCTCGGCATGACCGAAGGCAAAACCTCACCTGTTATTTCAGAAGACATCAAAAGGCGGTGGAGCATATCCTCCGCCTTTCTTCTTGCCGATACACCGAGCAGCTTGGTTTACCGCGTGACGCTTGACAGTGGTGAGAAGGCAGTACTGAAGGAACTCAAGCTGCGCGGCATCGGAGAGTTACCGGGCATGGCCTTCCTGCGCTGGCGGGACGGCAACGGCGCCATCAGGCTGATCGATAGCCATGGCATGAGTTGCCTGCTGGAAGATGCGGGAGACCTGACACTACGGCAGTACCGTCTTGAACATGGTGAGGCCGCCAGCAACCGGATCATAACCGATGTACTGGGCAGGCTGCACGCGCCCTCACCCGCAACACTTGAGAACCTTACGCCGCTCGACAGGCATTTTGCAGCACTGTTTGACCGCTCACTCGACGGCTATGATGCAATGTTGCGCGAGCCGCTTGGCTTTGCCCGACAACTGGCATTTCAGCTTCTCGGTACACAGGACAACATCAAACCCCTGCATGGCGATTTGCACCACGACAACATCGTGTCCGGCGGCACACGCGGCTGGCTGGCAATTGACCCGCAGGGGCTGATTGGTGACGCCGCCTATGATGTGGCAAACATCTTCGGCAATCCGCTGAATGCCCTGCCCGATATTATCAAGCCGGCGCGCATCAAGGCGCTGACCACACTGTTTTCACGGATGTTGGGATGTGGGGAAGAAAAAATCCTGCGCTACGCCATTGCGCATGCAGGATTGTCGATCTGCTGGTCTGTGGAAGATGGCACCTTATTTGATGCCAGTGAGAATGCGCGCGAACGTCTGGCATTCCTTCAGATCGCGCGCACCCTGCTTTAAGCGTTATCAGTCACGCACCTCGACGGCTACCGGCGCGGAATATTCGCCGATAAACCCGCGCCAGTGGGCGGTGGCAAATCCAAGAACAACCAATGCCATGCCCTGATGGGCCAGCGCGACATGGATATCGACATGCATCAGCAGCGTGATGATGCCGAGCATCGCCTGGATCAGGATCAGCACGAACAGCAGCACAGATCGCCGGGCATGCGGCGATCCCGGGATGTCACGGCACAGCCTGACCATGTTCCAAAGCGCTGCTGCAAACAGTGTATAGGCGCCTAGACGGTGGATGAACTGCACGGTCTTGGGGTTTTCAAACAGATTGATCCACCAGGGCTGCTGAACGAAAAGATCACCCGGGATGACCGCACCGTCCATCAGTGGCCAGGTATTATAGGACAGACCCGCATTGAGACCGGCCACCAGTGCACCGAGATAGATCTGGAACAGACAGAGGCAGAACAGCACGGCTGCAAAGGTGCGCCCCTTTCTTTCACCCACCGCATCCTGCGAATGATGCGAAAGACCGCGCATGATCCACATACAGCCAGCAAAGATAAGACAGGCGATGGTCAAGTGGGTGGCAAGGCGGTACTGCGACACGTCAGTGCGGTTGACGAGACCGGATGAAACCATCCACCAGCCGATGAAGCCCTGAAAGCCGCCCAGCGCCAAAAGGCCGACCAGCGGCAGACGGATACGCTTTTCCACGCGGCCGGTGATCCAGAAAAACGCCAGTGGCAGTGCAAAGATGATACCGATGCCCCGCGCCAGCAGGCGATGTGCCCATTCCCACCAGAAAATCGTTTTGAACTCATCAAGGCTCATGCCCTTGTTGACTTCCTGGTATTGCGGAATGCGCTTGTAGAGATCGAACTCTTCCTGCCACTCTTCCACCGAAAGCGGCGGAATGGCACCGTGGATCGGTTTCCATTCGGTAATCGAAAGGCCAGATTCGGTCAGGCGCGTTGCGCCACCCACCAGCACAAGGCAAAACAGGGTAAAAATAACAAAACCAAGCCAGATGCGCAGCACGCGGCGATTACGATCCTGCTTTACAAGTGTCTGCTCTATTGCAGCCTCAGAAGGGTTCCCAGCCAATGCTGCGGTATTCAGGCTCATATTCTCAACTCCACAGGGGTTTCTCACCCCGTCAAAGAAGGCCGGTACCCTTGACCTGTATCAGGCCAAGGCAGGACAGTTTCATAAGGCAGGACATGTCATTTTCATGGTCCTGCAGAAAGCTATGACGTTGATTTGCCCCAACCGTTAAGGCAAAACAAGCCCTGCATGTTTGCGGCAAGCCGTCGCGGACCCACAAACACGTCAACACAATGAGAAACTCATGCCCACTCGTCTGCGTTCGTTCATCGGCACCATCGTCATCATCATCATGGTGATTGTCTATGCCATTCTGGCGACGTCCTATGCAGCGGCCAATCTGGCGGAATCGCCCTGGTGGGTTCATTTGCTCTATTTCATCGGCACTGGCCTGTTGTGGGTACTGCCAGCCATGGCGCTGATAAAGTGGATGGCGGGCCGCAAACCCGGCCAGTAACCTTGTGCTAACTGCACTTACAAGTTTCAGCTCGCATCTTGGCCGATAAACTCTTTGTTGCACGGCTTGCTGCTATTTTGCGGCAGATGTTGCGGAGTTGTTGATGAGAGCAATACAGCCAGACCTGCCGGAAGCAGAAAGCCAGAAGGCTTTTGAACATGCCGTTGTGCACGCGGTTTCCGGTCCGCTGTCGGTTGATGTTGTCTCCGACATGGCGGCGGTCGAGGCAGACTGGCAACGTCTGGAGCACTCCCCACTCAACTCCGTCCACCAGAGTTACTGGTGGTGCGCGGCATGGTCCAAGGCCATGGGCACGCCGGTTGTGGTCATTCGTGGTCAAGTGTCCGGCCAGACGGTGTTTCTCATCCCGCTTGAAATTCGCAGCAAGGGCCCGTTTCGTGTGGCGCGTTTCCCGGGCGGCAATTTCAACAATATCAATACCGGACTGTTCGACGATGCTTATGCGCAGACGGCCAAGCCTGAAGATGCACAGCTTATCCTGAGCGAAATACGCCGCCAATTATCCGACCGCGTCGATGTGTTGGCCTTGCAGAATATTCCGCTTACCTGGCGTGGACGGCGGCATCCGCTCTCGGCGCTGGCGACCAGCGAAAACCAGAACCGGTCATTTCAGCTGCCGCTTTTGCCACGTTTTGAAGATACGCTGGCCCAGGTCAATGCCAAGCGCCGTCGCAAAAAGTACCGCGTGCAGACCAAGCGTCTGAACGAGATTGGTGGCTACGACTATTACCTGACGCGTGATCGCCAGGAACAACATGCCCTGCTGGACACGTTTTTCCAGCAAAAGGCAGAACGTTTCGCGGCACAGAAAATTCCTGACGTCTTCCAGGACAAGGCGATCAAGAGCTTTTTCCACAGTCTTGTCGACACACCCTATCACCTTGAGAATGTGCCGCTGGAACTCCATGCCATTCGCCTGCCCGGTTCCAATAACGCAGTGGCTGCATTAGCTGGGCTGTCGCGCAAGGGCGATCATGTGATCTGTCAGTTTGGCTCGATCCACCAACACCTGGCAGCCGATGCCAGCCCTGGCGAATTGTTGTTCTGGCTGATGATCGAGAAAAGTTGTGCCGAGGGTGCCGCGATCTTCGACTTCGGCATTGGCGACCAGCTTTACAAAAGAAGCTGGTGCACAGTCGAAACCGTGCAACATGACATCTTCCGTGCCCTATCTGTGCGGGGGTATCTGCCGGCCATTGGCTACCGCGCGCTTGCCTCGCTCAAAAGCTTTATCAAGGCGCATCCCAAACTCTACGGCTTCATCCAGTCCCTGCGGGCCAAGAAGGACACCGCAAAACCGGAACCGGAAAGCGACTGAGACCAGACGGCGGCCATCACGCCGCCGTACGGCTGCCATCCTGCGGATGACGCTGGCTGTTCATGCCGGACATGATCAGCACGCGGGAATGGCCATCATCAGCCAAGGTCTGCATGACACCCGACAGGCTTTCCTCGTCCGGCTGTGGCGCCGAAACGATGATGTCGGTGGAGAGGTTTTTCAGAATTCCAGCCGCCCGTACCACATCAACCGCACCGCATTCGATCAGCACCGTGTCGTACACGTCAGCCAAAGCGCTTACCACCATCGTCAGACGGTCGATGACCCGCATGGCCTCATGCGCCGGCGTCTTGCCCTGCGGCACGATATGGGCGCTGGACAGGCGGTCATTGTGAATGGTTTCGGCAAAATTGACTTCACCAGCTAGCAGATCGGTAATGCCAGGCAGATTGGAGGACGGCGCCATCAGGCGGGTCGGACAAGCTGACGCCGTCATGTCGACCAGCACCACCGTTCTGCCGCTTTCCGACACGGCGCGCGCCAGCATGACGGTTGCAGTGGAGCCGGCATCGCCAGCCGGCGATACGACGGTTGCAACCGGGCCGACGCCCTTCATGGCGAGATATTCTGCGATCATTGCGATGGAGAATGTTTCAAGACCAGACTGCTCGGCCTCCTCGACCGCGTCATTATCCACCTCGTTCGCCTCAAGCACTTCGAGCGTTTCCGGCGTCTCAGTCAGGTCGAGTGTTTCTTCCATTTCTGCGGCCAACGCCTCATCACTTGCCACCTGGATGCGGTCGGCAGGCACGTCCACGACGGCAACCGGTACGGAAACAGCCTCAACGACGGTGGCCTCCGTTTCCAGTTCTTCTTGCCTGGATGCACCGACCGGCCGCAAGGCACGTCCGGTGAACAACTCGATCAACATCACGACAACGCAGGACAACAGCAAGGCAACGAGCGAGACAACGATGACAATCGGTCCAACCTTGGGGAAATACGGTTCGCGCGGCTCGATGGCAGCAGAGATGACGCGGGCATCAGCCGGGCTGGAATCTGTGCTGGTAGTACGCGAGGTCGCCTCACGGTAACGGGCCAGATAGGTTTCAAGCAACTGGCGCTGTGCCGTCGCATCACGCTCGAGGTCATTGAGGCCAACAGAATCTTCACCAGCACGTGCACCGTCTGCCTTTAGCGTATTGAGCTGCTGCACCAGTTGGCGCTCCCGCAGGCGGGATACATTCGCTTCATTTTCCAGGCTTGCCAAGACCTTGCGGGTTTCGGTTTCAATCTGGCTGCGGATGCCTCCAAGCTGCGCGCGCAGTGCCTTGATGCGCGGATGACCGTCGAGCATGGTGGTCGATAGATCGGAGATCTGCGACTGGATACCGGATTCGGTTTCCTTGAGACGCTGGATCATCTGCGAACCGATAATGTCAGGCAGCGTGTCGGTCGGGCGGCCGGAGGACAGTGCATTGCGCACATTTTCAGCACGCGCCTCGGCATTGGCCTTTTCGCCGCGAACACGTGCCAGTTCGGTCGAGATGTCACCGAGCTGTCGTGTTGCAAAGGTGGTGTTTTCACCGACGGTCAACAGATCGGAGGAAGCACGGTAATCCGCCACCTTCTTATCGGCTTCGCGTACCTTTTCGCGCAGGCTGGCAATTTCCGGCTCAAGCCAGCGTGCGGCCTCGGAATTTGCATCGAGTTTGGCGTCAGTCTGCAGCGACTGGTAGACTTTAAGAATTTCGTTAGGGATGGCAGCGGCCAGCACCGGGTCCTTGGAGGAAAACTCCACGGCGATAACGCGTGACGTCTCAGCGCGATAAACCTGCAGCTTTTCCCGGAAAGCGGAAATGACCCGTTCTTCCGGAGCCACTTCCAGCGGGTTCTTTTTCATGCCGATCATGACCAGCAGGCGCGACACCATTGACGGGCTGGCACCGGGGTCGAATTCAGGCAGCTCGTAAAGCTTCATGTTGCGAGCAACCTGCTTGATCAGGTCGACCGATTGCAGAAGCTGCGTCTGGCTGGAGATATTCAGATCGTCCAGCACCTGCTGGGAGCCAGTACCGTTCGGGTCGGCATTGCCGAATGATGCTGCACGGGTTTCGATGAGGACACGGGCCTCGCTGCGATAGACCGGCGACATGACACTGGACGCAGCAAAAGCCACGCCGCCAGCGATCAATGTCACGGCTGCAATTTTTCCCCGCCTCTCCCAGATGGCAAGCACCAGCCGCGCCAGGTCGATATCCACGTCTTTATCATTACGGCCTGTCGCTGACATGCGAACTCCTGCATCGTGACCCCTCAAGGGCAGGCTGGACGAAACGGCTGCACGACGCGCGCGCCCGTCCATTACATTCCTGTTGCCGTAATTTTAGGACTTTATGGTAACCCAACCGTTAACCGCCTTTCGCGATCTCAAAGGCGGAGTTTCATACTTTTTTCGCGTCATTTACTCGGCGTTAACCCTAACAGATCGATAACATCTTTAATTGCCGCTTTGTGGAGCCCAAGCGCGAATGTCCTGCGCCCTGAACCGTACCGCCATTATCGTTGTGACCGCCTTTGCTGCGGCACTGTCCGGCTGTTCGGCGTACCAGCCCGCTCCGAAAGCCTTTCACGAAGCGACCATCCAACCCTACCGGCTGGATAGTGGCGACAGACTGCGGATTACTGTTTTCGAGCAGACCGGTCTGAGCAACAGCTATACGGTGGATCAGGCTGGTTACATCGCCTTCCCTCTCATTGGCCCGGTTCCTGCCCGTGGCCAGACGTTGCCGCAGCTTGAAGGCGCCATCGCCCAGAAACTGCGACAGGGCTATCTGCGTGACCCGGATGTGACGATCGAAATCGACCGTTACCGGGCAATCTTCATCATGGGTGAAGTCGGTCGTCCGGGGCAATATTCCTATGTGCCTGGCATGACCGTGCAAAATGCTATCGCTATTGCCGGCGGCTTCTCCACCCGCGCCAACCAGCGCGATGTGGATGTAACCCGCAAGATCAACGGGGAAATCGTGACGGGTCGCATCAATATCTCGGGACCAATCCTCGCTGGTGACACTGTGTATGTCCGTGAACGCTTCTTCTGATTGCCAGTAACGGTAACATGACCACAGAAAAACCTCTCCGCATTCTGCATTGTTTTCGCTCACCGGTCGGTGGTGTATTCCGGCACGTTCGTGACCTTGTGGAAGAGCATGTAAAGCTGGGACATGAGGTTGGCATTCTGTGCGACAGTTCAACGGGTGGCGAGCACGAGGAAAAACTGTTTGAACAGATCAAGCCCATGCTGTCGCTGGGGCTTATCCGTTTGCCCATCGGACGTTCGGTCGGCCCATCCGACCTGGGCGCTCTTTGGAAAGCCTATCAACATATCAAAAGTTTGCAGCCAGATGTAATCCATGGCCATAGCGCCAAAGGCGGCGTTCTCGCCCGTCTCATCGGCTCAGCCCTGCGGGTGAACAGGTATCGCGTAGCCCGCCTCTATTCGCCCCATGGGGGCAGCCTGCACTATGACCGCAAATCCCTGCGCGGTCAGGTGTTCTTTAATGTGGAGCGCCTTTTAGAGCGCTTTACCGATGCGCTGTGTTTCGTCTGCCATTACGAGCAGAGCGCCTATACACAAAAGGTCGGCAAACCGCACACGCAAGCGCGGATGATCTATAATGGCGTGCAGGAAAGCGAATTTGCGCCGGTTCCGCTCAACGCAAATGCCAGCCATTTTCTCTACATCGGTATGTTGCGTGACCTGAAAGGTCCCGACGTGTTCATTGATGCCTTTACCCAGGCGGAAAAACTGTCCGGGCAAACCCTGACCGGCGTGATCGTTGGCGATGGTCCCGAGCGTAACAAGTACCGCGACGCGATTGCGGCGGCCGGCTTGTCGGACCGGCTCGTCATGCATCCATCCATGCCGGCCCGCAAGGCATTTGCTTTGGCGGATACGGTCGTTGTCCCCTCACGGGCAGAATCCCTGCCCTACATCATTCTGGAAGCACTGGCGGCCGGCAAACCGGTGATTGCCTCACGGGTTGGTGGCATTTCCGAGATCATGGGCGAACAGAGCCCGGCGCTGGTCACGGCTGGCGATGCAACAAGCCTGGCGCAGACCATGGTTCGCAGCTTGCAAGTCCCTGAGTGGCGACAGCAAGCCTTGCCTGATGCAACCGAATTCCGGCAGCGGTTTTCCACACCCGTAATGGCCGGACAAATTCTTGCCCTTTACCGGGAATTACTGCCCCGCACCTGACGGGATGCGAGACTAACCATCCGTTCACAGGTCGTATCAGCACGGTACGACTGTCTAAAGACTTGGTTGTCGCCATAAACGTTTCTTAGCATGTTGCCGCTATGGTTGCGCCAAAATGCAAAACGGAATGCGTCCATGAGCAACGTCCAAAACCAGCAACTCGATATCAATGAACTGCGCCGAAAGGTGTCCGAGATTGCCGGTCGTTCAGCTGGTGATGGAGACAGCCCACCAGTGTCGCTCAACCCGTTGGCACGACAGGTCGCCAATCAGCTGCGTACGGGCAATCACTCCCCCAACATCATTATCGGCCAGCTGCAATTGCTGGAATTTGCCGGACTGGTGATCCTTGGCTGCATCGTCAGCATGCTGGCCTCGGAACACACGGTTGGCAGCCTGCTTGGCCTGTTTGCGATCATGGTGGCGGGTGCAGGTCTGACCGGCCTGATGCTTTATGCGCTTGATCTTTACCAGTTGCCGTCGCTGCGCACGCCTATGGCGAAGATGCCGCGTATTCTGATGGCCTATACCGCCGGTTTTGCGCTGACGGTGCTTCTGCTTCTCGCCTTCCATCCTACCGGTGGCAGTTCGTGGCTGACAACTGCCATGTGGTTTGTGGCCGGCGCTGCCTTTCTTGCGTTGGAACGTATCCTTACCGGCGTGGCAATCCGCCACTGGGGCCGTAATGGCGTCATGGAGCGTCGTGCGGTTATCGTCGGTGGTGGCGATGCAGCCAAGAACCTTATCCGCTCGCTGGAAGAGCAGCCGGACAATGATATCCGTATCTGCGGTATCTTCGACGACCGCACCGGCGATCGTTCGCCTGATATCGTTGCCGGTTATCCAAAGCTTGGTACCTTCGCCGAACTGGTGGAATTTGCACGCCTGACCAAACTCGACATGTTGATCATCTCGTTACCGATTTCGGCCGAGGGACGTATTCTCGCCCTGTTGAAGCAGGTGTGGATCTTGCCCGTCGATATTCGTATCGCCGCACATGCCAACAAATTGCGTTTCCGCCCGCGCTCCTATTCGCATGTCGGCAATGTGCCGATGCTGGATGTGTTCGACAAACCGATCCGCGACTGGGACTCGGTTGCCAAGCGCATCTTTGACCTGTTCTTCACCGTCGTTGCCCTGGTGTTGTTGTGGCCGGTGATGATTGGCGCGGCCATTGCCGTGAAAACAACTTCAAAGGGTCCGGTTTTCTTCAAGCAGAAACGCCACGGCTTTAACAACGAGACGATAAATGTCTGGAAATTTCGCTCGATGTATACCGAGCTGAGCGACCCGACAGCCAAAAAGGCAGTGACCAAGAACGACCCACGCGTTACGCCTGTCGGCCGTTTCCTGCGTAAATCCTCGATTGACGAGTTGCCGCAGCTGTTCAACGTGCTGAATGGCAGCCTGTCCCTGGTTGGCCCTCGCCCGCATGCGGTCATGGCCCAGACCGGCGACCTGAAATATGCCGATGTGGTTGAGCATTATTTTGCCCGCCACAAGGTCAAGCCCGGCGTGACCGGATGGGCGCAGATCAATGGCTGGCGCGGCGAGATCGACAACAGCGACAAGATCAAGTTCCGCACCGCTTTCGATCTGCATTACATCGAAAACTGGTCGTTGATGTTCGACCTCAAGATCCTGTTCCTGACACCGATCAGGCTGCTCAAATCGGAAAACGCCTATTGAGCAACGTCAGCCTGACAGATACGCCTGATTTCAACGCGCCATTGGCCGCCATGCGGATGATTGGCGCGTTTGCGCTTGCCTTTGGCGTGTTCCTGTCCGGTTTTGTTATTTCCGAACCGGCACCTTACGAGTTGATGATGGTGGCGCAGGTCGCCATCTGGTTCCTGCTCGGGCTTCGCCTGTCCAAACGCGTCATTGTGCTGTTGGCTTTTTTGCTGGTGTTCAATGCCGGTGGTTTTCTCTCCCTGCTGGTCATGTCGGATCTCGGCGAAGGGCCGATGTATCTCGCAGTCTCGACCTTTCTGGCGCTGACATCGGTTTTTTACGCCGCAGTCACCGAAGATGATCACCGGCGGCTGTCGCTGATTTTCAAAGCTTGGGTTGTTGCCGCCCTGATCACCTCGATGCTGGGCATTCTCGGTTACTTCAATGCCATTCCGGGCTTCCAGGTGTTCACGCTCTATGACCGTGCCAAGGGCGCGTTCCAAGACCCGAACGTCTTTGGTCCGTTTCTCGTCACGCCGTCGCTGTTTCTGGTTTATGGTCTGTTGACCGGGCGGGTCAGCAGCATGCCGCTTAAGATTCTCGGTCTGCTCATTCTGGCGCTTGGTATTTTCCTGTCGTTTTCCCGTGCGGCCTGGGGCTTGTTTCTTATCGCAACCGTCATGCTCGTTCTGCTGATGTTGCTGAAAGAGCGCTCCACCGCCTTCAGGCTTAAAATACTGGTACTGACACTGCTGGCCGTGGTGTTTCTGGTTATTGCATTGATGGTCGCCTTGCAGTTCGAACAGGTGTCCAACCTGTTCCTGAGCCGAACAAAGGCCGTGCAGGATTATGATGGCGGTCATCTCGGGCGATTTGCGCGACATCGCATTGGCTTCATGATGGCCATGGAAAATCCGCTCGGGATCGGTCCCATGGTGTTTGCCACCATTTTCCCGGAAGCGGAACATAATATCTGGCTGAAAAGCCTGACGACTCACGGCTGGCTCGGTTTTGTCAGTTATGTCTCCCTGATGTGCTGGACGGTGGCGGAAGGTTTCAGATACCTGCTGCGGGATCGTCCATGGCAGCCCTTCCTGATGATTGCCTGGGTCAGTTTTGTCGGTCACCTGATCATTGGCAATGTCATCGACACCGACCACTGGCGGCATTTCTTCCTGTTGCTCGGCATCATCTGGGGCTGCATGGCGCTGGAACTGAAATGGCAGCGGCAGCAGCGGCAATAATTTTTCGCTGACATGGTGTTGCTGATGGAACCCGTTGGCATTCCTGCGCATTTCACTCCCGAAAATATGACGGGAGACGTGAATGACGAGAACCAACAATCTTTATTTCATCATCGGCGCACTGGTGATCCTCGCTGCAGGTCTTGGTGCCTATGTTTGGCATCAGGAAAGCAAGCCTGCAGGCATTGAGATGCAGATCGGTCCAAATGGCGTTAAAATTCAAGAAAACTGATTTCAGCCAAGGCTTGCCTCCACTCAAGCCTCGCGCATGCATGTAGCTATAGTTTGAGGACAGGCGATAGAACGCTATCGCTTGTCCGACAACCGCGCGGAAGCCATTTCCGCGAAGCATACAGGCGCAGTTCATGGTTTCTTCGATTCAATCCATCCGGCTGATGACGACGCAAATCGCCCTTAAAGCCCTGAAGGAGCAGGAGGAAACTACAACCTCAACCAGCTCCGCATCCAGCTCGCTTTTGCAGCAATACGGCCTGGACACGTCGTCCAGCTCCTCCAACGACACGTTGACGCGGCTGCTGACGACACTGGCCACCAAAAACCCCGACTCAACCGTCAACACGACGCCGAACACCACACCAACACCCGTCTCTACTGATGTCACGACCGCCTCCTTCATGCGCAGTCTGAAAGACAGCCTTGAAGAAATGGCCGATACTGCCGCGGGCAAGAAGCAGGCAGATGCGATGCTCGCCGCCCTGAAGGCTGGCACACTAACGGTGACCGACCCGGTCAGCGGCCAGAAGATTGCCGCCTGGGATGTTGATGATGAAAAGCACAAGGACACCACGTCAGGTGCGGCAACCACCATTGCCACCAACAACTGGAGTGACTTCCTGAAAGAGCGTCTGACACGCGGTGAGGATGTCTCTTACGCCAAATCAAGCGACGGCAGCTATATCGACAAGACCACTGGCGAGAACGCCTATTTCGGCACTGTCGGCAGCAAATATTATTACCTGTCATGGCCAGACGCCAACGCTAACACGCCGGCAAGCGGGACAGACAAGACAGTTTCGTCTTCAGGATCCAGCGACACGAATTAACAGCTGAATATCGGCGCCATATACACGCCTCCCCTCGGCGTGTTGCGACACCAACTCCAGCAAGCGGACAGCCTGTTTCGCAACCAAAAGAATGCCCGGAAAGCTTGGCTGTTTTCCGGGCTTTTGCGTTTTTGCAACTTCAAAAAAATTGAAAATATACATCAATGCGGCATGATCTGACGCAATCGGAATGCCCCCTCTTGGTAAATGAAGGCTCAATAGGCACGTCTGTGGACGCGGTGCCGCAGACGCCCGGGTTCACGTAACACCGCGACCAGAGGGAACAAAAAAAATGAAAATGCTTTTGGCCTCCACCGTTCTTGCCGCAAGCCTTGCCGGTCTTGCAACAACGGCCTCCGCAGCAGATTGCGGCACTGTTACCATTGCCAACATGAACTGGCAGTCCGCTGAAGTGGCCGCCAATGTCGACAAACTCATTCTCGAAGCCGGTTACGGCTGTACGGCCGAACTGGTTGCTGGTGACACCGTACCGACACTGACCTCGATGGCCGAAAAGGGCCAGCCAGACATTGCGCCCGAGGCATGGGTCAGCCTGCAGCCGGAAATCGTAAACCGTGGCATCTCCGAAGGGAAATTCGTCAGCGCCGCCAAAATTCTCTCTGACGGTGCGGTACAGGGCTGGTGGATCCCGAAATACGTGGCCGAAGCTAACCCGACCATAAAGACCGTGGGTGACCTGTTCAAAAACCCGCAGCTTTTCCCGGCACCGGAAGACAGCAGCAAGGGCGCCGTCTACAACGGTCCGCAGGGTTGGGGTGGCACCGTGGTGACAGCCCAGTTGTTTAAAGCCTATGACGGCGAAAAGGCCGGATTTACGCTGGTCGACACCGGATCGGCTGCCGGCCTCGATGGCGCGATCGCCAAGGCCTATGAGGCCAAACAGCCCGTGGCCGCTTATTACTGGGCACCAACCGCCCTGCTCGGCAAATACGAGATGGTCAAGCTCGACTTCGACACATCCTATGACGCAGCCGAATGGAAACGCTGCACATCGGTTGCCGATTGCGCCGATCCGAAGCTGAATGCCTGGCAGACAGACACGGTTGAAACCGTTGTTGCCAAGAGCTTTGCCGACCGCGCCGGTCCTGTCATGGATTACCTCAACAAACGCGCCTGGACCAATGACACCGTCAACAAGCTGATTGCGTGGATGAGCGACAACCAGGCAACCGGTGAAGAAGGTGCAAAATACTTCCTGAAAAATAACGAAGCTCTGTGGACGGCATGGGTTTCCCCTGACGTGGCAGAAAAGATCAAGGCATCCCTCTGATTTTTAAAAGCCATAGGAAACCGCAGGTGACCTGAGGCACCGGCATTTCCAACACCGAGGCGGCCGGGACTGGAGACACACCCACAATAAACGGGGGATCCAACCTGGCTCTCATCGCCCTTATCGTCATGGGGACGTTCATATGGATTGGTTCTGGAAGTTTCCGACAATGGATGCCGAAACCCTTCGCGGTGTCAAAAAAAGCATCGACGAAGGATTTCGCGGATTTACGCGGGCGTATGGCAGCGACATTGAAGCGCTGTTCAGTCCCCTGCAAAGTTTCCTGATCTGGTCAGAGCGCCTGCTGACCGGCACACCGTGGCCGATTATCATTGTGGTTATCGCCGCCATTGCCTGGCTTGCCAGCCGCAGTCTGCCCATCGTCATCGGCTGCGTGTTCACCCTCTTCCTCATCGGTTATTTCGACATGTGGGCCGATACGATGAAGACGGTGTCGATGATCCTTGTCTGTACTGTGGTGTCGATCTTCATCGGCCTGCCGATCGGCATTGCCATGTCACGTTCCAACAGGCTGCAGAACGTCGTTAATCCCGTGCTTGACGTCATGCAGACCATGCCGAGTTTCGTCTACCTCATCCCGGTGGTGATGTTGCTTGGCATCGGGCGTGTGCCCGGGGTGATTGCGGTTGTCATCTACGCCATTCCGCCCATGATCCGCCTGACCAATCTTGGCATCCGCATGGTCGACCGTGACGTGCTGGAGGCCGCAGACGCCTTTGGGTCATCCGGCTGGCAGAAGCTGAAGAACGTGCAGCTGCCGCTTGCCCTGCCCACCATCATGGCCGGCATAAACCAGACCATCATGATGGCACTGGCCATGGTGGTGATTGCCTCGATGATTGGCGTGCAGGGTCTGGGGCAACCGGTGCTGAAAGCCATTGCCAACCAGTATTTTACCCTCGGCATTTTTAACGGGCTGGCCATTGTTGGCATCGCCATCATTTTTGACCGTATCAGCCAAGCCTATGGCCTGCGCCTGCAAAAGCACCGGGAAATTACGCATGACTAGTCAATCGATTGAGATCCGGAACCTTTACAAGATTTTCGGACCCCGGCCTGCAAACTTTGTTGAATCAGTCGCCAATGGCATGACAAAAACCGAACTGAACCAGAAACATGGCCATGTCCTGGGTTTGCGCGACATCAACATCACCATTCCCGGCGGCGGCATTACCGTAATAATGGGCCTGTCCGGCTCTGGCAAATCAACGCTCATTCGCCACATCAACCGCCTTATCGAGCCAACAGCAGGCGAAGTTCTGTACGGCGGCGATGATGTCTGTCGCATGAGCCAGGACGAATTGCGGGAGTTTCGCCGTCACAAGACGGCAATGGTGTTCCAGAAATTTGCCCTTCTGCCCCACCGCAACGCGTTGCAGAACACCGTCTACGGGCTTGAAATTCAGGGGACGGCAAAGGAAGAGCGCGAAGAACGCGCCCAGATCTGGATCAAGCGTGTGGGGCTGGAAGGTTTTGCCAACCACTACCCCAATCAGCTGTCCGGTGGCATGCAGCAACGTGTCGGTCTCGCCCGCGCGCTGACCCACAATGCTGAAATCCTGTTGATGGACGAAGCCTATTCAGCGCTTGATCCGCTGATCCGCGTCGACATGCAGGGCGTGCTGCTGGAACTGCAAAAGGAACTCAAAAAGACTGTCGTCTTTATCACCCATGATCTGGATGAGGCACTTCGACTGGGCGACAAGATTGCCATCCTGCGCGACGGTGAGGTTATTCAACAGGGTACGCCGGCAGACATCGTGCTCAACCCGGCCGACGCCTATATTGAATCCTTCGTCAAGGAGGTGAACCGTGGTCGCGTGATCCGCCTGAGCGCGGTCGCCGAGCAGACCAGGTCTGTCGGCCCTTCCCTGCAACTGTCGGAAGATCTGACTGTCGAACAGTCGCTGCGGGAGCTGACCAAGGCCGGCGCATCGGTCGTCAATATCGTCTGCTCGCAGGGACGACCTGTCGGCAGTGTCTCCAAGGAAAAACTGGTCGATTGCATGGTGGGGAATGGGTGAATGGCTAGAGCCCGGATGAGCATCTGATTTGCAGCGTGCGAGGTGCCGCCCGCCCCGCACTTTTATATTCACCGAATGATTTTAAGCTTGCATCGGTATTTTAAAAAGATTAATCGAACCAAGCCTTTTTAGGCAGTTCGGAGCGTAGCGCAGCTCGGTAGCGCACTTGCCTGGGGGGCAAGGGGTCGCAGGTTCAAATCCTGTCGCTCCGACCATTTCCTCAATCACATCCCCATTGATGTGATTGATTTTCCTGACAAAACCTCACTTCAGAAAAACGTAAGCCGCATAAACGGCAATCAGTGCGGCTGCAGCCACAGCGCTGATCAGGCCAAGGCGCTTTTCGATGAAGTGGCGGATGTCCTCGCCATATTTCCGCAGCAGACCGGCCAGAATGAAGAAGCGTGCGCCACGGGTGATGACCGCAGAGATGATAAACAGGCTAAGGCTGATATTGGCAGCACCCGACAGGATCGTCACGACCTTGATTGGCGGCAGATGCGCCAGACCGGATGTGATCAGCAACAGTACAATGGTTTCGTAGTTGACGGTCGCCTGCAGCTCTTCAAATGCATGCAGTTTACCGTAAAACTCCAGCACCGGACGGGCGATGCTTTCAAAGGCGTAATGGCCAAGGAACCACCCTGCGATACCACCGAGCACCGAAAACAGCGTGGCCACAAATGCGTAGTGCATGGCGCGGTGTGGCTTTGCCAGAACCATTGGCAGGAACAGCACGTCGGCGGGAACCAGAAACACTGAGCTTTCCACGAAGGCGACGATTGCCAGCCACCATACGGCGGTCTTGCGACGCGCAAGCGCCATGGTCCAGTCATATAAACCACGCAGCATTTTCCATACCTTCCTGAAAATCAAAAGATGAAACCGGGCGTTTTCGCCGGCCCAAAACACTCAAATATTCATTCGTCATGCCATGCGCCATTTAGCGCAGGCCCCTTTACGCATCCAGACATGCGCAAGCGCAAAACCGCGAACCTTTTAGAAAAGTCAATGCTGCATCGCAACCAAAACATTGTTTTTCTGGCATATATTCCAAAATTGTCATATAGTTGTCAGTGGGAGAACTGAGGAGGAAATGTCATGGACATCTTAGGTCTGTTCACATCGCTTAATCCATTCATCATTGGCGTGCTGATGATTGTTTTGGTAGCGGGCGCCTATACCAAATGGGTTTCGCATTAAATCGCGAACAGTTTGAGGCAGACATCCGGTAAAATCGCGGCCATGTGAATGGCGGGAGCTTTGTTGCGCCTGCTTTCTCGTAGGCAATTCGTGCCATACCTGTTATCAATCCCTGATTTTAATTTACGGGATAAAACATGACGGCAAACGATTTCACCTTCACCGATACGTCCGAGAAGTTGAGCGCAACGCTTAGAAAACTGATCGGCAAACTCGATGGCCAGACGATTACGCTCAGAGAATTGATGGCTTCTATCGGCGAACAGGGATTGCTGCTGGTTTGCGCCATTGCGTCGCTGCCGTTTCTCATTCCGGTATCCATCCCGGGCGTCAGCACCGTGTTTGGTGCGGCAATCATCATGATCAGCGTTGCCATCACACTCAATCGCATGCCCTGGCTGCCTGCCCGCATTCTGGACAAGCAGATGCAGACGTCAAAACTGCTGCCTGCGCTGGAAAAGGGAGTTTCAATCGTCTCGAAGCTGGATAATTATATCCGCCCTCGCCTACCTGCCCTAACCGGCAGCCTGTTTGCCAACCGCATCAATGGTCTTGCCATCATGGCGGCCGGCATTCTGCTGATGTTGCCGCTCGGCCTCATTCCATTCTCCAATACACTGCCAGCTGTGGCGATCCTGCTGTTTTCGGCGGGCATGATCCAGCGTGACGGATTCTTCGTGGTCGGCGGTTATGCCTTCCTCGTGCTGACCGTCGTCTATTTTTCTGTTCTCGCTTATCTGGCGTTTATTGCTGGCCAGGGGCTTGGTGGTCTTTTGGCTGAATAGGCTGCAGATCTTTTACAGGCACTGGTGAACCTTTGCGCCGCGCCCACCATATGGTGACGCGGCGCCTGCCTCTGCGCACGATGTGCAAATCATGCGACAACACGATTACGCCAAGCGGCAACATCCAGAATCCCAATATTGGCAAAAACCCCAACACACCGCCGACGATGAGCAGAGAGCCCGCCGTGATGCGCCCATAACGGGATCTTGGCATTGAGATGCTGATTTTTCCGAGATTCAGTTTGCCATTTCTGGAATCGATTCCAAATTTCATCGACGTATCACTTCTCTCAGCCTCATTTGGCCAAAACATCCAAAATTATTTTCGCTCAACATCCCCTGCAAAATGGGACCTTTTGTGAATAAAACAAGACGAATGCATTTTTTTTGAAAAAAGCACTTGGCAAATGGGAAAAGCATTTGTATTACCCCGCTCACACCACGACAAGCGGTGGACATTCCCTGGTAGCTCAGCGGTAGAGCATTCGACTGTTAATCGACAGGTCGCCGGTTCGAATCCGGCCCGGGGAGCCATTTATCTCTTAAATGGTTGTTCTTTATAGAACACAATATCGCTGAAAACTACCTCACCTTCATATCCGCATTCTGGAAAACTTATTTTCCTTTTGTGAAAATCTTGCAACGGTAACTGACACGCTTTGTCATTATTATCGGCAGGCGATTTTTGCGTTTGAGTCGCTGGCTGGCTAAACACCAACGACAGAGCGTAAAACGCGGCAAGCGGCCCGAGTGGCGGGTTCATCACATCAGAAGCGGAGAATCGCGGAATGACAAAAAAACAAAAAATGGAACACTCCGAGTTTGCCGGTGAGTTTGAAGACGACGGCATCACCGTCCTGGTCGATATCTTCCGCCCTGAAGGCACACAGGGGGACTGGACACTCGAGGTCATCAGCGAGCAGGACGACGTCACGACTTGGGACGAGCCGTTTGCGACCGACAAGGACGCCTGGGAAGAGTTTTTGGCGACCTGTGAAAAGGATGGCATTCGCAGCTTCCTGGATGGCGAAGAAGAGCCGTCTGTTCACTAAGCCCCTATAGGCTGCTTAGTGCTTGCAGGCGGAGATCTCCGCCTGATGCCACCTCCAGCCAATATTCCCGGTCGGGGTTGCCCTGCCCGATCCCTGGCGAAAACAAGCATAGTTGCAAAGCCAACAAAAAAGGCCGGACACGGAGTGCCGACCTTCTCGTCCGTTGATCCTGTCAGTGCCGGTACATCCGCGGTCAAAGACGTCAACTGGTACTACCATTAGCGTAGCTTGATGACATAACGATGTCAGTGCTGATTGGTTCCTGCTGTTTTCATTTTTTAGATGACAGTGCAGCGTTCTGCCCGCGACTCTCCGTACAGTCGATAATCCCTTGTTTTTCCATCGCGAAAAATCGGAAGATCGTTATTTCTGACAATTGTAATAAACCATCTATTAACCATAACTGGGGCTCTATGTGGGCTACATTTTCATGCTCATGATGAGCGTCTGAATTCCCCAACAGAGCATACCTATGACCAGCATTCTCACGAACGCTGGAGCGACTTCTGCGCTTCAGACCCTGCGTACGATCGGCTCAAATCTGAACCGAACGCAAAATCAAGTCAGTTCCGGCCTTCGTGTACAGACAGCAGCAGACAATGCGGCTTACTGGTCCATTTCCACCACCATGCGTTCCGACACCATGGCCATTGACGCCGTGACCGATGCGTTGAACCTTGGGGCAGCCAAGGTCGATACGGCCTATGAGGGTCTGGAATCGACCGTCGACATTCTCAAACAGTTCAAGGCAAAACTCGTCACGGCAAAAGAAGACAGCGTCGACCGAACCAAGGTTCAGGAAGAGCTGGCGCAGCTTATCGATCAGGCCAAAAGCGTCTCCGAATCGGCGAGCTTCAGCGGCCAAAACTGGCTGAATACGGATTTCGACGACATCTTTGACAAAGCCCAGTCAATGGACTCCGTCGTTTCGTCCTTTGTCCGAAACAGCAATGGCGGCGTCAGCGTAAAAACAACCGATGTCGACGTGTCCAAACTCACCTTGTTCAACACGACTGGTGACGGCTTGCTGCAAGTCGACTCACGCGCCATTGGGGATATCGGCGGTCTGCGCGATGTGGACTGGGAAAGCTATGAAATGTCCGGCTGGCAATATTTCAACTTTCCGCACAGCGCCACCTTTGGCGCCGCAGACGTCATAACATTCGATTACACGGCAGATGGTAGCGCGCTCGGAGCCGGAACGACCTATACGCTGACAATCGACCGAAGCACCGTCAATGACGCATTGGGTGCAGGCGCCAATGGTTATATCGGCACGGTGCGCGACTGGATGGTGGTTATTTCAAGAGCGACATGGAGCTCACCTCCGCCTTCCGATCCGAGCCGCGGCAGTGGCTTCGGACAGGCCCATAATATCGGTGGCGTTATGCAAACCTACGGTTTCTTTTCTGGAGAAATGGAAGGTCTGCCCGGCTCTTCGGTCAGAATGAGCAATGTCACGTCGACGTTGGCGGGCGGTTACGCATTCGGTCTGAATGCCCCCACCGGTGTTACCGACGGCGAATACGCGGATTTCGGTTTCAATTTCGGCGACAGCTTTCAAATGAAAACCGATGTCGAATTCTATTTCGACCTTTCACTGAACCGTGGAACACCGCAGATGATAAAGGTGACCAAGGATGACGTCGATACGGCACTGGGTATCACGACAGGCGAAGTGAACAATGCGGCCGATATGGCAACCGTGCTTCAGCATGTGCTGACCGGCAAGGGCATATCCAGCGTCACCTCAAGCGGCTCGCGTATCACACTCGACATTGACCAGAGCATGTATCCGGACATGGGGTATCGCTCATCCATAAAGATTTCCGGTGTCTGGGACAATATCGGCAACCCGCCGGATGTGAACCTCGTCGACATGGACATCACCACGCCGTCGGTCGATCTCGACCGCTATATAAGAGTGATCGAAGGCATGACGAAAAAGGTTGTCAGTGCCGCCTCGCTTCTCGGATCAATTCAGACGCGCATCGATCTGCAGCTGGATTTTGCCTCCAAACTTGGCGATTCCATCGACAGCGGCATTGGCCGTCTGGTTGATGCCGACATGAATGAAGCTTCGACACGCCTGAAAGCGCAGCAGACACAGCAGCAGCTTGCCGTACAGGCTCTCTCCATCTCCAACTCCAATAGCGAGAGCCTGCTCTCACTGTTCCGTTAAGCGTCGATCCGCCTACCGCTGATGGAGCCGACAGGATGAAAACCTCGCCCATAAGATGAATTTTGCCCGTTTGAGGCATTCACAGAAACAGAATTTCTTGCCACAACAGGGGTCAATCCGCTCAAAGCAACGGTAATCATACGCGTCCGAAAGAAGGTCGACCCATGACGATACATACCTCTGTTTTGACAGCCATTGGAAACACGCCACTCATTCGTCTGAATGCTGCATCCGAGGCAACAGGGTGCGAAATTCTTGGCAAGGCCGAGTTTCTCAACCCCGGCCAGTCCGTCAAGGACCGTGCGGCGCTGTACATTATTCGCGATGCTGAAAAACGCGGTCTGCTGCGCCCTGGTGGTACAATTGTTGAGGGCACGGCCGGCAATACCGGCATTGGCCTGACGCTTGTTGCCAGAGCGCTTGGATACCGCACTGTTATCGTCATTCCTGAAACACAAAGCCAGGAAAAGAAGGACGCGCTAAAACTGCTGGGTGCGGAACTGGTGGAAGTGCCAGCTGCCCCCTACTCTAACCCGAACAATTATGTGAAGGTGTCCGGACGTCTGGCCAAGCAGCTTGCTGAAACCGATCCGAACGGCGCCGTATGGGCAAACCAATTCGACAACATCGCCAACCGTCAGGCCCATATCGAAACCACCGCGCCTGAAATCTGGGACCAGACGGATGGTAAGGTTGATGGCTTTATCTGCGCTGTTGGCTCCGGCGGCACGCTGGCTGGCGTTGCCGATGGTCTTCGTGATTTCAACCCTGACATCAAGATCGGCATTGCCGACCCTGATGGTGCGGCACTTTATGAATATTACAAAAACGGCACCCTGAAATCTGAAGGCAACTCCATTACCGAAGGCATCGGTCAGGGCCGCATCACCGCCAACCTGCAGGACTTCACACCGGATTTCGCCTACCGAATTTCGGATGCGGAAGCCCTGCCCGTGTTGTTTGATCTCGTCACCAAGGAAGGCCTGTGCCTTGGTGGTTCAACCGGCATTAACATTGCCGGTGCAATTCGCCTTGCCCGAGACCTCGGTCCGGGGCATACAATCGTCACCATTCTGTGTGACTACGGTAACCGTTACCAGTCGAAGCTCTACAATCCCGCATTCCTGCGGTCCAAAGGGCTTCCTGTTCCGGCCTGGCTCACAGGGAAAAGCGATATATCTGTCCCGTATGAAACCACATAAGGTGCCTAGACTATGCCAGTGAATGCCCTCTTTCGTGATGATTTTTACCTTTCCACCTGCGAGGCAACGGTAACAGACATTCACGAAGACGGGGGCATTGAGCTGGACCAGACCTGCTTTTACGCCACCTCTGGCGGTCAACCTGGCGACACCGGTTTTCTGGAGCGTGCTGACGGCTCCAGAATTCAGCTTGGGCAAACCAGACACGGTCAGGACAAGAGCATTATTATCCACGTTCCGCTTGAAGGACAGGAAAGTGTGGCACCCGGTGAAAAGGTCGTGCTGCATGTGGACTGGGAGCGCCGATACAAGCTGATGCGGATGCATACCGCCTGTCATCTTCTGTCCGTTGTCTGCCAATGGCCGATTACTGGTGCCGCAGTTGGCGAAGACGAATCGCGTGTTGACTTCGACATGTCGGAAACCATCGACAAGGACGAGGTATCGGCCAAGCTAATGGAACTGGTCAATGCCGACCATCCGGTTTTCCTGCAGTGGATCACCGACGAGGAATTGCAGGCCAATCCCGGCATCGTCAAATCCAAGAATGTGCGCCCACCCGTTGGTCTCGGCCGTGTCAGTCTTGTGTGCATAGGTGAGAACTCGGCAATTGACAGCCAGCCCTGCGGTGGAACACATGTCTCCAAGACACATGAAGTCGGTGAAATACACATCGCCAAGATAGAAAAGAAGGGCAAGGAAAACCGGCGTTTTCGCATCCGTTTCGGTGCGCCCGATTCCGCAGCCTGAACAGCAGGGAGACTAGATCGTGAGCAACGAAAAAAGTCGTTTCGTCGTGTCGGCGGACTGGGTGAACAAACAGCTTGGGGCACCTGAGTTCCGTGTCGTCGACGCATCCTGGTATCTTCCAGCCCACAAGCGCAATGGTGCCGACGAATATGCCAAGGGCCATATTCCCGGTGCCGTGTTTTTCGATCAAGACGTGATTGCGGATCACACCACTGGCCTGCCGCATTCCCTGCCCTCGCCGGAATATTTTGCCGAGCAGGTTGGCAAACTTGGCATCCAGGAAACCGATACGATCGTCGTTTACGATGGCCCCGGATTCTTCTCTGCACCGCGTGTATGGTGGATGCTGCGTGTGATGGGTGCCGAAAGCGTTTACGTGCTGGATGGTGGCCTCGACGGCTGGAAAGCGCAAAACCTGCCGCTTGAAACCGACCTGCCAGAACCGCCAGTCGTCAGCTTTATCCCGCACTTCCAGAAAAATCGTGTCACGTCACTGGACGAAATGCGTAGTGTTGTCGACGCCGGCAGCAAGCAGATTGCCGACGCGCGTGGCGCTGGCCGCTTTACCGGCGACGAGGCCGAACCGCGTGCAGGCATGCGCTCTGGCCATATGCCGGGCGCCCGCAGCCTGCCTGCCACGGCATTTTCGGAAAACGGTCACTTCAAGGATCTGGCGACGCTGCGCAAGATGATGACGGAAGCCGGCATCGATCTTTCCAAGCCGGTTGTCACCAGCTGTGGTTCTGGCGTGACGGCAGCGGTTATCACGCTGGCGCTTGAATCGCTTGGCCACAAGACCAACAGCCTGTTCGATGGCTCCTGGTCGCAGTGGGGCAGCCTTGAAGACACGCCTGTGGTCACCGGCCCTGCCGAGCCCATCGCGCCCCGAGATACTGATCCGCTAAAAGCCCATGTCACGCAGCTTGAAATGACAGCTGCGCCAAAGATCAGCATTGCGGTTCCGGTCAACATCCAAACCGCGATCATGCGTGCCCCGAACATCCCGCTGCATTTTTACCGCTACCTGTACTGGCGGGTCGGCAAACGCTGGCACTGGCAAAAACGCATGCGCATGAGCGACGCGGAACTTGGCGCTGTTTTGAGCGACCCGAAAAACAGCGTCTGCGTGCTGTATATGAACGGCTCGCCTGCCGGTTTCTTCGAGCTATACAGGCGCGACGATGACGTAACCCAGCTTTCCTATTTCGGCCTGTTCGAAGAAGCGATTGGCGCTGGCATCGGCAAATGGTTCCTGTTGCAGGCACTCTATGCCGCCTGGCAGGACAATCCGAAAAAAGTCACCGTTACCACCAACACACTCGACCACCCGCGTGCGCTGCAGCTTTATCAGATGATGGGCTTCTCGCCTGTCGGCACCTATCAGGCCTGGGTTCAGCCGTTGAGCGAGGCGGAATTGCTCAATATCGCCGTTCAGAACTGATCACTGACGGCGGATTGCACCATTAATCAGTTTGAACCGGCGGCAACCGCCGGTTCAGGTTTCCTTCAGGTTGTGCGTGGCAGTTTGCCCGCGACAATAACGAGGTAAAGGAAACCAGCCATGAACCGTCGATCTTTCCTGACTGCACTTGCTGCCACAGCGTTTGTTCCGGCAGTTGCCAGTGCGCAGGAAACTCCATCTTCCGGCACCATCATGCGCCGTCTTGAGGCAGCACCGTCGCGTCGCATGCGTCCGGAAGAGCGCGTGACCATCCAGGAATTCAAACGCCGGCCGGAACTGCGCCGCAGCGCCCCTTCCATCGACATTCAGTCCATCAATTTCGCCTTCGGTTCGGCTGAAATTCCCCGTTCGGAATATCGTAAAGTACGCGAGATCGGCGTTGCTCTGGAACAGATCCTTCGCCGCCGTCGCGGAGCACGTTTCCTTATTGAGGGTCACACAGACGCAGTTGGTTCTGAGGCGTCCAACCAGGTCCTGTCGGAACGTCGCGCAGAATCACTAAAATGGCTGCTGGTGCAGGAATTCCGTGTACCGCCACGGGCGCTGGAAACCGTGGGTTATGGCGAAAGCTATCTGCTTGTTAACACGCAGTTTGAGGAATGGCGCAACCGTCGCGTTACGCTGCGTCGTATCGACGAATTCCTGCGCTAATCCCATCAGGATGAGCGTCACGCATATGGGCATGCCTCATATGCGTGACGCATTATTTTATTGTCTGGTGAGACCAACGACAGTCGCGTCATCGCTTTCGGTTTCACTTTGCGGCTGGGTTTCGTCAGCGGCATTGTTCAAGAAGTAATTGGCGACCAGTTCGCCGTGGAACTTGGCGAACTCATAACAAAAGGTGATCTCGCGGTCTTTTGCCGACCAGAAGGCATTCGCCTGACCGCATTGTTTCGCGGTCAACTTGATACCGTCCTTGATATTATAGAGGCCGGAAAAGGAGTTACCGATCAATTCCAGCAGTTTCGATTCCTTGACGATGGTTTGAAACAACTCAAGGCTTGGGTCGGTGATCGGCTCATAGGTGACTTCGAACTTCGTGCTGGCATTGGCTGTCGCCTCATGCGGCTTCAGAAGCGTATTCCAGCTGCGTACTTTCTGCGGATATTCCGAGATGCACTCCTCGCGGCGGTCCTCAGGAAACTCCAGAGAATCAATAAATTCCTTGAAGTTCTTGTAGTCGTGGCCGGCCATCGAGCAGGCAATGGCCCAGCCACGCTGTTCGTCCAAACCGTGGGCGCCCCAGAAAGCCTGCTCCTCTTCAGCATCCGCTGCCGCTTCGCTCGACAGGAACCAGCCATCGGCTGCATCGATAATGGCCTGATCAAGCAGGTCATCATCAGCCTCCAGCATCAGGATCGATGACAGGTTATCAACCGCGTCTTCCTCTCGACCCAGCACAGGCAGGTCAAACTCGGAAACCAGCATGTGGCCGGCTTCGTGGTAGAGAATAAAGATACCGTTGCCGACAACGAACTGTACCATTTCCTCGATCTGCTGATCCGTCAGCTTTTCGAAGTCGGGACTATCCTGTGCCGAAACGTTCCATGCGGGAAATACAGCCACCAACGCAGAAATAAAAAACGCAAAAATACTGTGCGGCATAAGGCGCTCCGGGCCGTGCATGAAAGTTTCGCAAATAGAGCATCAAAGCACATGAGTCTGACAATGGGCTTTTCCCGGTCACACACAAGAATCGGGTGGCCGGGCGTTGCTTTGCGGCGCATAGCGACAAAGCAGCAACGCATTTGGAGCCACTGACATGAACACAATTCTGTTTACCGCCATGCCGACTGAAGAGGCTGATGCATTTCGGGCCGGGCGCAATGATGCCTATGGCAACCCCGCCGAACGCTCGGTCTCATCAGGCGGCATGCCCTGCCGCCATTGCCTTGGTGAAATTGCTGAAGGAGAAGCGATGCTCCTCCTGGCCTACCGGCCGTTTATCGACCTTCAGCCCTATGCCGAGACCGGCCCGATCTTTATCCACGAGCGGTCATGCCCTCGCTACGAGGCAAGCGAGGTTTTGCCGCCAATACTTGAAAGTGCTGACTATATCGTGCGCGGTTATGGCCCTGATGACCGCATCGTGTACGGCACCGGCGCAGTGACACCGACACCGGAGATTTCACAACGTGCCGCCAGCCTGTTTGAACGGCCGGAGATTGCCTATGTGCATGTCCGTTCGGCCCGCAACAATTGTTACCAGTGCCGAATAGATCGCGGTTAGGTTTAATTTTACGCATCGTTCTAAATGGCATGTAAGAATTATCTGCAATGATACCCGTAGCTTAAACTGGGTCGGGTAGACACTATGACAGGTAACATGACGATGCAGACGCGCAGTGCAAAGCGCGAGCAAACCCGCATCTATGCCACGGTGCATTATTTCAACCAATCCGTTGCCGGGCGCGTCGTCGACCTGTCGGCAACAGGTATCGCCATTGAATTGCAGGGGCCATTTACGGCATCCAAAGGCAGCCGGGTGAAAATCCAGAGTGACGATCTGGGTTTCATCGAGGGTGAAGTACAGTGGCATCACATGAACCGGCTGGGTGTTCAATTAAAAATGTCCACCAACACGCTGGCGCAGGTTTCGTCTTATTTCCGGTTCTTCCATCAGGAGGTCAAGCCGACCCTCGCCCGTTAGTTGCACAAAGACATTATGCACATTTAAAAATTTCGGGAAAAAGACGTTTCGTCATTTTCCTGATGCACTCATCTGAGAATGGCCTTAGGCTGGTTTCAGGTCAGCCCAAGATCATATCAAGGAGTTCCCATGTCTTCGTCGCTGTTCGCGCTTCATCCCATCACACGGAGGTCGCTACTGGGAGGTATAGCTGCCTCCTCCGCGCTCGTCATGCTGCACCCGTTTGCAGCACGTGCGCAGGGTAATCAGGCTCATCTGCGCATTATGGAAACCACGGATATTCACGTCCATGTGTTCCCGTATGACTATTATGCCGACAAGCCGAATGACACGATGGGCCTTGCACGTACGGCCACGATCATGGATTCGATCCGTGCCGAAGCTGGCAACTCCATGCTGGTCGACAATGGTGACTTCCTGCAGGGTAACCCGCTTGGCGACTTTATCGCCTATGAGCGTGGTATGAAGGCGGGCGACAAGCACCCTGTCATCAACGCCATGAATGTTCTGGGTTACGATTGTGGCACGCTGGGCAATCATGAGTTCAATTACGGCCTGGACTACATGTCCAACACACTGGCGGGTGCGAATTTCCCTTATGTCTGCGCCAACGTGACCAAAGGTCAGCTGGCCAGCGATCCGAAGCAGGATGACCTGTTCTTCAAGCCCTATGTCATTCTTGAAAAAAAGATCAAGGACGGCGCTGGCAAGGAAAGCCCGATCAAGATTGGCATTATCGGTTTCGTTCCACCACAGATCATGCAGTGGGATGCCAAGAACCTTGAGGGCAAGGCGCAGACCCGCGATATCGTGGAAGCTGCCAAGGCCTGGGTTCCTGCCATGAAGGAAGAAGGCGCCGACATCATCATCGCGCTGTCGCACTCCGGTATTGACGGTAAGGGCCAGACCGAGCGCATGGAAAATGCGTCACTCTATCTGGCTGGCGTTGAAGGTATCGATGCCATCTTCACCGGTCACCAGCATCTGGTCTTCCCCGGCCCCAAGACCTGGGACGGCATTGAAGGCGTTGATCCCGTCAAGGGAACGCTGATGGGCAAGCCAACCGTCATGGGCGGCTTCTGGGGTTCGCATCTGGGCCTGATCGACCTGCTGCTTGAAAAAGACGGCAAGGCATGGAAGATCGTCGACTTCACAACGGAAGCGCGCCCGATCTACCATCGCGATGACAAACGCAAGATCGTTGCGGATGTCGAAAGCAAACAGGCGGTTCTGGACGCCGTAAAAGCCGACCATGAAGCGACACTTGATTATGTGCGCCGTCCGGTTGGCAAGACCTCTGCTCCGCTCTACTCCTATTTCGCACTGGTTGCGGATGATCCATCTGTGCAGATCGTTTCCAATGCGCAGACCTGGTACATCAAAGACATGCTGAAAGAGACGGAATACAAGGATTATCCGGTTCTTTCCGCAGCCGCGCCGTTCAAGGCTGGCGGTCGTGGTGGTGCAGAATATTATACGGATGTTGCAGCGGGTGATATCGCCATCAAAAATGTGGCCGATCTCTACCTCTATCCTAATACGGTGCAGGCCGTGCTGATTACCGGTGCGCAGGTCAAGAACTGGCTGGAAATGTCTGCGGGCATGTTCAACACGGTTGAAGTGGGTTCCAAGGACGCTCCGCTGCTCAACCCGGAATTCCCGTCCTATAATTACGACGTCATTGACGGCGTGACCTACCAGATCGATGTCTCGAAACCCGCAAAATACGACAAGGATGGCAAGGCGGTAACGCCTGAAAGCAATCGTATCGTCAACCTGCAGTTCAACGGCAAGCCCATCGATCCCGAGCAGAAGTTCGTGGTTGCGACCAACAACTACCGCGCCAGCGGCGGCGGCAAGTTCCCTGACATCGCCACAGACAAGATCATCTTCGAGGCACCGGATACCAACCGCGATGTGATCGTGCGTTACATCGTTGACCAGGGAACAATCAACCCTGAGGCTGATGCCAACTGGTCGTTTGCGCCTGTTGCCAACACCACCGCAACGTTCGAAACCGGCCCGAAGGGCCGTCAGTATGCGGACCACGTGAAAGGTGCAAAGATCGAGGAAGCCGGCGACGGCGCAGAAGGTTTTGCGAAGTTCCGCCTGATCCTCTGATTAAGGTGAGTGCATAAAACAAAAGAGGCAGAGCAATTGATGTTGCTCTGCCTTTTTATTTGCGCGGTTTCCTGAGGAAACGCCTTTCCTTGGGGGCAGCGCCTATTCGGCAGCCACCACCCTGACTGCCGGTTTTGTGCGGCTGATCATCTTGGTGAAATCCTGATGGTTGAGGCACATTCCAAGCCGCTGGCGGAACGCTTCCACCATCCAACTTGAGGCAGGCCCAAGAGGGGTCGAGACCTTGCGCATAGCATAAAGCGGGTACTCGCCCTGCTCATAGGCTTCAAGCTGCAGGTGGACCAAACGACCGGCGGCCAGATCATCCTGCAACACGGAGGCCGGCAAGCCACCCCACCCCAGACCACCAAGAATGAGGTTGTGTTTGGTGGCAATGTCGCTGACACGCCATATCTTGTAGGACAGCACATTGAACTGGCGGCTACCTGTCAGGCCCGACGCATCAGTGACCACCAACTGCACCTCGTCGCGCACATCCGCCAAGGTCAGTGGACGGCCCAGCAACACAAGCGGGTGGTTCGGCGCGGCCACCGGCAACATGAAGGAATGGCCGACCTTTTCCGAGAAGATATCGTCCTGCGGTTTGATTGCCGCTCCACCAAGGCCGATCGTCGCCTGCCCGCTGGCCACCATGTCGGTGACCATTCCCAGTTCGCCGACATTGAGGCGCAGCGAAACGGAGGGGTATTCATCCCGAAACTCACGCAAGACTTCGACAACAGCACGATTCGGAACCATGGTGCTGATGGCAACCGAAACTTCGGCCTCCAAGCCCTGACGCAAGCCTTTGGCGCGGGCCCGCATGACCTGAAGATCGGAGACGATACGCCGGGCGTCCTCGATCATCGCCTTGCCCGCATCGGTCAGTTTTGGCTGGCGAACGCCATTGCGTTCGAACAGGTTGACCTCCAGTTGCGCTTCAAGATTGGCAATGGTGTAGCTGATAACCGACTGGGCGCGGTTCAGGGCACGCGAAGCTGCTGAAAAGCTTCCGGTTTCTGCCACCGTCAAAAACACCTGCAATTGGTCGAGTGTTGGATTGGCGTCCATGTCTTATCCATTTCATCGATAATTCAAATCTATATTATCACAGTTTTTTCGATGGCTCCATTCAACAATATATGGCTCAAACAGAACGGTTCTCCCTGCCCGCTCTGACCTCCCAAGGCTTATTCGAAGGAAATGACATGTCTAATATTCTGCTGATCACATCGAGCCCACGTGGCGAAGATTCCGTTTCCAACAAGGTTGCGACAGACCTGGCTGAAAAGCTGAAGGCACAGTCCGGCAACAACATCGTGCGCCGCGACCTGGCTGCCGAGCCAATCCCGCACCTTGATACCGTGACCACCAACGCTATCCGTAAGCCTGCTGAAGCCCGTTCGCAGGAAGAGGCTGTTGCTGCCGATTTCTCCGACAAGCTGGTTGCAGAGCTGATGGCTGCTGACACCGTCGTTATCGGCACCGGCCTCATCAACTTCAACATCTATTCCGGCCTGAAGTCCTGGATCGACAACGTTGCACGTGCTGGCCAGACCTTCCGTTACACAGAAAGCGGCCCTGTTGGCCTGGCAACCGGCAAGAAGGTTTATGTCGTTCTCGCTGCTGCTGGCGTTTACTCCGAAGGCCCAGCCGTTTCCATGAACCACGCTGTTCCCTACCTGAAGACCGTTCTTGGTTTCATGGGCATGACCGACGTTGAAGTTGTTTACGTTGAAGGCTTGGCTTTCGGCCCTGAAGCCGTTGAAAAGGCACTCTCCTCTGCTCAGGCAAAGGTTGAAGAGCTGGCAAAGGCTGCCTGATAATTTTGTGAGCGTTTCTTGCCTGATTGATTCAGCGGCGCGCTCCAAATCTTTCTTTTGAAAAGATATTCAGTCCTGCAAGACTTCATAACGGCCGCGAACCTGATCGCGGCCGTTATTTTTTGCCTCATAGAGACGTACGTCAGCCTGGGCGAGCAGCGTGTTGAAGCTCAAGCCATCTTCCTGCGAGGTTGCAACACCAATACTGAGTGTGAGCAAGGTGCCATCGGGGCGCCTGACCCCTTCATAAAAACTGCTTTGGACGGAACGGGCAAAGGCCATGGCCTTGTCGTGATTGGTCGATGGCAGGAAGATAACGAACTCCTCCCCGCCAAACCGGTACAGCCGGCCGAAGGCCTCCGTCTTGCGTGACAGAACGGCAGCGACGGCCTTCAACACCTCGTCGCCTTTTAGGTGACCAAAACTGTCATTGATCGATTTGAACCGGTCGATATCAATGATCAGCAGGCTGGCAGGGGTATCGTCGCGCAGGCTGGCATCCAGCGCCTTTGGAATTTCCGCTTCCATGCGGGCCCGGTCGGGCACACCTGTCAGCACATCCACGCCGGACCGCGACAGCAGATCTTCATACCGTTCGCGAAAGGTCAGGTCGTTGAACACGTCGCCGACATTGCGGTTGTTGCTGGCAAAGGCCCTGGTGGTCGTGACATTCTGATAGACCGCAAACATCATCGTATAGAGGCAGACTGCCAGCAGCTTGGCCTGCCATCCGTCAAAGAACACCTGCGCCGGAGCATCATAGAGATAGTATAAACCGGCGTAAAAACCGGCCTGATCGAACGTCAGGATAACGGCACCACAGATAGCAAAGCGCAACACAATGCGACGGCGCAGAAAGGTCCCAAGCTTTTCGTACAGCAGAATGATGCCAATGGAATCGAGGTAGAGGAATGCTGTTCCCCACACCATCAGGATGCCCATTTCATCGAGAAAACCGGTGTTGATCGGCTGACCCGGTGTCAGGGTGGAAACATGATGGAATTTTACGAGCTGGGCGATGGCAACGGTCAGCAGGTTACCGAGAAACAGGCCATAGATCGGCTGACGAACAATGGCGGCATCTTCCTTCATGTACAGCATGAGGATCATCATCAGCTTGCCGGCAAACAGGATGGAAGACCCTGGAGATGCCACGCCAAACGGCAGCTGGATGTAAAACACCGCTGCCAGATAGGTTTCCATGAAGTGCATGACACCAAGCGCTGTCAAAAACACCCCAAGCCCCAGCTTGTTGCGAAAATGCAGGAAGCAGGTCATGACGGAGAAATAAAAGACGGCCTCGACGAGGAAAAGCGCCAGATTAATGAATTCCATCGCCAGCCATCCTGAGAACTGTTCAGCCAGTTCGTGTTACGCAAACATCGCGCCCGCGCAGCCTAACGCAGGATGGCAAACGGATTATTAAGATGGAATTTGAGGGCATTTACGCTTTGAGATGCCTAGTTGTTTGAAAACAGGGTGGCACCGCTCTGGTCGATAATTACCTTGGCCTTGCGAATGGTGAATTCGTTGGCATCATCAAGCGATGTGAAGACATCGGCGCGCACGAATTTGTGGCTCAAAACTTCACCATTGACGGTTTTCTCGATACGGCCTGCAAGGCGAAACTGTGCGCCTTCCTTCAACGGTGTCGGATAGATGGCGAAGTCGCCATAGATTTCCGGTTCAGCAGTAGATGCAGCAGGTGCTGCAGCATCCGAATTGCCCGAACCAAACGCCGAAAAGAGTTTCGAGAAGAAGCCAGCCATATGTCTTTCACTTTCGCAGCAATTGTGCAGACGGCGAGCCTTCGTCGCCTGCACAGATGTTTCGTCAGATAATCAGGTTCGCGAGTATATCGTTTTCAGTGATATCCTCATAGCCTAGGCCCGCCTGCTCAAAACGCTCGAGCAGACCGGTAAAGTTTTCCCGCGAACTGGTTTCGATACCAATCAGGATCGAACCAAAGTTACGCGCCGACTTCTTGAGATATTCGAAACGGGCAACGTCATCGTCCGGTCCCAGCAAATCCAGGAAGTCACGCAGGGCACCCGGGCGCTGTGGCAGGCGAAGAATGAAATACTTCTTCACACCACGATAGCGCATGGCGCGTTCCTTGACGTCAGGCAGGCGCTCGAAGTCGAAGTTGCCACCGGACACGACAGCAACCACTGTCTTGCCTTCCAGCTTTTCACGACCCAGCGTTTCCAGTGCCGTAATGGAGAGCGCACCGGCAGGCTCGAGAACCACACCTTCAACGTTCAACATTTCGGAAATGGTGACGCAGATGGCGTTTTCCGGCATCAGGTGAACCTGTTCGGACGGGAAATGCTTCAATGCTTCGAAGTTGAGGTCGCCGATACGGGCAACGGCTGCACCATCCACAAAGTTGTCTACCTTGTTGAGCGTAATCGGCTGGCCGGCCTCAAGGCTTTTCTTGAGGCTTGGCGCACCTTCCGGCTCGGTAAACAGGAAGCCGCTCTGCGGGATCAGGTCAGCGAAATAACCGGTGATGCCGGCAGCAAGGCCGCCGCCGCCAACGGGAAGTACAACCAGATCCGGCACGGTGCCCTCAGGCAGCTGCTGAAGGATTTCATCGGCAACAGTCGCCTGCCCTTCAATGATGTCTTCATGGTCGAATGGCGGCACCATGCAGCCACCGATCACTTCGACATGCTCACGGGCGGCCGCATAGCACTGGTCAAAGATATCGCCGATCAGACGAATGGTGATGAACTCGCCACCAAAGGCGCGGGTCTTGTCGATTTTCTGTTGCGGTGTGGTAACCGGCATGAACACCACGCCCTGAACGCCGAAATGGCGGCAGGCAAAAGCAAAGCCTTGCGCGTGGTTACCCGCGGAAGCGCAAACGAATATCTTGTTGTTCCCCGCGTCATCATTCTGCATGGCCTTGCGCAGAAAGTTGAACGCGCCTCTAATCTTGTAGGAGCGAACAGGCGTCAGGTCTTCACGCTTGAGCCAAATTCGGGCGCCGTAGCGATTGCTAAGATATTCATTCAGTTGCAGCGGCGTTTCAGGAAATAGTGCCCTTACCGCCTGCCGTGCTTCCTCGACATGCTTCTTATCCACGATTATCGTTCCATTGAAATTCACGATGGCACCCGCTATGCCATATGCGAACGTCAGAGACAAAGACTCTTTGCAAAACAACCAACCGAGGCGACTTTTTTGAATACAAATCTGCTGCGCTCGGTGATGTATGTCGCGTCCATTTTCGGGCTTTACATGGCCACTGCCATGTTCATTCCGGCCATGGCGGATCTCTATTATAAAAATAACGACTGGTCGGTGTTTGCCCTGTCCGGCTTCATGTGCGGCGGCTTCTTCCTCGCCTGCGCGCTGGCAACCCGTGGACAGACACCACAATTCAACAAACGTTTCGGCTTTCTGCTGGTTAACGTGTTGTGGTTGGTTTTCTCCCTGGTCGGTGCGATCCCTTTTTATCTCTCCGAACTGGACCTGACCTTTGCTCAGGCGGTATTTGAATCCGTTTCTGCCATCACCACCACTGGCTCCACCGTCATTTCCGGTCTGGACACAGCACCACAGGGCATCTTGATGTGGCGTTCGCTGCTGTGCTGGCTCGGTGGTATCGGTATCGTGGCGCTTGGGCTGTTCATCCTGCCGCTGCTGCGGGTTGGTGGCATGACCTTCTTTCGCATGGAATCATCCGATACCGGCAATGATCGGCCCTTTGCGCGCCTCGCGCATTTTACGCGGGCGTTTGTCGGCATCTACATGCTGATGACGCTGACCTGCACGATTGCCTATGACATGGCCGGCATGAGCCATTTTGATGCGCTAAACCACGCCATGTCGACAGTGGCAACCGGTGGTTTCTCGACACATGATGCGTCCTTTGCCTATTTCGACAGTATCGCCCTGTTGTGGATCGCAACGATCTTTCTGGTTCTCGGCAGCCTGCCCTTCTCGATCATGATTTTGCTGGCCGTCAAACGACGTCTGAACATTGTGCGCGATCCGCAGATTGCGGTGTTTCTCGGTTACCTCACGGTCATTTCCATCGCGGTTGGCGTTTATCACCACCTGCGCAACGGTGTGCCGCTGGATTCGGCGCTCAGCCATTCCTTCTTCAACGTCACCTCGATCCTCTCCACCGGCGGCTTTGCCAGCGACGACTACACGCTGTGGGGACCGTTTGTGGTGGTAGTTGCCTTCTTTGCCACCTTCATGGGCGGCTGCTCAGGCTCGACCGCTGGTGGCATCAAGGCCTATCGATTCGTCATCATCTTTAACGTTGCTAAAACCGGCCTGAAAAAGCTGATCTACCCCAATGCGGTCTACTCGGTGCGGTATGGCGATCAGGTGGTTGACCCTGAAACCATTCGCACCGTGTTCCTCTTCCTCAGTTGCTTCATCGCTCTGTGGATCGTTGGCAGCCTGGCGCTCAGCGCCATGGGCTATGACTTCCTGACCGCAACCTCTGCCGTTGCCACATCACTGGCCAATGTCGGCCCCGGTATCGGCCCGATCATCGGTCCGGTTGGTAACTTCTCGACCATCACCGACCCTGCCCTTTACGTGCTGTCAGCCATGATGTTGATGGGCCGTCTGGAAATCCTGACAGTGCTGGTGATCATGATGCCGATTTTCTGGAAGAACTGACGGACGGCATCCGCCCAACAATGGCTTTGATAAACTCAGCCTCGCGCAATAGTTGGCTTTTACGCATAAGCTCAACCAATTCGTTTCCAGAGGCTGTTATTGATGTCGTCTCGTCTCACACTCTGCGTCACAAGCCTTGTTTTGTTGGCAGTGAACGCAAGTTCATCTTTTGCGCTTAGGCCCTGCCCTCCGCAAGACGAACTTAAAGCTTACGCAAAAACGATTGTTGAGGCCCGCATTAGGTCACTTTCAATAAGTCCATCAGGTTTGCTGGATGAAGACAAACTTCCAATACAAGCCGTAAAAGCCGAATTTGAAATAGAACGCGTTATAAAAGGCAGTCTTGAACAAAAAGCAGTCGTTGTTTACGGCACAAGCTTTTCACCCGGGCCATTTAAAGAACTGGCTATGATGGCACTTTTATATGGGCTTGAAGGCCACGACAGCTTTGAGTGGGAACTATCTCGCCAAGATTTGGGTGAGTCGCTGGCTTATTACTCGATAGGTGGTTGCGCTTACCACAAGTTCCCTGATTTCGAAGATCTCGGCAACGACCAGTGACTTCCGGCTGGTAGCAAGACACGTCGACGAACAGTAAAATACACGGGGAACGTTATGACCGACATCAAGCGGTGTTTGGTGCAGACGGCGGGACTTGAACCCGCAAGACCGAGGTCGGCAGATTTTAAGTCTGCTGCGTATACCGATTTCGCCACGTCTGCTTGCGGCTTCATCTACACAGCCACACGCATTCTGGTCAACTCCTGCTTTTCAGCACCATGACTGATTTTTTGCATTGGCCGGACGTGCCAGCCCTTCCCGGATCAGTTGCTCTCCGAAGGAGGCGCCGGAACGGCTGATAACCTTGCCATCTGCCGCCCCTGGGGCAACATCGAATGCGCCGTGATTCAGCATGTCGCGCAGCCTAACCTTGGCAGCAAAGCCCCGCTGGCGCTCATTCAGGCAGCGGGCATTGTCAGTCTGCGGCACGACGATACCAGCGATTCGCACCTTGGTGCCCTTCAACCAGAATGTATCGCCGCTGGCCACACAGTTGTTGAGACCTGACATGCCACAAAAAGCGAAGGATGCCTTTGCAGCCTTCTGGATATCCTTGCTGTCTTCAGACTTAACCTCGGCTGGCCGAGACGCTGGCACGGTCGCATTAAGGGCAACCGGCATCGGAACGGCGCGCGGTGGCACAGGCACCTCATTGGCAGCCTGCTTTTGTACCTTGGCAACAGGGCTTTCCGGCCTCACGGGCTTTGGCGGAATAGCTGCCGTCTTGAAAGAAGAGACTTCTTTTTTCGATGCAGCGGCGGTCTGGTTGCTGCTGGCCTTTGTCGTACGGGTTGACGACGGCAGAAGATTGTCACGATGTTCGTAAACCTGAATTCCGCCCACAACGAGCGCGCAGACACCGAGCAAAGGCCACAGGCTCTGTCCGGATTGCTTTTTTGCCGGCTTACGGCGGGTTCTGCTTTTTGTGCTGCTCACGCGAAACACCCCTTTTTGTCCGATTCGCATTGTCGGCAAAAGGGGTTTCCAAAAGGTTGGCAAATGGCATTATGCCAACCGAGTTGCTGATTTCAGCTGCTTTTTTCTGTTGAGAACAGAATGAAAACTGGTGTCAGCGAACCTGATCCAGCAAGCGCTTGCATTCCAGAAGGTCAAAAAGCGCCTCCTGCAGCAGCGCCTGGTCATCCTTGGTGATGCTGGACTTGCCGATCGAGATTTCCGGCGTATCGCTGTTGGTCGAACCACCGCCAAAGCCAAAAAAACGGCCACTTGGTTTTGCCTTGGGACGGCCGACAACTTCATCATCGTCAGGATGTGCAACGCGCGGTTCGGCAGTTTCCTTCTCGCCGCTTGCCGCCATGATGGCTTCCATCGTCGCCATATCACCGGAAGCGATGGCAGCAACAAAACGGTTGCCATTGGCTTTCAGAAGCTTCTGAACGCCTTTGATGGTGTAGCCATGATCATACAGCAGATGGCGGATGCCCTTGAGCAGGTCCACATCATCAGGCCGATAATAACGGCGGCCACCGCCGCGTTTCATTGGTTTGATTTGCGGAAACCGTGTCTCCCAGAAACGCAATACGTGCTGCGGCAGATCAAGGTCGTCAGCCACCTCACTAATGGTTCTAAAGGCGTCAGGGCTCTTGTCCAAACTTCACTCCATCCAAACCGCCCAAACGGCATATACAGGGCTCACAACACTCAACAGGATGGCGAGTGCCTTAGCCAAGCTCACAGATTGCCGACAACAGAATCAGCAATAGAGCAGCAAGTTGAAAACATGTGTGGGATTATGATGTGAGTCGTACTTATTTCAATGGCTTGAAGCGCATAATTCATGCGTTTTCACAATAAGAACGCGCAATGGGAGCCAAGCTCCCATTTATGTCGTCACAAAAATCTTCAGTTACCGGGATTTTGCGGCTTCTGTTTTGCTTTTCTGGAGGCATGTGCCTTGAGAATGCGCTGCTTCAAAACGTTGGACGCCTTGAAGGTCATGACGCGACGCGGAGAGATCGGAACTTCTTCACCGGTCTTTGGATTGCGACCGATACGTTCGTTCTTTTCACGGATCTGGAACGTGGCGAAGGACGAAAGTTTTACGACTTCCCCGCGGGTGATCGCATTACAAATTTCATCGATAACCGTTTCGACCAGCTCTGCGGATTCCGTACGGGATAACCCGACCTTTCGAAAAACCGACTCTGCAAGATCTGCACGCGTAACTGTCTTCCCGGCCATTTTTCCCCGCACAAAAATTTATATGGTCTCAATGAAGCCGCCAGAGATTATTTCTCTAAAGACGACCGGTCAAGCGGTTGTTTTTGAATCTGTTTTATCTCTTCGAAACGACGTCTAAGGGTATAATTGCAAGGCGAAGAAATTACAACGCCTTGCAAGCATCTTACCAGCGCAGCAATACCGCGCCCCAGGTGAAACCGCCACCCATGGCTTCGAGCATGACGAGGTCGCCCTTCTTGATACGTCCGTCACCGGCGGCAACGGCAAGTGCCAGCGGAATGGACGCCGCAGAGGTGTTGCCGTGCTGGTCAACGGTGATGACCACCTTCTCCAGCGGAATACCCAACTTCTTGGCGGATCCGTCGATAATGCGCTTATTGGCCTGGTGTGGCACCAGCCAGTCGAGATCGTCAGCCGTCGTGCCGGTGGCATCGAATGCAGCCTCGATAACGTCAGTAATCATGCCAACGGCGTGTTTGAAGACTTCACGGCCTTCCATGCGCAGATGGCCGACTGTACCTGTCGAAGACGGGCCACCATCCACATAGAGCTTGTCCTTGTGTGTGCCGTCGGAGCGAAGCTGCGATGCGAGAATGCCGCGATCGGAGGTTTTACCCTCGCCCTCGCCTGCTTCCAGCACAACGGCACCAGCGCCATCACCGAACAGAACGCAGGTGGTGCGGTCTTTCCAGTCGAGAATACGCGAGAAGGTTTCCGCGCCGATCACCAGAACGCGCTTTGCCATGCCGCCGCGGATATAGGCATCCGCCGTGGTCATCGCATAGACGAAGCCGGAACAGACAGCCTGCACGTCAAAGGCAAAACCGCCTGATATGCCCAGGCGGTTCTGGATGTTGACGGCGGTGGCCGGAAACGTATTGTCGGGCGTAGAGGTCGCCACGATGATCATGTCGATCTGGTCGGCTTCAATGCCGGCATTGGCAAGTGCTGCACGGGCAGCTGCTTCGCCTAGCGATGCGGTGGTTTCACCCTCGCCTGCAATGTAGCGCTGACGGATACCGGTGCGCTGCACGATCCACTCATCGGTGGTTTCGACAACGCCTTCGATTTCCTGGTTAGTCATGACACGTTTTGGAAGTGCCGCCCCGAAACCGCGAACGATTGAACGGATCATTTTATTATTCCTCATCATCCACGGTCGCTTCGGGGCCAGGTGGCGGCAAGCGTCTCGCGTGGTAAATCTTGAGATCGTTTTCTATCTTCGCGTTCAGTCCGTTATGAACCATGTCATAACCGACATCGATAGCAGACGCGAAACCGAGAGCGTCGGTACTCCCATGGCTTTTAATGACAATGCCGTTGAGACCAAGGAACACGCCGCCATTGACCTTGCGCGGATCCATCTTCTCACGCAGCACATCAAAAGCGCTTTTTGCCAGCACATAGCCAATCTTGGCGATGAAACTGCGGGAAATCGCTTCCTTCAACAATGTCGAAATCTGGCGTGCGGTTCCCTCAGCTGTCTTCAGGGCAATATTGCCAGTGAAACCTTCAGTCACCACCACGTCGACGGTACCCTTGCCGATGTCATTGCCTTCAACGAAACCACGATAATCGATTGTACCGAGGTCTGCTTCGCGAATAAGGCGTCCTGCTTCGCGTACCTCGTCCTGACCTTTGACCTCTTCAACGCCAACATTGAGAAGACCAACGGTCGGACGGTCAATATCAAACAGCGCGCGCGCCATGGCGCCGCCCATCAGGGCAAAATCGAGCAACTGCTGCGAATCCGCACCAATCGTTGCACCGACGTCCAGAACGATGCTTTCGCCTTTCAGAGTAGGCCAGATGCCGGCAATCGCAGGCCGCTCAATACGCGCCATGGTCCGCAGGCAGAATTTCGCCATGGCCATCAGTGCACCGGTATTGCCGGCAGAAACGACAACATCCGCCTCGCCTGCCTTCACCGCTTCAATGGACTGCCACATGCTGGAGACGTAACGTCCGCGCCGCAAGGCCTGACTTGGCTTCTCATCCATAGCGACAGAAACTTCGCAATGATGGAAAACAGACCGCTCGCGCAGTTTGGGATATTGCGCCAAAATCGGTTCACACCGTTCCTTCTGGCCATACAATATAAATGTCACGTCATTGTGCCGCTCCAGTGCTTTTGCGGCACCTGGAATGGCAACATCAGGGCCGAAATCACCACCCATGACGTCAATTGAAATTCTGATCACTCGTCACTGATCCTTCTGGCCGCCGCTGCGGCGGGATTGCCGGGGAAAATACCGTTTCCGCCTTCCGTTACAACCAATTTCTTTCACGTGGCGGCTCGCCTAGTCCTTTTTCCAGTCTTTCAACATGGCAAATGGCGAAGGTTTGCGCTCTTCCTGCGTTTCCTTCTCACCGAAACCGGCAAACTCTGCGCCCTCCTTGCGGGGATAGGGATCGATTGCAAGCGCAACAAACTCGGCCACGACCTCGCCTGCATCCACCGTATCACCGGTAAACTGCTCGGGAATGTCAGGGCCATCCGGGTCCAGAACCATTTCACCTTCGTCATTGGTGATGATCCGGGCCAGTTTGGAACCTTCGGGAACGAAGATCTGCTCGACCTGTTCATCGATGCGGCTGGTGATCGGCTCCAGCGTAACAATGCAAGCCTGTGTGATGGTCGCCTGAACAGAACCGAATATTTTTATTCCGTCCTTCTTCCAGCGAGAAACCTGCAATTCGGCCTTCAGCGCTTCCACAGACAATACGTTCCACGACTTGGCAAGCGCCTTCAGCTCATCCTTGTCCGCCTCCAGAGCAATCCTGACCGGATTGGCAGAAATATGGCCAACCTTGACGGGGTAGGAAAATGGCGCGTCGTCGTTGTCAGGTCTGTAGTCGCTCATGAGAACCTCTATTCGGCAGGAGACGGCAGGGTAACAGTGCCGGTCGCCACAATTTCTTCGGACTGATCGACAAGCGATGCCGAAGCCATAATCATCCACTGTGCAAGCATCTCCATGTCAGGAGTGTCGGCATCTGCCTGCGGATATATATTGCGCTTGAGGGCAGCCGCAAGTGCCTGCGCATCATCCCCATCGAGAGCCCCTGCATAGGATTCCAGCCGTCCGTAAAACATGCCAGCAAGCTTCTTCATGCGTTTTGGCACGCCCTGATCGCCAATGCCCAGTTCGCGGATAGAATGATCCAGATCCTGAAAAAACGCATCGACAATTTCCTGGGCGATTTCCTGCCCGCTGGTGTCCGACGTGCGGGTGCGACGGAAATAAAGGATCATGACCGCCGACAACATCTCGAAACGGCCCATGACGGTGTCCGGCACGCCCATATGCAGATAAAAACCTGGCTGGCGTGCGGCGGAGGTCAAGGCCGCATATTGCCGGTCGACAATGGCCTGATTGCTGTTTTTCTTTTTGAACAGTCGGAAGATCATGAATTTTCCCGGATATGAGCGAAGTAAATCGCCTTGATCCCGTTGCCCTTGTTGCATGATTATGAAAGCTGGTTTACCGAAGCAGTCGCGAATTGCAATGCCGTTGCGGTCACGTTCAGTCTCGGTGTGAAACACATGTCAGCATATGTTTCCCGGAATGAGTTCCCGTAATAGTATGTAAATATCGCTACATCCGTGGGCGGTTGTCCCCGGAAAGACATAATCGTGTGCACAGAAGCTGTGCAGCATGCTATGCCGGAAGGTGCCTTATGATTGCAGTCGGGGAAACATCGTTGAGCAACCAGGAATCCACCAAGAGGGTCAAATTTCTCGGCAAAACTGCTATTGCCATCGTCATCGCGTCCAGCCTGCTTTCGGCTTGCTCCAGCACAACGGACATTTTCCACAATGGTTACGTGGTCGATGAGCAATCGTTGCAGCTGATTCCGGTTGGTTCCAGCCGTGAACAGGTCTTGCTGACCATGGGCACCCCTTCGACAACTGCGACCTTCGACAACGAAGTGTTCTATTACATTTCCCAGAAGCGTGAGCGCAAAGCCGCCTTCATGAAGCCGAAGCTGGTTGAGCAGAACATTCTGGCGATCTATTTCAGCAAGGATGGCGTGGTCGACAAAAAAGCCAACTACACCATGCAGGATGGCAAGGTCTTCGACACGATCTCGCGTACGACACCGACCGGTGGCCGCGACCTCACCTTCTTGCAGCAGCTTCTTACCGGTGGCGCCAGCGGCGCGAACGCAGCCCGCAACCTGCTTGGTGGCGGCAGCGATCCACTCGGCTTCTAAGAGCTTTGGAAACACCCAAAGAAAAAGCCCGCGGAGATGTCCGCGGGCTTTTTTGGTTTCGGCACTTTGCGTATCAGGCTGCAAGAACGGCCAGGAGCAACAGCGCAACGATGTTGGTGATCTTGATGGCCGGGTTTACCGCCGGGCCAGCTGTATCCTTGTAGGGATCGCCAACCGTATCGCCGGTGACAGATGCCTTGTGCGCATCGGAACCCTTCATATGGCGTTGGCCATCCTTATCAACGAAACCATCTTCAAAGCTCTTCTTGGCATTGTCCCATGCACCGCCACCTGACGTCATGGAAATGGCCACGAACAGACCGTTGATGATCACGCCCAGCAGCGAGGCACCCAGGGCCGCGAATGCTGATGCCTTGGAGCCGGACAACAGCAGCACGCCGAAATAGACCACCACCGGTGCCAGCACAGGCAGAAGCGACGGAATGATCATTTCACGAATAGCGGCCTTGGTCAGCAGATCGACCGCCCTGCCGTAATCGGGCTTTTCGGTGCCTGCCATGATACCGGGCTTTTCGCGGAACTGGCGACGGACCTCTTCCACAATTGCGCCAGCTGCGCGGCCAACCGCCGTCATGGCGATACCACCGAACAGATATGGAATGAGACCACCAAACAGCAGGCCGGCCACGACATATGGGTTAGCAAGGCTGAAGGAAATCTCGCCGACATCGGCGAAGTAAGGGTACTTGTCGCCATTGCTTGCGAAGTAAGCCAGATCGTTGGAATAGGCGGCAAACAGCACCAGAGCGCCGAGACCGGCAGAACCGATCGCGTAACCCTTGGTCACGGCCTTGGTGGTGTTGCCTACTGCATCCAGCGCGTCGGTGGCTTTTCTGACCTCTGGGTCAAGGCCCGCCATCTCGGCAATGCCACCGGCATTGTCGGTAACGGGACCAAATGCATCGAGTGCCACGATCATACCCGCCAGGCCAAGCATGGCGGTTACGGCAATACCCGTGCCAAAAAGACCAGCGAACTGGTAGGTACCGATAATGCCGCCAACGATGACGATGGCGGGCAGCGCGGTTGATTCCAGCGAAACAGCCAGACCCTGGATAACGTTGGTGCCGTGGCCGGTTACCGAGGCCTGAGCGATGGAGTTGACCGGGCGTTTGTTAGTGCCGGTGTAATATTCGGTAATCACCACGATCAACGCGGTGACGACGAGACCGATCAACCCGCAGATAAACAGGTTGGCACCGGTGATATCCATACCTGCAACGGTGCCGATAGAGCCCCAGCCAATGGTCATGGAGGTGGCAAGGGCAAGGCCGCCGATTGACAGCACACCCGTTGCAATCAGGCCCTTATAGAGCGCACCCATAATGGAGTTGTTTGAGCCAAGTTTGACGAAAAAGGTACCGGCAATCGAGGTAACGATACATACAGCACAAATCGCCAGAGGATAAACCATGACGTCAGACAGGACGGGCGTCCCGGCGAAGAAAATCGCGGCAAGCACCATGGTTGCCACGACGGATACGGCGTAGGTTTCAAACAGGTCGGCCGCCATGCCGGCGCAGTCCCCGACATTGTCACCGACGTTATCGGCAATGGTTGCCGGATTGCGTGGATCATCTTCCGGAATACCCGCCTCCACCTTGCCGACGAGGTCGCCGCCGACGTCTGCGCCCTTGGTGAAGATGCCGCCGCCGAGACGTGCGAAGATCGAAATCAGCGAAGCGCCGAAACCGAGCGCGACCAGCGCATCGATGACCTCGCGGGAACCGCTTTCATGGCCAAGGCCAGCAGTGAGAATGAAATAATAAAGCGACACACCCAGCAGTGCGAGGCCAGCAACCAGCATTCCCGTTATTGCACCGGATTTGAAAGCAATATCCAGACCGGCAGAAAGGCTATGCGAGGCAGCCTGTGCGGTACGCACATTGGCGCGGACCGAGACATGCATGCCGATGAAGCCTGCAACGCCTGACAGAACGGCACCAATGATAAAACCAATGGCCGCCGCGGTGGACAGAAGCAGCCATGTGAGAACCGCCACGATAAGGCCGACGATAAAGATCGTCAGGTACTGCCGTGCCAGATATGCCTGGGCACCCTCTCTAATGTAACCGGCAATTTCGCGCATGCGCTCCGTGCCCTGATCGGCAGCTAGAACGCTTCTGGTGGCCCAGATGGCATAAATGATAGAAAGCAGTCCGCATGCTATTACAACGGGAATTACAGTCATTCACACTTACCTCCCCTAGAGCATGTCTCCCGAACGTGGCAAAGAGTTTTGGGAACAAGACATGCGACAAAACCAAGAGAAAACACGCCTGGCGGGCATGACCCGTTTCAACGTGGCTTCGAGCGATTCCCGGAAAAGTTCTGAACGGTTTTCCGAAAGGAATTGCGTTTCATGTATAGCAACAGACCTGCTGGCCCTTCTGAGAAGAACAAAAGATCTGTCTTAAAGTGCCGTGCGTTTTAGAAAGCGCACAAAGGACGCTTTAACATTTTAAATTGCTGCATAATCGTTGCCTTAAATCGGGTACGATTTAAGGAGTCATGCAGTACAGTCCCTTGCCCGCTCGACCGATGAGCGGGGTATAATCGCTTTACTGGCGATTTCGCATTGGCTTCCTCGCCCCCTCCCAAGGGCAAAAGCCATCTGCGTCAAGATTGCGTTGCCGGATGGCTTCGCGTCAAGCCCCATACCTTACGTTAGGTCGATTCTGCTAAAATGACGAACAGTGACGGTTACTGTTTAGCCTAGGGCGGCTACGGTCTTACGGTTTTTCACTATGAGAAACAGAACCATAATGAGGCAGAGGCCTGCAATCGGCCAGATCATCAGGTTCATGACATTCCAGCCCCAGGCGGTAAACACCTGACCGGAGGCAAAGGATGCCAGTGCAACGGTGCTGAACAGGATGATATCGTGGAAACCCTGCACCTTGTCCGCTTCATGCGGGCGGTAACTGGAGGTGACGATGGCTGTCGCGCCGATAAATCCGAAATTCCAGCCGACGCCAAGCAGAATGAGCGCACCCCAGAAGTTCCACAGCTCGATGCCCATATGGGCAACTACACCGCAGGCCATCAGGATGACCAGACCGGCAGCGACGATTGTTTCTGCGCCATAGCGGGCAATCAGAATGCCGGTGAAGAAACTCGGCGCAAACATTGCCAGCACATGCCACTGGATGCCAAGCGTCGCCATTTCCGAGGGGAAACCGCAGCCAATCACCATGGCGAGCGGTGCACCGGTCATCATGAAGGTCATCAGCGCGTAGGAACCGATGCCGCAGATCATGCCGGTTGCAAAACGTGGTGTCGCCACGATGTCCATTAGCGGGCGGGCCGGCTCATCCGTCGCCTGCTTGGTATTGACTTCCGGCAGATCAAGGAATGCGAAGATCGCCACCGCCACAAGCCCAAGCGGGATGATGGCGATGAAGGCCCCAGCAAACAGCACCGGGAAGAACATGTCCTTGGTGAAGATGGCAATTTGCGGCCCAAGCATTGCCGAGATGATGCCACCGGCAAGAATCCAGGAAATGGCACGCGGCTTGTAGAAGGATGGCGATGCATCTGCCGCGGCAAAGCGGATTTTCTGGGTAAAGCCGCCAGCCAGACCAATTAGCAGGAAGCCAGTGACAAACAGCCAGAAATCAATGCGGAAAAGCCCAATTGCGGCGATACCGCCACCGATCGAGCAGAGCAAGGCACCAAGCATGAAGCTGGCTTTGCGACCAAGGAAACGCGAGGCCATGGCCACGGCAATGGCACCAAATGCGACGCCGACGTTAAAGCCGGTCAGTGGTGCCGTTGCCAGAGATTTGTCGGCTCCCAACAACTGGTAGCCTGCCAATGCACCAACCGAAAAGACAATCGGCGGTGCGGACGCAAGAATGGCTTGCGCCATGGTGAGGAGAAAGACATTGCGCTTTGCCTGGCTGAGTTGATTTTCAAGCCCCGGAACAACTGCGCCACTCATGTCTTTCACCCCAATTCACATCATCAGCTACGCTTTGTCTCGCCGCGTACCTGTTTGGCAATGCGGTCTAATACCGCATTCACCAGCTTTGGCTCATCATGCTCGAAGAAAGCGCGGGCGATCTCGACATATTCGGTAACGATAACTGCCGTTGGAACATCCTTGCGCTCCAGCACTTCGAACGTGCCTGCACGCAAAATGGCGCGGACAGTGGCGTCGAGGCGCGACAGCGGCCAGTCTTCCTGCAAAGCTGAGCGAACCAGCGGGTCGATCTTGGTCTGATCACGCACAACGCCCGATACGATGGAGCGGAACCACGATGGGTCAGCCTTGAGGTAGGTGTCGCCGTCCACTTCCTGACCAAGACGATGTGCCTCATATTCGGCAACAACTTCCATCACGCCTGTGCCACCGACATCCATCTGGTACAGTGCCTGAACGGCAGCAAGGCGCGCAGCGCCACGCTGGTTCACAGGCTTGCTGGATGGCTGACGAGGCTCGGAGCTGTTTTCAGTATTCGACATGCCTCAGCCACCCAGTTTCTTTTTAAGTTCGATCATCGTCAGGGCTGCACGGGCAGCAAAACCGCCCTTGTCCTTGTCCGAGCGACGCACGCGTGCCCAGGCCTGCTCTTCGTTCTCGACGGTCATGATACCGTTGCCGATTGGCAGCGATTCACTGACGGCAAGGTCCATCAGCGCGCGCGAAGATTCGTTGGAAACGATATCGAAGTGGTAGGTTTCACCACGGATCACCATACCAAGAGCAACGAAACCGTCATATTCAGTGCCGTCATTGTCTGCACCATCCAGCGCCATGGCAATTGCCGCCGGGATTTCGAGTGCGCCTGGAACGGTGATGATATCGTAGGTCGCACCGGCTTCGTCGAGTGCGAACTTCGCGCCTTCGAGAAGCGCATCGGCCATATCGTCGTAAAAACGGGCTTCGACGATCAGAAGGTGTGGGTTGGACATGGGAGATTTCCTGAAAAGGTTTTGCCGAAAACATTCCGGCTTTTTGCGCGGTCAAACCATGGCTTGCGTGGTTTAGCAAGCATTTTCGTATGCGAAACTCTAACTAGCCGCCTCAGCGGTGCTCTATCTTATCTGCAAAAATGCAAATTCAAATCAGCTTCTTTGCAAGGCCAGATGCACACCAAGCCCCATCAACACCGTGCCGGCGGCACGTCGAGCAAGCCGCTGCATGGAACCAGAACGCTGCAACCTGCCCAACATTGCACCCGCCAAAAGCACGCAGACCAGATCGGCAGACGAAAAAATGACATTGACCAGAAAGCCGAGGATCAGGAACTGCAGCCATACAGGAAAGGCAGCCGCAGGATCCACGAATTGCGGCAGAAATGCCAGGAAGAACAGAGCTGTCTTCGGGTTCAGCACATCCACGATAATGCTGTCGAAAAAGGCACGCTTGGCTGATTTCGGCGCGATCGCCAGATTGACCTCGCCACCGGCAACCTTTGTGCGCAGCATCGAAAAACCAAGCCAGATCAGATAGGCAGCGCCGCAAAGTTTGACGACCATATAAAGCCAGGGAACAGCTTGAAACAGCACGGACATGCCGGCAGCGGCGGCGATGATGTGCACATAACAACCGACATGAATACCGAGAACCGACATCAGGCCAGAGGCACGTCCCCGCGCCATGGTTTGAGCCGCCGCATAAAGCATGGCGGGCCCCGGAATATAGGCAAACACAACAGTCGTTATGAAAAAGGTGATCAGCAGTTCATAAGACGGCATGATTTTTCCTTTCGACCGTAGGTGCAGCAGAATTCATTTTGTAGCCGAAACAAAAATACCCGTTTGGCAAAAGGGGCAAGTGTTTTTATTTTGTCAGCGCTCATAGAACCGGCTCTAAAGAGCACGTCCCATGAAACCAAAAATTGCAGGCGCAGACACCATGATCCCTATCCCGACACTGGAAACACCACGCCTGACTTTGCGCGCGCACCGGCTTGAGGATTTCGAGACCTATGCTGCGCTTTGGGGAAATGAAGACGTGGTGCGTTATATTGGCGGCTCGCCCTCAACGTCGGAACAGACATGGGCACGGCTGCTGCGTGCTTCCGGTCATTGGCACCATTTCCGCTTCGGTTTTCTGATCATTGAAGAAAAGCACAGTAGCAGGGTAATTGGTGAAGCCGGTTTCCATGAAGCCAAACGCGATATGAAACCGTCCATTGAAGGCACATTGGAAACAGGTTGGCTGTTGTCGCCCGACCAACATGGCAAGGGCTATGCGCTTGAAGCACTTCAAGCCTTGATCGCCTGGGGCGAGCAGAGTTTTCCCGCCATGACCATGACGGCGATCATAAACCCTGAAAACCAGCCTTCCCTAAAATTGGCGGCAAAGCTGGGCTTTCAGGAATTTGCCCGGAGTGAATACCACGGAGAGGTTATTGTGCTGTCGCGGCCGGGAACTCAGCCAGCCTAGCGGCATAACGGGCCATGGTATCGACTTCAAAATTCACGAAGTCACCAGCCTTGCGCTCGCCCCATGTGGTGACGGCCAGCGTGTGACGGATGAGCAGAACATCGAAATCGGTCCCTTCAACGGCGTTGACGGTGAGCGAGGTTCCATCCAGCGCCACGGAGCCCTTGGGCGCAACAAAACGTGCAAGGTTTTCCGGTGCCCGCAGGCGAATGCGAACCGCTTCGCCTTCCGACTCAACCGACAGGATTTCAGCCTTGCCATCGACATGGCCGGACACGATGTGGCCGCCGAGCTCATCACCAATCTTCAAGGCGCGCTCCAAATTGACCTTCGCGCCCTTCTGCCAGCTTGCAATGGTGGTCAGGCGCAGGGCTTCCTCCCAGGCTTCCACCTCATACCAGCGTTCATTGCTGCCTTCATCCGGCAGTTTGGTCACGGTCAGGCAGATGCCGCCGTGGGAAATGGATGCACCCATGTCGATTGTCTTGGGGTCGTAATTGGTCGAGACCCGCAGACGCACACCTTCCGGCAGTTCCGAGAGTTCAGCAACAGTTCCAACATCGGTGACAATTCCGGTAAACATCAAAGCGGCCTTTCATATTCAAAGCAGCGGTCGGCCCCAAAGGCCGTCTCACCGACGAACGTAAATTCCTTGGGCATATCGTTGCGCGCAAGCGGTGTTTCAACCCCACCGGCACCGATCGCGTCAGGCCCTTCAAACAGCAGGATACGATCGACCAGTCCGGCTTCCAGGAATGAGCGGGCAACAGCCGCACCGCCTTCCACCAGAAGGTTGGACATGCCGCGCTCACCAAGCGAGTGCAAAAGGCTGGCGAGGCCAACAGCATCGAGAAGTTCAACACCGACACCGGCCAAAAGCCCGCCCTGCATCAGATGCCAGGCTTCATCTGCCCGTGCGGTCTGGTTGCTCGTCACCACGATGACGGGCACGTCACGTGCCGTGCGAACCAGCTTCGACGACGTTGGGATTTGCAAATTGCGGTCCAGCACGACGCGAATAGGAGAACGGTCTTCCATGCCTGGAATACGCACAGTCAGTTCAGGGTCATCGGCCAGAACGGTGCCAATACCGACAAGGATGGCATCACATTCAGCGCGCAGGGTCTGCACGGCCTGACGTGCCTCTGGTCCGGTGATGGCAATCTGCCCCTCACCTTCCCTGCCTATTTTGCCATCCGAGGAAACGGCAAGTTTCAGAATCACCTGCGGGCGGTTCTTCGTTTTGCGGATGAGGTATCCGGCAAGCCCGCGCTGCGCCTCGTCACGCAGCAATCCGGTTTCCACCTGAATACCAGCATCACGCAGGATCTGGTACCCACGGCCCGACACACGTTCATCGGGATCATCTACCGCCACCACGACGCGTGCCACACCGGCTTCAACCAATGCATTGGCACAGGGCGGTGTCTTTCCGTAGTGTGAACAGGGCTCCAGCGTCACATAGGCGGTTGCGCCGAGGGCAGCTTCGCCGGCCAGCGCCAGCGCGTTGCGCTCGGCATGCGGGCGACCGCTCACAGATGTCGATGCTTCGGCAACGATGTTGCCGTCCTTGACGATAACACAGCCAACAGAGGGATTTGTATCGGTTAGACCGAGATGGCGGCGCGCAACCTCAATTGCCCGCGCCATGAATTTCTCATCATCGGCAGGGCTGGTCACGCTTAGGCCCCCGCATCCGTATCACGGGCAATCTTAGCGTTGATCTCGGCAATAACGTTCTCGAAGTCCTCCGCATGGGAGAAATCACGATAGACCGATGCGTAACGCACGAAAGCCACGTCATCGAGGCTTTTCAAAGCCTCGAGAACCTGCAGGCCAATTTCTTCCGACGGAATTTCCGTCTCGCCAGAACTTTCCAGCCTGCGAACGATGCCGGAAACGGCGCGTTCAATCCGGTCACGATCAACCGGGCGCTTGCGCAGCGCGATCTCGAAAGACCGCACCAGCTTGTCCCGGTCGAACGGCAGCTTGCGGCCGCTCTTTTTCAGCACCATCAACTCGCGCAACTGCACGCGTTCATAGGTGGTAAAGCGACCGCCGCAATCAGGGCAGATGCGCCGCCGGCGGATGGAGGTATTATCCTCCGCGGGTCGAGAGTCCTTGACCTGCGTGTCTTCCGAACCGCAAAAAGGGCAACGCATCAGCTATTCTTCCTTACATATACGGGTACATCGGGAAACGGCCGGTCAGTGCGACGACCTTTTCACGAACTGCAGCTTCGACGGCAGCATTGCCTTCGTCGGAATTGGCGACCTTCAGGCCATCCAGCGTCTCAACGATCAGCTTGCCGATTTCACGGAATTCCGCTTCCTTGAAGCCGCGCGTCGTGCCGGCTGGTGTGCCGAGGCGCACGCCGGAAGTGACGAAAGGCTTTTCAGGGTCGAATGGAATGCCGTTCTTGTTGCAGGTGATGTAAGCGCGGCCGAGAGCAGCCTCTGCACGCTTGCCGGTGGCGTTCTTCTTGCGAAGGTCAACCAGCATCAGGTGGTTGTCGGTACCGCCGGAAACAACATCCAGACCGCCTTCGATCAGCGTTTCGGACAGAGCCTTGGCGTTCTTGACGACCTGCGCTGCATAATCCTTGAACTCAGGCTGCAGGGCTTCACCGAAGGCAACAGCCTTGGCGGCGATGACGTGCATCAGCGGGCCGCCCTGGAGACCAGGGAATACAGCCGAGTTGAACTTCTTGGCCAGATCCTCGTCATTGGTAAGGATCATGCCGCCACGTGGGCCGCGCAGCGACTTGTGCGTGGTGGTGGTGGCAACGTGGCAATGCGGGAATGGCGATGGGTGCTGACCACCGGCAACGAGACCAGCAATGTGCGCCATGTCGACCATCAGGTAAGCGCCAACTTCGTCAGCAATCTCGCGGAAACGCTTCCAGTCCCAGATGCGGGAGTAAGCCGTGCCGCCAGCCAGAATGAGCTTCGGCTTGGTTTCCTTGGCCTTGCGCTCAACTTCGTCCATATCCAGCAGGTTGTCGCCTTCGCGAACGCCGTAGGACACAACGTTGAACCACTTGCCGGACATGTTGACCGGCGAACCGTGGGTCAAGTGACCTCCTGAGTTCAGGTCAAGACCCATGAAGGTATCGCCCGGCTGCAAGAGCGCCAGGAACACGGCCTGGTTCATCTGCGAACCGGAGTTTGGCTGAACGTTGGCGAAGTTGACGCCGAACAGCTTCTTGGCACGCTCGATGGCGAGGTCTTCAGCGATATCCACGAACTGGCAGCCACCGTAGTAGCGCTTGCCCGGATATCCCTCGGCATATTTGTTGGTCATGATCGAGCCCTGCGCTTCAAGTACAGCGCGGGAAACAATGTTTTCCGAGGCGATCAATTCGATTTCGTGACGTTGGCGACCAAGCTCCTTCTCGATCGCACCGAAAATATCCGGATCGACTTCGGCTAGTGGGCGAGAGAAGAAGGCATCTGTGTTCGACATGATGGAAGCTCCTGAAACAGTAATGCGATGGCGTCTTAACGCCCTGCCCTTTCAAGAGCAATACAGGCAACGAGATTTGCCCGTCAAACTGCGACGTTTGACGAAAAAATCGTCACGTACTGCCATTAAAATACGTCGCGCTTAATCACCCTCATACAATGCGCTTCAAATCTTTGCTGCATGATGCGTTTTTCATTCAAAATCGGCGGCTGTTTTGAGGAGACATTCTTTGGAAAACAAAAAAGCCGCGTCCATGAAGAACGCGGCTTTCATTTAAGGCTTTCAGTACCGATCAGTTACGCGGCACGAGATCGTCATCGATCGAACCGGATGGCTGTTCCATGCCGCTGGTGGTGTTCAGCGCCAGTTCCGCATTGCCATCATTGCCGTAGATATCATCACGGAACTGCACAACGCCGTCCTTTGCGGACCATGCTGTGATGTAAACGAAATAAACCGGCAGTTCCTGCGCCAGCTTGATCGGCGTGTTCTGGCGGGTGGAAATAACCCGTTCGATTTCCTGACGCGACCAACCGGGCGTGTCACGCAGCATCCAGCTCGTCAGATCGCGAACGTTCTGAACGCGAACACAGCCTGACGATTCGAAGCGCATCAGCTTGTTGAAAAGCCCCTGCTGCGGCGTGTCGTGCATATATTCATTGTTCGGGTTATGGAAGTTGATCTTCGTCGAGGACATTGCGTTGTTCTTGCCCGGGTCCTGACGGAACATCAGGTTCGGTGCCTTTGGCGCAAACCAGTCAACTGTCGTCGGCGAAACCTCTTGGCCCTTGCCATCGATGAGGCGGATATTGTTCCGCTCAAGATAGGTCGGATCCTTCTGCATCAAAGGAACGATGTCCTTTTCGATGATGGAGCGTGGCGAGGTCCAGTAAGGGTTGAGGATAACCTCATAGATCTTGGAGTTGATGACGTGCGTTGGGCGGCTTGCACGACCCACGACAGCCGTGTTGCGCAGAACAACGCGATCATTTTCAACCGCTTCAATATAGGCAGCCGGAATGTTGACCATCACGTAACGCTGGCCAAGATCACCCGATCTGGACTGGATGCGCACCAGGTTGGTCTGCAACTGCGAAAGACGCGTCTGGGCGGGTACGTTCATCGCCTTCAGCGTAAACTCGCCAATCACACCATCGGCCGGCAGACCATGGCGAGCCTGAAAACGCTTCACAGAACCGTCAACATAGCTATCGAAGGAGCTGGACATGCCGGCAGACTGGTCAAGGTCGCCAGAGATCACCAGACGGCGACGCAGATCCTGCACCGCAGCGTCGGTAACGCCAAGCTGAAGGCGCTGCTGGCCTGCATTGACCTGCGGCCAGCCACCATTGGAAACGATGTTCTGGTGGACAAGAATGGCCTGCTGGATATTCATCGGCGCATCAAGGCCGAGGACCGGGCTGTTGGACACAACACCAACTGACGCACGCGATGCCTGTGCGTCGAACTGATCATCCCAATTGCCGCGACGCGGTGCACCGATCAGATCATCGATTGCGGTCTGCGCCAGAGCTGGTGCAGCTAGAGCCGCCGCCCCGACAGAAACAGCCGAACGCAGCAGCGTACGGCGGGAGAGAACTTCAGTTCCGATCTTCTTTGTCATATTTACCCTACCAGCCATTCTAGAGGCACTATGAACAATGCCTAAAGCCATATGTTTAACAAACACGCTCACAGCGTGAACCGGTCGGCAAATACGCTCACCGAAATCGCTGGACCAAAAGGGCCGCAACGCCAGACAAACCACCGGTTTAGTGTGAATTTGCGGTCTCATATCAATATGGCCAATTCGTGTCACCAACCCTTTGCTCACGAAGCTGTGTGACAAGCAAAAATTGTGGCGAGGCGTTGCTGCAACACGCCAATAACGACAAAACCGGACGCGACGTCAGCCGCATCCGGTTTTGAGTGCAGAATTTTTGAGACCTGTTACAGGCGGTAAGCGATCGAGTCGTTCCAGAAACGGTCCAGACGCTGCAGCAGACGGTTCATTTCAGAGAACTCGCCGGTGCCGATGCCGCCGACCTTTTCAATCGAACCGATGTGGCGCTCGTAGAGGCGGGCAACGGTTTCAGCGATCTGCTGGCCCTTGTCCGTCAGGCTGATGCGAACCGAACGACGGTCGATGCGCGAGCGCTGGTGGTTGATGAAGCCAAGGTCAACCAGCTTCTTGACGTTGTAGGAAACGTTGGAACCGAGGTAGTAACCGCGCGAACGCAGCTCACCGGCGGTCAGTTCAGAGTTGCCGATGTTGAAGAGCAGAAGTGCCTGAACGGCATTGACGTCATCACGACCCTGACGGTCGAACTCGTCCTTGATAACATCAAGAAGACGACGGTGAAGACGTTCTACGAGGTGCAGCGATTCCATGTAGAGCGAACGGATTGATTCTTCCTGTACATCCGAAACTGCTGCCTGTGGCTTTACTTTGCTATTGATCATGACTGCCTCACTGTTTTTGTTTGGCGGTTTTTGTTTTGTGTTCCGCCTTGAGTGAGAACCTATCGAATGCGCATAAAATTCTACTTAAAATGCAGGCTTAACAAATCCTTACCGAACATTTCCCATTGTGGATGGCCTTTTGACCAATAGCAGGGCATCCAAAAATAACTCAATTAAATCAATGGTCTAAACATTAAAATTTGAACGATTTCGGCCTTGAAAGCTTTATTATCATGGTAAATCAGACCTTACCCGATCCTCATTCTGGCGGTTATCGAACCAGAAAGAGGCCCGAAACAGGGCATAAACGGCCGCAACAAGCCCGTGCATAATTGGGACAATTGTGTTGTGTCCGAAGATATCTGGCCAAATCCGATACATGGCAACCTGCGCACCGGCGCCGATAACCCAGATGACGGCACCCCAGGATGCACCGACCCATAATCCAAGTGCGGCAACAGGGAACAGTACGGCCAGACCACTGCCGGCAACACGCCATGGCAGGTTGAGCATATCAAAGCGCCCGCGCCCACCCAACGAATAGCCAGTCAACATCGCCCAATATTGCAAACCGAACCAGAAACAGGAGATGGCGACCAGCCGCAGGAAACCCACGAAAAGGATTTCCGTCAGCGATCTTTTCAGCACGGGCGAAGAATCATGTTCCATGGCGGGACGATACGTCGAACCGTTGCAAGCGACCAGCGGCTTGTTTCCGGTCACTGGTCCTATCCAAGAATTTTATCGCATATTTTTCGAGGGTGCGGCGAAGCGTACATTCGTCAAGTCTGGGCAAGCATGTTAATGAGGCTCTCATCATACCTGCCATCCGCTGATGGCAGGCAGGAAGGACGATTATTATGAATGACAAGACACACCTCGTTGATGATGTAACCGGACACCGCCGCATGCGGCGCAATCGCAAGGCAGACTGGACACGCCGTCTCGTTCAGGAATCGAGACTGACCGTTGATGACCTCATCTGGCCGGTATTTGTGGTGCCGGGCACCGGCATTACCGATCCGATCCCTGCCATGCCCGGTGTCAACCGCATGAGTGTGGACCGTCTTGTCGAGGCTGCACGTGAAGCGGCCGATCTCGGCATTCCGGCAATTGCCACCTTTCCGAATATAGAAATGAACCTGCGTGACGAAACGGGCTCCCAGGTTCTTGAGGCCAATAACCTCATCAATCTGGCAACTGCCGCCGTCAAGAAAGCCGTGCCAAATATTGGCATGATTACTGACGTGGCGCTTGATCCGTTCACCAGCCACGGCCATGACGGCATTTTGCGCGGTAATGATATTGTCAATGACGAGACAGTAGATCATGTCGTCAAGGCGGCCATTCTGCAGGCCGATGCCGGCTCCGACATTATTGCCCCTTCGGAAATGATGGACGGACGTATTGGTGCTATCAGGCGCGGCCTTGATGCCGCCGGTCACCAGAATGTTGGCATCATGTCCTATGCCACCAAATTCTCCTCGGGTTTTTACGGCCCCTACCGCGAAGCGATCAGCACCGGCGGTCTGCTGAAGGGCGACAAGAACAGCTATTACATCAACCCGGCCAACGGCACAGAAGCGGTGCGTGACGCAGCCCTCGATGTCGAGGAAGGCGCCGATATGCTGATGGTCAAGCCGGGTCTGCCCTATCTCGATATTTGCTGGCGTCTGAAGGAGGCATTCGGTTTGCCGACTTTCGCGTATCAGGTGTCTGGCGAATACACCCAGATCAAGGCTGCCGCCATGCAGGGTTGGATCGATGGCGACCGGGTGATGATGGAAACGCTTCTGTGTTTCAAACGCGCTGGCTGCGATGGCATCCTGACCTACTTCGCCGTTGAAGTCGCTCGCGCGCTCGCCAAAGGGAAATGACGCAAACGCCAGGGAAACAGATTGAAACTCGCGCGTTTCTCACCATATCAAAAGCAAACAGGAGAAACGCGATGAGTATTGAGCCAAACAACACCTATGCAGTGCCGCAGGACTGGCGCGCTTATAGCGGCGTGTTGAGCCGTCGTGTTTTTGCGTTCTGCATCGACTACCTGTTGATTGCCGTGTTGTGGGTGCCAGCAGCGGTCCTGGTGTTTTTCCTTGGCGTTATCACACTGGGTCTGGCGTGGATCCTCTACCCAGCCCTCTATATTATTGTCGCACTGCTCTATTTCGGCATGACGCTTGGCGGTTCATCGCAGGCATCTCCGGGCATGAAAGCCATGGGCATTGCCATGGCACGCACGGATGGCCGTCAAATTGACTTCCTGATTGCGACTGCGCACATCGTGCTGTTCTGGGTGCTGAACTCGGTACTGACGCCACTTATTCTTCTGGTGGGCCTGTTTACCGATCGCTCACGCCTGATCCACGACCTTTTGCTTGGCACTGTTGCGATCCGCACCTCATAATCGAGGTTCGGTTGCAAACAGTTCAGTAGTAAATGACACGGTAGTATAATCGGCCAGTTGACGTTTTTCCGGTTTTTGCCATTCTGTCACAATATGCGACAGGCGAAGGGAGCAACCAAGGTTCGATGAATACCCAGACAACGCCTTCCCCGCAGTTCTACCTGACGGCACCGGCCACTTGTCCCTATCTTTCCGGCGAACTTGAACGCAAGGTGTTCACACACCTTGTCGGGCCGCGTGCTGCCGAAATGAATGACCTGTTGACCCAGGGTGGTTTTCGCCGTTCGCAAAACATTGCCTATCGCCCGGCCTGTGAAACCTGCCGCGCCTGCGTGTCCGTTCGTATTCTGGCCGAACATTTTACCCCGACGCGTTCGATGCGCCGGGTTCTATCAACCAACAGCGATATTGTCTCCAGCATCCACACGACGGAACCGTCAACCGAACAGTTTGCGCTGTTTCGCCGTTACCTCGACAGCCGCCACCATGATGGCGGCATGTCGGACATGTCGGCGCTGGATTATGCAGTTATGGTGGAAGACACCCATGTGAACACCCGCGTTATTGAATATCGCGTGCGGGTTCCCGGTTCCGGCATTGACAGCACCAAGCGTGGCGAATTGCTGGCCGTGGCGCTGAGCGACGTCATGAGTGACGGCCTATCCATGGTCTATTCGTTCTTTAATCCCGAGATGGAGCGCCGGTCGCTGGGCACGTTCATGATCCTTGATCATATTGCCCGCACCCGCAATCTTGGCCTACCGCATGTCTATCTCGGTTACTGGGTCAATGGCTCCCAGAAAATGGGCTACAAGACGCGTTACCAACCGCAGGAACATCTGACGCCGCGCGGCTGGGAGATTTATGATCACAAGCAGGACGACGGTGCGGAAAAACCTTAAGGCCGCCGTCAGTTTTTAAAGGCAAAGTCCGGATATAAAAAAGCGGCGAAACAGATGTCTGTTTCGCCGCTTTTGTTGTTTTTCAATTCCGACTTAGCCGCTGAACTTGCCGCTGCGTGGGAACCCCTTAGGCACGGTGCGGCCGGCGGTTGCGCGGTCGCCCATCCATTCGGTGAGCTCGTCGCCAACCTTGCTGAAGCTGCGCCCTGCGCTGTCTTCCCATGCCAGACCTTCGGCAAAGACAAAACATTTCGCATCGGAAATGCCACCGTCCTTGTAACGCTGCAGGCGAACGCCTTTACCGCGTGACATTTCCGGCATCTGTGCCAGTGGGAAAGCCAGAAGTTTGCGGTTCTCGCCGACAACAGCAACATAGTCGCTGTTGGCTGGAACCGGCACGACGAGCTTTGTTTCATCCGGCATCGACACATTCATGATCTGCTTGCCCTTACGGGTATTGGCGATCATTTCCGATTCAGTGACGATGAAGCCATTGCCGGCGGTGGATGCCAGCAGCAACTTGCGCGCCGGGTCGTGTACGAAGGCGGTCAGGATGTCCTGATCATTCTCCATATCGACCATGATGCGAACCGGTTCACCGTGACCACGGCCACCCGGCAGCTTGTCAGCGCCCAGCGTGTAGGCTTTGCCGCCGGTGGTGACCAGCAACAACTTGTCGGTGGTCTGTGCCGGGAATGCCAGCTTCAAACCATCGCCTTCCTTGAAGGTCAGCGACGACGTGTCGGAAATGTGTCCCTTCAGAGCCCTGATCCAACCCTTCTCAGAGATAACAACCGTGACAGGTTCTTTCTCAATCATGGACTGATGGATGGCTTCGAGGTCGGCATCCGGTGCATCGGCGAACTGCGTACGACGGCGACCGAGTTCGGTTGCCTTGGCGTATTTTTTCTTCACTTCGCCAATTTCAAAGGAAACGACCTGCCACTGTTTGTCATCAGATGCCAGCAGCGCTTCGATCTCGGCCTTTTCCTTGCTCAGAGCATCGAATTCCGTACGGATTTCGAATTCTTCCAGTTTGCGCAAGGAGCGCAAACGCATGTTGAGAATGGCTTCGGCCTGGATATCCGTCAGCCCGAAGCGCTTCATCATGATCGGCTTCGGTTCATCCTCCTCGCGGATGATGCGGATAATCTCATCAATATTGAGATAGGCAATCAGCAAGCCGCCGAGAATTTCCAGACGGCGATCAATGGCAGCCAGACGAAAGCGCGAACGACGGACCAGCACGTCCTTGCGATGGCTGAGCCATTCCAGCAGCACTTCATTCAGTGCCATCACCTTCGGGATTTTGCCGAGCGACAACACGTTCATGTTAAGCGGAATGCGGTTTTCAAGATCGGTGAGCTTGAACAGCGATTCCATCAGCAGTGTTGCGTCAACGGTGCGGTTCTTTGGAACCAGCACGACACGCACGTCTTCTGCAGACTCGTCGCGGATGTCTTCCAGCAATGGAAGTCTGCGGGCAATCAACAGTTCTGCGATCTTTTCAATCAGGCGCGATTTCTGCACCTGATAGGGAATTTCGGTGATGACGATCTGGTAGCCGCCACGGCCAAGATCTTCGACTTCCCACTTTGCGCGAACGCGGAAACCACCACGACCTGTCTTGTAGGCGTCGAGAATGTTCTCGCGGCTTTCGACAATAATGCCACCGGTCGGCAAATCCGGACCTGGCATAAATTCCAAAAGCTTTTCAACGGGCGCATCGGGATGCTTGATCAGATGCAGCGCCGCATCACAGATCTCATGGGCATTGTGCGGCGGGATGGACGTTGCCATGCCCACGGCAATACCGGACGCACCATTTGCCAGAAGGTTGGGAAACGCGCCGGGCATAACGATCGGCTCTTCGTCTTCCTCATTATAGGTGGGACGAAAATCAACCGCGTCCTGGTCGATACCTTCCAGCAACAGCGCGGTGACTTCGGTCATGCGCGCTTCGGTGTAACGCATCGCCGCTGCACCATCGCCATCGATGTTGCCGAAGTTACCCTGACCATCGACCAGCGGATAACGGATCGCAAAATCCTGCGACAGGCGAACCAGCGCATCATAGATCGAGGCGTCGCCGTGCGGATGGAATTTACCCATCACGTCACCGACGATACGTGCGCACTTCTTGAACGCCGAGTTCGGGCGGATGCCCATTTCGCTCATGGCATGCACGATGCGACGGTGCACCGGTTTCAGGCCATCGCGCACATCCGGCAGCGCGCGGTGCATGATGGTCGACAGCGCATAGGCAAGGTAACGCTCTTCGAGCGCAGCCTTGAGATCGACCGGATGAATGTTATCATCTCCGCCAGACGGAGGAACAAGATTTTTTCCCATGCTGCTTGACTAGCCGAAATGCTGATTCCCAGCAAGGAATCCGGGGGCTTTCGCCTGTGGATGAAGGGAAGAACAATCGATATTCGGCACATGGAACACAGTCCGCGTTAAAATCGTTGAAGCGCGATGCCCAAATCTGAACAATTCATTAAGGCTGATTGAGAAATGACATTGCTGCCCTCACCCCCCCAAGAGTTTGGGGAGTGGACAGCATTCCGCAAGCACCTATAAATGCGACGAACGTTAGATTCAAAGTAGACCACAAAAGGGAAGAAACAACCATGAAGACCAATTTTCGGGCGCTTTTGCTTGCCAGTTCAACGGTTCTGGCATTTTCCGGTACGGCTTTCGCGCTCGACGGTAACGACCTTCTGAAGAAGATCAACGAGTCCTATAAGACGCAGGGTGCAGGCCTCACCGCCGATGCGGTCGAAACGAACGGCTCGACGGTTGTTTTCAAGGGCGCCGCATTCAGTTCGACAGCTGTTGCAGAGCAGAAGTTCCCTCTGGGCGACATCACGTTCGAAGATGTTGAAGAGAACAATGGCGGATACCACGTCGGCACCGCAAAATTCGACGACATCAACTTCACCGAAAAACAAACAACAATCACCGTTACCGACATGTACATGAAGGGCATCACCATTCCTGCTGCGGCCAACGCCGGCTCGATTGATGGCCTGTTGTTCTATGACGAAGCCCATAGCGGTGAAGTCAAGGTCAAGGTTGACGGCAAGGACGTGGTCACTCTCGAAGAGACGACCGCAACCATGAACATCAGCGAAGACAAGAACGAAATCAGCTTTGACATGAGTGCAACCGGCTTCCAGGCCGACCTGAGCGACGTCAAGGACCCAGCCAGCAAAGAAGCTCTGGACAAGCTCGCCATCAAGTCTCTTGCCGGCCAGATGAGCATGGAAGGCACCTGGGAAGTGGCATCCGGCAAAGTCGATATCAGCGACTACACCTTGGAGCTGGATGATATCGGCAGCCTTAGCCTTGCGTTTGGCTTCTCCGGTTACACACTCGATTTCATCAAGTCGATGCAGGAAACCGTCAAGGCGCAAGCTGAAAACCCGAACAAGGAACAGGCAGATCAGGCCGCTGGCCTTGCAATGCTCGGCCTTGCCCAGCAGCTTAGCTTCGTCAACGCCGAAATCAGCTTCACCGACGACAGCATCAGCAAGCGTGCACTTGATTTTGCAGCCGAGAAGCAGGGCATGACAAGCGACCAGCTTGCCCAGACCATCAAGGGCATGGCGCCTTTGATGATGGCACAGTTGAACCTGCCTGAGCTGCAGAACGCCGTATCAGCCGCAGTCAACGCCTATGTCGATGACCCCAAGAACTTTACGATTTCTGCGGCTCCAGAGAACCCGGTTCCGTTCCCGATGATCATCGGTGCGGCCATGGGTGCGCCAAACACGCTGCCAACCGTTCTTGGCGTGACGGTTTCTGCAAACGACTAAGTTTGCCTGCACGGCACGTTGCGCGGTTCAATCTTGCCAACGTGCCCTCGCCTCCTGAAGCGGCGAGTACCTTCTGGAGACAAGCATCAAAAAGCCCCGGTTTTGCCGGGGCTTTTTTACGATCTGAACTTATGCCGATCCAAGCGTCATCAGGCGACGCGGCGAGGTACCGCACGCTCATGCTGATGTGATGTCTGTTCTTGCAACTGGAACATTTGCAGCAGTTCATTCAGGCGGCCAGCTTCACGTGACAGAACCGCACCGGCTGCATTGTTTTCTTCCACCATGGCGGCGTTGCTCTGCGTTGCCTGATCAAGATGGTTGATGGCGCTGTTGATTTCACCAAGACCGATCGCCTGCTCGCGCGATGCCGCAGCAATGGCGTTGACGTGTTCACGGATATCGACAATCGAACCGCCGATACGTGACAGGGCTTCGCCGGTTTCGCGCACGAAACGCCCGCCTTCGCGCACCTCGCTGCCGGAGTTGTTGATGAGCGCCTTGATCTCACCGGCCGCCTTGCCGGAGCGTTGCGCCAGTTCGCGCACTTCCTGCGCCACGACAGCAAAACCGCGTCCTGCCTCGCCGGCACGCGCCGCCTCAATACCGGCATTAAGCGCCAGAAGGTTGGTCTGGAAGGCAATCTCGTCGATGACAGAGATAATGCTGCCAATCTGCTCGGAGGACCGCTCGATGCGGGAAACCGCCTTAATTGTATCTTCGAGAAGGCGGTTAGTCTGTTCGGCTTCACTGCCAGCCTGTGTGGCGATGTCCTGCGCCTGTGCGGCACGCTGCGCAGACAGGCGCACATTGGCGGTCAACTCATCCAGTGCGGCGGCCGTCTGTTCCAGCGAGGCTGCCTGCTGTTCTGTCCGACGCGCCAGATCGTCGGTGCTCTGGCTGATTTCACGGGCGCCGCCGTCAATCGAATAACCAGCTTCGGCGATGCCGCCCATGGCACCATTCAGCTGTGAAAGGGTCTGGTTGAGATCATGACGCAGCGCCTCGAAATCCTGCGAGAATGGAACCGTCAACTGGAAGGACAGATCACCCTTGGCAAGACGCTGCAGCGCCGATGCCAGCCCCTGCGTCGCTTCCATCAGCCGTGCCTGTGCATGGCTTTCAGCCTCTTCCTGCAGGCGCTTGCGTTCTGCCTCTGAACGGGCGCGTGCATGAGCCGCTTCTTCTTCCAGCTTCTGTTTGCTGATCGCCGCCAGACGGAAAACCTCCAGTGCCTTGGCCATGGCGCCGAATTCATCGCGGCGGCTTAGCCCCGGCACGGCCAGCGAGGTTTGACCATCGGCCAGATTGCGCATCGCATCGGTCATAGCAGCGACAGGGCGGCTGATCGACCGTCCGATAAAATAGACGCTGACCAGCAGGCTGAACACGGTTAGCGCAATCAGCCCCGTCACCATGCGGATCGTCCATTGTTCTGCCGCAGCATTGTCGCTGGCATTGCGGGACTTTTCAGCCGTGTAATAGGCCATGACATCGCTGACGAAAGGTTGCATGGCGACGTAAGCGTTATCGACGTCCTTGCGCAGCCCCTGCTCCACAATCGTCGCTTCGGCGTAAAAGCGGAAAGATGCCGTGTAGATATCCAGCGCATCCATGATGCGTTGACGTTCGGCACCGGGGCGGAACTCCTTCTTCACTTCCGCCTTGAAGGTTTCGACCTCGTCACTGTGCTTCGCCACATAGGCAGGGTCTTGGCGCAGGATAAAATCCTTCTCGTGACGACGCATCATCAACATGCTGGCGCGGATATTGGAGTTTTCAAGTCCTGACACCAGGTTTTCGATATTGTGTACGGCGCGGCGCATTGCGCCTTCAAGACCATCAGACGGAACCAGCCCCAGCTCTTTGTTTTTCGCAACCAGACTTGCAACTGCGGTGGAATAGATACCAAGCGCATTGGTCAGGCTTTCCAACTTCGAGGTCGCGCCGGTATCGTTGTCAGCGCGCAGCGTCTCGATCCGCGAGCCGGTGTCCTTCACCACTCTATCAAAACGCTCGATAGCGGCCATCTGTTTTGCCAGCAGGAAATCTTTTTCCTCAAGCTGTGCGACGTGCAGGTCCGAGACGATCTCGGAAACGACGATCTGCCGCTCCTCCACCCGCTCTGCTGATTGTTTGTAACCGGCCTCAAGATGGCGCTGGAACAGAAACGTGCCGACCACAACCGCCAACCCAAGCAGCGCCACGAGGACAAGAAGAGAAATACGGTGCGATATGCGCAAGGCAACAGGAAAAAAAGCTGGCATAGGGGACCCTTTCGTTGGCCTACGGAATCCCCTGCAAAGTTTAAGAAATGCCGAAATCAGCGTGACAATCGCGTGAATTTTTTGCGACGCACAAAAGGCAATTGAATCGAATTTTAAGCGATCAACCCATCATAGTATTTCAGTGACTATTCGGACCTGAGACAGGCTGAAACGCAAAACGGCAGCCCGAGGGCTGCCGTTGCAAATGATCGGTGCGAACCGGGTGACGGTCCGCACATCTTAGACTTAATCAGTCTTTTTTCTGTGTTGGAACAACACGCAGTGCCAATTCGCGCAACTGTGTTGGCGTTGCAGGAGCCGGTGCGTTCATCAACAGATCCTGTGCCTGCTGGTTCATCGGGAACAGCGTGATTTCACGCAGGTTCTTTGCGCCAACGAGCAGCATGACAACGCGGTCGATACCGAATGCGCAACCGCCGTGTGGAGGTGCACCGTACTGGAACGCGCGGTAAAGGCCACCGAAGCGGTCTTCAACGTCTGCCTGGCTCAGGCCAACCTTTTCAAACGCCTTGACCATCAGTTCAGGCGACTGGTTACGGATGGAACCGGAGGCGATTTCGAAACCGTTGCAGACTGCGTCATACTGATAAGCCTTGATGGACAGCGGGTCCTGGCCTTCCAATGCTTCCAGACCACCCTGTGGCATGGAGAACGGGTTGTGCGCGAAGTCGATCTTCTTTTCTTCTTCGTTGTATTCAAAGAACGGGAAGTCGACGATCCAGCACATTTCAAAGCGGTCGCGGTCGATCAGGTTCAGTTCTTCAGCGGCACGGGTACGTGCTTCACCAGCGAACTTGTAGAACTTGGCCGGGTCACCTGCCACGAAGAAGCAGGCATCACCAGCTTCGAGCCCGAGCTGCACGCGCAGCGCCTCGGTGCGTTCTTCACCAATGTTCTTGGCGAGCGGACCGGAACCACCAACCTTGCCGTCTTCTTCCTTCCAGAAGATGTAGCCAAGGCCTGGCTGACCCTGTGACTGTGCCCATGCATTCATACGGTCGCAGAATGCTCTGGAGCCGCCAGTCTTTGCCGGGATCGCCCATACCTGAACCTTCGGGTTCGAGGCGATCATGTTTGCGAAGACCTTGAAGCCGGAGCCATCGAAATGCTCCGTCACGGCTTCCATGACGATCGGGTTACGCAGGTCCGGCTTGTCGGAGCCGTATTTGCGGATCGATTCATCGTAAGGAATGCGTGGCCACTGCTTGGTAACTGGCTTGCCTTCGGCAAACTGTTCAAACACCGACGTCATCATCGGCTCCATGGTTTCCCAGACATCTTCCTGGGTCACGAAGCTCATTTCCACGTCGAGCTGGTAGAACTCGCCCGGCAGACGGTCAGCGCGTGGATCTTCATCACGGAAGCAAGGCGCGATCTGGAAGTAGCGGTCGAAACCGGCAACCATCAGAAGCTGCTTGTACTGCTGCGGTGCCTGCGGCAGCGCGAAGAACTTGCCTTCATGGATACGGCTTGGCACGAGGAAGTCGCGTGCACCTTCCGGCGACGATGCCGTGAGGATTGGTGTGGTGTATTCGGCAAAACCAGCCTGAGCCATGCCATTGCGCATGGAGGAGATGATCTGCGTGCGCTTGACGATGCTCTTGTGCAGTGTTTCACGACGAAGATCAATGAAGCGGTACTTCAGGCGCACGTCTTCCGGATATTCAGGTTCACCAAACACCGGCAGCGGCAGTTCCTTGGCAACGCCGAGAACTTCGATTTCCTGCGCGTAAAGTTCGATCTCGCCAGTGGCCATGCCCTTGTTGACGGTGTCTTCCGAACGGGCCTTGACCAGACCGTCAATGCGGATGACCCATTCGCCACGCACGGTTTCAGCGGCTTTGAACGCCGGGCTGTCTGGATCGGCAACAACCTGCGTGATGCCGTAATGGTCACGAAGGTCGATGAACAAGACGCCGCCATGATCTCGCACGCGATGAACCCAACCGGAAAGGCGGACAGTCGCGCCGACGTCGGACTTGCGAAGAGCGGCACAGGTGTGGCTGCGGTAACGATGCATTTTGTTATCCTGAAACATGCTGCGGCCTTGTTGCCGCACGATCAAATTTGGCCGGAAAAGCGCATGGCTCGCCCGATTTGTCAAGGCAAAGCACAAGAATGTCGTGTTCTCGTCTGTCCTTCAAGCCGACATGCCACTAAGACTGTGGAACGTTAGACGCTTTTTTCATTCTCCTGCGATGATTCGTCCCCATGAGCCAGATCCGCCCGCTGATTCCCCTTCTCGCAACTGCCGGCATTCTGATCGGTGGCAATGGTCTGCAAGGCACATTTATTGCGTTGCGCGGTCTCTCTGAGGGCTTTTCACCCAGCACCATCGGCCTGATCAGCGCCGGTTACAGCTTAGGCTTTGCAATCGGCTGCATTTACGTCACCAGCCTGTTGCGAAAAATTGGCCATATCAGGGCCTTCGCGGCCCTTGCCGCGATTTCATCAGCCGCCTCCATTTCCATGGCACTGGTCACGCATCCGCTATTCTGGCTTGCGATGCGTTTTCTCATCGGCATTGCGGTTGCCGGTCTGTTTGCCATCATTGAAAGCTGGATCAACGCACAGGTCACCAATTCCAACCGTGCCCGTGCCCTGTCCATTTACAGGTTGGTCGACCTCGGCTCCGTCACGCTGGCGCAATACATTATTCCGATGGCCGGCGTTGAAGGACCGACGGTATTTTCGCTGATCGGCATGGCACTGACATTGTCGCTTGTGCCGATTTCACTGGCCGACAAGTCTAACCCTGCCCCGCCCAATGCCATGAAGTTCAACCCGGCCGCCGTCTGGCGTATCTCGCCTTTGGCGGTGGTCGGTTGCGTGGCCGTCGGTCTCAGCATGGCAGCATTTCGAAATATCGGTCCGATCTATGCCGAACAGATCGGCATGTCGGTCACCGCCATCGCCACCTTCATGAGTGCCGGCATTATTGGCGGCGTGGTGCTGCAATATCCGCTGGGTGCCTATTCCGACCGTTATGACCGCCGCATCGTCATTCTCGCCACCACGGCCGGGTCTGTCATCACCGGCCTGTTCCTGGTGTTTTTCGGTGGAACGGACGAATGGACCAATATTATCGGCGTCTTCGTTTTTGGTGCCTTTGCCCTGCCACTCTATTCGCTGAGCTCGGCGCACGGCAATGACCACGCCAAGGAAGGCGAACATGCCATGGTCGCATCCGGCCTGTTGTTCTTCTGGTCCTTGGGCGCCACCATCGGACCGTTGCTTGCCTCGGTGCTGATTGATATCTACGGGCCGAAGGCTCTATTTATCTATACGGCCGCGGTGCAGGTCGTGTTTATCATCTACACCATCTACCGCCTTCAGATGCGTCCAGGCGTGCCTGTTGAAGAGCGTAACTGGCGTTTTCGGGCCCTTTTGCGGACCTCGGCCTATTTCAGCAAACTGGCGGCACAGCCACCGAAAAGTCGTGACAAAAACGACAAGGATGCCGTCTGAGTGCTGGAAAACAGCCCCTCAAAGGCTGGGAAATGGCGAGTTTGTATTGACATACGGTGCTCAAAGGGAAAGTAAGACGCATACGTTACAGTACTGGCCAGAAGAACATGATCGAAACGACAGCAGCACTTGCCGACGCCTGCAAGGAACTTGCAAAATCGGACTTCATCACAATCGATACGGAATTTCTGCGAGAGACGACATTCTGGCCTGAATTGTGTCTTGTTCAAATGGCGAGCCCAACACTGGAAGTGCTGGTCGACCCGATGGCGAAAGACATCGACCTTTCGCCGCTGTTCGAACTGATGGCAAACCCTGATGTGGTGAAGGTTTTCCATGCCGCCCGCCAGGACATCGAAATCATCCACCATCTTGGTGGACTTATTCCACACCCGATCTTCGACACGCAGGTTGCCGCGATGGTGTGCGGTTTCGGCGACTCGATCTCCTACGACCAGCTTGTCCAGAAAATCAAATCCGTTCAGATCGACAAGTCGTCGCGCTTCACCGACTGGAGCCGTCGTCCGCTGTCCGAAAAGCAGCTGGACTATGCGCTGGCCGACGTGACCCATCTGCGCGACGTCTATCTGGCGCTGAAAGCCAAGCTTGAGCGCGAAGGCCGCTCGCTGTGGCTGACCGAGGAAATGAACATCCTCGAGTCGCGCGATACCTATGAGTTGCATCCTGACGATGCATGGTTGCGTCTGAAGTCGCGCCTGCGCAAGCCAACCGAACTTGCCATTCTCAAATTTGTGGCCGCATGGCGTGAGCGTGAAGCGCGCAGCCGCAATGTGCCGCGTTCGCGCGTTCTGAAAGACGATGCGATTTTCGAGATTGCCCAGCAACAGCCCAAGGATAGCGAGGCATTGTCGCGCCTGCGCACCATTCCAAAGGGTTGGGAGCGCTCGTCGTCGGGCACCGCCATCATCGAAACCGTTAACGCCGCTCTTGCCCTGCCGAAGACCGAGATGCCACAAGCGCCACGTCACAGCCACTCGCCGGAAGGCTCAGGAGCCGCCGTTGAACTCCTCAAGGTTCTATTGAAACTGACGGCAGACAAGCACGGCGTCGCTGCCAAGATCATCGCCAACAGCGATGACCTCGACAGGATTGCCTCCGAAGGTGAAAAGGCCCAGGTTGCCGCTCTCTCGGGCTGGCGCAAGGAACTGTTCGGTGATGTGGCATTGAAGCTCATCAATGGCGGTGTAGCCTTGCGTTTTGCCGGCAAGAAGGTTGAAGCGGTCGAACTGCCGACTGAATAATATCGACTGTCTCCTCGTCGCCCTTTTTCCATCCGGCCTCTGAGGAGACCGGATTTAAAGGCGCGAGCCATTTCCAGTAAACGGGTTAAACGTCTTGTCGTCATTGCCCAACCGGCCAAGATAGCCCGCCAAACGTGCAATCCGGCAACAGTGAAAAAGCGTTTGAAACACCTTTCCAAATCGTCACTTTTGGCAAATCGATTTCCACATTAAAGTCTCGGTTGCAGTCTAGGCAGCCAACGCGCCGACCTCGACGGCGGCTGCAATTCATCGAAAGTATCGGAACCATATGCGAAAGCTCCTTTTAATGCTGGACTACCTGCTGCTGTTTTTGGCAGTTGCCGGCAGCGGCGTCGCATATGCCTTTCTGGAATATGGTGGCGGTCCGTTCATCGGCGCGACCTATGCACTCTTTGCCTGTGCGCCTATTCTTGCCTTTGAGCGCGGCTACATCCTGCCCCGGCTTTCGCACCGCATCAGTTTCCTGCCAACGCCGGCCTACATAGCAATAGGCCTGATCGTCTATGCGGTTCTGGTTTTCTGCGGATTTGCCGTGGGAGGAACATTGCTTTGGGCAACCGGCATTTTGAAGGTCGACTGGCAACGCGCGGTTCATGCCGAACCGCAGACGTTGATTTTCACAGGCATCGTTTGCAGCATCATCGTCTTCGTGATGCGGGTGAGAGAACTGCTCGGCCGCGACATTTTTACGGATCTGCTGCTGGGCCGTTATCGCCGTCCCGTGCGCGAAGAGCGCGTTTTCATCTTTATCGACCTTGTTGGCTCCACGACATTTGCCGAAACCCATGGCGATATGAAAGCGCAGGAATTCCTACGCGAGATCTTCGCCACCTATGCCGCACCCGTGCGTCGGCATAACGGGGCGATTGATGATTACATCGGCGATGCCGCCATCATCACATGGCCGTTTCAGGATGCCATCAAGAAGTCAGCCTGCATCAAATGTGTCTTCGACATTCTGGTCGCTATCGAAAGACGGCAGGACTTCTGGATGAAGACCTTCGGCGTCATGCCAAAGTTGCGCTTTGCCCTGCATGGCGGTCCTGTCATCACGGCTGAAATCGGTGTCGACCATCACAAGATCACCTATTTCGGAGACACGGTGAATACCACCGCCCGTCTTGAATCCCTCAGCAAGATGCTTGGCCACCCGATCCTGATCTCGTCCGATCTCATTCACCGCCTTTTGCTGCCAAAGGGCATCAAAAGCGAGTATCTGGGCGAACATGCCGTGAAGGGCCGCGGCCAGACACTGGGTGTCTGCTCGTTGGTGAAGTCATAAATTTTATTAAAAGAACCAGCAGCTTACTAAAAGCGCATCATTTGGCGATGATAACGTTGCCATCATAAAACTTTCACCAAAGCTTCAATCACCCATCACTTCAGTTTCACAAACTCTGCGTACCCGACACAGCATAGTTTTAGTGCAAACCGACAGGTGAATTTAATGACCAAAATACTTCTTACTTCTGTTGCTATTTTTGCGATCTCCGGCTTCTCGGCAATTGCCGCCGAAAAAGAATTCCCTGCCAAGCTCGTTTCGCATGCCATTCTGCCTGCCAATACCATTATCCCAGCACCGGCAGATGCGCCTGAACATCTCAAGACATCTGCCAAGTTCACGACAGCAGACCGCAAGCGCGCTGAAGGTCTTAACACGGTTCCGGGCATGGACGGCGTGCGGCCAACCGGCCTTTCCATGCCGTTCAACGGTCAGGCCATGCAGGGTTTTTCCGGCATCAAGGCGATGGAAGATGGCACCTTCTGGAGCCTTTCCGACAATGGTTTCGGTTCGAAGATCAACTCCAGCGATTCCATGCTGATGTTGCACCACCTTTCCTTCGATTGGGATGCAGGCAAGGTGAATGCGCTTGGAACCGTGTTCCTGTCCGACCCGGACAGAAAGGCTCCCTTCCCAATCGTCATGGAAGGTTCCGACAAGCGTTACCTGACCGGCGCTGATTTTGACGTTGAGTCCATCCAGCCTGTTGCAGACGGTTTCTGGATTGGTGAAGAATTCGGACCTTATATCCTGAAGTTCTCCCGTGACGGCAAGCTGACCGATGTCATCGCCACCAAGGCTGGCGAGATCGACGTGAAGTCGCCTGACCATCCGACCCTGACCCTGCCGGGTAACCCGACACAGAAAATGCCTGCTTTCAACCTGAAGCGTTCAGGCGGTTATGAAGGCATGGCCATGTCCAAGGACGGCTCCAAGCTGTACGGCATGCTGGAAGGCCCACTCTACACCGCTGATGGCCAGGTGGAAAAAACCGAAGACGGAGCAACCGGCCTTCGTATCATCGAGCTGGATGTTGCCTCGAAGTCCTGGACAGGCCGCACATGGCTTTACCCGCTGGCCGAAGGTGGCGAAGCGATCGGCGACTTCAACATGCTCGACGAAACCACCGCTCTGGTTATTGAGCGTGACAATGGTGCCGGTACTGCCGACAAGGCCTGCGCCGACCCGAAGAAGCCTGAGACTAACTGCTTTGCCGTTCCGTCAAAGGTCAAGCGCATCTACAAAATCGAGTTCAACGATACCAATGTTGGCAAGGCTGCCCGCAAGATCGGTTACATCGACCTGCTGAAGATTTCCGATCCGGACAACAAGAAGCGTCAGGGTGGCGGCGAAGGTTTCTATGACATGCCGTTCGTTACCATCGAGAATGTTGACCGCGTTGACGCGACACACATCATCGTTGGCAATGACAACAACCTGCCCTTCTCGGCCGGTCGTGCACTCGACAAGGCAGACGACAATGAATTCGTTCTGCTTGAGGTCAAAGACCTGCTGGATGCCAAGTAACTAAGACAAACAGAAGCGCTGCCGGGATATCGGCAGCGCTTCTGATTTTATTCGAAAACGAAAGCCAGCTTCTTGCCGGTTAGTTTTGCCAGCTGCTGCAAACGGCCTTCAAGCCGTTCACCGGCAAAATCGCAATAGCCATGCGGCACCACGAACTCCAGATCGACATCCGGGTTTTCCGAAACGCGGAAACGCAGGTGATCAATCACACCGGGCATGGAGGCAGAGAACAAGTAGACCACACGCAACATGCCACCCACCAGCTTGGCCAGTTCCGAAAGGCGGTCACCGGCAATCGCCGTCAACGGCTTGGTCGTGCCGTCATCATTGAGGCCTTCGAAGCGGTAGTAGTTGGCAAGTGCGATATAGGCGCGGCCGGGATGGCTGATGCCAACAAAGGAGGAGTGGGCGATGATGTTGACGGCCTGCAAACCGCGATAATCCGGATGTGCGCGCCAGCTGATATCGGCCAGAAGGCAGGCGGCACGCCGGTAGCGGCTTTCTTCCACCGTTTCCTCAATGCCGAAGACCGGTATAGTCCGACCGCTCCAGTCTTCCAGCTCACGGGCATGTTCGGGCGAACGTGCACGCAGAATGGCAAGCTCATCGGCAGAGACCAGCAGCGGATCGGTATCCTGATCCTCTTCGCTGAGCAGCGAATAGAGATAACCTTCGCGCACGCCCTGAGCAGAAAACACCACTTTGGAAGGTTTCATCGCTTCCAGCACTTCACGCATGGCGATGGCACCGTAGGGCAAAAGCGAACGGCGGCTTTTTGAGACCGCCTGCCATGCCGGATCTTTCGAATCCTTGGCCGTGATGACGTCATCGAGAAATGCCAGCATTTCCTGCAACGGCACTTCGTAACCCTGCATCATGTGCAGCGGGTACTGGCGAATTTCCATGTGCAGCTTGGCAATACTGCGCCATGTCCCGCCAACCGCGTAGAAGGTACGGCCCTCGCCCTTGGCGAGCAGCTTGGCGGTCTTGATCTGTTTCTTGGCAAAGGTAGCGGCCTTTTCAAGCGAGCTTCCAGATGTCTCGGACAACCTGATACCACCGAGCGGCAAGGTAATGCCCTGCCCGCAGGATTTGCCCTTGATATCGATCAGTTCAAGCGAACCGCCGCCAAGGTCACCGGCAATGCCATCGGGGTCATAAAAACCGCTGATGATGCCGTATGCCGAATAGAGCGCTTCTTTTTCGCCAGATAGAACTTCAATCTCGCAGTCCAGTATTTCTTCGGCAGCACGGATGAAATCAGGTCCGTTGCTGGCTTCACGCGCGGCAGCGGTTGCCAGCACGTAGAGTTTGTGGGCCTGGGCCTGTTCTGACAACGCACGGAAACGACGCAGCGACGCGAGCGCGCGGTTTACCCCTTCGTCGTCCATACGACCGGTAAGCGCCAGCCCCTTACCCAGACCGCACAGTACTTTTTCGTTAAAAAGTACTGCCGGTGCACGGGACAACCCTTCATAAACGACGAGACGAACAGAGTTCGAACCAATATCGATGACGGAAACGGGGGCGATGCCGGTAAGCCGCCCCTGTGCTTCTGATCTTGTCATTCAGCCTGTTTCTTGCGAGCCGAGATAAGACCCGCAATCAGTTTTGGCGCACTGGATTTCAAGGCTTCACCACGTCCGGAAAGGCTGGGATTGGTCATGAAGTAGTGCTGCGCGTTGAACGGTTCCTCGCCCTTGCGCACCTCAATGCGCCTAGACGTTCCGTCGGCAAGTATCTCGTAGCTTTGCTGGTTGTCAATCAGGTTACCCAGCATGATCTGTGAAAGAACTTGCTCATGCACCGTTGGGTTAACCAACGGCACCAGCGTTTCAACACGTCTGTCAAGATTGCGCGGCATCATATCGGCGGAGCCGATATAGACGAGCGCCTTTTCCGAAGGCAGGCCATACCCGTTGCCGAAGCAGAAGATGCGGCTGTGTTCCAGGAAGCGTCCAACGATCGATTTGACGCGGATGTTTTCCGAAAGGCCGGCAACCTGCGGACGCAGGCAGCAGATGCCACGGATCACCAGATCAACTTCAACGCCTGCTTCACTTGCACGGTAAAGCGCATCAATGATTTCAGGATCAACGAGCGAATTCATCTTCATCCAGATGGCGGCCGGCGCGCCATTCTTGGCGTGCTGGATTTCATCATTGATGTGCTTGATGATGCGTGGGCGCAACGTGTAGGGCGAAACCGCCAGCTTCATGCCCTCTTCCGGCTCACCATACCCGGTGATGAAGTTGAAGATATTCGCCATGTCGTGGGCGATCTTCGGGTTGCAGGTGAAGAAGGAAAGATCGGTGTAGATTTTGGCGGTAATCGGGTGGTAGTTGCCCGTTCCAAGGTGGCAATAGGTGCGCAGCTTGCCGTCTTCACGGCGAACGACCATCGACATCTTGGCATGCGTTTTCAGTTCGATAAAGCCAAACACCACCTGAACGCCAGCGCGCTCAAGATCGCGCGCCCAACGGATGTTTGCTTCTTCATCGAAGCGCGCCTTCAATTCGACAAGCGCCGTCACCGACTTGCCGGCTTCGGCCGCATCGATCAGAGCACGAACGATCGGGCTGTCGTTGGAGGTACGGTACAGTGTCTGCTTGATAGCCAGAACATCCGGGTCGCGGGCGGCCTGCAACAGGAACTGCGCCACGACGTCGAAGGATTCGTAGGGGTGGTGAACAACCATGTCCTTTTCGCGGATCGCGGCCAGGCAATCACCGGCATGTTCACGCACACGCTCCGGGAAGCGGGCATTGTAAGCCTCGAACTTCAGCTCGTCGCGCGGTGCCTTGACGATTTCGGAAATCGTATTCAACGCCAGAAGGCCGGGCAGAACGGCGACGCGATTTTCCGGCACACCGAGTTCGTGGACCACGAACTGACGCAGGTATTGCGGCATTTCGCTGTCGGTCTCGATACGGATAACCGAGCCGCGACGACGGCGCTTCAGAGCGCTTTCGAAATAGCGAACCAGATCTTCGGCTTCTTCTTCAACTTCAAGATCGCTGTCACGGATCAGGCGGAAGGTACCAAAACCCTTGACGGCATAACCGGGGTAAAGCCTGTTTATGAACAGCCCAACCACATCTTCCAGCGTGATGTAGCGAATGGTGTTACCTTCATCCGGCAGACGGATGAAGCGGTCGAGTGCTGGCGGCAGGCGCAGAAGGCCGGTCATCGGTTCACGGCCATGCAGGCTTTCGAGCTGCAGAACCATGGAGAAACCAAGGTTCGGAATGAACGGGAACGGGTGCGCAGGGTCGATGCAAAGAGGCGTCAGAACCGCAAAGATTCTTTCCTCGAACTCTGTCTCAAGCCAGAGGCGATCCTCATCAGCCAGTGCGGCAGGGCGCACGATGTAGATATCTTCCTTGGCAAGATACTGCTGCAGAACAGCAAGCGACGCCTGCTGCTCCATCTGCAGGTTGTCGATTTCTTTCAGGATGTCTTCGAGCTGTTCAGCTGGTGTCTTTCCATCCGGCGTCCTGACAGTGATAGACTGGCGCACCTGTGCCTCAAGCCCGGCGACGCGCACCATGAAAAATTCATCGAGATTGGCGGCGGAAATCGAGAGAAACCGCAAACGCTCCAGCAGAGGATGCGCGACGTTCAGCGTTTCTTCGAGAACGCGGCGGTTGAACTGCAACCAGGAAAATTCGCGGTTGATAAACCGCTCAGGGCTGTCCCACAAAGGGCTACGCTGAGGAGCTTCTGTAATGCCCTGTTCGTGACTGTCCTGTACTGCCGAATCCATCAACAACTCCACCCGTAAAACATTGTTCTGCCATTATAACAGTTTGACGACGGAACTGTGACAGTCAATCATCATCCATGTCATTGCCTGGTTCGTTCAAAACCTCTGCGGCCAGGGCTCGAGTGATGCGGATACCACGGGCAAGCGCCAGCCTGTCCAGTTTCTCCACCACCGTCTGCGCCGCATCCAGTGAACGTTCCATTCGCGCCACGATATAGCTGATGATTTTGTCATCCATGTAAAGCTGACGATCAGCAAAAAGCTTCATCAAAACCTGTGCGAGAAGGTCCTCGTCCGGCTCACCGATTTCCACCACGGTCGCCGCCTTGAGGCGCGAGCGCAGATCTGGCAGCGTGACCGGCCAGGCAGATGGCCAAAGCCGGGTGGTGATCAACAGTGATGTGCCGTTTTCCCGGACACTGTTGATGACATGGAACAGTTCCGTGTCATCAAAACCGTTGCGATCAGCATCTTCAAATATTACCGGACCGGTTTCGGCCTTGCGGGCGGCTTGGCTACCTGCAATGGGATGAATGTCGGTGGCACCGCTCTTTTCCCGCCAGATATTGGCAAGGTGCGATTTTCCAGAACCGATAGGGCCGGCCAGAATCACCACCGGCGACGGCCAGTTCGGCCATGCATCGACAATTGATACGGCAGCATTCAAGGGCGCAGACACCAGCAAGTCATCGCGGCTGGACGCCGTGACATGAGAAAAGACGAGTGGAAGCTGCTCGGCTTTTGGCCGGGCCCGGTCAGGATTTTGTGGGTCGTTCATTTCTGGCTCTGTGTGATCGTCTTGACGGCTGCTTCATCCTTTTGCCCCTCCCAAGGCAAAGCTTGCGCACGTCCGTGGTATAAATCGCTTTCAAGATATCGCGACAGGGCAAACCGCACGAGTACGCCCACCGCCGCTGCCGCCGGCACCGCAATCAGCAGACCGACGAAACCAAACATCGCACCGAAAGCAAAAAGTGCGAACATCAACCATACCGGATGAAGGCCCACGCTGCCACCCACCAGTTTAGGCTGGAGAACATTGCCTTCCATGAACTGGCCAGTGAAATACACGCCGAGAACAATGGCAATCGACACGTAATCCGCACCGAACTGTACGAGGGCCACGCCGCCGGCAATCAGCAGGCACAGCGTCGCACCAACATAAGGAATGAAGCTGAGCATGCCCGTTGCAAAACCGATCAGCAGGCCGAAATTCAGGCCGGCCAGAGAAAGGCCTACGGCATAATAGATGGCGAGGATAAGGCACATGGAGCCCTGCCCGCGCACGAAACCGGCAATGGTGGTGTCCATGTCGCTGGCGATCTGGCGCACGGTCTGCACATGGTCGCGTGGTATCCAGCTGTCGACCTTCTTGATCATGCGATCCCAGTCCAGCAGCAGATAGAAGGCAACAACAGGTGTCACCACCAGCAGCGACACGACGTCCAATAGAGATTTGCCGGAGTTCCATATCTGCGTCAGCAGCGTGCCAATAAAACCGGCGCCCTCTGCCAGCAGCTTGGAGAAGTTTTCACGGATGGATTCGACCTGTGCAGCCACCCAATCCGGCAGGATTGTCGAACCGGTGCCAGCGACAAGCTGCTGCAGAGACGAGATATAGCCGGGAATACGGGTGATGAAATCAGAGGCCTGCGCCACGACCACCGGAATGATGATGATCAGCGACAGGGCAAACAACAGCACAAAGGTAATCAGAATGACCACTGTCGCCATCATACGGCTCAAACCGCGACGCTCCAGCCAGTCGGCAACCGGATCAAGAAAATAGGCCAGCGCCATGCCTGCAACGAATGGCAGAAGGATGGAACTGAACACCGTCAAAAAGATCACAAAGATCGCAAGCGCGCCGATCCAGAAAAACACCTGGCGTCGCAAATTTGTGCCACTGATATGAGGTTGCATCGTCGGTCCCTTGTGGCGCAATCGCCTTTGCATTTCATCAGGAGATAGGATGCACCTACCGGAACGGTCAAGACTTGATCGGGTTTAAGGCCACAGCGAACAGGCAGAAGTGAGGAAAACGTGGTCAAACCCGTGAAAAAGCGGGACAGAGGCCCTGGTTACTCTTGCATAACACCCTCGCTCATGCGAAGGGCACGCCAAAAGGCGATAGCGGAGACAACAGCCATGAGCCAGTCCGGCAAGAACGGTCTTACCTACAGCGATGCAGGCGTGGATATCGACGCCGGAAACCTGATGGTCGAGAAAATCAAGCCTGCTGTTCGCTCGACGCGCCGCCCCGGCGCTGATGGTGAAATTGGCGGCTTCGGCGGTCTCTTCGATCTCAAGGCCGCAGGCTTCAAGGATCCGGTTCTGGTTGCGGCCAATGACGGCGTCGGCACCAAGCTGAAGATTGCTATCGACGCAGATTATCATGACACGGTTGGTATCGACCTCGTTGCCATGTGCGTCAACGATCTTGTCGTACAGGGCGCCGAGCCACTGTTCTTCCTCGACTACTTCGCAACAGGCAAGCTGGACCCCGATCAGGGCGCTGCCATCGTATCCGGCATTGCGGCCGGTTGCCGTGAATCCGGCTGTGCGCTGATCGGTGGTGAAACCGCTGAAATGCCTGGCATGTATTCCGATGGTGATTACGATCTGGCCGGCTTTGCAGTTGGCGCAGCCGAGCGTGGCCAGCTGCTGCCAGTCGGCGACATTGCCGAAGGCGACGTCATTCTGGGCCTCTCTTCCTCGGGCGTTCACTCCAATGGCTTTTCGCTGGTGCGCAAGATCGTGTCGCTGTCTGGTCTCGAGTGGAGTGCACCTGCACCATTCGCAGAAGACAAGAAGCTGGGTGAAGCCCTGCTGACCCCAACCCGCATCTATGTGAAGCCACTTCTCAAGGCGATCCGCGAAACCGGCGCATTGAAGGCACTAGCACACATCACCGGCGGTGGCTTTCCGGAGAACATTCCGCGCGTTCTGCCAAAGCACCTCGCCGCAGAAATCGACCTCGGTTCGATCAAGGTACCCCAGGTCTTCTCATGGCTTGCCAAGACCGGCGGCGTTGCAGCCAATGAAATGCTGCGCACCTTCAACTGCGGCGTTGGCATGATTGTTGTCGTCTCGGCTGAAAACGCCCAGAAGGTGACCGACGCGCTGACCGCAGAAGGCGAAACCGTATTTCCGCTTGGCCGTATGATTGCCCGTAACGAGGGTGATCATGGCACGGTTTACAAGGGTACGCTTGGTCTATGAGTAACCAGTCCTCGCCTGCCCGCAAAAAACGGGTTGTGGTTTTTATTTCCGGCGGCGGTTCCAATATGCTGGCGCTGGTTAAGGCATGCGAGGATCCATCTTTTCCAGCGGAGATTGCCTGCGTAATCTCCGACAAGGCGTCGGCTGGCGGTCTGGAAAAAGCCGGGGCACTTGGCATTGCCACCCTTGCCTTCGAGCGCAAATCCTTTGCCAGCAAGGCAGAGCATGAGAGCGCCATTTTGGCGGCGCTGGCTGACATCAATCCTGATATCATCTGCCTTGCGGGTTACATGCGCTTGATTTCGGGTGACTTTATCGCGCCCTATGAAGGCCGCATCATCAATATCCATCCATCGCTACTGCCGCTTTTCCCCGGCCTGCATACGCATGATCGCGCAATTGCATCCGGTGCAAAGATTACCGGCTGCACAGTGCATTTTGTGACTGAGGGTATGGATGAAGGTCCGGTGATCGGCCAGGCTGCGGTTCCCGTTCTGGCGGATGATACCGCCGAAAGCCTTGCAACCCGAGTGCTGACTGTTGAACACCAGCTTTATCCGCTTGCGCTGAAGCGTCTCGCCGAAGGCAAGGTGCGCATGGAAGGCGGCAACGCAATCTGCGAAAGCGGCGCCACAGACGCCACCTCCTTTATCATTTCCGCTTGAAGCCGCGAGCCGCCGAGGTTTAGGCTATTCGCCTTTACAGCGTCTGCCGGTTCAGCATTGCCCATTGCAGCAGGATGATTGTCTTTGCGTCGGTGATTTCGCCCGTGGAAATCATCGCAAAGGCATCGTCGAGCGACAGGGCGATGACTTCCAAGTCTTCGCCTTCGCTGTCGAGCCCACCGCCCTCACCTGCCTTGATATCCAGATCGATCCTGCCGAAAAACAGGCTGACCTTTTCCGTCAGCGTGCCGGGGCTGGCATACATATCGAACAGATATTTGACGCTCTCGACCGCATAACCGCTTTCTTCCATTGCCTCCCGGCGAATGGCATCTTCGGCATTGTCGTCATCCAGCAGGCCTGCTGGCACTTCCAGCAAGAAGGCGGGTTCACCATTCATGAACACCGCCGGACGGAATTGGCGCACAAACACAACCATGTTGCGTGCCGGATCATACAGAAGAATGGCGGCAGCACTGCCATGATCATGGACTTCACGATCAATGCGGATGACCCGGCCATCAGGCATTTTCTGGTCAAACACCAGTGTTTGCATATGCACGAAGCGTTTCCAGACGGTTTGTTTTTCAACCAGCGTAATCCGGCCATCATCATTGGCTGCCAGAGAACCGCTATTCACCTGATTATCCACACTCATCTCCATTTCCAATTTCGCTCGTCACGTCACGACACAAGACAATCAGCATGTCTCATCGCACTAGAAGCCGATGCGTAACACCGTTTTTTACCATCCTCATGGCGTCCGCAAGACAAGCCGGACGTTACTCCTTGCGAAGCCAGACCTTGTTGTCGTGGAATGCCGCACCACCATAGGGGGCTGGCGAATCCGCACCAGTCAGCACATTGATGCCCTCGCCGTCGAGATGTGCCTTGTTTGGCCACAGCCCTTCAGCGATCAGCACGCCCACGCGCGCACCGGCGACGATCTTGGCGTGAAGCCGGACTTCGCCGCGTTTATTGCCAATGCGCACCACATCGCCATCGGCAATAGCAAAGGTCTCGGCATCCTCAGGACAGATCATCACTTCCGGACGACCTTCCTTTTGCAGCGATGTCTTGGTTTCGCTGAAGGTCGAGTTGAGGAAGTTACGCGCCGGCGACGTGGCAAGCCGGAACGGGTGTTCGGCATCGGCCGTCTCGATCACATCAACCTGATCGGGAAACAGTGGCAACTGGTCCACAGGCCCCATCAGGCCAACATTCTCTGGTGGCTTGTCCGGTGACGGACCGTTGCGCCAATCAGGGCGGAAACGGAATTTTCCATCCGCATGACCAAAGCCCTGCAGATAATGGGCGACCTCAAAGGGTGGCTGCGCATCAATCCACTTGTCTTCCAACAGAGCGTCAAAACCCGGCCAGCCACTGGCCGACAGAATGCGGTCAACATGTTCACGTGCCGTCAGGCCAAAACCCGGCATATGGCTGACGCCGAGGCGCTTGGCCAGTTCCTCGATGACATACAGGTTGGCGCGCACCGTTTCAGGCGGCTCCACCAGCTTGGGACCAAGGGTGATGTGGTTCTGTCCTCCGGCGCGGTAGATATCATCATGTTCTAGGAACATGGTGGCGGGCAGCACGATGTCGGCGACCTCAGCCGTTTCCGTCATGAACTGCTCATGCACCGCAACAAACAGGTCGTCCCGCAGGAAGCCCTGCTTCACCAACCGCTGTTCCGGCGTGACATTGATCGGATTGGTGTTCTGTATCAGCATTGCCGTCACAGGCCCACCATTGCGAAGCGCTGCGGCATCGCCGGTCAGCACACGGCCAATCTGAGACTGGTCAAGCTGGCGAATATCCGGATCAGCATAGGCCGTGCCCATCAATTCGGATTTGTCGAGACGGAAGATTTCACCATTGTTGTGAAATGCCCCGCCGCCTTCATACTGCCAGGAGCCGAGCACAGTTGCGATGGACAGCGCCGCATGCATTGCAACTGCGCCATTGCGCTGGCGGGAGAACCCATAGCCAAGACGGAAGAAGCTCTTTTTGGTCGTGCCGACCAGCCGCGCAAAGGCCTCGATCTCCTCGACGGACAGGCCAGTGATTTGCGAGGCCCATTGTGGTGTTTTGCTTTGCAAGTGGGCTTCGAGCCCGGCGGGATCATCGGCAAATTTAGCCATATAGGCACGGTCCGCATACCCGTCACGAAATGCGATATGCATGACAGCACAGGCGAGCGCCGCATCAGTGCCGGGTTTCAGCACCAGCCCCAGATCGGCCTGTTTCATGGTCGGATTGTCGTAGATATCGACGACGACGATCTTGGCACCGCGTTCCTTGCGTGCCTTGACCGCATGGGTCATGACATTGATCTGTGTGGCAACCGCATTGGTGCCCCAGATCACAACGACATCGGCCTTGGCCATCTCGCGAGGATCCGGCCCACGCAATGCGCCGGTGCCCATCACATAACCGGTCCAGGCGGTATTGGTACAGATAGTGCCGAAAAATCCGGAATAGCGTTTGGCATGGCGCAAGCGCTCAATGCTGTCGCGCTGCACCTGCCCCATGGTGCCAGCATAAAAATAAGGCCAAACGGCTTCCGAACCATGTACGGCTTCTGCCTTTACAAAGGCATTGGCAATTTCATCCAGTGCGTCATCCCAGCTTATTTCCTGCCAGTCACCCGCCCCTTTCGCACCCTTACGGCGCTTTGGGGTCAACAGTCGGCCGGGATGATAAATCCGTTCGGAATAGCGGGCCACTTTTGCGCAGATGACACCTGCGGTATAGGTGTTGCTATTGGCTCCGCGCACACGGCCAATACGCCCTTCAGAGGTGATATCCACCTCAAGAGCGCAAGCGGAGGGACAGTCATGCGGACAAACAGTGTGTCCGGTGGTGGATTTGGGTGAAATCTGGGTCGCAACGTTCATCAGTTTTCTATATTGCAAGTGTGAAGCGGCCAAAAGTGCCAACTGACCATCATCAAGATTATTCATAAAAGGCATCGGCACGCATGAATTACCGCCATATCTATCACGCAGGCAATTTTGCCGATGTTCTCAAACACGCGGTTCTGGCGCGGCTGGTTCGTTACCAGCAGAACAAGGACAAGGCTTTCCGGGTTCTGGATACCCATGCCGGTATCGGGCTTTATGACCTGTCCTCCGAAGAGGCGCAGAAGACAGGCGAATGGCAGACCGGCATTGGCAAGCTCATGCAGGCGGAGCTTGCCGCCCCTGTCGCCGATCTCTTGGAACCTTACCTCTCCGCCGTCCGGGAACTGAACCCCGATGGTGGCGTCAAGCTTTATCCCGGATCACCCAAGCTGACCCGCCTCTTGTTGCGCCCGCAGGACCGGTTGTCCGCCATGGAACTGCATCCGGACGACGCCCGAGCATTATCGCGCCAGTTCGAAGGGGATTTTCAGGTTCGTGTTACCGAGCTGGATGGCTGGCTGGCGTTAGGCGCCCACCTGCCACCTAAGGAAAAGCGCGGCCTCATTCTGGTCGACCCACCCTTTGAGATAGCCGGTGAATATGAGCGTCTGGTGGATGGCCTTGCCAAAGCTTACCGACGTTTTGCAACAGGCACCTATTGCCTGTGGTATCCCATCAAAAAAGGCGCACCGATCAAGGACTTTCACGAGCAATTGCAAGCGCTCGAAATTCCAAAGATGCTGTGTGCCGAACTTTCCGTGCGTAGCGACCGCGAAGAGGGATTGAGCGGGTCCGGCCTTATCATCGTCAACCCACCCTTCACCCTGAAAGATGAGTTGCACACGTTATTGCCTGTGTTGAAAACCATCATGGCGCAGGATCGTTATGCGTCCCAGCGTGCGTTCTGGTTGCGCGGCGAGGCCTGAAACCTCGCCGGCCGCGTGGTGTCAGCCACTCGTAGACGGTTCGTCCGGCTCGGACAATTTTGCCCGTTCAAACAGCAGAATGACGATCAGCCCCATGACCAAGGGGATGATCAGGTAAAACAGGCGGAACACCAGAAGAGCAGCAATGACATCTGCCGGGTTCATATCCGGCAGGCCGGTGACGAACAACAGTTCGAGCACGCCAAGGCCACCCGGGGCATGGGAAATCAAGGCCGCAGAAAAAGACACCAGGAAGATGCCGAGAATAACCATGTAGCCGGGGTTACCGGCTTCCGGCAACGCAAAATAGATAATGCCAGCCGCACCGATCAACTCCAGCGGACCGATGATAAGCTGTTGTGCGACCAAGGGCGGGGCCGGATAGGGAAACACACGGCTTCCAATTTTTAGAGGGCGTGGTCTCAGCAGACTTCCGGCGACATAGATGCCGCAAAGCACCAACAATATGCAGCCAGTTGTCCTTGAAGCACCAACCGGCAGCAGGTCACCGAAGCGTTCGGTGATGTCTGGTTCATAAACCAGCACCAGACCGGTCAGGAACATTGTGCCGAAGAAAAAGGTAAAGGAGCACATGGCCACCAGAATACCCACTTCCGTGCCACTGAGACCTTTCGACGTATAAGCGCGGTACCGCACCACAGCGCCTGAGAACACCGACGCACCGACATTGTGCGACAAGGCGTAAGTGGTGAACGAGGTCAGTGTAATAAAAAGAAGGTTCACTTTACGGCCAAGATGCTGCAAGGCGATCCGGTCATATCCGGCAAGGGCGGCGTAGGCCAGAAGTGTTGAAAGTGCAGAAAGCGACCAGCCTTTCCACGAAATCGCTGTTAGGCTGTCCCAGACATCATCAAGCGATAATCCGCGTACTTCATGGTAAAGCAGCCATATCGAGAACCCTATCGTCGCGAGGCCGACGACCGGCCATAGATATTTCTTCACTTTCATACGCACATGCCCGCTCGTTCCTCCCGGCAGCGTCACTGCCTTGTTCACACTCCATCCTATCCATCAGCGTGATCACTGATGAATAACGCGACGAGACGACAAAAGGCTGCACAGCCTTTTCATCTTTCCGCACGCCAACGAATTAAAAGATTCGTCCAACTTTAGTCGTTATCTGAATAAACTTTCAACCTTTACCATCGCGTTTATCGTATCAAACAATAGTTGAAATCCCTCCAGAAAATGCGCGATGGCCCCGTTTTTCTGGGGTGTAAAGCTGATATAAAGTTGAAACACATTTCAGTTATCCATTCAGGTAATTGCCCTATGCCTCATGCCTACGAACGTCCTTGCTGCCCATGAAACAATATGCAGGCATAATCGCGCTTGGCGTGATGGCGGTGGCCGCGGCAGTTTTCTTTCGTGAGGAAGCGCCTGCTCCTCAAAAACCGGCAGCGCCTTCACCCCAAATTAAGACTGGTAACAACACGCAGACAACCAGCACCGCACCAGTTGGCACGCCGACACGCACCCTGCCCAAGTCCACAGATTTTGATTTTTACGTGCTGTCCCTGTCATGGTCGCCCAGTTACTGCGCGAGTTCCGAAGGCGCGGGCAACCGTCAGCAATGCGGCACCAACCGCCGTTATGGTTTTGTGGTGCATGGCCTGTGGCCACAAAATGAGAATGGCTACCCGCAGTTTTGTTCAAGCAGCGAGCCAGAACGCGTTCCCGATGCGCTGGGCAGATCGATGTTCGACATCATGCCGTCAATGGGGCTGATCGGTCACCAGTGGCGTAAACACGGTTCCTGCTCCGGGCATTCGCAAAAGGACTATTTTGCTACCACACGGGCTGCCTTCGACGCGGTAAAGTTGCCGCAGACGATTTCACAAGGCCAGAACAATCAAACAATCTCTGCCGACGGGCTGGAGAAGGCGTTCATTGCCGCCAATCCGCGCATGAGCCAACAGGGTATCTCAATCAGCTGCGACGGCGGACGTTTTGAAGAGGTCCGCATCTGCCTCACCCAGGATTTGCAGTTTCGCGCCTGTCAGCAAGTCGACAGGCAAGGCTGCCAGACAAAACAAATGACCATTCCCCCCATCCGATAGGAAACATCCATGGAACTGCTTTATTCCCCCGCCTCTCCCTATTCCGCCAAGGTGCGTATGGCTGCCCGCTATCTTAATCTCGGCATCAAGGACGTCAGCGTCGATACCAATGCCGAACCGGCGACGCTGATCGACAATAATCCGCTTGGTAAAATCCCAACCTTGCTATTGGATGACGGGAATTCGGTTTATGACAGCGTCGCCATCATGCATTATCTCGACAGACTTTCGCTTGGAAAACTCTATCCAAAAAAACATCAAAAACGCGCCGATGCGGAAATCCTCGAAGCACTGTGCGACGGCGTAATGGATTGTCTGCTCGCCATTGTTTACGAGCGCCGTTTCCGTCCGGAAGAAAAAATCCACCAGCCATGGATCGACAAGCAGTGGAGCAAAGTTACCCGCGCGCTTGACTATCTCAACGCCAACCTGCCCAAAACAGGTAAGAAGCTGAATGGCGGCCATTTCGCGCTTGCCGCGATGATCGGTTATCTCGACCTGCGTTTTGCGGGCGAATGGGCAACCGGCCGCGAAGACCTGGCCGCCTGGCCAGACAAATTCGGCAAGCGCTTCAAGGACTATGCCGAGATGAAGACACCGGCGTAATTAAAACCGAAATGCAAGAAGAGCAGAGAGGCCCGCCTCTCTGCTCTTTTTATTGCACGGTTTGCATCCAATAAAAGCGCATAAAAAACCGGGGCTGTTGGCCCCGGTTTTCTTTTAATCGCGTTTCCGCAGATTAGAACTTCACGCCGATACCGACCTTAACGCTGTGGTCGTCGTAACCACGGGAGAAGGAACCAGAATCAAGTGTGTAGTCCTTCTTAGCGTAGTCAGAGTAACGGTACTCAAGACGAGCTGTGATGTTGTCGGTTACGAGAGCTTCAACACCTGCACCAACGGTGTAGCCGAGTGCTGTTGCGCTGTCGCTGGACGTTGCGTCACGCAGCTTGTTCTCGGAGATTGCGAGACCACCCGTACCGTAGATCAGGAATGGGTTCATATCGTAACCAACGCGAGCACGCAGCGAGCCGTTTACGCCCTGCTTGCCGGAAAGACCGGTGCCAACTGCACCAGCAGAACCGCTTTCATCGCCGAGGCCGATGTCTGCTTCTGCACCGTAGACGATCTGGCCATTCTGCCAGTTGTAACCGCCGTACAGACCGCCGCCGAAGCCCTTGGCATCGCGACCGTCGTTGCTGCTGCTAAAGCGGCCCCAATCATAGTTTACGGTACCACCAACGTAAGCGCCGGACCAATCGGAAACCGGTGCTGGCTGCTCATAAGCAACTGGTGCCTGTGGAACTTCGTTGACCGCGTCAGCCGCCTTGGCTGCCGAGAAAGCTCCTGCTGCCATCGTGGAAGCCATAAGAGTTGCAACAAAAATACGCATGTCATTCTCCTTTTCACCACCGCATTGTGCGCTAAACCAAAGTCTCAACGCGGTTAAAAACAGTTAGGTTCCCTGCCCTTCTGGAAATTGAAAATGATGGGTGAATGAGGAGATCAAAAAGCCAAACTGTGAATTCTTTGTGGCGCGGCAGTGACTGAAGTTTGACGTTGCTAAAATACAACGAATTTTTGTTAAGGATAACACTTCATTAAATTCAGAACAGTCGATTTTTACATGTATTTATTTAAAATAAACGCCAAATATACTTAAAACCCTATTCCTGTATAACCCGAAACGGCGCTGTACAGGGCTTCGAAATTTGATTTATATCGTCTTCCTATATACTTAGATGCAGATATAAAGCCGGTTTCGATGGAAAAAATACCCAAAACAGTCTTGATCACCGGCGCTTCCAGACGACTTGGGCGGGCAATTGCCGAAGATATGGCGGCTCACGGCTTCGCTATTGCTGTCCATGCACGCTCTTCCATACACGAAGCAGAAGAGTTCGCTAATACAATAAGGCGCAACGGTGGCAAAGCGCAGGCTTTTGCGGCAGACCTCGCCGATATCGCCTCGACATCCGATTTGATGGAAAAGGCCAGTAATGCGCTTGGTCCTATCGGAATTCTCATCAATAACGCCTCGATTTTCCGAAGCGACTCGGCTGATACATTCGATTCGGCGACATTTGACGCACATTTTGCCGTTCATGTCCGTGCGCCGTCCATTCTGGCAGCCGGATTGATGCACCAGTTGCCGCAGGACATGAACGGGCTGATCGTCAACATTATTGACCAGCGCGTCTGGGCACTCAATCCACGCTTTTATTCTTATACCTTGTCTAAATCTGCACTTTGGACAGCAACGCAGACCATGGCGCAGGCCTTTGCACCACGCGTGCGGGTAAATGCCATTGGCCCTGGTCCGTCATTTAGAAGTGAAAGACAGCGACCACAGGACTTTCAGGCGCAGATCGACGGCCTTATATTAAAGAGAGGACCGCAGCCGGATGAATTCGGCCGCACGGTTCGTTTTCTTTTTGACACACCGTCTATCACCGGGCAGATGATCGCCCTTGATGGCGGGCAACACCTCGCTTGGGAAACCCCTGACGTGGCGGAGATACCTGAATGAACGGACAGAAGCTGCCCGAGGGCGGCATTCTCTTCGATGAAACCGACGATGATGAAGATGACGCCATTGCTTCGTCCCCTGAGAGCGAAGTCGCAAGCGTTGGCGCATCCATTGACTGGTCTGCCGGATGGAAAAATGAAACTGGCCTGAAGGGCATGGACCTGATTGCCGAGTTTGTGAAACACCTGCCGAACCGGCCGGGCGTTTATCGCATGTTCAACGACGCAGGCGACGTGCTTTACGTCGGCAAGGCGCGTTCGCTGAAAAAGCGTGTCGGCAATTACGCCCAGGGCCGCTTCCACTCCAACCGAATTGGCCAAATGGTGCGGCTGACGGTGAATATGGAGTTTGTCACCACCCGCACGGAAACCGAGGCTCTGCTGCTGGAAGCAAACCTCATCAAACGTCTGCGCCCACGGTTCAACGTGCTGCTGCGCGACGACAAGTCGTTTCCCTACATTCTGATTACGGCTGACAATCGCGCCCCTGCGATCTTCAAACATCGTGGCGCGCGCGCCCGTAAAGGCGATTATTTCGGGCCATTTGCATCGGCCGGTGCGGTTGGACGCACCATCAACTCGTTGCAACGGGCGTTTCTTATCCGCACCTGCACAGACAGTGTGTTTGAAACGCGCACCCGCCCCTGTCTGCTTTACCAAATCAAACGATGTTCCGGCCCCTGCACGCATGAAGTCAGCGATGCGGGGTATGCAGAACTTGTTCAGGAAGCCAAAGACTTCCTTTCGGGCAAAAGCCAAAGTGTAAAGACCGCGATTGCCCGGCAGATGAACGAAGCGGCGGAAGATCTGGATTTCGAGCGCGCTGCCGTCTACCGCGACAGGCTAGCAGCCCTAAGCCATGTGCAGAGCCATCAGGGCATCAACCCGGCTGGCATTGAAGAAGCTGACGTGTTTGCCATTCATCACGAAGGTGGCATTTCCTGTATCCAGGTGTTCTTTTTCCGCACCGGACAGAACTGGGGTAACCGCGCCTATTTTCCGAAAGCCGATCCTTCTTTGCCGCCTTCGGAGGTCCTCAACGCGTTTCTAGCGCAGTTTTACGACGACAAGCCGGTGCCAAGGCAAATCCTGCTTTCCGAGACAGTGGAAGAACAGGAACTGCTGGCGGCAGCACTTGGCGAAAAGGCCAACCACAAGGTCACGATCTCGGTGCCGCAACGCGGTGAGAAAAAGGATATCGTTGACCACGTACTGGGCAATGCACGTGAAGCGCATGGCCGCAAGCTGGCCGAAACGTCCTCTCAGGAGCGCTTGCTGAAAGGTTTTGCAGACACCTTCAACCTGTCTTATGTGCCACGCCGTATCGAAATCTACGATAACTCCCATATCATGGGCACCAATGCTGTTGGCGGCATGGTGGTGGCGGGACCGGAAGGTTTCGTGAAGAACCAGTATCGCAAATTCAACATCAAATCGACGGACATCACGCCCGGCGATGATTTTGGCATGATGCGCGAGGTGATGACCCGCCGGTTTTCACGCCTGTTGAAAGAGGAAGGCAAACCGGACCGCAACCAGGTAACGTCAACCGAGGATGCCGCTGACATGCCTTTCCCCGCATGGCCGGACGTTATCCTGATCGATGGTGGCCAAGGCCAGATGTCCGCGGTTCGTGGTATTCTGGATGAACTTGATATCCGCGATTGCGTCACAGCCATCGGTGTTGCCAAGGGTGTCGACCGTGATGCCGGCCGAGAGCGTTTTTTCGCCGACGGTCGCAGCGACTTTTCCCTGCCACCACGCGATCCGGTTCTCTACTTCATCCAGCGCATGCGCGATGAAGCGCACCGTTTTGCCATCGGCTCCCACCGGGCACGCCGCAAGAAAGAAATGATCAAGAATCCGCTGGATGAAATCAGCGGTATTGGCCCGGGCCGCAAACGCGCGCTTTTGCAGCACTTCGGTACGGCAAAAGCCGTTTCACGGGCCGGTCTCAACGACCTGATGAATGTAACCGGCATTTCCGAGGCGGTTGCCCGGCAGGTTTATAATCATTTTCACGAAAATGGCGCAGAATGACGATCTCCTCGTCATCTGCTTGCTAAAAAAAACACAAACAGATGTTGACGCTGACAGCGTGCGGCTTCATCTAAAGCTGAAATTCCGTAAGGCAGGTTCTCAATGGCTTCTCGCGCGTACAATATTCCGAATCTTCTTACCTATGCCCGTATTCTGGCCGTACCGGTCATTGTGCTGTGCTTCTTTGTGGAAGGACAGCTGGCAAGCTCGGATTTTGCGCGCTGGACAGCCCTGTGGATTTTTATCGTCGCTTCGATCACCGACTTTCTCGATGGCTATCTGGCACGTATCTGGAACCAGACATCCAACATCGGCCGCATGCTTGATCCGATTGCCGACAAGCTGCTGATTGCCTCCGTTCTTTTGTTGATGGCAGCAGATGGCACGATTGCCGGTTGGTCGGTATGGGCCGCCATTACTATTCTGTGCCGTGAAATCCTTGTTTCCGGCCTGCGCGAATATCTCGCTGCATTGAAGGTGTCCGTTCCGGTCACGCAGATCGCCAAGTGGAAGACCACCATCCAGATGGTGGCCATTGCCTTCCTGCTGGCCGGTCCTGCCGGCGACAAGGTTCTACCTTACACCACCGAAACTGGTATCGGCCTGTTGTGGCTTGCCGCAGCACTGACGATTTACACTGGCTATGACTATTTCAGAGCTGGCCTCAAGCACATCGTGGACGCTGAATAATGACACGTCTCGTTTATTTCGCCTGGGTTCGGGAGAAGATTGGCACGGCCGAAGAGGAGCTGGATATCCCCGCTTCGGTCAAAACAGCAGGTGATCTGCTGGCCTATCTGACCACACTTGGCGAGAATTACGAGGCGGCGTTTGAATTTCCGCACGCCATCCGCGTCGCGGTCAATCAGGAACATATCGACCACGATGAAAGCATCGAGGGCGCACGCGAAATCGGCATTTTTCCACCGATGACCGGCGGCTGATTAAGATGGAAGGGCGCAGCACCCCTTCCCTCAACTCTGTGCTTGTCACAGCAATAAGGGTGTCCGTCGTTACACCCCCGGCCAACTCAGTAAGAGCTGTTACGAGTACACCATGACGATCAAGCCGACCATCCGTGTGCAGTCCGATGATTTCGATGCAAACGCTGAAGCAAAAAAGCTGACCGACAATGACCGCAGCATTGGCGCGGTCGTTACCTTTACCGGTCTTTGCCGTGACGACGGCGGCACGCTATCTGCACTGGAACTTGAGCATTATCCGGGCATGGCGGAAGCGGAACTGAACCGCATTGCTACGCTCGCCATTGAACGTTTTGACCTTCTTGGTCTCACGGCCATCCACCGTTTTGGCAAAATCCCAACCGGCGACAACATCGTTCTGGTTATTGCCGCCTCGCGTCATCGGCAGGCAGCCTTTGATGGCGCAAACTTCGTGATGGACTATCTGAAAACATCCGCGCCGTTCTGGAAAAAGGAACATGGCAAGGATGGAAGCACCGGTGAATGGATCAATGCCAAAAACACAGATGAAACGGCCAAGGACAAGTGGCGCTAAGCACCACAATCCCTATGGTCTTTGAGTTTCGCTTCTGCGGATCACCAACCAGACCACGAGACCAAGCAGCACGGCTGCGTCGCGCCACATGACCGGGCCATAGCCACCCCACAGGGTTTCTGCCACTCCGATACTTGCCGCGCCATAGGCAGAGGAAAGCGGACTGGAATAACCGCCGGCCGCCGAGATCAGCACGATCTTCAACCCGAATGTCAGCCCAGCGCCAAAGTCCATATTGCCATAATAGCTGGTCGCAAAAATCGCGGCGATGGCGGCAAGGCAGGCGGCCAGACAATAGGACAGCAAAAGGATACGGCCGGAATTGACACCACATAGCTCGGCTGCAAAGGCATCATTCGCCACAGCTTTCCATTGCCGCCCAAAGGTCGAGATGCGCAGATAATAATTTGTCAGCGCAATCAGGCATATAAAAACCACCGTGTTGAAAAGCTGCACGGCCGTCACCGTCAGGGAAAAGCCCTGATAGGAGAACAGCACAATCGGTCCCTGAAAAAGAGGCGGCAGCCACAAGACCCGCGTATTGGCGGCAAGCCGCGCGCCCTCCATCAGGGCAATCAACACGCCAAGACCTGCCACCAAGACCGCATTGGGCGAAGCCATCACCAAGGGGCGAATGATCGTGCGTCCGACGGCCACGCCAGCCCACAGCCCAGCCAACAGCGCAAAGGCTGCGCCAAAAGCCAAGGTGGCTGGCAGGATAAGCCACAGCTGGTTCCAGCCGAAATCGGCAAACAGCAGATAGGTCTGGCCGGCAAAAGCGAAGATTGCGCCGTAGGTCACATCGGCACGCCGGGTCAGGGAAAAAACGATCGTGTAACCAAAGGCCAGCACGGCATAAAGCGCTGCAATGGGGATGGCATTCAAAAGCTGCTGCACGAAATACGCCATCACGCCGCCCTCAACTGTCGCATTATTATAACTGGTAAAAGTCATTTTAATAGTTATAATTTGGCATGGATTTTTCGTGGACACCACACCGATTTTCTGGCGGCGCGCTTGCCCTTGATGTGGCAAACAGTGTGATTTTGCGATTTTCTCCCGAAAAATCTCTCGACCGGTTTGCCGTCCCCGCGCAGATCGATAGTTTTGCGGCCGCCGCAAGTGCGCTGAGCGGTGACCAAAAACACGGTGCTGAGTTGGTGCCGACAGAGGCACGCAATCGTCCCATTCTGCTTTCGCTGCGTGAGGCAACTGACAGCTACTTCCGAATGGCGGTCTCGGGAATTGATGACCGCCTGTTATTGGCGCGGTTGCTGGAGACGGCTGCGGCTGCGCTTCGCCATGCGCCGCACGATCAATCGCTGGAGGCCGCAACCGCCAGATCAGCGCTGCAGCTGATTGCCGGCACCGAGCGGCAGCGGATCAGGATTTGTGGCAATTGCGGCTGGCTGTTCATTGACCGTAGCAAGAACCGTAGCCGCGTCTGGTGCGACATGGCCGTATGCGGCAACAGGCAAAAAGCTGCCCGTCACTATCATCGCACAAAGGAGGAAACGGCATGAAGAGGCTCAGCCTTGCATTGCTCCTTCTGGCTGCCGTGTCGATGGCCAGTTGCCAGCGCGAAGACCATGGCGACATCGCCAAACTGTCCGGCCGCATGTTTGTGTTCAATTACCGGGTGGCAAGCGCCAATTATCTGGTCACGCTGCAACCGTTGGCACCGATCACTGCCGGCAGCACGGCAGAGGTGGAATTTGAAAATCCCCGCGGCGGTGCTCCTCTCTCGACCGTCGAGAAGCTGTTTCCCAAAACGGAAAAAATTGTGCTGCAAAGCCCGCCAATTGAATGCGTCAAGAAGGGTCGACCTTACAAGGTGACGATCCGGCTGAAAGACGCCGATGGGCTGTTACGGCAAACGATCAAAACCAGCATAAGCTCGAACACCGATCAGTCACTGCTGCCGGCCAAGCCGCTGGTGGTCGGGCCGCTTTATACACCGAACCCGGATGTGTTTCGGAGCGATGGCACGACGGACATGAGCCCTGTTCAGGGTTGCCCGAAATAAAGCCAACGCCTCCAAAACCCTAATCACGCCAATAAAAAACGGAGCCTTTCGGCTCCGTTCTTCGATGTATTTCAGTTGCTTGAACCGTTTCCCTGAAAAGGTGATTCCGGTTGCTCACAAACTGATTCAGCCAACGATTTCTGTTTCTGCGAACCAGTAAGCGATTTCCTGAACAGCTGTTTCCGGAGCATCGGAACCGTGAACGGAGTTTTCGCCGATCGACAGAGCGAACTGCTTGCGGATGGTGCCTTCGTCAGCGTTTGCCGGGTTGGTAGCGCCCATGATTTCGCGATTCTTGAGGATAGCGTTTTCGCCTTCCAGAACCTGAACGATGGTCGGACCAGAGGTCATGCCTTCAACCAGTTCACCGAAGAAAGGACGCTCTTTGTGAACAGCGTAGAAGCCTTCAGCCTCGCGCTTGCTCATCCAGACGCGCTTGGACGCGATGATGCGCAGGCCGTTGTCTTCAAATACCTTGGTGATGGCGCCAGTGAGGTTACGCTTGGTTGCGTCCGGCTTGATCATCGAAAATGTGCGTTCAATCGCCATGTGTCCGTTTCCTTGTTCTTTAAAGAAAGTGGGCGGTGTTTACCCGCCCAAAGGCCCGAAAACAAGGGGGATCGCCCAAGTTTCATGCGGGTGTCACACTCCGGCCCCTCGCACCATAGAGATCAAGGCAACGCTCGAACCACTCTCGCACCGGGTCATCAGCGCCAAAAAGATCGACGCCGGAAACAATCCGTGCCCATTGCAAGGCACCAAACACGATGTAGTCGGCAAACAGCGGCCCGTCGCCACCGATAAAGGGCTGATAGCCCAAAGTGCGGCGCAACGGTTCCAGTTTCTGCGGGAAGGTCGCAATTTCAGCATCCCGCTCCGCACTGGCCTCTTCCAGCGATTTACCAAGAGCCCGTGTCCGGCTTTCGCGGAAATAGACCTGATCCTTCAGTTCCAGCATGTCATGAATATCCACAACCGCAATGCGAACAATTGCCGGGTGCAATGTGGTTTGCGACCAGCTCTCAATCATCCGTGCCATGGCCTTGCCGCCTTCGCCATTAAACAGCGACGGCCGTTCCGGGTAGGCTTCATCGAGATAGAGAGCAATCTGGAAACTGTCATTCACCAGATAGTCGCCGTCACGCAGGATAGGAACGGTTTTTGAAAAGCCGCCCTCTACATCGGGAATGGCGCTAAAAGGCAGTGGTCTTTCTTCAAAATCCAGCCCTTTATGCCCCAGTGAGAGAACTGTTTTCCAGCAATGTGGTGAAAAAGGCCGGGCCGTATCCTTGCCACAAAGGGAATAAAGCGTTCTCGACATTCAGTGTTCTCCTGGCTGCTATTCGCCCTATCAAATCTCATCTTCTGACCATGATCAAATCAGCAATTATCATAGCGCCTATCAATAATAACAATAACGAAGCATCGTTCCCTAAATACAGAATTCTGTAGTGAGGCCTTTATTCAATTTTAAGGAGAGTTTGTCATAAGACGATGGAATTGCTGCAATAACCATCAAAAATACAAGTAATCGCAAATATACGTAATTGCTTGGGCATCATTTCGTTCGACAAGGGGACCAAGACGGATATGGGCGCAGAACTGGCTAAAAAGGCGACAAAGAGTGTTGCCAGAAATAACCTCGTTGCTTCCAAGATCATCCAGTTCATGGCGAAGATGCATGTTGCCCCGATCCCTCGCAACTATGAATTGTTTTATGAGGTCTTGTCAGGCCACAACCCTGAAATGGGACGCGACATACTCGCGCTTGGCAATGCACCGCAGCAGCACGACCTTGACGAGATTGGCCTGAAATACAATCTGCCGGGGCATTGCGGCATTACCGCCGGCAAAGCTGCCTCCGAGATCAGCCGTACCATTGAACAGATTTCGCAGCGTCTGACTGTTGCGCTGCACCGCTCCACCACGCTTCTCGCTTCCTCGGGCCTCGATGCAGACCATATCGGCACGCAGGAAGAGCTATTGCATTTCGCCGCCTCGCTTCATGAGGAACAATCCAGCCTGCTGCATTTCGTGACCAAAGGCCTGGAAACCATGCAGGAGTGTGAGGCCAGCATTGAAAAGGCTCGCCATATTTCCTTGCGCGACCACTTGACGATGCTGCCCAATCGCATCGCTTTTGCTGAAAAACTCTCAGCCCTGTTCATTGACAAGCAACCGCAGACCCACTTTGCCATGCTGCTGGTCAATATCGACAATTTCCGTCATGTGAATGAGCGTTATGGCGCAACAGCCGGCAACCGTGCCCTGCGACGTCTGGCAGCCCTGTTCCGCAAATCGATCAAGAAGCAGGATTTTGTCGCCCGCACAGCTGGCAACGAGTTCGCCTTCCTGTTTTCCGAAGTACCGCTTAATGCAGCCGAAAACATCGCGGAGCGTCTGCGTCGCACCGTTGAATCGCTGCGCTTTATCAACAAGACCGGACAAGACGACAAACTGACCGTGTCGATCGGTGTCGCTGTTGTCGATGGACTGACCTCAGCCGCCGAGTTTTATGGCAATGCCGAAATTTCGTTGCTGGCGGCGCGCAGCCGTGAAGGCAACTGTGTGGTTCCCTATTCGCGGGACGTCGCCAAACGTTCGCGCAACAGCTATCTGCTGCAAATCGGCGCCTGAATTCAAAAGCCCTCAAATTCCTGACGTAAACTGTGGCTTTCACGCTCTTGCCTTAAGCCAAGAGTTCAGCCAAAACGGCGCCATGATTACGATTAGCGACCTTTCAGCCCGCATTGCCGGACGCCTTCTTCTTGACCACGCCAGCGTGACACTGCCGTCCGGCACCAAAGCCGGTCTGGTGGGACGCAATGGCGCTGGAAAATCCACCCTGTTCCGGGTGATTACCGGCGACATGGGCGCTGAAAGCGGCGCTGTCACCATTCCTAAAAACGCACGCATCGGTCAGGTGGCCCAGGAAGCGCCTGGCACCGAGGACAGTCTGATCGAGATTGTTCTGGCGGCCGACAAGGAACGTGCTTCACTGCTGCTGGAATCTGAAACCGCAACGGATCCGCATCGCATTGCGGAAATCCAGATGCGGCTTGTCGATATCGACGCCCATTCGGCGGAGGCGCGCGCCTCCAGCATTCTGGCCGGTCTCGGCTTCAACCAGGAAGCACAGCTTCGCCCGGCATCGTCATTTTCCGGCGGCTGGCGCATGCGTGTGGCGCTAGCATCCGTGCTGTTTGCGCAACCGGACCTGTTGCTGCTCGACGAACCGACCAACTATCTCGACCTTGAAGGTACGCTGTGGCTGGAAGATTATATCCGTCGTTATCCCTACACGGTTATCATCATCAGCCACGACCGTGACCTGTTGAACAATGCGGTCAATGCCATTGTGCATCTGGACCAAAAAAAGCTGACCTTCTATCGCGGCGGTTACGACCAGTTTGAGCGCCAGAAGGCCGAAAACGACGAACTGCAGATGAAGGCCAAGGCAAAGAATGATGCCGCGCGCAAACACCTGCAGAGCTTTATCGACCGTTTCAAGGCCAAGGCCTCCAAGGCAAAACAGGCTCAGAGCCGCGTCAAGGCTCTGGAGCGCATGGGGACCGTCGCGTCCGTGATCGAAGATCACGTGCAGCCGATCACTTTCCCGGAACCGGAAAAGCAACCCGCCTCGCCCATCGTTGCGATCAATGGCGGCGCCGTTGGTTATACGCCGGGCAACCCCATCCTCAAGGGATTGAACCTACGCATCGACAATGACGACCGTATTGCGCTTCTGGGTTCCAACGGTAACGGCAAATCGACATTTGCCAAGTTTATCTCTGGCAAGCTGGCCCCTGAAAGCGGTGACCTGCGACTGGCGCCGTCCCTCAAGATCGGCTTTTTCGCGCAGCACCAGCTGGATGATCTCATCCCGGATGAAACGCCGGTGGAACATGTGCGCAAGCTGATGCCGCAGGCACCGGAAGCCAAGGTGCGCGCCCGCGTTGCGCAGATGGGTCTGGCCACGGAAAAGATGGCAACGGCTGCCAAGGATCTGTCCGGTGGTGAAAAAGCCCGCCTGCTGATGGGCCTGGCCGCGTTCCACGCGCCAAACCTGCTGATCCTCGACGAACCGACCAACCATCTGGATATCGACAGCCGCCGCGCCTTGATTGAGGCACTGAACGATTATGATGGTGCAGTCATCCTGATCTCGCACGATCGCCACCTGATCGAGGCAACCGTTGACCGGTTGTGGCTGGTAAACAACGGCACCGTGACGACCTTTGAAGGCGACATGGATGAATACCGTGACCTCATCGTTTCCTCGGGTAAAAAAAAAGAAGAAAAAATTGAAGTCGCAGTAGATGCGGCTTCAAAGGCGGACCAGCGCAAGGCGAATGCTGAAAAGCGTGCCACGCTGGCGCCACTGAAGAAAAAGATCAATGAAATCGAATCGCTGACAGCAAAACTTGAGAAGCTGATTCAGTCTCTCGATGCGGAACTCGCAAACCCTGCCCTTTACGAAAAGGCGCCAGCCAAGGCTGCGCAGAAGGTGAAGGAACGTGGTGAAGCCGCCGCCAAGCTTTCCGATGCGGAGGAGCAATGGCTGCTGCTTTCCAGCGAATATGAAGAGGCGATGGCCGGTTAAAATCTTACGCGACCGTTAAAAAGCGCGCAGTGAAGTAACCAGTCATTAACCATAATCGGAGAAAGTCGCAGGCACTTAAGCCTGCTCTTTTTTCGAGAATCTTCATGCTGTTACGCGCCATTTCCGCCGCCGCACTTGTGTCTGTCTGCCTGTCCGGTTGCGCCGGGAAACCCAATCTTAATGGCGCCTCGCTGAAGACCTCTTTTGCCGCGACCATGCCGGCCCATGGCCCTGTTCATGCCAATGACCCCGTTGCGCTGTCGCCTGTTGCATGGATGCGCCCCGGAAGCTCATTTGGCCTGGCCGGACGCGATATCGTCGTTTCATCCTTCTCGGATATCAGCCTTGCCAACAAGGAAGTGGTATTGAGTTTTGACGACGGCCCGGTACCTGGCAAAACGGAAAGCATTCTGGCGACGCTGGACGAGTTTGGCGTGAAAGCCACTTTCCTGATGGTTGGCGAAATGGCCAAAAGCCATCCTGACATTGCCAAGAAGGTTGTCGCCGACGGTCACAGTATCGGCAGCCACACCTATCGCCACCCCAATCTGCGCAGCCTGTCGTTTGATCAGGCAATGTCGGAAATCTCCCGTGGTGCGAATGCCGTTGCGACAGCAACGGATACGGACGCAGCGTTCTTCCGCTTTCCTTATCTGGCCGACACCGGACGCCTGCGCCACGCGCTCGACAGCCGTGGCATGGTCATCATGGACGTACAGGTCGATTCGAAGGATTACTTCAAGGATTCACCAGCCATTGTTGCCTCGCGTACAATGGACGCATTGCGCCACCGTGGCAGCGGCATTATCCTGATGCATGACATTCACAAGCGCACCGCCAGCATGCTGCCAGCCTTGCTGACACAGCTTAGGGCCGAAGGCTATAAAGTCGTACATTTGCGCTACAAGAAGCCAGACGCAAAACCGATGCTGATGGCCGGAATTATCTGAAGAACCGCTATTTTACAGGCAAATTGCGACCAATCCAAAACTTGCACATGGATTGGCCCGAGCCATCTTGCTCACCTTCATCTTTCTGCTACAACCTTGTAAAATAATATTTATAGTGTGAACAGTCAGACGGATTATAGCAATCATGCCAAGTACAAAGCTCGCCATCGTTGGCGTCGGTAAAATCGTCCGGGACCAGCATCTCCCGGCTATTGCCAGCAACCCGGATTTCAATCTGATCGCGACAGCAAGCCGTCACGGCACTGTTGAAGGCATCCCTTCCTACGGCACAATCGACGCATTGCTGGAGGCCGTGCCTGAGCTTGAGGCAGTATCGCTGTGCATGCCGCCACAGTACCGTTACGAAGCCGCACACAAAGCGTTGATGGCTGGTAAACACGTCTTCCTTGAAAAGCCACCGGGCGCCACCCTGTCGGAAGTGCAGGATCTCGTGCGCATTGCCGATTCCAAGGGTCTTTCACTGTTTGCAAGCTGGCACTCGCGTTATGCCCCCGCTGTAGAGGCTGCCAAGTCCTTCCTCGCCTCCACCAAGCTCAACAGCGTTCATGTGATCTGGAAAGAAGACGTGCGCCACTGGCACCCCAACCAGGCATGGATCTGGCAGGCTGGCGGCCTTGGCGTGTTTGACCCCGGCATCAATGCGCTGTCGATCATCACCCATATCCTGCCGCGCGCCTTGTTCATCACCAAGGCTACGCTCGAGTTTCCGGAAAACCGTGATGCGCCAATTGCCGCCGACATCCATTTTGCCGACGTGACCGGCCTTGATGTGCACGCCGAGTTTGACTGGCGCCAGACCGGCAAGCAGAGCTGGGATATTGTTGCCGAAACCGACGCTGGCCAGATGGTGCTGTCTGAAGGCGGCGCGAAACTGTCGATCAACGGCGAGTTGAAGTTTGCCGAACCGGAACGGGAATATCCGGCGCTTTACGAACGTTTTGCCGAGATCATCAAGGCGAAGCAGTCGGATGTCGATCTGGCACCACTGACCCATGTTGCCGATGCTTTCCTGCTCGGACGTCACAAGTTCGTGGATTCCTTCTACGACTGATGTGCTTCCTTCCGCGCCGCGATCGGTCGTGGCGCGGGAGACCCCGACTGAGTTTGATCAGTTCGTGCGGCAGACGAAGCGGTCGCGGCCTTCGGCCTTCGCCTGATACAGCGCCTTGTCGACGGTGCGCAGCAAGGTTCCCAAATCACGTCCTGCCTCTGGCGCAATGGCGCCACCAATGCTCAATCGGGCATGAACGAGATGTTCTCCATCGGCATCGAAGGGTTCGCGGAATGCCACCAGCAACCGGTCTGCAAGTTCGCCCAGCTTCTCTGGACCAACCGGCCTTGGAATAAAGATCGCAAACTCGTCGCCACCAACACGGATCACCACATCCTCGGCGCGAACCGTCTCGCGTATACGTATGGCAGCTTCCTGCAATACCGTGTCACCAGCGCTGTGGCCGAGCGTGTCATTGATCGCCTTGAAGCCATCCATATCGAGGTAGAGCGCACCAAAGAACTGGTCGTCGCGCAATGCGGCATTGAGCTGCAGCGTCACGAGATGGTCAAGCGCCTTGCGGTTAAAGAACCCTGTCAACGGATCGGTCATGGCAGCCGTTTTCAAATCTTGTTCGGCTAGGCTCATGGTGAAATTAGCGCGCTGCAACCGCAACAGTGCTGCCGCCAACACAGCAAACCGTTGGAGGCTTTCAATCTCATTGGGTGAAAGCTGGCGAGGTTGCGTGTCAACAATGCAGAAAGTCCCCACTACGAGCCCTGCGTCAAGCTCGATCGGCACGCCTGCATAAAACCGCAGGCAAGGCCCGGCCTTCACATAGGGCAAGTCCTTCAATTCAGAGTGCACGCTCAGGTCGGGTACGATCAACGTTTTTTGGGTAGTTATAACTTTGGTGCAAATCGAAATATCGCGAGAGCAGTCCGAAAACGGCATACCGGCCTGGCAAGCAATGTGCAGCCAATCCTCATCCACGATATGAACCGCAGCCCGGGTTGTTGAGAACACACTTTGCCCAAGTTCAGACAGGGCAGAAAGTTCAGGAGTCGCTTCAATTCCAAAAGGCAGTATCGAACGTACGGCCATCAATCGTTCAGTTTCGTTTTCCGGCACTGGAACGGTTTGACCCATTATGTCTCCTCTCCCGCCCAATTCGAGGAGATGACTTCCCTCAAGCAAGGCTCACGACCAGCAAACATTAGCCGTAACTACAAAATTAAACAAAGATTTATCAGCAGACTAGGGTCTCGTTCCACCCGAGAAACAACCCGTAATTATTTCCATTGATATGTTGGGTCGGCACCGTACCGCTGCCGATGAAACTGCCCTTGTCAGGCAGATATGGCGCAAGCGTTAGGCTTTTTTCTGCCAGCGGCCTTCTGGCGATTGCTGCCAGTAGGTGAGGTTATGCCCCTCGCCTTTCAGTTTTTTCCACTGGGCGCGTGCGCCCTCAAGCTGGGTTGCATCATACCCGTCGAACATGAAGACGATACGTTCATAGGAATCAATCGACGGTGGTTCGGCACCATCAACGATAAACCGCACGCTGGCCTGATTGATGTTGTCGGGAGATGACGTCAGCAGAACCGGCTGGTTTGCAGCCTCATCCGACGCTTCGGTGGCATGCGGCAGAAAACTGTCATCGCGAAATGTCCACAGATGCGTGTCGAGTACATCGCGCCGATCATCAGCTGCGGTCTGGACCACAACTTTCCATCCGCGCTCCAGGCTTTTTTCAAGCAAAGGCGGCAGGGCATCCTCCAGCTTCGATTCCGTCAGATGGTAGAAAAGAACTTCCGTCATCGGAATGCCCATGCCTTTATTCGTTATGCTTCAAATCGCTGTATAACATACCGCCCTAGGGGTATTGCCCTTGGGCGGTACGATGATGATCAATCTTCGTAGTGGGCGCGAACCAGCTCGTTCAGCAGACGCACACCGTAGCCGGAACCCCAGGACTGGTTGATCTCGGTTAGTGGCGAACCCATTGCGGTGCCGGCAATGTCGAGATGCGCCCAAGGCGTGTCACCAACAAAACGCTTAAGGAACTGGGCAGCAGTGATCGAACCGGCCAGACGTCCAGCACTGTTCTTCATGTCGGCAAACTTGGAATCAATGATCTTGTCATAGTCCTTGCCGAGAGGCAGACGCCACAGTTTTTCTTCGGTCACGTCACCGGCAGTACTCAAGCGGGCAGACAGTTCATCATCATTGGAGAACAGACCAGCCTGCAGATTGCCGAGAGCAACCGTCACCGCACCGGTCAGAGTGGCAAGATTGATCATGAATTTTGGCTTGAATCGGTCATTTGTGTACCACAGCGCATCAGCCAGCACGAGGCGACCTTCGGCATCGGTATTGATGATTTCGATTGTCTGACCGGACATCGAGGTGACGATGTCACCCGGACGCTGGGCATTGCCGTCAGGCATGTTTTCAACCAGACCGATGACGCCAACCACATTGACCTTGGCCTTGCGGGCCGCCAGCACATGCATGAGGCCGGTCACGGCCGCAGCGCCACCCATGTCGCCCTTCATGTCTTCCATGCCAGCACCTGGCTTCAGCGAGATACCACCGGTATCGAACACCACGCCCTTGCCGACGAAGGCAATCGGCTCATCCTTCTTGGAGCCACCCTTCCACTGCATGACTGCGAGACGTGGTGGGCGAACCGAACCTTGAGCCACGCCGAGCAGTGCGCCCATGCCGAGCTTCTTCATTTCCTTTTCGCCCAGGATTTCGACTTCGACGCCGAGCTTCTGCAGTTCAACAGCCTTGTCGGCGAATTCTTCTGGGCCAAGCACGTTTGGTGGGAGGTTGACCAGTTCGCGGGCGAGATTGACGCCATCGGCAACGGCCTGCGCCGTCTTAAACGCCTTTTCGGCAGCGTCATGCGCTGTCGTTACAATGGTAATTTCAACCGTCTTCGGTGTCTTTTCATCGTCGGACTTCTTCTTGGTCTTGTAAGCGTCAAATGAATAGGCGCGCAGCAACAGGCCAAGCGCGATGCCGCTTGCAGCTTCACCATCCACATCCACGCCTGGTGCATCGGCATAGATCACGACCTTGCTGGCCTTCTTGAAGTTGGCGGCAGCGACACCTCCAGCACGCAGCCAGTCATGGGCGGTCAGCTTTCCAGCCTTGCCGAGACCCAGCACAACAATACGGTCAGCATCGGAATTATGCGGCGCAAGGACATCCAGCACGCTCATCGACTTGGCCGAAAAGCCCGCAATCTTCGCCGCCTTCGGAATCACACCACCGGGATCAGCCTGCTGGGTACCGGCGGGCGCATCTTCCCCTGCCGCTTGCAGCAATACGGCAATGGCATCTTCAAGGGCAGCAGATTTGGCGAAAGAGATATTGAACTTGGCGGACATGATTTTCCTGCTCGTACATAATCGTTTAAGGACCGGTTTGGTTGAGGCACCATATGGGTGGCGCAACCAGAAGATCAAACCGGGTGGCCGATCATCGTCTTTTAATTGACCAGCGCAAGTGTTCAATCCATCTCGAAACGGTCATTTTGATGTTTCATTGCGCTCAACCTATATGAATTATCCACATAAGCTTGCGGCAAGCAAAAACGCGCCATAAGCGGCGGACGAAAAGACACAGTGTCCGTAAAAAAAGGTTTTATAAAACGGATTTGTGACTGGCATGGAGTCGCCAACGCCGTTCGATGCGATTAGATAAGCCGAACTTCCCTTAAGGGAATGAAGCCAAAACGTCTTCAGGGACCGGAATGACGCTACTTGAAAAATACATAATGCAACGCACCAGCCAGATGTTTCTGGCCGCATTGCTTCCGGTCCTGGCAATTATCTGGACGATACAGGTTCTTCAGCGGATCAACCTCGTGACGGACACTGGCCAGTCCATGGGTTCGTTTGCCACGCTGGCAACCATGCTTCTGCCGACACTTATTCCGGTTGTTTTGCCGTTTGCGCTGGTGATTGGCATCACGCAGACCATGACAGCCATGAACAATGATTCCGAGCTGGCCATCATCGACGCCGCCGGTTCGCCGCGCAGCATCCTGTTTCGGCCGGTTCTTATTCTGGCGGTTGTGCTCGGCGCATTTTCTTTCGTGGTCACCAATTTCATCGAGCCTCCTGCCCGCAGCACGGCGCGACAGATGGTGGCAACCGCTTACGCAGATCTTCTGTCTTCGGTCATCGAGGAAAAGACCTTCCGCACCATTCAGGACGGTCTTTATGTGCAGATCGATGCACGACAGGGTCGCGTTTTGCGTGGTCTGTTCGTTGCCGACCGACGCGACCCGAATTTCGACCTGATCTACTACGCCAAGGAAGGCGCTATCGACGCTGGTGGCACCTCGCTCACCATGCGTGACGGTGAAGTGCAGCAGAAGACGCCTGATGGCAAAGTGTCCATCGTCAAGTTCATGTCCTATGCCTTCGACCTGTCGACCATGTCGGAAAGCAGCAAGACCGAGCAGACATTTGCCGCAAGCGACAGCAGCCTGGCATTCCTTCTGTCTCCCGATGTCGAGTCCGATTCCTACAAGAAGTCGCCCGGAAACTTCCGTTCCGAATTGCACCGCAGACTTTCCGACTGGATGTTCCCAGTCGTCTTTGCGTTGATCTCGCTGGTCATTGCAGCCGACGCGCGTTCGCACCGTGAAGCCCGCATGCATCCGATGGTCGCAGCGCTGATCACCGCCTTCATGCTGCGTTGGCTCGGCTTCTATTTCACCAATCAGGTGAAACAGAATGCGGCCTTCATTCCATTCGTTTACGCCATTCCGGTGCTGAGTGGCGCTATTGCCATGTACCTGTTGGCGACCGGCCGCAAGTTGCGCCTGCCTTCTGCCCTCGCCGACGGTCTGGGTAAGCTGCGCCGCTCTGTCGTCAAGCGCTTTACCTCTGATAAGGGAGGTGCCAGCGCATGATCTTCAACACGCTGTCGCGCTATTTCCTTAGCCGTTACCTCATCACAATGGTGTGGTTTCTGCTTGGCGTTTCCGGCATTATTTTCCTTGCCGATTTCAGTGAAACGGCAAGACGCCTTTCCGGCCTCCCGGGATACTCGGTGCCTGCGGCGCTCGGTCTGACAGCACTGCGTCTGCCATTGATCTTGCAACAGACCATTCCGTTCATCGCGCTGTTTGTTGGTATGACGACGCTGATTTCGCTGAACCGGCGTTATGAGCTGGTTGTTACCCGGGCCGCCGGTATTTCCGTCTGGCAGTTCATGATGCCGTTCATCATCGGCGCTGCCCTGATGGGTGTTGCCACGATGACCATCGTCAACCCGCTTGCAGCCTGGGGCCAACGTCAGTCCCTGACGATGGAAGCCGGATGGCGCAACAGCGGGGGCAGCGTACACCAGTCAGACATGATCCCGTGGCTGCGTCAAACCAGCGCCGGACAGGACACAATCATCGGCTCGAAGAGCTTCGAGGACGGTGGCACCCTGCTCAATGATGCCGTGCTGATCCATTTTGATACGGACGGCAACATCACCATGCGGCAGGACGCACGCACAGCAAAGTTGGAGGATGGTTACTGGAATCTTACTGATGTGTATCAGACACAGCCAGGACAAATTCCGAGCTTCCTTCAAAGCGCAAAAATCAGCACCAATTTGAGACAGGAGTTCGTGCAAGAGCGTATGTCGCAGCCGGAAACCGTTGCTTTCTTTGATATTTCCCGAAAAATCGAGATTGCACGTTCGTTCGGTCTGTCGTCAAAGGCACTCGAGACACAATATCATTTCATGCTTTCGATGCCGTTACTGCTGGTCGCCATGACCTTGATTGCAGCGACAGTATCGTTAAAATTCAGCCGGTTCGCTCAATCCCGCTCAGTGATTCTGGGTGGAATAGTTTCCGGCTTCGTGCTTTATGTAATAACCGTGCTCGTAAGGGCATTCGGAAGTAGTGGCGTGATCCCACCTTTCGTCGCGGTCTGGGTACCAGTCATCGTGGCGGTCGCGTTAGGGGCAACAGTGCTGCTTCATCAGGAGGACGGCTAGTGGCGGTATATGACCGCGGGAATATCAGACGGCTATGGGCGGCCCTTCTGACGGGTGCCGCTGTGTGCGCGTACATATCATCTGCTCCGGTGGCCTTTGCCCAAGACGGCATTGTCACAACGGAAAACACAGATGATTCGAAACTCCTGCTTACAGCAAATCAACTGACCTATAATCGTGACTCCGAGCGCGTTATCGCGACGGGTGGCGTACGTATGCATTATACGGGTTACCGCATGGTGGCCCAGCAAGTTGAATACGACCAGAAAACTGGCCGCGTTATTGCACGTGGCAACATCGAGCTGATCGAACCTGACGGTAACAAGATCTACGCCGATGAACTTGATGTCACGGATGACTTCTCGCAAGGCTTCCTGAATTCCCTGCGTGTTGAGACAACCGACAATACCCGTATTGCCGGCGAAAGCGCGGAGCGTATCGACGAAAACACCACCGTATTGAACAATGGTGTCTACACAGCCTGTCTTCCGTGCGCCCAGCGCCCTGACAAAGCACCGCTGTGGCAGGTCAAGGCAGAACGAGTGGTTCAGGACGGCAAGACGCACACCGTGCGTCTGGAAAAGGCCCGTTTTGAACTGTTCGGCAAACCGATTGCTTACCTCCCCTTCATGGTCGTTCCTGATAATACGGTAAAGCGTAAGTCCGGCTTTTTGTTCCCGCGCATGAGCGTGACGGACAATCTTGGCTTTGGTATTGGCGTTCCGTATTTCCAGGTTCTGTCCGATACTGCCGATGCGACGATTACGCCATATTACTATACGAACCAGGGCCTCCTGCTTCAGGCAGAAATCCGCCAGCGGTTCGAAAATGGCAGCCACACGGTTAACATGGCTGGCATCAACCAGAAAAACTCTGATGCCTTTACGCTGGGCACCAGCGACGCGGAAAATGACACCCGCGGCATGATCGCCTCCAAGGGCGATTTCAAAATCAACCCGCGCTGGTCATTCGGCTGGGACGTGATGGTCCAAACCGACAACAACTTCTCGCGTACGTACGAACTGTCTGGATATAGCGGTTCTACCCAGACCAACCGCATCTACCTGACCGGTGAAGGTAAGCGTAACTCGTTCGATCTGAATGGTTACTATTTCAACGTTCAGGACCGCGACGAGGCTGAGACTGAAGAGCGCAAGCAGGCGATCATTCATCCGTCGCTTGACTACAAATGGTATGCCCCTGACGATGTTTATGGCGGCGAATTGTCGGTTACGACAAACTTCACCAGCCTGACACGACTTGAGCAGGACATCTACACACTCGACGGCAGCCAGCGCCGTAACGGACTTGAAGGTACCTATTCGCGCTTCACCACCGAAACTGAGTGGAAGCGGACATTTACCTTCGACAGCGGCCTGCAGGTCACCCCGCTTCTCGCCGCACGCGGTGATGCAAGCTGGAACGACATGACAGCACCTTCTACCTATGACGGCGATTTCCGTTCTGATGCGACGCTGCGCGGAATGGTCACCGGTGGTCTTGAAGTTCGTTATCCTGTTTTGATCTCGGGTACGAGCAGCAGCCACGTCATCGAGCCGATTGCGCAGCTGTTTGTTCGTCCAAATGAACAATATGGTGGCGGCCTGCCAAACGAAGATGCCCAGGCATTCGTGTTTGACGCGACCAACCTGTTCGAACGCGACAAGTTCAGCGGTTTCGACCGCATCGAAGGCGGCACCCGTGCCAACCTCGGCATTCGCTACAACGGTACGTTTGATAATGGTTATGGCATCCGCGCCGTGGCTGGACAGTCGTTCCTTCTGGCTGGCGAAAACTCGTTTGCAAGCCCGGACCTACTTAACGTCGGTGCCAATTCCGGCCTCGAAACAGATCGCTCCGACTATGTGGCGATGGCGGCAATCGACGCCCCAATCGGCCTCACTCTGTCGACCAGCCTTCGCTTCGACAAGGATGATCTGGAGATCGAGCGTTCTGAAACCGGCGTCGGTTACACTGACCGTCGTTTCAGCGCCAAGGTCAGCTACACCCAGGTCAAGGCGCAGCCTGACTATGGCTACGTGTTTGACCGTGACATTGTTCAGGCGGCAGGTAGCGTGAAGGTCAACGACAACTGGTCGCTGTTCGGTTCGATCAACTACGATCTGAACAACAAGTTCTCCAGTGAGCGCAAGATCGGCATCACCTATCAGGACGAATGCACGATCCTGACCGTTGCCTATACCGACGTCGGCACAATCAATTCGCAGCGCCAGGCCGCGAATGACTGGTCGATCGGCGCACGCCTCAGCTTCCGTACGCTGGGCGACATCAACATCGGCTCGACCGACTGATGACAACATTTTTAAACCGGTATCGCCCTGTCGATGCCGGTTTTTGCTCGATTATTGAATGCGAGCACGGCAACGCCACGCTTTTGCCAAATCCTGCGGGCAGGAATAACGCTTTGCAACCGTTGCTGTTTCAGCATAAGCGGTGATATATACGGGCGCCTTACAATAACAGGCAGCATAAATCGTGATACTCAGGGGCGAAGATCATCCGCTTCGGGGATAAGGAGAAGGACATGATGAATTTCGGCAAGGCCACATTACGTACTGTGGCACTCGGAACGGCTCTCTTGGCCCTGCCCCTGTTCCTTGCACCTCATTCATTTGATGCAAATGCTGCCGCAAGCTCTGTGGCTGTGGTTGTCAACAAGAACCCGATTACCAGCAGCGACATTGCCAAACGCGTCGCCTTCCTTAAGCTGCAGCGCCAGAAGGGTGACCTTAATAAGCTGGCACGAGAGCAGATGATCGACGAGGCATTGAAGCGCGAAGAAATCGCGCGCATGCGCATGTCGGTCAGCACGGAAGCCGTGGATGCTTCCTTTGCCCGGTTTGCTGCCAGCAACAAGATGAACCCGACCCAGCTGACGCAGATCCTGTCGCAGTCTGGCGTAACCGCTGAACACTTCAAGGCATTTATCGCCGTGCAGATGAGCTGGCCTCGTCTGGTCAATGCTCGTTATGGCAGCTCTGGCCGCATGTCCAACCAGGACCTGGTCACGCGCATGATGGAACGCAAGGAAAAGCCGGTTACCACGGAATATTTCCTGCAGCAGATCATCTTCGTCGTACCTGAGGCAAAACGTCAGTCAATTACCGGCAAGCGCAAGTCGGAAGCCGAAGCATCCCGTTCCAAATACCCGGGTTGCGAACAGGCCAAGACCTTTGCAGCCACGATGATGGATGTGTCCATTCGCGATCTCGGCCGCATTCTGGCGCCTGAGCTGCCACCAGACTGGAAGCCGCTGATTGAAAAGACCAAGGAAGGCGGCACCACCGCTACCCGCGTCACGGAAAAGGGCGTCGAATACCTCGCGATCTGCAAACAACGCCAGGTGTCGGATGACTTCGCCGCAGAAGTCGTTTTCCGTGCTGAAGACCTGACCAAAGAGCAGAATGGCGACAATCCCAACGAAAAGAAATATCTTGATGAGTTGCGGAAAAAGGCTCAGATCGTCAATAACTGAGTCTGAGGAATATACGTGGCTGCTCTTGAACTTCCGCTTGCCCTGACGCAGGGCGACCCCGCCGGGATTGGTCCTGATATTGCAATTGCAGCATGGAAAAACCGTTCGCAGAACGGCATAATGCCATTCATCTATGTCGGTGACCGCTCCGTGCTGGAAAGCAGGGCAGCGGTGATCGGCGTCGGTGTCGCAGTGCAGGATGCGACACCAGAAGATGCGGCAAGCGTTTTCGACAAGGCCATTCCCGTTCTCGATATTCCCGCAGGTTTTGCCGTGCAGGCCGGTGAGCCGCACGAAGCATCCGCTCTTGCGACGATCAAATGCATTGAGACCGCCGTCAAGCTGTGCCTTGAGGGACGGGCGGCTGCGATCGTGACAAACCCGGTTGCAAAGTCGATCCTTTACAAGGCTGGTTTCGGTTTCCCGGGTCATACGGAATTTCTGGCCGATCTTTCATTGCAGATTGCTGGCAAGCAGGTCTTCCCCGTGATGATGATTGCCGGACCTAAGCTCAAGGTCGTGCCTGTTACCATCCATATTCCTGTCAAGGACATTGCTACACAGTTGACGCAGCAGTTGATTGTCGACACCTGCCGGGTTGTCGCCAAGGATTTGAAGGAACGTTTTGGCATCGCGTCGCCACGGCTTGCTGTTGCCGGCCTTAACCCGCATGCGGGCGAAGATGGCGCAATTGGCCACGAGGATCGCGACATCGTGCATCCGGCCACCATGCAGCTGCGTGATGAAGGTATCGAGGCCATTGGGCCCCTGCCCGCCGACACAATGTTCCATGATTCAGCGCGCAAACGTTATGACGTTGCGGTCTGCATGTATCACGACCAGGCGCTTATTCCTGCGAAGGCGCTAGGTTTCGACGATTCGGTCAATGTCACATTGGGCCTGCCGTTCATTCGCACCTCGCCGGACCATGGCACAGCCTTCGGTATTGCCGGTCAGGGCATGGCAAGCGAAAGCAGCCTTGTTGCTGCGCTAAACCTCGCTTCCGAACTTGTGGAACGCCAGAAGGCGGCAGCGTTATAATGGCCGGCATTGACGAACTTCCGCCACTGCGTGACGTCATACAGCGACATGGCCTTGATGCGCGCAAGGCGCTGGGACAGAACTTCCTGTTCGACCTCAACCTGACCCAGAAGATTGCCCGCACCGCTGGCCCTCTCGAAGGCGTCACGGTGTTTGAGGTTGGTCCCGGCCCCGGTGGCCTGACCCGCGCCATCCTGTCGCTTGGTGCCAAGAAGGTAATCGCAGTGGAGCGCGACGCGCGCTGCCTGCCGGTTCTCGAGGAAATTTCAGACCATTATCCCGGTCGTCTTGAAGTGATCGAAGGTGATGCACTGAAGACCGATTTCGCCTCGCTTGTACCAGCGGGTGAGCCGGTGCGCATCATTGCAAACCTTCCCTACAATGTGGGAACGCAACTGCTGCTCAACTGGCTGCTGCCACCTGTGTGGCCGCCCTACTGGCTGTCGATGACGCTGATGTTCCAGAAGGAAGTCGGCCAGCGTATTGTCGCCGAAGAAGGTGACAATCATTACGGCCGTCTCGGTGTCTTGACCGGATGGAGAACGGTGTCGGAAATGGCATTTGACGTGCCGCCACAGGCCTTCTCACCACCACCGAAAGTCAACTCGACCGTGGTGCATCTTCTGCCCAAGACCAACCCTTTGCCATGTGACGCGGCCAAGCTTGAAAAAGTAACAGAAGCTGCCTTCGGTCAGCGCCGAAAGATGCTCCGTCAGAGCCTGAAGCCGCTGGGTGGTGAAACACTGCTCGCAAAAGTTGGTATCGACGCCACGCGCCGTGCAGAAACGCTATCGGTTGAAGAATTCGTGGCGATCGCCAACGCCCTCTAATCAATACCTGTCACCTGCTCCCTGCCATGGGATGGTCACCTGCGGCAAGAAACCATGCCGCAGGCTTGAACTTCGGTAGGTCCGGAAAAAAAGCTGAACCTGAAGAGTGCGTGATATCAGGCTGGTGCCTCAACCAGAATCTTGATCTGGGTCTTTTCCTTCACCAGCGTTTCAAAACCCTCGGCAACGATATCATCCAGTGCAATGCGCTTGGTGACCAGACGCTCGGCCGAGAAGTATCCCTGCACCATCAAGTCCATGACCGCGGGGAAAATATCGCGGTAAGCGATGATGCCCTTCAGGGTCTTCTCTTTCAGAACAACCGTATTAGGCTGGAAGCTGGCTTCCTTTTCCCAGATCGAAACGATGACCGTTTCACCTTCATAACGGGTGGCATCAATGCATTGCTGCAGCACGGCCGGAACGCCTGTCACTTCAAACGCCACGTCGACACCGCCACCGGACAGTTCCTTGATACGCGCCGCTGCATTTTCCTTGGACGGATCGATCACTGCCGTTGCTCCAAGCTCCTTGGCCTTGGCGCCACGCTGCTCGGACAGTTCGACAACATAGATCGATGTTGCACCGGCAACGCGCAGTGCCTCGATGACCAGAAGACCGATTGGGCCGGCACCGAATACGGCGGCTGTACCGCCTGCCTTGAGGCTGGAGAGACGGACGGCATGCAATGCCACCGCAGCGGGCTCTACAAGCGCGCCCTGCTCGAAGGACAGGCCATCGGGCATCTTGTGTGTCCAGCGCTCACCAACGACCGTGTAGGCCGAAAAACCGCCGCCACCGCCAGAAAGGCCGTGGAAGCCGAGGTCTTCGCAAAGATTGTATTTGCCGTGCTGGCAAGCGGAGCACTTGCCGCAGGACAGGATCGGTTCAACGACCACACGGTCGCCTGGCTTGACCTTGGTGACACCCTCGCCGACTTCAGCGACTTCACCAGAGAATTCATGGCCCATCACAATGGGGGCGACCTCGTGGCTGACGGCGTGGGGTTTATCAACCGGCACGAAAATCGGGCCTGCGACATATTCATGAAGGTCGCTACCGCAAATCCCGGTCCATTTGACCTTGATTTTGACCTGGCCCGGACCGGGCACAGGTGTCGGCACGTCTTCAATGCGAATATCTCTGGCTTTGTGCCAGCGCGCAGCTTTCATGGTATTCTCCTGTATGCTGTGATTTCACAGCCAGGAGAATACATCGCAAAAATCATACTGAAGTGATCTGGATCAGAAAGGTGAGCAAATGTGTCGCCTTCCTGCGACACCTTTACAGCTTAGGTTCTTCTTCCAGCAGCTTGGTGACGAATTCGAACATGCCGTGGCGACGATCGCGGCGCAGGCGTTCTGCGTAGACAATGCTTTTGACCGAACGGAAGGCGTTATCGAGGTCATCATTGACGATGACATAGTTGTAGTCGCGCCAGTGTTCGATTTCAGAGCGGGAATTCAACAAGCGGGTGCGGATGACCTCTTCGGTGTCTTCGGCGCGGCGATGAAGACGCGACTGCAATTCCGTCATGGTTGGCGGCAGGATGAAAATCGACACGACATCGGCCGACATCTTGTCCTGCAACTGCTCGGCGCCCTGCCAGTCGATATCGAACAGCATGTCGCGGCCCTCGGCCATCGCCGTTTCGACAGGTTCGCGTGGCGTGCCGTAAAAATTACCGTGAACCTCGGCCCATTCCAGCAACTGGTCGGATTCGCGCATGCGCTCAAACTGCGGGATGGTCACAAAGTGATAGTGCTTGCCGGCGATCTCGCTTGGACGCTTGGCCCGCGTCGTCACGCTGATGGAGATGCCAAGCGTTGGATCATCTTCCAGAAGATGATGGGCAATCGTCGACTTGCCTGCTCCCGAAGGAGACGAGATCACCAGCATAAGCCCTCTGCGGGCGATCTTGTCGGGAGAGTTGCTCACCGGTGCCATATGTCTACTCCAGATTCTGAACCTGTTCACGGAACTGGTCGATAACCACTTTCAATTCGATACCCGCTTCCGTTACGGCAACGGCGTTCGATTTGGAACAGATGGTATTCGATTCCCGGTTAAATTCCTGTGCAATAAAATCGAGCTTGCGGCCAACAGGGCCGCCTTTTTTCAACAATTCGCGTGAGGCAACCACATGGGCGCCGAGACGATCGATTTCTTCGCGCAGATCCGCCTTGGTGGCCAGCAGCGCTGCCTCGGCGTGCAGACGGTCGCGGTCCAGCCCGTGCACACCATCGCCAAGCTGTGCCAGTTGCGCGGAAAGCCGCGCGGCAATCTTGTCCGGCTGGCGGGAAGGATCGTGTTCCACGATGGCTGCCAGCTCAGCGATACGGTCAATGTGACCGCTCAGGACCGTAAACAGAGCCGCCCCTTCGCGCTCGCGCATTTCCTTCAGTTTCGCCAGAGCATCACCAAAACCGGCCAGCAATTCCTGCTCGCGTTTGGTACGCGTGTCCTCGTCGTCTTCTGCCTCGCGGAAGTCGACAAGCCCGCGGATCGACAGCAGCGTATCAAAACTCATCGGCCCATCAGCAATGATGCCGCCAAGCTCCTTTTTCAACGTCATCACCGCATCCAGCGTTTCGCGGTTGACAACGGCCTCAAGGCGATTATCGGTCACGGACACTGACAGTGAAGCCTGTATGTTGCCACGCACCAGGCTTTCCCCGGCAAGCCGTCTTACCTCGACTTCTAGAACCTCCATGCCGGGCGGTAGACGCAGACGCATATCCAGCCCCTTGCCATTTACGGAACGAAGCTCCCAGACCCACCGGTGGCGACCACTGGTGCCTTCGCTGCGGGAAAAACCGGTCATGGATTGCAATGTCATCTTGCCCTCATGGCTAAGGCATTTCAGGTGACTGGTGCTCACCGGAAATGCCCTATCTCTTGTTTGGCGTACTCAAAAGGAAAGGCACCTGCAGTTTTCATGCAGGCGCCCGTAACAAACGATCAGTTGGCAGGCTTTTCCGCCTCAGCGCCACCCGGTTGACCGTCAACGGCGGTTTCCGGGGTGCCACCGGCGGCAGCACGTTCCGCCTCAATCTTGCGCCAGCGGCGCACATTGGCATTGTGCTCATCCAGTGTCTTGGCAAACACGTGACCACCCGTGCCGTCGGCAACAAAATACAGGTCTTCGGTACGCCACGGGTTGGCAACGGCTTCCAGTGCGGCCTTGCCAGGATTGGCAATTGGGCCCGGCGGCAGGCCGCGAATGATATAGGTATTGTAAGGCGTTTCCTTCTTCAGATCGGACTGGTAGATCGGACGATCAGCCGGCTTGCCGTCACCGCCGAACAGACCATAAATGATGGTCGGATCAGACTGGATGCGCATGCCCTTCTGTAGGCGGTTCATGAATACCGAGGCGACATGGGCGCGCTCGTCATCCTTGCCGGTTTCCTTCTCGACGATGGAGGCCATGGTGACGAATTCTTCAACTGTCTTGATCGGCAGATCGGCATCCCGCTTGGCCCATACCTGTTCAATCAACCCCTTCTGGGCCGCCTGCATCTGCGACACGATTTCCTGACGCTTGGTGCCGCGCGAGAAACGGTATGTGTCAGGCCGCAGGCTTCCTTCAGCCGGAATTTCTGCAGGCAGATCACCTTCCAGAACCGGATCATTCAACAGGCGATCAAACATCTGCTTGCTGGTCAGGCCTTCCGGCAGCGACACGGAATAGAGAATGGACTTGCCGGATTCGAGAAGGGTCATGATCTCCTTCATCGAGGCATTGGCCTTGATCTCATATTCACCAGCCTTTAGGCGCTGGCCCTTGCCCATACTATCGGTCATGTAACGGAACACGCGGCTGTTATCGATAATGCCGCTGCGCTCAAGATTGTTGGCGATGTCAAACAGGCTTGCGCCATTGCGCACGATGAAGTGCGTGTTGGTGGCCAAGGGGCCCGGCGACTGGAACGTGTTGATCATGTAATAGAAACCGCCAACAGCGACGATACAGCCGATAACCGCCAGGCTCATCAGGAAGTTCAGGAAAACGATGAACTGTCCGTGTGCCTTGCGCGAACGCTTTGGTGGGGCTGGAACCTTTTCCGGGCGCAAAGCTTCGGTCGGCGATTTGGGAATGATCGGGCCAGTCTTGTTTTCGCCTGAGGCATCACGTCCGTAAGGCGACTGATTGTTCTGGTTCGTATCGCTCACCGGCGGTCCTTTTCAGTTCTGCATTCCAAAATGGCCTATGTGACCATCCAATGCGGCAAAAACAGGTTCGGCAGGCAGTCTGCACAAATTTGCCCATGTTTCGAGGTCGTTACGCGTAAAAACTGCAATAACATGCCATGGGAATAAACAACGGGCCGGAAAGCATCTGGTTTCCGGCCCGCGATGTTCATCGCTTTTTGATTGATTCCGCTACAAACGGCAAGTCACGAAAGATTTGATTAGTCTTCGTAACGACGCAGCACCAGCGAGGCGTTGGTACCACCGAACCCGAAGGAGTTCGAAAGGGCAACGTTCACGTCACGCTTTCGCGCCTTGTGTGGCACGAGATCAATTTTCGTCTCGACATCGGGATTGTCGAGGTTCAGCGTTGGCGGCACGATATTATCGCGGATTGCCAGCGTTGCAAAAATCGCCTCGATTGCACCGGCCGCACCCAGCAAGTGACCAGTGGCCGACTTTGTGGACGACATGGAGATTTTCGAAGCCGCATCACCAACCAGGCGCTCAACCGCACCCAGCTCAATGGTGTCAGCCATGGTCGATGTGCCATGGGCGTTGATGTAATCGATATCGGCAGCCGTCAGGCCGGCACGCTTGAGTGCCATGGACATGCAGCGATATGCGCCGTCACCGTCTTCTGATGGCGCGGTGATGTGGAAAGCATCACCGGACAGGCCGTAGCCAACCACTTCGGCGTAAATCTTTGCGCCGCGTGCTTTGGCATGTTCCAGTTCTTCCAAAACAACGATACCGGCACCCTCACCCATCACGAAACCATCGCGGTCACGATCATAGGGGCGAGACGCCTTTTGCGGGTCGTCATTATGCTGCGTGGACAAGGCTTTGCAGGCTGCAAAACCGGCCAGCGAAATGCGGCAAACAGGTGATTCAGCACCACCGGCCACCATTACATCCGCGTCGCCAAGTGCGATCAGACGGGCTGCGTCGCCAATGGCATGCGCGCCTGTCGAGCACGCCGTTACTACGGAGTGGTTCGGTCCGCGCAGCTTGTGGCGAATGGAAACCTGGCCAGAAACAAGATTGATAAGTCGCCCTGGAATGAAGAATGGTGAAACACGCCGCGGCCCCTTGTCGCGCAGTGTATAGCCCGCTTCAACAATACCATCGAGGCCACCAATGCCAGAACCGATCAAAACACCAGTCATGATCTGGTCTTCGTCAGTTTCCGGATGCCAGCCAGCATCGCTCAGCGCCATATCGGCGGCTGCCATGCCGTAAATAATGAAAGGATCGACCTTGCGCTGCTCTTTCGGTTCCATCCAGTCATCTGGATTGAACGTTCCGTTGGAGCCATCTCCGACTGGAATGCGGCAGGCAATTTTTGCCGGAAGATCTTCGACTTCGAATTCAGTTACGAGACGGGCACCGTTTTGGCCGGCCAATAGCCGTTCCCACGTTACTTCAGTTCCGCATCCAAGAGGAGATACCATGCCGGTACCGGTGATAACGACACGCCTCATCGCCAACGCTCCACCTATATAGAATTCACATGTCCATGATAAAACTTTGGCCCGGAACTTAGCCGGGCCAAGGCGGGAAGGCTCTCACCCTCCCTCATTCTGATCGATTAGGCCTGAGCCTTTTCGATGAACTTTACAGCGTCGCCAACCGTCAGGATGGAGTCAGCAGCGTCGTCCGGGATTTCAACGCCGAATTCTTCTTCGAAGGCCATAACCAGTTCGACCGTGTCGAGCGAGTCAGCGCCCAGATCGTCGATGAAGCTTGCGCCTTCAACAACCTTTTCGGCGTCAACGCCAAGATGATCAATTACAATTTTCTTTACGCGTTCTGCGATATCGCTCATGTCGGTTTCCTCGACCTTTATCCTTGAAGGGCTGCCTTGCGACACCCTGCCCTGTTAACACCCGCATGCGCTGTTCAAATCCAGCACCGAGGGCAAACCCTTTCACCCCGCCTAAGGCTAGCCATAGTCACAAAAAAGAGCAACCATCGCCTGTTCCCGACGGGACAACTGTTCACAGTCTTCGCCCGATTAACACGGTTTCATTCGGGCGAAAAGACTGAAAATCGCGCCGCACACCGCACTCTACAGACTATTTGAGCCTGACAATGCCTGCGGGCGTAACGCATGTCGCTCAAAGACGTTTGCAAACGACATGCGAAGAAACAACGCTTTAGATCATCGCCATGCCGCCGTTGACGTGCAACGTCTGTCCGGTCATGTAGGCAGCCTCATTCGAAGCAAGGTACAGAACAGCAGACGCGACTTCGGCGCCAGTGCCCATGCGCTTCATGGGAATAGCACCCATGATCGCTTCTTTCTGCTTTTCGTTCAACTTGCCGGTCATGGCCGATTCGATGAAGCCTGGAGCAACACAGTTGACGGTGACGTTACGGGTTGCAATTTCCTGCGCCAGCGACTTCGAAAAGCCGATCATACCGGCCTTGGAGGCACAGTAGTTTGCCTGGCCCGGGTTGCCGGTCACGCCAACAATCGAGGTGATGTTGATGATACGGCCAAAACGGCGGCGCATCATCGGATGGGTCAGTTCGCGCGTCAGGCGGAACATGGCTGTCAGGTTCACTTCGAGAACATTGTCCCAGTCCTCGTCGCTCATGCGCACGAACAGGCCGTCCTTGGTGATGCCAGCATTGTTGACCAGAATGTCGACGCCACCCAGCTCAGCTTCAGCCTTTTCGCCCAGCGCCTTGACTTCGTCGCGGTCGGAAAGGTTAGCCGGGAAAATCTTCACGCGGTCGCCAAGTTCAGCAGCCAGCGCTTCAAGCTTTTCGACGCGGGTGCCATGCAGGCCAACGGTTGCGCCCTGCGCATGCAGCATACGGGCGATTTCTTCGCCGATGCCGCCGGTTGCGCCGGTAACGAGTGCTTTGCGGCCAGTCAGATCAAACATGTTTTTATCCTTATCTCAAAATGCGCGCTGCATTCAGCCAAGAAGCGTTGCAATGGCGGCGTCAATATCGGCTGCTGTATTCACAGCAGTGCCAGAAACCGTCTTGTCGATACGCTTTGCCAGACCGGTTAGCACCTTGCCGGAGCCAATCTCATACAATTGAGTCACATCATTGGCGGCGAACCACTCAACGGTTTCGCGCCAGCGAACCTGACCCGTCACCTGCTCGACCAGCAGTCTGGCGATTTCTTCCGCATCTGTCACCGGGGCTGCGCGCACATTGGCAACAACCGGCACGACCGGGTTATGTTTTGTCACCTTGGCAAGCGCTTCGCGCATGGCGTCGGCAGCCGGTGCCATCAGTGCAGAATGGAAAGGTGCGGAGACTGGCAACATGATGGCGCGCTTTGCGCCCTTTTCGGAGGCTAGTGCGGCCGCCTGTTCAACAGGAGCCTTTGAGCCGGAGATAACCAGCTGGCCACCGCCATTGTCATTGGCAATCTGGCAGATGCCGCCAGCGGCCGCTTCCTTGCAGATCGCTTCGACATCACCGTGCTCGAGACCGATAATAGCCGCCATTGCGCCCTGACCAACTGGAACCGCAGCCTGCATGGCATTGCCGCGAATGCGCAGCAAACGGGCGGTGTCGCCCAGCGAGAATGTACCGGCAGCGCACAGCGCAGAATATTCACCGAGTGAATGACCGGCAACAAAGGAAACCTTGTCGGCAAGGTTCAGGCCCTTGGCTTCCAGAACGCGCATGACCGCAACGGAAACAGCCATCAGCGCAGGCTGGGCATTTGCCGTCAGCGTCAAGGATTCTTCCGGGCCATTCCACATGATGTCGGAAAGCTTCTGTCCCAGAGCCTCGTCAACTTCTTCAAAAACCGCACGAGCTTCAGCGAAATTCTCGGCAAGATCCTTGCCCATGCCAACGGACTGGCTGCCCTGTCCGGGAAAGGTGAAAGCGATTTTCATGAGGTATTTCCTGTTTTTCCGGTTATTTTTTGCTTTCCAATTCACGCAATGACGTACGGAGTCAAGTGCGATGCCGCTTAGAAACTGCGGATTCACAAGTCCTTGCGGTTTTATACCCGGTTACCAGAACCAATATTTTTGACTTGCGCCAGCGCAATTCCTTCCTAAATTCCAAGGCCCCTCCCTTTTCTTTCATCACGTCAGGAATTTCATTCATGAAATACAACACCCTCGGGCGCACGGGCATTTCAGTGTCGGAAATCTGCCTTGGCACCATGACATGGGGCACGCAGAATACGGAAGCGCAAGCGCACGAACAGATGGATTATGCCGTGGAAAACGGTGTGAACTTCTTCGACACCGCCGAATTGTACCCAACGACACCGGTTTCAGCCGAAACGCAGGGCCTTACCGAAGACTATATCGGCACATGGTTCCAGAAAACCGGTAAACGCAAGGATGTCGTTCTGGCCACCAAAGTTGCCGGTTCCGGCCGCCCTTATATCCGTAACGGTCGCGATATCGATGCTGATGGCATTCGCGAGGCCGTCGACACCAGCCTGAAGCGCCTGCGCACAGACTATATCGACCTTTATCAGGTCCATTGGCCAAACCGCGGCACCTATCACTTCCGCGGCGCGTGGGGTTTTGATGCTTCGGGACAGGACACGGTCCGCACACTTGCCGAGATCGATGAAAAGCTCGAGACGCTGGGTGAACTGGTGAAGGCCGGAAAAATCCGTGCTATCGGCCTGTCCAATGAAAGCGCCTGGGGCACGCAGAAGTATATCGATCTGGCAGAGGCCAAGGGCCTGCCGCGCGTCGCCAGCATCCAGAACGAATATAACCTACTGTATCGTTCATTCGATCTCGACCTGGCTGAAGTTGCACACCATGAGAATGTCGGCCTTTTGGCCTATTCGCCACTGGCTGGCGGCATTTTGACCGGCAAATACCAGAACGGCGCACGGCCAGCCGGTTCGCGCGGCACCATCAACACCGACATCGGTGGCCGTCTTCAGCCTCTTCAGGAAGCACCTGTCAAAGCCTATCTCGATCTCGCTACCCAGCACGGACTGGATGCAGCACAGCTTTCGATCGCATTTACACTGACACGTCCGTTCATGGCGTCTTGCATTATTGGCGCGACGACGATGGAACAGTTGAAAATCGATATCGCTGCCAAGGATGTCACACTTTCCGACGACGTGCTGAAGGGCATTGCGGCAATACACCGCCTGTACCCGATGCCGATCTGATCCCATAAAAGCGCGGTAGCTCACCCGAGTTACCGCGCTTTTTAATTCGCCGAAGGCATCAGGCATGGCAGTACCGCAGACCAAGGTAGAGCTTTTAAATGCCATGGAGAGCGGTTTTGTAAAACTGCTGACCGAGCTTGCTTCTCTACCTGAGACCTTGGCGACCACGACCGATATGGAAGGCCACGCCAAGGGCACGACCATGAGCGTGAAAGATCTGGTGGCCTATCTGACCGGCTGGGGTGAGCTGGTTCTCAAATGGAACAGGTTACGTACTGCCGGTGAAGAACCCGATTTTCCGGAAACCGGATATAAATGGAATGAACTCGGCAAACTCGCAGCCAAGTTCTACCGTGACTATGATTCTCTATCCTATGTGCAATTGCTGCTGCGCTTTGAAACCACACATCAAGAGTTGATGTCTCTCGTTCACTCGCTGGATGATGGCGCCTTGTATGGCCGCCCATGGTACGGCAAATGGAGCCTGGGTCGCATGATCCAGTTCAATACGGCGTCACCCTACGCCAACGCCCGTAGTCGCCTGCGCAAATGGAAAAAGCAGACGTCACCACGTTCGTAAAAGAAGACTTCAAGCATGGAAAGTTGAAGACCTCACGTTGAACCCACCGTCTTAAAGACACTTCCGCACCGCCTTTTTGCTGCGAAGTCTTGCAATACGGCCAGAAATGCGTATAAGCGCGCTGTTCGCAACATCCGGTCTTACTGGCTGGTGGCTGAACGGAGGGCTGGTTTCGTTTTCGAAACAGCAGGAACCATAAGGTTTTTCCGGCCTCCCGTGTCTCCGCTCTCGACCGTCTCGAACAACACTTTTCTTGCAACGGGTTTTTCCCCGATCAAGACCAGTCGTTGAGGCTTAGCGCCGTAACCGGGTGAGAACAAAACGCAAGAAAGGCAAGCTATTATGGCTCTTTATGAACACATCTTCCTTGCTCGGCAGGACATTTCCGCCCAGCAGGTTGACGCACTCGTAGAACAGTACAAGGGCGTTATCGAATCGTTCGGCGGCAAGATTGGCCGAGTCGAGAACTGGGGCCTCAAGTCCCTGACATACCGCATCAAGAAGAACCGCAAGGCTCATTACGCCCTGATGGACATCGATGCACCAGCAGCAGCTATCCACGAAGTAGAGCGTCAGATGCGCATCAACGAAGACGTTCTTCGTTACATGACCATCGCTGTTGAAGCTCACGAGGAAGGCCCGTCTGCTATGATGCAGAAGCGCGACCGTGACGACCGTCCACGTCGTGATGGCGACCGTCCAGAGCGTTCTGATCGTGGCCCGCGTGAAGGCGGCTTCGAACGCGCTCCCCGTCCGCGCACAGACCGTGCATAAGCGTTAAGGAGAAAAACAATGGCTGACGCATCATCTTCTCAGGCACGCCGCCCGTTCCACCGCCGTCGCAAGACGTGCCCATTCTCCGGCGCTAACGCTCCGAAGATCGACTACAAGGACATCCGTCTTCTGCAGCGCTACATTTCCGAGCGCGGCAAGATCGTTCCTTCCCGTATCACAGCCGTTTCCCAGAAGAAGCAGCGCGAACTCGCTCAGGCGATCAAGCGTGCACGCTTCCTCGGCCTGCTGCCATACGTTGTAGCGTAATGAATTAAGGCGAGGCTGCACCCTGTGCGGCCTCGCTTTTCTACAGAGCAACTGACTTTTAAACAGTCGGTCGCAGCTTCGAATTCCTTCCGCGTTGGGCGCGGATCGATACCAGACATAAAACCCATGTTGGGGACGACGTTTTTAAAGACGGTCCTCTAACTGCTATAGAAGCAGGACAGCGACGTGATAAAGTTGAACCAGACAGTGCTGATTTCCGGTATTCTTGCCGGTATTGCCGCCGTGTTTCTGACACTGGGCGCAAGCAGACAGCCGTCTTTAGCATTCCTGCTTTACGCCGCCTCCGCCATGCCTGTTTTCATTGCCGGTCTCGGCTGGGGCAATCGCGCCGCCATTATCGCCGTTATTACCGCTTGCGTTGTCGGGTCACTGATGGCTCCGATGTTAGCTGTGCTGAGTTTGGCAATCTTCACGCTGGTACCTGCTGCCTGGATTTCGCACCACGCTAATCTGGCGCGTCCGGCATCGGAAATCGGCGGTCCTGAAGACCTGCTTGCCTGGTACCCACTGTCCGGCATCATCCTGCATCTGTGCATCGCCATCAGTATTGCCGTTATCATTCTCGGCGCGATCATCGGTTACGGTCCGGAACTGGTGTCGCAGATGGTTGACCTGATGATGTCGTCGGTCACGGCGCAGGAACCATCCTTCTCCCCTGACCAGTTGGCGCTTGCCCAGACGAAGTCTCTGATGGTGCTGATGCTGCCAATCATGCAGGGTGCTCTCTGGGTTATCCTGCTGTTTGCAGCCTATTATTTTGCCAGCCGCCTGGTTGGTTCTTTCGGCAAGGGCCTTCGCCCACGTGAGGACATTCCGGCAGCGCTTCGCATGCATCGCAACGCGGTATTCGTGTTCCTTGCCGGTATTGTCGCAACCTTCCTTGGCGGTGTCATTGCCATGTGTGGTGCTGTTATCGCAGGAACATTCGGCGCAGGTTTCCTGATGTCGGGTTATGCGTCGCTGCATTACCGGACACGCGGCAAGGACTGGCGTCTGCCGGTTCTACTGCTTGCTTATCTATCGGCGGTATTCATGTTGCCGCTGCTCATCATTCTCGTTATCGGCATGAGCGACGTGCGCAGCACGATTTCTCTCACGCCGATGCGGAAAACAGACACAACGAACGAAACCAACAATTAAAACAAGAAAGGATCAAGAAGATGGAAGTCATTCTTCTCGAACGCATCAACAAGCTCGGCCAGATGGGCGAAATCGTCAAGGTTCGCGACGGTTACGCACGTAACTTCCTGCTGCCACAGGGCAAGGCTCTGCGCGCCAACGCTGCCAACAAGACCCGTTTCGACTCTGAGCGTGCAACGCTCGAAGCTCGTAACCTCGAGCGCAAGTCTGAAGCCGACAAGGTTGCAGCAGCACTCGAAGGCAAGTCCTTCATCGTCGTTCGCTCCGCAGGCGAAACCGGCCAGCTGTACGGTTCTGTTGCTGCTCGCGACGTTGCTGAAATCCTGTCTGCAGAAGGCTTCACCGTTGGCCGTAACCAGGTTGAGCTGAACACACCGATCAAGACCATCGGCATTCACAACGTTCTCCTGCACCTGCATTCCGAAGTTGAAATCTCGGTTGAACTGAACGTTGCTCGTTCTGCTGAAGAAGCTGAACGTCAGGCAAAGGGCGAAAGCCTCACCTCTGCTGACGCTATCTACGGCGTTGACGAAGATGCTCTGCGTCCAGAAGACTTCTTCGATCCAGAGGCCGAAGGCGACTTCGACAACGAATAAGAATTTCAGCCCCAGGGCTGAAAAAGAAACCCCGGATGGCAACATCCGGGGTTTTGTCGTTCTTGGGTACCTGCGGTAACCGATCGTTACTCGGGCACAGAGAGTATGCGATCGTTTGCGTGATGATCGCAGCAGCCACTCCCCGGCGGGGAGCGGCAAGACCTTCCTCCACTTAGTTGGAGACGCTGTGAACGGCTTCCGGAGCCTTGCTCTTGTCCACTCGCACCACGACAGACATGCCCGGTGACAGCTCAGAAGTCATATCCTGGCCGGGATCAATCGCCACACGCACACCGATGCGTTGGGCAATCTTCACGAAGTTACCCGTCGCATTATCAGGCTTGATAACAGAGAATTCCGAACCGGCAGCGGGCGAGAAACGCTCGACATGCCCACGAATTTCCCTGCGCTGCATGGCATCAACGGAAATCGAAACCGGTTGCCCCACCTGCATGCCGGCAAGCTGGGTTTCCTTGAAGTTGGCGATGACCCAGACGTCGGTTGGCACCACCGCCATCAACTGTGTGCCTGCCGTGACATACTGGCCAAGCCGTGCGCCAACTTCACCGACTTTGCCGTCACGCGGCGCGCGAATGACAGTGTTGCCGAGATCGATCTCTGCCAGCTGGACACTGGCTTCGGCGCTTGCAACAGCCGCTTCAAGCGATCCCCTGTTGACGATGATGGTCTGCAGATCCTGATTGGAAACCTCGAGTGCTGCCTTGGCCTGCAACAACGCCGCCTTGGCCTTTTCAAGCGTGGCATGCGCCTCTTCCTGCGTGCTGGATGTGCCAACACCGCTCTTGGTCAGATTGTCCTGCCGGTCGGAAGCCAGCTGTGCCTGCTTGAGCGCGGCCTGCGCACTTTCAATCGACGCTTCGCTGGAAGAGATATTGGCGCGAGCGGCATTTTCCTTCTGGTCGGAATTGGCAAGGGATGCCTTCTGGCCGTCCAGTGTCGCCTTTGCCTGCGCCAGTTTCTGCACGTAGCTGCGGTCATCGACGCGGGCCAGAATGTCGCCCTGCTTGACGTCCTGATAGTCCTTCACGGGCACATCAACGATGTAACCGCTGACCTGCGGGCTGAGCAGCGTGACATAACCACGGACATAGGCATTGTCAGTCATTTCCACGGAGCTGGAAAAAGGTGGCAGGCGCCATGCATAAAGCACCATGCCGAGACCAGCCAGACCAGCCATGAGGACGATAAGGGAAACCGGGGTGAATATTTTCTTGAGCATTTTCTGACTCGTTCGTTATGAATTCTGGCGTTATGAGTTCTGGGGTGCCGCGGCGGGTTCAGCAGGCATCAGCGTGGGCTTGATCCTGTTCCACGCCAGGTGGATGAGAAGCATGACCAGCGCGGCGGCGGTCACCATGGAAATGAGCAGGAAGGTATCGGCATAGGCCAGCACATAGGCCTCGCGCGTTACCTGCTGTGCCAGCATCGATACGCCTTCGGCGTTGAGCAGTGTCTTGTCGGTAATGACTTTGCCGTATGACGAGGCAAGCTGCGATATTCTCAGCGCAACATTCGGATCAGTCAGGACGATATGTTCCGACAGAATATTTGAATGGAATTTCTCACGGATCGTCACGAAGCTGCCGAGTGCCGCCGTCATCATCAAAGAGCCACTGATCTGCGTGAACAGGAAGATGGCGATGAAGTTGACGAGATAGGGCAAGCCCTTGGCCATGGCGCTGGCAAATCCCTTGGCCATGACAGGCGGCAAGAACATCGCAGCACCTCCCGCAATCATCGCCTGGCTGAAATACATCTGTTCCGGCCGGGTCAGGTTGGTCGCCTGGCTATCCAGAAAAGCACCAATCGCAATCAGGCTGAGCGCAATGACGTGGGCTGTATCAACATATTTCGTTACCATCAGAAAGGCACAGAACGCGCCACCAAGGATCGTTGCCAGCAGAATGATGCCATAGAGGGTCACCGTCTGGTCATTCATGATGCCCAGCTGCTGGTAGAAGCTGACGGCCGTGGTCGACTGTTCTGAGGTCACGGCACGAAAGATGATCAGAACAGCGGCAATATGCAGGTTCTGGCGCGAGAATATCCAGCGCAAGTCAATCATTGGATTCTTGCGGTGCAATTCGATGAAGGCCATGCAGGTCAGGCAGACGACGGCAGCCGCAAGCAACAGACCTAGCCAGCTTGCTTCCAGCCACCAGTAAAACCGGCCAAGCGAGAAGAAGAAGGCCAGACAGCCAAGGCCTGTAGCCAGAAAGAGATAGCTCAACACGTCGACACGCTCGAGAATCTTGGCGCGCGGTGGTGCTGTTAGAGGCAGGAGGTAGATGGCTGGCAGCGCAATCAGCGCCACGCCGAGTTCCATCGTATAAAGCGATCGCCAGCCATCGATCTCCATCAGTGAGGGAGAGATGATGCGGGCAATAGGGGCAGACAACAGCGTGCCAGTGAGCGCCGTGCAGAGACCGAAAGACAATTTTCGGTGCGCCGGATAGGCTTCAAGAATATAGAGAAAGCCGAGCGAAGATAGCGGTGCTGCCGCCATGCCGCTCACGAAACGAACAACAATTGCCGAGTGCAGGTCTGTGACAAACAGGTTGAGACAGGACGCCACGACGAACAGAATAATGCTCAGTTCGGCAAAGGGACGCAGACCATATTGTGCCCTAATCTTGAACAGCGCGATCGACAGGCTGGCATAGGGCGCCATATAGGCAGCAGACAGCCAGACGACTTCGGCAACCGTAGCTGAAAACTCGCCCTGCAGCTGATACATGTTGGCCGTGACGATATTCATGCCCAGACCCTGCGTAACGAAAAACAGCAGGCCAGCGGCGATATAGATCAATTTTTCCGGTAGGGATTTCTCAGGTGGTTGAGCGGGTGCTGCAGGTGGTGGCTCTTCGACCACGACCTGTTGATCCGCAATTGCGGGCGATGCCTCATCCTCAGCCTGTGCAGACAATGTACCGCGCGTGCTCATCTGTCTTCCTCACCTGAAGAAAGAGCCTGAATATTGCTGATAAGACTACGCACGACTTTAAGCGTGGTGGCAATATCTTCAGAAGAAATGTCAGTGGTAATTCGCTTGCGCAGATCCGCAGCCGTTGCATTGACCGTGGCGGCAGTCGCCTCGCCTTCCGGTGTCATGTGAATGCGCTTGGCGCGCCTGTCGCCGGCTTCTTCACGGCGCTCGATGAGGTTCTGTTTTTCCATACCATCGAGAACGCGCACCAGAGTAGGCGTTTCAATTTCAAGCTCTTCGGCAAGCTGCTTCTGGGTCAATGATCCGCGGCGCGACAGAGCAAAAAGCACCCGCGTCCGCGCCAGTGTCAGCCCCTGCTCGCCTACCCGCGCATCGAAAAACGTCCTGAGCTTGCGATTGAAGGATGACATTTCATCCAGCAGTTGCTCCTTGTCGGTTTGTCGCGACACGATATGACTTCCTTATAATTAGCATACTACTTATTTATTGCCTATTTATACGTGATACTGACGATTTTCAAGATGCTTTGCTGACGTGGCAGCCATGCCATAAATTCAAGGCTGACGCGGTTTGATTCGTTTTGGGGTTTTGCACTCAACGCCGAAAGGGCTGTGGATTGATGGGGACAACATAAAATGTGATCGCCCAAATCCCCCTGAAATGCGGCTGTTTGGCAGTGTTGCAACTATGTCATTGACTGTCCCGGCCGGTACCGCCACATCGTTAAGTGAGCGTGTGTGCCAAGCTGGATGTACCAACGCGATAATTAATGCATTTGCGTCTGCTGCTTTCCGAAACCCGCACCCCGGTTTTCGGACGGCTGTGTTAGCGCACATGAGACGCAGATACAGGGAGACCATTAGACAATGAATGATGCAGCACGAAAGATCGCCCCGGTCTCCCCGGCCGAACCGCATTACCGCGAAGCGCCAAACAACATTGAAGCCGAACAGGCCCTTCTGGGTGCTATTCTCGTCAATAATGACGCCTATTATCGCGTTTCGGACTTTCTGAAGCCGGTTCATCTGTATGAACCGCTGCACCGCAAGATCTTCGAAGTCGCGGGTGACATCATCCGCATGGGCAAGACCGCCAACCCGGTCACGATCAAGACCTTTCTACCGTCTGATGACAAGGTGGGTGATCTGACCGTCGCGCAGTACCTCGCACGTCTTGCTGCCGAAGCCGTGACCATCATCAACGCGGAAGACTACGGCCGCGCGATCTATGATCTGGCGCTGCGCCGCGCGCTGATCCAGATTGGTGAGGATGTCGTCAACATTGCCTACGACGCGCCGCTCGACATGCCACCGCAGACTCAGATTGAAGACACCGAGCGCCGCCTGTTCGAGCTGGCGGAAACCGGCCGTTATGACGGTGGCTTCCAGTCATTCAATGACGCGGTATCGCTGGCCATCGACATGGCGGGCCAGGCGTTTGAACGTGACGGCAACCTGTCGGGCATTTCCACTGGCATCCACTCGCTGGATGGCCGTATGGGCGGTTTGCAGCGTTCTGACCTTATCGTGCTTGCGGGTCGTCCGGGTATGGGCAAGACCTCGCTTGCCACCAACATTGCCTACAATATCGCCGCTGCCTACGAGCAGGAAATCCAGCCGGATGGCTCCTTCAAGGCCAAGAACGGCGGCGTCGTCGGTTTCTACTCACTCGAAATGTCGTCCGAACAGCTGGCAACCCGTATCATTTCCGAGCAGACAGAAGTGTCATCCTCAAAAATCCGCCGTGGTGAAATCACCGAAGCCGATTTCGAAAAGCTGGTTGCCTGCAGCCAGATGATGCAAAAGGTTCCGCTTTATATCGACCAGACCGGTGGTATCTCCATTGCCCAGCTGTCGGCACGTGCGCGTCGCCTCAAGCGCCAGCGCGGCCTTGATTGCCTGGTAGTCGACTATATTCAGCTGATGACCGGCTCCGGCAAAAGCGGTGAAAACCGCGTGCAGGAAATCACCCAGATCACCACGGGCCTGAAGGCGCTGGGCAAGGAACTGAACGTTCCGATCATCGCGCTGTCACAGCTGTCCCGTCAGGTGGAAAGCCGCGAAGACAAACGGCCGCAGCTCTCTGACCTTCGTGAATCTGGTTCGATCGAGCAGGACGCTGACGTTGTGCTGTTCGTGTTCCGTGAGGAATATTACGTCAAGAACATGGAACCGCGTGATCCGGATGATCCGAAATATGCGGAGTGGGAAGCACTGTTCGACAAGGTGAAGGGCACGGCTGACGTGATTATTGCCAAGCAGCGTCATGGACCGACCGGCACTGTTAAACTCGCCTTCCAGTCGGAATTCACCCGCTTTGCGGATTTGGCCGACCCATCCTTCAGCCAATACGAAGAACACTGATACCAAACGCCCCGCTTTTCAGCGGGGCGATTTGTTTTCAATGTCTTGAGCTGGCGCTCTCAGAAACTGATTCCGAATATCGGGGAACACGCTCTCATTCTGCTTTAACGCCTGAGGGCAAAGCGATGACCTGATCCTGTGGCCGGATACTGCTTTGGCGATGTGTGATCGCAATGATGGTCATGTCGGCATCGACCCTGCGCAACTGGTCCATGATCTCGCGTTCGGTTTCATCATCAAGGGCAGAGCTTGCCTCATCCAGCAACAGAATGACCGGCTCTGCATAAAGCGCCCGGGCAATGGCAATGCGCTGGCGCTCCCCTCCTGACAGCTTCAAGCCACGCTCACCCACCCTGGTTTCGAACTTTTGTGGCATGGCCTCGATACGCTCAAGGATCGCCGCACGCTCGGTTGAACGGCGCAGCCGCACTTCGTCATAGGGACGTCCCAGAACAATGTTGGCGGTGAGAGTATCATTGAGCAGTTGCACTTCCTGCGGAACGATACCGACCGCTGAAAACCAGTCATCTCGGTCGATCGTTCCAATATCGCGGCCATCGATACGGATATGCCCCTTTTGCGGCAGCATGGTTTTTTGCAGCAGCTTGAACAGGGTCGATTTTCCCGAACCGGTTTCGCCGGTGATAAAGGTGAGCCGTCCGGGCGAAGCACGGAACGAGACATTTTCAACACCGCGTCCATTTTCATAGCGGAAACCGACATCCTCAAATTCGATTACGCCCTGCGACAGAACCAGTCCGGCCTCCCCGCCCGCCCTTTGCTCTTCCGGTGCATTCCACATGCGGGCAAAGGGCGCAAAACGGGCAAGCGCCCTTACTGTTTCATTGATCGACTGGCCAATCAGTTCAAACGGCACATTCAGCTGCAACAACAGCATGTTGAACAGCACGATGTCACCCACGGACAGTTGCCCTTGCTCATAGCGTGGCAAAAGCAGGTAGAAGGTGATGATGAATTGCAGAGCCAACGCCAGCGAAATCATTGCCACGAACACGATACGACGCAGCGAATACAGCCGCCAATTGTCGTAGATCGAACCTGCACTTTCGGCAAAGCGTGCCTTCATCCATTCCGTACTGTCGGTGTGCCGCAAAGGTTCGATCATGCTGATGGCATTACCGACAAAGCCGGCATTCTGCTGTCCGGCATCAATGGCCTTTTCGAGATAAGGACCGGTGATACGGTTGGAGACGAGTGTCAGGCCGATAAAGATCGCACCATAGAGACATACGATCAGCAGCACATCAAAACTGATGACCGCACCCAGCATCAGCGTTGCAAACAGGAAAGCCGAAATACCAGGCAAAAACGAAATGAACATCATCTGCATGAAGATGGATGTTGCCGATGCGCCTTGCGTTTGCGCCGCCTGGATTTCGGTCGGATTGTGATCGGTAAAAAACGATGGCGGTTTGTTGATGATACGCTCGAAGAAACCGGTCGCAGCGATGTAATCCAGCCGTTCGGAATGAATGACGGCCATATATTGCGTGCAGCGCTGCACGCCCATGGCACCGGCTGTCAGCAGCGCATAAAAGGTAAAGGCCAGCATCCAGCGCACCGGCGTAGCCGGAAGATCGTCCACCAGTCGGGAAAAGACATAAGGACCGGTGACAGCCAGCATCGATCCGGCAAGGATGGTCAAGACTAGAAGGGAAATCGACAGCCGGGCATTCTTCCAGTAGTCAGCATAAATGCGAAGAAGCGGCCCGATTGCAGCGCTGTAATTATTCCGCATAAACGGCACTCCCCAGGTTGAGACAACTCAAGGTGAATAACCGCAGTAAAGGTCGCGGGCGGGTATTTCAACCCGCAGCAGCCTCAGGCGGGGTTTTCAAAAACCGATTGAACGCAGGACTGCGACCGTTGCCACGCCAGCAAAAGCTGCAGGCAAAAGTGACAGGCGAAGTGCGGCAACGGCCGTTACCAGACAGGCAATGCTTTCCGCCGTACCGGTTGACAAGGCGGTTGGCGTCACCACGGCCATCAGCACCGCTGGCGGCACCGATGACAGTGCCTTTTTCATGCGTGGGCCGGGATTGGTGTAGCGGACCAGCAGCAAACCGCCCATACGGGTGCTTACCGTTGCCACCATCATCGCAAGGATGGCAAAAAATGTTGATGTATCAAGGCTCATGCCGGTTGCTCCGCATCAGCCTTGTTCTCATCCGGCAAAGTTTCCGTCCGCCCAAAGGCTGCAACTGCCAGCCCGGCAAGCGCGCCCGTGGCAATGTACCAGGCACCGGGAATGTAGAGGTGTGTCACCCATGAGGTCAATGCACTGGCCAGCAGCACAAGTCCGGTTTCGGTGCCCTTCCAGAACCCCATCAGCAATACAATGAACACGGCGGGAAAGGCAAAGTCGAGCCCGATCACCGTCATGTCGCCCATGACCGAGCCAAGCAAGGCGCCGGCGAGTGTCGAGACATTCCAGACGGCGTAGATCGACAGCGCAGCACTGGCAAAAAAAGCCGGTGTCAGCCTAGCCTTCATCGCACGGAATTCTGACAACGCCCAGGATTCGTCCGTCAGTACCAGCATGGCGGCATATTTACGCCAGCCGTTGAACCCATCCAGCTTCGAGGCGATGGACGCACTCATCAGCACGTGGCGCAGATTGACCAACAGAGCGGCAAAACCGAGCGCCACCCAGCTTGCCGGATGGGTCCATAAATCCATTGCAACGAACTGCGAGCCGCCGGCAAAGACAAACAGCGACATCAGGCAGGCCTCGAGTGCCGACAGACCCTTTGAAACCGCGACCGCACCAAACACCACGCCAATCGGTACCATCGCCACCAAAAGCGGCGCTGCGGCCCGCAACCCCGCCAGCACGTCACCCGACTTCACTATCTTTGCCATCACCATCTCCGATATCCTGGGAGATGGCAGGTAGAGAAGGATGATGGGTGCGTCTTGAACAAAAGTGATGGGGACAGAGAACACCACGGAACCGTTGCCAGACGATTTGGTCTCAGGCAGCGCGGAACTGACCCGGTGTAATGCCGGTGCGCGCCTTGAAGTGGCGAGTGAAATGCGCCTGATCGGCAAATCCGCATTCCAGTGCTACAGAGGCGGGATTATCACCCAACCGCAGCAAACGACGCGCCTTGCGAATACGCACATCCGTCAGATAGGCGTGCGGCGTGATGTAGAATTCCTTGCGAAACGCCCGGATCAAATGCGCGCGGCTGAGCCCGGCAATGGCCGCTAGTTGTTCCAACCCGATGTCGATCTCGCAATTGTCGGTGAGATAATCCCTTACCCGGTAAACCGCTGTACGTTCGCGCGTTTCCACCGGCAGGATGATCGTGCTGCCGTGGCGACGAAATAGTTCTGCCAGTACGCTGAACATACCTTCATCGGCCTCCAGCGCACCGGACTTCTGCTCGAGTCGCTGATGGGCAATCTGGAACGCGGCAGCCATTTGCGGGTCTTTTGGCAAAAAGCGCGGGAAAGACGGCGTGCCATGAAACGCCCTGCCCGTCACGTCCTCAATCACCTCCTGCAACAACTCCATGTCGGGATAGATCATCCGGTAGCGATAACCTTCACCTCCCGGTGCACCATCATGGATCTGGCCGGGATTGATCAGGTAAAGATTGCCGGGACCAGTCTGCTCTCGGGTGCCATTGATCGTCGATATCTGCGAGCCGGATTCGATGGCGCCAATGCTGAAGGTCTCATGCGCGTGCGGGGAATATTCATGCGTCAGGAAAGTCGCGCTCAGGCACTCCATATGCTGGAACCGCCTGTCGCGCCAGAAACGCGTGGTTTCCGTCGTGGCAAGCGGCATATCGTCAAGGGCCTGTTTCTGCGAAACGCTGTGCATAGTGAAAGAATAAAGCAATCCGTCATTACCGTCTTGAACAAAAGTGATAGGCTTTGGCTCAAATAGTTTTTGAGCAGCATTGCGAGACAGCATGACCGATTTCGACGATAGCCTTTCCGATTATGACGAATTCGAGCATGCGCCGCTGCGGCTGACTGTTGATCTCGGTGCACTGGCGGATAACTGGCGCGACATGAAAAAACGCTCCGGCAAGGCGCGGACCGCCGCCGTGGTCAAGGCTGACGCCTATGGCATGGGTATCGAAGATTGCGGCACCACGCTGTACCATGCCGGGGCACGGGACTTTTTCGTGGCAACCGTTGCCGAAGGCGTGACACTGCGTCCGCACGCTCCGGAAGCACGTATCTTCGTGCTGTCAGGCATCTGGCCAGGACAGGAAGCGCATTTCTTCAACAATGATCTTGTGCCTGTCGTCGCGTCGGAAGAGCAGTTGGCTTTTTGGATGTCGACGCTCGCCGAACGGGGTGATCATCCATTCGCCCTTCATGTCGATACCGGCTTCAACCGTCTTGGATTGCCGCTGGATGAGGCACTGTTTCTGGCCGACGATATCTCGCGACCAGCCAGCTTCGACCCGGTTCTCGTGCTATCGCACCTAGCATCGGCGGACACGCCCTCTTCCGCCATGAACAAGGCACAGCTTGAATCATTCCGTAAGGTTAGCGCTGCTTTCGAAGGTGTCGAATCAAGCCTTTCAGCTTCTGCTGGAATATTTTTGGGTCCAGACTATCACTTCGATCTGACCCGTCCCGGCATCGCGCTTTACGGCGGCGAAGCCGTCAATGACGTGGATAATCCGATGCGCCCGGTCGCCAAGGCGGAAGCGCGCATCATTCAGGTGCGTGAAGCCGGTGAAGGACAGACCGTCAGCTACGGTGGCACTTTCCTGCTCAAGCGCGCCAGCCGCCTTGCCATAGCATCAGTCGGTTATGCCGACGGTTATCAGCGTTCGCTTTCCGGTTCCGGCATTCCTTTGAGGGAAATGGGTTATGGCGGCGCCTATGGTTTCATCAACGGCCACCGGGTCCCGGTTGCCGGTCGCGTGACCATGGACCTCACCATTTTCGATGTCACCGATGTGCCCGAAAATGCCGTGCGCGCTGGAGATTACATTGAACTGTTCGGCCCCAATGTACCGGTGGATGAGGTCGCGCGTGCGGCAGGAACCATCGGCTATGAAATGCTGACCGGCCTTGGTCTGCGTTATGAGCGGCAGTATTTGTTCGACGGCGAATAATTAAAACCGCACCGCCTTTAAACAACAGGCTTGCAAAGCCGACGGCAGGCGTTTATCCCGGCATTAAGTTCTTTATTTGTTCTCATTCAAGATACTGCCGGGAGCCACAACCGCATGGCCAAGACCAAAACCCAATTCGTGTGCCAGAACTGTGGCACGGTGCACACCCGCTGGGTTGGCAAGTGTGAAGGTTGCGGTGAGTGGAACACCATCATTGAAGATGACCTGATGGGTGGCATCGGCTCAGGGCCCGGCAAAACACCCAAGAAAGGTCGTCCGGTCGCTTTGACGGCACTATCAGGGGAATCCGAAGAAGCGCCGCGCATTGCAACCGGCATGGACGAGTTGGACCGCGCAACCGGTGGCGGTTTCGTCCGTGGCTCGGCAGTGTTGATCGGTGGCGATCCCGGTATCGGCAAATCGACGCTGCTGATGCAGGCCGCCGCAGCCCTGTCGCGACGTGGCCAGCGTATTATTTATGTCTCGGGTGAAGAGGCCGTGGCACAGGTTCGTCTGCGTGCGCAGCGTCTGGGCGCGGCACAAACCGACGTGCTGCTGGCGGCAGAAACAAATGTCGAAGATATTCTGGCAACCATTTCCGAAGGCAAGCGCCCGGATCTGGTGATTATCGATTCTATCCAAACCCTGTGGAGCGACACGGCCGATTCGGCACCCGGTACAGTCACCCAAGTGCGTACCGGCGTACAGGCGATGATCCGTTTTGCCAAACAGACCGGTGCCGCCATGGTGCTTGTTGGCCATGTGACCAAGGAAGGCCAGATTGCCGGTCCGCGTGTTGTTGAACACATGGTGGATGCGGTGCTTTATTTTGAGGGCGACCGCGGTCACCACTACCGAATCCTGCGGACGGTGAAGAACCGTTTCGGACCAACGGATGAAATCGGCGTGTTCGAAATGTCCGACAAGGGCCTGCGGGAAGTTTCCAATCCATCCGAGCTTTTTCTGGGTGAACGCAACGCAAAAGCCCCGGGCGCTGCGGTTTTTGCCGGCATGGAAGGCACCCGCCCTGTACTGGTTGAAGTGCAGGCGCTGGTGGCAGCCACGTCTCTCGGCACCCCGCGCCGCGCCGTAGTCGGTTGGGATTCGTCACGCCTTGCGATGATATTGGCGGTGCTGGAAGCCCATTGCGGGGTGCGACTTGGTCAGCACGATGTGTACCTGAATGTCGCTGGCGGTTACCGCATCTCGGAACCGGCCGCCGACATGGCTGTGGCTTCCGCACTGGTTTCGTCGCTTGCCGGTCTTGCCCTTCCGGCCGATTGTGTTTATTTCGGCGAAGTCAGCCTGTCAGGAGCGGTAAGACCCGTTTCGCACACGGTGCAGCGGTTAAAGGAAGCGGAAAAACTGGGCTTTACCCAGGCACTGCTTCCGACAGCATCGGCGGAATTGCCTAAAACCGGCAACGGCCGATGGGCAGAAATTGAAAGCCTGCCGGATCTCGTTGCGCGCATCGCAGGTTCCGCCAACCGCTTCAAACAGGTTGAGGAAGATGAATATTGATCCTTTCGCTGGCTAAGCCTGTGGTGTAAGAGGATCGCAAACAGGCAAGACGGTGCTTTGATAAAGCCCCGCGACCTTTGGAGCTGGTATATGCCCATCACGATTTTCGACGGTATTGTTCTCGCCGTTGTACTTTTCTCAGCCGTTCTGGCCATGGTGCGCGGTTTTTCCCGCGAAGTTCTGTCCATAGCAAGCTGGGTTGGTTCGGCTGCTGCCGCCTACTATCTCTACCCGGTTCTGGTGCCTTACGCCAACAACTACACCAATGACCACCGCATCGCGATTGCCGGTTCGGCAGGTGTGGTCTTTCTTGTTGCGCTGATCGTTATTTCGTTCATCACGTCCAAGATTGCCGACTTCATCATCGACAGCCGCATCGGCGCGCTGGACCGCACGCTTGGCTTCCTGTTCGGTGTGGCCCGCGGCCTTCTGCTGCTGGTCGTTGCACTGGCATTCTGGAACTGGCTGGTTGACGTCAAGATCCAGCCGACATGGATGACCCAGGCCAAGTCCAAGCCATTCCTCGACATGCTGGTGCAGAAGCTGGAAGCTGTGCTGCCAAGCAACATCGAGCCCGAAGTTCTAGACCGCATCATGGGCCGTAATCAGGACGCGACGACGGAACAGGCGCCTTCTGAAGAGGCCCCTGCAACCAACGCACCGGCAACAAACAATTGACACTGTGTTGCGTCTTGCGTGATACGCAAGACGCCTTACATGTGGTATGGTTTTTTCAATAGAGCAGTAACGGACCTTCCCGGAGAAAGATTTCACCGGTCAGGTCTTTGTTTTTTGGGCGCATGACTTTCAAATCCACGACTATTTGAAGGTTGGGCGAAGATCAAAATATTACAGTACCTCGAACGCTTGATGACATGAAGCACGGTACTGTAGGGAGCAAAGGCAAGACGCATGAACCAGCCGCTTTCGCATTCCACGATCAAAGATGTTATCGATGGCGACACGCTGCATGAAGAGTGTGGCGTGTTTGGCATTTTGGGGCATGAGGACGCAGCTACGCTGACCGCTCTTGGCCTGCATGCCTTGCAGCATCGTGGACAGGAAGCCGCCGGTATCGTTTCCTTCGACGGCAAGCGCTTCCATCAGGAACGCCACATGGGTCTGGTCGGTGATCATTATACCGACCCTGCAACCCTCTCCCGCCTGCCCGGCCATATCGCCATTGGTCACACTCGTTATTCCACGACCGGCGAAGTGGCGATGCGCAACGTGCAGCCGCTGTTTGCCGAACTGGAAGAAGGCGGCATTTCGATTGCCCATAACGGCAACTTCACCAACGGCCTGACCCTGCGTCGCCAGATCATCGCTACTGGCGCAATCTGCCAGTCGACCTCCGATACCGAAGTTGTGCTGCACCTAATCGCCCGTTCGCGCCACAGTTCAACATCCGACCGTTTCATCGACGCAATCCGTCAGATGGAAGGCGGTTATTCGATGCTGGCCATGACACGCACCAAGCTGATTGCCGCACGCGACCCCACCGGTATCCGCCCGCTGGTCATGGGTGAACTGGACGGCAAGCCGATCTTCTGTTCGGAAACCTGTGCGCTCGACATTATCGGCGCCAAGTTCGTGCGCGATGTTGAAAACGGCGAAGTGATCATTTGCGAAGTGCAGCCGGATGGTTCGGTCACTATCGACGCCCGCAAGCCAAGCAAACCGCAGCCAGAACGCCTGTGCCTGTTCGAATATGTATATTTTGCACGCCCTGACTCCGTGGTTGGCGGCCGCAACGTTTACACCACCCGCAAGAACATGGGTATGAACCTGGCCAAGGAAGCGCCGGTCGAAGGTGACGTCGTTGTGCCTGTCCCGGATGGCGGCACGCCTGCAGCGCTTGGTTTTGCCCAGCAGAGTGGCATTCCGTTTGAATACGGCATCATCCGTAACCACTATGTCGGCCGTACCTTCATCGAGCCGACCCAGCAGATCCGCGCTTTCGGCGTCAAGCTGAAGCACTCTGCCAACCGCGCAATGATTGAAGGCAAGCGCGTTGTGCTGGTCGACGATTCCATCGTTCGTGGCACGACCTCTGTAAAAATCGTCCAGATGATCCGCGAAGCAGGTGCCAAGGAAGTGCATATCCGTGTTGCCAGCCCGATGATCTTCCATCCGGACTTCTACGGCATCGACACGCCTGACGCCGACAAACTGCTGGCAAACCAGTACGCCAATGTCGAGGACATGGCGAAGTTCATCGGTGTGGATTCGCTGGCCTTCCTGTCGATCAACGGCCTGTACCGCGCCGTTGGTGGTGAGGACCGCAACAATGCGCGTCCGCAATTCACCGATCATTACTTCACGGGTGATTACCCGACCCGCCTTCTCGATCAGAACGGCGAGGCCATGGGCAGTAAGATATCGATGCTGGCCAGCAACGGCTGATAAACCAAGCTTTAGCCCGCGCCCACTGCGCGGGCTTTTTGTTTGTGGCAGTTGCTTTGCGACCTTCTGGCCTATTGCCGCCCATGTCGCTTCCTCATAAGACGGCAGTCACAGACTGATTTACTCTTCGGGGGAGACACATGACCATCGACCTTACTGGCCGGATCGCACTGGTAACTGGTGCTTCACGCGGCATCGGCTACTTCACCGCACTGGAACTGGCAAAAGCTGGCGCACACGTCATCGCCTGCGCGCGTACGGTTGGCGGTCTTGAGGAGTTGGACGATGCCATCCAGGCCGCAGGCGGCTCGGCCACGCTGGTGCCGTTCGATCTCGCCGACATGAATGCAATCGATGGTCTTGGCGCCTCCATTAACGAACGCTGGGGCAAGCTTGATATTCTGGTAGCCAATGCCGGTGTGCTAGGTGTGATTTCCCCCATCGGCCATATCGAGGCGAAAGTCTTCGAAAAGGTCATGAACATCAACGTCACCTCGACCTGGCGTCTGATCCGTTCGGTGGAGCCGCTGCTCATCAAATCTGATGCTGGACGCGCCATCCTGCTGTCGTCGGGCGTTGCCCATTCCTGTCGCCCGTTCTGGAGCGCCTATTCCGCCTCCAAGGCTGCCGTCGAAGCGCTTGGCCGCACATGGGCTGCAGAAACGCAGAAGACTGCGCTGCGCATCAACTGCGTCAATCCCGGTGCGACACGCACTGCCATGCGCGCGCAGGCGGTTCCGGGCGAAGATCCGTCGACGCTGCCGACACCGTCCGATGTTGCAAAGACCCTGCTGCCCTTGCTGGCACCTGAACAGACCGAAACAGGCAAGCTGTTTTCTGTGCGTGACAACAAGTTCCTGGACTACCATCTGCCGGAATAAGACCTGCCAAACATGCCTCCCAAGTGGAGACCTGTTCCGGGAGGCATGACACCGCAGCAAGGTTGCAGGCTCTTGACCAAATCTATCGGGCGCGCCATAAGGCTGACCATGAAAATGGCGCCCTTCAACCATGGTTTTGATACGGTTTGCGACATCGACCCGAAGATCATTCTTGATGTTCGCGGCGCACGATGTTCCTGTTCAGACCGCTAAGCGCATTTTGTGCAGGCACCTGCACAGTCACGTCACTCAAAGCACGTTATCTAGTCTCCAAACCGGCCCGGCTGTTTCGCATCTTCTCAACGGCAAGATGACAAACGCGCCCGCGCCCGTTACGGTTCTGTTCGGGAGAAATTGAAATGAACCTGAAATTTTACAATACCCTGACCCGCGAAAAGGCTGCATTTGCGCCTATCGATGAACAGAACGTGCGCATGTATGTCTGCGGCCCAACCGTGTATGACTTTGCCCACATTGGCAATGCGCGGCCAGTAATCGTGTTTGACGTGCTCTTCCGTGTGCTGCGCCATGTTTATGGTGAAGGCCATGTCACCTATGCCCGCAACATCACCGACGTCGACGACAAGATCAATGCGCGTGCATTGCGTGACTACCCTCACCTGCCGCTCAATGACGCCATTCATGCGGTTACCCAGAAGACCGCAGAGCAGTTCCATCAGGATGTTGCTGCACTTGGCAATCTCGAGCCCACCATCGAGCCGCGTGCGACCGACAATATCGCCCAGATGATCGATATCATCGAAAAGCTGATTGCCCGTGGCCATGCCTACAATGCTAGCGGTGAAGTACTTTTCGACACCCATTCGATGAGCGATTACGGTCAGTTGTCCAAGCGACCGCTGGATGAGCAGCAGGCTGGCGCCCGCGTTGCCGTCGATGCTCACAAAAAACATCCGTCCGATTTCGTTTTGTGGAAGCTGTCCAACGATAACGAACCTGGCTGGGAAAGCCCGTGGGGTCGTGGTCGTCCGGGCTGGCACATTGAGTGCTCGGCAATGTCCGGCCGTTACCTCGGCGACGTTTTCGATATTCACGGCGGCGGTCTCGACCTGATTTTCCCGCACCATGAAAACGAGATCGCCCAGTCGCGTTGTGCGCATGGCACGCATGTCATGGCCAATCTGTGGATGCATAACGGCTTCGTGCAGGTTGAAGGCCGCAAGATGTCCAAATCGGACGGCAACTTCTTCACCATCTACGAATTGCTGCATACCGACCGCTTTGGCGAGCGGCAGTGGCCGGGCGAGGTTTTGCGCCTCGCCATGCTGATGACCCATTACCGCGAGCCGATCGACTTCTCCGTCAAGCGACTGGAAGAGGCCGAACGGTTGCTGGCGAAGTGGCCAGCGGCTGAGCCGGGCGATGCCACACCTGACACAACGGTTCTGGATGCGCTTGCCGATGACCTGAATACGGTTGCTGCCATTCAGGCGTTGCATGCGTTGGCGCAGGCCGCCAACGCCGACCCGTCCAAGATGGCGGTCTTTGCTGCCAGTGCGGCCCTTCTCGGTGTCTTACCAAAGAAGGCGGAAGTGGATGAAGCCGTTGCTGCGGCTATCGATTCGCTGGTGGAACTGCGCCTTGAAATGCTGAAAGCCAAGAACTTTACTGAAGCGGATCGCATTCGTGACGAGCTTGCTGAAAAGGGCATTCAGCTCAAGGACGGCAAGGACAAGGAAACCGGCGAACGGGTGACGACCTGGGAATTGAAGCGGTAACAGCGCCTTCCCTGTCCGGCTCTATCTTCAATAGATCATCGCTCTGAGGGGCGATGATCAGTAATATAGGAAACTTAAACTGCAACACGGATCGACCGTCCTGCGTTTCTGGAACAACGATGTCCTGCAAGATATCGACAATGTTAGTCTTCGTGTTTTGCGGATGATAGAAGGAAGCCAGTCATGACGATTTACACCGGTGGATGCCAGTGTGGCGCGATACGTTTTCGTGCCGATGGTGACCTGAAAGACAGTTCCATCTGCCATTGCCGCATGTGCCAGAAGGCATTTGGCGCTTATTATGCGCCGCTGGTGTCGGTGCGAAAAGCGAACTTCACCTGGACGCGAGGTGAACCGAAACGGTTCGAGTCATCAGATGTGGTGAAGCGCGGATTTTGTGCCGACTGCGGCACACCCCTAACCTACGAAGCGCCTGATGGCATCGCCATTGCCGCTGGTGCCTTCGACAATCCGTCCCTGCTGCCGCCTGTTATCCAGTGGGGTGTCGAAAACAAGGTTGGCTTTGTGGACGATCTGCACAGCCTGCCTGCCGTTGCGACCGAGGAAGATTTGACCTCTGTGGATTATCTGGTCAATCTGACCTCTTACCAACACCCTGATCACGACACGACAAATTGGCCAGACACAAAAGCATGACCACGCAAGATCCACGCATGAAAATGCCCACATGGCTGCTCTATGGGTTAATTGCCAAGGGCGCTTTGATTGTGATCGTGATTGGTGCGGTCATGACCTATGTAGTCCTGAAGTAAGCAAAGGCGCATCATGCAAGAGAGCGGATTTTCCGGTGGCTGCCAGTGTGGCGCAGTGCGGTTTCATGCGGGCAAGATCGGACGACCATCGATCTGCCATTGCCGCATGTGCCAGAAACAGTTCGGCAATTTTTTCGGTGCTCTTGTCAGCGCCGATCAGGCCCACCTGACATGGACACGTGGGCAGCCAAAGCTGTTCCGGTCTTCTGCCAAAATCCACCGTGGCTTCTGCGAAAAATGCGGCACGCCCCTGACCTATCATTACCCCGGCGGTGTAGAACTGGCCATCGGCGCGTTCGACACGCCAGAGGTGCTGGAACCGCAGGTTCAGGTCAATTTCGAACATCGCATGCCATGGATCGACCAACTTTTTGAAAAACCGTCGGTCCAGCAGAGTGTGGATGAAGCCACCATCATTTCTTTCCAGCATCCCGACCATGACACAGCAGTCTGGCCACCAGAGGACCAAGCATGAGCAATGACCTTCGTACCCTCTATCCCGAGATCGAGCCCTATGCGACGGGCATGCTGGATGTCGGTGACGGGCATACGATCTACTGGGAACGGGTCGGCACACCGGGCGCGAAACCGGCGGTGTTCCTGCATGGCGGCCCAGGCGGCGGCGTCAACGCCATGCAGCGGCGTATCTTCGACCCGGCGCTCTACGATGTCATTCTGTTTGACCAGCGCGGCTGTGGCCGCTCCACGCCACACGCCCATCTGGAAGCCAATACGACCTGGCACCTTGTTGATGACATCGAGCGTCTGCGTGCGATGGTCGGTGTCGATACATGGCTGGTGGTCGGTGGCTCATGGGGCTCGACACTGGCGCTCGCCTATGCCGAAACCCATCCAGACCGCGTTAGTGAATTGGTCCTGCGTGGCATCTACACTGTAACCAAGCCGGAGATGGATTGGTATTATCAGTTCGGCGTCTCGGAGATGTATCCCGATCGCTGGGAAAAATTCATTGCACCCATTCCGGAACATGAACGTGGCGACCTGATGCTGGCCTATCATCGTTACCTGACTGGCGACGACGAGGCTAAGAAGCTGGAATGCGCCAAGGCCTGGAGCCAGTGGGAAGGTGCCACCATATGCCTGCTGCCCAGCGACGATCTTCTGGCCAAACATGGTGACGATACATTTGCCATCGCCTTTGCCCGCCTGGAGAACCACTATTTCGTCAACAACTGCTGGCTTGAAGAAGAGCAGTTGTTGCGTAATGCCCACAAGCTCAAAGACATTCCCGGCGTCATCGCACATGGCCGTTACGACATGCCCTGCCCGCTGAAATATGCCTGGCAACTGGCAAAGGCATGGCCGAAGGCGGAGCTTCATGTCATCGAAGGTGCGGGACACGCCCTGTCAGAACCGGGCATTCTGGATCGCACCATCCGCGCCCTTGACCAATTTGCCGGCAAATAACGGCCTGAGCGTCCGTCAGCACGGTGAAGCTTTGCTGATCGATGGTTCACTGAAATGAATTGGCTTATTCTGCCGGACTGGACTATTGCGTTCTCAATAAAAAAATCCGGCAGGAAACCCCAATGGAAATCGAACGCATCACCCCCGCTGCACCACGCAGCGAAAGCACGCGCGGATTCAGCCTTGCGCTGAGCGCCTATCTTCTGTGGGGTATTTTGCCGCTCTACATCAAGGCAGTGGCGCATATCTCACCAGCAGAAGTGCTGGCCCACCGGGTTCTCTGGTCCATTCCCATTGCGGCCGTCGTGCTGATTGTGCTGGGCCAGACCAAGGACCTCAAGGCGGCCTTTCGGTCGCCGCGCACCATTCTGCTTGCCTGCATGACGGCAACGCTGATCACCATCAACTGGGGCATTTATGTCTGGGCGATTGGTGCCGGCCACGCGATCGATGCGGCCCTTGGTTACTTCATCAATCCGCTGTTCAGTATCTTTCTCGGTGCGGTGCTGCTGAAAGAACGTCTGCTTCCCCTGCAAATCGCGGCCATTTCTCTTGCCGCGGTCGCCGTCGTCATCCTGACCTGGGATGCTGGCACCATGCCGTGGGTCGCGCTTGGCCTGACATGTTCTTGGGGTTTTTACGGCTTCTTCCGCAAGACCCTGCCGGTTGGCGCCAATCAGGGCTTTTTGCTCGAGGTTCTGCTGCTCAGCCCGGCTGCCATTGGCTACATGATCTATCTTGGCGTGACAGGCGGCGGCCATTTCCTGGCCGATAGCTCCAGTGACACCATACTGCTTCTGGTTGCTGGTGCCGTGACGGCCATACCGCTGATGCTTTACGGCAATGGCGCCAAGCTGCTGCAGCTTTCGACCATCGGCATTATGCAATATATCGCGCCGACCATCGTCTTCCTGATTGCGGTGTTCCTGTTCAACGAACATTTCAGCACGGCCAAACTGGTGTCGTTCTGCCTGATCTGGACTGCATTGGTGATTTATACATTCGCCATGCTGCGGCAGCTCAAAGGCCGCTAAAGCATGAGACTTTCCTGTCTTCAACAAGGCAGGAAAGTCATTTTTGTACAGTGCTTGTTATAGCTGGGAGATAACCGAGCTATCGCCATCCGGATTGGCCTGTGCCGTTGCCCGTTCAATGATAGCCGGAACGATATCCTTGATTTCGTCAATCACCAGCGGGTTCAGCATATGGGCCCGGTGAATGAACCCTTCGTCGCGCATGTGGCGAATAAGCTCCAGCATCGGATTCCAGAAACCGTTGATATTGGCAAAGACCATCGGTTTGGCGTGACGGCCAAGTTGCGCCCAGGTCATGATCTCCACGATCTCTTCCAAAGTGCCAACACCGCCCGGCAAGGTGACGAACGCGTCTGAACGTTCAAACATCTTGTGTTTGCGTTCATGCATGTCCTTGGTGACGATCAACTCGTTCAATTGTCCGAGAGAATGGCGGGTCGCCTCCATGTCGACAAGAAACTCCGGTATGATACCGGTCACTTCGCCACCATTGGAGAGTACGCCGCTTGCAACGGCGCCCATGATGCCCTTTGTGCCGCCGCCATAAACGAGGCGAAGACCGTTGTCGGCTATAGCTTTTCCAAGCGCGCGACCGGCTTCCATATAGGCCGGATCACGACCGGGTTGAGAGCCGCAATATACGCAAATGGATCGAATCGAATGTTTTTCACTGGTCATGGACCGAAGGAACAATGCCTTTCGTCATCCGTCAAGAAAATATGGGTGAATGAATTACCCGAAAACGCTGTTTTCCCTTGCAAACGCTTGTGTATAGGGGTGGAAAAAGCTAGCAATTCCGATTGATAGAAAAGAGACATATCCGGAGACTCAAAGGATGAAAAACAAACGGGCCGGCCTACTGGCGCTTATCGTGCTCGCGGTAGCGACGTTGCTCATGGTGTTCTTTGTGCTTCCACGGATATCGCAGGACGGCAAGCCGATTGGCGATGCCATCAACAATGCGGGCACTGCCGTCAAGGATGCCGTCGAATTGGGCGGCCAGAGTGCGTCCGATATTCTTAACGATGCAGCAGAAGAAACCTCCAAGGTTGCCGACAAGGTTGCACGCCTTGCGGCCTCTGCAACGGATTCTATCAACCAGATGACCGGCCTGTTTGCCAATGGCGCCATCCCATCTGATGCAGACTACGCCACAGCCCGCACCAAGGTTGAGGCTGCTCTCAAGGAGTTGTCTGACGTCGATATTCCCGAAACGCTGGATGACACGACATCCAAACTGATCACCACGGCGCGTGCAGCAGCCGAGCGTGCTGGCACGTTCCTGCGTCAACTGCCAGTAAGCGCCAAGGATGCTGCCGCACAGATCGGCCGTCTGGCTGGTATTTTTGCAGGTACCGATGATGGCGCACCTGTCGCGCCGGCATCTGCCCCTGCTGCGGCACCGGCAGATAACCAGCAGTCTTCCAATGACCTTCCGGTGTTTGACGTGCTGCGCGTTGAGCCGGATGGCTCTGCCGTTATCGCCGGCAAGGCCAAGGTCGGTTCGGTACTCGAAATTCTCAACAATGGTCAGGTCATCTCCAAGGCCGACATCGGGCAGAGCGGAGACTTTGCGGCCGTTCTCGACAATCCGCTGCCTCCTGGCGACCATCAACTGATCCTGCGCAGCACAGACAAGGACGGAAAGGTTCTGCAGTCTGATGAAATCGCCACGGTCTCTGTTCCGAAAGACAAGGCAGGTAACCTGCTGGCCATGGTCACCAAGCCAGGCGAAGCAAGCCGCTTGCTGACACTGCCGGAGCAGACACCGGCAGCAAACGTACCGGCCACCCCTGCCACGGGCGAAGCGGTAACACCAGCTGAAACCGCGGCCCTGCCCGGTCTTCCTGCCGGCTCCGACGAAGTTGCAGCACAGCCACCTGCAATTAACGGAACAGCGCCAACCGATGCAGGCACAAGCGAGAAGGCAGCCATTCAGGTCACCGCAGTTGAATTCGAAGGCGACAAGATTTTCGTTGCCGGTTCGGCTCCTGCCGATTCTACCATCCGCGCACTGGTGGATGACAAGGAAATTGGCACCACAACCACGCTGGCGTCTGGCAGCTTTGTCGTTGAAGGCACGATTGATCTCAGCGTAGGCAACCACACCGTCAGCACCGAAATGCTTGACAGCACCGGCAAGGTTTTGGTGCGCGTCAATGTTCCATTTGCACGCCCGGCAGGCGAACAGGTTGCCGTAACGGTACAGCCCGGCGCTGCTGCGGCCACCAGCACAGCCGCTGCCGAAAGCCCACTCAGCGATGTTTCGGTGTTCAAGAACCTGCGCGAAGAAGTCGCCAAGGCATTCGGTCTGTTGCAGGCACTATATGCTGACGGCAAGACACCGCAGATGGAACAGATGGTTGCCGCACGTTCCGCCACCTCGTTTGCACTGAAGTCCCTGTCGGAGTTCCGTGCGGCCGCCTCTGCAGAAGCAGGTTTTGCAGCCTTTGTTGGTACAACGGCAAACCGCGCCAGCGAGATTGCTGCTGTTCTCGACAAGCTGCCGAATGACGTAAGAGCCGTCGGCAATGCTCTTGAAGGCCTTGCCGCCCGCATTGCCGAACTGACCTCCGAGCCGGTTCCACAGAGCAATGAAGGCCCCAAGACATTTGAGCAGGCACCGCTTGCCCATAATGAAAATGCCGTCATCATTCGCCGTGGTGATACGCTGTGGCAGATCTCCCGCCGCGTTTACGGACAGGGCGTTCGTTACACCACGATCTACCTTGCCAACCAGGACCAGATCAAAAACCCCGACCTGATTGAACCCGGCCAGATTTTCGGCCTGCCTGACAAGGCACTGCCGAATGCAGAAGAACTGCACCGCAAGCGTTTGACCGGTGGCTAAGGGCGGTAAAATCCTCCGGTAGGATTGCAATCGTCAAGTTCAGCACTTATTTCGCAATCAACGGCGGCTATCACAGCCGCCGTTATGCTGTCGGCCTTTCGGCAGTGGTCGGAGCCAGAACATGCAGCAAGACAAGAAAAAAACCATCTCCGCGGATTCCAGCAATCCGCTGAACACACTGGTGAACCTGTGGCCCTATATGTGGCCGCATGGCAGAACTGATCTCAAGATGCGAGTGGTCTGGGCCACATTGTTTCTTGTTGCTGCCAAGCTGGTTTTGATCCTTGTGCCCTATTTCTTCAAATGGGCAACAGATGCGCTGAATGGCAAACAGGATGCGACCAGCCTGTTGCCGGTATTTCTGCTGGGGGCGGTCGCTCTCGTCATCGCCTATAATTTTACCCGTCTGTTACAGGTTGGCCTCAACCAGTTGCGCGATACGCTGTTTGCCAGCGTTGGCCAGCACGCGGTGCGCCAACTTGCCTACAAGACCTTCGTGCACATGCATCAGTTGTCCCTGCGCTTCCATCTGGAGCGCAAGACAGGTGGTCTGTCGCGTATCATCGAGCGCGGCACCAAGGGCATTGAAACCATTGTCCGGTTCACGATCCTCAATACCGCCCCAACCTTCATCGAATTTCTGCTGACCGCCGTCATCCTGTGGTGGACCTATGGCTTTACCTATGTGCTGGTAACAGTCATCACGGTCTGGACCTATGTGTGGTTCACGGTGAAGGCCAGCGACTGGCGCATTGGTATTCGCCGCTCAATGAATGACAGCGATACGGACGCCAACACAAAGGCCATCGATTCACTTCTCAATTTTGAGACCGTCAAATATTTCGGCAATGAAGACATGGAAGCCAACCGTTTCGACGGTGCGATGGCGCGGTATGAAAAATCCGCGACCGCCATCTGGACGTCGCTTGGCTGGCTGAACTTCGGCCAGGGCGTCATCTTCGGCATCGGCTCGATGGTGATGATGGTCATGTCGGCACTGGCCGTACAGCGTGGCGAGCAGAGCATTGGTGACTTCGTGTTTATCAACGCGCTATTGTTGCAGCTTTCCGTGCCGTTGAACTTCATCGGCTTCGTCTACCGCGAAATCCGTCAAGGCCTGACCGACATCGAGCAGATGTTTGATTTGCTGGAAGTGGAAGCAGAAGTTACCGATGCCCCACATGCCAAGGAACTGATTATCGGCAGCGGCGCGATTTCCTTCAAGGACGTCCATTTTGCCTACGACCCTGACCGTCCGATCCTCAAGGGCATTTCGTTTGACGTGCCGGCTGGCAAGACTATTGCAATTGTTGGCCCCTCAGGGGCCGGCAAATCGACCATTTCGCGGCTTCTTTATCGCTTCTATGATGTTCAGGATGGCACGATCACCATTGATGGGCAGGAAATCCGTGACGTGACGCAGAAGAGCCTGCGCTCTGTCATTGGTATCGTACCGCAGGACACCGTGCTGTTTAACGATACAATTGCCTACAACATCCGTTACGGCCGCACGTCTGCCGCTGACAGCGATGTGAAGGCTGCTTCTGACGCCGCGCAGATCAGCGGCTTTATCGAACGCTTGCCACAGGGTTACGAGACAATGGTGGGCGAACGCGGCCTGAAACTGTCAGGCGGTGAAAAGCAGCGTGTTGCCATTGCCAGAACCATACTCAAGGCTCCACCTGTGCTCATTCTTGACGAGGCAACATCGGCGCTCGACACCAATACCGAACAGGAAATCCAGAGTGCACTGGATATCGTCTCGAAAAACCGCACGACACTTGTCATTGCGCACCGCCTGTCCACCGTCATTCATGCCGATGAGATCATCGTGCTGAAGGATGGTTGCATCGTTGAGCGCGGAACACATCCCCACCTTATCGCGGCCCATGGCCTTTACGCATCGATGTGGGATCGCCAGCGCGAAGCAAGCCGTGCCGAAGAGCGCTTGCGTCAGGTGCGCGAGACCGACGATCTCGGCATTGTAGACCGGGGAACACCGGCACACTGAACCACCTTGCGACAGCAATGTGACCTATGCCGAAGCTGCCGCATGTCTTTATCCCTAAACCGGGAAACCACTTTTGGGAGACATGCGGTAATTTGCGACATGGGGAGATAATCCCTATTATCCCCTTATTATCGCAGGCAGAGCACACACAAACCGTTGATGCTTTGGTCTGACGCATTGCCCATCCGGCCTTTTGCCTGTAGTCAGCATGGGTCTGGTTTGGCGCGCATGTTGGAAACAATCGATGCTTCCGGGCGGCATGCAAGAAATATAAAAATCGGAGAAAAATACCTATGAACCTGTTCGATACCATTCGTAACACCATCGTACCGATCCATAAGGAAGGTTACGTTTTCGTCGCTGCCTTTTTCGTGGCGTCGCTGGTGCTAGGCTGGATTGCCGAGCCGCTGTTCTGGGTTGGTCTGGTTTTGACCCTGTGGTGCGCCTACTTCTTCCGCGACCCTGAGCGCGTCACACCGCAGGATGATGACCTCGTCATCAGCCCGGCAGACGGCAAGGTTTCCGCAATCCAGATGGTTGTTCCACCGCATGAGCTGGAGCTTGGCAAAGAGCCGATGCTGCGCATCTCGGTGTTCATGAACGTCTTTAACTGCCACGTGAACCGTGCACCGGTTCGTGGCCGTATCGTCAATATTGCTTACCGTCCGGGCCTGTTCCTCAACGCTGAAGCCGACAAGGCCAGCGAAGACAACGAGCGCAACGGTCTGGTTATCGAAACCCGTCACGGCCAGATCGGCGTCGTTCAGGTTGCTGGCATGGTTGCCCGTCGTATCGTCTGCTGGGTCAAGCCAAACGAGCCTGTAGATGCCGGTGAGCGTTTTGGCCTTATTCGCTTTGGTTCGCGTCTTGACGTTTTCCTGCCAGCCGGCACCGAGCCGCGCGTCTCTGTCGGCCAGACCGCCATTGCCGGTGAAACGGTTCTCGCTGAATTTGCCGCGACCAAGGGTCCGGTCATCAGCCGCCGCAACTGACGGATAACCGCAAGGACGCCTTCATGCAAACCCCTACCCCCGTAGAACCGGCACCGAACGGCAAACATGAAAATGGGCAGGACAATGCCCGTGGGCCACGCCTGCGGGAAATCCCCATGCGGCTGGTCATCCCCAATCTGATCACGGTATTGGCGATTTGTGCGGGGCTTAGCGGTGTCAGGCTTGCCTTCGAAAACCGCTTCGAATTGGCAGTCGGCATGGTTCTGCTGGCTGCGTTCCTCGATGGTATCGACGGACGTGTGGCCCGCATGATGAAGGCGACCTCCAAATTCGGCGCACAGATGGATTCGCTGGCCGATATCGTCAATTTTGGTGTTGCGCCGGCGCTTGTACTCTACGCCTTCATGTTGGATCAGGCCCGCAGCTTCGGCTGGATTGCCGCGCTGATCTACGTCATCGCCGCTGGCCTTAGACTGGCACGTTTCAACGTGATGATTGAACGTGAAATCAAGGCACCCTGGCAGAATGAATTCTTTGTCGGTGTCCCAGCCCCGATGGGCGCGCTTTTGGTATTGCTGCCGGTCTATCTCGGTTTTCTCGGCATGCCGCCAACGGCGCCCTTTTCCTATGTTGCCAGCGCTTACACAGTTTTGATTGGTTATCTGTTGATCAGCCGCCTTCCGGTATGGTCTGGCAAATCCGAAACCCGTATTCGCCGCGACATCGTTCTGCCGCTGATGCTGATCGTCGTGCTCTATGTTGCATTGTTGATGAGCTTTACCTGGGAAGTGCTGGCGGTGACCGTTGCAGCCTATCTCCTCTTCCTGCCGTTCAGCGCCCGCGTCTGGCACAAGCGCTATGGCACGCTGACAATCGAAGAGGACAGTCACGGCGATAGCGGTGACGGCCTAGATCGCGGTATCTGAGAGAAAAACAGGTACCTCTGATTGAAGATTGGCAGCATCCGCGCACGATTTGTCGCAGGCTGCAATCTTCAATTGATTTGTAATCGCCTCGAATTTGTCATGATTGGTCATGAAACAACACGGCAACGAATCTGCCAAATATCAAGACCATGGACTATTCGAGGAGAGAGACAATGAGTGAAAACAAGACTGCCAACCCGACGCCGAAACCTGATCTGAACAGCCACTACAAGCCACTGGGACTGAAAGCTGTTGCCGCCGCATCGATGATGCAGAAGAGCAAGCCAGCCCAAGCACCGGCCAAAAAGGCCTGATTGATCCGCGGGAATACCGGCTCACTCTGGTGAGCCAGCACCTTTTCCTGCCGCCACTGCTTCTACACGACGAATTGCTTTACGAACCGGACCAGAAGGCTGATAGCCAAGAGGCTCATGACCACGCCGATAATGGCATCCAGCACACGCCAGGCAGATGGACGGGCAAATAACGGCGCCAGATAACGGGCGCCGTATCCCAAGGCAAAAAACCACACGAATGATGCGACGACGGCACCTGCACCATAGGCGACACGCGCACTTCCCTCGTAGGCCGCTGACAGGCTGCCCAGCAGAACCACAGTATCCAGATAGACATGCGGGTTAAGGAAGGTGAATGCCAGGCAGGTCATGACCGCAGCGCGCAGGCCCAGCCCTCGTGAATTATCGGCCTGCATGACGCCCGGCTTCAACGCACGGCGGAAAGCCAGAAAACCGTAACATGCCAGAAAAAGCGCACCACCCAGCGTCACCACCGCAATCAAAATGGGTGACTGCGACACTAGCGTTCCAAGGCCGGCAACACCTGCGGCAATCAGCAAGGCGTCGGACAGCGCGCAGATCAGGCACAGCAGGAAGACATGATTGCGGATAAGCCCCTGTCGCAGAATGAAGGCATTCTGGGCGCCGATTGCGACGATCAGGGAGCCCCCCAGCAGAAAACCGGCAAGGCTGGCAGACATTAAAGGCGGCATATCTCTGTTTTCCTGAAATTCATGCGGGGCTCTCAGCCATCCGCGAGGCGGGCTCTGCGTCATTGGACAATGACAAATTTACTACTGGCTTCCCGCAAGTATTATCAAGCCCCGCGTCGAGGGTTTCTGAGAAACCACACATAGGAATTGGAAAGTGCTGCGACCTTTCGTCCGTGTTAAGTTATCCTAAGATATTGGTAATCCACCTTCATTATCTGACTCGTGAAGAGTAACGGCCAAGGGGAATGCAATGTCTTACGTACGGGATAACCGGGATGCGCACTACACTGACGTGAACGCCCTGCCCCACAAGATCTTGCTTGTCGAAGATTCCATTGCGCTGTCGATGTTGCTGAAGCAACGGCTGGAAGGCGAAACCAGCGCCGAGGTCATTCATTGCGATACTATGAAGGCAGCCGCTGCTCTGATTGCCGAACATGAATTTACCCTTGCCTTGACCGGTTTGAACTTGCCTGACGCACCTGATGGCGAGATTCTCGGGCTGCTTTCGGCCGCCAGAATTCCAACAATTGTGTTTACCGCGACATTCGATGAACAGGCGCGCAAGCGTTACACCGAAAAGAAGATCATCGACTACATCATCAAGGACGGCCATCGGACGGTGGATGCTGTCATCAAAACAGTTGAGCGGATTATCACCAACCGGCTATTTTCCGTTCTCGTTGTGGATGATGCTCGCTCTGCCCGCTCAGGGCTGGTTGAAATACTCGAACGGCAGAACTTCCGAGTTATAGAAGCTCTCAGCGGCAAACAGGCACTCGACATTCTGCAAGAAGATGAGACAATCGAGCTGGTTATTACCGATTACCATATGCCAGACATGGACGGTTATCAGTTGACCCGTAAGGTTCGCGAATATCGCAGTTCGGAAGACCTGCGCATTATCGGCGTGTCATCCTCGACGGACCGCCTGCTGTCAGCCAGCTTTCTGAAGGCCGGTGCATCCGACTTTATCTATCGGCCGTTTGTGTTGGAAGAACTGCAATGCCGTATCGACAACAACATTGAGACGCTGAAGCAGTTGAAGCGCCTGCGGCATCTGGCCGAACGTGACCACCTGACCAACCTGCCGAACCGCCGCTCCTTCTTTGAGAAGACCAAGTTGATGATGGCGGATCTGCAAAAGAACAATGGCAAAGGTGCGCTTGCCATTCTCGACATTGATCATTTCAAGAAGATCAATGATACCTACGGCCATGATGCAGGCGACCGCACGTTGAGAAATATCGCTGCCCTGCTGGCTGAAAGCTGCGAGACAAACAAACATCTTCCCGCCCGTATTGGCGGTGAAGAATTTGCCATTTTCCTGAGAGGTTTCGATGCAACACAGGCTCGCGCATTTTGCGAAAACCTGCGGCATGCCGTTGAGACCGCTGGCGTAAAACTGACGGGCACCGAAATCGCTGTGACGATTTCGCTCGGCGTGGTCGAAATCGAAAAGGGTGAACCTTTCGACAACCAGCTGAATGCCGCAGACCAACTGCTCTACATGGCGAAGAGCAATGGCAGAAACCGGGTATTTGCCGACCTCGACATTCTCAGCGGCTTCACGGAGCCTGCCAAAGCGCATTAGGGTATGTCACCGTTTAAAACAGTGACATCTGGCCAGAGTCCGGCCCCGTTTTCTTTTTCTTCTGTGGAAGCGTTTCTTCAACCGGCTCAAGCAGATCAGGGCCGACATTGCCGACCTTGTTCACCTTGTCGGATACCGGAATAGCTTCAAAAAAATCCTCATCCGCTGGCACCATCAGGTCCGCCACCTCACGTGGCTCCTGCGTCTTGCAGTCCAGCCAGCGGCTGAAATCCTCCGGCGCAATAACCACAGGCATCCGATCATGAATACGGCTGATCGACCGATTTGCGGACGTGGTGAGAATGGCCGCCGTGTCGACCTCGGAACCATCGGCCGACGACCATGTTTCGAGCAGGCCCGCAAAGGCAACAATGCCACCGCGTTTCGGTTTTATGAAATAGGCCTGCGGTTTGCCGCCTTCATCCTTGTCAGGACGTCTCCATTCGTAAAATCCACTGGCCGGGACAAGTACACGACGGTGACGCATGGCCGCACGAAACGACGCCTTGCCTATTGCGGTTTCGGCTCGAGCATTGATCAGCAAAGGAAAATCACTGGGATCTTTCAGCCAGCCGGGCAACAGCCCCCAACGCGCCAGCACCGCCTGCCGTCTCGGCAGGTTGCTGCCGGGCTGCGAGGTTTCTGATTCCACCACGACAAGGATCGGCTGGGTGGGGGCGATGTTGTAACGCGCGGGAAAGTCATCAAGCTCGATGAGGCTTAGAAACTCAGCGAGTTCGTCGGGCGTTGCCAGCAATACAAATCGTCCGCACATGTTATTTTCCTCCGGCAACCAGTGTCACTGCATCGGCAAAATGATCTCAGGCACGCGGACCAAACAAAATGAGACTTGCACCAGCAAGGCAGATGGCGCCGCCCGCGAAATCCCATCTGTCAGGTGACTGGCCTTCGACACCCCATAACCAGAAAAGTGAGGCAACAATATACATGCCGCCATAAGCGGCATAAGCCCGCCCTGCCACTTCAGACGGCACCAATGTGAGCAACCACGCAAAGGCGGCCAAAGCGACCATGCCCGGCACCAGCCATAGCGCCGATTTTTCCAGCCGCAGCCATGCCCAGAAGGTAAAACATCCGGCAATTTCGGCCAAAGCGGCGGCGGCATAGATCAGATAAATCTTCATTGGTTCGGTTTTCGGCCCGGATGAGATGTTGCGTCACAGGAAAGACATAGTGATTCCCTGCTTATGATAGCGGTTTGGGGCTGCTGCTAAAACACGCCAGTCTAGGTGCAATCTTGGGGAACCCGAGCGATGACACTCACCTTGCACATGCATCCGCTTGCCTCGTTCTGTCACAAGGTGCTGATTGCACTTTATGAGAACGACACCGAGTTTGAAAAATCACTGATCGATTTTTCCGACGCGCAGTCCACGCAAAAACTTACCGACCATTGGCCGGTCGGCAAGATACCGGTGCTGGAGGACCAACGGCGTCATCAGGTGCTGGCTGAAACCAGCATCATCATCGAATATTTGCAGCAGCACTATCCTGGCGACACAAGGCTGTTGCCGAGCGCCCCGGATGCACAGCTGGAAACGCGGTTATGGGACCGGTTCTTTGACCTCTATATCAGCGTACCCATGCAGAAAATTGTCACAGACAAAATAAGGCCGGAAGGCAATCAGGATGCCTTTGGGGTGAACGAAGCGCGGCAAACGCTGAATACCGCCTATGAAATGCTGGAACGACAACTCTCCGGCAAAATCTGGATATGCGGAGAAGAGTTCACGCTGGCAGATTGTTCTGGTGCCCCTGCCTTGTTCTATTCGTCCATCGTCCATCCTGTCGGGACAGGCAAACCGGCACTGGATCGTTACTTCGAACGGCTGATGCATCGCCCTTCGGTAAAACGTGTCATCGCCGAAGCACGCCCCTGTTTTGCAATGTTTCCCTTCCATGAAGACATTCCAAAGCGCTTCCTGAACGACTAAGCATGTATCGCATACATCATACGCACAGGTCCTTTTTCATGCAGCAGCCTCGCCCCGCCTCTTCCGCAATCGTCACACGCGGTGACCGCATGTTGCTGGTCAGGCGCAAGAACCCGCCATCGGCCGACATGTTCGCCTTTCCCGGCGGCAAGGCAGAGCCGGGTGAGAGACCAGAAGACGCGGCACTGCGTGAATTGATGGAAGAGACCGGCATCGAGGCGCGCAATCCACAGCTTTTTGCCACCTATGATCTCAGGCCTGAAACGGCAAGCGGCGCCGCGTCCAGCCATTATTTCCTGTCGGTCTTTCTGGTGGAAGCAGACCATACGGCAGAAGCGGTTGCCAATGATGATGCGGCAGATCCCGGTTGGTACACGGTGGAGGAAGTGCGCAATCTGCCGGTTCCGCCAAGCGTTCTCGAATGCTGTGAACGCGTGGCCAAGCAATTGCACTCATTACAGAATCGCGGCATGAAACCACAATGAGCAAACCACGGTCACGACTTTCAGCATCGTCTGCATTTTGCGCAACGCTGTTTGTTGCCATGGGTGCGTTTGCGCAACCGTCAGCCCCGTCGGCCACTGCTCCATCAGGTTTAGCGCCTACCAATTCAGCCTCGACAGCTTATGATCAAAAACTGTCACGTCTGGCCGAAGTCACAGGTGCCGTGCATTACCTGCGCAACCTTTGCCAGAAGGATGTCAAGGAAGACTGGCGCAAGGCGATGAGCGATCTTTTGGCTGCAGAAACAGCCAACGAACCGGAAAGACGGCAGAAATTGACCGCCGCCTTCAACCGTGGATACCGCTCATTTGCTGCTGTTTATACCGAATGCACACAGGCTGCCGTGATGGCCGAAGAGCAATACCGTAACGAAGGTGCAACACTTGCGTCAGAAATTGCTTCTCGCTTCGGAAATTAGGAAATAATTAACCTGTTTTTACCGCAACCCGTGCCGTTTTGATAAAAGGCTGTTAGAGTTGTTAACGAGGTGGTAAGACTTCAACCGTCTCGACGAGGAAGAAAGTATGCAAGAAAGCCGCAACGACATCGCCGAAATGATTGTTCACGAGAAGATGCAGGTCGCTCTGGAACACCAGAACGAGGCCTGGGCCGACGGTATGGCCGACGGCATCGAACCGGAAATCATTGCCGACGCTGCCATTGCACTGGCCATGCGCGAAACGATTCGCCTGCATGGTGAGGCTGGAGCAGAAGCCATGCTCGAATCACTGCGCCAAAGAATGCTGGCAGGCGAATTTTCCCCGACCCGCACCATCCAGTAAAACCGGAGGGTAGCATTATGACGTTTCGTGTGAGGGAAGAACTGGCCCTGTCGGTAGCTATTTTTGCTGCGTTTCTGGTGACAGCCCAACCGGTATTTGCGCTTTCAGAACTCAAAAACATGCCTGATCAGGCTACTGGCGAGAGTGCACAGAGCGCACCGCAGGTGACTGAGCCGAATACCGTAGAGGGTGATTCGGACGGCGGCATTCCCATGCCGAGCCCATTGATCGATAAATCTGCTGGCACCAATGACCAGACGGCCGGTGAACCGGACGAAGATCAGCCTGTTGTTTCCGATATTCAGCACGACAATACCAAGGCCCCTGCCGCCGTGCAGCGCCTGCGTCAGCTAATTGTTGAAGCGTCGGCCACAGGCGACATCGAAAAGCTGCGTCCGCTGGTCAATCCCGGCCCGAACCAGGCTCAGATTACAGGGGACGACGGGGATGACCCGATTGCTGCGCTGAAAAGCTTCTCCGGCGATCCTGACGGGCTGGAAGTTCTGGCCATTCTTCTTGATCTGCTGTCCACGGGTTATGCCCATATGGATGCCGGCACCCCGGAAGAAATGTATGTCTGGCCTTACTTTGTGGGCAAATCACTGAATGAGTTGACCGCACCTGAAAAGGTCGAGTTGCTGCGCATCATCACCGCGGGTGATCTTGCCGACATGCAGGAATACGGCACCTACAGCTTTTACCGCATCGGCATCACGCCGGATGGCCAGTGGAAGTTTTTCACCGCAGGCGACTGAACTGAAAGCCGATGCATTCGATAATGTGGCAAGCATGGCTTGCCGCATGAACGTTCAATGCCTAAATCCCTGACATACAGTCTTGCCTTGTGTTGACTGATCCCTTTTCGCCGGCTGTCGTCAGCGCGACGGGATATCGCGATCCATCACACCTGACACTTCAACAGGAACACATAAATGTCCTCCGCCTTTTTACCGCAGCAGCGCCAGATCGAGATTACGGGCAAAGACGCACAGGAATTCCTGAACAATCTCATCACCACTGACGTTGAGAACCTGCCGGAGAATGAGGTGCGCGCTGGCGCCCTTCTGACACCACAAGGCAAAATCCTGTTTGATTTTCTGGTGTCGCGTGAGGCGGAGGGTTTTATTCTAGAAACCGATAACAGCCAGCTGGATACACTGATCCGCCGCCTGACCATGTACAAGCTGCGAGCGGCCGTTGAGATCAAACCGCACGCGCAGGAAGGTGTCAGTATTTTCTGGGATGGCGACAAGCCTGAAGGTGCAAAACTGGACAGCCGCTTTGCCAAGGCCGGCATTGCACTCTATCGCGCAGCCGGTGCCTCTGCCAGCGGCCCAACTGAGCTCTATGATGCATTGCGGATTTCTGCTGGCATTGTTCATTCGGGCTCAGACTACGCATTGCAGGATGCCTTTCCGCATGACGTGCTGATGGACCTCAATGATGGTGTATCCTTCAAGAAGGGCTGCTTCGTCGGACAGGAAGTCGTGTCGCGCATGAAGCATCGTGGCACTGCCCGTAGACGTGTGGTGATCGTGGAGGCCGATGCTCACCTTCCGGCTGGTGGCACCGATTTGACGGCCAATGGCAAAACGATTGGCACACTGGGCAGTGTGTCTGGCAATAACGGCGTGGCGATTGTGCGTATTGACCGCGTGGCAGATGCTCTGGCCACCGAGACACCTATCCTAGCTGGCGAGACGCCCGTCAAACTCACATTGCCTGCGTGGAGCGGTTTGAGCTTCCCGGCCGCGGAACCCACAGCCAGCGCGGAGGAATAAGGGTGGCCGCAAAGCTCAACACCCGCGCATGGCAACGGATGTTGTCCGGCCGCCGCCTCGACCTGCTGGACCCCTCGCCGCTTGATGTTGAAATTGCCGACATTGCCCATGGGCTTGCTCGCGTTGCGCGCTGGAACGGCCAGACGCACGGCAATCACGCATTTTCGGTTGCACAGCATAGCCTAATCGTTGAGACGATTTTCAGCCGCAGCAATGACGCCACTCCAGACGAAATGCTGATGGCCTTGCTGCATGATGCACCGGAATATGTGATCGGCGACATGATTTCCCCGTTCAAGTCGGTCGTCGGAGGCGGTTACAAGTCGGTGGAGAAACGGCTGGAGGCGGCCATTCATCTGCGCTTCTCGTTGGCGCCGCACCCATCCAGCGAACTCAAGGACCGCATCAAGAAGGCCGATACGGTTGCGGCCTATTTCGAGGCAACCGAGCTTGCCGGTTTTTCGATGACCGAGGCCAAGAAGTTCTTTGGCCAACCCCGTGGTATTACCTGCGACATGCTGTTGATTGACCCTTTGCCAGCCCTTGAGGCCCAGCACCTGTTCATTGAGCGTTTCAACGCCATCGAATCCTTACGCACCCAACAGAAAAGCGGTGTTGCATGACCGCAATTGTTGTTTCACCATTGGGGCGAATTGCAGAAATGGCGGTACGCCACAAGTCTCGGGAAATGGTCAGCCTACTGGCCGAGAAACAGGATTTCCACCGCCCTGCGGTCATTCTTGCAGAGCGTCACCTGACGCTTGCTATGAATGACATCAGTTTTGCTGGCACCGGTAATTTGATCGCCCCGCAGGATGGTCACATCCAGAACCTGATCGATTTTGCGAAGAGTTGGGATCAGTCGGCTCCGCTGCTGGTCCACTGCTGGATGGGGGTCTCCCGCTCTCCGGCTGCTGCTGCCCTTGTTTCTCTGGCGTTATACCCGGAACAGAACGAACAGGATCTGGCCAAACGTTTGCGGCAGGCCTCACCCTATGCAACACCCAATTCACGGATCATCGAAATTGGCGACCGCCTGCTGAACCGTGATGGCCGATTGGTTGCCGCCTTTAAGGCTATTGGCCGGGGCGCCGATACCGATGGAAATGTTCCCTTTGTACTGCCATTGAACGGCTGACGACACCCAACGGCAGGTTTGACTGGCTCGAAGCACGCGTCGCGCGCTATATAAAATGCATTGCATTTTTGGCGGAACCATTTCCAATCTTTGTCGTTGGCAATTTGAACATTTAGGAAACAGGGCTTCAGAATAGTTTTATGGAACAACAAGCTACGGAATTTTTTGTCGCTTCGCAGGCGGCTCTTGGTCAGGCAAGCGCGCTGCTTGTGCAATATTCCTTCTCGATCGTGGGCGCTTTGTTGCTCTTGTGTATCGGCTGGTTGGCGGCATCGTTCGTGCAGCGCTGGGCTTTCGAGGGCCTGTCACGCATTCGCGGTTTTGACGAAACGCTGGCGCGGTTTTTCTCCGGTGCTATCCGCTATGTGATCCTTATTCTGGTCATCGTCATGGTGCTTGGCCAGTTTGGCGTGCAGACCGCCTCCATTCTGGCGGCTCTTGGTGCAGCAGGTTTGGCCATCGGTCTTGCCCTGCAAGGCACGCTGCAGAATATTGCCGCCGGTATCATGCTACTCGTATTGCGCCCGTTTCGGGTTGGTGAATATATTGAAACCAGCGCGGTCAGCGGAACCGTGATTGAAATTGGTCTATTTGCCACCGAGCTGAAAACGAGTGACGGACTATACAGACTGGCGCCAAACTCAACGCTGTGGAATGTGCCGATTACCAACTACAGCCGTTTTCCGTCTCGTCGCCACGAGTTAAGCGTGACCGTACCAAAGGGCGAAAGCCTGGCAGAGGCGCAGGACACGCTGATGAATGTCGCTCGTTCCAACAGCCGCGTGCTGCTTGATCCGGCCCCTGTTACCTTCATTGATTCCGTCAGTGGCGATACCGCCACCGTGAAATTACGTTACTGGGCGCGCAGCGAAGGCTGGTGGTCAACGACCCGTGACATGACAAAAGCGATGAAACTGGCCTTTGACGAACGGTCAGAAGTGACGGCATCGCAACCGGCAGAATAACAAACGAGATAACAAAAAGGCCGATTTCACAATCGGCCTTTTTGTTTGGGTTATTGTCCCATGGTGGAGCGATGCGCCCAACCGGTCATGCGTCTTTCAAGCCAGGCCATGACCGCGTACATGACGATGCCTTCTATCGCCAGCATCAGCAGGCCAGCAAACACCAGGGGCACGTTGAACTGGCTCTGCGCGGAGCTCATCATATTGCCCAGACCGTAATTGGAGGCCACCGTTTCTGAGACGACAGACCCCACGAAGGCTAGCGTGATGGCGATTTTCAGCGATCCAAAGAAATAGGGCATGGAGCGTGGGATACCCACCTTCAGCATGATATCCATTTTCTTCGCGCCAAGCGCCCTCAGTACATCTTCGGTTTCCGGCTCGATGGTCGCGAGACCCGTGGCTACATTCACCACGATCGGGAAGAAGGAAATCAGAAACGCCGTCAGCACAGCCGGTACCGTGCCGATACCGAACCAGATAACCAGGATTGGTACCAAGGCAACTTTCGGAATGGCATTAAAACCGATCATCAGCGGATAAAGCCCGGCATAAATGGTCTTTGACCAACCAATGAACAGGCCGATAGCCAGACCTGCGACAACCGCCAGAATGAAACCGAGCGTCGTCGTGTAAAGCGTCTGCAGCGAGTTTTTCCAGATGGGTGACCAATATTGGGCAATGGCCTGAAACACCCGTGTCGGCGACGGCAGGATGGTCGGCGGCATATCCAGCGCCTTGACCAGCAGTTCCCACGAAAGAAATAGCGCCAGCGTATAAAGCCACGGCGCTGCCTTGACCCAGTTGACGCGGGCGATCAAAGGTTTTGGACGTTCCGTGGCGACCCCGGTTTCGACGAACGCACTCATGCGGCTACCCTCGCCTTTGCAATTTCACCATGCAGTTCGTGCACCATGTCGTTAAAACCATGCTCATACATCAGGTCCAGTTGTCGGGGCCGGGCAAACGGCACCGTATGTTCTTTCAGGATACGGCCCGGTCGAGCCGTCATCACAAAAATCTTGTCCGCCAGAAATACCGCTTCACGCAGATCATGCGTGACGAGAATGATGGTGACGTTCTGGGCTGCGTGCAGATCGCGGATCACACACCATAGTTCTTCACGGGTAAAAGCATCCAGCGCGCCAAACGGTTCGTCCAGCATCAGCAGTTCCGGCTCGTGGATCAGTGCACGGCACAGATTGGCGCGCTGCTGCATACCGCCTGAGAGCTGCCAGGGAAACTTCGAGCCAAAGCCTTTCAAGCCGACAATCTCCAGCAGGCGTTCTGCCTTGGCGACATATTCGGCCTTGTTTGCACGCAAGCGATGACGGTGCTTTTCGACGATTTCCAGCGGCAACAGGATGTTTTCCAACGTCGTGCGCCACGGCAGCATGGTCGGGTTCTGGAACGCCATGCCGACAATCGACACAGGCTGTGTCACCTGTTTTCCGGCAACAATCACGTGACCAACCTGCGGAATGTGCAGGCCGGTCACCAGCTTCATCAGCGTTGATTTTCCACACCCCGAAGGCCCGACGACCGCAGTGAATTGCCCCTTGTCCACGGTGAGGTTCAGACCTGAAACGGCAAGCGTTCCCGCCGCGCCGCCATAACGCATGTCAACGTTATCGATTTCAACCAGATGAGCCATGTTCCCAGTCCCTGTAATTCTGACGCTCACCTGCATGGGCGGGGACCGGGCGATTATTGCCCTTACCCGGTTTAGTCACCCATGCAAGTCTATGAGCGTTGGAAAATGCCCGGGAACAGCCCGGGCATAACGATGCGAGTTTGCGGCCAATCAAGGCAGCATGCGGTCTTCCTTGGCTGGCAGATAGCTCGCGTCAAAAACCTGCTCAGCCTTGACGTTGCCTTTGAGGCCAAGCGAAATCTTCAGTGTTTCGATCGAGGCGGCCAGACGTTCCGGATCAATACCGCCCATGCCGTTTTCAACGACGTAAGGTGTCTTGATGTTCATGGCATTGGCCATGTTGAGGCGCTCAAGTTCGATCTCGCTGTTGAGGGTTTCATTGCGCGCAAGAACGGCTGCGACACCCTCTTCCGGCTTGGCCACGGCATCAGCAAAACCCTTGGCGAGAGCCTTTAGGAAACCCTTGATGGCTTCTGGATTTTTCTCGGCAAAATCAGTGTTTACCAGCACGGCGTTGCCATACAGATTCAAGCCGTTTTCAGCCATCAGAATGGTGGCGATATCATCGTCAGAAATGCCCTGCGCCTTCAGGTTCAAAATGACCGAGAATGCAAAACCGAAGACCGCATCGACATCACCCTTGGCCAGCATCGGCTCACGGACCGGGAAGCCGATTGATTCGATGGTGATCTTGCTGTCATCAAGAGCAGCCACTTCCTTGAAGGCCTTCCACTGGGCAAACGCACCATCTGGCGGTGGCGCACCAAGCTTCTTGCCTTCCAGCGACTTCGGGTCTGTGGTGACGCCAAGCGACTTGCGGCCAACAACCGCAAATGTCGGGCGCTCATAAACCATGTAGACCGCCTTCACCTTCTGGCTTGGGTCTTCATCCAGGAATTTCATCACCGAATTGATGTCGCCAAAACCCATCTGATAGGCACCGGTGGCAACACGCGGAATGGCCTCCACCGAACCGTTACCGCTATCGATGGTGACATCCAGTCCCTCGGCCTTGAAGTAACCCTTGTCTACCGCCAGCAGGAAGCCGGCAGCCGGACCTTCAAACTTCCAATCGAGCGTGAACTTGATTGGCGTTTCGGCAAAAGCCGGAGCGGCGAAGCCGACCGAAAGGCCAAGAGCTGTAAATGTCGCGATTTTCGAAAACAACCTGCGCGTTAACATTGTTCTTCCCCCTGGAAGTTTTTGATTGAATTAGCCTTATCAAATCCAATTCAAACCCAAGGCGCAAGTGAAAAATGCACATAAAATATGCTATATTTAACGATGTTTATTTTTTAATCATTCACCGGCAAGACAAAAAGCACAACGCACGCTTTTTGCGCAAAACCTTCACCTCCTAGTGATATCCACACCCCTGCCCTTGCGTAATGTGAGGTGACGCGACCATATGGTGCAGAGCTGACAAGGATTGAAGAAAGGTCGTTTGAGCATGATCGCGGATGCAGGCATTCATCACATCACCATGATTGCCCGAAAGGTACAGGCCAATGTCGACTTCTATGCCGGATTTCTCGGCCTGCACCTCGTCAAACGCACTGCAGGTTTTGAAGATGCGATGCAGCTGCACCTGATCTATGGCGATCACTCCGCAAGCCCCGGTTCCCTCGTAACGTTCCTGATCTGGGAAGATGGTGGCCAAGGCCGTGTCGGCCACGGGCAAACGCTCGAAGTATCCCTGGCAATTGATCCCGCCAGCATTGGCTTCTGGTTGACCCGTGCACTAACGGCGGGCATTCGCACCGAAGGCCCGATGGAGGAATTTGGCGAACCGGTCATCCGACTGAAAGATCCTGACGGCATCATCGTCAAGCTGTGTGGTACAACCGCATTTGCAGAGGCCGATCCGCATGACGCGCCGGGCATTCCGCGTAAGCATGCCATCCGCCGCATCCGTGGCGCGACGATGCTCAGCGAAGCACAGGATGAAACCCAGAGCTTTCTGTCCCGCTATTTCGGTTACGTCTTCACACAACAGCAAGGCGCCATCCGCCGCATGGTTTCTGCTTCCGGCGACATTATCGATGTGCGCGATGCTACCGGTTTCTGGTCTAGCGCACCCGGCACCGGCACGGTTGACCACATTGCCTTTCGTGCCCGCAACGACGACGAGTTGAACAGCGTGCATGCCGAGTTGAAAAAGCTGAACTCCAGCGTCACCAATGCCCATGACCGCAAATATTTCGCCTCACTCTATGTGCGTGAGCCCGGCGGCGTGCTGATCGAAATGGCGACCGATGGTCCCGGCATGACCATTGACGAAGCGCCCGACAGACTCGGTGAAGCGCTGTTCATTCCACCCGATTTTGAGGCCGACGCTGAGGCTGCCCGAGTTTCCCTGCCGCAATTTGCAATGCCGGGCGATGAGCGGGTGATTTACCGCGAATTGCCGTTCGTGCACCGCTTCTACACACCGCAGCAACCGGATGGCAGCGTATTGATATTGCTGCATGGTTCCGGCGGCAGCGAAACGAGCCTTATGCCTCTCGCCGCAAAAGCGGCACCAAACGCCACCCTGCTTGGGGTGCGCGGGCGCAGCACCGAAGAAGGCATTGCCCGCTGGTTCCGACGGTTTGGCAATTCATCCTTTGACCAGAACGATATTGCCCGCGAAGCCGAGGCCTTTGCCGCCTTTGTCGAGGGCGCGATTGCCGCCTATGGCATTGATGTCAAAAAACTGCGTTTCATCGGTCACTCCAACGGTGCCAACTTCCTGGCGGCATTTTTTGCGCTTCACCCGCAGTTTGCGGCCGAGACACTTCTACTGCGGGCCATGCCGGTGTTGGAACATTGGCCGGCGGCGGATTTGAGCGGCCGCAAAATCCTGCTCTCGGCCGGAGAGACCGACAAATACCGCGATCAGACCGTGCGTCTTTCCGAGATATTGTCAGGCGCAGGCGCAGAAATCCGGCTGGAAACCGTGCCTCAGGGACACGATATCGGTGCATCCGATATTGAGCTGGCTAAATCATGGCTTGCACAATAAATTCGCACACACGTATAAAACCGGATGAGGCACAGGAATGAACAGTGCTTCCGGACATGTTTTGTCACGGAAACGCCCCTCATTCCTGTTTATGCGCTGTTTAGCAGACATGGCCACGCGCTCGTGTTTCTGAACCGCTATAATCGGGAGAGTGACTATTGGAAATGCTCGTTCTGCTGGCCGTAGCCTATGTGGCCGCCTTTATCTACACGCTCGTTTCCAGTTTCCGCAGTGCCAGCCGCATCAATGTCCTTGAACGAGAAGTCAAGGCGCTGAAAAGAATGCTGGCAACTGGCCAGTCGCCCGTTGCAACGCAAGAGAGCCTGCAGGCAGAGGCAGAACAGCAGGACGCTTTCCTTGGCGCAGGTGTGCCAGCAAACGACATTACCGCCTCCGACCTCACGCTTGGACCACAAGAGCAGCAACCCTCACGCCCCGCTGATCTCGTCGCGCAGGATGTGGCACAGGACCAGAATGTTGTCACAGAGACACTGTCAGAACAGCCGCCAGCAGCAGCAACCTTGCCGCCGCGCGAAAGCTTTGAAAACCGTCTAGGCGCGCGCTGGGCGGTTTGGGCCGGTGGCATTGCGCTGGCCTTGGGTGGCATATTCCTTGTCAAATATTCCATTGAAAGCGGACTGCTCAGCCCTGCCGTACGCCTTGCTCTGGCCGGTATCTTCGGCCTTCTGTTGTGGGCCGCCGGTGAAGCCATTCGCCGCAAAGCTGTCCCCAGCGTAACTGCCGCCTATTCAAACGCCATGATCCCTGGCGTTCTGACGGCTGCAGGCTCACTCACCTTGTTTGGCGTGGTCTTTGCTGCCTATGGAATCTACCAGTATATCGGCCCGACAACAGCGTTTATAACGCTTGGTCTGGTGGCCTTTGCCACTCTTAGACTTTCGCTGCTGCATGGGCAGGCACTGGCCGGGCTTGGTCTGTTTGGCTCCATGTTAACGCCAGCACTGGTTTCGACAGAGACACCCAACATCTGGGCGCTGTTCATTTTCCTCACCATTTCCTGGGCCGCCACCGCATTCGCCTGTCGCAGCCAGAACTGGAAAATTGTCCCGGCACTTGCCAATGCCGGCCTCGGTCTCTGGGCGCTTGGTTATATCGGCACCAGCGCTGTCGTTGACCTGACACCACCAACACTAGCCTTGCTGGCAATGCTGGCTGGAACCATCTTCATCTGGCCGGGCAAGGCGTTTGATGGACAACTGCAACAACAGGAAAGCGTCGCAGAGACGGATCCGCCGCAGAAGCCCACACCTGCCAGATTGTCCGTGCGCATGCTGAAACTGGCGGCGCGCCACCCGATCGCTATCAGCCTGACCGCATCACTGGCGGCGATCCTGCCCGCAATGGCCATGGTCCTGACAGCCGCATCGACAAATATTCATCCAAGCTTTGCCATGGCAAGCATGATCGCTGCCCTCGCGGCGCTGGGTGCCAGCCGCCATTTTGCCGTATGGCCGGCGGTATTTTCCGCACTTGGCGCCCTTGCCATCGTCACACTGACCACCCGTAGCGTATTCTATTTCTCGGGAATGATTACCGGCACCAACATTGCCCTGCCGGCAGTCGCACATGGCAATGGTACCGATATTACCATCGCACTCAGCCTTGGCGCCATTTTCCTGCTGTGCAGCTTTGCCTTCCTCAAGCGCAAGGGCGAGCAAGATCCTGACTTTGCGTTGCTTTGGGCCGGCATTGCAGCCATCATTCCCGTATGGCTCGGCACAATTAGCTTTGTTGAATATGGCAACCTGACCCGCGACTGGCTGCACGCAGCCTATGGTCTGGCACTTGGCCTTATCCTGATTGCCGGGGCAGAGTGGCTGCACAGGCAGGAGAAGGATGCTGCTTATCGGATGCCGCTCAACCTGCTGGTGACAGGCTCATTTATCGCCTTCGCCTTTACCCTGCATACGCTGACCGATGGTTTGGCAACAACCGTTCTGCTTTCCGTGCTGGGCTTTGTCTATGTTTTGGCCACCCGTTGGCGCACATGGGACGCTTTGCCGTGGATCATGGCCATCGCCAGCGTCGGCGTTCTCGGCTGCATCGCCTGGGAACCGACAATCGTCGGACCACAAAACCTTGGGCTGACGCCGGTGTTCAACGCGCTGCTGCCCGGCTACGGCATTCCCGCGGTGCTGGCCATCGCTGCCGCTTACCTGCTGCGCAACTGGCCGGAAAATCGCATCAAGAACTTCCTGCAGGCCATTGCCAGCCTCATGGGCCTGCTGGCGATTGCCATCCTCGTTCGACACGCCATGAATGGCGGCATACTGAACGACGCGGTTCCGACACTTGGTGAACAGTCGATCTATACGCTTTTGACCATTGGCATGTCCGGCGTGTTGATGACGCTCGACCTGAAATCACCAAGCCCGATCTTCCGTGTTGGCTCGATGATTGCCGGTGCCATTGCCATGGTCAATGTTCTGACCATGCATTTCGGCGCACTCAACCCGTATTTCAGCGGTGAAAATACCGGACCATGGCCGTTCCTCAACCTGCTGCTGATCGGTTATCTGTTGCCCGGGATCGCCTATGGCGGACTTGCCTACTACGCGCGCGGCAAACGCCCGTTTGCCTATGTGGTGATGCTGGCACTGTCTGGTGCAGCACTTCTGTTTGCCTGGGCAACGCTGTCGGTGCGCCGTTTCTGGCAGGGCGAAAATATCGCCAGCTGGAAAGGCTTCCTGCAGAGCGAAACCTACACCTATTCGGTAGTATGGCTGGCAATCGGCGTTCTGCTGCTGGCGCTCGGCTCGAAATTTGATGCCAAGAGCTTGCGTCTTGCGTCCGCAGGGCTGGTGCTGCTGGCGGTTGCCAAAGCCTTCCTCATTGACATGAGCAACCTTGAAGGTGTGCTGCGCGCCCTCTCCTTCATTGGTCTGGGCGTGGTGCTGATCGGAATTGGCCTGTTCTACCAGAAGATACTGACCGGAAAATCAGCGGCGACAGTTCTCGCCGAAAGCAAGACGTGATGCAGATTGCCATGGCCTGCACTTGGTTCTAAACAGCGGAAAAATTCCAAGGAAAGAACATATGCAGGCCCAATCCTTCGCCCCCTTCGCTTCGCTTGCCGAGCAGTTGATTCCTCACGCAACCGAGGGCGATGATGGCTCGCATGATCTGGCCCATATCCACCGGGTGTTTCGCAACGCAATGCGTATTCATGCGACCGAAGGCGGCAATGGACCTGTTCTGGCGGCAAGTGTGTTGCTGCATGATTGCGTGGCCGTTGAGAAGAACTCACCGCTGCGGGCACAGGCCTCACGGCTGGCGGCGGAAAAGGCCGAAGGCATATTGCTGGCGCTAAATTGGCAGACCGCAGATATCGAGGCGGTAAAACACGCCATTACCACGCACAGTTTTTCCGCCAATCTGGAGCCGCAGACGCTGGAAGCAAAAATCCTGCAGGATGCGGACAGGCTGGACGCCATTGGCATGGTGGGGGCAGCCCGGTGTTTCTATATTGCTGGTCGGTTGGGTTCAGCACTTTATGACCCGCAAGACCCACTCGCCAGAGAACGCCCCCTTGACGACAGGACATTTGCAATAGACCACTTCCAGACGAAGTTGTTCAAGCTGGCCGACGGTTTCAAGACAGAAACCGGAAGGGCGCTGGCGAAGGAACGGCATGACAGATTACAGCAGGTGTTGGATCTGTTTCTGGATGAAATCTGAGGAGGTTTGCATGCGCATATCTGCGCTGAATATCTACCCGCTGAAAAGTGCGCGCGGCATTCCGCTTTCGCAGAGCCCTTTCACCTGGGAGGGTTTGCCCGGCGATCGCCGCGCCATGTTTGTGCATGCTTCCGGTCAGTTCATTACCCAACGCGAATTGCCATCCATCGCGCGGATTACCGCCTTGCAGTCCGGCAGCGGACTGCGCCTGTCCACCGACACGGATGGCGAGATTCTCGCCCTGCCCTCGACAGAGCGCATGGATGTCGTGGTGTGGAAATCGACAGTCAATGCAGCCGTGGCACCGGATGAGATCAACACCGTGCTATCAGGCTGGATGGGCACCGAACTCAAGCTGGTGTTTTTTGATGAGGCGTCCACGCGCATCGCCTCTGAAGAATGGGCTGGCGATGAAACGCCCGTCACGTTTGCCGATGGCTATCAGATCCTCGTCACGACAACTGCCTCGTTGGCTGCACTCAATGAAAACATGGCCGCCAATGGCGAAGATGGTATTGGCATGGATCGTTTCCGTCCCAACATCGTGCTCGACACGGATGAGCCATGGGCGGAAGACCGCTGGGCAGCATTGGACATCAACGGCATCCGTTTTGATCTGGTCAAACCCTGTGCCCGCTGCATCATGACCACTCAGGACCAGTTGACTGGCTCGCGCGAGGGTGCGTCGCCAATGAAGGCGATGGGGCGGTTACGCATGTCGGCCGACCGCCGTGTGCCCGGCCCGCTTTTCGGTTGGAACGTCACACCGCGTGGTGAAGGCCAGATTGCCGTGGGTGACACGGCAACCATTATCGAAAGCCGCAATGACGGCTGGGCAATCAAGAAGCGCGGTTAAACCTCAACCGCGCTTTTTCTCGTAACGAACATCACCCTTGTCATCGACGCCAACGGCAATCCAGTTGCGTTTCTGGTAAAAGCCATTGGCGCGAATATCCGGGGATGCGTCCGTCTCCAGCCAGATGGTTTCATGGCTGGCAAACAGGGCTTTCTCGGCTTTATCCATCAGCAGATGGCCAAGGCCACGGCCTTCAAATGACGGTTTCACGAACAACGCAAATACCGAGGCGTCTTCAAAGTCCACGATGGCGAAGGCAGCCGGCTGCCCGTCCACCTCGGCAATCCAGCCGCATTCTGCACTCTCCAGCGTTTCGGTCACCACATCCTGCGAGATGCCCATCTCCAGCAGTTGTTCATGCGTCAGATGGTTCTGCGTTACACTCGTCCGGATATCAAAAATGGCGTCGACATCGGCAGAGCGGGCACGGCGAACACATATCATTGGCTGAGATTTTCCTTTTAAATACAACATAGAATGGTGGCGATGCTTTTGACACCAAATGCAGTTTCCATCAACGCGCATTATGCACAACCTCAACAAAACTGATTGGCGCGAAAATATGATGAAAGCTAATATGGGCGCCTATCAGGAGATTACTGAATGCCCGATTCTATCCGCCAGCCGATGCCCTGGCTCATCATCATTGCCGGATCGCTGATTGCCGTCATGACCTTTGGCCCGCGCTCGGCCATGGGCTTTTTCCAGCTGCCAATGTTGCAGGACACTGGCTGGGATCGCTCGACCTTTGGGCTTGCCATGGCGTTGCAGAACCTGTTCTGGGGCATTGGCCAGCCGTTTTTCGGTGCGCTTGCCGATAAATATGGAACAGGCCGTGTGCTCATTCAGTCCGGCATTCTTTACGCTGCGGGTCTGGTGTGCATGTCTTTTGGCACATCACCCTTCTGGCTGCATTTTGGCGGCGGCGTACTGGTCGGCCTTGGCATTGCCGCCGGTTCGTTCAGCGTCATCCTGTCGGCCTTTGCCCGCAATGTGACGCCGCAGCAGCGCACGATGGCGTTTGGTATCGGAACGGCCGCCGGTTCTGCCGGCATGTTCCTGTTTGCGCCCATCAGCCAAGGCCTGATTTCGGCCTATGGCTGGTCCGACAGCCTTGTCTATATCGGTGCAATGATGCTGATCGTGCCATTGCTGGCATGGCCGCTGCGCGGCAACGCGACATCCGGCACGCAGTCACAGGCGCAGTTTAAACAAACGGCTGGCGAGGCCCTGCGGGAAGCTCTTGGCCACAAAAGTTATTTGTTGCTGACAACCGGCTTTTTTGTCTGCGGTTTTCAGGTGGCCTTTATCACCGCCCACTTCCCGGCCTATCTCGGGGATATCGGCATTGAACCACGTTACGCTGTCATTGCCATGGCACTGATCGGTTTATTCAACGTCATCGGCTCGCTGGCGGCAGGTTACATCAGCCAGCGTTACTCCAAGCCTTATTTCCTTGCCTATATCTATATTGGCCGCTCGATTGCCGTGACGGCCTTTCTGCTGCTGCCGCAGACGCCGCTTTCCGTGGTCATCTTTGCCGCCGTGATGGGTCTGTTGTGGTTGTCCACCGTTCCGCCAACCAATGCACTGGTCGCCATTATGTTCGGCACGCGTCATTTGGGCATGCTCGGTGGCGTGGTGTTTCTCTCGCACCAGATCGGCTCATTCCTTGGCGTCTGGATGGGCGGCTACCTCTACGATATTCTCGGGTCTTACGATCTCGTATGGTGGCTTGGTGTCGGAATGGGTATCTTTGCAGCCATTGTTCACTGGCCAATCCGCGAACAGGCGGTTGAGCGACCAGCGATCGCCTAATCCAGCACTGGCTGCTGGACAGCCATCAACGCTTTTAATGCCGCCTGGACGAAACCGTCTCGGGCGGCATTGTCGTTTAGGCCACGCGGCTCATAAACATGGCGGTTGAGGAAATGACCGGTCAGTCGGAAAGCGGCGGTCAGGCTCTCACAGGTGGCGGCAGCTCTGCCCTGATGCCCAAGGAACGGCGGCAACATCAACATTCGGTCTGCATAGGGTTGACCGGCAGCACGACACACAGCACGCCCGGTTTTGGGTGAGACATAGACAAGTTCGTCGCGCGTGCCGGTTGCGGCACACTCACTCAAATCCAGTCCAAAACCGAGATCGTTCAGCACGGCGAGCTCAAACCGCACGAACAGTTCCCCGGCATCGGCGGGATTGGTCATGTTTTCAAGAATCACATTCATCGCTTCAAACAGATGCGGATGCGGATCACGTTCGGGCAACAATCTGAGAAGCGCACCCATGGCCTGCACACCATAGACCGCCGTTGCGGTTTCCATCAACTGGGCGGCGCGCAAGCGCACCGGCTCCATGCGGTATTCACCAAGATGGTCATGCAGACGCGCACGCCAGGTCACATCAACCAGATTGCCCGGCTGCAACACCGGCTGCATGCTACGGGAACGACCGGACCGAACCATGCCCAAATGGCGGCCACGCGAACGGCTCATCACCTCGGCGATAACACTCGTTTCGCCGTGGCGCTTCACGCCAAGAATGATTGCCTCGTCCTGCCACTGCATGGAATAAACTGCCGCTATGCTGATTCAAGTCACTCTACAGCATCGGCCCGTGAAGCGAAATTGCTTTACAGACTATCGCGCCTCAGACGAGGCGCGTTTTTCATGTTTGCCGAGAATGCCGGACACAAAGGTCGCAAATTCGCCGTCATCAAACGGTTTGCCCAGCACTACCGCCTGCTTCAAATCCTCGGGGAAGCCACTGGTATCGTTATACCCGCTGATAAAGCCGAAGGGAATTTGCCGCTCGCCCAGCGCACGCGCCAGATCAAAACTGTTTTCTCCTGCGATGTTCACGTCCAGAAACACGCAATCATAAATGTGCGTTTCCAGAGCCGTAACTGCGCCTGCAATAGATGTCGCGATGTCAACCGTATCGAACCCCATACCAAGCAAGGTTGTCTCGATATCCAGCGCGACGAGATATTCATCTTCCAGCACGAGAGCTCGTTGCCGCACCATATCTTTTCTCTATCCTCACCCGTCTGCCCGGCCCTCGCAACACTGCGACCCGTATTATGGAATCGCAAATACGGACCACGACGTCATTTAAAAAAGACATGTTCCTGGGCGTTAGCTCAGATAAACGGCCGACTCTGTTTGTCGTCACCGTCCCAACCCGCAACCGCCGCCAGACCTGCCTCATCCAGCACGAGACAGCCTTTGTCCGTCCAGCGCAACAGATTGCGATCGGAGAGTTTGCGCAGGGTCTTGTTGGTATGCACGATCGACAGGCCCAGCGTATCGGCCACATGTTGCTGGGTAACCGGCAGAGTATCTTCCTTACCAAGCAGATTGACCGCACGCGCCTTGCTGTAAAGAAATGCAATCAGGTAGGCGGCACGCTCCAGCGCAGTGCGTCGACCGATGCTGAGCAAGTGACTGTCCAGCATTCTCTCCTCACTGGCGGCAATCCAGGTCAGGTCATAGGCAAGCGTCGGATGATCGGTGAAAAGGTTGTTCAGCCTGCCACGTTCAAAAACGCACAGGGTGACCGGAGAGAGCGCTTCGACAGAATGCTGCATCTCTCCCATAACCGTGCCCTGAAGACCGACAAGATCGCCAGGCATGAGGTAATTGAGGATTTGCCGGCGCCCATCCTCCAGCGTCTTGTAGCGAAATCCCCAACCGTCGAGCACGGTATAAAGGTGGGCGCTGTGCGATCCTTCCATCAGGATCAGCGCGCCCGGTTCAACGGTCAGTTCACCGGTTTTGAAACGGGATACAAATGCGAGTTCACTACCAGAAAAATCTCGAAAATGCGGCATGTGCCGCAAGGGACACTTTTCACATGGGGTGGTTGACGATCCAGCTGGACTTCGAGGGGCCATTGATCTCAGAACGGTTGTGAACAATTAAGTTATGCGATTACCAACTCGTACACTTAAAAATTGTTCCAACCGTCCCATTGAAAATCAGCCTTATCCCCTTGGGAATTCCAGACCCATTTCGCGGAAGCGTTCCGGGTCATTGCCCCAGTTCTCGCGCACCTTCACGAATAGGAAGAGATGCACCGTCTGCTCGAGGATCTCAGACAGTTCCTTACGGGACGCGGTTGAAATTGCCTTGATCGCATCGCCGTTTTTGCCAAGGGCGATTTTTTTCTGGCTGTCGCGCTCGACATAGATCACCTGTTCGATGCGAACAGAACCATCCTTGCGCTCTTCCCACTTTTCGGTTTCGACATGCGATGCATAAGGAAGCTCCTGATGCAGACGCAGGAACAGCTTTTCACGGGTGATTTCAGCAGCCAGTTGGCGCATCGGCAGATCGGAAATCTGGTCTTCAGGATAATACCAAGGGCCTTCCGGCAGCTTTTCCGCCAGATAATCCATCAGGTCATCACAGCCGGAACCATTGGTGGCCGAAATCATGAAGGTGCGCTCGAAATTCACTTCGGCATTGGCAGCGGCCGCCAGCTTCAGAAGATCTTCGCGTTGCACTTGGTCGATCTTGTTGAGGCACAGGATCTTTGGCTGTGGCACATCTTTGAGGCCGGTGAGAATGGCTTCCGCATCGCCTTTAAGACCGCGCTCACTGTCGATCAGCAACAGAATGACATCCGCATCCTTGGCACCACCCCAGGCCGACGTCACCATGGCGCGGTCCAGCTTACGGCGTGGTTTGAAAATGCCAGGCGTGTCCATGAACACGATCTGGGCATTGTTATGAATGGCGATGCCACGCATCACGGCGCGTGTCGTCTGCACCTTGTGGCTGACGATGGACACCTTTGCACCGACCAGCCGGTTTACCAGCGTCGATTTGCCGGCGTTGGTCGGGCCGATAAGCGCAACAAACCCGGAATGGGTTGGACCGGCGGCAACGGTTTCGTCGCCCAGGCCTTCAGTGTTTTCATGTTCGGTCATAATGTCCAATCAGTCTGCGGCGGGCGTTTTGTGCCAGACGCCTTCTCGTTCGAGTAATTTGGTGGCGGCAACCTGTTCTGCTGCGCGTTTCGAGCGTTCAACACCCGTTTCCGGTGCGACGCCGGGAATTTCCACAGTCACTGTAAAGCGTGGATCGTGATCCGGTCCGCTGCGATCGTCAACCCTGTAAGATGGGGTGACAGCAAAACGGGCGTGCGCCCATTCCTGAAGTTCGGTTTTGGCGTCACGGCGACCGGCATCAATGCGGGTGGCACGCTTCTGCCAAAACTTGAGAATGAAGCGTCGCGAAGCATCCAGCCCGCCGTCGAGATAGATCGCGGCAATCAGGCTTTCCACAACGTCGGCACGAACATTCAGCATGCTTTTGCCGGTCAATTTCTTGACGTCGGCGCCGGTACGAATGAATTGATGCAGGCCCATTTCATCGGCGATGGCGGCGCAGGATTCTGCGCTGACCAGCTGGTTCAAACGAACGGACAGCTCACCTTCCGCAGCAGAGCGGAAAGTGGAAAACAGAAGTTCTGCAACACACAGGCCCAGAACGCGGTCGCCCAGAAATTCCAGTCTCTCATAATTTCCGGCGGACGCAGAACGGGCACTTGCATGCGTCAAGGCGCGGTCAAGCCGCGCCTTTTCTGTGAATACGTGACCGATGAGAGCTTCGATACGGCCAATTTCCTCCGGCGAAAGAGGTTTTGCCTTGCTCATTCCACGGCCTTGAACAGTCTGTCCCAACGCATGTTGGCAGGCCATTTCCAGAATTCACGGAAGGATGTGTCGTTGCCCAGCGAGAAGAAGATGATGCTGGCGCGGCCGATCAGGTTTTCCGCTGGAACGAATCCGACGTCAAAACGGCTGTCGAGAGAGTTGTCACGGTTATCGCCCATGAAGAAGTAGTGGCCTTCCGGCACGACAAATTCACGGGTGTTATCGCCGCGCGAATCCTGCACCTGATCCAGCGTATCATAGGTCACGCCGTTATCGAGCGTTTCGCGGAATACCGGAACGTCAGAGCCTGGATCAAGGCGGTAATCAGAGGTGAAGGTGCCGTCAGGCTGCTTTGGAACCGGCTTGCCATTGATGAACAGCACGCCATTGGTCACCTGAATACGGTCACCCGGCAGGCCGACGAGACGCTTAATGTAATCCACTTCCGGGTTTGGCGGCAGACGGAATACGATGATGTCACCACGCTCCGGCTCGCTCGCAAAAATGCGGCCCGAAAACAGGTTTGGCGAAAATGGCAGCGAATATTTCGAATAGCCATAGGAGAACTTGTTCACGAACAAATAGTCGCCAACCAGCAGCGTCGGCATCATCGAGCCGGACGGAATGGTGAAAGGCTGAAACAGAACCGTACGAATAACCATCGCAAGCAGCAGTGCCTGCACGATGACCTTGATGTTTTCCCAAAGGGCGCTCTGCTTCTTTTCAGCTTTATCGGACACTTAAAGACCTGCCTGCTCGTTCCTAAAATCGAAGACTTCTCTAGAACCTTTCCAGCGTAAAGGAAAGTATTCTGTTTCAATGCCAGACCGTGGCGGCAATTTCACCACTGCCTGGCGGAAATTGCTCAAGCGCTGACGGGCCTCGCCTCAATAATCACGAATGCTTGAGCGTAAGGAAATTCATCTGTGATCGTTAGATGGATGAATGCTTCGTGGCCTGCCGGCAGCAATTTTGCCAGATGTTCACCTGCCCCGCCAGTCAGGGCCATGGTCGGTTTTCCACCCGGCAGATTGATAACACCCATGTCGGTCCAGAACACGCCATGCGAAAGCCCGGTGCCTAAAGCCTTGGAACAGGCCTCCTTGGCTGCAAAACGTTTGGCATAGGACGCAGCCCGGTTTTTCCGTCCGTCGGATTTGGCCCGTTCAATGGGCGTAAAACAGCGGTGGGTGAAACGTTCGCCAAAACGTTCAATAGACTTCTCGACCCGGCGAATGTCGATGAGATCACTGCCGATGCCGATTATCATGCAGAAATTCCTGTATCGTTATTGGAGAAAGAAAGTGCTTGCTGACGCTGCCGGCGCATGGCGCGCAGCAGAAAAAAGACACCAAAATATGCAATGAAGGCGCTTAACAGTGCAGGAAGCGCCGATCCGACAATCATCGGCTCCAGCACGGGCTGCCAGAGTTCGCGGAAACTGACATGGTGGATAAGTGAACCCAGATCGAGATTATTTGTGGCAGCCGTTTCGTCCCTACGCAAAAGCAGGCGACCGATTTCCCATGTGGATGCCCAGATGAAGGGAAGTGTCAAAGGATTGGCAACCGCCGTTCCCAGTGCCGCAGCCACAAGACTGACACGCAATATGAAGCCCACAGCCAATGCCAGAATAATGTGGACACCCAGAAATGGCGTCCACGCAACGGCAACACCGATGGCAAAGCCTGCCGCAATTGAATGCGGCGACGCCGAGAGGCGTGAAAGTCGCAGCGCCAGATAGCGAAACGAACGCTTAAACCCTTTGCGCGGCCAAATCAGCGCGCGCAATCTTTTCACAAATCCAGCAGGTTTTTTCCGGCGAAATGGCATCTGATTAGCTTATTGCATCGTTTCAAAACCGCCAAGCGGCGTTTGTTACAAAATGCAATCCATAGAGGCCTTGCCGTTAAACCTGACTAGATTAACGGCGGAACAGGCCGCGATCGATTTCGCGCTGACGAAACTCAAGATCAACCTGCGACATCGAAGCATTGAGGTAGTCAAACTCGCGTTCCTGGACAGTCTTACCACGAACAGCACGAGCAATCTTACGAATAGGACTAAACATGATCTTTTCCTTTTCTTCCAAACCGGCCCTGAATTGAGTTTTCACCAAGGCGTCGGAAACTTTGTTCCTGTTTTCTGATCTGGAAGATAGTCCTGCACGAGCAACTTGACTACAGACATGAAAAGGCCGCTGGTATGCACTCAACGCATAACAACGGCATTAATGTCTATTTTGCGTGCAATTTCTGCCTCAATCGAAGGCACGTGTCACGGTTGAGACGCAATCGAGGTCCTTCAACTGCGACTGAAGCTGATTCAATTGACGCAAATCCCAGACTTCGACATCAAGCGACAGCTCGGAGAAGTCCGTACCGATGCGGATCATGTTCAGGCTGCGAATGTTGACGTCGAGCGTGGCGATGGATTGCGCAACAGAGGCAAGCGTGCCGGGCTCATTCAAGGCATTGATCATCAGACGCGCCATGAAGCGTGACTTGTTGGCCTCGTCCAGATCCCAGCGCACATCAATCCAGCGTTCCGGCTCATCATCAAAGCGCTGCAATGCCGGCGACTGGATGGGGTAGATGGTAATACCCTTGCCCTTTTCCATGATGCCGACGATACGATCACCCGGCACGGCACCAGCCGAACCGAAATGTACGTCAACATTTCCGGACAGACCGCGGATCGGCAAAGGATCAGGTCCTTCGGCAATCTCTGCCGCACCATCGTCTTCCAAAACAGAACGCGACTTACCGGGGATCTTGAAGACCATGCCGGATGCGCTGCGCATGTTAAACCAGCCGTCATCGCCATTCAGCTTCACGGTGACGCGCTCGTCCTGATAATCAGGATAAACTGCACGCAACACGTCGAGCGACGACATTTCGCCACGACCAACAAGCGCGATCGCGTCTTCAACGTCCTTCTGCGCCAAACGATGCAGGGCTGGTTTCAGCGCATCTCGAGAGAAGGCCTTGCCTGCGCGCTCAAAGGTGCGCTCCAGAATACGGTAGCCAAGGCCTGCGTATTGTTTGCGGATGGCCATACGGGTTGCACGGCGAATGGCGGCACGCGCCTTTCCGGTGACCACAATCTCTTCCCAAGCGGCAGGAGGCACCTGCACGCCGGAGCGAATGATCTCGACTTCATCACCGTTATTAAGGCGCGTTACCAAAGGCATGATACGGCCGTTGATCTTCGCACCTACGGTCGTGTCACCGATGTTGGTGTGAACCGCATAAGCGAAGTCGATGGGCGTTGCACCACGCGGCAGCGCAATCAGCTTGCCCTTCGGCGTGAAGCAGAACACCTGATCCTGGAAAAGTTCGAGCTTGGTGTGCTCCAGAAACTCTTCCGGGTTGTCGCCCTCGGCAAGCGCCTCGATTGTGTGACGCAGCCAGGAATAGGCGTTGGATTCCGGAGAGAGCAAATCCCCCTCGCCGTTTTCGCCATCCTTGTACAGTGAATGCGCAGCGATGCCGAACTCGGCAATCTCGTGCATGCGCTTGGTTCTGATCTGCAGCTCGATACGCTGACGCGACGGACCAACAATGGTGGTGTGTATAGAGCGGTAGTCGTTCTGCTTCGGCGTCGAGATATAATCCTTGAAGCGGCCAGGCACCACACGCCAGCGCGTATGCACAATGCCCAATGCACGGTAACAGGACGGGATATCACCAACCAGAAGACGGAAGCCGTAAACGTCAGAAAGCTGCTCGAACGACAGTGACTTCGACTGCATCTTGCGGAAAACCGAATAGGGCTTTTTCTGCCGCCCCTTGACCATGGCACCGATTATTCCGTTCGCTACCAGCAGATCACGCAGTTCGTCCTCAATCTTCTTGACGAGACCCTGATTGCGCTCTTCAAGCTCACTGAGCCGCTTTGTCACGGTTTCGTAGGCCTCAGGATTGAGATAGCGGAAGGACAGGTCTTCCAGCTCGTCACGCATATCCTGCATACCCATGCGGCCAGCAAGCGGCGCATAGATTTCCATGGTTTCTTCGGAAATACGGCTGCGTTTGTCCGCAGGCATGTACTCCATGGTACGCATGTTGTGCAGACGGTCGGCCAGCTTGACCAGCAGCACCCGCACGTCGTCGGAGATGGCCAGCAGCAGCTTGCGCAGGTTTTCCGCCTGCTTGGCCTTCTTGCTGACCAGATCCAGCTTCTTGAGCTTTGTTAGACCTTCAACAAGGCGGCCGATATCCTCACCGAACAGCTCGTCGATTTCCTGACGGGTGGCAGAGGTATCTTCAATTGTGTCATGCAGGAGAGCAACAGCGATGGTCGATTCATCGAGGTGCATTTCGGTGAGAATGGCGGCAACTTCAAGCGGATGCGAAATGTAGGGGTCGCCATTGGCGCGTTTCTGCTGGCCATGTTTTTGCATCGCATAAACATAGGCTTTGTTCAGCAGCGCCTCGTTTGCATCCGGCTTGTATTTTTGAACCCGCTCAACGAGTTCGTATTGCCTCATCATTGGAAACCAACCGCCATTAAAAAGAAAGCGCGCCAATCTATTCGATTGGCGCACAATTCTGCATCATATGGGATCAAATTATGACAGCAAAGATTTACAGACGGTAACCGCCTGCCCTAGCCGACATAAGAGAATCAATAATCGTCGCTTTTTTCCGGCGGAACGAGGCCTTCGATACCGGCCAGCAGATCCTCTTCCGACATCTGGTCGAATGTGATCGCTTCTGGCTGGTCATCCTCTTCGCTGTCGGAAGATGCAGCATTTGCCGCAACAGCAGCGGGATCGGGCTCTGGCTCATCCACTTCAACATGCTTTTGCAGCGAATGGATGAGGTCCTCCTTCAGGTCGTCAGGAGACAGGGTTTCGTCAGCAATTTCGCGCAGAGCCACGACCGGGTTCTTGTCGTTGTCGCGATCAATCGTGATCTGCGAGCCCTGAGAGATCTGCCGTGCGCGGTGGCTTGCGAGAAGCACCAGCTCAAAACGGTTGTCTACCTTATCAATGCAATCTTCTACTGTGACACGGGCCATTGCCTGTCCTTTGCGGTCGTTATATCGCTTGTATGCTTGCCCGATACAGTGATTGGGCACAAAATTCAAGTTTTTCGTGAATGGGCGTAACTTTAGTAGGATTTGCGCATTGTTTGCGCTTTTAGGTGAATTATCAGCCATAATTGACTTGGAATAAAGCTAAACCTCGAATAATGAACTTTATATGACGTGCTCATAATGTATGATGAGTAACTAAAGTGATTTGCTACTACCGGTTTTGAAATCCTGGTCAGCATTTCTGGCCCGCATTTATGAGGAAGGACCAACCATACATGTTCGATCCCCGAGAGAAAATTGCTCTCTTCATCGACGGCGCAAATCTCTACGCAGCTTCTAAAAATCTCGGCTTTGATATTGATTACCGCAAGCTGCTGAAGGCTTTCCAAAAAAGAGGTTACCTTCTGCGTGCGTATTATTACACGGCCCTTATTGAAGATCAGGAATATTCTTCCATCCGACCATTGATCGATTGGCTTGATTACAACGGCTACAAGGTTGTGACCAAACCTGCCAAGGAATTTACCGATTCCATGGGCCGCCGTAAAATCAAAGGCAATATGGACATTGAACTGGCCGTAGATGCCATGGAGCAATCCAACACTGTCGACCATCTTGTCATATTTTCTGGCGATGGTGATTTCACCACGCTCGTCGATGCCCTGCAGCGTAGAGGCCGCAAGGTTTCCGTCGTTTCCACCATGGCAACACAGCCACCAATGATTGCTGACGACCTGCGTCGCCAAGCAGATCACTTCATCGATCTCGTATCCTTGAAAGCAGAGATTGGCCGTGACCCGTCGGAAAAACCACAGCGTGTTACCGAAGGCGCAATTCAGGAATAAAATCTTGTTCTGGAATTTATACTTCATCTTCACAAGACTGCACTGTCGAACAGCCTAGTGCTTTGACAGTGCGGTATCATTTTTACATTCTCTGCATTTCCACATAATGGATTTTATAGTTTTTGTTTAATCCGCATTATTTTCTGCAATCAAAACAATAACAGAATAAAACTAAGCACACATTCAATTTGCTCAAAGTCAAATTGCTGCAAAAAATTTTTTTAACTTAACCTAACCATCTATATTCTTGCTGGACACTTGGGCAAGATAACCGCTGCGCTTGGATGCATGAGAAATATGCGATGCAACCGAGGATACTTGGCACTATCTGCTCCACACTGCCTATTTCATCAAAACCTTTGTTAGGAATTGATTAAACCTAATTGTGGCCTTGTCACGCCACGGGACCAGGAGACTCTTCTCCTCGGGCAAATGAACGAGTTAAATTCATGAGTGGCAAGCAGAACAGTTATCAGGCACTGGAAGAACGACTTTCCTTTTTGGGAATCGCCGCAAACCAAAAGCGTGATCTTCACAACATCATGCCTGTTATCACAGATTCGCTGAGCAGCTCTCTGGATACATTCTACAACAAGGCAAAGACGGTTCCCCATACCGCAAAGTTCTTCGCTAATGATGCGCATATTGCACACGCCAAGAGCATGCAGGTCAAACACTGGTCGCGCATTGCCAGCGGTCGTTTCGACGAAGATTACGTCAAGGCCGTCAGTGCTATTGGCCACACCCATGCCAAGCTGGGACTTGAACCACGCTGGTATATCGGCGCCTATGCGCTTGTTGTCGAAGGCATTGTTAAGGCGCTGATCGAAAACCAGCTGAAAGGCTTTCTCTACGACAGCAAGGCCAAGGCACTGACGCGCGACATTTCCGTTGTGCTCAAAGCCGCCCTGCTCGACATGGATTACTCCATCACTGTGTATCTTGATGCGCTGGCTGAAGAACGTGAAAAAGCGGAAATTCAGCAGCAGCAGATGAAAGCTGAACAGGAAAATGCTCTGGCAGTTCTCAACCAGGCCCTGAATAAATTGGCCAGTGGTGATCTCGCCACCAAGATTGATGCAACCCTTGCGCTGCAGTTTGAATCACTGCGCGATAACTACAACCAGGCTGTCAGCAATCTTTCCAAAGCATTTTCCAATATCGTCGTCGAGACACACAAGATTTCAGCCAATACGCGTGAATTGACAACGTCGACGGACGATATGGCGCGCAGAACAGAACAACAGGCTGCAGCGCTCGAAGAAACCTCGACCGCGATCGAGCAAATTACCACAATTTCCCGCCAATCTGCCCAGCGTACGCGTGAGGCCGAAGATATTGTGCGCAGTTCGGCCCAACAAGCCAATAAATCACGAGATATTGTCGCCGAGACCGTTCAGGCAATGGGGGCAATTGAAGATTCTTCGCAGAAGATCACCCAGATCATCAGCGTGATCGACGAAATTTCTTTCCAGACAAACCTTCTGGCACTCAATGCCGGTGTTGAAGCGGCGCGCGCTGGCGAAGCCGGCAAGGGATTTGCCGTGGTTGCCCAGGAAGTCCGTGAACTGGCACAACGCTCCGCCTCTGCTGCCAAGGAAATCAAGACCCTGATCGACAAGTCCTTCGCGGATGTGTTGCACGGTGTTTCTCTCGTCAACAAGACCGGCGAAGCCCTGCATTCCATTGGTGAAAAAGTCGACAGCATTCAAGAGCATATCGGTGCGATTTCGACGGCTGCGCAGGAACAGGCGGCCGGAATTCAGGAGATTCACACCGCCGTTGCAAGCATGGATCAATTGACGCAGCAGAATGCTGCGATGGTTGAAGAAACCAATGCAGCGACACACGGCCTCAGCGATATCAGCAGCAGCCTTGCGGATCTTGTTTCCCGCTTCAAGGTCTCTACCCAGATGAGCTTCGAACAACCGGTTTACCGCGCAGCTTAAGGTACAACAAAACAAGAAGGGCTCCAAAACGTCGGTTTTGGAGCCTTTTTTTATCTTAAGCCTACTTTTGATGGCATTCTTTTGGATAGAAAGCTTAGCGGGAATCACCCTTGAGTATTCGGGACTTCTGGCGATTCCAATCGCGTTCCTTCTCCGTCTCGCGCTTGTCGTGCAACTTCTTGCCCTTCCCTAGCGCAAGCTCCATCTTGGCGCGGCCACGATCATTAAAATAAATCTTGAGCGGAATAAGTGTCATGCCATCACGATTTATGGCAGAACGCAGGCGATTGATTTCACGCTTGGTCAGCAGCAGCTTGCGACGGCGGCGCGGCTCATGATTGAACCGATTGGCCTGCAGATATTCCGGCAAATGCGAGTTGATCAGCCAAATTTCATCACCTTCATCCGACGCATAGGATTCAGCGATGTTTGCCTTGCCTTCACGCAGCGATTTGACCTCGGTGCCCGTGAGTACCAAGCCGACTTCGTAGGTATCAATAATCTCGTAATTGAAGCGTGCCTTGCGGTTTTCCGCGACAATCTTCTTTACCGTGCGCTGACTGCCTTTGGGAGCCATGGAATCCGATCCGCCTTTTGTCGTTTTTTTGTTATGTCGTCGCGTTGTATGCGCAAACGGCTTTATACGCCTTATTTAGTGCAGGCATGTCGGAATGTGAAGGCACGCAACACAACGCACCTCAACCAGTTGATATCAGTTGATGAGTCCTGCGTGTTTCAGCGCGGCGTCAATAGCGCTTTCGGTCGCTGGTTCCAGCGAACTCATTAGCGGAGAGCGAACGGTGCGGTTGATGCCACGAATTCTCGAAAGTGCATATTTTGCACCACACACGCCTGGCTCCATGAAGATCGCCTTGTGCAGCGGCATCAGACGATCCTGATAATCCAGTGCGAGAGCATAGTTTCCAGCCAGCATGGCGGCCTGGAACTCTGCACTCAAGCGGGGAGCAACGTTTGCGGTAACGGAAATGCAGCCAACACCACCATGGGCGTTAAAGCCAAGTGCTGTGGCATCTTCACCGGATAGCTGAACAAAGTCCTTGCCGCAGCAAATGCGCTGCTCGGATACACGTTCAATCTTACCAGTAGCGTCTTTAACGCCAACAATGTTTTTGTGTGCCTTGGCAAGCGCACCCATCGTCTCCGGGCTCATGTCGATGACTGAGCGCGGCGGAATGTTGTAAATGACGATAGGCAGGCTCACCGCTTCAGCAATAGCCGAGAAGTGAGCGACGAGCCCCTTTTGCGTTGGTTTGTTATAATAAGGTGTCACCACCAGCAGTGCGTCAGCACCAACGTCCTGTGCGTGCTTTGCAAGCTCGATGGCTTCGCTGGTGTTGTTAGAACCGGCACCTGCGATCACTGGAACCCGTTTGTCCGCGACCTCCACACACAGCTCGACGACACGTTTGTGCTCGTCATGGGAAAGGGTTGGCGACTCTCCCGTCGTGCCAACCGGCACAAGGCCGCTGCTGCCTTCCGCAATCTGCCACTCGACGTGAGCGGCGAAAGCCGTTTCATCTACCGCGCCTGAGGCGGTAAACGGAGTAATGAGGGCGGGAATGGATCCCTTGAACATACAAAGCTCCTTGCGACGGGCTATCCACGCTTCAGCCGCATTTTCATGGTTAAAACCGCCACACATTAGTTCCGGTCTTATCAACCGACAAGCATGCAAGGGCGCTATTTTCTGCTAAAAACAAAATCATGTGACAGTTTTATTTCTCAAACTGGTCTGATTACGCCTGCACGGTTCGCTCAAAGATATTTGATCGAATTTGAAGCAGTGGAGTAAGGTTTCGTTAATGCAGCAGGCGGTTAATGGAAGGTGAATTTCCAAAGTTGCGAGTGACGGGATGAAGAAGACGGCGATAACCTTTCTGGCGGCGAGTTTGAGCGCAGGTGTGTGGCATGCCTTTGCATCACCCGTGCCGGAAGCCGCTACCCTGCCGACATCGGCGCCACTGCCTTACGTTCGTCCCAATGCCCCTGCCCCGTTTGCAGCCCCCAATCCTGAAATTATTACCGGTGCTATTCCCCGCACCAGCCGACCCGGTGATGTGTCCGACCTGAAAAGCGGACTAGATGCCCTATCGTCTCGTGATGCGGCTCGCGCCATCGCGATTCGCAACGGTTTGGCAGCAGACAGTCTGGACCGGCACATTCTGACTTGGGCGATTGCCGTTTCCGGGATGAAAGAGGTGCCGTCTTCTGAAATTGCCACGGCACAACGCGAGCTTAAGGGCTGGCCAGGCGTTGCAGCATTCCGATCCAACTCAGAACGGGCGCTGCTGCGCGAAAATCCACCGGCAGCTCAGGTTCTGGCATCATTCGGCACAAGCCAGCCTGAGACAGCCGAAGGCGCCATTGTTCTTTCGCGCGCCTTGATGGCGACCGGCAAGGCAAGTGAAGCCGCGGCCAATATTCGCCGTATCTGGCTGCGCGAGGGTATGGACAAGGATCTTGAGGATCAGGTCTTAAGCGAGTTTTCATCTCTGCTGACCAGCGCTGATCACAAGGCCCGCATGGATTATCTGATGTATCGCAGCCGGATTAGTCAGGCTAAGCGATTCGGAGATCTTGGCAGGGCGCAGTCGCTTTACAAGGCTTGGGCTGCCGTTTTGCAGCGCTCCAGCAATGCGCCGTCACTGCTCAGCGCCGTCGACAAGTCATGGACGAGCGATCCGGTCCATCTGTTTGCCCGTGTCGAATATTTGCGCAGCCAGCAGAAATATCCTGAAGCTGCCAAGCTGCTCGAGCAAATGCCGCTGGACAAGTCAAAACTCGTCAATCCCGGCGAATGGTGGAACGAGCAACGTATCATCGCTCGCGGCCTGACTGATCTTGGGGATTTCAAGCAGGCCTATCGTATCGTTTCAAACCACGCCGCCACATCTCCAACCGATGTTGCGGACGCAGAGTTTCATGCCGGTTGGTACGCGCTGCGTGCGCTGAATGATCCTAAGACCGCCGAAAAACATTTCCAGCAACTGCTTGATACGTCCAATCGCCCTCTCTCCGCATCCCGCGCCTATTACTGGCTTGGTCGTGCCGCAGAAGCTGGCGCGCCAGGAAATGCACGTGACTATTTTGCCAAGGCGGCGAACCATCCCGGCACGTTTTATGGTCAATTGGCGGCGGCACGAATCGGCGTGAAGACGCTCAATGTCACCTACCCGACCCCTAGCAATACAGACAGACAGGTTTTTGCCTCTCGCGAAGCGGTGCGGGCAATAGACCGTCTCGAGGCCGCCGGATACAGCTGGAGAGCTGACAGCCTCTACAGGGTGCTTTCTCAACAATTGGATAGTGCCGGCGAACTTGCAATTCTGGCGGCACGTGCCGAGCGTAACGGTAACCATCAGGTATCGCTGCAGATTGGCAAAACCGCCTTTTCGCGCGGTATCAACGCTGCAGCGCTGGCCTATCCGCTTGGTGTCATTCCTGACAGCGCCAATATTGCCGGCTCCGGCAAGGCTTTGGCCTATGCGATTGCCAGACAGGAAAGCGCGTTTAATCCAAGCGCCATATCGCCCGCCGACGCCCGTGGCCTGCTGCAGCTTCTGCCCGGAACAGCCAAAGGCGTTGCAAACCGCCATGGCCTGACCTTCACTCCAGCGAAGCTGACAAGTGATGCTGGATATAATGCGACGCTCGGCGCTCATTACCTGGGCGAACAAATCGATGCGTTTGGCGGATCCTACATCCTGACCTTCATCGCCTACAATGCAGGTCCAAAACGCGTGCCTGAATGGATTACCCGCTACGGCGACCCGCGCGGCAAGCCGATCGATGAGGTTGTTGACTGGATTGAACGTATCCCCTTCCCTGAAACCCGCAATTACGTGCAGCGGGTGATGGAGAATTATCAGGTCTACAAAACACGGCTGGGGCAGAAGTCCGACATTGTCTACGATCTGAGAAACGGTCGTTAAGCACAGTTATCTTACAACGAATCAAAACGTTGCTAAACTCGCTGACATGCCAATTGTTTGCGCCTGTGATGCCTGCGTTCTAATTTGATGAGCTATAGAGCTCCTTCGCCTTAAAGTTCAACGAACATCCGAGAGATGTTTTGGTACGATGACACAGGTGTAGCTGTCTTTACATTAAGCCAACGACGCCAAGTGCGTTTTGCTGCCATAGGCATGTCGATGGACGAGCCGATGAACGTCTGTTTACGAACAAAATATCTTCCAAAATAATAAAAGCCCGGCATTGCTGCCGGGCTTTCACTAATCGACTTGTGGTCAGATTAGAACGAACGTGTCAGACGCAGGAAGCCAGACGTGTTGTCGTCAAGCGCGTCGGAGTCTGTGTAGTTAACAGTCGCGCCGAGCTTCAGGCCAGTTGCGAGCTGGTATTCAGCAAGAATGCCAACGCCCCAGATGTCGTCGTTGTTGTGGGTTTCCCAGTAGGAAAGGCCTGGAGTGATTGTGAGCTTCTCAGTTGCCTTAACAGCGTAGGAAGCAGAAACAGTCCACTCGAAGTCGTAGCCAGCGAGGTCACGGTAAGAACCAACGTAGGCGTTAGGGTCAGAAGACCAGCCTGCGCCGATGTTCAGTTCGCCTGGGCCGATTGGAGCAACGAGAGTTGCGTACAGTGCGCCTTCTTCAGCTTCGGTGTCGTAAACGCCACGCAGAGCGAGGTTAGCGGAACCGAAGTTAACCTGGCCGTAAGCCTGAACGCCGATCTCGTTACCACCGTAAAGGTCGTTCAGAGCGTCGTAATCGTAACCGCTGGAGAGGTCGTCAACGCCAACGCCGAATACGAACGAACCAGCGTCGTATGTGTAGCTGATGGTGTTGAAGTTGGTAGCGCCGTCAAATGCGTCGAGTTCGCCGTTAATGCCGATATCGTCCCAGAATGTGAGAGCCTTACCAACCTTCAGGCCACCGATGGTGATGTAAGCCTGTTCAACGATAGCGCCTTCAGCACCTCCGTCGCGTGGGTTGTAGTTACCCTGCAGACGAATGTATGTGCCGATTGTGCCGAGCTCGGAGTCAGTCTTCGTGTCGAAGGAAACGCGTGCACGAACTGCAGAGTTCCAATCGGAAGAACGACCGCCAGCAGCTTCGCCGCCGATGTCTTCACCGAAAGCGAGAGTTGCACGAACTTCGCCGCCGATCTTGAGGCAGGTTTCAGTGCCTGGGATGTAGAAGTAGCCAGCGCCGAAAGCGTCGCAAACGCGAACGTATTCCAGGGGCTCTGGTTCAGCAGCGACGATAGCGTCAGCGGCCTGTGCGCCAGAAACTGCTGCGAGAGCTGCAGCGGAGCCGATGAGAAGGCTCTTGATGTTCATATTGACCTCCAGTCAAGTTTCACAAGGGTCTGGGTTCTTAGCTGAAGGACAGCATTCCCTGCCCCATTCCCGTCGATTTAAGAAACGGACGATCCACCGCCGCGCTTCCTGATGTTGAAAATACAAAACGAACCCGCGCATGCAATCACCATCTTCACGGAAACGCACTTTCCTGTGTTGCTTCATCCCACGCTGTTGCGCAAAGGACACAAAACATGGTGCTGGCAGTGGAAAAGGTTTACGACTTCTTAATAAAAGCCTTTTGAATCCGTCACTTAACGAGACTATATTTCGAGTTATCGTATTCTTTCAGCACATTTTCAGGGGTTTTCAGGGCTAAAAGCCTGATGTTTTCGATGGCCGAGCGGTCACGGGCAGGTCATCACACGCAGCTGGTTCACAAGTCCTAACCGCTGTCTCACCACAAAATTTGGAGAATCATCCACGATTCTGTTGGTGGAGTGTTGAGTGATTCTTTTCAAAATCCGTCCCGTAAACTCGCCATTCTATATATAGCGCGTGCATGAGGCCGTTCCCTGCGAAGAAAGCGCAGTGTTTTTCGTTGATAATGATAAAAGGCCTTGCATTCAAAAAAGTTACGCAATAATCAGGCCGCACCGGAGAGGTGGCCGAGTGGTCGAAGGCGCTCCCCTGCTAAGGGAGTATACGTCAAAAGCGTATCGTGGGTTCGAATCCCATCCTCTCCGCCATCATTTTGATTTCCCATAATAATTGCCCTCATTAAATGCGATATTACTTTGCATTTATCTCCTGTTTTTCTTCGGGCACATCTTTCTCTCGCTGAAATCTCCAAAGCAAACAACTCTGCGAAAATCGGCATTTTGCTGCATTTTTTGGTGTTTTTTTTGAAGCCTTTCGTCAAACTTGACTGGAGGTCAATATGAAAGATCAAGAGCCTTCTCATCGGCTCCGCTTCAGCTCTCGCAGCAGTTTCTGGCGCGCAGGCCGCTGACGCTATCGTCGCTGCTAAGCCAGAGCCCCTGGAATACGTTCGCGTTTGCGACGCTTTCGGTGCTGGCTACTTCTACATCCCAGGCACTGAACTTGCCTGCGCATCGGTGGTGAAGTTCGTTTCACCGTTGGTTTCGGTTAAGACGTTGGTGCAAACAGCACGAGCGACTGGTAATCCGCTACTTTTGGTCGCGTATTCTTCGACACGAAGACCGACTCTGAGCTCGGCACCATCGGCACCTACATCCGTCCGCAGGGTAACCACAGCTTTGCAGGCATGCCTTCTTCCGCAGTTTCGCTAGAGCAGGCTTACATCACTGTAGGCGGCCTGAAGGCTAGTAAGGCTCTGACGTGGTGGGATGACACCGGCATCAACTGCGAACTCGACGATTTTGCTGATGCTTCCAACTTCAACACGATCAGCTACCTCTACGACGCTGATTCGTTCCGCATTGGTCTCGGTGTAGACGACCTGTCTGGCGCCTACAACGGCGTAGATGCTGACTCGGATCTGCCTCTGAACCCAGGCAACGAACTTGGTCTCGAAGCTTACGCGCAGGCTGACTTCGGCGCATCGAACCTCGTTCTGCGCGGCGTATACGACCTCGAAACCGAAGAAGGCGCTCTGTGGCAGCCCGGAAGTCATAAATACAACGTCAATAATTTCATTGGCGAATTGCATGAAATTTTAGAAAATCCGTTATTTACTGTATTCTCTCAGGATATGCTGGATGGTCTGATTGGCAAGCTGCGTAATCGCGGCAACAGCAATGCCACCATCAACAGAAAGATGGCTGCGCTGCGAAAGTTGCTGCGCAAGGCGCATAAAATGGGGGATATCCACAGCTTGCCGGAATTCCGGCGAGAGAAGGAAAAGGCCGGACGTATTCGCTTTCTTGATCATGGAGAAGAGCGGCGCCTTTTTGAGGCCATAGGTAAAGAATCAGACGTCTATCAACGACTTTGTATTTTTCTCGTCGATACCGGCGCACGTCTTGGAGAAGGTCTTGGGCTGCAATGGGGTGATATCGTCGAAAGACGTGCAACATTCTGGGTGACCAAATCCGGCCGTAGCCGATCAGTACCGTTGACCGCACGTGCCTATGATGCGGTTTTTGCATCTGAGAAGCGCGGAAAAGGTCCGTTTGCTGGCATTGATCAGCAACGGTTCCGGACAAGCTGGCACGCGGCTCGCCACACGGTCGGGCTTGGAAGTGATGACGATGTTGTTCCGCACATCTTGCGACATACATGCGCGTCGCGGCTTGTTCAGGGCGGCATTGATATCAGGCGTGTGCAAATGTGGCTCGGTCATCAGACACTACAGATGACAATGCGTTACGCACATCTGGCGTCACACGATCTCGATATGTGCCTGCCCGTGTTGGAACGGCACGTCAAATAAATCATGCCTCGTAGTTTCGAGGCTGTATGCGCCAGGTATATTCGACCTGCCCTGCCCTCGTTGGTGCGCGGCAGGTCGAATGCTTTCATTTCATACCAAAATACGACCCGACATTGGAACCAAATGATAGTTCAGGCCGTTCTTTACCCGTAACCATATGAGGTGATTGGTAATGGCACAAACCAAACTCAATGTCGTGGAAGACACGATTGAAACGCAGATTGCAGAACTGCGGTCGCAGATTGATTCACTGACTAAGTCAGTGTCGGCAAGAGCCGGAAGTTTTTCGGAAAGCGCTGCTGAAGTCGTTGACGATGCCAGCAGCCGGGTGCGCAAAGCAGCCCATAACGTACGTGAACAAGGCTACAATGTCGTCGAAGCCGTCAAGGAAAACCCTGGCACTGCGACGTCGCTTTTGACGACGGTTGGCGTGATCGGATTTGCGCTTGGCTATTTTATCGCCAACAGCAGCTCGAACCAGCCTCCATCGCGCTGGCGTCTGCCGTAAGACAGCAAGACACTATCTCAAAGGGGCGTTTACCGCCCCTTTTTGTCGTTGGCATTTTGAAAGCGGGGAGGAATAGTAACCATGCAAATGGACGGAACGAAAGTATTCGAGCCAGAACTAGAGGAAGCATTGATGTCCTTTGCGACATCGAGGCAGATGCAGCGAGATGACGCTATACGGCAGATCCTGCGCAACTGGCTGTTAAATGAGGGCTATTTGCATTCTGGCGATCAGGGCATTCCACCGGAAAAACTGAACGCCAGCAATGATGACTGAAGCGGAAACCACTATCGGGGGGCAGATGACGGAGTCATTTTATACTCCGTCTCGTCCTTTAATATCCCTTAGCCGGGCTTTTTCTCGCTGAAGAGCCCGCCTTATAGCGAGCAGACAGGTTTCTAAGCGCAGTAGCAAACTCGAACACATCCGCGCCAACAGCAACGAAAGTCGCGCCTAGTTCAAGGTAACGACGGTTGAAGGTCTCGTTGAAGGTCAAGATGCCGGCGGCCTTACCTGCTGAAACAATCCTGGTGATGGCATTTTCAATCACCTCCTGCACTTCCGGTGCGTCCATCCGACCAAGATATCCAAGATCAGCCGCAAGGTCAGCCGGGCCGATGAACACACCGTCGACACCTTCAACAGCGAGGATATTATCGAGATCGGCAATCGCTGCACGGGTTTCAACCTGCACCAGCAGACACAGACCTTCAGCGGCCGTTTCAGCATAGTCATCAATCGTGTTGAAAGCTGACGCACGCGCAACTGCTGCCCCTACTCCACGAATGCCGTGGGGCGGGTAATGAATTGCACGCACCAGTTCTCTCGCCTGCTCTGCAGAATCCACCATCGGAACCAGAAGGGTGCGCGCGCCAGCATCAAGCATCTGCTTGATGATCCAGGTGTCACCGACGGGAACACGTACGACGGGCTCTGCTGGAGAACTGGAGAGCGCCCTTAACTGTTCGATAATGCTGCGCAGGTCATTCGGACCGTGCTCACCATCAATGACAAGCCAGTCAAATCCTGAGGTTCCGGCAATCTCGGCAGCGATTGCCTCACCCATGTCCAGCCACAGACCGATCTGTGGTTTTCCGGATTTAATGGCTGTTTTGAAACGATTTTCAGAGACGGGCATGCACTTTCCTTTAAACAAGAAGCTGCTTGAGATCAGCTGAGGTATCGGCAAGAATCATACGGTCCGGATTGATGCCGCTTTCGAGCATCTTTTTACCGGTGACATAGGCTTTGGCATCATTGATCGCATCGACGGCGACGAACAGACCCTGGCGGAAATACCAAATGGAAAGACTTCCCTCGCGTGTGCCGGCACGCACCAGAGTTTCGTCATAACCAGCATTAAATCCGGCGATCTGAAGCTTTACATCATACTGATCGGACCAGAACCACGGTTTAGGATCATAGGGACGATCCTCACCGGTCAAGACGATAGCAGCGGCTTCCGCCTGCTCGACTGCGTTCTGTACGGATTCAAGCCGGATCTGCGTGCCCTGCCAAGGCAAGACTGCGCAATCGCCCAATGCATGAATTGAACTGTCCGATGTGCGGGTAAAGGCATCCACAACCACGCCATTGGCGACATCCAGCCCGGCTTCGCGCGCCAGGCGGTCATTGGGCGTCACGCCGATACCGGCAATCACAAAATCCACATCAATGACAGAACCGTCTGACAGTTCCGCGGTTTTCACGTGACCGTTGTCGCCATTCAGACGAACCAAACCGGTTTTTTCCCTGATGGAAACACCATGCGAGACGTGGATTCCCCTGATGGCATCGGCAGTTTCACGCGCCGCAACGCGTTGAAGGATACGATCCGCCATTTCAATCAATGTGACGTCAAGGCCGAGATGACGGGCAACAGCCGCAGCCTCAAGTCCGATGTAACCGCCTCCAACAATCAGCAGGCGGCGGCCGGGACGCATCTCTTTCATCAGGCGATCCGCGTCGCGCTTGTCGCGAACCGTAAAAATGCCTTGCAAATCACCACCGATGCCAGGTGGCAGACTGCGCGGTTCGGCCCCGGTTGCCAAAACCAGTGTTTCATAAACTACGGTGCTGCCATCCTGCAGACGAACGGTCTTTGCAGTGCGGTCGATTTCCTCAACCCACGCCGACGTTCTGATTTCAACATTATGGTCGGCGTACCAATGCTCAGGGCGAAATAGCAGCCGATCGAAGGTCATGTCACCGAGAAGATATTTCTTGGATAAGGGTGGACGTTGGTAAGGCAGGACATCTTCTGAGCCGAGGATTGTGATGGGCCGATCATCCTTTAACCCTCTCAGTTTAGAAGCAAGTGCGAAGGCCGCCTGCCCTGCCCCCACAATGACCAATCTGCCACTCACAACACCAACTCCCCCACATCACGATTCGCCTCAACACAATCGCATGCTTGTTTACATGATAAAGGCGTAACGCTGCGTACGCCTTGCGTCAACTCCTGTGGAGCCAACCACACAGAACAACTGCGCAGAAGCAATTCTGAGCGTCGTTGTGTGGCAAAATCATGCACATTGTTTTGTATTTTAGAAATTCAATTAAGCTTGGAGCAATGCTTGAGGCGTACCTTCATATATAAATAATGGGCAATCATGGGAGGTTGTCATGCCATTGAACGTAACAATTGATCCACGGCAGTCGGTTCCTCAGGATGAGATGTACGAGAAGTTCACGATCGACCGCCCCGGCAAGATCGTGGTACTCGGCCGCCATCTGAGCACCAAGGACAGCGTACGTTGCCTGGTCAGGACGATTTCACTCTACGGCGCCGAACTCGAAGTCAGCCCCGAGGTGGAAATTCCCAATAACTTCTTCCTCGAATTGCTCGGAATTCGTGATGAAATTGGCTGCACTTTGATCCGCCGCGAAGAAGAAAAAGCGGTGATCGGCTTCAATATGCTGATCGATCCTGAATTCCTGCACCACGTGCAGAGACTGAGTTTCGACGCCAGCCTGTAAGTGCAGACACATTGAAAAGATCAAGGCGGAGGTCATTCCTGATGACCTTCGCTTTTTGTATTTTGGGCAAATTTGTGCGGTGTCGTATGACGCAAAAGTCATTGGCGTCCGTACAGTTTCAGCAAAAACTTGGCTTGCACGGGATGGTTTTCAACCTATTGTGTCGTCGATTTCAAATCGATACCGGAATAGTCTGTAATGTCCGCATTTTCCCGCTTTACGCCCCTCGCCGCCAGCCTGCCATCAACCGTTCCCTTCGTTGGACCTGAAGCCATAGAGCGTAATCGCCATTTGGCCGTCAAAGCCCGTATCGGAGCCAATGAAAGCAGCTTCGGCCCGGCGCCGTCTGTTCTTGACGCCATGCGCAATGCGGCAACCGAAACGTGGATGTATGCCGACCCGGAAAATTTCGAACTGAAGGAAGCACTGGCCATCCACCATGGCGTATCGCGAGACAATATTGCGGTCGGCAGCGGCGTGGATGGTATGTTGGGTGAAATTGCCCGGCTTATCGTTGAGCCCGGCACCCCTGTCGTCACGTCATTTGGCGGGTACCCAACCTTCAATTACCACATCAATGGTTTTGGCGGACGCCTGGTCACAACACCTTATGTGAATGACCGCGAAGATCTGAATGGTCTGCTTGATACCGTGAGGCGTGAAAACGCACCGCTGGTCTACTTCGCCAACCCAGACAACCCGATGGGCAGCTGGTGGAACGCAAACGAAGTCGAAAATTTCGCGAAGTCCTTGCCGGACAATTGTCTTCTCATTCTGGATGAAGCCTATTGTGAAACCGCACCCAAGGGTGCAACGCCTGACGTTAAAGCACTTATCGGCCTGCCGAATATCTTGAGAATGCGCACGTTCTCAAAGGCATATGGCCTGGCAGGTGCCCGGGTCGGTTATGCGATCGGCACACTTGGAAACGTGCAGGCATTTGACAAGATTCGCAACCACTTCGGCATGGCACGGGTTTCCGTCGCCGCAGCACTGGTCGCGCTGAATGACCAGGCCTATCTGCATGAGGTCGTGCAGAAAATTGATGGGGCTCGCACGCGTATCTCGGCAATTGCCAAGGCCAATGCCCTGTCGCCGCTGGCCTCCGCCACCAATTTTGTCACCATCGATTGTGGTCGCGACGGCGTTTATGCCAAGGCTATCGTTGATGGCCTGATGGAACACGGCGTGTTCATCCGCATGCCGGGAGTTGCACCGCTTAACCGCTGCATTCGCGTCAGCGCTGGCATTCAATCGTCGCTTGATCTCTTCGAAGAAGCACTGCCGAAAGTGCTGAAAAAGCTGGCCTGATACGGCCAGCTCCATACGCAACATCGAACAAGAAAAAACCGCGCTGGCCTTGTTCCTGCCAGTCGCGGTTTGATGTGTCAGCGCAAGCTTCGGTTTTCTGCAACATTTTCGCAAATGGATTTGCCCTTCAGCATTTGCGTGTTGTCAGTCCGTCCCAAATTCCCCGCCGCGTTCCTCTTGCGAGTTATCTTCGTTCTACCCTCCCTTGGGTATCTCGTTTTGGCCTTTCTGGTCTGATCAATTAATGAATGGTCATCCATTCACGTGCAGCACGCAGTGCCGCAGCCAGGTCGGCCTTGCTCATATTGCGGGCCAGGTCGGCACGCAGGCTTGCTGCGCGCTCGGATCCTTTGATTGCTGCAATGTTCAGCCACTTGTGGGCTGCAACCACATCAACGTCACATCCGCGCCCTGTGGCATAGATAAGACCCAGATTGCAAAACACATCGGCGCGGGCTTCACCGCCCATTGCTGCTGTTTCGATATCGCGAATTTCAAAGCGTGCCATTGTTTTTCTATCCCTGTTAAAGCCTGTTTTGGTTCAGTCGTTGTGCTGCCCCTTATCCGGGCTTCCGAAAGGATCGCGCCGTCTTCTGCGGCTTTGCGTATCCTTCCGGTTTGGCGGGTTATTCCCTGCTCGTTTGATGGGCTTACTATGCCAAAGCCGCTTCAACGGACGCTTAAAATGCATGATTAATTTGAGACAAACAAAGTCCAAACAGTTGGTAAATTTGAGTTTTTGTTAAATATGGCTATGCCTGAGAATTAAGGGATTTCGCGAAAATTTTACGAAAATTTTACCGGCCGATTTCAACCCTTTGCTAACTTTAAAAACAGCATCCATTTTTCCGTTTGCATAAATCACCGCGTTTATCTGGGTGGAAAACCACTGTCAGCGGCAGCAAACCTTCTTTCCTTTTACGTGAACGTAAACTATAAATTGCCCACTCGTGTGGAGGAACACGATGTTGATGGCACGTGCGCGCGCTTGGCCGTCAAACACCGGAGGAGGATTTATGAAACGGATTGCACTTCTTGCTGCACTGCTGATTTCGGGTCAGGCATTAGCGGCTGAAAATATCGAAGGAAACTGGAAAACCCAAAGCGGTGAAACGGCAACGATCGCTTCTTGCGGCTCTGCTTTCTGCGTAACGCTGAAAACTGGAAAACATGCGGGCAAGCAGATTGGCCGTATGAGCGGCAGCGGCAATGAGTATTCCGGCGAAATCACCGATCCTGCAAATGACAAGACCTATAGTGGTTCAGGCAGTGTTTCCGGCAATTCCCTGAAAATGAAAGGATGCGTTCTAAAGGTTCTGTGCAAGTCGCAGACCTGGACAAGGCTTTAGAACGTTTTCTGTTCAATAACGGGAAAGAGCCAGGATGGCACCGCCTGCCATTCTGGCTCACGTTGCTTAAAGTCCCCGAAAATTGCCCGCGCAATCCTTATGGTTAAGCGCACATCTGCACTTATCAGCCCTGTTAATGCTTCTGAACGCGAGATGAATTTGGCTCTCAGCAATGGTTCAGACCGAATGTGGCAAAACCATAGCATCACATTCGCAAAGGGGAGCGGACAATGGCAATTCTGATACGGCGTTTAACGATCATTACCTTGCTGATGGCCATTTTTGCGATGTCGTTTGCGGCACTTGCCATCAATCCGCACCGTAATTTCCAGCGTATGCAAATTGGCACCATTACGCCCTGCACCCAATCCATCCAGACCAACTGCACGACCATTCTGTAAGAAGGACGAAATACCATGACCAAGACCTTCTCCGGCGCGGTTTACAGCAGTGTTCGTCTGGCTCTCATCGCCACCATGTTGCTCGGCCCCATTGCCGGGCTTGCCGCCATGAAAGAAAATGAACGTAGCGCGATGAACAAAGGCGCTGGCTTTGTTCTTTTGATGAGCCTGCAGCGCGGCGCACTCGGCTAAAACATCAGGGTTTGCAGGCCGTGGAGATCGCCGGACTCACAGATAAAAAATAACAGTCTCGTTGTACTTCATTGCTGCGTGCTGTCGCTTGCGTGTCTCAATAGCGTATCTATAATGCCTCATGAGCACACGAATCCCTTCTATATCAGCCCTTACTTTCATAAGCCCTGAGCCCTATGCGCCGCAGGTCTTTACAGATCACAAAGAGGCGGTCGAGGCCCTGACCGCGCTTTACGAACGCAACACCAAATTTTTGATTGATGCGTTTACCGCACTTGCGGCGGGTGCGCCGATAACCGGCCGTTACCGCGCCTGCTATCCGCAGGTCAGCATGGAAACGACCAGCTTTGGCCATGCGGATTCCCGCCTGTCCTACGGCCATGTCACTTCGCCCGGCATTTACACCACAACAATCACCCGTCCGCATCTGTTCAGGCATTATCTGAAAGAGCAGCTTGAGCTGTTGATGCGCAACCACAATGTTCCGATTACAGTATCGGAATCGGCCACGCCCATTCCGCTGCATTTCGCATTTGGCGAAGGCGCCCATGTCGAGGCCTCCGCCACATCGTCTCTTTCCGATGTGCCGCTGCGCGATCTGTTCGATACGCCGGATCTCAACAATACAGACGACCTGATCGCCAATGGTGAATATGATCAGGTATCCGGCGAGCCTGCGCCGCTGGCGCCGTTCACCGCACAGCGTGTCGATTATTCGCTGGCGCGTCTGAGTCATTATACGGCCACGAGCGCAAACCATTTCCAGAACTTCGTTCTGTTCACCAACTACCAATTCTACATTGATGAGTTTGCCAACTGGGCGCGCGACCTGATGGCCAAGGGCGGTGAAGGTTATACGGAGTTCGTCGAACCCGGCAACATCATCACCCATGCCGGTTCAGACCGCCCGGAAACCGACATGACCCTGTCGCGGTTGCCACAGATGCCTGCCTACCATCTGAAAAAGAAGGGGCATGCTGGTATCACGCTGGTCAATATTGGGGTTGGACCATCCAACGCCAAGACGATTACCGACCATATTGCCGTCCTTCGTCCGCATGCATGGCTGATGGTTGGTCACTGCGCTGGCCTGCGCAACAGCCAGCGCCTCGGCGACTATGTGCTGGCCCATGCCTATGTGCGCGAAGACCATGTTCTGGATGATGATATCCCAGTGTGGGTGCCAATTCCGGCATTGGCGGAAGTGCAGGTTGCACTCGAGGCAGCTGTGGCCGAAGTTACCGGTTACGAAGGTTTTGAGCTGAAGCGCATCATGCGGACCGGCACCGTTGCCACGATTGACAACCGTAACTGGGAACTGCGCGATCAGGCTGGTCCAGTCAAACGGCTTTCGCAATCGCGCGCCATCGCACTGGATATGGAATCGGCAACCATTGCCGCCAATGGTTTCCGTTTCCGTGTGCCCTACGGCACCTTGCTGTGCGTTTCAGACAAACCGCTGCATGGCGAGTTGAAACTGCCGGGCATGGCAACCGCATTTTATAAAACGCAGGTTGCCCAACATCTTCAGATCGGCATTCGTGCGGTGCAGAAGCTGGCGGCCATGCCGCCGGAAAAACTGCACTCCCGCAAGCTGCGCAGTTTCTATGAAACGGCCTTCCAATAATTCCAGAAAGACAAAACCCCGCTTCAATGAAGCGGGGTTTTCCTTAAGCGCCAGAAGGAATGTCTTATTCCTTGACGGTATCGCGAAGGTGGTCCAGCCCCTTGCGCAGTGTTTCGATAATGCGGTCCACTTCCGAATGGCTGATTGTCAATGCTGGTGAGGCCAGCATGCGGTCGCCGGTGGCACGCATGACCAACCCGTTTTCAAGGCAGTGATTGCGCACGACAATGCCGACATCGTCCGGTTTGGCAAAACGCTGGCGCGTGGTTTTATCGACAGCAAGCTGTAAACCGCCCATCAAACCGACATTGACCGCCTCACCGACGATTTCATGATCGGCCAGGCTCTGCCATGCCTTAGTAAAATAAGGCCCAATGTCGTCTCTGACGCGCTCAACCAGACCCTCATCTTCCAGAATGCGGATATTTTCCAACGCAGCCGCCGCGCATGTCGGATGACCGGAATAGGTAAAGCCGTGATTGAAGTCACCGACTTCTTTGATCATCACTTCCGCCACACGGTCCGACACCAACACACCGCCAATCGGCAGGTAGCCAGAAGACAGTCCCTTGGCGACCGGCGCGAGGTCCGGTTGGTAACCGAAATGCTGGAAACCGAACCATGAACCGAGCCGGCCGAAACCGCAGATGACCTCGTCGGATACCAGCAGAATGTTGCGCGCCTTGCAGATGCGGGCAATTTCCGGCCAATAGGTATCAGGCGGCACAATAACACCGCCCGCGCCCTGAATGGGTTCAGCAACGAAAGCTGCGACATTGTCTTCGCCCAGCTCATCGATCTTCGCTTCAAGTTCGCTGGCCATTTTCAAGCCAAACTCGGCGGGAGATAGATCACCGCCTTCAGCATACCAGTAGGGTTGGCCGATATGGGCGATGCCCTCAATCGGAAGGTTGCCCTGCTCGTGCATCCACTTCATGCCGCCAAGCGAGGCACCGGCCACGGTGGAACCGTGATAACCATTGCGGCGCGCGATGATCTTGGTCTTTTGTGGATGGCCCAGTGCCTTCCAGTAAACACGTGCCATGCGGAACCAGGTATCGGTGGCTTCCGAGCCGGAATTGGTGAAGAACACATGGTTCATATGACCGCCGGTGTGGGAGGCGATCTTCTGCGCCAGCAAGGTGGTTGGCGGGGTCGTGGTACCGAAAAAGCTGTTGTAATAGGGTAGCTCGTTCATCTGGCGAGAAACCGCCTCCGCCATTTCCTTGCGGCCGTAACCGATGTTCACGCACCACAGGCCAGCAAAGGCATCGAGATATTTCTTGCCGTTGCTGTCAAAGATGTAGACGCCCTCGGCACGCTCGATAATCCGAGTTCCGGCCTCGTTGAGCTTACCCATGTCTGAAAAAGGATGAAGATGGTGAGCAGCATCGATAGCTGCGAGGTTGGAAAGGGTTTTACTCATTTCATTCATGCCAGTTACCACCGATTTTCCCAGTCATGTTGCTGGAGCGAGCATGGCGTTATGAAATGCGTTTGGCAAGGCGGTGTGTTTAAGCTTATCGTTGCACGTTCTACGATCAGACGAGAAAGCCGAAATACCAAAATGACCCGCAGAGAAACCGTACTCCCTAGCCATTTTGTTGAAATGCAGCCACGCATAGAGCTGCTGCTTGTTGGCATGAATGGTGATCTCAGAGGCAAACGCATTCCGCTCAAAGCCGAGAAAAAAATATGGGAAGGCTCCGTCCGACTTCCCGCCTCCACGCAGTCGCTGGATATCTGGGGTGATGACAATGACGAATTTACTGGCCTGTCGCTAACGCTGGGTGATCCTGATGGCGTGTGTGTGCCAGACAAGCGCAGCTTGGCGCCGATGCCTTGGGCACCAGAGGGTTCAGCGCAGGTGTTGGCCACCATGCACGACATGGATGGTGGACCAAGCTTCATGGACCCGCGCGCCATCCTGTCACGCATGCTGGAACGTTACGCGCAGCTTGACCTCACACCGGTTGTCGCGACCGAGCTTGAATTTTATCTTGTTGAGGATGACTGGCGTGCAACCGGCAAACCGCGCCCGCCTGCCCGGCTTGCCTACAAGGGCGAAGCGACCGGTGCGCAGCTCTACGATATGGGCGCCACAGACATTATGGACGATTATCTGCAAACGCTGAATGCCTGGGCCAAGATACAAGGACTGCCCGCTGATGCAACAACAGCAGAATTCGGCCCTGGCCAGTTTGAAGTAAACCTGCTGCACAGGCCGGATGCATTGGCGGCCGCCGACGACTGCATTTATCTGAAGCGGATTGCCGAACAGGCTGCCAAACATCATGGCCTGAAGTCGACATGTATGGCCAAGCCCTATTCGGATCAGGCCGGATCAGGGCTGCATGTCCACATCAGCATTCTTGATGGAGAAGGAAACAACATACTCGACGCGAAAGGCGGTGAGCCAACACGGCTGAAATCCGTCTGTGCCGGTATGTTGGAAACCATGCGGGATGCGCAACTGATCTTTGCACCTTTTGCCAATTCCTACCGGCGTTTCCAGCCCGGCTCATTCGCACCGGTCGATATTGACTGGGGCTTTGCCCATCGTGGTACCTCTGTTCGTATCCCCGATACGCACGGTCCGGCAGCGCGCATTGAACACCGGGTTGCCGGTGCAGACGCCAATCCGCATCTGCTACTGACGGCCATTCTAGGGGGAATGTTACGCGGCATCGAAAATGATCTTGATCCCGGTCCGGCAACCGAACCCGGCGGCGTAGCACAATCCCAGAGCAAGCTGACCCACGATTTTCTGACAGCCGTCGAGGATTTTGCGGCATCGGCTTTTATCGCCGATACGTTTGGCGCGGCCTATCAAAAGCTGTTTGCCGATACCAAACGCAAGGAAGCCATCACCTATCTTCAGACGGTATCGGACTTCGATTACCGGACTTACCTGCCGAGACTATGATCGTCAGGCAGCAGCCTGCTGGATAACCGGGGACGTGAACACCTTCAATTCCCCGGGATGCAGCTTGATCAGCACATCCCGTTCCATCGGCAGCAACTCGCCATCGATAACGCAGCGCACATCGCGGCGGCGTTTGGGAAAATGCAGCTCCAGTTCCGGCGTGGTCATTGAGGTGACCGCAGCATTTTCCTTCAGCTTGCCTCGCAAGATATCAAAGGCCAGCCGTACGACGCCCGGTGGCGTCATGACGTCGGCCAGATAAAAACCCAGATGACCACCGGCAACATCATCCGGTACCAGAAAGGGATGTTCGCCAAACTCATTGTTGGAGACAGAAATGGCGCAGACCTCCCGGTGGCGCGTCACGCCATCGACCATATATTCGACATCGAAGACCGGTGGATTGAGCACGACACCCAGTGCCGCACGGGCACTCGCCTGTATTTTGCCGAGCCTTGAGGCAAAGGCCATGTTGTTGCGATAACGCACCATGCGGGCATGCAGACCAGCGGAAAACTGGTGTACAAAAGGGCGTCCGTTGACGCTGGCAATGTCCACGTCACGCACATTACCTTCCGCCAGCACGTCAACGACCGCTCTTATATCAAGCGGGAGCTTTAGCGAACGGGCAAACAGGTTCATGGTACCGGCGGGAACGACACCGAGTGCAAGGCCATTTTTCCATGCAATACCGGCAGCAGCCGAGATGGTGCCATCGCCGCCACCGGCAATCAGGCCATCGAGCCCTGGTGTTGCCGCTGCCTTTTCCATTTCCTCGACAATATTGGGGCCTTCGACAAGGCGGCATTCAATATCATGCCCTGCCCCACGGAACGTTGTCTGTACCAGAGAGCAATATTCAGTCATGTCAGTTGTTTTGAACGTACCGCCGTCGCGGTTGAATATAGCAATCAACTTCATCTCTGTTCCCCACAGACGGGCCGCCCGTTGCCGCGGCGAGAAAACACCCAATTTGAAATTCTGTTCCAGATAAAAATCGTCTGATGCCATTTTTGATGCGAAACCTCTACCGCACCGCACAATCAAATGATAAACGTCAGATCAGGTCATTTTGGTGACCAGTTTCCAGTCCCTGCGCATCGTTGCAGCTCCCGCACCGAATACAGTTCACATATCAGGTTTCCTCATGACCGAGTCCGTCATGCACGATACACGTGCGCAATCATCCGGTTCCGCGAGTGACGCGGCCAAGTTATCGCCCCTTGCAATCGCGCTTATCGAAATTGCGTTGGCTGCCGGCGGCTTTGGTATCGGTACCGGTGAATTCGCAATTATGGGTCTGCTGCCGGAAGTGGCCAGCACCTATGGGGTCAGCATTCCGCAGGCCGGATATGTGATTACCGCTTATGCACTGGGTGTTGTGGTCGGTGCTCCGATCATTGCGGTTCTGTCGGCACGCCTCAGCCGTCGTACGTTGCTGCTGTGTCTGATGGGACTATTTACCATCGGCAACATCCTGAGTGCCGTAGCTCCGGACTTTGCCTCCTTCACCGTACTGCGATTCATAACCGGTTTGCCACATGGCGCCTATTTCGGTGTTGCCGCTCTGGTCGCCGCCTCCATGGCACCCGTTCACAAACGAACCCGAGCTGTCGGGCGTGTAATGCTGGGATTGACCATTGCAACACTGCTTGGCACACCTCTGGCGACATTTATCGGCCAGTTGATGAGCTGGCGCGCAGCCTTCATGCTGGTGGGTGGTATAGGGCTTTTGACGGTTGGCCTGGTGTGGTTGTTCCAGCCCCGCGACACGGTTGCCGAAGGCGCCAGCATTGCGCGTGAGCTTGGTGCATTCAAACGCGTTCAGGTCTGGCTGACTCTGCTGATCGTTTCGGTCGGGTTCGGCGGCATGTTCTCGATTTTCAGCTACATCTCCAAAACAACGACGGATGTTGCGATGATGCCTCTTGCTTCGGTTTCCATCGTTCTGGTGCTGTTCGGCATCGGCATGAATGTCGGTAACATCATCGGTTCACGCCTTGCCGATATTTCGCTGACCGGCACGATTGGTGGCATGCTGGTGTTCAACATTCTGGTCATGACACTGTTCTCGCTGACAGCTGATAACTGGTTCATGCTTTGCCTTTGCGTGTTCCTTGTTGGCTGTAGCTTTGCAGCTGGCCCGGCTGCTCAGACCCGCCTGATGGACGTTGCAGCGGATGCACAGACGCTGGCCGCCGCCTCCAACCACTCCGCCTTCAACATCGCCAATGCGCTTGGCGCGTGGCTCGGCGGTCTGGTGATTGCGTGGGGCTACGGCTACGCTGCAACCGGTTATGTCGGCGCTGCACTCTCAGCCGCTGGCCTTGTGGTTTTTGCGATTTCCGTCTCCATCGACAAACGCGCAAAAGCGGCCTGAACTGACCCCTTAGCGCATTGCTTTGGCACCGTTTTTCGAAACGCCTGCCAAAGCAAAGCAGCCTTTCAAAAACGTAATTATTCTCTTCTTGACTATTGGCCTTTTCAGGCGCAACACATGCCTTACGCGCATGGTTTTTCATCGCGCGGATTTCAACCGGAGCATCATTAGATGTCTAGCGACAGTAGTAGTCGATTGCCTTTGCCGAGAACGGCGTTCGTGCACTGATCTGACTCCTGTCGGCTCACCACGATCTGCCGCAATCGGCGGATCGATAGAAAGGTGAGCAATCATGAACTTTCACACCCTCTCCCAGAGAGCCAGCAAGGCTGCACGCCTCTTTCGCGGCACCCATGCAACAGGCCTCACCATTGCAGAACGTGTAGACCAGCTGAACACGCTTGACGTGGCACAGGCTGCATCTGCCCTTTCCACCATGGCACAGCCAAAAGCCGTGGCCATTCTGGCTCGGCCAGAACTGCATCACGCCGCCGCCATCATCAACGCGATGCCGGTCGACGTTGCCGTTCGCCTGCTGAACACCATGGCAAACGATCGTGTCGCAGACCTTTTGCAGGAAATGCAAGACGGTGAGCGCGCCCGGCTGTCTTCACGGCTGGACCGCACAACGGCACTCGCCATACAGCATCTGATGAACTATCCGCCCCGCACTGCGGGCAGCATCATGACCACGGAGTTTGTCAGCGTCCCTGATGACTGGACCGTTGAGCAGACGCTTGATCATATCCGCACAGTCGGTCGTTCGCGCGAAACGGTCTACGCCATCTATGTGCTGAGCCATGACGGCGTTTTGACAAATGTCGTGACACTGCGCCGCCTGCTGACCGGTCAGCCAGAAGCCTCGATCCTGTCGGTCGCCCAGGCAGAAAGTGTTGTTTTCATCGATCCCTTGGCCTCGCAGGAAGTGGTCGCCAAGCTGATCCGCAAGCACAACCTGCTGGCCCTGCCCGTCGTTGATGAGCACGGACATGTTCTTGGCATTGTGACCGTCGATGATGTGATCGACACGATGATTGCCGATACGACCGAAGATGCCCAGAAATTCGGTGGCATGGAGGCGCTTGGAAAGCCCTATATGAAAATCGGCTTTCCAGAGATGATCCGCAAACGTGCCGGATGGCTGGCTGCGCTGTTTATCGGTGAAATGCTGACGGCAAGCGCCATGCAGCATTTTGAAGGTGAGTTGGAAAAGGCTGTCGTGCTGACACTGTTCATTCCGCTGATCATGAGCTCCGGCGGCAATTCCGGTTCGCAGGCAACGTCACTGATCATTCGTGCATTGGCGCTGGGAGAGCTAAAGCTTTCCGACTGGTGGCGTGTTCTGCTGCGTGAACTGCCAACCGGCCTGATGCTGGGCACCATACTCGGAGCAATCGGTTTCCTGCGGCTGACCGTATGGCAGAAGGCAGGTTTTTACGATTACGGCGAACACTGGCTGCTGGTTGGCTTCACGGTATTTTCCGCGCTGGTAGGCATCGTCAGCTTCGGTTCGATCTGTGGTTCCATGCTGCCATTCATCCTGCAGAAACTGCGTCTGGATCCAGCAAGCGCCTCGGCACCCTTCGTGGCAACCCTTGTCGATGTCACGGGTCTGGTCATCTACTTCAGTGTCGCGCTGCTGATCCTCAGCGGCACCGTGCTCTGATCAAAAGACTGGCAGCTCAGGCTGCCAGTTCCTTCCTGCCATCCGGTGTGCGGACGTATTTCGTGCCATTCTCGCAAACGACGTGGCTATCACCCCAGGTTTTCAGGGCGGCGATAACCGGCTGCATGCTGAGGCCCAGTGGCGTCAGCGTATAGTCCACCCGAGGCGGCACGACGGGAAAAACCTTGCGAGAAATCAGACCTGCTTCTTCCAGCTCACGCAACTGCTTGGTCAGCATGCGCTGGGTGACGCTTGGAATGTGGCGACGCAGTTCGTTGAAGCGAAGCGTACCGCCATTCAGCAGGTGATAGAGGATGACGCCCTTCCACTTGCCATCGAGAAAACTCAGCGTGGATTCAACGGGACAGCCGGGAAAGTTGCCAGTCAATTTTGCACGAGGACGAGACATCACAGTATCCTTTTTGTGCGTATATACAGAATTTGTGCATTCTTGCGGTTTCATTTCATATGTATCAATTACCATGCATGCAAACAAGCAAGGAGGCTTTACATGCGTGCCGTCGGTTATCTGAACCCTCAACCCATCACTGCCGAAACGTCCCTTCTGGACATTGAATTGCCAGATCCTGTCGCCACCGATCACGACCTGCTTGTCGAGATCAAGGCGGTATCGGTGAACCCCGTTGATACCAAGGTACGCAAAAGTGCTGTTCCTGAAGATGGCCAGCACCGCGTGCTCGGCTTCGATGCGGCGGGTGTGGTCAAGGCGGTCGGCGACAAGGTCAGCCTGTTCAAGCCCGGAGACGAGGTCTATTACGCTGGCGTCATTAACCGGCCGGGCTCCAACAGTGAATTTCAGTTGGTGGATGAGCGCATTGTCGGCGCAAAGCCTAAAAGCCTGAGCTTTGAAGAGGCGGCTGCCCTGCCCCTGACAGCCATCACCGCCTATGAAACCCTGTTTGATCGCCTTGATATCAATGAGCCGGTTTCCGGTGGCGCTAACGCCATCGTCATCATTGGTGGCGCCGGCGGTGTTGGCTCGATTGCCATCCAACTGGTGCGGCAGTTGACCGATCTGACGGTTATCGCAACGGCGTCACGTCCGGAAACGAAAGAATGGGCAAAAGAACTTGGCGCTCACCATGTCATCGACCATAGCCAGCCGATAGCCAAGCAGGTCGAGGCACTTGGAATAGGCGCGCCTTCCTTCGTGTTTTCCACCACACAGAGCGATCTTCATGGCGGCGAAAGCGTGACCTTGCTGGCACCACAGGGCCGTTTTGCGTTGATTGATGATCCCAAAGGCGGGTTCGACGTCATGCCGTTCAAGCGTAAATGCCTGTCGGTGCACTGGGAAATGATGTTCGCACGCGCCGTCTTCCAGACACCTGACATGATCGAGCAGCACAAGCTGTTGAGCCATGTCGCAGAACTTGTCGATGCAGGGAAAATCAAAACAACGCTGACGGAAACCTATGGCAGCATCAATGCCGCCAACATGAAAAAAGCCCATGCGCTGATTGAAAGCGGTACGGCAAAGGGCAAGATCGTCCTGTCCGGCTTCTGATGATCTTGAATCCCCCTAGCCTTTGGTCAGGGGGATTTTTTACATCATGAAGGGTCTTCGTCTGGATGGCAGGGCCACTCTTTAGATGCCGTAAGGCCTTCAGGTAGCTTGGTGTTTGCATCACCACAGGCGAGATCAAGCTGGCCTTGAGATAATCCAGAGACCTTCGACAGGTCGACGCCTTCAAAACGTGCCAAGAAAAGAAAAGCGTTCTGCAAATCCACCGCGCCGCCAAGCTTTGCACCGATGAAGCGCGCGCGAGACAAGTTTGCCATGCTGAAATGCACGTCATCCAGCACCGCGTTCTCAAAATTTGCCCGGCCGAGTTCGGCCTTCGAAAAATCCGCGCCAGCGAGATGTGCGCCGGTAAAATCGGCTCTTTGCATTTCCGCGTTCACGAATGGCACCTTGTCGGCCTTCACATTGGTGAAATCGCTGCGGTAGGCTTCAATCTTGTTGAGGGTTGCGCCTGCAAGATCGGTATTTGCGAGTGAAGTTCTGACCAGCTTCGCCTTGGTGAAGTTCACCGATTTCACAATCGACTCACGCAGGTCTGTATAGGTGAAATCAGTGCCCTGCAGGTTGGCACCTTCGAAATTGCTTCCACCGAGCATCAGCAGTCGCTTGTTGCACTGGCTCCAGTCCACGCCAGGGGCCGGATCAGACCGGCAATCGGCTGCGGCAGTGAAATGCGCTGAGGTCATAACCGATAGAAAACCGCATGCCGCAACAGCAGACCATAGCCATCTGCTTTTAAGGCCAGAGGAGATAACGCCGCATTTAACACCAAAGTCCATAACACCACCCCAGGACGCGATATGCGCCACAGCATTATATCAGCACCTCCCCACATGTCATGGTTAAACGCAGGGAATTCAACAGGCCGTTGCACGCGGTTGTGGATTTAGTGCTTATCCCAAGCCATGGCGACGCGGCGGGCAGGATCAAGACCACATTTAATCTGGTGATCCAGTGTTTGCCGCAGATGAGACGACAGTTCATCATCTGCCAGCACACGGAAACCCTTTCGGGCATAAAACGGTGCGTTGAACGGCACAAGCCGGTCGGTGGTCAGCGTTGCACGTCGCAGTCGGCGTCGCTCCATCTCTTCGATAGCCCAGACAATCAGAGCCTTGCCCAGCCCCTTGCCTTGCACTGCCCTCAAGACATCGATTTCATTGATGTAGAGTTCATCACCGATCTGCGTTGCACCAAGAAAACCCAAGGGGCGATCTTCACTGTTTGCGGCCACGACAAGAAGACCATTTTCAAGCATGACGAAAAGACTGTCAGCCGATGTGGCGCTTGGTTCACCCGGAATACCGCCAGCATCGCGAAGCGCAAAAAAGGCATCCAGCTCAATCTGTCTCAATGCCTCTATTTCATCGCGTCGCGCAGGCCGGATGGAAAACGAGACAAGATCATCCATTTTCACAACCTGACCTTATATTCATTTGAGCGGCGGTCCGTGCAGGCCGGGCCATCTTTACATATTGGCGTAGACCGGCCCTTCGCCGCCTTGTGGCGGAACCCAGTTGATATTCTGGTTAGGGTCCTTGATGTCACAGGTCTTGCAGTGCACGCAGTTCTGCGCGTTGATCACGTAGACTTCTTCGCCATCCTTCTCGACCCATTCGTAGACGCCTGCCGGACAGTAACGTGTCGAAGGCCCTGCATAGACATCATGCTCGGAGCGCTTCTGCAAATCCATGTCCTTGACATGCAGATGCACCGGTTGGTCTTCCTCATGATTGGTGGAAGACAGGAACACCGATGACAGGCGATCGAAGGTCAACACGCCATCTGGTCGCGGATAGGCAATCGGCTTGTGTTTCGCAGCAGGCTCAAGGCTTTCCGCATCGGTCTTTCCGTGCTTCAGGGTGCCGAAGATTGACAAGCCGAAAATCTGGTTGATCCACATATCGAGACCACCCAGGCCAATGCCCAGCAACGTGCCGAACCTGGACCACAGTGGTTTGACGTTGCGAACCCGCTTCAGGTCCTTGCCAATATCGCCCAGGCGCCATTCATTTTCGATCTCGACAACTTCATCATTGGCGCGGCCTGCGGCAATCGCGTCGGCGATCTTTTCTGCCGCCAGCATGCCAGACAGCACGGCATTGTGGCTGCCCTTGATGCGCGGCACGTTGACCAGACCGGCTGAGCAACCGATCAGTGCGCCACCGGGGAAGGAAAGTTTTGGCACCGACTGGTAGCCGCCTTCGGTGATGGCGCGGGCGCCATAGGACAGGCGCTTACCGCCCTCGAAGGTTTCGCTGATTGCCGGATGGGTCTTGAACCGCTGGAACTCTTCAAACGGATAGAGATACGGGTTCTTGTAGTTGAGGTGTACCACGAAACCAACGGCCACCAGATTGTCTTCCAGATGATACAGGAAAGATCCGCCACCGGTTTTAAAGCCCAGTGGCCAGCCGAACGAGTGCTGTACCAGACCCTGTTTGTGCTTTTCAGGCTTTACCTGCCACAGTTCCTTGATGCCAATACCGAACTTCTGGACATCACGATCCTTTTGCAGGTCGAATTTCGAGATAAGCTGCTTGGCCAGAGAACCACGCACACCCTCACCGATCAGCACATATTTACCCATCAGGGCCATGCCGCGCGTGAAGTTGGGGCCAGGTTCGCCGTTTCTTTCAACGCCCATGTCACCGGTTGCAACGCCAATGACAGCGCCGTCGTCACCGTAAATAACCTCGCTGGCAGCAAAACCGGGATAGATCTCGACGCCGAGAACTTCCGCCTTTTCCGCCAGCCAACGACAGACCAGACCAAGCGACACGATGTAATTGCCGTGGTTGCTCATCAGCGGTGGCATCATGAAGTTTGGCAGACGAATTGAACCAGCAGGCCCCAAGAACAGGAACTGGTCGTCCTTCACCTCGGTCTTGAACGGATGGCCCTCTTCCTCACGCCAGCCGGGCAACAGGCGGTCGATACCAATAGGATCAACCACCGCGCCGGACAGGATATGGGCTCCAACTTCGGCACCCTTTTCCAGAACAACCACTGACAGGTCCGGATTAACCTGCTTCAAACGAATTGCTGCCGACAGACCCGCAGGACCTGCACCCACAATCACAACGTCGAATTCCATCGACTCGCGTTCAGGAAGTTCATGTTGCTCTGTCATATCAGCCTCTCAATCCCGCCGGGTTGACCACCCCGTCCCTGTCTTTCGTTCTTTCTTGGCAAAGCAAACAGCACTTGTCGAGCGCTGAATGCGGCAAGTCATGTCGATTCACACATTATTGTCAGACAACCTGACGATTAAATTACTTTTACGTTCACGTAATATACAAATAAGGTCGGTTTTAGCGTCGGTCAAGGCGCGTTTAAGCAAATGATCACGCTTGACCTTCAACGCAAGTCGCCATCAAAATCAGTGGATTCTTCAAACTGCATTGGACGCCTGACCGCAGGCTGCTATTGATTTGCCAACTGAATTCACGCCGCGAAGCGAACCGCTCATGTCAGACACGTCCGCCCTCACCCTTGCAGCGAAGCTGAAATTTGCGTTCCCCGATATGCACATAGCCACACATACCGACTTGCAAGGACGCGACCCCGGAGAACACCCAGACAATTTTGGCGCTGGCATTCTGGTGTCTCCCTCTAGTGCAGTGGACCTCGCTGCGCTGGTGACATGGTGTCGCGAACAGGGCGTCAACATTGTGCCTCATGGCGGGCGCACCAGTCTTGCTGGTGGTTGCGTCAGCCATGAAGGGCAGATCGCCATCTCGACATCACGGCTGAACGCCGTTGATAGCATCAATATCGAAGAAAAGACCGTCACAGTGCAGGCGGGCATGACGTTGCAGGCCCTTCAAGAAGCGGTAGCGGCATACGGCCTTACCACCGGCATTGACCTTCCTTCGCGCGGAACGGCAACAATTGGCGGCATGGCGGCCACCAATGCAGGCGGACTGCTGGCATTTCGCAACGGCGTCATGCGCCATCAGATACTCGGTATCGAGGCCGTCATGCCTGATGGTACGATATTCAGTGACCTGACCCGCGTAGTCAAAGTCAGTGCCGGGCCTGACATCAAGCAGTTACTGATCGGAAGCGAAGGCGCGTTCGGTATCATCACACGCCTCGTGCTGAAACTTGAGATTTTGCGGCCATACCGCGCCACCGCCATGCTGGCAGTCAATAATGCCAAAAGCGCGCTGGCCATTGCCGAACGTCTCACTGACATGACCGGCCTCAAGCTGGAAGCGGCAGAAATGATGTGGCCGCTGTTTATCCGTGACCATGCCGCCTTGCGCAATTTTGACCTTTCCTGGCTGCCGGAGAGCGCCTGCGCCTTTATCGTTGAGATTTCGTCCACAGATGAAGAAACGGCTCGCGGCAATCTGGAAGCGGCCCTTGCCGACATCTGGGAGGAAATCGGTATTCTCGATGGCATTGTCGCGCAGTCCAGCACCCAGGCCAAACTAATCTGGGTACTGCGCGAGGAGTCTGGTTTCTATTACCAGTTCTACAACAATCCACCCTCCTTCGACGTATCCTTACCGCCTGCCCTGCTGGATGCCTATGTCGCGGATCTACATGCTCGGTTTCAGGTGCTGAATCCGGATTACCAACTTTATGTCTATGGCCATATTGCCGATGGCAACCTGCATCTGACGGTCAAATGTGATGAGCCAGACGAAGCGGAACTCATTCGCATTCAGGATGCGATCTATACCGATGTGCGCGAAATTGGCGGCAGCTTCTCGGCCGAACATGGCGTGGGTTTTGAGAAACGGTATGGTTACGAAAATTATGCCGACCCGGTAAAACGCAGTCTGGCAAAACAGATCAAGCGGGCTCTCGATCCCGATGGTTTGTTCAATCCCGGCAAAGTGCCATTTGCCTAAATGCACCAAAGCAGGTCTCGACCTTCAAATCGTGACCTGCGCAGCCTATACAAACAATGACGTCTCGATTTCATAAGGAATGACACATGGATTTCGGTATTTCCGGCAAACGCGCACTGGTTCTCGCCTCTTCACGCGGTCTTGGCCTTGGCATTGCCACTGCGCTGCTCAAGGAAGGCGTTAATGTATTGCTGGTTGGTCGCACCAGCGAAAAGCTGGAAGCAAATTGCCAAGCTCTCAACGCGCTTGGCAAAGGCAAAGCCGATTGGGTTCGTGGTGACATTTCCGAGGCAAATTTTGTGGCGGAGATGGTTGATGCCGTTAAACAGAAACTCGGCGGCATCGACATCCTGATCAACAATACCGGCGGCCCGACACCCGGCACTGCCGAAGAAATCACAGCCGAAAAGCTCGAAACCTTCTTCCAGTCGATGGTGCTGCGCGTCATCACACTGACCGGCGCTTTCCTGCCGCAGATGAAGGAACAACGCTGGGGCCGTATTGTCACCGTCGCCTCGTCAGGCGTTTTTGAACCGATCCCCAATCTGGCGCTGTCCAATACATTGCGCGGCGCGCTGGTTGGCTGGAGCAAGACATTGTCGAGCGAAGTGGCAGGTTTCGGCATCACATCCAATATGCTGCTGCCCGGCCGTATTCACACCGATCGTATCGATGAACTGGATGGCGCCAATGCCAAGCGCACCGGCAAGAGCATCGAGGAAATCCGCTCATCGTCCGTCAAGACCATTCCGGCTGCACGTCTCGGCACTGTCGATGAATTTGGTGCAGCAGGTGCGTTTCTGTGCTCGCAGGGAGCAAGCTACATCACCGGCACCATGTTGCGGGTCGATGGCGGTGCGGCAAGCTCCATCTAACGATCAATTCGTTCAAAGTCCTTTGGAGCGCGCCACGGCATGGTTGTGGCGCGCTTTTGTTTTGTGCTGTGGAAAACGCAATTACCTCAGTATTTTAATAAAATCACGCTACCCAATTCCACTAAATTTTGGGGGGTGGAAGGTTAGACGGGGGGCATTGATAGTTCTGGTACCCCTTTCATGCTCGAAACACTTCTGCCGCCCACCTCTTCAAGTGGGCAAACGTCTCTTGGCAACAGCGGCAACACAAATTCTTCTTCCGGCAATCAGGCTTCGCAAACGCCGCCGGTCACACATGCACAAACCGGTGAAAACACGGCACTAGAGACCGCAGCACAAGATGATGATGGCACCTATTCTGCGGCGCCTACTCAGCCCGATGGCGACACAGAGGCAGACGCTGGAGCTGCGGCTGGGGAACCGCCTTCCGCCGTCGATGATAACGACATATCGGAAAACGGTGATAGCGCCGGCTCAGCGCCGGAACCGACCGATGCATCTCAGCCCAGTGAACAGGTCAACGCAGCGCCCTCGTCGACTGTCGAGACCGATAGCGCGCAGAATGATAGCAAGGCTGACAGTGCCACCACGGCACCTGCCGCAGCGGGCCCTAATCCGCAACAGCAAGCCGCGCCGGTTCAGTCAAGACCAACAGCCGTTTCGTCTGTGTCAGCGCCCACCTCTCACACACTGGTTTTGAAAAATGACGCCGCGCTGGAGCGCAGTTTCAGAGCGGTTAATGACGCCGCATTCACAGCCTTGCGCAATCGTGCAATCGCCGCCCAGAAAGACCAGATCATTCGTGGTGTTTTGGACGCGATCGAAAAAAGCACGTTTGAAGGAACGGCGTCAAAGGCTTCGCAGGATACCGACACTGAAAACGAAACAAATCTGATCGTTCGTTATTACGCTGAAGCGTAAACGACGGGAGATTGTGACCATGGCGCGATCGACCGCTTCAGGTTATGATAGAGACCTTGTCTCTTTCGGGGTTTATCATGCAGGTGCTTCGAATTTCGCTGACCGTCCTTGGGGTTCTTCTAACGCTTATCGGCGCAATCTGGATTGGGCAGGGTAGCGGTTATTTCCCCTACCCCGCCTCCAGCTTCATGATCAATCAAAGCCCATGGATGTTACGCGGCGCACTTTTGGCGATTGCCGGGCTGGCCATGATCTTCGTGGCACGGCGCTTTATCCGCTAAATTATTTCACCAGCTTTGGCAGATCGGCAATCAGCGCGTCACGGGTCGCAAAGCTGATCGGTTCCTTGGTTGTCCATTCCCGGACATTCAGCGTGGCAAAGACCACCCGCTGATCGCCCTTTTCTGCCCAGCCGACAAACCAGCCAAGCCAGTTATTACCATCCGCCTTGCCGACCTTGTTGCGAATACGACCGGAACCGGTTTTACCGTGGATCAACCAGCCATCAGCGGCGGTAAATTGCGGGATGATCGCCTTTGTATTGTCATAGGCTTGTTTGGAGGCCGGTATTTTTCCACTCACGAAGCGGCGCATGAAATCGACCTGCTGATCAGGAGAAATCCTCAGCGATGACATTAGCCAGGATTCCGTCAGCCCATCCGTATGACCGGGTACGCCTTTGACATCGGCATTGCCATACTCGAATTCCTTGACGTATTCGGCGAATTTCTGCTTGCCGAGCTTTCGGGTGATTTCCTGCGAATACCAGACGATGGAATCCTTTTCCCAAATCGTCGGATCGACCGATTGCTGTTCGCGCTTCGGCCTTTTCCATTCGGCCTTGTAGTCCCATCGCGGCGTTGTGGCGTCCTTCAGAATGCCGGCATCATAACCCATGATCGCCAGAGGAAATTTGAAAGTCGATTGAGGTGCAAAGGCTTTATCGCAATCCCCCTCACGGTGCAGAGCCTGCCGGCTCGCCACATCCAGAATGACCGTGCAGTGAACCGGTTCTGCTGCACCGGCCGCACCAAAACTCAGACAAACGCCTGATACCAAACCAAAAAACAATGCCGAACGATAAAGTGTTTGCGTCATACGTCGCCCTCCTGATGCGCTTTACTCAAAACAACAAGCGCCGTGCGTTTCATCAAATCATGTCCATCCCCATCTTCGTATTGCGCCAACCCCCGTGGCTTTATTGCGGCATGACTTAAGAAAACGCATGCGCCATGCTTGCCATTCACAATCTCCTATGCGATCACCCGCCCTCTTCAAAAATCACAGGTGTCAATTGACGCCTTTTTATTTGCGGGACTGACATCGTTCAGTCCGGCCAGCTATTTTATCGACAAAGGATACCGCAATGGCACGGGCGCTCGGCCTCGACTTCGGCACGACCAACACGGTCATGGCTCTCTCTGAAAACGGCACGCAGAGCCGTTCCATGCAATTCAGCAGCATGGCCGGTGACACAGACAGCATGCGAACCGCACTTTCCTTTATGAAAGATCCGTCGCTTGGCGCTGCGGCATTGCACGTGGAAGCCGGTCAGGCCGCCATTCGCCAATTCATCGATCACGCCGGTGATTGCCGTTTCCTGCAGTCGATCAAGACATTTGCCGCCTCCTCGCTGTTCCAGGGCACGTTGATCTACGCCAAGCGCCAGACCTTCGAAGATCTGATGGAAGTTTTCCTGCGCAAGCTGAAGACCTATGCGGGTGACAACTGGAACGGTGATATCGGCACCGTTGTAGCTGGTCGTCCCGTGCGGTTTGCCGGCTCCAACCCAAATGAAGACCTTGCGCTGCAGCGCTATAATGAAGCCTTGACACGCATGGGTTTCCCAAACATCCACTATGTTTACGAGCCGGTGGCAGCCGCCTACTATTTTGCCCAGAGCCTCAAGAAAGATGCGAATGTTCTGGTCGCCGACTTCGGCGGCGGCACCACCGACTATTCACTCATTCGTTTTGAAACCAATGGCGGCCAGCTTTCGGCAAAACCGATCGGTCACTCCGGTGTCGGTGTTGCCGGCGACCATTTCGATTTTCGCATGATTGACAATCTGGTCTCGCCAGAGATCGGCAAAGGCAGCCAGTTCAAGAGCTTTGACAAGGTTCTCGATGTACCGGCCGGTTACTACGTCAATTTCGGCCGCTGGAACCAGCTGTCGATCTTCAAAACGTCAAAAGAATTCACTGATCTGAAATCACTGGTGCGTTCTGCGCTAGAGCCGGAGAAGCTGGAAATGTTCATCGATCTCGTTGAACATGACGAAGGTTATCCGCTCTATCAGGCCATTTCGGCCACCAAGATGGCACTGTCGCAGCATGAAGAGGCGGAGTTCAATTTCTCGCCGCTCGGAAAGTCCGGCCGCAAGACCGTGCGCCGCGCCGATTTCGACACCTGGATCAGCGACGATCTCGCCAAGATCGAAGACGCGCTCGACGAAGTCCTGACCAAGACCAACACCGATGCATCCAGCATCGACAAGGTCTTTCTGACAGGCGGCACATCCTTCGTTCCTGCGGTACGTAAAATCTTCACGCAGCGTTTCGACGCCGATAAGATTGAAAGCGGCGGAGAATTGCTGTCGATTGCGCACGGTCTGGCCATGATTGGCGAGAGTGGCGACATTGAGCGTTGGACGGCGTAACCAAAGACGCTTTTTACTTTGATCTACGCCGCCAGATCATTATGTTGACCTCATGATATCCGCAAATGACCTATCCCCTGCCGAACTCGCCGCGCTTCTGCATTTTCATGCAGATGCGGGCGTTGACTGGTTGCTGGAGGATAAAGCCATTGACCGGTTTGCGGAGTTTGAGGCAAGCCGTGCCAAACAGCAGGTACGGCAGACGGACAACGCACGCTCCGGCCAAACGGCAAGACGGAGCGATGCCGGCAAACCATCTGCCACGACCGGTGGACGTCCGGCAGCGGCGGCACCCTCCATGCCTAATATGGCGGTGCCAGACGAACAGGCGGTGGCTGCGGCCCGATTTGCGGCCGAAAGTGCCCGTTCCCTGGAAGAGTTGAAAACTGCCCTTGAAAGCTTCAACGGATGCAATCTTAAAAACGGGGCGCGCAATACCGTGTTTGCGACGGGTACCCCGGGCTCCAAGGTCATGATCATTGGCCCGATGCCGGATGCGGATGACGACCGCGATGGTCTGCCTTTCTCTGGCAAGGCAGGCATGCTGCTCGACCGTATGCTGGCAGCGATCGATCTCGACCGCAATCAGATCGCACTTGCCAACACCGTGCCATGGCGCCCGCCGGGCAACCGCGCCCCTTCCGGGCCGGAAATGAACATTTGCCGCCCCTTCATTGAGCGGCAGATCGCGCTTTTTGAGCCGAAATTGCTGTTGCTTTTGGGCAACGTTACCGCGCGATTCTTCTTTGGCGGCACCGGCACCATCCACACAATGCGCGGTCAGTGGCGTGAAGTGCCCGTTGGCGGCGCGATTATTCCGGCACTTGCCAGCCTGCATCCGCAAGAATTACTCAATGCTCCAGCCAGTAAAGCATTGGCTTGGCAGGATTTATTGTCTTTCAAATCCCGTCTCGCTCAAATGTAAATGCTTGGTTTTTGACCATTGTAAACGTTTTATGAAAATAGCCATGCGGTTAACGCATAACAGCGCCGCATTTACCCTGATTGTCGAATCCGACGACCGCTGTCATAAGCACCTCATGTCTTGGGAGGAAATAGGTTTAAGGAACCAAGGCTATGACAACTCGCTTTCGTCCGGTTCACTCCGGTTTTGAAACACTCAGGCTCGCAGGGGTTGGTCCCCGCTCCAGTCAGGGTTACCACCGTTTCGGTTCGGCAACGAACGAACAAATCACCGCACGTGCCTATGCTGTTCAGCATGGTGTAACGCGCCCTTCGCAAGTTTTTGCGGATTTTCGTGCACGCTGATCCAAAGGCGTCATGTTTTAAAAATTGTGTTACCGTGAGCGTTTTTCGACAGAAAGACGCTCTTTTGGTTTTTATGGGCTTTTTTTGGAAATAAAGCGCAATTAGCGCAGTGGTACCATCGACGGCCAGCAAGACCGCAACGTCAATCGCGATTTACTTGCGGCACAGTCATCTCATCACCGTAGCTTTCCACGACCGTCACGAATGCATTGTTGACATGGGCGATCTTCACAGCCTGCCAGCCGGCATAGTCATGCAGAAACTGCTTCGATATCCACATGCCGGAACGCGGCGCATCGTCTGACCAGCCAATCAGCTCCATATCCATGGCCTTGCGCATCATGCGCTGGAAATGGGTGCGCGACATCATGAACTCGGTCGCCAGTTCGGGGATGTTGACGTAGCCGATATCGATGCGTTTCTGGGTTATATCGGCATTCTTGATGCGGGCGATAAAATCATCGACCACCAGACCGCCGCCTTCCGTCCACATGAACATTGCGACGTTTTCGGGCGGTTCGCGCCATTCCTTGGATTCGATGCAACTGCGAATGGCGCGTGGATGAGCAAGCCGGAACAATTGCGGTTGGCTGATCAGCCGCGCCGCACGCATGCCGCCATCCATGCCATCCACCACCATCAGATTGCTGGCGTACCAGCGGAACATCGCCCCTTCGGTGGTCTCCGTCGCGCGGTAACGACGCGGATAATAGCGGCCATTTTTACCGACGACTTCGATGAAGCGGTAGATTTCCAACTGCTCGAGAAAGTTCTGAACGGTGTTACGGCTGGCAATGCCATGGGGCGTGATCAGATCGCGCAGGGAGGCAATCGTCAGGCCCGCCTCGCCGTTTTCCAGATGCAACGCCATTCCGGCCTGGCTTAACAACCAGCGTTGGTGGGCGGCCAGCATCTTGGCCATCCGTGGACCTTCCGCGAAGACGGTACGCAAAACCTGCGCCAGATCACTCAAGCCGCTAACGAATGCCGGATGCTCTACAAGTTCAGCGGGCGTATATCTTTTCAAGATATCCTCCCGACATGAACGAACCTGGCAGTTTCACCGTAATCACTGATTGAAGCATGCATCGCAATCATGAGCGTACAGGATACTACACCGCCTGCAAAAGCAGGCGTGCACTTCACCACGCTCAACCCCATTTCCCGCTTTTGCCAGCCTGGAACACAAGCATTAGCAAAATTGCATTACCCTAGAATTATCTTTTAACTAAATTTTAACAACCAGGACAACGGGTAACAGGTGCAATAGACAGTTATGTTACAACTCCACGCATTTATATGAAGAAAATCAGCCCTGTGGGGTTGAGGCTTTCTTGCTTGCCTTGCGGCTCAGGCCGAGACGATGTTCGCGGTAGATAATAAAGATACCGGCGGAGATAACGATAGCTGTTCCCACCAGCATGGTGAATGTCGGGATATCACCGAACATCACATAGGAAATCCCGATCCCGATGATGATGGAGCTGTATTCAAACGGCGCAATGGTCGAAACCTCGGCATGGCGGTAGCTCTCAGTCAGGAACAACTGCGCCACGCCACCAAATATACCACAGGCGATGAGCAGCGTCGTATCGGTGGCGCTGAGTGACACCCAACCGAATGGCAGGGTGAACAGCGACAGCACAGCTCCGGTTATCGAGAAATAGACAACGATGGTGGCGGTCTTTTCGCTGACGACCAACTGACGCACCTGGATCATCGCCATGCCTGCCAGCACTGCCGCCGCCATGACCGAGAGAGCGCCCATGCCTTCGCTGCTGCCAAAGCCACCTTCCCGCAGCAAAGTCAGCTTGGGAAACAGAATAACAATAACGCCGATCATGCCGACGAAAACGGCCGTCCAGCGATAGACCCTCACCTGTTCACGCAGCAACACGGCGGCAAAAATGACCGCCATGAGCGGGGAGGCATAACCAAGCGCGATGGCATCCGGCATGGGCAGATGCACAAGACCATAAAAACCACAGGCCATTGACAGGATGCCGAGAACGCCACGTTTGAAATGACCGAAGGGATAACGGGTATAAAAGGCACCTGGCAGATCCTTCAGCCAGGCAAGATAGATAAGAATGGGCACCAGCGCGAAGGCCGAGCGAAAAAAGGTAATCTGTCCGGCCGGAATATCCGCGCCTGCCGATTTGATGCAGGTCTGCATCATCAAAAACAGCATCACCGACAGCACCTTGAAACTGATACCGCGAATTGGATTTATTGCTGCCACGCTCATCGGAATTGCACTCAGGACATCTGGAAAAAACGCGCTATCGAAGCAAGCAGAGACGGCGGCGCACGGAAATGGACTTTACCTATAACCCATATTTGATCGCACTTTCATCAAAACGTGTTATCGAACCATGAATAGGCTTGGAAATTTACGGCAACTGTTGCGGCGCGTGTTTTGATCGTCGCTTTCAAGGCATTTTCCAGCGCGACATACGTTCGATGCTATGGCCAGGATATTGTCTCCGCCAACACAGCGAAAACGAAGTAAGCTTCGCGAAGAACTTGCTACCTGAGAGGTCAAGTCTGCTTCGACTTACTCTTCCATATAGATTTGCCAAATTATTATTCGGGCATAGACATAATTTCAGTAATCGTTCAACATTTGATGTGAATATGTGCCAATGCGAGGCACATTCACTGGTTTTCCGTGAACAGATTGTCTGGCAGCTACTACGAAGGACATTATGTTTTTCGCCTTTCACATGATTGTGAATCTCAAAATTAATTTTACATTCGGGCGGCATGTTCCATGATGTCCGGTAGCGGCAGACATAAGTTCATTCAGGAATAGTCATGCGAACAGACACGGGCCAGATCGTTCACCTGGCAGATTACCGCCCAACAGATTTTGTTTTGGAACGGGTGGATCTCACCTTTGAACTCGACCCTGAAAACACCAAAGTCGAAGCGCGTCTGATTTTTCACCGGCGCGAAGGCGTCGATGCAAAAGCGCCGCTGGTACTGGATGGTGACGAGCTTGTTCTGTCCGGTCTGCTTCTGGATCAGATCGATGTTCCTGCTGCACAATATGACGCAACTCCGGAAAGCCTGACAATCCGTGATCTGCCGGAAAGCGAACCGTTCGAGATTTGCGTCACCAACTATATCAACCCGACATCCAATACCCAGTTGATGGGCCTTTACCGCACTGGCGGCATTTATTGCACGCAGTGTGAAGCAGAAGGCTTCCGTCGCATCACCTATTTTCCGGATCGTCCGGATGTATTGGCACCTTACACGATCACCATCATCTCGCAGAAAGAGGGCAATCCCCTACTGCTGTCGAACGGCAACTTTCTCGGTGGTGGCAATTACGACGAAAGCCGTCATTTCGCAGCCTGGTTCGACCCACACCCGAAGCCAAGCTATCTGTTTGCGCTTGTCGCAGGCGATCTCGGCGTTGTGGAAGATACATTCACAACCATGTCTGGCCGTGAAGTTGCCCTGAAGATCTACGTCGAGCACGGCAAGGAGCCGCGCGCCACCTACGCCATGGATGCGCTGAAGCGCTCGATGAAGTGGGATGAAGACCGTTTCGGCCGCGAATACGATCTCGATATTTTTATGATCGTTGCCGTGTCTGACTTCAACATGGGCGCGATGGAGAACAAGGGTCTCAACGTATTCAACGACAAATACGTTCTGGCCGATCCTGAGACCGCCACCGATGCGGACTACGCCAATATCGAAGCGATCATCGCCCACGAATATTTTCACAACTGGACGGGCAACCGTATTACCTGCCGCGACTGGTTCCAGCTGTGCCTGAAAGAAGGCCTGACCGTTTATCGCGATCATGAGTTCTCGGCCGACATGCGCTCGCGCGCCGTGAAGCGTATTGCAGAAGTGCGTCACCTGAAAGCGGAGCAGTTTCCGGAAGATGGCGGACCGCTCGCACACGCCGTTCGTCCAGAGAAATACCGCGAAATCAACAATTTCTACACGACGACGGTGTATGAAAAGGGCTCCGAAGTTACCCGGATGATTGCCACCCTGCTTGGTCAGGATGGTTTCAAGAAGGGTATGGACCTGTATTTCGAACGTCATGACGGCGATGCCGCCACCGTCGAAGACTTCGTGAAATGTTTCGAAGATGCCAGCGGTCGTGACCTGACACAGTTTTCGCTGTGGTACCGTCAGGCCGGCACGCCGCTTGTCAGCGTATCCACTGCTTACGACGCGGCAGCGAATACCTTTACCCTGTCTCTTGAGCAGACAATTCCGCCAACACCCGGTCAGCAGAACAAAGAGCCGATGCATATTCCGCTCAGCACCGCGCTGCTGCTGGACAATGGCCAGATTGCCGAGCCGACACAGGTCGAGGGTGGCGAGTTTTCCAACGGCGTGATCCACCTGACCGAGCGCTCGCAGACGTTCGTGTTCTCCGGCATTTCGTCTCGCCCGGTTGTTTCGCTTAACCGCAGCTTCTCAGCACCGATCAACCTGCATTTCGACCAGACACCTGCCGACCTCGTGCATATTGCTCGCAATGACGCAGACCTGTTCTCGCGCTGGCAGGCGATTACCGACCTTGCACTGCCAAACCTGATTGAAGCCGTGGCATCGGTCAAACAGGGCAAGGCTGTCAGCTTTGCACCGGACCTGATTACCGCGCTGTTGGAAATCGCATCCGACGACAGTCTGGAACCTGCCTTCAGAGCGCAGGCGCTGGCGCTGCCAAGTGAATCCGACATTGCCCGTGAACTTGGCCGGGACAATGATCCCGACGCCATCCACAAAGCACGTGGCGAGGTTCTGGCGATCATCGCACAGGGTGGACAGGAGACCTTTGTCCGCTTGGCGGAAGACATGCGCACCGAAGGCGAATTTACGCCAGATGCAGCCAGTGCTGGACGCCGTGCCCTGCGCAACAGTGCGTTGCTCTACCTGTCTTACGCCGAAAAAGATCCGGCACGGGCAGCAGAAGCCTTCCGCACTGCCAGCAACATGACTGACCTTGCCCATGCCCTGACCGTCCTTGCGCACCGCTTTCCTGCGGCGACCGAGACCGCAGAAGCGCTGGCATCGTTTGAAACACGCTTTGCCAACAACGCACTTGTTATCGACAAGTGGTTTGCCATTCAGGCCACCATTCCCGGCCACGACGCGCTGGACCGCGTAAAGAAGTTGATGCAGTCGAAGCACTTCATCGCAGGCAACCCGAACCGCGTTCGCTCGCTTGTCGGCAACTTTGCCTTTGCAAACGCCACCGGTTTCAATCGCCCGGATGGTGAAGCTTACGCTTTCATTGCCGAGCAGATCATTGAAATCGATAAGAAAAACCCGCAGCTTGCTGCGCGTATTCTGACATGCATGCGCTCATGGCGGTCTCTCGAGGCCGGCCGGGCTGACAAGGCACGTTCTGCCCTGATGAAAATTGAGCACGCACCAGCGCTTTCCACTGATGTGCGTGACATCGTTGAGAGGACTCTCAAAGGCTGATTGAGAGTTTCTTTTGCAAAAAAGGCTGGAGCTTCTCCGGCCTTTTTTGTTTTAAAACAGCATTTCGCAACCGACCGCAGACAAGAGTAAAAAACCTTGAGTCGGTTCAAGGGGTTAATAATCTTTTAACCAAAGCCTCTGGACAACACACAAAGCCTTTGATTCATTAGGGTAGATTCGAGCGGCGGTGCTTTGGATCAGCGCATCGGTCTTGGGGATCTGAACAGATCTTGAGAGTGGGCTATGCGGCTTTTCAAATTGTGACAGCGTCCTGATTTGCGACATGAATGGCGCGGCGCTGTAATCGAGGGACATCAAGGCGGGACAATGACGAACGTGCGGCGGGCGACTGCGGGCGATGAGCGACCGTATGCCAAATTTTCTGATTTTTCAGTCTGGAGCGAGCAGCTATCAAGCAATTTGATAGGGCTGGTTCACGGATCTCCGCGTCAGCTGCCGCAGGTGGAGACGACGCTCAAGCGTCTCATTCCCATACTCATCACAGCCTTCCTCGTTGTGGTCGCTGCGTCACGCACGCTTGGCATCATGGCAGAGTATAACCGAATGGACGATGCCGCCCGGCAGTCCACGGCTCTAATCGCCATAACCTCCCGCTCCGTATTGTCTGAAAATGCCGCCCCGCTTTCATTTCAGAACCGCCTGCAAGCTGAACAGAAACTCTCTGCCGCATTTCCCGAAGGCAGCATGGGTGGCGATACCTTCGTTTTGCTGTCTGACGCCTCAGGCAAAGTCTTTGCAACTTCCAGCGTGGCCTCTTCGATCTATATCGGCACCAGCCTGACAAATCTCCTGCCGGAAATTGCAATTGTGCGCCGTTTTGCCGGCGCACCCGGCACGATTGAGACCAATATTGACGGCACGCCACATTACGCCACGATGATGCCAATCGGCACCGAGGGCGGCATGGTGATTGCAGCGCAGTCGCTGGAGTCCATCCGCTCGTTCTGGCGGCAGGAAATTGCCATGAACGTCACGTTGTTCGCCGGCATTTCCTCGATCCTCATTGTGATCCTTTATGCCTATTACATGCAGGTCAAACGGGCGCGTGAAGCCGACGAGATCTTCCTGGAATCCAATCTGCGCGTTGACACGGCGCTGTCGCGCGGCCGCTGTGGTCTGTGGGATTTCGATCTCGCCAACCGCCGCATGTTCTGGTCCAGTTCGCTTTATGAGATGCTCGGACTGCCGCCGCGCAACAAGCCGCTGTCGTTCAGCGACGTTGCCCGCATGATGCACCCTCAGGATGGCAATCTCTACGCACTTGCCCGTGCTGTTGCCGGACACGAACTGAACCAGATCGACCAGATTTTCCGGATCAAACACGCAAAGGGTCATTATGTTTGGATGCGCGCCCGCGCGCAGGTCATTCGCACCGTGACCGGCCGTACCCATGTCATCGGCATTGTGATGGATGTGACTGAGCAGCATCGTCTGGCGCAACGTTATGCGGAAGCTGACCAGCGCCTTGCAGATGCGATTGAATGTACCTCTGAAGCCTTTGTTCTCTGGGATAAAAATGACCGCCTGGTGATGTGTAACGCCCACTTCCAGCAGGCCTATGGTCTGCCGGACAGCGTCCTTATTCCCGGCACCGAACGTTCCGCTGTAAACGCTGCGGCGGCGCGCCCTGTTGTCGAACGACGTATTGCCGATGGCGACCAGTCCGGTCTTTCCCGTACAACAGAAGTACAGCTTGCCGATGAGCGCTGGCTGCAGATCAATGAGCGACGGACCCGTGACGGTGGCCTCGTTTCGGTTGGTACCGATATTACCCTTCTCAAGCGCCATCAGGAACGGTTGCGTGATTCTGAAAAGCGGTTGATGGCGACGATTGGCGACCTCTCAGCCTCACGCCACACGCTTGAACGACAGAAGTCGGAATTGTCTCTGGCAAACGCCAACTACCAGGCGGAAAAAGACCGTGCCGAAGCGGCCAACAAGGCCAAGTCGGAATTCCTTGCCAATATGAGCCATGAGTTGCGCACGCCATTGAATGCTATTCTCGGCTTCTCGGAAATTCTGGTGAATGAGATGTTCGGTCCGGTCGGATCGCCGAAATACCAGGAATATTCGCATGACATTTACGACAGCGGCAAACATCTGCTGAATGTCATCAACGACATTCTCGACATGTCGAAGATCGAAGCCGGGCATATGCGTATCAACCCGGAGAATATCGATCTTGCGCCACTGATTGATGAAGCCCTGCGCCTGACCTCCATTCAGGCCGAACAGAAGAGCATCTCAATTGAACAGCGCATCTGCACCGGCCTGACAATGACGGGTGATCGCCGCGCCATGAAGCAGATTTTCCTCAATCTTCTCTCGAATGCGGTGAAGTTTACGGAAGAAGGTGGCCGAATTGCCCTACGCACCCATGTCCATCAGGGTGCATTGATGCTGACGATTGCCGATACGGGCATCGGTATTCCCACCAAGTCGTTGCACAAGATCGGCCAGCCGTTTGAACAGGTGCAAAGCCAATACGCCAAAAGCAAGGGCGGCTCAGGTCTCGGCCTGGCAATCTCACGCTCGCTTGTCCACCTGCATGGCGGCACGATGAAGATCCGCTCCTGCGAGGGCAAGGGCACTGTCGTTACCCTGATTATCCCTCACGTCCAGCCACGTGGATGCAGGCTGCATTGACCCGGATACAGACTGTCATCCGCCGTTCTTGACCAGCGCATTGAAGGTTTTCCGAACGGTTTTCGACAGGCGCTTCACTTCACCTTCAAGCGTTGCAATGTCTGGGCATTCGCCTGCACGGCAAACCAGATCGATCAGCCCCGCCGGGGCCTCCTTCGGTTCAAAACGGCTATCGATGCACAGGCGGATGATCTGCGACAATGCGGTCCATAGCCGCATGGCTTTCAGGCAGTCGTCAAAGGCCGACGGCTCCATCGCCCCAACTGCCTGCGCGTCCAGCACGTCATAGGTGCTTTGGCCAAGCAGCGGCAATTCCTGCCCCTTGGTGACGGTGACGAGCAGCAAGAATTGCGCCATGAACTCCAGATCGATCTGACCACCGGGGATAAGCTTGAGATCCCAAATGTCAGCCGGTGGCTTTTCCTGCTCGATCAGCGTGCGCATTTCCTTTACATCGGCGGCAGTTTTGCTGATTTCGCGTTTCTGCGACAGGATCGAACGAATGATGGTGGCTGCATCCAGTCTCAGGCTGGGGTCACCGCAGAGAGGACGGGCGCGTGACAGCGCCATGTGTTCCCAGGTCCAGGCTTCCTCGCGCTGGTACTTCTCGAAAGCGGAAAGACGCGTTGCCACCGGCCCCTTGTTGCCGGACGGGCGCAGGCGCATGTCAACTTCATAGAGAACACCCTCTGCCGTCGGGGCAGACAGCGCAGCGATAAGCCGCTGGGTGATACGGGTGAAGTAACGCACAGCATCCAGCGGTTTTTCGCCGTCAGATGCGGTTGCACTGTCATCGTAGTCATAGAGCAGGATCAGGTCGACGTCGGAGCCTGCAGTCAGCTCGAAGCTACCGAGTTTACCCATACCGAGCACAGCCACGCGACCACCGGCGAAACGGCCATGCGCCTGCTCTATCTGCTCCAGAACAGCATTGAGGGCTGCTTCAATCACGAGGTCCGCAAGGTGTGTAAAGGCTCGTGCCGCCATCTCTCCACGAATAGCGCCTGTCAGAAGCCGCACGCCGATCAGGAAACGCTGCTCGGCGGCAAAGATACGCAACCGGTCAAGAATGTCCTCGTAGTGCTGCGCAGGCGCCAGGAAGCCAGCCATACGGCCTGCCAGATATTCACGGGTCGGAATATCATTCATCAGGCCCGGATCGAGCATGCCATCAAATACATGCGGACGCGAGGCAATGATATCTGCCAGTCGCGGCGCGGACGACATGATAGTGACCAACAGCGACAACAGGGCGGGATTGTTACCGAGCAGCGAAAACAGCTGGATGCCGGCTGGCAGGCCGGACAGGAAGTTGTCAAACCGCAGCAAAGCCTCATCGGCGCGTTTGCTTTCGCCAAAGGCTTTCAGCAATTGCGGTGTCAGTTCTGTCAATCGCTCGCGTGCCTCAACCGACTGCGTGGAGCGATAGCGGCCATTGTGCCATGTGCGGATGACACGCGAAATGTCCTGCGGCCGTTCAAAGCCCAGTTTGCTGAGGGTCTGCAATGTGTCTGGGTCGTCCTTTTGGCCGGTGAACACCAGATTGCCCGAACCGATGGAAAGACGAGTCTCCTGCTCGAACAGTTCGGAATACTGTTTTTCGACCCGACGCAGCACCTCTTCCAATCGGCTGGAAAATGTTTTGGTGTCGGCAAAACCAAACATGAAGGCAATGCGCTTCAGTTCAGCCTCGCTGTCCGGCAGTGTATGAAGCTGCTCATCGCGGACCATCTGGATGCGGTGTTCGATTTCTCTCAGGAACCAGTAGGCATCGATCAGCTCGTCGCGGGTATCAGCATCAATCCATTTCGCCGTGGTCAGCTCATTCAACGCCGGTTCGGTGGCACGAACGCGAAGGGCCGGCATGCGGCCGCCGGCGATCAATTGCTGGGTCTGGGCAAAAAACTCGATCTCGCGAATACCACCGCGACCAAGTTTGACATTATGGCCTTTGACGGCGATAGCGCCGTGGCCCTTATGGGCATGGATCTGCCGCTTGATGGAGTGAATATCGGCGATCGCGGCGTAATCGAGATATTTACGGAACACGAAGGGTGTCAGTTCACGCAGGAAGTTCTCACCTGCCTTGATGTCGCCCGCCACCGGTCGTGCCTTGATATAGGCTGCACGTTCCCAGTTCTGTCCCCTGCCCTCGTAATAAAGAAGAGCTGCTTCAACCGGAATGGCAAGCGGCGTTGAGCCCGGATCAGGACGCAGACGCAGGTCTGTGCGGAACACATAACCGTCACCGGTCCGTTCCTGCATGATACGGATAAGGCGGCGCATCAGACGCCCGAAGGTCTCGGTTGCCTCAAGCGGATCCGCCACGATACCGGCCGATGGTTCAAAGAAGATCACCGCATCAATATCGGAGGAGTAGTTAAGCTCTCGCGCACCGAGTTTGCCCATGCCAAGCACGACAAGGCCGGATTTTTCCGATGGCGCTTCGGGATTGCTGAGTTGCAACTTGCCCGCCTGATGGGCCGACAGTAGCAGAAAGTCGATAGCGGCAGACAGGGCCGCATCGGCCATGTCGCTTAACCAGCGCACCGTGTCACGGGCGGTATAAATACGGGCGAGATCGGCAAGGGCAACGATGAAGGACAATCGACGCTTGGCAATGCGCAGCCGCGTCATCACGTCGCTTTCGCTTGGGAAAGCACTCTCTGCATCGGCACGCCAGCAATTGCGTGCATCATCGACAAGCTTTTGTAGCGTGGCGTCCAGCGGCTCACTGATCGCTAAAGTCAGCAATCCGTCATCCATGGTCGCCATATCGCGCAGGTAGGGCGAGAGCGTGAAGGCATTGGCAATAAAGTCTTTTAAAGGCGCCTCAGTTGCCAGAAGGCTGGCAACGGCCGGTTCGTTCCTGGCGATGTCCTTTAAAATGGAAAAAACGGATTTCAGCTCCGTCAGCGTGTAGGGACGGATGATATCCGCCGCAACAGCATCCAGCCGGTTCTGCGTTGTCTTGTCCTGCAGCAATGTCTCTCTCCCTTGTCGATACTTTTCTGCGGCCGGTCCCACGCAAATGGAATCGGCTTCGTATCGTTCAGTGGCGGGAGTTTAGGAATTTGAAACGGGAAAGACCATCGAAACAGTCAGCCCCGGACATGCCGCACCGAGAGGATTGGTATCGGACAGTTCCAACGTGCCGCCATGCAGTTCCATTACCGCTTCCACCAGCGAGAGGCCAAGGCCAGTGCCGGGCTTGGAACGGCTTTCATCCAGACGTACGAAGCGCTTTTTCACCTCACCACGCTTGTCGGCGGGAACACCGGGCCCGTCGTCGCTGACGGAGAGAACAATCTTCTGGTCTTTTCTGGCTAGGCTGACACGAATGCGTTTTTCGCCATCGCTTTCCGAGGAATATTTGATGGCGTTGTCTATCAGGTTAGTCAAAGCCTGCCCGATGAGTTCGCGATTGCCATTCAGCGATATGCCCTGCTCTACCTCTGCAATCAACGTCAGCCCGACCTCTTCGGCAACCGGCTCATAGAGTTCGGCGCTATCAGCGGCGATGGCGGAAATATCCACTTCCGTCATTTCGGCTGCAATCGAGCCAGCCTCGACGCGCGAAATCATCAGCAGTGCATTGAAGGTGCGGATCAACTGGTCGGATTCACCGATAATGCCTTCAAGCGCGATCTTACGACTATCGTCATCCGGGCTGCCGAGCGCGTCAGCGGCCTTGTTGCGCAGGCGCGTCAGCGGCGTCTTCAGGTCATGGGCGATATTGTCAGAGACCTGGCGCAGGCCTTCATTGAGCTTTTCAATACGTCCCAGCATGGCGTTGAGCGAACTGGACAGCCGGTCAAATTCATCACCGGAGCGACCCTCCGGCAGACGCTGTGACAGATCACCCGCCATGATCTTCTTGCTCGCTGCAGACATGCGGTCGATACGCTTCAACGCATTGCGCCCTATGGCAAACCAGATGACCAGTGCACCAATACCCATGATGGCAAGTGCCACCATCAACGCATTGCGAACCAACAGACGCAGCTTCGTGGGTTCACCCAGATCGCGGCCGATCAGGATCCGCATGCTATTATCAAGGAAAAATACGTGGCCAGCGGCCAGATGTTTTACGCTGTCGCCAGTTTCCGAATAACGCTGGTAGCGGAACGGAAATCCGGTCCAGCCTTCCTTGTCAAAGATACCAGGCTGTACCGAGGCAACGTTGCCTGCGAGGATTTCGCCATTGGGGCCGGCGATCACGTAGAGGTTGGCGCCCGGCTGGCGCGCACGCCGTTCCAGCATACGCAGCATGGGGTTTATGCCACCGCGCTCATAGGCGCGCTGGACCTCAAGCACTTCCTGCACCAGTGAATCGCGCGTCTGCTGGTTCAGCAGACGCTCGGACAGGGCTGTGACGTAGAAAACAAGAAATGCCGCGCAGAGCGCAACAAGAAGAATGTAAAGCGCAGAAAGACGAACCGCCGTCGATCTCTGAAGAAGCCAGAAACCAGCCATAATGCGGGCTTACCCTTCGTCTTTAATCATGTAACCCGCGCCGCGGATGGTTTTCAGCAAAGGCTTCTCGAAGTCCTTTTCGATCTTGGAGCGCAGGCGGGATACGTGCACATCGATCACATTGGTCTGCGGGTCGAAATGATAGTCCCAGACGTTTTCCAGAAGCATGGTTCTGGTGACGACCTGACCGGCATTCTTCATCAGATATTCAAGCAACCGGAATTCACGGGGCTGCAACAGGATTTCCTTGCCGTTGCGGCGTACATCATGGGACAGGCGATCCAGTTCCAGATCGCCGACACGATAGACCATATCCTGTTCAGGCTTGCCCTTGCGGCGCCCAAGCACTTCGATACGGGCCAATAATTCGCTGAATGCATACGGCTTCGGCAAGTAATCGTCGCCGCCGGCACGCAGGCCCGTGACACGGTCATCGACCTGGCCGAGAGCCGAGAGAATTAGAACCGGTGTTTCAATGCCCCGACGGCGCAGCTCGCTGATAACCGACAGGCCATCACGGCGCGGCAACATACGGTCAATGACCATAACGTCGTAGGTATTCTCGCAGCCCATGAACAGGCCGCTTTCGCCATCACTGGCATGGTCGGCCACAATCCCGGCTTCTCGGAATGCCTTGGTCATGTAGGCCGCAGCTTCAAGGTCGTCTTCAATAACAAGAATCTTCATGTGCGGCACATTAGCGCCGTCCGCCTTTTCCGCACAACTGGAAACAGTTGAGGCAGTGGCATCCTGAAGCTTGATATCCATAAGAAACCTCCTGAAAAGGAAATGCCGGGGCATGAACGCCCCGGCACATGTTCAAACGGGCTTAGCCAGCATCGATATCGAGAGCGACGAAACGGCTGCCGTTTTCGGTCTGGATCTGGAACAGAGCCTTGGAGCGGCCGTCTTTTTTGGCCTGTTCAAGGATTTTTTCCACATCAGCCGCAGAGCTGACCTGCTGGTTGTTGACGGAGGTGATCGTTTCACCGGTCTTGAGGCCACGGGTTGCGGCATCGGAATCCGGATCAACGTCCGTGATGCTCAGTCCCTTGCCATCTTCAGCCGGAGCGACCGTTACACCAAGGCTTGCAAGCGCCTTTTCGCTGGATGGCTGCTGTTCATTGCCCTGCGAGGTGCTTGGCGTTGTCGGGGAAGCCTCATCGCTGGAAAGGTCACCCAGTGTTACGGTGACGGGCTGAGACTTGCCGTCGCGCCACAGGGAGATTTCAACCTTGGTGTTTGGCGCCAATGCACCAATCTTGCGGGACAGATCGCGGGCGTCCTTGATGGTGTCGCCATTGACGGCAGTGATGATGTCACCCTGCTTGATGCCAGCCTTGTCGCCAGGCGAGCCGGCCTGTGGTGCAACGACCAGAGCACCACTTGCTTCGGACAGACCAAGCGATTCCGCAATGTCCTTGCTGACCGGCTGGATCTGAACGCCGAGCCAACCGCGCTCTACCTTGCCGTCCTTCATCAGGTCAGCAACGACGTCTTTGGCGACGGCTGCCGGAATAGCGAAGGCAATACCGACGTTACCGCCGGATGGCGAAAAGATAGCGGTGTTGATACCGACAACTTGACCATTGAGGTTAAAGGCAGGACCACCGGAGTTACCCCGGTTAACCGCAGCGTCGATTTGCAGGTAGTCGTCGTATGGGCCAGAACCGATGTCACGGCCGCGGGCGGAGATGATGCCCGAGGTGACCGTACCGCCGAGGCCGAACGGGTTACCAACGGCGACAACCCAGTCACCAACGCGCACCTTGCTGTCGTCGGCAAACTGAACATAGGTGAACTTGCGGTTCACATCGACCTTCAGCACGGCCAGATCGGTCCGGCTGTCCTTACCGACCAGCTTGGCATCATATTCGGTGCCATCATTCATTACGACGGTGAAGGCAGCGCCATCATCGACAACGTGGTTATTGGTGACGATGTAACCATCCTCAGAGATGAAGAAGCCGGAACCCTGCGAGGTTGGACGAAGTGCGCCCTTGCCAGGTCCACGGCGGTTCGGTGCGCGGTCTGCATGATCGCGGTCACCGGGTGTTGGGCCGCCGAATTCACGGAAGAAACGCTTCAACGGATGGTCGTCAGGAAGCTGGTCGAGACCACGACCGCCAAAGTTGAAGGAAAAGTTGCTGTTGTCGTCAGAGGCTGGCTGGACATTGGTCTGTACACGCACCGAAACAACGGCCGGGGAAACGGCATCAACTACGTTTGCAAAGCTTGCAACCTGCGGCGCGTTAACCTCGACAGGGGCAGCCAAGGACTGACCAACGTGGAGTGGGAGACCGGTGGCCAGCATGACGGCAGCCAGACCCGCAACAGTTGATGTCTTGAGCGCGGTGTTTACGGAAATGCGTCCGGTTAAATTCTTCAGCATGGAGGTACCTTCTTTCATCATTCAAACTGGAGCCCGTTAGCGGGAAGCGGTGGATGATGAAGATATAGGAGCTCTCACCTTACAATCAGGTGTCTGCTGCATGAAAAATCGGTAATGTTGGTGCTGGCCAGTCTTTCAGGAAAAGGGTCAGTCCTGTTTTTCCAGCAGTGAGCGGATTTTCGCTTCCTCGTCAGAAGACAATTTCTGCTGTGTGGGCAGTGTATTACGCCGTCTGGCAAAAACCAGCAGCGATGTGACGCCAGCCAGCGTCAACAGGATAGGTGCGCCCCACAACAACACGGTACGAGCGCTGAAACGTGGCTTGAGAAGCACGAATTCGCCGTAACGGGACACAACATAAGCAATCACGTCCTGATCGCTGTCGCCGCTGACCAGACGTTCCCGCACCAGCACGCGCAGATCGCGGGCCAGTTCTGCGTTCGAATCATCGATGGACTGATTCTGGCACACCATACAGCGCAGTTGCGCCGAAAGATTTCTTGCGCGCTCTTCCAGAACAGGATCGCTCAAGATCTCATCCGGCAGAACCGCCATGGCAGGGACTGTCGAAAACAGCAGAAGCACGGCGACGACAAGACTGCGGATCATTCAGCCGCCTCCAGTGCTGGTGTCTTGACCGGTTTGACCTTGCGCGTGGGCGCCCCCACCCGCAGCCTGCGGTCACTCAGAGACATGAAGCCGCCGGCCATCATGAACAGCGTACCGCCCCAGATGCACAGAATGAATGGTTTCCACCAGACACGCACGACAATGCCACCATTTTCGGTGAGATCACCAAGCGAGACGTAAAGCTGGCTGAGGCCGAAGGTCAGAATGCCCGCTTCAGTGGTTGGCATACGTCGTGCGGTGTAAAGCCGCTTGGACGACCAAACGTCAGCAACCATCACACCGCCCTTCAAAATGTTGAAGTGGCCACGATCTTCGGTAAAGTTCGGGCCCGCAGCACTGCGCATGCCATCAAATACCAGCGTGTACCCACCCGCTTCGGTGACCATGCCCGGTTTCATTTCCAGCACATGTTCAGTTTCGTAGGTGGTCACGATGACGATGCCGAGAACCGTGATGCCAAGGCCCATATGGGCAAGAGCCGTACCGAATGCGGAGCGTGGCAGACCTTTCAGACGGCGGAAAGCAATGCCGAAGGCCAGCTTGCCAAAGTTGGCCCGGTACCAGAGGTCGGTAAAGGCACCGATGATCAGGAAGAAACCGGCAGCAATACCCAGCGCCGCCATGACCGGGCCGCCATTTTCCACGTACCAGAGAACAAGACCGGCCAAGAAAGCAAGTGAGGCTGCAACATAGAGCCGCTGCAGGGCACCCAGCGCATCACCACGTTTCCAGGCCAGCAACGGCCCAAATGGTGTGATGATGAGGATCGGCACCATCAGAAGGCCGAAGGTCAGATTGAAGAACGGCGCACCGACTGAAATCTTTTCGCCGGTCAAGGTTTCCAGAACCAGCGGATAAAGCGTGCCGGTCAGAACCGTCGCGGTGGCAACCGTCAGGACAAGGTTGTTGAGGACAAGTGCACCTTCACGCGAAATCGGCGCGAACATGCCGCCCGCCTTCAGCATCGGTGCCCGCCATGCAAACAGCGCAAACGCACCACCGATAAACACGGTCAGAATGCCCAAGATGAAGATTCCGCGGCTTGGATCGGTCGCGAAGGCGTGGACGGAGGTCAACACACCGGAACGCACCAGGAATGTCCCCAGCAGCGATAGCGAGAAGGTCATGATGGCAAGAAGCACCGTCCAGATTTTCAGCGCTTCGCGTTTTTCCATGACGATTGCCGAATGAAGCAGTGCCGTACCGGCAAGCCATGGCATGAAGGACGCGTTTTCAACCGGGTCCCAGAACCACCAGCCGCCCCAACCGAGCTCGTAATAGGCCCAGTAAGAACCCATGGAAATGCCTGCCGTCAGAAAGGTCCATGCGGCCAGCGTCCATGGACGCACCCAGCGCGCCCAGGCGGCGTCGATGCGACCGTCCAACAAGGCAGCTACAGCAAAGGAGAAACAGACGGAAAAGCCGACATAACCGAGATAGAGAAGCGGCGGATGGATCGCCAGACCGAAATCCTGCAGGATCGGATTGAGGTCCTGTCCCTCGGCTGGTGCCGGATCAAGCCGTTCGAACGGGTTCGAAGTCAGCAGAATGAACAGCAGGAAAGCGAGAGTAATCCACGCCTGAACTGCCAGCACGTTGGCCTTGAGCGTATCCGGCAGATTGCGGCCGTAAATGGCGACCAGCGCGCTGAAGAAGGTGATAATCAGCAACCACAACATCATCGAGCCTTCATGGTTGCCCCAAACGCCAGTGAGCTTGTAGAGCATTGGCATCATCGAATGCGAGTTCTGGTAGACATTGGCGACCGAGAAGTCGGACACCGCATAGGCTCTCGTGAGCGCTGCAAAGGAAAGGCTAACCAGCAGGAACAACATGATGGAGCCGAGGCTTCCGATATCCATCAGTGCCACGTCGTTACGACGCGCGCCAATCACCGGCAGGATCGACACGATCAAGGCAACAGCCAATGCTAGCACCAGCGAATAGTGACCGACCTCGGTAATCATTGCTTTGCTCCACTTGTGGCTTCTTCCTCGCCATGCTGCCACAGACCCTGTTTTTTCAGACCGTCGGCAACTTCCTTTGGCATGTAGTTTTCATCATGTTTGGCCAAAACACTATCGGCCACGAACATATGGCTTGCCGCGTCAAATGAGCCTTCGGTAACGACGCCTTGTCCCTCACGGAAAAGATCCGGCAGAATACCGGTATAGGTTACCGGAACGGTAGCCGAGCCATCGGTAACGTTGAAACTGATCGTGGTGCCCTCACCGCGCTTGACGGAGTTTTCACCCACCAGCCCGCCGAGGCGAATGCGGGTGCCAGGCTCAACGGTGGTCTTGGCCAGATCAGACGGCATGTAAAAATAGGCAACGGCCTGCCCGAAGGCAAACATGACCAGCAGAACTGCGGCAATGATAAAACTGACCCCACCGCCAATGATCGTCAGGCGTTTCTGCTTGCGTGTCATTGCGAAACTCCTTCAAGCGACAGTCCTAGCTCTTTTGCCAAAGCAACCAGCTGTTTTCCCTGTTCGCCCTGTACGGGGAATGATTTCAGGCCAGTTTTCAGAGCTTCCTGTGCCTTGGTCTCGTTCTTGAGCATGGCATAGGAACGGACCAGACGCATCCAGCCCTCAAAATTGTCAGGATTTTCCTGCAGGCGTGCATCAAGGCTTTCGACCATTCCGAGGATCATCGCCTGACGGTCTTCGGTGTTCATGCTTTGCGCATTGGCGATATCTTCAGCGCTCGGATTGCCAAGCGGCTCGCTGTCCTGTGATTGTGCCTGACCCTGTGTCTGGGTTTGCGCCCTGTCGACAGTCGGTCCGTTGTCCTGTTTCAATGCTGCGATATGCTCATTAACCAGTGGTAGCCACGGCGAATCCGATTTGGAATCCTTCACCAGTCCCTCAAAGGCAGCGAGTGCCTCCTGTTTTCTGCCGGCCTGCTCATAGGCAAGGCCAACATAAAAACGGGCGCGAGGATTGGTGGCGTCAAGGCGAAGGCCTTCTTCAAAGGCTGAGCGTGCATCTTCCGTGACGATACCGTCATTTGCCGCCACCAGCGTTTCTCCAAGACCAATCAGGCGATCAGAACTTGGCCCCTGGATACGGATCGCATTGCGGTAGGCAAGCTCGGCATCACCCAAACGCATGGTGCGGAAGTAGATCGGTGCCAGAATGTCCCAACCTGCGCCATCTTCAGGGTTTTCCGCCAGATGACGTTCGGCCTTGGCGATCAGCAGCGACATGTTATTGCCAGGATTTGCAAGACGCGCCTCTAGCGGCATGTCCGGTTTTTCCGGACTGCCGGTCAGCAAGTAAAGACAGAGACCAAAGGCAGGCAGCAGCACGGTGACAAATGCAGACGCAAACTTGTGGCTACTGTGCACGCGGGCAGGCTTGTCCAATTTCGTGGAACTTTTTGCATCAGCAGCAAGAAGCCGCCGGCCGATTTCCGCACGCGCATATTCCGCTTCGGAATCGCTTATCAGGCCGCCTTTACGCTCGCGTTCAAGTTCCGCGATCTGGTCCTTGTAAACGGCAACTTCACCGCTCTCTGTTGCCTCCAGCACTTCGGCCTTGCGCATCAGGGGGTACATGAGGACAACAGCCACGGCTGCCGTCAGTATGGCGACGATAATCCAGAACATAATGCCCATTACTCGAAGGCGGTCCCTTTTGAAACAAGCAGGCCCGCAATAACGCAAATTTGAGGCAATGTGCCGCAACCTTGCGCATCTTTCATGGGGCTAAAAACACCCTCTTGCCATGACTTATGTCAAAGGCGTCCAGGATCCGTCCGCATTTCGGCACGCCGTTCCACGCACTTTCGTCTCGCGGCTATCCGCGGTGATGGTGTGGGTATACTGGCGGCAATTCTGTCCGCCGACCTGATAAGGTGCTGCCGCCACAACCTGACCCTTGCCGTCGTCGCCGCTCCAGGTCACGGGCTGGCCACCGGGGGCTGCCTCAAGTGCCTTGTATTCGGCTTCCAATGCGCGCTGCAGGTCATTGCGTTCAAACTTCAATCCGCTGCGCGCGATGATGCCCCCCTGCAGGCTGGCGATATAGGGTGTCGAGGTGGCGGAGCTGCGCGACAGCAAACCACCGGTACCCGCTGCACGGTTGGTTGTTGTGCAGGCACTCAAAACAGACAGGGATACAGCCGATACGACTGCCGAACGCATTGCGAGATTGATCATCTTACCAAATCTTGTTTTTCTGTTTTCACCGGCCACGAATACGCTTGTCGCTATTCTAGAACACTTCCAGAAAAAGAGTGAAGCAGTTTTCCTTAGGGATACACGTAAAAACAAAGACATGGTGCGTTTTAGTGACTCTTTGCCGTCAGACGTTCCATTACGCTCCACGAAAGTTGCACGGTTTCCCGGTGTCGTTTTTTGAATAGCCTGCACTGTCATCCGTGTTCTTTCGAAAGTCCCGGCAGCAACAGCTCAGCTTTGAGGCCTCCCAACGCACTGCGCGACAGCTTGAATGTGCCATGATATTCCGAGGCAACCTCGCTGACGATGGACAACCCAAGCCCCGTTCCGGGCTTGCTTTCATCCAGACGTTTGCCACGTTTCATCGCTTCACTGATCTGCTCAGGCTCCAGTCCCGGGCCATCATCCTCGACAACAAGGTTCACCCAGGTTCGGCGGGCGTCTTCGGGATCTGACGGCGCCTGCGTGGAAACTTCCAGCGTCAGACTAACGTCAGAGGCGGCAAACCGTGCCGCATTTTCCAGCAGGTTGCCAACCACCTCTTCGAGATCCTGCTGCTCCATAGCCAGAACCAGACCGGCTGGCGCCACTTGCAGCGTAAAATTCTTGTCGCTGTTAAGGCGCCGCATGACACGTACCAGCCGCTCCAGTGCAGGCTCTGCCTCGACACGCGCCAGAATGGAACCCCGCTGCGCGGCGATACGTGCCCGGCTGAGATAAGATTGAACCTGCGCCTGCATCGCCTCGGCCTGCGTGCGAACAAGTTCGCCTTGCTGATGATCAAGCAGCCGCGCCTCATTCAACAGAACGGCAATCGGGGTTTTCAGCGAATGGGCCAGATTGCCCACCTGCATACGTGCACGCTCGACAAGTCTGCGGTTGCTATCGATCAGCGCATTGATTTCCGTGGCAAGCGGCTGAATTTCACGCGGGAAGGTTCCTTCCAGACGCTCGGCATCACCACTGCGCACTTTTCCAAGCGCAACCTTTGCCCTATCAAGCGGACGAAGACCGAACAGAATGGCAAAGCCATTCACTGCAAGACTACCGACACCAAAAATGGCCAGTGCGATGTAAAGGCTGTTGGAGAAGCTGGCGATATCATCTTCGACGACATCGAGGTTGCCAGTCACGCGAAACCGCGCTGCACGTCCCTCGCCATCCAGCACCACTTCCGTTTCCGCAACCAGCACACGATTTCCGGCCTCATCGACCACGGGATAAAACCGCTCATAACGGCTGTCGAACGGAGCGTCGAGAATGCCGGGAACTGGCAGGCTTGCCACACCGAGCGATGACGACACCAAGGGAGCGGCGGTAAAGTTTCCAAGCGGTTCCACCACCCAGTACCAACCGGTGTCGGGCTGGGCAAAGCGCAGGTCGCCCAACTGCGGGCTGCCGGTCAGCGTATTTTCATTGCTGATCGAGACCGAGTTGATGACGTTGTAAAGCTGGGCGCGCAGAAGGTCGCTGAAGCTGCGCTCAGCACCCTGCCGGTACAATGTGGAAATTGTCACAGCAATCACCACCAGCGCCAGTGCTGACCATAAAGAGGCTAGCAGCAGAACGCGGGCAGTTAGCGAGCTATTTTGCATTTTCAGGCGCTTGCATGCGGTAACCCAGACCGCGAATGGTCTCGATAAGATCGATGCCGATCTTCTTTCGCAAGCGACCGACAAACACTTCGATCGTGTTGGAGTCACGGTCGAAGTCCTGGTCATACATATGTTCGACCAGTTCGGTGCGGGACACGACCTCACCCATGTGATGCATGAGGTAGGACAGCAAGCGGAATTCGTGTGAGGTCAGCTTGAGCGTGATGCCGTTAACCGTCGCCTTAGAGGTCTTGGTATCGAGGCGAACCGGACCACAGATGATTTCAGAAGAGGCATGGCCAGCGGCGCGGCGAATAAGTGCGCGCACACGGGCAAGAACTTCCTCGACATGGAATGGCTTGGTGACATAGTCGTCGGCACCGGCATCAATACCGGCCACCTTGTCGCTCCAGCGATCGCGCGCCGTCAGCATCAAAACCGGCATGCCCTTGCCACTTCCACGCCATTTTTCGACAACGGTAATGCCATCCATCTGCGGCAGGCCGATATCCAGCACGACAGCATCATAGGGCTCGGTATCGCCAAGGTAGTGCCCTTCCTCGCCATCAAAGGCTTGGTCGACCACGTATCCTGCTTCCTTCAACGCGTCTGTCAGCTGTCGGTTGAGATTTGTGTCGTCCTCGACCACAAGAATGCGCATGTCCGCCCTTAACCCTCTAATTCACCCACCGCCCGGTTGCTGGCGAGGATATACCCCCGCCGCCAGCAACTCCAGTTACATGGGAACTCTCATCGTGACTTTTCTTGGTCGCTCACCTCCGCCCTGCACCAGCACAGTCACAACGCAACTCTGGCCGTCCCCCGACGGCTGGGCGGAAAGAAGCTGGCCGCCGGTTTCGCGGATGACACGGGAGACGGCAGCACTGCAATCTACAGCGGCCAATATCACCCGGTCCTGCATATCAGCCTCCGGCGCTATGAAGCCGGATAGTCCGGCTGCAAGCGTCGCTATGATCAGAGGTGATGCCATTCCACAAACTTCCAAATACAAAACACGGTAGAGAATATGTAGCGCAATACGTCTGAATGGCAAATGAATGACGCCATAATTCAAGAAAACAAGGTTTACAGCGCCCTTCCCTGCTTTGTCATTTCAAAGACTTGATGGCAAAAACTTTGCCGTAAAACGAAGTCGTACTACCAAGTACATGGAGACGCTGTCTGCGGATATCCACAGTGTGATTCTACAAGAGCGAGTTGGCGAGCCCCTTTGCGGATGAAAACTGTTACTATCCCACCAATCGATGCCGCCCTTGCAGTTGCCGGGTTCGATCGGGAAGTTCAGACATATTTCATTTCTTCGAATTAAGATTGGCATTACTGGCAGGACCACCAGTCTTGGCCTGAAAGACCGTGTTTTGCGCTTTATCAAACCTGATTTGATGATTCATTTGAATCTCTTGCGCGCTGTCCTTCACACAATGAGTCCGGTACTTCACACACTGATTCAACTTTGGCGGAATTTGATTCCGCAAAAGGTCGTAGCGGTTTGTTTTCGTGAGGTATTGGTTATGCTCAAAGTCATTGCGCAGGATTTCATCAGGCCAGAGGCGGTCGATATCGTTATGCCGCTGTACCGCGAGCTGGTTGAGAAAACCAAACAGGAAAAACTCTGCATCGCCTATGATCTTTTTGTTGGTCAGAAAGATCCCGGCCACTTCATTTTTATTGAGGAATGGCCAGACCGAGCAGCACTCGATGCCCATTGTGCGACCGAACATTTCACCCGTCTGGTGCCGCTGATCAATCAGCACCGGCGGCAGGAAGGTACCTTCATCCTCATGGATGATTTCGATCCCGCCACCTAGAATGATGGCCAGCGAGTACAAAAAACCGCCCTGAAATCTCTATCGGGCGGTTTGCAAATCCTGTCATTTTTATAGGGCGAAAAGCTCAATCGACGATCGGGCTGGTCACAGCCTTGGCGTTATCATAGTCGGCAGCGATGCGGATTTCGCGCAGCGGCTTTACCGTGGAGGTCGAGCGATTGTATTCCGGGTGGGCCTTGTAGGCGGCAAGAGCTGCTTCGTCTTCGAACTCACCGTAGACGACAAAATCAACCTCATTGTCCCACTGATCGTTTTTCACATTCTCGCCGATCTCCAGCTTGGACGCGTGCGGGATCGCCGTGAGGATCGACAGACCTGCCCTGACCGCTTCGCGATTTGCTTTTGTGGCTGTGAAAAAAACGATGTGACGGATCACGGCTGCACCTTGCTTTATATTCCTCTGAACTGCCCCGGCGATATCACCTGCGCGTTGTATGTTCAATCCGCGTGGTTCGGCTGAAATAATCTCGCAGCGGATTTGGGGGCAGATTCTTAGTTCAGGATTTAATGCATTGTCTGTCCTGAAAAAGGACGGCCTGCCTCGAAAGACCCGCAATGACACAGGGCGTCACCTTTCAGCGGCACGCCAATTATTGCCGTTCATCAAATGCTAATCGATTTGAAAAAATCTTAATCGATTTTAATGCCTCAAAGCCTGGTCGGGAGTATTTTTTTGCTTGAAGCCGGGAACAATCACAGTAATCCTCACGTTCATCACCCCGCCATGACCAATAGGAGGAATGCCAATGACATCGACAATTCCCCATGATGTTGCACAGCGTCTAGAAGATGAATGGCGTCAGATGCGCGATCTGGGATCGAAGCAAAAGCCAGCTACGTCGAGCAAAAAGTAATATTTTCTTAGTTTTCGTAGGGGGCACATAGTGCCCCTTACTTTATTGGGATGCCTGTCCCATATGACGCAACATGTTGCGTTGGACCGACACTTCAAATCTCTCTGTCGATTTTCCGGAATTGTTTGGCACCGCTTCTAAAACCGGTGCGCGGGCCCTCTGATGGAGTGCTCGTCAGCGCGACGTTAAAGCATTCATCGAAGCTGAATAAACGCCAAGCAGGAATGGGTGGCGTATTGCTTTCACCATCTATTTGCCAAGCGCTCATGGCTGGCCGAAAAGCCGTTGTCGTTCCGACAGTGTGAACTTCGACAACCCTCGGAAGGCCTTCATATGTCAGCGACAAACACATGCCGCGGTCGATAGCCTCAATAGCCATCAGACGATTGTTAGCGGCCTCGGCCACGTTCTTCGGCTTGTTGGTCTTTATCTTGTGTGAATAACTTCCACCCCAAGGGGACGTTCGTTTGGCCATTGCCGGTTTCCTCTAATTCAACAGAAAAGCCGTCTTACCATAAGCGTGTCTTATCGTGGGACTTTAATCACGGGACCACATTCCTGCCCCCCATTGATTATTACAGTTATCTGTTGGCTTTAGCCAAACACCCGTACTAGACTTGCGGGAATGACCAACAGGATTTTGAAACCCTCATGAATTTTCAATTCCTTAGGAATAGTCTCCGTTCTCTTTCAATCACCGGCATTCTGATTGGCACGCTGTTTTTCTGCGTGTCGCTGACGCCAAGCCTGCTGCCACGGACCTATGTCATGCAGGGCGCACTGTGTGGATTTGCCTTCAGCACCGGTTACATGATCGGTGTCTTCCTGCACTGGGTGTGGGCCTATCTGCAATTGCCGGAACCGAACCGCCATCAGGCGCGCGGCATACGGTTCCTCATTTCTTTTGCAAGCCTGGTCACCGCGATCTTTTTCCTGTGGCAGGCAGCCGAATGGCAGAACTCCATTCGTATATTGATGCAGCTACACCCCGTTGACAGCGCACATCCAACCAAAACCGGCCTGATCGCTGCGGCGATCAGCATTGTGCTGATTGCAGCCGGTCGCCTTTTCCAGTTGATCCTGCGGTTTACGTCACAACGCAGTGGCCGTTTCCTGCCGCGCCGGGTGGCGAATGTTGTCGGCATCGCAGTTGCCGTGTCGCTGTCATGGATGGTGGTCAACGGCATCATTTTCGACATTGGCCTGCGAGCAATGGACTCGTCCCTCAAACAGTTCGACTCGATGATGGAACCGGATGTTGCACGGCCGACCGATGCCAGCAAAACCGGCAGCAGCGCATCGCTCGTCAGTTGGGAGGGGCTTGGCCGACGCGGGCGTGAATATGTGGCAACCGGCCCTTCGAAGGCAGAAATCAAAGCTTTCACCACCAAACCGGCGATGGAGCCAATTCGCGTTTACACCGGCCTGAACTCAGCCGAGACACCGCAGGAACGAGCAAAACTGGCGCTGGAGGAATTGAAGCGCCAAGGCGGCTTTGAACGCTCAATGCTCGCCATCATCGTGCCGACAGGCACCGGCTGGATCGACCCTGAGGCAGTCGACACGCTGGAATATCTGCACCATGGCGATACGGCCAGCATCGCCGTGCAATACTCTTATCTCTCCAGCTGGCTGGCGCTGCTGACCGAGCCGGATTACGGCATCGAAACCGGCCGGGCGCTGTTTCAGGAGGTCTATGGTTACTGGACCACGCTGCCGAAAGATCAGCGTCCCAAACTCTATCTGCATGGGTTGAGCCTTGGTTCGCTGAACTCCCAGAAGTCTTCGGATCTTTATGATGTTTTGGCCGATCCGTTTGACGGCGCCCTGTGGAGCGGACCACCCTTCTCCAGCACAACATGGCGCATGGCGACCAATGGCCGCGAACCAGGTTCGCCGGCATGGTTGCCACGCTTTCGGGATTCGTCGGTCATCCGCTTTGCCAACCAGACCACCACGGCGGAAATGCCAGACAAGCCGTGGGGACCCATGCGCATTGTCTACCTGCAATATGCCAGCGACCCGATTACCTTCTTCGAGCCATCGGCGCTTTATCGCCGTCCAGCATGGATGGACACGCCGCGAGGGCCGGATGTGTCGCTGTCGCTGCGCTGGTTCCCTGTCGTGACACTTCTGCAATTGGGACTTGATGTCGCCTCTGCGACAACGGCACCGATGGGTTATGGCCACGTCTATGCGCCGGAGCATTATATTGACGCCTGGATCCAGGTGACGCAGCCACAAGGCTGGGACGCGGAAGAGACGGAGCGGCTAAAGGCGTTTTTCATTCAGCGGCGCAGTCTGACGGAATAGGGCAGAACAGCTCTGCCCTATCTAAAGTTTTCGCTTACGCCTTGAGTGTCGCGAGATTGTCAGCGATGTAGGTTTCCAGCGAACGTGCAGGTTTACCTGTCAGCGTTTCAACATCACCGGTCACACCTGACGTCCAACCCTGACGGACCGGGTAGAAGATCGAGGTGAGGAATGTTGCGTAATCCTCCGGTACACCAACACCGGTCAAAAGGCTGATAAAGGCCTCGTCACTCAAGGTCGAATAGGTCACAGGTTTGCCGGTTGCCTTAGAGATAAGAGCGATCGCTTCCGCGTAACCCAATGCCTTAGGCCCGGTCAGGTTAAATGCCTTGCCATCAAAATTGCTAGAGGTCAGTGCTGCGGCCGCACTGGCGGCAATGTCCCGCACATCGATGAAACTGGACTTGCCATCATCGGCGGGAACCGAGACCTGACCGTGGTCGATGCCTGCCTTCCAGTAGGTGTGGAAATTGTCCGAGAACCAATTGGGCCGCAAGATGACATGAGGCACGCCCGAATTGATGATTACCAGTTCCACCTGCCGGTAAGGAATGCTGTCATCGGCATCGACACCCAGCACGCTCTGGAAGACGATTTTAACCTTGCGGCTGATAGCAGCCTCAATCACCGGCAACAACTTGCCCTTGGCATCGACGTAACCGCCAGCCAGCATGATGTAGGCGCGATCTACGCCCTCGAAAGCCGGACCGAAGGTTGCTGGATCATCATAATCAAACCGCACGCCTTCCGCACCATCGATAGCGTTGCCGGAGCGGGACGCGACCTTCACGCTTTCTCCCTTTTCGAGCAACAGCTTGACCAGCGGTTTGCCGACGTTTCCATTTGCCCCCAATACGAGAACCTTGCCTGCCATTTCAAAACCTCTTAGTATCTGTTAGAAACTATGTATGCTTGAGATACATACTTTCATCACGAAGGTAGCGAAAGAGAGCACTTTAAAGTCACATGGTTTCCATCAGGAAACCGATGACCATGCCAAAGCGGGGTTGAGATGGAACATGTCTATGATGTCTACGAGGATCGCTGTCCGACGCGCATGGTGCTGGACAGGCTGGCCGACAAATGGGCGCTGTTGATCCTGGACCGGCTGCGCTCCAAGACCGTGCGCTTCAACCATCTGCGACGCGACATCAAAGGCATTTCGCAGAAGGTTCTGTCACAAACATTGAAAAAGCTGGAGCGTGACGGCCTCATCAACCGCGAGGTCTTCCCCACCGTCCCGGTGACCGTGGAATATTCACTGACACCGCTTGCGCTGACATTAAATGAAACCGTTGCGGCGCTGACTCATTGGGCAGAAGGCAATATAGAAGCGGTGCTTGCGGCGCAAAAAGCCTATGATGACAATGCTGCCGAGAAAAACTGAGCGGTTCAGCGCGAAATACGAGTCGAAAGAATAATCGACGACAGGGTTCGCTCGACCCCATCGATTGCGCCGATGCGATCAATCAAGCTGTCGAGGTCGGCAATGGATGGCGCTGCCAGAATAGCAATCAGATCAAAGGTGCCGCTGACAGAGTGTAGTGTCGTGACTTCGCTGATCGCGGCGAGTGCCGCCGTCACCGCCGACAGGGATTTGGGCGCGATGGTAATCAGCACATGCGCCCGCACCAGCCCGCTGCGATAGGCATCCGACAGCCGAAGGCCGTAACCGGCAATCACTCCATCCGCTTCGAGACGCTCGATCCGGGCCTGCACCGTGGTGCGTGACAGACCAAGTTTGCGCGCCAGTTCCGTCACCGGCATGCGGGCATTTTCACTCAATAGCGCCAGCAAAGCGCGATCCTTGTCGCTCACCGTCATATTGCGCAATCCTATGGGCATTATGCGTTATTTATTTCGTCTATATGAAACATATGCAGCTACGAATCGACAAGAAAAATCGTCATTCTGTTAAAAAATTGCATCATCCTGTGGGGAAATAAAAATGAAAAACATTGTCGTCGTTGGCGCTGGAAATATCGGCTCTGCCATTTCATGGATGCTGGCAGCCACGGGTGATTACCGGATTACCGTTGCGGATCGTTCTACAGAGCAGCTGGCCAATGTGCCTGCCCATGAGCTGGTTGAAACCAAAGTCGTCGATATTACCAACCGTCCAGAACTTGAGGCCTTGCTCAAAGGCCAGTTCGCGGTGCTGTCTGCCGCACCGTTTCACCTTACCTCAGGCATCGCCGAAGCAGCGGTTGCAGTCGGCACACATTATCTCGATCTGACCGAAGACGTTGAATCCACCCGCCGGGTCAAGGCACTGGCGGAAACCGCCAACACCGCGCTCATCCCGCAGTGCGGACTGGCACCCGGTTTCATCTCCATCGTGGCTGCCGATCTAGCGTCGCGCTTCGACAAGCTGGACAGCGTGCGCATGCGGGTTGGTGCCCTTCCGCAATATCCGTCCAATGCGCTCAACTATAACCTGACCTGGAGCACCGACGGCCTGATCAACGAATATATCGAACAGTGTGAAGCGATTGTCGAAGGACGTCTCACCGCCGTTCCTGCTTTGGAAGAGCGCGAAGAGTTTTCACTGGATGGCGTGACCTATGAGGCGTTCAATACCTCGGGTGGCCTTGGCACACTGGCGGCGACGCTGGAAGGCAAGGTGCGCACCATGAACTACCGCACCATCCGTTATCCCGGCCATGTGTCGATCATGAAGGCGCTGCTAAACGACCTGAACCTGCGCAACCGCCGCGAAGTGCTGAAGGACCTGTTTGAAAATGCCCTGCCCGCCACCATGCAGGACGTGGTGATTGTATTTGTGACTGTGTGTGGCACACGCGGTGGCCGTTTCCTTCAGGAAACCTATGCCAACAAGGTCTACGCTGGCGCCGTATCCGGCCGCATGATGAGCGCGATCCAGGTCACCACAGCCGCTGGCATCTGCACGGTGCTCGACCTTCTGGCCGATGGCACCCTGCCACAAAAGGGTTTCGTGAAGCAGGAAGAAGTTGCTCTGCCCAAATTCCTCAACAATCGCTTCGGCCATTATTATGCGCCGCATGACGGTTTGGCGAAGGTCGGCTAAAGCTCCACAATCGGGGGCGATCACGTCTCGCCCCCAGCCTGCTGTCCCTGGGCTTAAGTCCCGCAGAATGTCCTGAACACTCGCTCATGGCCCATTGGCGGCTGCATGTAGACGGAAAATTCCGGCAGTTCTTCAAACGGCTTGGCAATTGCCTTCAACATGTCGTGGAAGGGTTCAAAGTCACCATCTTCAACCGCCGCCGCAATCAGTTCCTCGATGCGATGGTTGCGCGGAATGATTGCCGGGTTGGTGGCGCGCATATTGACCAGCCGTTCTTGCGGTGACGTGACTTCGCGCCCTGCCCGTTCTTTCCATCGTGCAAGCCACGTATCAATCGAATGCAGATCAATAAACATGCTGCGGAAAGGCTCGACGTTACCCTCGGCGGCATCGGACAGCCGACGAAAGGCGAGTGTGAAATCAACCTCACCCAGCTTCATCTGCTCCAGCAGATCCTGCACCAGCGCTTCGTCATCGTCCTCTTCATTGCTTAAGCCGAGCTTCTGGCGGAAACCGCTTAGCCAGCGTTGTGGAAAGGTTTGGGCAAAATCTGCCAGCACGCCATTGGCCATCTCGGCCGCTTTCTCGACATTCTCATCCAACAGCGGCAACAGGCACTCCGCCAGCCGGGCAATGTTCCACTGGGCGATGCCCGGCTGGTTGTTGTAGGCGTAACGCCCCTGCGCATCGATGGAAGAAAACACCTTCATCGGCTGGTACTCATCGAGAAAGGCACAGGGGCCGAAATCGATGGTTTCACCTGACACTGCCATATTGTCAGTGTTCATCACGCCGTGAATGAAACCGACCATCAGCCAGCGTGCAATCAGTTCGAGTTGGCGTGCGGCAATGCCCTGCAGCATGGCAAGATATGGGTTTTCGGCCTGTCTGGCGTCCGGATAGTGGCGATCAATGACGTGATCGGCCAAGGCCTTGATGGCCTCATTGTCTTCTCTGGCGGCAAAAAATTGGAATGTGCCAACGCGGATATGACTTGCGGCAACGCGGGTAAAGACACCGCCCGGCAGGCCGGTTTCACGCTGTACTCGCTCGCCTGTCGTCACAGCGGCAAGTGCGCGTGTGGCGGGAATGCCAAGCGCATACATGGCCTCTGATACGATATACTCGCGCAACACCGGCCCAAGCGCCGCGCGCCCGTCCCCTCGCCGAGAGAACGGCGTACGACCCGACCCTTTCAGCTGGATGTCGCGGCGTTTGCCTGAGGTGTCGACCACCTCACCCAACAGGATTGCACGACCATCCCCAAGCTGCGGCACGAAGCCGCCGAACTGGTGACCAGCATAGGCCATGGCCAGAGGCTCGGAGCCTTGTAGAATGGTGTTGCCGGAAAAAATCTGCGCCAGGCGGGCATCATCGGCATCGGCCAGATCAAGCCCCAGCTCCTCAGCTAGTGGCTTGTTGAAAGCAATAAGCTGCGGCGCTTTCACCTGCGTTGGCATGACCGCTGCGGTAAACCGTTCCGGCAAACGGGCATATGAATTATCAAATTGGGTCAAGGTTTCACTCCCTGCGTTTGCCTCTATATGGGGCTTGTCAGGCAAAGATGCGAGAGGATTTCACCCACAGAGCGTCACGCAGCGGAAACAGTGACTGCACGCCTGCGAACAACCAGATACTCCCATATGGCGACCATCAACAGCACGGCGGCACTGGTAATCTGCAACAGATAAAGCGGCAGGCCCGGCAGGAAGAGCAACCCGACCAAAATCGCAATGCCGACAAAATGCGACACTGGCCGCATATGGGCCGAGGCTATTTTCACACCGATCGCTCCGGCCAGAAACAGGACCGGCCCACCGATGATGGCCAGTGTCTGACGCAGCGTCGCTGCGTCATAGCTATGCGACAGGCTGAAATCTTCACCCACCGCGGTTAAGATGATGCCAGCGACGATCGGCAAATGACCGTAATTAAACAGGCTTTGAGCGATCTTTTCCGGTTCGGCAGCGCCATCCACCTTTTCGGACACCCGCTGCTGCGCATAATCAAAATAGATCCACCACATCAGCACCGTGCTGGAAAAGGCGCAGAAGAATACCACGAATGTCAGACTGGAATTCATATGCTCCGATGCGGTGCGCCCGGTCGTCAGGATGGTTTCGCCGAGGCAGATGATGACGAAAAGGGCGCAGCGTTCAGCCAGATGTTCGCCCGACAGCCCGAGCTTTTCCTCACCACCGGTTTGCAGACCCGGTACGTAATATTTTACTAGCGGTCCTGCATATTCTACCACAATGGCAAGCGTCCACAGCACGATGCGCAGGTGTAGTTCGGCTAGTCCCCCGGCAAACCAGAACAGGCTTGAAAACACCAGCCACACCGCAATACGCGCAAAGATGCGATAATTCTCGTCATCAACGCCTTTGAACACATAGAGCGCAAAGCATGTCCTGCCAATCTGAATGGCGCTGTAGATGGCTGCAAATACCATGCCCTGTTCGCCAAAGGCTTCCGGGATGGCAATAGCCAGCAGAATTCCGCCAAACATCATGGCAAACAGCAGCAGCCTGACCACTTCCTTTTCGGTGTTCAGCAGGTTGGTCAGCCAGGTGGTGTTGATCCACAGCCACCATAAAGCAAAGATAAGAATTGCCGCCTCAATGAGGGCGGTCGTGCCGAAATCTTCGGCTAGCGTGTGCGATAACTGAATAAGTGCAAATACAAACACCAGATCAAAGAACAATTCAGGGAATGTCGCCTTGCCGCTTTCCTGATCATCACGTTTCAAAAGCCCGGCTTTCGCCGGCCCTGTCGCCTGTGTCTTTTTCATGATGTGCCCCCACATACCGCCTGTCGTTTATTGCGCTGCTGCGTCAGCCAGATCATTTCGTTCCAGCGTCGGGTTTTCCCTGCCGGGAAACTGCATGGCATTTGCTGGATCCGTGTAAAAACGCGGACCGACAAGACGAACACGCTTGCCTGCAACATCGGTGATGTAATGGACCTCACCCGAAGCGGCAGTCACAGCTTGGTTTTTCTGGGCCGGTGGACTGACAGCTTTTATGGATTGAGACAAAGCGGGAAGTGAAGTGGCTGTGAGGGTGATTGCCGCAAGACTTATCGACAGCCAATTCATATCTGTTCTCCACACATGATGAGATTTCACGCATGAAGAACAGCAAAGGGAAAATTTTGTTCCATCGCCGGGATGAAGGCCGGCAAAGGATTTATCAGGACGCCTTTGGAAGAACGTCCAGGGACGGTTTGTTTTTCAGTTGCGGGATTTCGTTGAGCAGTTCACTGACCTGATTTGTCGTCAAAGGTCGCGCCATCAGGAAGCCCTGAACCTCATTGCACTGATCCGCAGTCAGCATGACAAGCTGCTCGTTGGTTTCAACACCTTCGGCGGTGACGGACAGGCCAAGCGCCTTGCCGAGACCGAGGATGGCCTGAATGATCGAGCGTGCGCTGTCGCTTGAATCGATGTCCGAGATAAAGCTGCGGTCGATCTTGATCACATCAAATGGAAAGTTGCGCAGGTAGCTCAGTGAGGAATATCCGGTTCCGAAATCGTCCATTGCGAGCTTTATGCCCAGCGCCTTCAAATCCCGCAGAACTTCATTGGCGCGCTCGGCATCCTCCAGCAGCACACCTTCGGTGATTTCAAGTTCCAGCAGATGGCCAGGCAAACCGCTTTCCAGCAGGCAGGATTTGACCTTGTCTACCAGCCCGGCATCTCGGAACTGAATGGGCGATACGTTGACGGAAACGCCGATGCTGTCCCATTGTGCAGCAGCATTGCAGGCGGTGCGCAATATCCATTCACCCAGCGGAACGATCAGACCGTTCTGTTCGGCAATGGAAATGAAGTCCATCGGGTTGATGCGGCCATGTTCCGGGTGTGCCCAGCGAACAAGTGCTTCAACGCTGCGGATCGTTCTCTGGCGCGTATCAAATCGTGGCTGGTATTCGAGATAGAAGTCGCCCGCCGTCAGGCTGTGACGCATGTCTTCGGCCAGCTGACGCTGTGTGCTGATCTTCTCATTCATGTCGGATGCGAAGAAGCTGTAATGCCCGCGACCATTTTCCTTGGAGCGGTACAGCGCCGTGTCGGCCATCCGCAACAACTCATCCGGTGTCGTCGCATCGGTTGGCGCCATAGCAATACCGATTGACATGCCAATGCTCACCTCACCACCATCGTGACGGATCGGCTGAGTGACAGACTTGTAGAGATTTTTGCAGAATGGCTCGATCTCATCCATCGTCATACCAGGTGCGGCAATAACAAATTCGTCGCCTCCGATACGGGCAACAAGCTGGTCGTCTTTCAGCGCGCGGCGCATACGGTCTGCCACCTCACCCAACACCCGGTCGCCGACATGGTGGCCATAGGTGTCGTTGACCGGCTTGAAGCGGTCGAGGTCGATGTAAAACACCACCATGCTGGCCTCTGGGCCACCAAGGCAGGCATTCATGAAGCTCGAAAGCTTGGCGCGGTTGGGCAGCGACGTTGCCGCATCATGGTTGGCCTGACGGCGAGCATCTTCGAAGGCTTCGGCCAGAGCAACATTCGAGCTGACATCGGTGGCGTATTTGATGACCTTGACCGGCTTTCCGTCGAGATCGAGAACGGGGTTATAGGAGGCCTGAATCCAGATTTCACGACCGTCCTTGCCTAGACGCTTATACATGCCCGAATGATAAGCACCTGTGCGCAGCAGATCCCAGAACTCAACATATTCTCGGCTGGCAGCAAATTCTTTTTCAACAAGCGTCGCGTGATGTTTGCCGTCCAGTTCATTGGCCTCATAACCAAACATCGACAGGAAGTTTTGATTGGCCTCGGCAACCGTACCATCGAGGTTAAACACGATGACGCCCTGCGACCGGTGGATGGCATTGATCTGGCCGACATGATCGGCATGCATCATTTTGTCAGCGGTGACATCGGTCGCATATTTGACGATTTTAAACGGCTTACCGTTCATGTCGAGAATAGGATTGTAGGTTGCCTGCAGCCAGATCTCGCGACCATCCTTGCATATGCGGCGATATTCGCCCGCACAATGATTGCCCTCTGACAGCTTTTTCCAGAATGTCTGGTAGTCCTCGGTTTTGGCATACTCTTCTTCGACAAACATGCTGTGGTGCATGCCGCGTACGTCGGAATAACGGTAACCGGTGGCATCGAGGAAGTTTTCGTTGGCATCAATGATCGTGCCGTCGAGCTCAAAGGAAATCACACATTGCGCGTTGTGAATCGCAGCAATCTGGCCCTGATTATCGGCCTGCAACAAACGTTCATCAGTGACCACAGAGGCGTATTTCACCACCTTGACCGGCTGGCCATTGGTGTCGAAAATCGGATTGTAGGTCGCCTGCAACCAGACCTCCTTGCCGTCTTTGCCGATACGGCGGTACTGGCCTGAGCGATGGTGCCCCTTGCGAAGGTCCTGCCAAAAGGCGGCATATTCGCCGCTATGCGCATAAGATGGCTCAACGAAGACGCGGTGGTGACGTCCGCAAATTTCGTTCTCCGTATAACCGGTGGCTTCCAAAAATAGGTCATTGGCATCCAGAATGGTGCCGTACATGTCAAAGGTTATGACAAGGTTCGACTTGTGGATGGCGGTAATCTGCCAGCTGTAATCGGCTTGACGCAGCTTTTGCTGGGTAATGTCCGTGGCGTATTTAACCACCTTTGTCGGACGTCCAGCAGGGTCTAGTACCGGGCTGTAAACCGCCTGCAGCCAGACTTCCTTGCCATCCTTGTTGATCCGGCGGCATTCCCCCACGCGGTGTGCGCCGCTGGACAGTTCCTTCCAGAAGGCTTTGTATTCTGTACTTTCTCGTTCTTCCTCTTGGATGAAAATTGAGTGGTGCTGGCCAAGTATCTCCTGTTCCTCATAACCCATGGCATTGAGGAAGATTTCATTGGCACTGAGAATAACGCCGTTCAGCGAGAAATGGGCAACGGCTTGCGTCTTGTTAATGGCGATGATCTGGCTGCGCTCGTCCGCTTCGCGGGTCTGCTGCTCAGTCACATCCTCAACGATCTGCACGATTTCAGTGATATGGCCACCGTCGTTCTGCAGGGGCACATAACGCGAATGTAGCCAGATTTCATGCCCGCCATTTGTGATGCAGAGCGAACGCTTTTCAACGAACTTGCCAGCGCGCAGATCTTCCCAGATCGCGTTCTGTTCTGTGCGCTGGTAACTTTTGGACAGGAACATGGTTTCCTGCTGGCCAATCAGGTCAGGTAGTTCATATCCGGTAATGCGCAAAAACCTGTGATTTGCAGCCTTGATCCTGCCATCCGGTGAGTACCGAACCGTAGCAAAAACCTGATTAAGCGCACGTAACTCGGCATGCACTTCAGAGGTTTTATTAGTAATGACAGACATTTGTTCTACCGGATAAAAGTGAAATTTCGGCACCTTTATAGTCCATGACTATCTAAACAAATGTAAACCCTTGTATCTCCACGATAAGTTCAACTTCTAAGTTAATGAAACATCTATTATGTGCCGCAAACATAGCGTCGTGGTTGCGGCGCTGAAACCACGTGGCCTTTTTCTTGCTGAACTTTTGCGCCTTAGTTTCGTTGTCAAAGGTTAGACACAGACGAGAAAGGACGCCGAATGAACGACACATCCTTGCCCATCGAAGCAGAGAGCGCCATTCGCACCATCCACCTCGACCTTCCTGTTAACACGACATTCCACATATGGCTGAAGGCCAAAAAAGAAGATGAGGCAGGTGCCGTTGCCTTTTCCAATGCCAATGGGAAATTTGCCGAAGTTTCCAGTTCCAATACCGACGAATATTCATTTCGTATCTACCAGATTTTCGGCGGCGGCCATGTGGAACTGAACTATGACACGGCGCTAACGGCCGTTTCGGTTATCTACTGGTTTACTGCCTCCGACGTACTGGAAACCGGCATTACCGTGGTTCACACCAAGCCCGACAACGCTGCACCTGACATATCAGGCAGCTATCATTTCCGCCCACCGTTCGGCTGGATGAACGACCCCAACGGTTTTGGTCGTTTTGAAGGGCGACCGCACCTGTTTTATCAGCATTATTCACACGGGCTTCACTGGAATACCATGCATTGGGGCCACGCGGTTTCATCCGATTACCTGCGCTGGCGGCATCTGCCGATCTTCCTGTTCCCATCCGAGGAGCTGGCCGCGAAACCCGACAAGCGTGGCGGGGCCTTTTCCGGCACCACCATTCCGCTTGCCGAAGGACCGGGCATTCGTGTGTTTTTCACCGAGCAGGAGCTGGGGCGCGAGCCTGAACAGCAGATTCAGCTGACCGCCACCTCACATGATCTGATCATGGCCGGACAGGCCGACGTTATTCTCGCCACTCGCCCCGCCAACGAAGGTCTGACGCCCGACTTTCGAGACCCATATGTGTTCAGGGGACCGGATGGTATCTGGAAAATGCTGCTTGGTAGCCAGAGCGATCAGGGCGGCGTTATCCTGCTTTATGAAACACAGGATCCGACCGCTGCTTCCGACTGGACCTATGTCGGTAAATTGCTGATCGAGACCCGCTACAAGACAACGGCCATCGAGTGTCCATGCCTGTTGCCACTGGATGGGCCGGTGACCGGGCGTGCCACGCGCTGGGTGCTGATTTACGGCCTGATGCACAGCGAGGATGCGCAGACCGGTCGAAAGAACCTGACCATGGCCGATGTCGGCTGGTTCGACGGAAAAACCTTCATCAAGTCCTTCGGTCAGGAACTGGATTTTGGCACCGATAACTATGCGTTTCAGGCATTTCTGGATGGCGATATCGCCGTTGGTATCGGCTGGTTGGCCAACTGGTGTGATGCAAGCCCGGAAATCGATTTCCCCACCGCCATGACATTGCCAAGGCGACTGCATCTTGCCGGTGATGCCTTGTTGACCCCACCGATTGGTGCGGCAGAAAGCCTGCGCAGCCATATTCTCGACCGCACCCGCCTGGCAGCCGGTGAACGCGTGACTTTTCTCAGCGGCGCCATCGAACTGCTTTTCGAAACATCGGAAGCAGGTAGTCACTTCGATCTGGAACTTGAACACCCCACTTTGCGCCTCGGCGTTGTGTGCGATGACACTGGGCTGTGGATCCGTCACGAGGATAAAAATGGTGCTCCATCCCCGCATTATCTGGCGCGGGATGCGAGACCGTCCCGCTTTCGTATTTTCCTCGATTTCGGCTCGATTGAAGTGTTCGCCGACAGAGGACGCTGGGTCGGTACAAAACGGATCGACGGCTTTGCCCCTGTCAGTTCCGCATTGCTACACGCGCCTGCTGGTTCTGTACAACATGCAACCGTATGGGCACTTAAACCGTAGTCTTCTAAATTTCAGCCACCCTGCATTGAATTAGATTGCGCGACAATAACTTCTGATTATTATCCTCGCCAGATGCGTAAATGGCGGGGGCGCTAGTTTGTATCATTCCATTCGTTCGTTGATATCGGTCGCGGCTCTATCAGCCCTTGCTTTTCCAGCTTTCGGCGCTGATTTCAACGCAGAGCGCATGGCCCCTGAACGCGGATGGGCCGTGATAGTCAGCCCCTATGCTTGGGCCGCCAGCCTGAACGGTGACGGTTCACTGGCCGGCTTCGACACTGATGTCGATGTGCCTTTCTCGGATGTTCTCAAACATCTCGACTTCGTCGTTATGGGTAATGTCGAGATCACCAATGGCTCTTGGGGCGTCTATTTCGACGCGCAACATGTGCGTACCAGCCAGGACGAGCAGTTGCTGGCCAACGAACTCGATCTTGGTATCAAGACCACTTCCTTGAGTGCCGGTGCCTTTTTCAAGGCCTATGAGGCTGAACTGGGTGGGCAGACTGTTTTCAACCGCCCACGCACCATTTCGATTGAACCGACCGCTGGCATTCGCTGGACCAAGCTGGAAGGTACTGTGCATTTTCTGGGTCTGAGCGCCCAAAAAAGTGCCGACTGGGTTGATCCCTTCATCGGTCTGCGCGTCAATGCCGACCTTACCGATCGCTGGAACCTGTTTAGCTCGGTGGATGTTGGCGGGTTTGATGTCGGATCGAAATTCACCATCAACGCACAATCCTATCTCGGTTATCGCACCACATTGTTTGGTAAACCGACGATCCTGCGGGCCGGATATCGCGTGCTGCATCAGGACTATGAAAGCGACGATTTTACCGGTGCCAACAAGTTCCGCTGGAACGTGACGCAGCATGGGCCTGTCGTCGGTTTTTCCATGCGCTTTTGAACGTCCTGATACCAGGCTCCAAGCAGAGGAAATCTCCCATGAAAGCCAGACGCCTTAACGTTTCAAAATCATTGGTCGCCCTTGCCTTCGCCAGCGTTTTCACACTTCAGACCACTGCCGAAGCCTGCACCCGCGTTGTCTATCTCGGTCCAAACGACAACATCATCACCGCCCGTTCCATGGACTGGAAAAATGACGTTGCGACCAATCTTTGGGTATTGCCGCGGGGTATAGAACGAACAGGTGAAACCGGCCCCAACTCCATAAAATGGAAAGCCAAATATGGCAGCGTGGTCGCCACGGGCTACGATGTCTCCACGACCGATGGCATCAATGAAATGGGTCTGAATGCCAACCTGCTGTGGCTGGTGGAATCGGAATACCCGGTGCTCGACAAAAACAAGCCGGGGCTGACAATCGCCGCCTGGGCGCAATATGTGCTGGATAACTTTGCCACCGTTGCAGAAGCTGTCGAAGCGCTGGAAAAAGAACCCTTCACCGTTGTGACTGACAACGTGCCGGGCGAAAACCGGCTGACCACGCTTCACCTTTCGATATCCGATGCTAGCGGCGACAGCGCCATTGTCGAATATATCAAGGGCAAGCAGGTCATTCATCACAACCGTGATTACCAGGTCATGACGAATTCTCCTCAATTCGAGCAACAGCTGGCACTCAACGCCTATTGGAAGAGCATTGGTGGCACCACGATGCTGCCAGGCACCAACCGTGCGGCGGACCGTTTTGCCCGCGCCTCGTTTTACGTGAACGCCATTCCGAAGGAAGAAGATTCCAACCGGGCACTGGCCAGCGTATTTAGCGTGATCCGCAATGCATCGGTGCCATTTGGCATCAACACGCCGGAAGAACCCAATATTTCCTCCACCCGTTGGCGGGTGGTGACGGATCACAAACGCAAGCTTTATTTCTTCGAATCGGCACTGACTCCAAATACTTTTTGGGTCGATTTGAAGAAACTGGATTTTGCGGAAAACACCGGCAAAGTCCTGAAGCTCGATCTGGGACCGGATCAGGACCATACCTATTCTGGCGAAACCAGCGGTGAATTCAAGGAAAGCCCTGCCTTCAAATTCCTCGGCATACCAGAATGACACCTGATCGGGCCACATTACCGTCGTTGGCTCGTTTATGGACCTGAAATCATCGAAAATTCACGTGACGAGATTTCGCTTTTCTGCTTGATGCGTGTGCATGAACGCATATCTCGCACTTGGCATTGCCATTGTCTCGGAAGTCATCGCCACGGCTGCCCTAAAGGCGTCGCATGGCTTTAGCCAATTGGTACCGTCACTCATTGTGGTGGTCGGCTATGGTGCCGCGTTTTATTTCTTGTCGATCACGCTGAAAACCATCCCTGTCGGCGTGGCTTATGCCATCTGGTCCGGCACCGGCATTGTGCTGATCTCCATTATCGGTTGGGTTTTAATGGGCCAGAAGCTGGATCTGCCGGCGATTATCGGTATTGCGCTCATCATGGCTGGCGTCATCACCATCAATGTCTGGTCTTCAACAGGCCATTGATGGCGACGTGAAAGATACTGGCGGCTGTCACGCTGCCTTTTCAGGGCTGTAGCCAGCCTCGCGAATAGCCTCTTCTGCGGCCTGCGCATTTCCTGTGACAGACACGCTGTGTGTCGAAAGATCGACGCTGACCACTGCATCCGGCAGCGCATCTGCCAGCGCGCCACGCACGGTCTTTTCACAGTGGCCGCAGGTCATGTCCGGCACATTAAATGTTACCGTATCGCTCATGATATTTCCTTTCATGCTGTTTCAGTTTTTATGACGGTGAGATGGGTTGGATGGCAGCATGTCAAACCCCGCGAGATCATCGAGGATCGGGCAATCGGGCCTGTGGTCGCCACCGCAGCAATGGGCAAGGTGTGACAGGGTCGTCACCATGCTTTTCATTTCTGCGATCTTGTGTTCAAGATCGGCGATATGCGAGAGCGCAATTTCCTTCACCGCACTGCTTTCGCGGCTTTTGTCCTGCCAGAGTTTTAGCAGCGTTTCGGTCTCCTCCAGTGAGAAGCCGAGCGTTCTCGACCGCTTGATGAAACGCAGGTTGTGAATATCCTGCTCGCCATATACCCGGTAATTGTTGCCAGTTCGCTCCGCCGGATGGATGAGGCCGATCTGCTCATAATAACGGATCATCTTGGCAGAGACGCCGGAGGCTAATGAAGCTTGTCCGATATTCATGCGGCATGGGTTCCCTGTTGAGACATGTCATGGTGCGAAACCCTGACGGTTTTCAGTCGCAGCGCATTGGCCACCACGAAGACACTGGAGAGCGCCATGGCGCCCGCGCCGAGCATTGGTGACAATAGAATGCCAAAGGACGGGTAAAGCACGCCTGCCGCCACCGGCACCAGCGCAACGTTGTACCCAAAGGCCCAGAACAGGTTTTCCTTGATGTTGCGAATGGTCGCGCGGCTCATTTCAATTGCATTGACCACGCCGGTCAGGTCGCCACCCACCAACACCACATCGGCACTTTCGATTGCAACGTCTGTACCGGTACCAATGGCAAGGCCGATATCGGCTTCGGCAAGGGCTGGAGCGTCATTGATGCCATCACCAACAAAGGCAAGCGTCTTGCCGCCCTGACGCAGATCATGGATGGCCTTGACCTTGCCCTCTGGCAACACTTCCGCCACAACGCGGGTGATGCCAACCTGGCGGGCAATCGCTTTGGCGGTGCGCTCATTGTCGCCGGTCACCATGACAACCTCAACGCCCATATCCTGCAACGCCCTGATGGCAGTGACACTGGTCGGCTTCAGCGGATCGGCAACAGCAATGATCGCAGCCAATTGGCCATCGACTGCCGCGTAAAGCGGGCTCTTGCCCTCGTCGCCCAGACGGTTGGCAACCTCCGTAAAGACGTCAACGGAAAGTCCAAGCTTTTTCATGAAGCGATCAGCACCGACCTCAACCTTGCGGCCGGAAACCGTCGCCGCAATGCCGTAACCCGTTACGCTCTCAAAATTCTGGGCAGCTTCTACGACACCCAAATTCCGGTCTTTGGCAGCCTTCACGATGGCCTCGGCAATCGGATGCTCGGAGCGCACTTCAACGGCGGCAACCAAAGCCAGCACCTCGTTATCGGCAAACCCTTCCGCGACGACAAGATCGGTCAGTTCCGGGCTTCCCTTGGTAACGGTACCGGTCTTGTCGACAACGACGATTTCGGCAGAACGCAAGGCTTGCAGGGCATCCCCCTTGCGGAACAGCACACCAAGCTCAGCTGCCCTGCCGGTTCCAACCATGATGGATGTCGGGGTTGCCAGGCCCATGGCGCATGGGCAAGCAATGATCAGCACCGCCACGGCATTGACCAGAGCGTAGGTGTAGGCCGGTGACGGACCAAAGGTCAGCCAGACAAAGAAGGTGATGATGGCAATGGCGATGATCACTGGCACGAACAAGGCCGTGACCCGGTCGACCAGCAACTGGATTGGCAGTTTGGAACCCTGGGCCTCTTCAACCATGCGGATGATTTGCGCCAGCATGGTATCGCCGCCAACCTTGGTCGCCTTGAACTTGAAACCGCCTGTCTTGTTGATCGTGCCGCCGATCACCGCTGCGCCGACTGTTTTTTCAACCGGCACCGGTTCGCCCGAAATCATCGATTCGTCCACGAAGGAAGTGCCCTCAACCACCTCACCATCAACGGCAATACGCTCGCCGGGGCGAATGATGATGACATCACCCAGCACCACGTCATCAGGAGAAATCTCGATTTCCTGACCTTCACGTTCAACACGTGCGGTTTTGGCTTGCAGGCTGGCAAGTTTACGAATGGCATCGCCGGTTTTGCCGCTGGCACGTGCCTCCAGCAAGCGCCCCGTCAGAATGAGCACCACGATAACGGTGGCCGCCTCGTAATAAACGAACTGCGCCTCGTAGGGCAGCAGATCAGGCGCAAAGGTCACAAACACCGAATAGGCGTAGGCAGCCAGGACACCCAACGACACCAGCGAGTTCATCTCCGGCGCGCCATGCAACAATGCCGGAATGCCCGCCTTCAGGAAACGCCAGCCGGGGCCAAAGATGACCACTGTCGCCAGCGCAAAATAGATGTAATAGAGTGTCTGTGTTTCAACAACGCCCATCAGCCAGTGATGGAATGGCTCGTAGATATGGCCAGTCATTTCGAGAATAAACAGCGGCAAAGTCAGCGCGCCACCAATCAACAGGTCACGCTTTAAGGACGCCTCGCTGCCAACATGGTGCATGTGGTCATGGCCACCATGGGAGGGGTGATCACCCGACGTATCGCTGGTATGGCCAGCATGTGCGTGGCCCGCATGGGCATGATGTGCCGTACCCGATACCACCTTCGTTTTGAAACCGGCCGCATTGGCCGTTTGCAACAGAGTGTCGCGCTCGTGACGCCCGCCAATCGTCTCGATATGGGCAGCGCCCTGTTCGGCATCGACGTGAACATTGACCACGGTTGCAACCGCTTCCAGCACTGATTTAAGACGTTCGGCTTCCTGAGGATTGTTCAATCCTTCGAAATTCAGCTCAAGATGGTTCGGGGTTACCTCATAGCCCATTTTTTTCACGGCAGCGGCCAGTGCCTTCGCCGAAAAACCGTCGCCAGGTTCAACGGTCAGTTTCTTGGTTGCAAAGTTGACGGAGCTGGCTGCAACGCCCGGCACCTTCGCGGCGGCTGTTTCCACCCGGCGCACGCAGGAAGCGCATGTCATACCTTCAACGGGAACAGAAACCGGCTCAGCGGTGTGGATGTGTTTAATGGTCTCGTTCATGGGAACCCCTTTTTGAAATCCCCCGGATGTCAGATGGATCTCATAATCAAAACGGCGCTTGTCAGCGCAACCGTCTTTCGCTGAACCCTATGTAGGGCTTCCCATCATGGTAAGGTCAAGGGACGGTGTTGTTTTTTATTGAAGCGTGGCAAAACACTGCCAGCACTCGCGTAAATCTCAATAAAAATAGCCGCTTAATGGATGCGCTTGCCGTGCTGAGTGGTCGAAGGGTGTTGTGAGAGGATGGTGCGTATCAGTTTTTCTGTGCCAGCCACACGGTTGCGCCACCGCATTGCGGATCTTCCACCCTGTGATGCAGCACTCGAAATCCGTTGTCATGTAGTAGCTGGCGATACTCTTCTGCAGAAAGGCTGGCGTGATAAAGCGGCCTGCCCTGCCACGCACCCATCACCTCGCCAGCGGTCGGCCCCGAGGTAAAGATCAGTGCGGCGCCGGATTTTGCGTGGCTGGCAAAACGCGGAAACATAAAGCGCTGGTCATCCGGCGTCAGGTGGAAAAAGCTGTGCCAAGCAATCAGGCCATCAAATTGCTTGTCTATATCAAGCTGACGCATATCTTCTACGTGCCAGCAGTGCTCTGGAAAACGCGAGCGGCACAACGCAATCAATTCTTCGGACGCATCAATACCGGTCAGAGCGCAACCGCGCTCGATGCAATAGCGCGCTATAGGTTCGCCCGAACCACAGCCGATATCAAGAGTATGCGATGAGGCCGGCATGAGAGACAGGAAGCGATCAAACCACGGCGCTTCCCGCATGTCTTTGCCGCGCGACTGATCGAACTCCGCGGCGTGCGCACGGTAGAGATCAATGACGGTTTCACTGATCCCCTTGCCCTTGTTTTTGGTGTCAGGGGCGCTCAGGCGCGTTTTCTCCCACCCGAAGCGGCCAGTCGACCACATGATCCTCGAAATCATCCACGTCGACGTCAAGTTCGCTCACGGTGCGGTCACGTGCCGAAATACCGGCAATGTGAACAGTTTCCTTGTCTCCAGACACCAGCGGATGCCACCAGTAGAGGTCGTCTCCGTCACGCACCAGCCGGTAACCGCAGGTCGGAGGCAGCCAACCGATTTCATCTACCAGTTCCGGGGTCAGCTGGATGCATTCTGGCACCGTTGCGCGACGATTGGGGTAATCGCTGCACTGGCAGGAATGGCCATCCAGCAACTGACATCGCACGGAGGTGAATACCACGTCGCCGGTGTCCCAGTCTTCCAGCTTGTTAAGACAGCACAGGCCGCAGCCGTCACAGAGGCTTTCCCACTCCTGTGTCGTCATTTCCTCCAGCGATTTCGTTTTCCAGAACGGAAGGTCACTCATTATTCATCATTCCATTTCATCATCGCGCGCCATCGCCGGATTTTGCCACCTCGTCAAGCATCGAGATATGCGGTATTTCTTATCTACAGGGGCCGATGCCGAGGAATGACCCGCGCAAGCTCAATGCGTCAAGCATTCCTTTCAGACCCGAACAGGACATGGTCGCGACGTGCAGGAAGACAAGAACACAAATAAACCGCTCAAACGCAAGCGCCACATTCTCTTGCGAATCGATTCATGGATCGATTCCAGCTTGTGGACGGCAGGGTTCCGCCTCGTTGACCTCTGGGAAGAAGTAACGATCTTTTCGCGGAAATTCCATGTCGAGGGTTGGAAAAAACATCTTATCAACCTCACAGGCAATGCGCTGACGCTTGGAGCCGCCGGTTCCGTGCTGTTGCTGACGCTTGCCATGCCTGCCTTTGAAGAAACCAAAAAAGACTGGCGATATCGTGGCGACTTCGCCGTTACCTTTTTGGACCGTTACGGCAATACAATTGGCCATCGTGGCATTATCCATGAAGACTCAGTGCCAATTGATGAACTGCCCGACCATTTCATCAAGGCGGTTCTGGCAACGGAAGACCGTCGCTTCTTTGAACATTTCGGTATCGACTTTATAGGTCTTGCCCGTGCCATGAGCGAAAACGCCCGCGCAGGCGGCGTCGTCCAAGGCGGTTCGACGCTGACCCAGCAGTTGGCCAAGAACCTGTTTTTGACCAATGAGCGGTCGCTGGAACGCAAGGTCAAGGAAGCTTTCCTCGCCCTTTGGCTTGAAGCCAACATGTCGAAAAAAGAAATCCTCAGCCTCTATCTTGACCGCGCCTATATGGGCGGCGGCACCTTTGGTGCGGCAGCGGCCTCGCAGTTCTACTTCGGGAAGAACCTGAGCGATGTCACACTGGCGGAATCCGCCATGCTGGCCGGCCTGTTCAAGGCACCGGCGAAATACGCCCCGCATGCCAACCTGCCTGCCGCACGCGCTCGCGCCAACCAGGTTCTGTCCAACCTTGTTCAGGGCGGCCTGATGACCGAAGGTCAGGTTATCGGAGCACGCCGCAACCCGGCAACGGTAATCGACCGTGCCGAGGTCAAGACCCCCGACTACTTCCTCGACTGGGCCTTCGACGAGGTGCAGAAACTTTCGGCCTCCGGCAAATTCAAGGATCACACTGTCGTGGTACGCACCACGGTTGATACCGGCTTGCAAAGCGTCGCCGAGCAGTCGATGGAATCCAGTCTTCGCGAATATGGCGAAGGCTACCGTGTCAAACAGGGTGCAATGGTCATGATCGAAAACGGTGGCGCCGTGCGTGCCATGGTCGGTGGTCGTGACTATGGCGAAAGCCAGTTCAACCGCGCCACCAATGCGCTTCGCCAGCCCGGCTCGTCCTTCAAGGTCTACACCTATGCCGCCACCATGGAAAAGGGTTACAAGCCGGAGACGTTGATTTCCGATGCTCCTGTCACCTGGCGCGGCTGGTCGCCACAGAATTATGGCCGCTCTTACGCCGGCAAGGTGACGCTGGAAACCGCTCTGGCCAAGTCCTACAACACCGTGCCGGTGCGCCTCGCCAAGGACGTGCTCGGCACCAAGGTCATTGTCGATACGGCAAAGGCCATGGGTGTGATGACCCCGTTGCGCGAAGACAAGACCATTCCGCTTGGCACATCGGAAGTGACCGTTCTTGACCAAGCCACCGGTTACGCGGTTTTCCCGGCAGACGGCATGCAATCGCGTCGCCATGGCATTGAACAGGTGCTCGATTACGAAGGCAATGTGCTCTACGATTTCGAACGCGACGAACAACCTGCCCGCCGCGTCTTGAGCGAAGAAGCCAACTCCAAAATGAACCGCATGCTGGTGACTATCCCGGTCAATGGTACCGCCCGCCGTGGCGCACTGGACAACGGCATTGTCAGCGGCGGCAAGACCGGCACATCGCAGTCCTACCGCGACGCCTGGTATGTCGGCTTTACCGGCAACTACACCACCGCCGTATGGTTTGGTAATGACGATTTCTCTCCGATGAACAACATGACCGGCGGTGCCTTGCCTGCGATGACATTCAAGCGCCTGATGGATTATGCCCATCAGGGCATGGAGCTTCGCCCGATCCCCGGCATTCAGAACCCGCTTCCGTCGGGCTCGCGTCCGGAACCGGCGGCGGGGTCTGCCAATGTAGCCAGTACGACAGAAAACATGCCGGTATTCGTGCGTCCCCGTTCGCTTTCGACCGAAGCAACTCGCATCATTCGTGACATGAGCAAGCGTTTCAAGGATGCACCTGCCCTGTCGCTATCGGTGCAAAAGGTCGCGGGTATCGACACTCCATCCACTTCAACCAACGAGCGGAACTGAACCAAAGCGGGGCATGACAAAAACTCTGCATTTCCCAAAACGGGAATCAGTGATACCCCTCTAATGCATCGGAGCGGGGACGAGCACGATGCCCGGGGAAGCACGATATGCAGATTCAATAGGTTAGAATGCCCTTGATGTGTTTTGAAAACACGGCGGCGCTCTAACGTTTGCAGGGGCATACCGGCACCGGTTTTGCCCCAGAAGCAAACGAAACAACAGGCTGGAGCCGGTCTGAGGCAGGTAAACCAGACAGGCTTCCAGCCTCCGCAGACTGACTTTATACTCGCGGTAAACCATGGCGCGGTTCGGAACAGGAAATATACAAGTGCTAAGGGTTCCCTTTCTTGTCGCCATCATGCTGGTCATCGCTTTTGGTGGCGGCATTGTCTCGACATTAGCGGCGCTGGAAGCGACCTCCGGTTTTGGTTCCATCCGGATCGGCCAGTGGGACGCCTTCCCGGAAGCCCAGACAGTCAATGCCGATCCTTACGCCAAGTCTCACCGCGCAGATGCTGGCAAGTTGCTGTACGGCACCGCCGAGGGCCTGGCCTTCACCGCGACAGTCGACAATCAAGGCAATAGACTGGTCGGCGGCTGCCGATACAATATCGAGGGCGTGACACCACCTGCCCGCTTCTGGACGCTTTACGCTGCCGATATGCAGGGCAATCTGCTAGACGACGGCAGCGGACGGCCAGCGGCGCTGAATTCACGGACACTTTTGCGCGGTCCTGAAGGTGATATCGATATCGCTGTCGCCTCCACCGCCCAGACATTCAACTGGCTGGCCATTCCCGCAAGCGGAGAGTTCAAGCTGGTGCTGACACTGCTCGACACACCAGTGGCGGGCAGTTCCGGTCTTATCGATCTGACCATGCCAAGCATTATCCGGACGGGGTGTGGCAATGCTTAGGATCGCACTGGCAATCTTTACCGGGCTGATCGGTGCGGCCCTGCTGCACCTCATCATCGTGCTGGCTGTTCCGCATTTCAGCAATCGTGATGCCTATACGCGCTCAATGGCCGAAGGGCCCGCCAACACGTTTCATCTGTTGAAGGATACGCGTGACAAGGCAGCACTTGGCAGTGGCGACCCGTTCATGAAGGTGGCCGTCTGCACCTTTGACATTGAAGAGATGCCCTTGCGGTTGACCGCCTTCGGTAATGTGCCGTTCTGGTCTATAGCCATTTACGACAGCGCATCCAACGAAGTGTTCAGCATGAATGACCGCACATCGGCCGAAGGTGTGATGGATATTCTGGTGGCGACACCGGTGCAGCTTTCAACAATTCGCAAGGCGCAGCCTGCAGCACTGGCACAGGCCATTCTGACATCATCTGTTCAAACAGAGGGATATGCGGTTTTGCGGACAATGACACCGCAGAGCAGCTTCGTTCAGGAAGCCGAGACATTTCTGGATCAGGCGAAATGCGAGCCATTTCAATGGCAATAATGGCACCTAGCGGATATTGACCCGCTACCTGCATGTTGACTGATGCGGTCCATCAGGATTTGGCGGCTTTTCCTGGCTGTACAGGGCGACCGTTGGTCGTTGTGGGTGCCGGTGTTTCCGGTTCCGTCGTACGGCGTTCATAACGCACGCCAGTGAAAAACAGGATTTGCGCCGGGCCGTTGATGGCTGGGCTGCTTTTCGCTTTCGCACCATGGAAAGAGCGATCATTCGCACTGTCCAGTTTGATAATGTCTGCCATGCTCCTCTCCTTCGCTGCATCATTCATTGACCTTTGGCACACTCATGGGCACTTGAGTCAACATTATGAAGAAGGCGGCAAGTCAGGCTCATTATCTGCGGTCACACTGACATTCTAAAACGCCTTCTACACTCGGTATTCGAACCACTGCATAGTATGCGATCAAGCCACATTATGGTTAACAGATAGTTAATGCTAATTTGGACGCAACTGTGCAGATATCCACAGGCCGGACCCTAAAATCTCGTAGTAGATCAACAAGATTTTATTAATCTTACAACCACGGGCCTCAATTTTAACAACCCAAGATTTAGGCGATTTATGCCGTTGTAATGAAATAGTTTTTTCTCACGCCATTTTTTGACACCCCAAAATTTGGGGGCGAAATCCGTTTATCAGCGTTTGACGGAATAAGGTTCAGTGTTCTCTATAGGATTCAGCCGTCATGACGACGGTTAGGGCCCGCATTTCATAGCAAAACTATGGTGCGGGTTCCGCATTTTCAAATGCTGCGCTTTGTTCGCCATTTCCTGCCCTCCCTGATTTTTCCGCAATTTTCCACAGCAACTTTCATGCTCGCTGAAAAACTTGGCACGCAGACCCCCATAGTTAACAGGACGTCAACGCATTTGTGCTAAATCTACACAATATTGCGTTTGCGTAAGTTGTATTGGGTGCGCTTTGGACGACCGGTTTCGAGAACTTGAAAGGCCAACGGCCATGCGGAAGAAAGATGTCGTGCTGATGGCTACGGTCACAAGCTTCGAGACACTTGCACATCCATCGAAGTCGGAATTGCGCCAGTTTGCAGAGCTTTTCATGCCTTTGTTTGCCGCTTCGACCGATGAGGCAAGGCGCCAGGCCATTGCAGCCCTATCTCAACACCCTGATATTCCGGCACCGGTGGCATTTTTTATTGCCAGCCAGCCGATTTCGATTTCCGCACCGTTTCTGATTTCTTCGAAATCTCTCAATGACGAAACGCTGATCACCATTGCCCGGACGCAAGGGCGTGCCCACGCACGCGCCATTGTGCGCAGAGAATCTCTCTCGCCAACCGTCATCGATGCCCTGGTCGGCATTGGCCATTCGCAGTCCGCCTCGCAGCCAGTGGAAACGGCAAAGGCAACGGACGCGCAGGCCGTTCAGGCCGCACCTATGCCTTCCGAAATCATCGATGTTCCGCCAAGCAATCCATCGCGGGAGGAAGAACTTCGCCAGCAGATCAAGACCATGGCTCGGCAGGTCAGCCGTCCATCCGACGATGTGCTGGGTCTTCGCCGCCTGAGCGACATTCAGGAAGCCTTGCTGGTGCGTTTTGCCCGCGAGCGGGATGCCCGGCAGTTTTCTGCCGCCCTTGCGAACACGCTTTCGGCCAGCCACTGGCTTGCAGAACGCATTATGCTGGATATTTCCGGCGTGCAGTTGGCAACAACCCTCAAGGGGCTGGGTATGAACGCGTCAGACGCGATATTCGTGCTGCAGGGTTTCTATCCGCATCTTAGCCAGAAGACTGGTGACATCAGCCGGGCTGAAGGCATCTTGTACAAGCTTGACGCGATTGCCTGTGAACAGCGTATCGAAAGCTGGCGCCGTGCCGACAGCTATACGTTCCAGCCCAAGGATGCGGACAAACAGAAACGGTTTGGCTGACACGACCAGCCAGCATGTTTCTCAGATATCGCCGTTCACAACTGTAAACAGGTCACTGGCGTTTTCCGTTTCAATTTCTACCAGCCAGAGGTCGCTGTCGAAGCGACTTTCCTTCTCAATGACAGCGGCAACCGCTGCTGCATTCTGCCGCCGCAGACGCACCTCGAAGCGGCGTCCTACGTCGCCTTCCTCACTGTCGGAGAACACCTGTGGCGCCGGGCCAAAGAGCGTTTCGGATCCATCACGAAATCGCTGGCGGATAAAGATCGCGCCCGCCTCTTCCGCCCCACGTTTTTCAACGGCCGCGAAATCTCCACTGGCAAATATCCGCCGAATGAGCGCGGCGACAAAGATATCCGATTTCAACCGCATTCAGGGTTTCCTGCTTGAATGGACAGGCGGCCCTGTTACAGGGCGCCGATATCCTTCAGCTTCTTCAATACCGCATCGCTTGGCTCGCCTGTTTCAGGCAGGCGGTAATGTTTTTCAAAGTGGCGGATCGCCGTGCGGGTCTGCTGCCCAAGCATGCCGTCCACGGTCACATTGGCATAGGCGATGTTGACCAGACCCTGCTGGATCTTGGCAACAAGCTCATTATTGACAGGCTTGATGGCGGCATTCTGCGCCGTTGCATTGACCGGTGACGGCTTGGCATTTTCCGATTTGCGAATTGCCGCCGCTACGGGATCAATCGCGACACCCTGATTGCCGGCGCTCTCGTTCGGGCGATCTCTGGGAATTGCCGATACGGTCGAACCATCGATTTTCAGTGCAGCGAGAACGCGCGTGGTCGGCTCACCGGTTTGCGTCATACCAACGGTTTCTTCAAAGAATAAGATTGCCGCCGTGGTGCGTGGACCGATCTTGCCGTCAGCTTTGCCATCGTAGAGACCCCGGCGGGCCAGTTCCTGCTGGATCTCGGCTACGAGTTGCGAAGGCACTTGGGATGGCTGGCCATCGGACACCTGTGTCGAGGCCTGCTGCGATACGGCGTCCTGCGGCTGGCCGCCGTCCTGCTGATCTCCCGCTTCACCCGGTGCGCGCTCGATACGGAATGTCGTTACATCGCCCGCTGCATCGAGTGGCTGTGCAACGCGATAGCCGGCAATGCCGTTTGGATCGACTTCGTCACGGGTTCTGAGAAACGGTGACGGATGCACACCTGGCTGGTACCAGAGCGCGTTGGCAGACACGAAACCGAAGACAATCGTAAAGGCGGCGACACCCGCTACAAGGCGCGGATGTTGACCGATCTGATACCCCACCTGGCGCCCCACAGCGCCAATAGCCAGAGAAACGACGCCCGGCTCACGGCGGGCTGGTTTCCTCTCAGGCGATTTTCGCTTTCGCGGTGCCATTTACACTTCCCTCTTTCATAACTTCCACAGAAGCGATCTGCCGAAGACGTGGCGGAAATTCGACCATGCGTTCGGTTTCATCATTCTGTGCACAGCCAATTGCGCCTGAACCGTCAATTGGCAATGTAACCGTTACAATTGTTCCTTCACCCGGACGGCTGGCAATAGCGAAACGACCGCCATGCAAACCAACCAGTCCCTTGACCAGCGAAAGACCAAGCCCCGTGCCCTCATAGCGACGGGTATATTCGTTCTGAACCTGCATGAAGGGCTGGCCCAGTAAATCGATCTTGTCAGCGGCAATACCGATACCGGTATCGCTGACGGAGATTTTCAGCATGTTACCCTCGCGGGCCGCATCCATGCTGACGACGCCACCGGCATCGGTGAATTTGAGTGCGTTGCCTGTCAGGTTGATGAGAACCTGCTGGATGGCGCGCTGGTCTGCAACCACATCGCCGAGATCGCGCTGGACGCGGCTGGTCAGAGTGACGCCCTTTTCCCTGGCCTGCAGGCCAAGCATGGCCTCGCAGGTCGAAATCGATTCGCCTATGTTGAACGGCTCCATCAGCAGCTCGTAACGACCGGCTTCCAGCTTGCTCATGTCCAGCATGGTGTTGACCACAGACAGGAGATGCGCACCGGACTGGCGGATCAGCGCAACATATTCGCGCTGGCGATCATTTTCGAACTTGCCGAAATATTCACCTGCAAGGATATCCGAAAAACCAAGGACGGCATTGAGCGGCGTGCGCAGCTCATGGCTGACGGCGGCCAGAAAACGCGACTTGGCGTCATTGGCCGATTCGGCCTCGGCGACCTTGCGTGCCACTTCACCGCGCAAAACTTCCTTTTCGGTCGTATCACGCAGCTGGCCAATGACCCGCAGAAGTTCACCACTCGGCTCGCGAACCGCCGTCATATCCATGCGGGTATGCAGGAACTGATCGGCACCACGGCTAAGAGACGATTGTTCGAAACGCAGCTCGACAGACGACTGCTCCGCACCCTGGCGCAGGCAATCCAGCGCCTGTGCAAAGGCAATACGGTCCGTCACATGAATACGCTCGGCGAACATATAACCGGCGCAATCCTTGACGCTCTTTGGAAAGGCGTCGATGTCGCGACCGGCAACATTTTGCACCATGCCCAGCTCGTCAAAAAAGATAACCACGCCAGGAACATAGGCAGCAAGCGCATCCAGCTTGACCGGCTGGTTGGCCACAGTTGCAGCGGAGGATACCGGACGGCGCACACCCAGATATACGGCAATGACAATAAGGAAGCTTGCAAGCACGATGGCTGCGCCTGCCGGAAGCGCAATTGCTGGACTTACAAACAGGCTCAAAATGGTCGGCACGACAACAAGTGCACACAAGCTGAAAGCCATGAACCGGCGCAGCACCGGCACTCTGGCGGTCCGCTGCACGGCATCTTCTTCCATGCGCGCAAGCCACGTGCTTGCGACATGATCAATGCCTGCAACCGCTCTATCAGCAATGTTACTCAATACTTGCACACCAAAACCCTAAAACGGTCTTCTCGAGGCCGGAGAATAGGTCTTGGCACTTAAAGAAAGGATAAAGACATGGGTCAGATGGGGCAGCAAAAGGGCCTGAAATCTCATTTCGGAACATTTCACAGCGACTTTGCCAATCATGGTTAATGACGGGTAAGCGACGGATTTTGCTCAATTTTCCAAATGCTGTTAATCATTGTGGCGAAGAGAACCCAACGTTTGCGGTGCATTAGGGCCGCGCTGCCGCAATTATGCTTAACATCATCGTTTAAATCAGATCCAATTGCTTAGGACGGCATGCCGGAAAAGGAAAAAAGATAAAATTTGAATCAAATTTGATGAAAATACCGCCGGAAATTTCAAACGGCTGTTGGTCTGTTGTGTGTAGGTTCTGCTCAAGCCCGAAAAACAGGGCATTCGCAAACGGGAATACCGTTGCAAAACAAGGCAGGCCTGAAAGGCAAGCCAACAAACAGGGTAGTTGACAATGTGGTTTCTTATTAAAGGAACATTCTGGTTTTCGCTGGTGCTGGTGGCGCTATCCTATTTTGGCGCCGCGCAGAACGAATCGCAGACCTCGACACCGATGAATGTCGCAGGTGCAGTTTCTGCTGCCAGTGAAGCCTACCGTTATGTCAGTGCAATCTGCACGGAGAAACCTGAAGTTTGTGAACAGGGTGCAGAGACATTCCACGCTCTGGCCGGACGTGCCCGTGACGGCGCCAAGGTTGCCTATGAATTTCTCGACACCCAGATTGGTGTCAACGAAGACAAGACCACGGCTGAGTTGACGACCGCCTCGACCGGTACGCCAAGCATTAGCGTTGAATTCCCTCAGAGTGGCGACAAGGCGACATCTGAGGGTTTCGTGCCCGTTCCGCAAAAGCGCCCTGCCCTTTGATATCCTCTGAATTCGGCGCTGCCCTCGCCATCTGAAATTCCTGCCGAAGATGACCACTCCTTCGGCACATACACCTTGCGGACAGTTGATAGCCGTCGTCTGCCGCCGGACTGCCTGAACTGGACTGAGATTTGGTCACGCCCTGCCCGGCGAAAATCCGGCAGGGCTTTTTCTTTGCTTGGCGGTTCAAATCAGCAAGATTTTCACCTATATGGCGGCAAGCAATTAAATGGATAGTGTGATGACCTCTCTCGACAAAATGATGGACGACTTTGCCTTTCTCGATGATTGGGAGGATCGCTATCGTTACGTGATCGAGTTGGGCAAGGAACTGCCTGACTTGGCCGACGAGCATAAGAACGCCCAGAACAAGGTTCAGGGCTGTGCCAGCCAGGTTTGGCTCGTGACACATGCAGATGCCGACAAAGACCCTGTGATGACGTTTGAGGGCGATTCTGACGCTCATATCGTGCGCGGGCTGGTTGCTATCGTGCTTGCCGTCTATTCCGGCAAACATGCCTCCGAGATCACGCAGCTGGATGCCATCCAAGTCTTCGACAAAATCGGTCTGGTGGAGCACCTTTCTTCCCAGCGCGCCAATGGCCTGCGCTCGATGATCAATCGCATCAGGGAAGAGGCACGGCTGCGCCTGCAATAATTATCCAGTTGGCGAGCAGGTCCTTCGGACTGGTTTCATCCTGGAAATGGTTCGTCCGCTCTTCCTTCAAAGGCGCGATTGTGGTCGCGCCTTTTTTGTGTCGTCTATCTTCGTTCACCGCGACATGGCGAACCGTTTCAGATGTCGGCCTTGCTGAAGACTGAGGCTGTAATACGCTCAAGGACAGAAACGAACTCGTCGAAACCGGGGTCGTCGCGCCTGTCCTCTACAACATTGCAGGCATAACCGACTGTTGTCCTGTCCTTGCCAAAGGATATGCCGATGTCACTGAGAGATATGCCAAGCACAACATGGCATACATACATCGCAATCTGCCTGATGTGGCAGGCCGCTCGGCGCCGGTCACTGCGCACCAGGGTACGCTCCCCCGCAAGTACCACCAATTCGCTGGTCAACTGCCTGACGATACGGCAGACGCGGCGGGTGGGAAATGGCAATCCGCCGCACATCACCATCGGTGCGGCCGGGTTCTTCTGGCCTTGTTGTGGCTGGATATCTTTCCTTTGTGTATCCCCTGGCATGAACGAACTCCCTTCATGAATAGGAATTAATTCATGTCATGTGCTGCATGCAAGAGGAAATTATCGTAACACTTTTGTACATCCTCGCAGCAACCTTGCGGCGTGACAACAAACAAACCCGCAGGAAAACATTATTTAATCATTGAAAAACAGCATCTTCACATAATTTCAGTCTATCGAAAACGAGATATTGTCGCGAGGACTGCGTATCGAGCAATGAAATAAATGTGATTTTTTTCCTCTTTATACACAAAAAATCCGTGCAAAAGAAAACCGGCCTCTAAAGGCCGGTTTTCAAAACTGCTTATTATTGCCAGTTTAAAGTCGCGACCTCGAACGTGGCCGAGGCACTGCAAACTTGAAACCGATTAGCGCGAAGCCTTGCGACGCTGGCCAAGGCCCATTTCCTTGGCGAGGCGCGAACGTGCTTCGGCATAGGCTGGGGCAACCATCGGATAATCAACCGGCAGTTCCCACTTTTCACGGTAGTCTTCCGGCGTCATGTTGTGATGGGTTGTCAGGTGGCGCTTCAGCGACTTGAAGGAACCGCCGCATTCGAGGCAGATGATCTGATCGTCCTGAACCGACTTTCTGACCGAGATGGCAGGTTTCTGTTTCTCGGCAGCAATTACAGAAGGGGCTGGGGCTGTTGTGCCACTCAAGGCGGAATGCACATCAGAAATGAGGCTTGGCAGTTCTGCAACCGGAACAACATGATTGCTGACATAGGCAGCAACAATGTCAGCGGTTAGTTCAACCAGCAGATCATGTGCACTACCGTATGCGGTTTCAGTCATATAAGTATCTCCTATCAATTCGTTCCGGTACGGCAACGTTTGATCCTGCCCTTCCATGTTTATGAACATGTTACGAAACCACCCCCAAATGGCTTCCAGCAGACAAAGCAAACATCGTCTGTTACTGGCCATTCAACGGCGCCGCACAAAGCATATGCTCATTTAGGAGAGCACTGATCACGTAGTCTCAATGATCACAAAGCATGTTGCGCGGCAGGAAAACCAGCATCAGAAACTTAATGGGAAATCGAATAACACCGTTTCAAAAAAAGTCCAATTATAATTTCATACTAATTTAAGCTACTGATTTCTTATAATTTACGTATTCCTCAAGAAAATTCTATCTTGACGTTAGAGAACCTTATGATTTGGTAATATATAGCTGGAGATCTGGATAATATTCAGATTTTCAACTTTCGGTTATCTTCAATTCATCAATAACAGACACATCACAAAGCTTGTAACCTGCGATATGGGCAGCTCTGGCAAGCAAATGCGCAGATATCGGTGCCGTCAATATAAAGAAAAAGAAACCGGCTATGGTTCGCGCCAAAATTGAAATATCGACAGAATGAATTCCTACCGCCAATAGCAGCAAACCAGAGCCGATCGTACCCGCCTTTGAGGCGGCGTGCATGCGTGTATAGAGGTCTGGGAAGCGGTTGACGCCAATGGCTGCCACAAGCGCAAACAGCGCACCGGAGAGCATCAGAAACGCGGTTATGAGCGCGATGATCAACTCCATTACTTCTTCCTTTTCGATGCTTTTTTTCGTTGTGGTTTATCATGCGGTCGTGCCGCTTTGGCGGTCACGCCGTTGTTGCTCGGCGCGCGTGACAACACGAAGCGGGCAAAAGCAACGGTTGCCAGGAACCCGACAAGGCCGAGGGCTATCGCGATATCGATGTAGAGCGTGAAACCCGTCTTGATGGCGATGACCGCGATAAAGCCGATCACAATACCAACGAGCATATCAAGGGCAACAATCCTGTCCGGAAGTGTTGGCCCCTTTATGACGCGGTAGACGGTCAGCAGAAATGACAGCGAGAGAATGACGAGGGCAGCAACAGTTGCCCATGATACGATCAGGGATACGGCGCTCATCGAAAGGCCTCCATGATCTTGCGCTCAAAGCCATTGGCAATATCCCGCTTCGTTGCCTCGATATTCGAGCAATCCACGGCGTGCACGTAAAGGAAACGCCTGTCTTCCGACACATCCACCGACAGCGTGCCCGGTGTCAGCGTAATAAGGTTGGCGAGCAAGGTTATCTCAAAGTCACTGGTCACAGTCAGGGGAAAGGCAAAAATGCCGGGCTGCAGGTCGAGGCGTGGTTTCACCACCATCACGGCGACAGTCCATGCCGACAGCATCAGCTCCTTGAAGAACAGTCCGATCAACGACGCTATACGGCCAATACGGATCCAGTAACTGCGTCCGCCCACCTGATCACGGATCAACCAAAGCGCAAATGCTGACAGAAGAAAGCCGAAACCGATATTGAGAAGCGTCGCGCTGCCGGTAATGGCAACCCAAACGACGACAAGGAGAACATTGACGATAAGCAGGGTCATCTCAGGCTCCCCTCTGGAAAGACAGACCGTATATAGGCTGATGGATCCACTAGACCTTCTGCTGCCAGCTCGCTGAGTTTAAAGACGGTTTCTGGAAATACGCCGCCAATCGTCACAAGTAGTGCAAGGCCGGCGATAGCAGTAACGGCAATCGAAGAACCTGGCTGGATGGTGACAGCAGTCTGTGTGCCGACCTGCTTCACCTGTGGGCGCCAGAAGGCCAGAAGATAGACACGACCAAAGGTCAGCGTGATGATGAAACCGGCCACCAGCAGCGAAGCTGCCAGCCACCACGCGCCGATATCAATCGCCGCCTTGACCAACATAGCCTTTGGCCAGAAACCAATGAAGGGCGGTAGCCCTGCCCCGGCAAAGAACAGTGCCAGCGCCAAGCCGGAGAACAGAGGTGCGGTTTTGTAGAGGCCGCCAAGTTCAGAGAGCGACCAGCCACCGCCAATGCGTGCGGCAACACCTGCCACAAGGTAGAGAGCGGTCATCAGCAACACGGATTGGACAGCATAAAAAATTGCGCCGCTGATACCGGCTGTAGTGCCGATGACGACACCTGCCATGATGTAACCAATACCGGACACCACAACGTAGCCCAGCATGCGCCTGATATCGTTTTGCGCCAGAGCGCCAAGTGCACCGAGGATCATGGTCAGGGCTGCGACGACGGCGATCACGAAGCTCAACTCTTCTCGCTCGACCGGAAACAGCATGACCATGACGCGCAGCAGAGAATAGACACCGACCTTGGTCAGCAGACCGCCGAACAATGCCGCAACCACGATCTTGGGCGTGTGGTAGGATGCAGGCAGCCAGAAATTGACCGGGAACGCTGCCGCCTTCATTGCAAAGGCCAGTGTAAACAGGCAGGCTAGCGTCATCATCGGAGCAGTACCCCGTAGATCACCGGCCTTCAGCACGATGTCAGCCATATTGAGCGTGCCGAAGATGGCATAGAGGTAACCGACGGTGATCAGGAACAGGGTTGTGCCTATGAGGTTTAGAACCGCATATTTCAGCGCACCGTCGATCTGCTCTCTCTCCGACCCCAGCACCAGCAGGCCAAAGGACGAAATCAGCAGCACTTCAAACCAAACATAGAGGTTGAAGATATCACCGGTGAGGAATGCGCCGCTTACACCGGCCATCAGCAACATCAAAAATGGATAGAAACCGTACCGCTTACGATTTTCATCCATATCCGACAGGGAATAAAGGCCGCAGGCAAACGACGACAGCGCCGCAACAAAGGCCAGCAACGCACCAGTCAAATCAGCGGTAAAAGCAATGCCAAATGGCGGCAGCCAGCGTCCCATGACCATGGTGAACGGCCCTTGTGTTGCAACCTTCCACAACAGAGCGGCGTCCAGAACCACAAGCACTGCAAGACCTGTCAGCGCGATACGTGCATGCAGCCATGTGGAGTGGCGCACCATCATCAAGATGGCACCAAAGGCGATGCAGACGGCAACCGGCAGGATGATCAACCACTCGGAGGTGGCCACAGGCTGCATGACCATGGCGGCGGCGTAATCTGGCGTGATAGAGGAAGGAGCGGCCATTTTTTCTTTCTATGCTGAAACGTCAGTAGCCAAGCGGCGGCAAGGGTTCATGCGCCGGTTCGGCTTTACGCATTTCGTCCGTGTCATCGGTTTTCAGTTCCTGAAAGGCACGCCAGGTCAGCACCAGCAGAAAGCAGAAAAACGAAAATGAGATCACGATGGCTGTCAGGATCAGTGCCTGTGGCAAAGGATTGGCCGTGTCTGCAGGCAACGTGCCCATGCCTGCACCAATGATTGGCGGGATTTCGCGGGTGAGACGGCCGGAGGTAAATAGCAGCAGGTTGACGGCATTGCCCAGCACCGCAACGCCCAGCAGTATGCGGATGCTGTAACGCGACAACATGAGATAGATGGCGACGGAAAAGAAGATACCGACCACAATAGAAAGAACGGCTTCCATCAGTCAACGTCCCTTTCTTCCAGCGCCAGAGCAATGGAGGTTATGGCCCCAACAACGACAAGGTAGACGCCGACATCGAAGGACATGACGGTAGCAAGCGGAACCTCGACACCGAACAGGCTGGGATAGATCCACAGGCCAGTCATGAAAGGCACACCGGCAATGACAGATACCAAACCGGATACGGTTGCCAGCAGCAAACCTGCGCCTGCAATGGCCAGCGGATGGAAACGGATGGCGCGGCGAACGGCGTTGACCCCAAAGGCAATGCCGTAGATGGCCAGCGCGGAAACGGCGATCAGTCCACCGATAAAACCGCCACCCGGCTCATTATGGCCGCGCAGCAGCACGAAGATAGAAAACAGCACCATCAGACTGGTAATCACCGGCGCAATGGTCCGCAGGATGATCGTATTCATGCGCGTTTCTCCTGCCCGCCCTGGTCATCATCCAGCGGGTGAATACGCACACCTGCCCGCAGCCGGATCAGCGCCAGAATGGCAAGGCCGGTGATCATCACGACAGAGATTTCGCCCAGCGTATCCGTGCCACGGAAATCGACAATAATGACGTTCACCACGTTGGCGCCGTGGGCAATCACCTTGGACCACTGATTGAAGAAGTCCGTCAGATTGTTGTTGAATGGCACTTGCGTGGATTTGAGCAGCATCAACGCAAAACCGGCACCGCATGCAATAGCAATGGTGCTGTCAAGTATGATCTGCCCCCAGGAACGGTGATCGACCGCAGACAGGCGCAACCGGGTCATGACAAGGGTTAGAATGACCACCGACAGGGTTTCTACCATGAACTGGGTGAAGGACAGGTCTGGTGCGCCGAACAGCAGAAACAAAACGGCAACCGAGAAGCCCTGTATACCAAGAGCAACAATGGCATTGAGGCGGGTCTTCGACATCAGGATCGCCACGAGGCCGATCAATGCAATGACGATGAAGGTCAATTCATGCAGCAGAATGTCCTGCGGCCAGACCGGCATGTCAGGCAGTTCATCGTAAACGAACAAGGGTACCAGAAGTGCAAAGGCCAGTACCGCAAAGGTCGCCGTGACATAAAACTCCATGCGGCCCGGCTGAATGAAGCGGGTAACATGAAATGCAATCTTGACCATCAGGGCCACGAAACAGTCAAAGCCCTTGTCGGGTCCGCCGCCAATTGCCTGCAGCGTCGACGCAATAAGGATGCGCAGCTTCGCAATGCTTTTATAGGCGATAATTCCAAGCACGACTGTCAGTAGCGATAGCGCCAGCGGAACACCGATATGCGGCAGCAGGGATATCTCCACCGCCCTCATCTCTCCGGCAACGGCACTTGCCATTGGCGTCGACAGGAACTGGTGGGCAACACCGGAAAACAGTGCCAGCAGCAATCCGCATGCGGCCAGGACGGTCGGGCCAAGCCACAACAATACCGGCCCTTCATGCGCATGTTTCGGTGTTTTGACCGGCTTGCCAAGGAACGGTTTCAGCGCCACGGCAAAGGCAATGGCAAACATCAGTGCATTGCCGATGATCGCGACACCGAGAAACAACACGGCGCGCGGGTCATTATGCGCCAGCGCATAGTAGATTTCTTCCTTGGCCAAAAATCCAGACATCGGCGGCAGGCCGCCCATGGAAATCGCAGAGACCAGCACCGCGGTAAAGGTTATCGGCATAGCCTTACGCAGACCGCCAAGCTTCGTCACATCGCGGGTACCTGCCTCATGATCGATAATTCCGGCGACCATAAAAAGTGCGCCTTTGAACAGCGAATGCGCGATGAGATAGAGCACGGCCGCCTCGATGGCATGTGGCGACCCAAAGCCGGTCAGCATGACCAGAAGACCAAGAGAAGACACCGTCGTATAGGCCAGCATCAGTTTGAGGTCGGTCTGCCGTACCGCGAGAAACGCGCCGACAAGCATGGTAATGCCGCCAAAGAGCGGCAGCAGGATTTCCCAGGCGGGCGTATCGCCCAATACCGGATTAAGGCGCATCAGCAGGTAGACGCCAGCTTTGACCATGGTCGCTGAGTGCAGGTAGGCCGAAACAGGTGTTGGTGCTTCCATGGCGTTGGGCAGCCAGAAATGGAATGGGAACTGCGCGGATTTGGTAAAAGCACCGCCAAGAACCAGCACCAGCGTGACCAGATAGAGCGGGCTGGCACGCAAGATATCGCCGCCGTGCATCAATTGGGAAAGTTGGGTGACGCCACTGATGTTCCAGATAAGGATCAGGCCTGCCAGCAGAGCCAAGCCACCACCACCGGTGACCAACAGCGCCTGTAACGCCGCGCGGCGTGATGCCGCGCGCTCATGGTCAAAACCGATGAGCAGGAATGATGTGATCGAGGTCAGTTCCCAATAGACGAACAGCATCAGGAAACTGTCGGAGACCACAACGCCGAGCATCGCCCCCATGAACAGCAGCAGAAAGGACAGGAAGCGCCCCTGCTGCGGATGGCCCTTGAGGTAGCCGCCAGCATAGAGAACGATGAGAGCTCCAATACCGGTAATCAACAACGCGAAGGTCAGCGAAAGGCCATCAAGAAACCACGAGAAACTAAGATTGAAGCTCGGCACCCAGATATAACCGCCAGTGACGGCTTCCCCTGCTGCGACAAGCGGCAGAAAAGAGGCGAACTGGGCAAAAGCAACGGCCGGAATGAGGGCAAGTATCCAGGCGGCGTTGTGACTGAACCTGCGAACCAGAAACGGTGCAACCAGCGCGCCTGCAAATGGCAGAAACAGCACAATGAATGTCATCAACGTGACATTTTCAGACATCTCACCCCCTGTGGAACTGTCAAGAATCCCCCTCGACAACACCCTCTTTTCAATAGGGTAACATGGGTCGTGCCTCAACCATTTTCAGCGAGAATCGGGCCATACACAAAGTTCTCCACCAAATGCGGGGAACTGGCACTTGCGGGCTTTTTTCTTGACGTAACGCACCTTATCTAAAGGGACAACAGAAAGGATCAGCGCCATGAACGACATCAAGACATCTAAACTCGTCAAAACCGATGCGGAGTGGAGAGAACAACTGACCCCGGAACAGTACCATATCCTGCGGGAACACGGTACTGAGCGCGCGTTTACCGGCCCCTATTGGGACAGCAATGAAAAGGGTCTTTACCGTTGTGCTGCCTGCGATGAGCCACTGTTTTATTCAGACACCAAATTCGATGCGGGATGCGGCTGGCCAAGTTATTTCGAGCCGGTCAAGGCTGATGCGGTAACCGAGCACAGCGATACAAAATACGGCATGGTCCGCACTGAGATCCGTTGCGCCAATTGTGGTGGCCATCTCGGCCACGTGTTCCCTGACGGGCCCAAACCGACGGGATTGCGCTACTGCATTAACGGCCATTCCATGGTGTTTGAGCCGCAATAACAAAACGCGTCTTCATGAAATTGATGAAGGGCAGGATCACATAAACTTGCCCTTCGTCTTTCGGGACGTCACCCTTACGTGGAAGGCCTTCGGCTTTCACCGCGACAGAGGCTTACTCCGGCGTGATGGATTGCCATCCGCCAAGAACGCGCTGCTCCTCACGCGACCATGTCCAGTAATGCCCTTGAAATGGCTGATCATAGGCGCGGTCAATTTTTACGCCTTGCAGGGCGCAGAGTAGCAGCGTGCCAACGCCGCCATGGGCGACAATCGCCATATCACCCACCCCGTCTGCCTCTGCTGCAATCAACTGAAAAGCCTGTAGAACACGGGCCTGCGCATCAACTGCTCTTTCCCAACCGCGCACGCTTTTATCGGGTTCGGCAAAAAACCGATCCGCCATGGCTTCGAATTCAGAGGGCGGCAAAAAGCCGGTCGCACTGCGATCATTTTCATGTAGCGCATGCTGCACCTGAACCGGAAGACCATGGAACCCGGCCAGAATGCCCGCCGCTTCAATGGCCTTTGTTTCATCACTTGCCCAGACGTTCCTAACCTCGGCCATGGCCGCAGAGGCCGCAAACACCCGCATACGGGCAATGCCCTTATCGGACAGGCACCAGCGCGGCACCGGTTTTGCCGGATCGACCACGACTTCAGGGTGGGTGATAAAATGGATGTTGCTCACGTCGGATCCGCTTCGCCGAGGCGTAGTTCCATGCAGGTAAGGTCGAGCCAGCGACCAAACTTGATGCCAACCTGCTCAAACCGGCCGACATGGCGAAAGCCCATTTTTTCATGCAGGCGAATGGACGCGGCATTTTCCGCCTCGATTGCTCCGATCAACACATGCACACCATTGTTTCTGGCGCGCAGGATCAACTCCTGCATCAGCGTTTTGCCGGCACCGGTGCCGCGCGCTTCTTTGTGCACGTAAACCGAATGCTCCATGCTACGGCGAAAACCATCAAACGCCCGCCAGTCGCCGTAAGAAGCATAACCGACACATTTGCCGTCCAGTTCAGCTGCAAGAACAGGATATCCCTTGTCCTTGCGTGCCTTGAACCAGTTCAAGCGGTTTTCCAGATCAACCACCGTGTCATTCCAGATCGCCGTGGTGTTGAGAACGGCGTCGTTATAAATATCCATGATCGCAGACAGATCTGCTTCCGTCGCGTCACGCACAATAAGTGTCATCGGGTATGTCCATCACATGTAAAGCCGGAATATGGCTCTTATGTCTCACAGGCCGGTGACAGGCGAAAGGCTGAAACAGGTGATAACCGCAGAATAATGCACGGCAGCGGCAGCCACCACGAAGCCATGCCAGATGGCGTTCTGAAAGCGCAGTTTTTCCCAGACGTGAAAGATCACGCCCAGCGAATAGATCATGCCGCCCGCCACGATCAGCCAGATGGTTACTGTCGAGAGATATTGTGAAAGCGGTGCAGCGATCAGAACACCGCTCCAGCCCATTCCGAGATAAAGCAGGATTGCCAAACGGTCATAACGACCGGGAAACAGGCATTTCAGAGCAATGCCACCAATGGCTGCCAGCCAGATGAAAGCCAACATAAACACGATTAGCGGTTCGTCTGCACCGCGTTGCAGGAATGGGGTGTAAGTGGCGGCAATCAGCAAAAAGATCGCAGAATGATCGAGCCGCCGCAGATACCATTTTGTGCGCGAATGTGGCCAGATATTATAGGTAAAGGAAATGGATAGGCACAAAACCAGCCCCAGCCCATAGACCCAGGCGGCGGCCATGCCGCTGAATGTGCTCCATACTGTAGCGTAGAAAATCAGCGCAGTTGCGCCGATCAAGGCAAGCACGATACCGACGCCATGCACGATGCCGTCGGCGACGATTTCGTGAAAATCATATTTGCGTCCCAAACGCCAAAGTTCACTCATGGCCCGTTCCTACTGTCAGGCGAATAGAATGCCGACAACACCCGCCAACAACAAGTGGTGTCTCGAAACTGACGATCACATTGCGTTCTGATATGTTGCAGCCTGTCATGAAGATGTGGCTGGCGAAGCGCCAAGCCACAGCCTCATCTCACACCTGTTCAGCTTGCTGTTCTGCCGCACATTCCTGGCAAAACGGCGTGTAGGGCACGGCTGCGAGGCGCTCAGCGGAAATGGTCTTGCCACATCTGACGCAGGAGCCGAATGTGCCATCGGAAATGCGCACCAGAGCAGCATCAATTGCCTTCAACTCATCCTGTCCGACTTGGCCAAGCTCATCCAGAACTTCGTCATTGCTGCGTTCAACGGCACGGTCTTCATTGTCAGGGTTTACCGGCTGCTCAAAGTCATCCTCGATCTTGCGCAGCCGCTTGTTCAGTTCACGTTGCCTGTCGCGCAGGATTTTTTCATAGCCAGACGTATCCATAACCCATGTCCTCTAATGGTCGATTTCAGCGCGGCGGCCACCCATCGAGAGACCGCCGTGCCAATTCAAGATGTCGTGCAGCCTTGCGTTTAACGGTCGATCAGCACCGAGCATTTTGCATGGCGTACAACGCGGTCCGCTGTCGCACCGATGAAATAGTTGGTGAAATCAGGCGTATGCGAAGCGACGACGATGAGATCGGCATGATGTTCCTCCGCGCAGGCAAGAATTTCGCGTGCCGGAGGGCCACTGCGGATTTCAACTGTTGCCTGAATGCCTGTCCGCTCTTTCAGTTCCACAAGTTTTGCCTTGCCATCCTTGATCGCATTTTCAATCAGGTCGACTGGAAGGTCTATGGCGATATAGCCCGGTAGCTGCTCGACCACATTTAGCAAAACGATCTCGCCACCAGCATCCAGCAAACCCGATGCCTTGCGGATGATCTTTTCACCCTTTTCAATGGCACTCATGTCAACAGGTACAACGATCTTCTTGTACATATGCTTCTCCTTCCACATTAAGGCTGCGGCTATTTGAGCGTGATGACAGCCCCAGTTCCCAAACCCCGACTCAGCGCAAAGCCAGTCGCCGCGAGAATTATAAAACGGTTCCACACCGACACATGCAGTTTCCCAAATTTGCGGTGCTCTGCCTTGATTAAGGTCAAGCGCAGACAACTTCATTGTCAACAAATAGTGCACGCTCAATCACCAAACGCCCCTCTTTCCTGAACGTTCCCGAGAGACCATAGTCACGTCAAATAAAGCGTCGCCGGAACGGCGCCGCAGCGCACGGCCGCCTGCTGATGAAGCACGCCAGCGCAGATGGAGTTCGTGACGTCATGACTGAAACATCGCAATTCGCACTGACACGGCCAGCCTATGTTGGACAGGCACATCTTGTCGTGAACGACTTGGCGCGCGTTTCCGACTATTACCAGAAGGTGATCGGCTTGTCGGTTATTGAAAAACAGCCAAGCGGAGAGATACTTGGTGTCAACGGCCAACCCTTGCTGACCCTTTCCACATCCAGCAATGCCGAGCGCGCACCACGCAATGCGGCAGGCCTGTTCCATACCGCCTTCCTGCTGCCTAGCCGCAAGGATTTGGCGCATTGGCTGGCCCATATTGCGCACAACAATATTCAGCTTGATGGCGCATCCGACCATCTGGTCAGCGAGGCGATCTATCTGTCCGACCCGGAAGGAAACGGTATCGAGGTTTATCGCGATCGCTCGCCTCTGGAATGGACCTATCAGCAGGACGGCACGGTGGAGATGAACACGCTGCGCCTCAACCTGCAGGAGCTATACAACTCTGCCCCCAAGACACCCTGGGAAGGTGCGCCTGATGGTACCGCCATCGGCCACATTCATTTGCAGGTCGGCAACATTCCGCAGGCAGACGAGTTTTATCAGGACGTGCTCGGCCTGAAGATCATGGCGCGCTATCCCGGCGCCAGCTTCTTTGCCACCGGCTCCTACCACCACCATGTTGCCGCCAATATCTGGAACAGCCGTGGTGCCCAGGCACGACGCGACAACATGACGGGCCTTGCCGGTTACTCGCTGCGTTTCAACGAAAAGGGTGCGTTGGACAGCGCGGTCGCCGCACTGGACCGGTTGGGTATATCAACTAAACGTCAAAGCGACGGCATCGTTCTGAAAGATCCATGGGGCATTGGTCTAAGGCTCGCAGCTTAAAATCTCTGCTGGTCACCCTCCCCCTTTGGGAACCGTAACTGTTGTTGAACGTTACTGTCCCGGACGGGGATATGAAATCATGAACGGCACCATAAAAATCGATGAAAAAGTTCCGGTGACACCGATCGTAGAGGCGCCGCAGCACAGACACGTATCAAGAAAAAATTCGCCGGATGACGATGCGCGCAGCCAGCAGCCATTGGGTCGCGAAGCGCTGGAAGTTGCGGCCAAGTGGTCGATCGTCGGTCTGTTCACCATTGCCTTTCTTGCCTGCGTACACCTGCTGTCCGTAGTGCTGATCCCCATCGTCATGGCAATCGTTGTCGGGATGATCCTTGGGATGGCAGCGGAAAAGCTGGCTGGTTACGGTATTCCGGGCTTTGGCGTGGCGCTCATTCTGTCAGGCCTTGTGGCACTGGTGTTCATTTTCGTCATCAATTCGCTGATCGATCCACTTTCCATGCTCGCTTCTCAGGGGCCGCAACTTCTGGATCAGACCGCAGAACGTTTCCTGCCCTATCTTGAGCGTGTGAGATGGCTCAATATTTCTGCGGCGACCTTCAGCTTCGGCACAATGTCGATGGAATCGCTGCTGGACCGCAGCACCGGTATCCTGTCCGTCGTCACGTCCAGCCTGACACCCGCGATTGTGCAAGGCTTGATCTTCTTTGCCGGACTTTTGATGTTCCTTTACAGCCGCTTGCGGTTGCGCAAGGGCATCATCATGGCCTTTCCAGCCCGCCACCAAAGACTACGGACTATCCGTACCATCGGGTCGGTAGAACATGTGCTTGGCACCTATTTTGCCACCGCCAGTCTGATTTATGCCGGGCTTGGTGTTACCATGGTTCTTATCGCATATCTCGGCGGTCTGGCCATGCCATTGCTATGGGGGCTGTTTGCCTTCCTCTCCAGCTTCATACCGTTTATCGGCATTGCCGTGATGACCATATCCCTGACGATTGCTGGCATGTTGACCCATGACACCTTGCTGCTTGGCCTGCTGCCCGCCTTCGTGTTCTTCACCATCCACCTGTTGATGGAAAATCTGGTGTTTCCGGCCGTGATTGGCCGCAACCTCGAAATCAATCCGTTTATCGTGTTTGTCGCGATTATCTTCTGGACATGGATGTGGGGTGCCGCAGGTGCCATGTTGGCGCTGCCTTTGTCATTGATTGGCATGACAATCGCGCAGGAGCTTTTCCCGTCGCGCAAAGTGGTGCCGAACCTTCCCGACTAAGCCTTAGTTGGTTTCGGGATCAAATCCCGGATCATCCATACGGACGAAGGTGACACCGCGTTTTTTTAAGGCGAGCAACCCCTTGGCGACGCCCTCACCTGCCTGATGGGTCGGCTGGTTGATATGGGCAATCACCACATCACCATCCTTAGCGGCAGCAATGCGTTTTTGCGCAACGCCGGCACCAAGTAGCGAACCACCGTCGCCGTTGATGGAGTAACCGGCGATACGTTCGCCGATACCATTGATCTCAGTCATGGAAGAATGGGTGTATTTAGCCGTCGCCCCACGGAACCAGCTGGGCTCCTTGCCAGTGGCCGCAATGATGGCCTCACGCCCACCATTGACCTCCCGCATGACACTTTCCATGCTGCCGGCAGCGGCAATACCATAGACAGAGACCTGACGGTCGATGGCCGGGATATGGTCTTGTCCGTGGTTCTCAATCTCAAACAGATCAGGATTGGCCAGCATGATGGCAAGCGCATCTCGATTGTGCCTGATCCAGCGTGCGGTCACGAACACGGTCGCGGGAATGCGCTCTTTGACCAGCGTATCGAGAATTCGAAAGTCGGTCTTGCCCATGCAGGCATCCAGCGTGATGGCAACCCGCGTTACGCCACTTGCCTGCGGGCGCATTTTAAGCGTCGGCTCAACCAACCCTGATGACGCAAAGGCGGGCACTGAAAACAGCGCAACAAAACAAACGCTGGCGAGGCTGGAAAGAAGATAACGGCGCATGGCAGACACAGCTCAACGGGAGAATATCAAAAGCGGATGCGCCGGATAAACGCCTGAATTATGGCTGGGTCAACAGCAAAGCTGCTTCAGTTGTAAAGGTAATACTGGCCCCATTGCGATTCCGGGACTTTTTCGCCCACACGGTAATCAAAGGATTGGATGGCAAGGTTCTGTTCGCTGGTCCGGCACTTATATTTCAGCTTGTACCATTCGCCACTGCTGCGAAACACGGCGCCTGCCGCCTTGATGGAGTTTTCTGTGACCTGCGGCTCACCGAACGTGTAGGCGATGACCTTGTCCGGCCTCATGCCCTTCTGTTCGGCGGCGATGCGCTCCATCGCCTCGATATCACAACGCTGCTCAAGACGTTCTTCCGGTGCGAGCGCGTTCAACTGTCTTTTGACGGAACTATCCAGTGCAAGGGATGGAACAGCTGACACGACAACGAGAACAACTGCCGGGAGAAGGTGACGCATATTATCCTGACCTGGTGATTTCGATTCCCTGGAAAATAAAAACAGCAACCGCTCTTTTCCACGTACCTAAGGCTGTATCGTCGAATTGTGCTCGAAACAGGGTAAATCTCAAGGGGCCAGCAGAGATGCCTGTGGATATTCAACCTTGATCCTTCCCCCGCCCCTCTCTACATCTTCTTCCACTGGTGCCACAGCCTGAAAACGGCCACTGGCGCTGCCATTCATTTCCGATGAAAGCGAGTTTGTTTTGTCGATATTCAAGAACCTCCCCGCCGCTCCTGTCGCAGAAAAAAAGCCGGTAACGGATACGCGTCACGGCATCAGCCGCACCGATGACTATGCGTGGTTTCGGGCAGACAACTGGCAGGCAATGTTCAAGGACCCGACCCTGCTCGATCCGGCAATCCGTAGCCATCTGGAAGCGGAAAACACCTATATGGAAGCTGCCCTCAGCGACACCAAACCACTGCAGGAAAAGCTGTTTGAAGAGATGAAGGGCCGCATCAAGCAGGACGATTCGTCCGTGCCTATGAAAGATGGTCCCTACGCCTACGGCACGTTGTTTGTAACCGGTGGTGAGCAGCCACACTATTTCCGCACCCCACGCGACGGTGGTGACAAGCAGGTCCTGCTTGATGGCGACAAGGAAGCTGAAGGCAAGGACTATTTCCGCCTCGCTGGCATCGACAACTCGTCCGACCACACTCATGGCATTTGGGGCTATGACGACAAGGGCTCTGAATATTTCACACTGCGGGTTCGTAATCTCGCGACCAGTGAAGATCTTGATGACGTGATCGAAAACACTGGTGGCGGCGGCGCATGGGCGCCTGACGGTAAAAGCTTTTTCTACACCTTGCAGGACGAAAACCATCGGCCGTCCAAGGTCTTCCATCACATCATCGGCCAGCCGCAATCGACAGACCGCCTGGTTTATGAGGAAAAAGACCCTGGCTTCTTTATGGGCGTTGGCGGCTCATTGCTTGAAGACTGGATCTTCATCGACATTCATGACCATGAGACCAGCGAATACCGCCTGCTGTCCACCGCCGACCTGACTGCCGAGCCCGTCATCGTGGCGAAGCGTGAGGAAGGCGTGGAATATTCCATGACCGAGGGCGGTGATGTTTTTTACATCCTGACCAATGACGGTGATGCCAAGGACTTCAAGATCATGGAAGCGCCGGTGACGGCACCGGGCAAGGAAAACTGGAAGGAAGTGGTGCCGCATGAACCGGGCCGCCTTATCCTGTCGCATCTTGCGCATGCCCGCCACCTGCTGTGGCTGGAGCGCCGTGATGGCTTGCCGCGCATCGTCATTCGTGACCGCGCGACCGGTGAAGAACACGCCATTGCCTTTGCCGAGGAAGCCTACTCTCTCGGCCTGCAGGGTGCAGCCGAATATGACACCGACACCATCCGTTTCTCCTATTCGTCGATGACCACCCCAAGCCAGTTGTTCGATTACAACATGGTGACGCGGGAACGCGTATTGTTGAAGACCCAGGAAGTTCCATCCGGCCACACTATCGATGACTACGTGACCCGCCGCGTCATGGCGACATCGCATGATGGAGCATTGGTGCCTGTATCTCTGCTCTACCACAAGGATACCAAGCTGGACGGTTCGGCCCCTTGCCTTCTCTATGGTTACGGCGCTTATGGCATCAGCATTCCGGCCTCGTTCAGCACCAACAATCTGTCACTGGCAGATCGTGGTTTTGTTTATGCCATCGCCCATATTCGCGGCGGCAAGGACAAGGGTTTCGAGTGGTATGAAACCGGCAAGATGGAGCACAAGCAGAACACCTTCAAGGACTTCATCGCTGCGGCCGACCATCTGGTGAAAGAGGGCTTTACCTCTTACGACAAGATCATCGCTGAAGGCGGATCGGCCGGTGGCATGCTGATGGGTGCCGTGGCCAATATGGCACCAGAGAAATTCGCTGGCATCATTGCAGCCGTTCCGTTCGTGGACGTGCTGACAACCATGCTGGACGACACGCTGCCGCTGACACCGCCGGAATGGCCGGAATGGGGCAACCCGATCGATTCAGAAGAGGAATATAGCTGGATTGCGGCTTACAGCCCTTACGACAATGTCAGTGCAAAGGCTTACCCGCCACTGCTGGCGATTTCCGGACTTACCGATCCGCGCGTGACCTATTGGGAACCAACGAAGTGGGTGGCAAAATTGCGCGAGTACAGCACAGGCGACGCGCCAATCTTGTTGAAGACCAACATGGCCGCCGGCCATGGCGGCAAATCCGGGCGCTTCCAGCGACTGGAGGAAATCGCCTTTGAATATTCCTTTGCCATCAAGGTCGCGGGCAAGATGTAAAGTTTGAATTGAACGGCCCCGCCTGTTGCGGAAAACAGGAGGGGCCGTTTTGTTTTAACCGTTATTGGCCTCGGTATTCGCCGTGACGATACTCGCCCTCACGAAGGCGGCAACAAACATCGCCGACAGCAGAAGCACGATGGTCGGTGCCGGCGCGCTGTCGATAAAAAACGACAGGTAGACACCGAACAGCGAGGCCGTGAGTGCAATGACCACTGCAAGCATCAGCATGGTGGAAAACTTGCGTGTGAGAAGAAATGCAATCGCGCCCGGCGCAATCAGCATGGCAATGGCGAGAATGATGCCGACGGCTTTCAGTGCGCCGACGATGGTCAGCGAAATCAGGCACAACAAACCATAATGCAGCAGGTTTACCCTGAGGCCGACCGCCTTTGCCTGAGCAGGGTCAAAGGCATGCAGCAGGAAGTCTTTCCACTTCAGACTGATAATGCCAGTGGTGATGACCGCAATTATCGCCGTCTCGGCAATATCCTGCCAGCTCACGCCCAGCATGTCGCCAAACAGGATGTGATCGAGATGCACATCCGACTGGATTTTGACGTAGAGCACCAGTCCCAGTCCGAACATGCCGGAAAACACCACACCCATCACCGTATCCTGTTTGATACGGCTGTTATCCTTGAGATAACCGGTGGCAAGCGCACAGACCATACCGGCAACAAAGGCGCCAACCGCAAATGGCAGGCCAACGATGTAGGCGATGACGACGCCCGGGAACACCGCATGGCTGATGGCATCGCCCATCAGTGACCAGCCTTTAAGCACCATGAAACAGGACAGAACGGCGGTTGGCACGGCAACCAGCGCTGCTATGACCAGCGCGTTGACCATGAAGTCAAATTCAAAGGGCTCGAGGAAGTTCATAGCGCCACCTCCTGCGCCAGCGCTGCACGGCGGCGAGATGCCACCAGCCCATGTTTAGGGGCGAAAAAGAAGGCGATGAGGAAGATCAGCGTCTGCAACACGACGATGATGCCACCGGTCGCACCATCCAGGAAATAGCTGGCATAGGCACCGGTGAAGCTGGTGATCGAACCAATGGCAACAGCAATGCCCAACAGACGCGGAAAACGGTCTGTCAGCAGATAGGCCGTTGCGCCCGGTGTGACCACCATGCAGATGACAAGAAACGCACCGACGGTTTGCATGGCTGCGACTGTCGATGCTGCCAGCAGCGTGAAGAACACGGCCTTCAGAAACGTTGGTCGCAGACCGATGGAGCGGGCATGGCTTTCGTCAAAAAACGTCACCATCAGGTCCTTCCACTTCAGCAGCAAAATGGCCAGCGACACGAAACCGATAATGGCAAGCTGCAATGTATCGGCAGGCGTGATGGCAAGAATATTGCCAAGAACAATGGTCTGGATGTTCACAGCCGTCGGGTTGATCGACATCATGAACAGGCCAAGTCCGAAGAAGGACGAAAAGATCAGCCCGATGATCGCATCTTCCTTGAGCTTGGTGCGCTGATTGAGAAACAGCATGGTCACCGCCGCCAAGCCGCCTGAGAAAAACGCCCCGATGGAAAATGGCAGGCCCAGCATATAGGCGCCGGCCACACCTGGAACGATGGAATGCGAAAGCGCATCGCCAATCAATGACCAACCTTTCAGCATCAGGTAGCAGGATAGGAATGCACAGACACCGCCAACCAGAGCGGACACCCACATGGCGTTGAGCATGTAGTCATAGGTGAAGGGTTCAACGAGGGCGTTCATCATTGTCTGCCCCTTCCGATGTCACGCTTTGGCCCGAGACTGGACGTCCGTCGCGCAAAACCAGCGGCCGTTCATCATCGGTCATGACACCAACCGGCCATGGCTTTCCGCCATCCGAACCATTCAGAACAAAATGGCGCAACACGCCACCAAAGGTCTTTTCCAGATTGTCCTTGGTGAAGGTTTCTTCGGTCGGCCCATAGGCCAGCACCGTGCCCTTGATCAGAATGGTACGGTCACAGAATTCCGGCACGCTGCCGAGATTGTGGGTCGACACCAGCATGACCTTGCCTTCATCCCTGAGGGCGCGAAGAAGGTGAACGATCTGCTCCTCGGTTTTTACATCAACACCGGTAAAGGGTTCATCCAGCAGAATGACCTTGGCATCCTGTGCCAGCGCACGCGCCAGAAACACGCGCTTTTTCTGACCACCGGAAAGCTCACCAATCTGGCGGCCACGAAACTCGCTCATGTTGACGCGGGTGAGAGCTGCGGTCACGGCATCACGGTCGGCAGCCTTGGGGATGCGCATAAAACCCATATGGCCGTAGCGGCCCATCATGACCACATCTTCCACCAGCACCGGGAAGTTCCAGTCCACTTCCTCGCTTTGCGGCACATAGGCCACCAGATTTTGCCGAAGGGCTTCCGGGACCGTTTTGCCCAATATGGAAATCGAGCCTTGGGCAATACGCACAAAGCCCATCACGGCCTTGAACAGCGTCGACTTGCCCGCGCCATTTACCCCCACCAGCGCCGCGATCGTGCCTGTTGGTATCTGGAAACTTGCATTCTTCAAGGCCGTATGGCCGTTGCGATAGGTCACGGTGGCGTTGTTGACGGAAATACCGGAACCCTCCGTTCCCGTTTGCCAGCCGGTGTGCGCATTCATGAAAAGCATTCCTTTTCAGCGGTTACAAAAACAAACGGCCTGCAAAAACTGCAGGCCGTAAAAGTTCGGATCATGTCAGGAGGACGATGCAAGTCCCTTGGCAATGGTATCGGATGTGACCTTTAACAGGTCGATATAGGTTGGCACCGGACCGTCAGCTTCAGTCAGCGAATCGACATAGAGAACGCCACCGTATTTTGCGCCGGTCTCGCGGGCCACCTGCTCTGCCGGTGCCGCAGAAATGGTGCTCTCCGAGAAGACGACGCCAATCTTGTTTTCACGAACGGCATCAATGACCTTACGCACCTGCTGTGGTGTGCCCTGCTGGTCGGCATTGATGGGCCACAGGTACAGTTCTTTCAGGTCGAAATCGCGTGCCAGATAAGAAAATGCGCCTTCGCTCGACACAAGCCAGCGCTTGTTTTCAGGTAGGGCTGCCAGCTCCTGACGAATTGGTTCGATGGCGTCCTTGATCTGCTGTTTGTAGCTTTCTGCATTGGCCTTGTAGGTCTCGGCATTGGCCGGATCATATTTCACAAAGGCGTCGCGGATATTGTCGACATAGATCAGCGCCGCATTGGGCGACATCCAGGCATGCGGATTGGGTTTGCCTTCATAGGGACCTTCGGAAATGCCCATCGGCTCGATACCATCGGATACAACAGCGCTTGGCACATCTCTGAGTTTTACGAAAAACTTCTCAAACCACAATTCGAGGTTAAGGCCGTTCCACAACACGAGCTGCGCGCCCTGCGCCTTGCGAATATCGCCCGGCGTGGGCTGGTAGTTGTGAATTTCAGCGCCAGGCTTGGTGATGCTTTCCACGATGGCAGCGTCGCCGGCGACATTTCTGGCGATGTCAGCAATGACCGTGAAAGTCGTCACGGCTTTGAACTTTTCCTGCGCAAACGCCACGCCACCGGTAACACCCAACGCCACCACGGCAGCCATTCCGCCCAAAAGCCCGCGCCTGACAATATCAAACATAAGTCACTCCTTGCTCACACCAACACTACGCTATTAAGAACCATTTGCAACAAGGTGGCATGTTTATTTTTGAAATGCAATTGCGAATTACTTGCAACAGACTGTGTCAACGTTATTGAGGCAAGATTGTTCCCAGACCTCGGGCTGAGCATGTGAATTGCTGCGATTGCGCGCTTGTGGGCGCGTGAAAACCCGCATCCAAAGACAACTGAGCGGGAAAGATTGTCGCGCCAAGTCGACAAGATGGCGGTGCACGGGTTCGTCAGGCACTCAGAGCGCACGCACAAACAAAAAGGGCACCCAATCGGGTGCCCTGATTTAGTGCTTAAGCAGCGTCGGCAGCTGCTTCGGTTTCCGTGCTGCCCTTGCCGGCTTTTGCCTTGAAGTGCAGCCGGTCGGTGCCGGATGTCACCTTGACGCGAGAGCCATCAGGCACTTCGCCACCAAGGATCATTTCAGCCAGCTTGTCCTGTACCGTCTTCTGAATAACGCGTTTCAGCGGACGTGCACCATAGGCCGGATCGTAACCCTTATTGGCAAGCCAGACACGGGCGTCTTCATCCAGATCAAGCGTGATCTTGCGCTCGGACAACAGGGCCACCAGTCTCTTCAACTGGATATCGACAATCGCGCCCATTTCTTCACGCCGCAGGCGGTGGAACAGGATGATGTCGTCAATACGGTTGAGGAACTCTGGACGGAAGTGGCTACGCACCCTTTCCATGACCAGTTCCCGCACCGATTCCACATCGTCATTGTCGCCCATCTGCGTCATGAATTCAGAACCGAGGTTCGAGGTCATGATGATGATGGTGTTCTTGAAATCGACGGTACGACCCTGACCATCGGTCAGGCGGCCATCATCAAGAACCTGCAACAGCACGTTGAACACATCTGGATGTGCTTTTTCAATTTCGTCGAACAGCACGACCTGATATGGGCGGCGACGCACGGCTTCCGTCAGTGCACCACCTTCCTCGTAACCGACATAACCGGGAGGCGCACCGATCAAGCGAGCCACGGAATGCTTCTCCATGTATTCCGACATATCCAAGCGAACCATCGCGGTTTCGTCGTCGAACAGGAAGCGCGCCAGCGCCTTTGTCAGCTCGGTTTTACCAACGCCGGTCGGGCCGAGGAAGATGAACGAACCGATTGGACGGTTGGGGTCCTGCAAACCGGCACGCGAACGGCGCACCGCCTTGGAAACCGCCTGAACGGCTTCACCCTGACCTACCACTGATTTGGCCAGTTCGTCTTCCATACGCAACAGCTTTTCACGCTGGCCTTCCAACATCCGGTCTACCGGAATACCTGTCCAGCGCGAGATAACCTGGGCGATGTTGTCCGCCGTCACCACTTCCTGCACCATTGAACCAGCACCACTTGCGTCGCGTTCTTCCGCCGCAGCCAGTGCTTTTTCAAGGCCCGGAATAATACCGTAGGTCAACTCACCTGCCCGCTGGAACTGGCCACTGCGCTGGGCAATCGCCAATTCGTTGCGTGCATCGTCGATCTGCTTTTTCAGGTCCGCCGCATGGCCGAGTTTCTGCTTCTCCGCCTGCCAGCGTGCCGTCAGCGCATCCGCCTTCTCTTCTGTGTCAACCAGTTCGTCTTCCAGCTTTTTCAACCGGTCGGCAGAGGACACATCGGTCTCCTGCTTCAAGGCTTCACGCTCAATCTTCAGCTGAATGATACGACGATCCAGTTCATCCAGTTCTTCCGGCTTGGAATCAACTTGCATACGAAGACGCGATGCGGCTTCATCCATCAGGTCAATCGCCTTATCCGGCAGGAAGCGATCAGTAATATAACGGTTGGACAAAGTCGCAGACGCCACCAGTGCCGAATCCGAAATACGGACCTTGTGGTGCTGCTCGTATTTTTCCTTCAAGCCGCGCAGAATGGAAATCGTGTCTTCCACGGTCGGTTCATCAACCAAAACGGGCTGGAAACGACGGGCGAGAGCCGGATCTTTTTCAACGTGCTTGCGGTACTCATCCAGCGTGGTCGCGCCAACGCAGTGCAACTCACCACGCGCCAGAGCCGGCTTCAGCAGGTTGGACGCATCCATTGCGCCATCTGCCTTGCCTGCACCCACCAGCGTGTGCATTTCGTCGATGAACAGGATGATGCCGCCGTCTTCTGACTGGACCTCGTTCAGAACAGCCTTCAGGCGCTCTTCAAATTCACCGCGATATTTTGCACCGGCAATCAACGCGCCCATATCTAGCGCCATCAGCTTTTTGTCCTTGAGGCTTTCCGGCACGTCACCATTGATGATGCGCAATGCCAGACCTTCGGCAATCGCTGTTTTACCCACGCCGGGTTCACCGATCAGAACCGGATTGTTTTTCGTACGGCGCGACAGAACCTGCATGGTGCGGCGAATTTCATCGTCGCGGCCAATCACAGGATCGAGCCTGCCTTCGCGAGCTTCTGCAGTCAGGTCGCGTGCAAATTTCTTCAGCGCATCAAAGCCCTGCTCTGCATTGGCAGTATCTGCCGTGCGACCCTTGCGAAGGTCGTTGATAACCTGGTTCAGGCCTTGCGCAGTAACACCAGCCTTTTTCAGTGTCGCTGACGTCGTAGCGCTACCTTCAATGGCCAGAGCCAGCAAAAGGCGTTCGACCGTGACAAAGCTGTCGCCGGATTTCTTGGCGGCGTCCTCGGCCGTGGCAAATACCTTGGCAAGCGGTGCCGTCAGTGACAGTCCGCCGTTGCCACCGGAGACCTTAGGCAGCTTGGAAAGCGCAATATCATTCGCGAGCCGTGCTTCCTTGGCATTACCGCCAGCACGTTCAATCAGCGAAGACGCCATGCCCTGGTCGTCATCCAGCAATACTTTCAGGACGTGTTCCGGCGCAAACTGCTGATGGTCCTCAGCAAGCGCATGGGTTTGGGCAGATTGCAAAAAGCCGCGCACCCGCTCGGAGTATTTTTCGATATTCATATATGCCTCCTTGAACCGGCCTGCCCTCAAGCGGCACAGACCCGGATGTTAGGGTAAAGGCTCCCGATAACGGCAAGCCCCGCTACGACGCCAACGGACATATCCGCACCATCGCCTCTTCGTTTTGCATGTCTTTTATAGAAACATGCTTTGGAAGCAGCCAACCGGCCCTTCCGTTGTGCTTGATATGGTAAGCGATTTTCGCGGTTTAAAGAGGTTGCAGACAACGCAACGCAGAAAAACATGAGGGCATGACAATCCTCAAATTTGCTGCGGCACGATTCGTCGTTGCGACCGCATCTGCACAAAACAGAAAACCCCGGCAAGCCGGGGTTTTTGAAAGATCTTTATAGGAAGTATGTCGCTTATTCAGCGGCGCCTTCAAGTGCGGCTGGCTCAGCAGCAGCCTCACCACCGGCCTCTTCGCCACCTTCCGCATTTTCAGCGGTGCGACGTGGACGACGCGGACGCGGGCCTGTGCTGCGGCGGCGCGGCTGGCGCTCACGAGGAGCCTCAGCGGCCTGAGCTTCTTCTTCCACGGCGACCTCGAGCGGCGTGCCTTCGATTACTGGCTGCGGACCGCTGCCGTCATCGTAGGAAGGCTGTTCATCGTCATCACCAGACTGCTGCACCTGCGGAGCAGCGGAACCGATTGTGTCGTCGCTATCGCTGTCGTTGTCGTTGCCGTCAACGTCGTCGCCATCGCGTTCATTGTTGTAGTCAGCATTACGTTCGTCACGCTGGACACGTTCCTGCATATGCGCCTGTGCGGCAGCAATGATGCGGTTGTAGTGTTCTGCGTGCTGCAGGTAGTTTTCAGCCATAACCCGGTCGCCGGAGCTTTGCGCATCACGGGCCAGAGCGGAATATTTTTCAGCAATATGCTGGGCAGTACCGCGGATTTTTACATCCGGACCGGAGCTGTCATAGGTCCGAGTGAGCGGATTCCCGCCCTTGCGGTTGAAGTTGTTATTACCACCACCGCCATTATTGTTGTTATTGTTGTTGTTATTTCCACGCCCACGGCCGCGCTTATTTTGCTGTCCTGGCCTCATCAATTGCTCACCTGAATTCTGTTGTGCTCACGAATTAACCACGCGGCTTGCCGGACAGGCCGGATCAAGACCTCGCCTTCGCGTCCGGTTGCCCCCATGGCTTTACCGGGTTGCTTGCGAAATGAAGTTTATGATTCACATGCCGGAAACGCCCAGCCTTTCAGAGTTCTTCAAGGAACTCCCCTAGGGACTGACCAAACCCGGGCGAATCTAGTTCGCCCTCAGTCACCCTGCATGTGGCTGCAAACTATCCCGCTTCATGCGGAAAACCAAGTCTTTTCTTTTGCTTTGCAAAATATCCTTAAAACAGGAGGGAAGCGCAGCGGCTCCCTTACTTTCGAAATACTAGAACGCGATCGTTTCCACCGTAATCTTTCACCCCTGCGATGCAAGGAAAACCGGCTGACTTGAAGATCGTTTCAACATCTTGTCTCTGATCAAACCCGATCTCGACCCCGATGATGCCATTTTCTGTTAAAAATCCGCCTGCACCACGGGCAATTGCCCTGTAGGGTTCCAGACCATCCGGCCCGCCATCCAGCGCAGCCATGGGATCGAACTCCCGCACATCGCGGTCCAGCGTTTCAATGACAGCGCTTCGTATATAAGGCGGGTTTGACACGATTATGTCGAAACTGCCCTCGATTTTGTCAAACCAGTGACTTTTCACTGTTTTAAAGCGGTCAGAAACATCATTTGCCACCGCATTACGCCAAGCGGTTGCCAAGGCATCCTCGGAAATATCACTGCCGATACCTTCTGCGCCCGGACATTCGTGAATCAACGAAAGACAGATTGCGCCCGTCCCGGTCCCCATATCCAGCAGCTGCGCAGATCCCTTGGCGGCAACTGCGGAGCGCAGATATGGTAGAATGGTATCAACAAGTGTTTCGGTATCCGGGCGTGGCTCCAGCGTGCCGGACGAGAGGAAAAATTCCAGCCCGTAAAACTCACGTTTGCCGAGAATGCGGTGGACAGGTTCGCCGGTTTCTCGCCGTGCAATTGCACCCAGTACCGCTTGCGCTACATCATCGGCAACAATATCGCTGCCCTTGAGCAAAATATCGGTCAGAGACAGTCCGAGAATGCCGCTGACCAGAAGGCGTGCATCAAAGACCGGATCAGCCACACCGGCCGCGTCGAAACGTTTGCGGGCCTCAGCCAACAGGTCGGCAATGGTGCGCGGTTCGACCGTCATCCGCGCTGTTCACCCAACTGTGCGAGTTGTCCGGCCTGATAATCGGCAATCAGCGCATCCACCATCTCGTCAATTTCGCCCTCGATCATCCGGTCGAGTTTGTAAAGCGTGAGGTTGATACGGTGGTCGGTCACCCGCCCCTGCGGGAAATTGTAGGTGCGGATACGCTCAGAACGATCGCCCGAACCAACCTGGCTTTTACGATCGGCGGACCGTTCGCTGTCGACCTTCTGTCGTTCGATATCGTAGAGGCGCGAACGCAACACCTGCATGGCCTTGGCGCGGTTCTGGTGCTGCGACTTCTCTGAACTGGTCACAATCAGACCGGTCGGCAAGTGAGTGATGCGCACCGCAGAGTCCGTGGTGTTAACGTGCTGACCACCGGCACCGGACGCCCGCATCGTATCGATGCGAATGTCTTCCGGGCGAATTTCAATATCGATTTCTTCGGCCTCGGGAAGCACCGCAACGGTTGCGGCCGACGTGTGAATACGGCCGCTCGCTTCGGTATCCGGCACGCGCTGAACGCGGTGGACACCGGATTCGAATTTCAGCTTGGAAAACACGCCGCGCCCGGTAATGGTGGCGATGATTTCCTTGAAACCGCCTGCGTCACCTTCGCTTGATGACAGCACCTCGACCTTCCAGCCCTTGGTGCTGGCAAATCGTTCATACATTCGGAAAAGGTCGCCTGCAAAAAGAGCGGCTTCCGAGCCACCAGTACCAGCACGAATTTCCAGAATAGCGCTCTTTTCGTCGGCGGCATCCTTGGGCAGCAGCAGAATTTGCATCTCTTTTTCGAGCTGCTCGATGCGCTCGGAAAGATCAGGTAATTCAGCTTCGGCCAGATCACGCATGTCGCGGTCCGTCGTCTTGTCAGCCAGCAGCGCCTGCAGGTCGGCCTGTTCGGCCAATGCCTTTTCATATTCCTGGATCTTCTTCACCACAGGCTGAAGCTCGGAATATTCAGACGCCAGCTTCACATAGACATCAGCAGCAGGGCCAGCCGACATCCGCGCTTCGATTTCCTCGAAACGCCTTGAAAGCTCGCGCATTTTTTCGACGGGTAGCTTTGCCAACCTTCGCTCCGGTATTTGAATTCAAAAAGACCTGAAACACATTGCGCTTAAAAACGCGGGAAATCCCTTGTGCTTCAGACTGGAATGGAATGTTCCGCGGCGAACCTCTGCAACAGGACGCGCGGACTTTCCAGAGATTTATGGTCATCGAGCGCCGCATTCAACTCGACCGACAGCGCACCAACATCCAGCCCCAGCAGCATGGCCTTTACCGGACCAATCGATGTGGGCGACATGGAGACTGAGCGGAAGCCAAGGCCGATGAGTGCCATGGCTGAAAGCGGCCTGCCGGCCATTTCACCGCACAACGTCACCGGCTTGTTGTTACGCTCACCGGCCCGCACGATATCACGCAGGATACGCAGAAACGGTTTGCCCAGAATGTCGAAGCGATCTGAAACACGCGCATTGCCACGGTCCACCGCCATCGAAAACTGGAACAGATCATTCGAGCCAACCGACACGAAGTCGACTTCCTGCATCAGTTCATCCAACTGCCACAGCAAGGCCGGCACTTCCAGCATCGCACCAAATTGCAGCTTGCGCGGCAGGGCATGGCCGAACTTGGACAGATGCTGAATTTCCTTCTGCATCAGTTCGCGCACCGCGTGAATTTCAGACACTTCCGTAATCATCGGCAGCATCATCTTCAATTCGGCACCGGAGGCGGCGCGCAACAGAGCACGCATCTGAGTACGCAACAGACCGGGACGGTCCAGCGACAGGCGGATCGCACGCCAGCCAAGCGCCGGGTTTTCCTCTTCCTGTCCGCGCATATAGGACACGACCTTGTCACCGCCAATGTCTAGCGTACGGAAGGTAACAGGCTTGCCTTTCGCATTGCGCAGAACACTGCGATAGAAGGCTTCCTGCTCCTCGCCTTTCGGCATCGTCGAGGCAATCATGAACTGCAGTTCGGTGCGGAACAGACCGATGCCATCAGCGCCGGATTCGGCCAGTTGCGGCAGGTCTACGAGCAGGCCAGCATTCATCTTGAGATTAATGAACTGGCCATCCTTGGTGATTGGATCGACAGAGCGCAAAGCGCGGAACTGTTCCTGACGACGCGCGCGCAGCCGTACTTTTTCTTCGTAAGCGCGCTGCAGGTCCATGATTGGACGCAAATGCACCTGCCCATCATCACCATCAATGATGATGGCGTCATTATTTTCGGCCAGCGCGACGATGCCTGCGGCTTGCCCGATAACAGGAATACCCATGGCACGCGCCACGATTACAACGTGGCTGGTAACCGCGCCGTCCTCCAGCACAAGACCGCGCAGTTTTTCCCGCGGATAGTCCAGCAGTTCGGCAGCGCCCATGGCACGTGCCAGAATGATGGCGTCGCTCGGGAAATCCTCGCCCGGGCCACGCCCGCTAAAGCCGGTAAGCTGGCGCAGCAAGCGGTTGGCAAGATCGTCGAAATCATGCATGCGCTCGCGCAGATAGGGATCGGTCAGGCGCATCATGCGCGCCTTGGTATCGCTCTGCACTTTTTCGACCGCCGCCTCAGCCGTCAGGCCGTTGCGGATGGCTTCCTCCATGCGCCGCACCCAGCCCTGATCATGAGCAAACATGCGGTAGGTTTCCAGAACCTCACGGTGTTCACCTTCGGTCGGTACGTCACGGCGCTGCAGCATGTCGTCGATCGACAGGCGCAGGGAACCGATCGCCTCAGCCAGACGACGGATTTCGGTATCGGCATCCTCGTTTAGAAGATTGGTGACCACGACACGCGGATCATGCAGCACGACGTGGCCGAGGCCGATGCCTTCACTATAGCCATCGCCATCGACGCTGACTGCGCGCGTCAGGTCAAGCTCCACGCCGGGCTTGGTTATCTTCTTTAGTTCACCACTCGCAACGATTTCGGCAATCAACATGGCAGTCGTTTCCAGCGCCTCTACCTCATCTTCGCGGTAATTGCGGCTGACCTTGTTCTGCACAACGAGAACGCCCAAAGTGCGGCCAGATCTCAAAATCGGCACACCGAGGAAAGAGTGATAAATTTCTTCGCCGGTTTCCGGCAGGTAGCGGAAAGCGGGATGCGATTGGGCATCGGAAAGGTTGAGCGGTTGCGCCGATGCGGCAATGGTACCGACAAGGCCCTGCCCCATTTTTAGCTGGGCCAAGTGGACAGCACCCTTGTTCAGACCCTCTGTGGCGTAAAGTTCGAGGACGCCATCAGAACGCAGCACGTAAACGGAACACACCTCCGCGACCATGTTCCCGGCAATCTGCCGCACAATCTGGTCCAAGCGCTCCTGAGGCTCAAGTTGCTCCGCCATCATTTCGCGAAGCTTCTTGAGGAGGACGCGCGGACCGGCTGCAAGGTCTCTCATCGCGATGCTCCTTCATTCGCTACAGCATCCGCACGAAAACGGTTCACGTTTTGAGTGATGCACACATCAAACAAGTTGGAGCGTGCTTCGTACGACGCCCACTCCTCAAGGCATCATACAAAGCACGCTCCAAACGGAGGACAGTGCTTCGGCAAACCGAAGCAGTGCGAACCACCGCTATCGAATCAACTTTTATCCAGACCGTAAGCGGAATGCAAAGTGCGAACTGCAAGTTCCGCATATGCACCGTCAATCAGGATAGAAATCTTGATTTCCGACGTGGTGATGGCGCTGATGTTGATGTTCTTGGCGGCGAGCGCCTTGAACGCGCTGGCAGCAACACCTGCATGGCTGCGCATGCCGATACCGATGACGGAAACCTTGGCAAGGCCAGGCTCACTCTGGACAACGTCAAAGCCGATATGGACCTTGTTTTCTTCCAGGATCTTGAGCGCCTTGTCCATGTCGCCAGCCGGCACGGTGAAGGTCATGTCGGTGCGCGAACCATCTTCAGAGATGTTCTGCACGATCATGTCGACGTTGATATGTGCTTCTGCCAGCGGGCCAAAGATGGCTGCCGATACGCCCGGGCGGTCTGCCAGACGGCGCAGGGAGATTTGAGCCTCATCCTTGGCGTAAGCGATGCCGGTGACTACTTCCTGTTCCACGATCTCATCCTCGTCACAAATCAACGTACCGGGCGGATTGATAAGGTCACCCATGCCCGGTGCATCGGGATCCTCGAAACTTGAACGCACGAAGGTACGAACCTTGTGCACCATGGCCAGCTCAACGGAACGGACCTGCAAGACCTTGGCGCCGAGCGATGCCATTTCAAGCATTTCCTCGAACGCGATCTTTTTCATGCGGCGCGCTTTTGGCTCGATGCGCGGGTCAGTGGTGTAAACGCCATCGACGTCGGTGTAGATATCGCAGCGATCTGCCTTGACGGCAGCGGCAATAGCAACAGCTGAGGTGTCGGAGCCGCCACGGCCAAGCGTTGCAATGCGGTTGTCAGGACCAATGCCTTGGAAACCGGCGACAACGGCAACCTGCCCCTCGCCCATTCGACGGATGATGTCCGAACCATCGATTTCCTGAATACGGGCAGCGCCGTGAGCGTTATCCGTGCGGATCGCGATCTGCCAGCCCTGCCAGGAACGGGCATTGACACCCAAAGACTGCAAGGCAATGGCCAGAAGACCAGACGTTACCTGCTCACCGGATGCAACAATGGCATCATACTCGCGCGCGTCATAAAACGGTGAATCCGCACCGGCGACCTTGGGCATGTTCTGCACCCAGTCAACCAGTTCATTGGTCTTGCCCGACATGGCAGACACAACAACGGCCACTTCGTGACCGGCATCTACTTCACGTTTCACATGGCGCGCCACGTTATGGATGCGTTCGAGATTGGCGACGGACGTTCCGCCGAATTTCATGACAATGCGAGCCATAGTCTTGACCAGTACCACCCGTTACGCCGTCCGCACGGCGGATACGGCACCTCATACCAGCTCAATATGACCTTGAGCCTCAAGTTGCGCGTCTATTACCGAAAAGGTCAAGCACGCGCAATGCCGGTTTTTCGCAGATCGGTTCGCTCGGCCAAAAACCTGATTGGTCACACGGCGGAGTAAATGCCATTGCAAATAGCAAAGGGCCGCGGCACTCAATCGCATTCTTGATCGCGAGCGCTCCTTTGCTTGATAGGTGCGAAGCAGAGATACAGCAGCTGCCGATCAAGCAATCTCAATTTCTTGGGTAAATCCATCCTGCATTAGGGTAAGGCCTGTGACTTTTTCCCTGCAATATTCACCATGTTAGTGTGCTTGAAGCGTTGAATTCAGGCATTTTAGACTGCTGGACTGTACAAAGCCGCGTATTCCAAGTAGAAGCGCGGCCAATGAACCGGTATTTCCGGGGCTGAATGGTCCACCAGCACTGTTTCCAAGACCTGTGCAGGCGGACGCTCTCCAATTCCGAAAGACGATAGATGACAGAAATCCAGGGCCTTGCCCCGGCGCTCGCTCAGGCGTTGCAAAAACGTGGCTATACTGATTTGACCCCTGTGCAGCAGGCCATGCTTGCACCTGAGCTGGAAGGCGCCGATGCGCTTGTTTCCGCCCAAACCGGCTCCGGCAAGACCGTAGCCTTCGGTCTTGCGCTTGCTTCCACCCTGCTGGAAGACCGCAAAACCTTCGGCCCTGCGGCTGCACCTCTGGCGCTGGTAATTGCGCCAACCCGCGAACTTGCCCTTCAGGTAAAACGCGAACTCGAGTGGCTCTACGAAATGTCTGGCGCAGCGATTGCGTCGTGCGTCGGCGGCATGGATGTTCGCACCGAACGTCGCGTGCTTGAACGCGGCGCGCACATTGTTGTCGGCACACCTGGCCGCCTTTGCGACCACATCAATCGCGGTGGGCTCGACCTTTCGTCGTTGCGCGCCGTCGTGCTGGATGAAGCCGACGAAATGCTCGACCTTGGCTTCCGTGAAGACCTCGAATTCATTCTGGAATCTTCTCCTAAGGATCGCCGCACACTGATGTTCTCGGCAACAGTGCCGCGCAGCATCGCCAAGCTGGCTGAAAGCTACCAGAAAAATGCCATTCGTATCGCAGCCGCTTCCGAACAGAAGCAGCACGGTGACATTGAATACCGCGCGATGCTGACGGCACCTGCCGACCGCGAGAACGCCATTATCAATGCGCTGCGTTTCTACGAAGCACGCAATGCCATCGTGTTCTGCTCAACCCGTGCAGCCGTTAATCACCTGACAGCGCGCTTCAACAACCGTGGTTTTTCTGTTGTTGCCCTGTCCGGCGAACTGACACAGAACGAGCGCACACACGCGCTGCAAGCCATGCGTGACGGACGTGCCCGCGTCTGCATCGCAACCGACGTTGCCGCACGCGGTATCGACCTTCCCGGTCTGGAACTGGTTATCCATGCCGACCTGCCGACCAACTCGGAAACATTGCTGCACCGCAGTGGCCGTACTGGTCGCGCTGGCAACAAGGGCGTCAGCGCTCTAATCGTGCCCGTCAACCAGCGTCGCAAGGCCGAGCGTCTGCTCGAGGGTGCACGCGTACAGCCACAGTGGGTACGTCCCCCATCTGCCGACGAGATCATCGAGCGTGACGCCGAGCGCCTTTTGGCCGATGCCTCGCTTTCGCAGGCAATCAGCGACGACGAAAGCGGCTTTGTAAAGACGCTGCTTGAAACGCACGGCGCAGAACAGGTGGCAGCGGCCTTTATCCGCCTCTACCACTCCGGCCGTTCCGCTCCGGAAGAGTTAACCGAGGTTTCGGTTGATAATACCCGTAAGCCACGTCGTGAAAACGCTGAGGGCGACAACAATACGGCGCCACGCCGCGATCGCAACGAGTTTTCCGACAGCGCATGGTTCTCGCTTTCGGTTGGCCGTAAGCAGAGCGCAGAACCACGTTGGCTCATTCCTATGCTGTGCCGCTTCGGCAAGCTGACCCGCCAGGATATTGGCGCGATCCGCATGCAGCAGAACGAAACCTATGTGGAACTGGCGGCTGATGCCGTTGACCGTTTCGTATCTTCGATCGGCAAAGACATGGCCCTTGAAAAGGGTATCCGCGTCAAGGCCCTTGAGGGCAAGCCGGACATGTCGACTGAGCGCCGTGACGACCGCAGCTTTGAGCGTCGCGACGAGAAGCGTGGTGAGCGTCGTGATGACCGCCCCTCCTCCTCCGGGCCGAAGAAGTTTGGCGGCAAGCCTGACTTCGCAGCCAAGACCAGCGACAAGCCTTGGAAGAAAAAAGACAGCAAGCCGAAGTTTGAAAAGACCGGCGACAATGCTGGCAAGCCGCCGGCCAAGAAGGACAAGCCCTTCGCCAAGCGCAAGCCAAAGGCCTGATACGAAATTCCCTGCCCCGGCACTGCAAACGCAATGCCGGGGCAGTTGCTTTTGGCGATCTCCGTTTCTGAATATCTCTGTCTTGATGGACGTCATGCCGCCGGCATTTCAGTGGCCGTGTAGCAACCGATTCTCTCCCCGACTCAACAACCAAATAAACACCCCGGCGATTCTTGGCTGAAACAGTCATTGGCACGCAAATTGGTTGCGCACCCCAAGTAATGACCGGTTATTTCTTCTCGGAATGTGTGGTTTTAGTGCCGCGAAGCAGCACCTTTACCCCTGTCAAGCCCGGAAAACCGGCAAAAAACAGCCTGACGCAAGTTCTGGACGATAGATAATCGTCATATTTTTCAACGCAGGATAAGTGCCATGCAGATTGAAAGCAGCGTTAGTGGCAACCCCTATCAGGGTCGCATACATGACTTGGACAAGAAGAACGCCGAGCCTGTGCAGCAGGAACAGGAGCAGAGCAGACGAAGTGGTTTGCCGACCGTCAGCAGCACGGTGCTATCCAGTTCGTTGGCCAATGTTCTTTGGGCTGTCGGTGGGGCGCGCGCACCTGTTGATCAGGATGGCTCCAAGCCCATCTCGGCAGAAGAAAAAGTTGCCGCCAAGATGGAATGGGTTCAGGGCGCCTATCAGGAATATGAAGAGTTCTGACATACCGTGCCGCATTACGCGGCAGCGGAGACTTCCACGGTAACATGCGCCAGTTTCGGAACTTTACTTAATTCCTTTTTATAAAGCTCAGGACTTTTTCCAGCCGGAGACACCAAAGCAACAATGGTTGCGTAATGCCCCGGCCCAACCTGCCAGACATGCAGATCGGTCACCACATCACCGTCTTTCTCGACGATATCGCGGATTGTTTTGGGCAGCCCCTTGTCGGCAGGTGTCGCATCCAGCAACACACCCGAGGTGGCACGAATTAGCCCCCAAGACCAGCGCGCAATAACAAGACCACCAACAACACCCATAAATGGGTCCAGCACAACCCAGCCCTGCCATTTACCAAGTATGAGCGCAACGATGGCCAGAACCGAGGTCAAGGCATCTGCCAGCACATGCAGATAGGCGGCGCGCAGATTGTTGTCGTGCCCTCCATGACTGCCGTGCGATCCATGAGAACCGTGCGACGCGTGCGCGTGGTTGCCGTGACCGGCGTGATCATGATGATCATCATGTCCGTGGTCATGACCATGGTGCGAATGATCGTCCTTCAACAACCACGCGCTGACCAGATTGACGCCAAGCCCCAGCACAGCAACGAGAATAGCCTGGTTGAAATCAATCTCGACCGGCGCCACCAGGCGGACCACACTTTCCCAGGCAATCAGCAGCGCCACCAGCGCCAGGATGACCGCACTGGCAAATCCTGCGAGATCACCGAACTTGCCAGTGCCGAAGGAGTACCGGGGGTCGCGGGCATATTTGCGGGCAAACATGTAAGCCAGTGCCGAAATCAGCATTGCGCCGGCATGAGTGGACATGTGCCAGCCATCGGCTGTTAGCGCCATCGATCCGTAAATCGTACCGGCGGCAATTTCCGCTACCATCATTACACTTGTCAGCGCGATTACCATCCACACACGGCGCTCGTTCCGCTCGTGGTCGCGGCCCAGAAACACGTGCTCATGTCGTGCATTGTCCGCAAAGTTTCCATCAACAGCCATGGCCGTTACCTTTCGCTCATCGAATATAGGTTTTGAGGACCTGCGCCAGTTCATCGGCGGCCTTTTCACGCTCAGCATGGCTTTCCGCATGCACAACATGTGCATGCAGGTGATCGTGCATGATCTCGCCCGTCAGTCCGGACAGTGCGCCGCGCACCGAGGCCAACAGTTGCAAGATTTCGCCGCAGGGCTTCTCTGCCTCCAACCCACGCTCGACCGCCTCCATCTGCCCCTTGAGACGACGAACACGAGCAAGCAGCTTTTCCTTGTCACGAACGGTATGAGACATGAGGTTCTCCTAGATATAATATAGGGGGGTATACTATTTGTGCGTCATTAATGGAAGAGTTGATCGCCACAACCTAGGCGCGATTGCGCAACCCTCGCGAATGTTTCGGGCGATAGACAAACGTCATCGAGATGCGACGGGGAGAATCACGATGACGACCATTTCAAATCTGGGTAGCCAGCATCTAGTACGGTCCAGAATACGTGAACTGGGAACAGAAGCCAGCTTTACGCCTCGCGGTCTTGTGACAGAACAGCCTTCGTCGAATGACAAAACCGGTCTTAATGGCAGCGAAAGCGCCGGAAGGGACACGGGTACATCCACACTTTCCCTAGCCCTGCTCGATATGGAGAGCACAAAGGCGGCGCGCACCACTCTGTCGGGCAAAGCCGTGGATACATCGGCGAGCGACAATCTTCTCGCAGAACTGCAGGAGTGGTCGCAAATGACCCCAGCGGATATGATCCGCGCCATGGTGCTCGAACAGATTGGCATTACGGAAGACGAACTCGCGGCCATGCCTCCGGACCAACGTAAAGCGGTTGAGGACATGATCGAAGCTGCGATCAAGCGATCACTTGACCCTAACCGCCAGGCATCAAACGAAGGCAGAGAGCGTTTTGACCTGCTTTCCCTTTGACATTGAAATATACCGCGAAAAACCTTAAGTCTTCTAGAGCTATAGGTTTCAGGAGCGGGACATGCTTTCCATCGGTGATCTTTCCAAGCGAACGGGCGTCAAGGTTCCGACCATCCGTTATTATGAACAGATGGGGCTGATTGAGGCGGCAGAGCGATCCGAAGGCAATCAGCGCCGGTATGAAAAGGCCGATCTGGAACGGCTGGCCTTTATTCGTCATGCACGCGATCTCGGTCTCAACATTGATGCCATCCGTGAGTTGATCCGCCTCAGCCACCATCGGCAACAGCCCTGTGAGGGTGCTGACAGGATCGCAGCTGATCATCTGGTCGCCGTGCGCGAGAAAATTGCCAAGCTGAAAAAACTGGAGCAGGAACTGGAGCGGATCGTCTCGCATTGCGACGGACATTCCATAGAAGATTGCTATGTCATTCGGGCGCTTTCGGACCATAAGCTGTGCGAAAGTGAGCATTAATTTCAGTCGGCCTTACTGAAACGAAACATCTGCAAAAATCCCGATTGACAATCTTGTGATTCAGGAGCATCTAGTCGCCCATGATCAACAATCGCGCACCAATCTCCTGCACGTATTTTTGGGCCTACCTGTAAAGGGCGGCTCGACAGATCATAATGTCAACAAGCCGCCGTCAGGCGGCTTTGTTGTTTTTCAAACGTCCTGATGGCACCTCAAAAAACCCGAAGGACCGAAAAATGACCGAAGACAGTGCCATTACCCTTCCACGCCCCGCCGTTGTAACCATTCGTGGCGCACGCAAGGCTGACCTGCCACAGCTCAACGAAATGATTGCTCTGCTTGCCAAACATCATGGCGACGCATCGGTGATGACGCCGGAAAAGCTGGAACTCGACCTGTTCAGCCCTATCCCATGGATTACCGCACTTGTTGCCGAAGCTGGTGATGAGTTGATCGGCTACGCCATTCTCGTTCCGCTCTACAGAGCGCAGGAAGCGCGGCGCGGCATGGAACTGCACCACCTCTACGTCCGCGACGGTCACCGCGGTCACGGTACTGGCCAGCATCTGGTATCGCGTGCACGCGATGTCGCAAAGCGTTGCGGCTGCGACTACCTTTCTGTCAGTGCCGCCACCGGTAATGTTGCTGCACATCGTTTCTACGAAAACATGGACTTCACACCGCGTCCGGTCACCGGCATGCGCTACATGCAGGCTATTGCGTAACGTTGGATTGCTGTCAGCAAGGACAAAGACAATGACCCGTATTGCAATTGCATTGACGCCCGAGTTCGCCGATTGGGAAAGCGCCCTGTTCAGTGCGGTGGCGCGCAGCTATCTGGGTGCCGAGATCATCATTGCGTCACCGGATGGTTCGCCCGTAACGTCAATGGGTGGCCTGAAAGTCATGCCCGATGTGGCCTATGGTGCACTTGATCCGGCCTCGATCGATGCACTGATTGTTCCAGGCGGACTGAGTTGGGAGCGTGGCGGCGCGCCGGACTTTACCGAGATGGTGCAGCGGTTCCGGCGGGAGGGACGTGTGGTCGCCGGCATTTGCGCGGCCGCCAGCATGCTGGCCGGCACCGGCATTTTGAATGACGTTGCCCATACCGGCAACTCACTTGCCTCACACCGCGCCTATCCAGCCTATTCGGGTGCAGATTATTATCGCGACCAGCCACAGGCGGTGCGCGACCAAGGCGTTATCACGGCAGCGGGAACCGCGCCGGTCAGTTTTACCACCGAGATCCTCAAGGCGCTTGACCTGTGGGGACAGGAAGCAGAATCAGAAATCAAGGCGTTTGCAGCCGAGCACCGCTGAGATAACTCAGCTGGCAACATCGCGGTCGAGAACCCGGCAAACACGCTGTGGACCCGACGCGATATCGTTACCCAATGCGCGACGAATATCCCGACTGTTCAGATGAAGGCTTTTGTCGATTGGTAGGTTTTGTCGCTTGATCTTGTCGAGGGCGGCAGCTTCAAACGCAGCCTGATGCTCGGTAAAACAGGCAAGGCAGGCCTCGCTATCCGGTGATGCACCAAGCAGTGCCTTGAAAGCAAGGCGGTGCACGGCGCAAGGCGCGCCATGCCCGGGAACAGAAAAGCGCAGCGCATCAAGCGCCACGCTCCATTCGGCAGAACCGTTGTTCACTTGGCCGCTTCAAAGCGCTTGAGGAACGTGCCGCTCAAAGCACCCAGCAACACCCAGAAGACAAAGCTAGTGAGTGTGGCAAGGATGATGAAACGGCGCTCCAGTGGCAGTGGTGCCAAAGCATGTTCGCCTTCTGGCGGCAACGGCGCACCAATGACATGCGGCGCAGCAATCAGCACGATGGCGAGAACCGCAGCCCATGGCTCACGACGGAAAGCCAAAAGCGCTAAACCACCTGCTGTTGCTACCGCAGTGCCAATCCACCAGGCCTGACGCGCGGCCAGTTCACCAGCCGGGCTTCCCGGCAATTCAGGCGGCAGACCGACCATCGGCGCCAGAGCCACGGCCGCAAAGCCGCCAAGCCCCCAGAACAGACCTTCACGCCAGCCAATATTGCTGCCCCGCAGTGAGATGAGGCCGGTCAGAACCAGTGCATAACCGATTGCCGTCAGAATATTGGCAGCAGCCGTGTAGGCATTCCGCTCAAAACCATCCGCCGGTCCCCAGGCTTCTTCGTCATGAGCGTGGCCAGCAGGCGCAGCCGCTTCACCGGTTGCCGGTGCTGCGTCATGATTATGCCCGGCCTCACCGCCAGCCGATTCGAATGTCTCGGCATGCAGGATCAACGGTGTGGTGCCGACATATTGCATGATACTGACGGCAAGTCCGCAGATCAGCCCCACCAGAACGGATGTAAAAACGATATTACGAAAAGACGACATGTCGCTCTCCCTCAGTGGCAGGGAAAGGCGTTGGCATGGCGCGTATCATGCGCGGCATTATGCACGGCCTCGATATGCGAAAAGCCGACAAAACCGATGATGAACAGGCCGCAGAACACGGCCAGAAGCGACTGGACTGCGCTGGCAGATTTGACAGATACCGCCTGCGTGGCGGCGTTGTTTTGGACAGACATGGTGAACCCTCTCGCTCAATGCATACGCAGTCTCAAAAACGGAACCGGCAGCGTATGCAATGGACACGCGGATCCGCAATCGACATCCGTCACCACGGGGAAGCACACGAAGAAAGAGGAAACCGCCGAAGCATTTCCGCAAAACCGCGCAAATTCCGGACACCCCGCCGGCATGGACACTCTCGCGATGGCAGGTCTCCTGGCTCACGGGTCGTAACCTGAAAACACCTTCCCGGTCTGTCTGTTTTTTCGCATCGACAGTGCAAAATCACTATGATTTCATATCGATGCGCCAGACCAGTGGCTCTTTGTTTTCAGGCTCTCCGTTCACAGTTGCGGGGGCAGCCACGAATGAGGACAATTCCCTATCGTGTTCCCTTTTCATCCAGCCGGAAAACCCGGCAAGGAACCATCCATCTTTGTTATCCGGCGCGGCACGGTTTGAGTCAATGGGCGACGTTTCAATCGGGCAATCAGTGTCGCTGCGTGACAAGGTGATTGTACCGTTAGAGCTGAAAATGCGGAAATCTAATCAAAGTTTTAACTAAAATTTGCCAGTGAATAGTTATAGACATTAACCAAGTTTGACAGGTGGAGTTATGGGGTTTGATCGCATTTTCAGCACGGAAGCCGCGGCTATCCTGTCTGCATTCAGCCGATCGCAGGCCATCATATCTTTTACACCCGACGGCATGGTGCTCGACGCCAACGAAAATTTCTGCGCGACGCTCGGTTACCGGCTAGATGAGATCAAAGGCCGTCATCACAGAATGTTCATGCGCGCAGAAGACGCTGCCGCAGCAGACTACACGACGTTCTGGAAGGGCCTCGCTTCCGGCCAGTATGAGCAACGCCAGTTCCGCCGCCTGACGAAGAGCGGTGAAGAAATCTGGATCCAGGCCAGCTATAACCCGATTATCCGCGGCGGCAAGGTAGTCAAGGTGGTGAAGATCGCCACCGACATTACTGCCGCCAAGCAGGAGAGCGTGGAAAGCAAGGGCAAGATTTCCGCGCTGTCGCGCGCACAGGCCGTCATCGAGTTCAAGCCGGATGGCACGATCCTGACCGCCAATGAAAACTTCTGCTCGGCGCTGGGTTACAGCCTCGAAGAGATCAAGGGACGCCACCACAAGATGTTCTGTGAGGCCGACTATGTTGCCTCCAATGAATATGCCGGGTTCTGGCCACGTCTGGCGGCTGGTGAATTTTATGCCGACGAGTTCAAGCGCATTACCAAGGATGGCAGTGCCATCTTCATTCAGGCGACCTACAACCCAATCCTCAATGATGAAGGCAAGGTCATCAAGGTTGTGAAATTTGCCACCGATGTCTCTGGTCGCGTACGGGCACTTCAGGAAGTGGGCGCTGGTCTTGAACGTCTGGCGGAATGCAATATTCGTCTGACAATCGACGACCCCTTCGTTCCTGAGTTCGACCACCTGCGCCACGACTTCAACCAATCGCTGGCGAAGTTCCAGGAAACCCTTGAGCAGGTGCTGACCGAAACGGCCATGCTGTCCAGTAAAAGCGGCGAGATGCGCGCCAGTGCCAGTGGCATTGCCACCCGCTCGGAGCAACAGGCGGCGGCTCTCGAGGAAACTTCCGCAGCACTTGAACAGATTACCGAGACGGTTCGCGAATCCACCGGTCGCACGGCCGAGGCCCGTAAGCTGGTTCAGGACGCCCGCATTGCAGCTGTCGATTCCGTGCAGGTTGTTGATGCAACGGTTGATGCCATGGCGCGCATTGAAACCGCATCACGCGAGATTTCCAAGATCATCGGCGTCATCGATGAAATCGCCTTCCAGACCAATTTGCTTGCCCTCAACGCCGGTGTTGAGGCTGCCCGCGCCGGTGAAGCGGGCAAAGGTTTTGCGGTCGTCGCGCAGGAGGTGCGTGAGCTTGCCCAGCGTTCAGCCTCCGCCGCCAAGGAAATCTCCGGCCTGATCAAGAACTCGACCAATGAGGTCAATGAAGGCGTCAGACTGGTTGGCAAGACGGGTGATGCACTCAAGAACATTCAAGGCTTTGTGCAGAGCATCGAAAGCAATGTCGAGGCCATCGCGATTGGCTCTTCTGAACAATCCACGAAGCTGTCAGAGATCAATTCGGCAATCGGCTCGCTCGATCAGATGACCCAGCAGAATGCCGCAATGGTCAGCAGCATGAGCGCCATTTCTGAAGCATTGGCCGAAGGTGCTGGTGAACTTGAACATCTCGTCAAGCGCTTCAAGCTTAACCGCCGCAAATGGCAGCGTGAGCCGGGCTCGGATGCCTCCAAACTTGGACCCGAAGATCGCGGTTACGGCAAAAACACCATTTACCAGCCAAAATCCGCCATCAAGGGATTGGCCAAGGCGTCATAACAGCAAAGGCAAGGATTGCTCCTTGCCTGTTGTTCATCCGTCTACACGTCACTGAAACCGTCGAATTTTTAACCTGCCCGTTTTTCACGAGACGGGCAGTAATTTTTTGTATCAACTCAGACAGCTTTGCCGATACCAAAAAGCAGAGGTGTGGAAGCTGACAGCTGTTCGCGCGTTGCCGGGCGACCAAACAGGAAGCCTTGAACCTCGTCGCATCCTTCCGACAACAGCACCTGCAATTGCTCGCGTGTCTCGACACCTTCAGCCAGCACCGCCACATCGAGGCTTTTGCCGAGTGCAACAATTGCCCGGACGAAAGCCTTGGACTGTCGGCTTTCCAGCTCATGTACGAAGCTCTTGTCGAGCTTGATCTTGTCGAACGGGAAGGACCGCAGTGTTTCAAGCGACGAATAACCGGTGCCGAAGTCATCAATCGCAATCGTTACGCCCATCGCCTTGATCTGACGCAGGATATGCAGTGCACGCGCCTTGTCGCCAATGATGGCGCTTTCGGTGACTTCAAGCTCAAGACGCGCGGCAGGCAGGCCGGTGTCCAGCAGGATTTCCCGGACCTTCTCGACCAGTATGACATTGTTCAATTGCAATGGGGACAGATTGACCGCAATCTTATGCGGGATGTCCCAATCTGCGGCCTCACGGCAGGCCTGATGCAGCACCCATTCGCCAATCGCCGAGATCGCACCACATTCTTCTGCAATCGGAATGAAATCGACTGGTGAAACGAGACCTCTTTCCGGATGCAGCCAGCGCAGTAGCACTTCGTAGCCGGTGACCTCATCGGTCTTTACCGAACGCTGCACCTGATAGGTCAAGTAGAACTGCTTCTGTTCAAGGGCAGTCCAGATATCGCGGCCCATGGCCCGCCGTTCCCTGGCCGCTTCGTCCATCGCGGCTTCATAGAAGCTGATCTTCTGTTCGATGCTGGCCTTGGAACGGTACATAGCCATATCGGCATTGCTGAGCAACTTTTCCCGGTCAGTGGCATCCTGCGGATAAATCGCCACGCCAAGGCTGGCACCCGGCACAATCTCGGTGTGAGAGAGTTCGATTTTGGTGGTCAGCAAGCGGTTCATGCGGCGGATGAATTCGTCCAGCTCCGTCTGATCGGTAAAGCTTTTTATGGCAACAAATTCGTCGCCACCCAGGCGGCCAACCGTTTCACCAGTTAGCAGTCGTTCACGCAGACGCTTTGCCAATGTCACCAGAACGCTGTCACCTGCGGCATGGCCAAGCGTGTCATTGACCTCTTTGAAATTATCGAGATCGACTGCGATAACGGCGACCTTTGAAGTCAGTGTGTCTGCGTCTCGAATAGCGGCATCCAGCGTTTCAACAAATTGGCGGCGGTTTGGCAGGCCGGTCAGAACGTCATGGCGAGCAAGATGGGCAATGCGGTTTTCAGATTTAACGCGTTCGGTAATATCCTCGACGGTTGTCACCCATGCACCTTGCACCGCCGGGCGATGAATGACACGCACCGTGCGTTCATTCTGGATCGTGCGAATGGTTTCGCCACCTTCCGGCGCGCGGATCAGGTCGATATGGCCGTGATAAAAATCACAGGCGTCGATCTTGCTGCCGGCATCATGGCCATAGGGCAGTTCGCAGATTTCCCGGAAGGTCTTACCAACCAGATCCGCGTTATCGGGAATACCAACAATTTCATTGAGGCGTGTATTCTGCAGAACCAGACGCTCGTCCTTGTCGAACAACATGATGCCATTGGCCATGTTGTCCAGAGCAAGCGCCAGATTGTCGGAAGCTTCCTGAATGCGGTTGGCAGCACGTTTTTGCTCGGTGCAATCCCGCGTGATCTTGGCAAACCCGGCCAAGGTGCCGTCTTCAGCGTAGATTGCATCAATTACCACAGCTGCCCAGAAGGACGAACCGTCCTTGCGGTAACGCAATCCTTCAGATTCAAACTTGCCTTTCGTCCGGGCTGTCTCAAGCGCCTTTTCAGGAAGTCCTGCGGCCCTGTCTTCCTGTGAATAGAATTGTGAAAAATGCTGGCCGACAATTTCATCTGCCGTGTAACCCTTGGCACGCTCGGCGCCCGCATTCCAGTTGCTGACCCGTCCCTCAGTATCCAGCATATAGATTGCGTAGTCGGTAACGCCCTGCACGAGGCGTCGGAAATTGGTTTCACCAGCTACCGTTGCAATTTCTGCCCGCATGGCAAACATTGCTGCCGTCAGCCCGGCAAACAGGAAGGACAGTGTCACGCAGGTGATGATGAGAACCATCACGCCCGCAGAGATGACGTTGCTGGCTGGCGCGGAGTAATCCGGTACGACAGTGATCGCGGCCATGGCGGTGAAGTGCATGCCAACGATTGCCAGCGTCAAAAGTGCGGCAGGCAGGATGACAGGTGAACCGCTGGTCTTTTCAGCGCGACGTACCGCGAATGCTGGCACAGATAGCACAACCGCCAAAATGGAAGCCGCAATGACCAGGGAGCGATCCCAGACAATGGTGCCAGGCAGTTCAATTGCCGTCATGCCGATGAAGTGCATGCTGGTGACGCCGATGCCGAACAATACACCTGCAGCAACAGTACCGTGCCGACCGGTATCGTAGGTCGCGCAGGCCGCAGCCGCCACGGTCGTTCCGATGGCAACCGCCAGCGAAATCAGCGTTCCATTAATTTCATAACCGAACACAAAACCGGGATCATAGGCAAGCATTGCCACGAAATGGGTGGTCCAGATGCCAAACCCGCTTGCCCCGCCGGTCGCAGCAATCCAGATCACACGAGGTAAGCCACTGCTTTTTACAGCGCGCCGCAGCAGCAACATCGCTACCGTCGCGGAAAGAAGGCACAATATTCCCGCAAGCACTACCAGTCGCATATCGTGCTCATACACCAAGCACGTCAGTATCGAATTCATTTCATACCCCGAATATGCAGAGACGTCACATGCCTGAAATAAGCAATGGTAGCGCCCGTCTAGGCCGGGCATTACTGAAGGCAACAGCTTACGAGATGATTAAATCCGCAGGGTTCTCAAAGGCGTGGTTAACGAAGTCGATCCATCTTCAACGCTGCATTATCAACCACTAAGGGCTTGCACGTTAAGAGCGTTTTTTGTGATTTTTAGTTGTTGAAGAAAACAAATGCACCAGTGGATAGTGGTCGTACTCGTAGTGAGCATGGTGTGTGGTTACACAACATATTTCTACGCCCGCAAGATCGCCAGAGAAGATGGGCTGGACGACCAGAAGCCACCATGGTTCGGCGGATGGAGGAATGTTTTGAAGATCAATACCATCCTGAAACAACGCGCACAGAAAGGCGACCGATTGGCCGCGAATACGAATGCTGCATATCGTGAGCAGCGCGTCCATACCGCTTTTCATCATCGGCATGGCTGTTCGAAATGTCTGGATGCGCTGACATTACCTTCCGCCAGCCGACGATGGCAGCCGCTTAGAACCGACTGTTGACGACGGTGCTTTTGCCACACCATTCGTCCACATCAGTTTTCAGACAGGATATTACCGTGCCGGGATGGCCTTGAGGTAGGCGGCAATCGCATCACGGTCTTCGGCTGGCAGGCGCGCCATGTTTTGCTGCACCTTCACCATTGAGCCGCCAACACTGTCGAACTCTGGCGTGAAGCCGGTTTCCAGATAGCTCGCGATATCTGCATCAGCCCAGTTTTCCATATCGCTGGAACCAGGGGTGATATTGGGAATGCTGCCCTCGCCTTCCGGATTGGGGCCACCGGCCAGCCACTTGTCTTTGAGGAAACCACCCAACAGGTTGCGGGGTGTATGACACTCACCACAATGGCCCGGCCCTTCGACCAGATACTGGCCGCGCACCAGTGCGGCATCGGCATTTGCCAGCTGGACGCGTGGCGCACCTTCGTCAAAATACAGGAACTTCCAGCCACCGAGAGCCAGGCGGATGTTGAACGGGAATGGCAAGTCGTGGTTCGGTGCGACGTGATCGCTGGCAGGCAATGTCTTGATATAGGCAAACAGATCGCTGATATCCTTGGCGGGCATTCGCGCATAGGAAGCATACGGGAACGACGGATAGAGGTGCTCACCATTGCGGCCGGTGCCACGGGTCATGGCATCGCCAAATTCTGCAAGGGTCCATTCACCAATACCGGCCTTTGGATCCGGCGAGATATTTGGCGCATAGAATGTGCCGAACGGGCTATGCAGCGGCGCGCCACCAGAGAGTTGTAGCAGGGCGTCCCCCGTAGCGTCAGGCGCTGCATGACAGCTTGCGCAACCACCGGCCCAGAACAGGTTTTCTCCATTGACGAGATCCGGTGTTCCGGCATTGGCCCAATGGCTTGGCGCCTGCCTGTCCGGCCCTGTAACGACGAAGAAAATGCCTGCACCTGCAACAGCAGCCAGAGCCGCGGCGGCACCAAGCTTTACAAGCTTCGAAGCCATATCATTCTCCCGAAATGCACAGTCTGAAAAACAGTCTGAAAAATGCCGGTCTGCGCGTACCCCCAGCGATCGGGATGACAGACCATGGATATCGTCAGCAGAATGTGCGGCTCATGCTGAACAGCCGCACATTCTCAGCAGGCTTAAAGCTTAACGCTTCAAGCGGTAGGTCTGGTGGCAGACACCACAATCAGCGCCGAGCGACTGCATGGCGGTTGCAACGCCAGCCTGATCGGCAGGCAGCTGCGCCAGAACGGCATCCGCGTCTGCGCCGAGCTTTTCGGACTTGGCCTTGAAGTCATCGAAATTCTGCCAGATGGCTGGAGACGCCGCACTTCCGGTCTCCGTACCCGCCGGGAACTGATCAGGGAATGCCTTGGCGTTGGTGCTGATGGTCGTGACAGCAGCTTTCACCGCTTCAGCATCATAAGGCTTCTGGCCCTTGGCGATGGCATTCAGCGCGCCCATTGCGCCACCGATTTGCTTCATCATGCCTTCGCGCTTTTCAATTTCGCCAGCAGCGGAAACCGCTCCGGCGCAAAGACAGCCGAACAACATGGCAGCCGCAATGGTCTTCAATTTCATATGCTTCTCTCCTTGATACCGGCCAAAGGGACGATTCAACATTAAGGGACGCCCGAACATGCCCCGTTTGACGTTTCTAGAGAAGTCACAATAAGGTGAGGTTTGGTGATTTTCGCTGCTAAAACAGTCATCTAAGAGACTTTTGTCAATTCCGCCCACAGGGTTAGCGCCGATACAACAACCAGCACCAGACCCGCGGCACGTCCGACAAAAACCGTTGCTGCAGGTGATGAAACCAGAAACCTGCGACTTTTATCCGCCGTCAGCGCCAATGCGCCATAGACGCTGAACTGGGTCGCAGCCACCATGGCCCCCATGATCACCCCTTGCGTCCACACCGGTCCATAGGCAGGTTTCAGAAACTGCGGATAAACCGCCAGCATGAACAGATAGGCCTTGGGGTTGGCAAGGCAGGTCAGGATGCCGCGCCGGAAGGCACGCCATGCCGATTTGCTAGACGATGCCTCATCGCCCTGCACGGTGATTGAACTGCGCATCAGGCTGATGCCGATCCAGATCATGTAACCAGCGCCCAGCACCAGCAGCGGTGTGAACAGGCTGGGCATCCAGGCAGCCAGTAGCCCGACACCGGCCGCACCATACAGCGAGTGGACGACACCACCGGCCACGATACCGAGAATGGCGAAAAAGCCGGTGCGTTTTCCGCCGGTCAAAGAGCTTGCCAGCACAAACAGCATGTCCATGCCCGGCACAATGATGATGCCAAACAAAAGCAGGAAAAACAGCCAAAGGTTTTCGCTATAGGCCATGTCAGTATCTCCCCCGCATTATTTGCTGCGAACTGCGCGCTATCCAAGGTTTTCAACCCGTTTCTATTGTCTATAATCTCCTGCTACTGACAGCGTTCTGTCAGTAGCCTTCGCTCGGGGACAGAAATGCGCAAAGCATCACGGCTTTTCGAAATCATCCAGATATTGCGAGTGGCACGCCAGCCGGTGACCGCACAGCAGATTGCCGACACGCTGGAGGTGACACCTCGGTCGGTTTACCGCGACATTGCCGCCTTGCAGGCCATGCGTGTGCCGGTCGAAGGGGAACGTGGCGTGGGTTACATCATGAGGCCCGGCTTCAACCTGCCACCGCTGATGTTTTCGATCGAGGAAACGGAAGCAATCGTTCTTGCACTGGCACTTGTCAGCAGAACCGGCGACACGGAGTTACGCCAGGCAGCCAAGCGGGTCAGCGACAAGATTGCCTCATCGGTCCCCGAACCCCTCTCCCGCATTCTGTCCACCACTGCACTACATGCCTGGGGCATTATTGCCAATGCACCTGATGGCGTGGACCTGTCGATGATCCGACGCGCAGTTCGCAACGAGGAAAAGCTTGATATCACCTATCAGGACGAAGCCGGTTCGCTGACCGAACGGCGGATAGGGCCAATCGCGGTGATCTATTATTCCGAAACCGCCAATATCGTCGCCTGGTGCGAATTGCGGCAGGCGATCCGCAACTTCCGTGCGGACCGTGTCAAAAGCTGCATCGAAACGCAGGACTTCTTCAAACAGCAAGGTGAGGCTTTGCGCCAGCTATGGATGGCCAACTGGCAATATAGTCAAACGCCGAAGACCAATCCTTGAGCGATCAAAGCGCTAGCGTGCGGCTGTCTTCACGACCGAAACCACGAACCTCGATACGGTCGGCATAGACATCGGCGATAGCAAAGGTGTTTTCGTCAGGCGTGTCCACCATGCCCTTGAAATTGAGAAAATGCTTGCCGTCTATTTCGCCGTAATTACCGATATGGTTATGGCCACAGAACCATGCCACAAAACAATCATGGTCGGCCAACAACGACAGAATGCGTGGCGTATCCCACAGGTTATGGGCATTATCAGGGAAGACAGGATAGTGGCAGAAGATCACCACCTTCTGATTGAGACGTGCTGCGTCTTCCAGCGTGTTTTCCAGCCAGCCAAACTGCTCATCACTCAATGAACCATTCCAGGTCTGCGCATTGATGGCGCCAACCGCCTGCAATGTCTCCAGCCGCGTGGCGGCGATTTCACGCTTCGGGTCATGTCTTTCCGGTGCAAACAGACTGACGTCAGATCCATCAAGAACAATGAAACGCATACCCTGCTCGGCAAAGTCATGCCAAGGCGATGGCATGCCCAGTCGCTGATAGACGTCTGGCAATTTCTCAGCATCGACGGCAAAGTCGTGATTGCCCGGCAACAGAACGGAACGGTGCCGCAGCTTGTCATAACAGGCAAGAATTACATCGTAGCTGTTCCAGTCACGATCGACCAGATCACCCAGCGTCACGACGAAGGCCAGATCCTCGCCATTCATCGTTTCAATCGCCGCATCGAGCTTGCGTGGGCTACTGGCGTAATAGCGCCCCATATCAGGCTTCGGTTCGATGTCGGCATATTGGGGGTCGGCGATGATGCCGAAGGAAAATAGCGGTGCAGCAAGATGTGTCATGGCGGCGGCTTTATGCCCTGCAGATGACAGCGATATGACATCGCAGCCACATAGCAAGACACCCGGCACGAAGGCCGGGTGTCTCGTAAAATCGAAGGTTGAAAACCTTACTTGGAAGCGGCTTCGAAGCGCTCCAGAACGTAGTCCCAGTTGATGAGGTTATCAACGAAGGCTTCGAGGTACTTTGGACGCAGGTTGCGGTAGTCGATGTAGTAGGAGTGTTCCCAAACGTCGACGCCGAGGATCGGCTCTGCACCGTGAACCAGCGGGTTTTCGCCGTTCGGGGTCTTGGAGATTTCGAGCTTGCCGTTCTTGACCGAGAGCCATGCCCAGCCGGAGCCGAACTGTGTGGTACCAGCAGCGATGAAGTCTGCCTTGAACTTGTCAAAACCGCCGAGGTCGGAGTTGATTGCAGCTTCCAGCTTGCCAGGCAGCTTGTTGCCGCCGCCGTCCTTCTTCATCCACTTCCAGAAATGAACGTGGTTGTAGTGCTGGGCAGCATTGTTGAACAGGCCAGCATTGGTGCCGAAAGACTTCTTGACGACTTCTTCCAGCGACAGGTCAGCAAGGCCAGCTTCAGCAGCAAGCTTGTTGCCGTTGTCTACGTATGCCTTGTGGTGCTTGTCGTGGTGGAATTCGAGCGTTTCGCGCGACATGTATGGTGCGAGAGCGTCGTAGTCGTATGGAAGTTCGGGAAGTTCGAAGGCCATGGTGGTACTCCTTGTTGCAGCGGTGACCCGCTCCTTGAAACCTTGTGCGCGGACCATAGGAGCGGAACTCAATTGAGGCAACCTGCGAAATATCAAAATGTTCCGGCAAAAGAGAAAATTCCACTACCAACATCAGAAATTCACAATCGCATTCGATGGTTGCGTACCGATTCAAGAACTTCGGTTCGGCATTACTGACAAGGAAAGCGACAAGATGAGGAAAACCCTCTGCACTGCAATTCTGGCAAGCCTGATCTCACTCCCTGCTGCCGCCTCATCGGATGAAGCATGGCAGGAGTTTACTGCCGACGTCCAAGCGAAATGCCTTGCCGCCGCGGAAGGCATGATCGAGAACGCCAAGATCGTGGTCGATCCGTTTGGTAGCGAAAGCTACGGCCTTGCGATCGTCAGCGGCAAAGCCAAGGGGGCCGACGCGACGATCAGCCATATCTGCGTTTACGACAAGCAGGCAAAGACCGTGGAAATCGGCGGTGAAATGACGACGGACACCGTCAAGATCGATATTCCCGATCAGGCCGAGCCATAAGGCAAAACTGCCCCAATCATATCAGGGCTGGAAGCGCGGCGTCGTATCTGCTTCACCAAGCGGGCGTTGCATCAGCACAGTATCAAGCCACTGGCCATGCTTCCAGCCGATTGACTTCAATGTGCCGACCATTTCAAAACCTGCCGCGCGGTGCACCCCGACCGAGGCGGCATTGGCGGAATCACCGATCACCGCCACCATTTGCCGAAAGCCCTTGGCCGTCGCGTCGCCAATTAGCGCATCCAGCAATTTTCGGCCAATGCCCATGCCTTTGGCATCGGGGCTGACATAGACCGAATCCTCGACCGTTGCGCCATAGGCCGGGCGCGCACGGTAGGCACCGGCATAGGCGTAACCAGCGATACGGCCTTCAACCTCTGCCACCAGATAAGAAAACCCGCCGGAGACCAAAGCGTCGCGACGCTTGAGCATTTCATCAGCGGAGGGCGGATCGATTTCGAAACTCGCTTTGCCGTGCAGGACAGCATCACGGTAAATTTCGGTTATCGCTGGGATATCGTCTGTATGGCTCTGACGAATAATGATGTTAAGCGAAGATTTTTCGGCCATTTGCCGTCATCCGGAATATGTGTGACAGGATAAAAAAACGGCCGGGGAACCCGGCCGTTTGGTAGATATGTAATTAGGCGTCAGTGCCTGACTTGGCCCATTCGAGATAAAGCTCCAGCGCCTTGCGGGCGACCGGGCCAGCCTGCAATTCCTTCTCGTCCAGCTTTGTGACCGGAGAAACCTTGGAATAGTTGCCGGAGCAGAAAATCTCGTCGGCGTTCTTGAAGTCTTCCACCGAAAGCGTTGCTTCGCGAACCTCGAAACCCGCCTGACGAAGCAGACCCATAACGCGCGAGCGGGTGATACCGGCAAGGAAGGTGCGGTTTGGAACCGGGGTCAGGACAACGCCATCCTTGACCATGAAAATGTTGGAGGCTGCCGTTTCAGCAACATTGCCGTTCATATCGCGCATCAGGGCATTGTCGAAACCACGCGAACGGGCCTCAATGATCGCACGGCCGCTATTCGGATAAAGGCTGCCTGCCTTGGCATCGGTCATCGCAGTTTCCGGCGAAGGGCGACGCAGCGGAGAAACGGTGAGCGTCAGCGACTTGCCCGCATCCATCGGTGCTTCAAACAGGCAAAGAGCAAAACGGGTGGAGGCACCATCCGGTGCAACAACGCTGCCAACTGAGCCATGTTCAGCCCAATACATCGGCTTGATGTAGATGGCGGTCTTGCCATCAAACTTCTTGACGCCTTCGAGTGCCAGCGCCTCGATTTCCTCAGGGGTTTTGGTCGGGATCATGCCCATGTTGGTGGCCGAGCGATTGACGCGCTGGCAGTGCAGATCCAGATCCGGTGCCAGACCGTCAAACCAACGAGCGCCATCAAACACTGTCGAAGCCAGCCACATGGCATGCGAGGTGGGGCCAATCAACGGCGGATTGCCGGGCAGCCATTCACCGTCAACATAGGTCCAGGTGTTTGATTTCGGTGAAGTATCGACGGCCATTCTCAAAGTCTCCTATAGATAAGTGGCCGGAGTGAATGCCTCGACCTGCATCAGGTCAAGATAATTTTTCCGCAAAAACACAAAACGACGCAAAACAATATCCACCTGCTGCATCTGAGCAAGAATCTTCCATCGAACCAACAACTTGATAAATGGACGTATAACGATAAATGATGGAGCGGGTAAAAACTGTGTAATTGAAACGGGACACCTGAGCGAAGGTGTCAGCATGGGAGACTCACAGATATGGCATGGTCCGCCGCACAATACCTCCGGTTTGAAGATGAAAGAACACGCCCTGCCCGCGATCTGCTGGCGCAGGTTCCGCTGGAAACGGTAATGGCGGGTTATGACCTCGGCTGCGGTCCCGGCAACTCCACAGAGCTGCTGACAAACCGCTACGGCTTGAATGTGATCACCGGCGTGGACAGCGACGACGACATGTTGGAAAAGGCCAGAGATCGCCTACCGAATACCGAGTTTCGCAAAGCCGATCTTTCCACATGGCAACCCGATACCCCGGCCGACCTTTTATATGCCAATGCGGTTTTCCAGTGGATACCGGACCATCTGAGTGTGCTGGAAAAGCTGATGGATCACCTGAAACCGGGCGGCGTGCTGGCGGTACAGATGCCGGACAATCTGTCTGAACCGACCCATGTCTCGATGGGAGAAACCGCGTCTGTCGGGCCTTGGGCCCCGGCCTTTGCCGAGGGATCGTTGCGTCGTAAACCACTGCCCTCCCCGACCGCCTATCTCGACCGGCTTGGTCCGAAATCTGCACGGGTCGATGTCTGGCACACGATCTATAATCACCCGATGACGGATGCCAGCGCGATCGTCGAATGGGTGAAAGGTACTGGACTTCGACCCTATCTGAATGCCGCAGGTGCTGAACATCAGGACGCGTTTCTGGCAGATTATACGGCGCGCATCGCCAAGGCCTACGCGCCGATGGCGGACGGCCGTGTCCTGCTACGCTTCCCGCGCCTTTTCGTTGTTGCTGTCAAGAAGTGATCCTGCCGGCCGAGCGGTAGCCCCGAGCAAAACAGACAAAGACCCCGCCCATATGCATGGGCGGGGTCTTTCATTTTTCAATCAGTTCAGCCGATAGGCAATAACACTGTCACCCAGTGTCGTGCCGATTGAGCCATGACCACCGGCGGCAATGACGACATATTGTTTGCCATCAGCTCCGCGATAGGTGACGGGCGTTGCCTGCCCGCCGGCCGGCAGACGAGCCTGCCACAGTTTTTCACCTGACTTCATGTCGTAAGCTCGCAGATAGTTGTCGAGCGTGGCAGCGGTGAAGGACACCCCGCCTGCCGTGGTCAAGGTGCCACCATGGGCGAGGATGCCCATCGGCAGCGGGATCGGCCATGAGTATCCCAATATCTTCTGGTCCTGCACCGTGCCGTTGCGGCGTTTCCACGCGGTTTTGCCCGTTGTCAGGTCGACGCCAACCATTTCACCCCATGGCGGTGTATTGCATGGCAGCCCGATGCCGGACCGGAAGTTAAGGATGCTTATGCCAAATGGCCCACCTAGATTTTCATTGCCAGGGTTAGTGCCCTCCTTGGTGAAGAGACGGGCATTCAAATCATCCGGTTTGCGTGGATAGGCCTGATAAAGATAGGGCAGATATTGCGGTGTACCGATCAGCCATTTGTTGACCGGATCAACCGCGATCGACCCCCAGTTGAACACACCGATATTACCCGGCCAGACAAGCGAAGGTTTGCCGATACCCGGAGGTGTAAACGGATTTCCATCGTATCGTGCCTGCTTGAATGCCAGACGGCACATCGCCTGGTCGATCGGTGAGACACCCCACATGTCGACTTCACGCAGCGGTGCCGGTGTGAAGTTCAGCGACGAGATCGGCTGCACCGGTGACGGTTTTTCATTGGGTACATCGGTTTCCGTGCTGACCTTCTGTTCACTGACCGGCAAGATCGGCGTGCCGTCCTGGCGGTTGAGAACCCACAAGTTGCCGCCCTTGGTCGGCATGATCACCGCCGGTACATTCTTGCCATCCTTGGGAAGGTCGAGAAGTGTCGGTTGCGATGGATTATCGCGGTCCCAGAGATCGTGATAGGAGGTCTGGAATTTCCAGCGCAACTTGCCGGTTTCAATATCGAGTGCTGCCAGCGCATCGACAAATTGTGTGTCCTCTTCAGTGCGGTTCATACCGAACTGGTCAGGAGACTTGTTGCCGAAAGGCACATAGACAAGACCCAGGGCTTCATCGGCACTGAAGGTTGTCCATGCGGTGGGAGAGTTGGCCTCATAGGTTTCACCGGCGGCCAAAGGCGCTGTGTCATCCGGTTTTCCGGCATCGAATTTCCAGACGATTTTGCCCGTGCGCACATCATAGGCGCGGATCACGCCCGAGGTATTGTCCTCGTAATAATTGTCAGACACCGAACCGCCGATGATGATGAGGTTTTTCGTCACCAGAGGTGCTGAGGTCTGCATGTAAGAGGATTCATGCAACATCGGCATTTGCGCCAGAAGATTGACATAACCATTTTCGCCAAACTCGGTGCAAAGTGCACCGGTATCGGCATTCAGCGCATAAAGGCGACCATCAACCGTGGTGGAGATGATACGCCGTGGGCAGGTCAATGTAGCCGGAGCCGGCGCGACCACTTGCGGTGTTTGGCTTTGAGTCTGCGTTTGTGGCTGGGTCTGTGTCGTGCCATCGGTTGCTGGAGCAGCGGGTGCTACAGGAACTGATGTGGCAGCAGATGCTGCGGAGGCGGCGACAAAATCGCTGCTGTCATTATAGGACACACCACGGCATGTCTGGTGCTGGAAGAATGTGCTGGGTTTCAGCTCAGGGTCAAACTTCCATTTCACTTCGCCCGTTTCCGGGACCAGTGCCTCGACAATGTTGTGTGGTGTGCAGAGATACAGCAGTCCGTTGACCTTCAAAGGTGCCACCTCAAAGGTAAACTCCTTGCTGTCATTGGCAGTTTTCAAATCGCCGGTATGGTGTTCCCAGGCAACGGTCAGCCCCTTGACAGTATCGACGTTGATATCACTGAGGGAGGAATAACGTTGACCAAGATTGTTGCCGCCATAGGCAATCCAGTCATCTGCCGGGTAAGCCGGCGTGCCAGTCGCAGCGGGCTCGGCCTGGGCGGTTTGCGGCTGAAGTTCGCCATCGATCAGCCTCGGGTCCACAAACCATGACACGACACCCAATACAGCGATGACAAACACTGTGGTGCGCAACAAAGCAACGCTTTTGCCTTTGGTTTTTAAGCCATAGGGCACCAGCGGCAGGCTGAGCAATAATCCGAGGAAGGTCAGCAATGCACCGCGCGGTATCCATTGCCACTTGTCGAAACCCACTTCCCAGATGGTCCACACGAAGGTGGCGATCAGAAGCAGTGCATAGAGAAAATAGCCAGATTGACGACGGCGAATGAGCTGGATGGACGCCAGCAACAGACCAATACCGATAACGACATAAAAGACGCTTCCGCCAGCCATTGCGAGTTGAACACCGGGATACAGTATCGCCAGAGCCAGTATGGCTGCAACAACCCCAATAATGAGAACAAACATGTGTTCTCCTTTCGCAGATCTGAAAAAATCACCGGTGCCGGAAAGGCTTTTCGACACCAGCATCAGCAGAGGTGAAGCGCGCTCTTTTCTCAGGGTGGCTTCAGTGGATGAGCCCATCTTGCCGGGCGTCATTCTTCAAAGACCACAATCCGGTGTCGTAGCTGAACGACATTTCAGGCACCGGTTGCGACAATGTTTTTGACATGTTTCAATTTGAAAGGAAATACTAATTAACGAGCTTCTGATGCACGCAAACAGAATGCTCCGGACACCTCATGTCAGGTTGCACCTTTGCCCCAAACGCAGTGTCGCCTGAAATGTTCCTTCCGCATAAGGAAAGGACGACCGAAGCCGTCCTTTCCCTGCCTATCGGGCCTATCTTACCGCGCCAATGCGGTGCGGGTTCGATGGTCGAACACTCGAACGCCGAGAGCAGCAATGGCAAGGACCGCGCCCAGAACACTGACGGCAGTCCATCCATCATAACCCCAGGCGGCGGTTGCGAGAGCAGAACCGCTAGCACCTCCCAGGAACATACTGGTCATGAAGATGGTGTTGATACGGCTACGGGCTTCCTGATCCAGCGCATAGATGATGTGCTGGTTGGACACGAGGGCACTCTGCACCCCGAAGTCGAGAATGATGACGCCAATGACGAGTGCTGCCAGCGACGCCCATGCGCCAAAGACAATCCAGGAGACAAGAGCTAGAACCGCGCCTGACCATACCACGAAGTCTGGTCCACGACTGTCGGCGATACGACCTGCCAGCGGTGCTGCGAAGATGCCGACAGCACCCACCACACCGAACAGACCAGCGACATCTGCACCCAGATGGAAGTCAGGACCTTGCAGGTAAAGCGCAAGGATGGTCCAGAATGCCGAGAAGGAGCCGAACAGCGCCGCCTGCACCAATGCAGCGATACGCAAATCCGGTTCACGCTTCCAGATGTGCACCAAGGACACCATCGCCTGACGATAAGGCATACGCGACGATGGCTTGTGGTTTGGAAGAGCAACGAACATCAATGCGGCGGCAAAAAGCGCCATCGGCACGCCGATCCAGAACATTTCCCGCCAGCCGGCATGCTGGCCGACAAAACCGGACAGGGTGCGGCTTAACAGAATGCCTGACAGGAGACCGGCCATAACGGCACCGATGGTGGCGCCACGTTTTTCCGGCGCTGCCAGCGAGGCTGCAAAGGGCACAATCTGCTGAGCAACCGCGGACCCGACGCCGACGGCAAATGAGGCGATGACCAAGATCCATGCGGTTGGTGCGACGGCCGTTGCCGCCAGCGCGACAGACAGAGCCACAAATTGCCCGATGATGAGATATCGGCGGTTTACGATGTCCCCGAGCGGCAGAAGCAGCAAAAGGCCGAATGCAAATCCGAGCTGTGTGGCGGTCGGTACAAAGCTGGTGATCGCATCATGCGGGAAACCTGCCTTCATGATGCCGAGCATCGGCTGGCTGTAATAGATATTTGCGGCGGCAATGCCGCTGGCAATCGCCATTGCCAGCAAGCTCCACTTGCTTAAGCCCGCATGAGCCTGCGGTGCATTGGTTTTCGTCGTGTTCATGTTTCACGCCTTTCTGGCCGAAGAGTTGGCGCAGATATACAATTTAATCAAAATAAGATTTAGTGACCTATGTAGTTCAACCTGTATAACGGAAATTGATATAATGAATATCCAAGACGTGTTGGTTTTCACCACGGCTGTTGCTGCTGGTAGCCTGTCCGAGGCGGCAAGACGGCTTGGTATGCCATCCATGACGGCCACACGTCGCCTGGCTGCACTAGAGGCAACGGTTGGGGTGCGCCTGATGCACCGTACCACCCGCTCGCTTTCGCTAACAGCGGAGGGCGAAACATTTCTGCCTTACGCGCAGGCACTGGTGGAAAATACCGAAGAGGCACTCGCCCAGTTTAATTCCGGCACACAAAAGGCCAGCGGCTTGCTGCGCGTGTCGGTTCCTGTGGCTTTTGGCATCCAATTTGTGGCACCTCTAGTGCCACAACTGCTAGAGGCCCATCCCTCCTTGCGCATCTCCCTTGATCTCAATGATGCCCTGCCCGATCTGGTGTCCAGCGGTATGGATCTGGCCATTCGTATTGCCAGGTTAAAGGACAGCAATCTGATTGCGCGCAAATTGGCAGACAATCCGCGTGTTCTTGTGGCGTCGCCCGATTACCTTAGAAAATACGGCACGCCGCGCACACTCGAAGAACTGCAACAGCATGACTGCCTGCCAATTGCCAACATCCAGCAGTGGAACTTCGTCGCCGATGGACATGAACGACACATGCGGCTGAACCCGCGCTTTTCCGCGACCAGCATCGAGGGATGCCACGCGGTCAGTATTGCCGGTGGCGGCATTGCCCTGCTTGCCAACTGGAATGTCGAGAAGGACTTGCAGTCCGGGCGGTTGGTAGAGGTCAAGCTTGAGGATGCGGCGCCTCAGACAATCGCTATCTGGGCGGTTTATCCCACCCGCAAGCTGCTGCCAGCCAAGGTCAGCGTATTCATATCAGCGCTGCAGGAGGTTCTGGATAAAAGCACATCCGGCAACGGGTGATGGTTGCCGGATGTTGTCTGTCTGGATCGCGCCTGTTTATGCGTGGATGGCATTGACCATCTGGAAGACCTTGTCGAAAGCACCGTTTTCAACGGAAAAACGCAGCGGCTTGCAGCGCTCGACCACCACTTCCTTTTCATCCGGACGATTTGTCAGGATATCCATGACTTCCGTGATGAAGGCTTCCAGCGGCATGGCGCGTTCGTCCGTTGCCTGATGCTCACCCTGCAGTGTGGTCTGCACATAAGGCGGAACAATCTCGATAACCTCGACCGGCGTTGCCTTCAGCTGCTCGCGCAGCGTCACCGAATAGGCATGGATGGCCGACTTGGTGGCGCTGTAGGTCGGGGTTGCAACCATCGGCACAAAGGCAAGACCTGACGATACGGTCAACACGGTCGCGTTCTTCTGTTTCAGGAAATGCGGAAGCAATGCCGCCGTCAGGCGAATGGGCGCCAGAAGATTTGTGGCAATGGTTTCTTCCGCAATCGCAAGGTAGTCAGGCGCTGACGGAATGGCTTCGTTTTTCATGATACCGGCATTGTTGATGACGGCGTTGAGGGCGGGATAGGCAGCCACGACTTTGTCGGCGAATGCGCTGATGTCGGCTGCGTCCGTCGCATCCATGACAAAGGATGCCATGCCGGGATTTGCCTTGGTGACCTCGTCCAGCACGTTAGCACGTCTACCGCTGATGATGACCTGATTGCCGAGGGCATGAAATGCTTCCGCCAATGCACGACCAATGCCGGAACCGCCGCCGGTGATGAGAATGGTGTTACCTGTGGTTTTCATGGCGATGACCTTTCCTTGTTGTCTGGACAAAGATTAGCTATCATCCTCTCCAATCGAAAGAAGGCACCCAAAAGATTTATACTTACCAAAAGGAGAGTGTCTGCATGAAAAGGCATTCCGTCGATCCGATCATCGAAAAACGCCTGCATGATGAGATACCTGATAAGGTTGACCCGGTGATTGAAGCGCTGGTGCAGGACATCATCGCCAAGGTGGCAGACAAATGGACGATGCTCATTCTGGAGGTTCTGGAAGAACACGGCACCGTGCGGTTTACACAACTGGGCAAGTTGGTGGGCGGCATCAGCCAGAAAATGCTGACCAAGACACTTCGGCAGATGGAGAGTGACGGGCTGGTGAAACGCACCGTGCATCCGGTTATTCCACCGCATGTCGACTATAGCCTGACCAATCTTGGCCGCAGTCTGGGTGGTGCATTTTGCGGAGTATGGATCTGGGCGGAGACCCATCACGCCGAAATTGAAAAGGCGCGGCGCAATTTTGCGGCAGCGTCCGGCTGAGCCCTGCCCTGTCCCTTGACTTGCCTCAATCAAAAAGGGTGCATCTGCGTTCGAACCGCAGATGCACCCTTTGAAACTTCAAGCGATCAATTCCCGATCAGGTGAACTGGCTGAGACCTGGAACGGAGGCGATAACCTGATCGACAACTTCATCACCAGCGTGCTGGCGGGCAACTGCGATGGTTTCCTTTGCAAGAGCGGTAATCTCGCCCATGCCAAGGCCCTGGCTCATTAGCTGCTGGCCAAGACCCATGATGCCACCGCCACCGATGGCGCTCATCAAGCCACCCAGCAGACCGCCGCCGCCACCGGCGCCTTCACCGTTAAAGCGCGCGACCAGCTCGGTCGCACCGGGAATGGCTTCGATCATGCGGGCGATCGCACCGTCATCGGCTTCGCGCTGTAGAAAACCCAGCATCATGCCAACGGCCTTTTCAGCCACTTCCGGGCTGATACCGACCTTGTCGGCCACCTGCGTTACGAGTTGGTTCATATCGTCACCTCCTGATTATTTTGACGTTAACGTCAAGGTAAAACAAATATCTTGCCGACTCAAGCCACTGAGGCAAACTATGCAGCGTTTAGCATGGCGCACAGCAACTTGTTGTTGGACATTGCTTGCAGCCTTACAAGAACATTGCAATAGATTGATAAACAACGAAGGGTGCCTCGTGTTTTTACGAGTGTACCGGCTTACAGTCAGACGCCTAACAGGAGAGATGCCCACATGTTGCAGGATGGAAAACTCTACATCGGCACAAGCCGCAATCCGGACGACACTCTCAACAAGGGCGAATATCTGGATCTAAAATTTGGCAACAGGCACGGCCTGATAACCGGTGCGACCGGCACCGGTAAAACCGTGACTTTGCAGGTTCTGGCAGAAAGCTTTTCCAATGCCGGCGTGCCAGTATTCTGCGCCGATATCAAAGGCGACCTCTCCGGCATTGCCGCGATTGGCGAGGCAAAAGATTGGGTCAGCAAACGCGCCGAACAGATCGGTTTTTCTGATTTCACCTTCCAGGAATTCCCGGTCATTTTCTGGGATCTCTATGGTGAAAAAGGCCACCGGGTGCGCGCAACTATCGCCGAAATGGGACCACTTTTGCTGGCCCGATTGATGGATGCCTCCGAGGCGCAGGAAGGCGTGCTTAACATTGCCTTCAAGATTGCAGACAAGGGTGGCCTACCGCTTCTCGACCTGAAAGATCTGCAATCGTTGCTCAACTACATGGCGGAAAATGCCTCCGAGCTTTCGGGACAGTTTGGCCTGATTTCCAAGTCATCGGTCGGTTCGTTGCAGCGTGGTCTGCTAGTGCTGGAGCAACAGGGTGCTGAACATTTCTTCGGTGAGCCAGCCCTGAAAATCAGCGACATCATGCGTGTTACCGATGATGGACGTGGCGCTGTTTCTGTTCTGTCGGCTGAAAAGCTGATGATGAATCCTCGTCTCTACGGCACCTTCCTGTTGTGGCTGCTGTCGGAACTGTTTGAAGAACTGCCTGAAGTGGGTGATCCGGACAAACCAAAACTGGTGTTCTTCTTTGACGAAGCACACCTGCTGTTCAACGACGCACCAAAGGTTCTGATTGAGCGCGTGGAACAGGTTGTGCGCCTGATCCGCTCCAAGGGCGTTGGCGTCTACTTCGTGACCCAAAACCCGCTCGATGTGCCAGAGACAGTATTGGCGCAGCTTGGTAACCGTGTGCAGCATGCCTTGCGCGCCTATACCCCACGCGAACAGAAGGCGGTCAAGACCGCTGCCGACACCTTCCGCCAAAACCCCGCCTTCAACACGGCTGAGGTCATCACCACGCTTGGCACCGGTGAAGCGCTGGTTTCCACCCTGCAGGAGAAGGGTGCCCCTTCAATCGTGGAGCGCACGCTCATCCGCCCCCCCTCTGGTCGCGCCGGTCCCTCGACCGATGCGGAACGCAAAAGCGTGATGAATGTCAGCCCGGTTGCCGGACAGTACGACACCGACCTCGACCGTGAATCCGCGTTTGAAATTCTGACTGCCCGCGCTCAAAAAGCAGCTGAGGCCGAAGCCGCCAAGCGTGCCGCCGAAGAGCAGGCCGCGCAGCCGGACAGCGCTGCCGGACGCTGGACCCTGCCGGGATTTGGCGATGCACCGAAAGAAGCCTCAACAACCGGTTCGCGCGGTTCTGCGCCACGCCGTACCGGTGGTTACCAGCGCGAGACGGTGATTGAAGCTGCAATGAAAAGTGCCGCCCGTTCGGTCGCGACATCGGTCGGTCGGGCGATTGTGCGTGGCATTCTCGGAAGCCTCAAGCGATAAAATATGCCACCGCCCGGCCAGAGAGGCACGGGCGGTGGCATCTATTGACGTTCTGGCGACGGCTTATTTCTCGCGGTAAAAAATCATGCCGCCATGATAGAGCACATCGTCAACAAACTTGCCGTCCGCAGTAAAGCCGGTGTCATCCCAATAATCGATATGATTTCCGGTGACTTCGTAACGCCCCTGATAGGCGCTTTTGCGTTGGCCGCGCGCCTCATCATAGCGCCCGTTTGCCAAAAGTTCCTGACGGATCTGACCATCGCTCGTCACCCACATGCCAATGTAAGGATGTGTAACCGCTTGCGACGTCTGCTCGGTGTTTTCTGTTTTCATCATGGAGCTCGCTCTGGACGGGCTGGCATCTGCAGCGACAGATGCGAGCGCCATCGCAATTGATGTTGAAACCATTTTCATTTGCTTGATCTCCCCGCGTCACGCAGCCGTCGGGCGCACGACGATTTCATTAACGTCAACGCCATCAGGTTGTTCGATGGCAAACCGCACGGCGCGGCCAATGGCATCTGGCTTCAACGCAATGGCGCGGTAGGTTTTCATCAGTTCGGCGGCTGCCGGATCGGTGATGGTGTCGGCCAGTTCGCTTTCCACCACGCCGGGATGGATGCAGGTCACCCTGATATCCTTGTGCTCCTGACGCAGACCATCGGAGATGGCGCGTACCGCAAATTTGGTCGCACAATAGACCGCTGCCGTCGGAGACACTGCAAGTGCACCGATCGAGGCTATATTGATAATCTGACCGGACTTACGGTTGATCATTTCCGGCAGGACGGCTGCAACACCGTAGAGAACACCCTTGATGTTGACGTCGATCATGCGGTCCCACTCGGCAACCTTCAGCGACGACATCAGCGACAAGGGCATGATACCGGCATTATTGACGATAACGTCGACCTGTCCGAAAGCCTTACGACCAGCCTCGACGAAGTCTGCGACGCTTTCTCGGTGTGTCACATTCAACGGATGGGCGACCACATCGGCACCAGCGAGACGTAACTCGTCTGCCAATGCCTCCAAGCGATCCATGCGACGGGCGCCCAAAACCAGCTTGGCGCCAGCGGCAGCAAGTTCGCGTGCAATGCCTGCACCGATACCACTGGATGCGCCTGTAATAAGAACGACTTTGTTCATTACCATGTTTCATCTCCTTGGTTTGCCAGCTCGACCTTTCCGGCCTCTGCTGTTGCAAGGAAGATAATTCACAGGCATTGTCGTGATAACCGCCTCAATCATGAACTCAGTAGGTAGATTTTCTAACCAATGAATATCGATCTCAATGCACTGTCAGCTTTTTGCCTGGTCGCCGAGGAGCGTAATTTTCGCGCCGCAGCCGACCGTCTTGGTGTCACGCGCTCCGCGGTCAGCCAGACCATTCGCAAGCTGGAGGAAACGATGGGCATTGCGCTCGTCCAGCGCACGACACGCAGCGTCAGCCTGACCGAAGCAGGGCAACAGCTTTATGCCGACGTGTCACCATCAATCGCCAATCTCGTACAGGCCACCCTCACCACATCGTCGTTCAGCGGTGCGGTGCGCGGGCAATTGCGGTTGGCGGTGTCGTCGATCGCCGAACGCTTTCTGTCCGGGCCACTGCTGGCCAGTTTTGCCGAGACCTATCCAGAAGTTCAGCTGGATATTGTCGTCACCGATGAGGAGTTCGACATTGTTGCCGAAGAATACGATGCGGGCGTGCGCTTGGGTGAGTTGATTGCCCAAGACATGATCGCGGTGCCTGTTTCGGTCGAGCAGCGTCAGCTTGCGGTCTGCGCACCGGCTTACAGAGATCGGCATGGCCTACCCTCACACCCTGCAGAGCTGATCGACCACAGATGCATCGGTTGGCGTGCCCGCCCCGGCGTTGCCCCATATCGATGGGAGTTTGCGGAAAACGACCGTGAATTTGCCGTGGCGGTGGAACCGGAATTTACCACCAATGACATGCAGCTGATGATCAAGTTGGCCTGTGCCGGTGCCGGCATTACCTTCGGTATGGAAGAGACATTTCGCCCATACATCGAACGTGGGCAATTGGTGTCGTTACTGGATGGTTATTGCCCGAGCTTTGCGGGGTTTTATCTCTATTATCCAAACCGCCGTAACCTGGCGCCCAAACTTCGGGCCTTCATTGACCACGTCCGGCTGCCACGGCGCAGTTGACCGCCAAGTGACCAATGTCGGTTGATTGTTTCAGAAAACAGCCTGTGTTATGAATTGGCATCTGAAACCGGTTTTGAAAGGAGGCTTCGCATGGACATTTCATGCTTCTGGCGTTTTTGCCAGATCACGCACCTTTCTGCCCTGCAAATGCGTTTGCGGGGCTGACCGGACACATATCACTCTGGTTTGCCTACCGTAGCGGTTAGACGCAGCACGACCTTTTGCGTTGTGCCTGCATGTTGTTGATCGCCGGATTTTGCTGTCGTGTTGCCCAAGGCACCATCAGCATGTTCTCATGGGTAATTCCCCATGGGTTCCGGCTTGGCAGACCCGAGAATTTCGATGACTTTGATCAATATTCGTGACCTTGGCGTCACACTCACCACGCCCCTTTTTACGCACCTCAATCTGAGCATTTCGGCCGGTGACCGCATCGGCCTTGTTGCCGCCAATGGGCGCGGTAAATCGACCTTGTTGCGGGCAATGGCAGGCGAAATCGACACAACTGAAGGCCAGCTTACCTCGGCGCGCGGTGTTACCATCGGCCATGTTACCCAGCATGTAACACCGGCACTGGCGAAGCTTTCTTTTCACGACATGGTCTCCAGTGGCCTGCCTGACGAGCAGGCGACCATGGAAAGCTGGCGTGTCGACATGCTGCTGGACATGCTCGAGGTACCAGCTGAGATGAGGGACCGGCCGCTTTTTGAATTGAGTGGCGGCTGGCAACGGCAGGCCCTTCTGGCCAGGGTCTGGATACGCGAGCCCGACGTGTTGCTGCTGGACGAACCGACCAATCACCTCGATCTGGAACGAATAGCTGTCCTCGAGAACTGGCTGGCCGGACTGCCCCGAGAAACGGCAATCGTCATTGCCAGCCACGACCGGGCGTTTCTGGACGCAACAACTCGCAGCACCCTGTTCCTGCGGCCGGAACGTTCACAATCCTTTGCCCTGCCCTACAGCAAGGCACGTATTGCACTTGATGAAGTGGATGCCTCGGAAGAACGCCTCTATCAGCGCAACATCAAGGTGGCGCAGCAACTGCGCCACCAGGCCGCCAAGCTGAAGAACATTGGCATCAATTCCGGCAGCGACCTGCTTGTCGTCAAAACAAAACAACTGAAGGAGCGCGCAGAAAAATTGGAGGACGCTTCGCGTCCTGCCCACCGCGAACAGTCGAGCGGCAACATTGCACTGGCCAGCCGCAGTACACACGCCAAGGTGCTGCTTAGCCTTGACGATGCCGAGGTGACGACACCGGACGGAACGCCGTTGTTCAGGACCGGCAAACAATACATTCGCCAAGGCGACCGCATTGTCCTGCTGGGTCGCAATGGTGTTGGAAAATCCTGCCTGATACGGATGTTGAAGGCCGCGATTGAACAGCCGTTGGCTACCGGCATTATCCGCGCAACACCGTCGCTGGTGCTTGGCTACGCTGATCAGGCGCTGAATGTGTTGTCACTAGAGGAAACGCCGCTTGCCGCAACAACCCGGCGTTTTGATATCTCCGACCAGCAGGCTCACACCCTGCTGGCAGGGGCCGGCATCAGCATCATCATGCAACAGCGCGCCACCAGCCTGTTGTCAGGCGGGCAAAAGGCACGGCTCAGTATGCTGGTGCTGCGGTTGATGGCACCCAATTTCTACCTGCTGGATGAACCAACCAACCATCTCGACATCGAGGGCCAAGAAACGCTTGGCGAAGAGCTGACCGGCAAGACCACCAGTTGCGTTCTGGTATCCCATGACCGCAGCTTCATCAGGGATGTTGCCAACCGCTTCTGGCTGATCGAAAAACGCAAACTGATTGAGGTCGATGACCCCGAAGATTTCTTTGCGTCCTTCGGATAAAAAATGTCCCCTTTGCCTGGTCAGGGCAAAGGGGACATATCTGACACGCGCGAGCACTACGTTTACTTGCGTGGTGCGACCAGCGAGAAATAGGCCCCATTTGGGTCAAGGCAATTGACGATCCAGCTGCCGCCGGGCACTTCCATTGGACCGTTTATTACCTGGCCGCCGCCGGTGCTGACACGTGTAACGGCCTGATCGATGGCGTCGACATTGAAGTAGTAACCCCAGTGACAAACGGGAACCTGTGGCAAGCGTTTCATCATGCCGCCAATGGCTTTGCCCTTATAGGCAAAAATGCGGTATGGCCCCATTTCACCCATGTCCATATCATGGTCCTTCGTCCAACCAAAGACACTGCCATAAAAGGTACTCGCCCGTTCGACATCGTCAGTGAAAAGCTCGCTCCAGCCGACATGGCCGGGTGCATCCGGAGCTGCTTCCGGTGGCTGGTTATCCATAGGCAGAGGTGTCATGATGCACAGAACCGCCCCGTCAGGATCTTTCACCACGGCGAACCTGCCGACTTCCGGAATGTCTTCCGCAGGGCGCATGATGCTTCCGCCTTCGGCGTCGATCTTGCGCACAGTCTCATCTACATTGTCGACGGCGACATAACCGGTCCAGTTCGGTGGTATGCCACTTCTCGCTAACTCGTCGGTCAGCTCCATCATTCCGCCGACACCCCGGCCATTGGTCTCGAAAATGGTGTAGGGCATGGCGGCATTTTCGAATGGCGCCGCCGTCCATCCAACAACAAAACCGTAAAACCGTGCTGCAGCTTCGGTATCGGGCGTCATCAGTTCATACCAGATGAACTTGCCATGCGTATCAGACATTGCACTCTCCCATTGGTCACATGTTAAGCGGCACAAACGTAACCGCTGTCATTTCCGGCGAAATTCAGAAGACATGAATTGTTTGAAACTGCCATCCGGCTGCCTGACGCTGCCGGAAAATGTTCTGTTATTGTCGTCATGCAATGTCAGGACATCGTGGTAAACGGCGGTGCCGCCAGTGCCATCCATGGCGGGACCTTCGGCTTCCAGCGTCAGTGTTTTGCCGTCTGCTTCCAGCCAGCCCTTGTAGACCCAGAGGTTGGTCATCATAGACCCGACCCAGGTGCCGACAAAATCTCCCTTATCAGGGTCATAGCCAACCGTAATAAGCGCAGTCATCGGGCTGCCATCCGGCATCTTTCCCTTGCCTTCGCCAACGATCCAAAGACCGCCGATGGATTTAACAGTTTCGGTAAACACCTGCTCGGGATCATCGGGATTATAGCTTTCATGGCCTGACGTGGACACCATAACCCAGTCACCCACGATCCGTTGCAGGAACTCATGCTGTTTTTGCGGCTTGGCACTTTCCATAATCTTTTCCTCCAGAGATTACGTAAGGGTGTTAAGCACTCCGAATCCTTTTGTTGACGCATGATCCGGTTGGCGGTGTTGCAGCCTTTCCAGATGATGTTTCAATGGCAGCAGCTTGCGGCCTTCGGTACATCTTCGTACTGATCGTGGCGTCGCACCCAGTTCATCACGCCGTCTTCGTTTCGTCCCTTGGGCACCAGATCCAGCAGCATCAAAGTACCGATGGTCTGTTCGCAGCCGCGGGCATAGGTGGAATAGGTATGGAAAACCTCGCCATTTTCGTCTTTTGCAAACACGCTGATACCATGCAAATCCTTGAGGTCGCCCATGGGCGGTATCTCGCGGTAGTTATAAGTGATCCCTCCGTCTGAAAGTTCTTCATCCCGGAAAGACGCCTGATAGTCGTAATTGAAATCGCTGTCCCCGGCCGAGACCCAAGGAAACTTCCAGCCCATACGTGTCTTGTAGGCCTCAATCTTTGCCAGTGGCGCACGAGACACGGCAACGAATGTGGCATCGGCATGCTGCATGTGTATGACAGAGCCATCGACGTGATCGGCGAAGAAAGAACAGCCGACACAGCCCTCCTCCCAGTCCGGTGCCAGCATGAAATGATAGATGATGAGCTGGCTGCGGCCATCAAATAGTTCGGAAAGATTTTTGGGACCAGACGGTGCGTCGAAAATGTAGTCCTTGCTGACCTTCTCCCAGGGCAGCTCTCGTCGCGCTTCATTCAGCCGGTCTCGCGCACGTGTGGCTTCCTTCTCCAGCACGAGAAGGTTTTTACGGGCTTCCAGCCATTCCTTTTGGGAAACGACAGCATGAGACATGATCAATCCTCCTTCGATCAGCTTTTGCTTGACTATTTACGTTGATATCAACATATATTAGCCATGTCAAATGTTACAGCGATTCCTTTTTCAACAACGCTTCTAGTGCGCGATAGTTGCCTTTGCCTTCACGCACAAAGGGCAGCGCGTGCGCTGGCGCGGCGTTTCGACAATGCATTGAAGCCCTTGGGCATGACCAATGGCCAGTTCTCACTGCTGATGTCGCTCAACAGACCGGAACCGCCGCCGATGGGACCAGTGGCGCAACTGCTCGCCATGGACAGGACCACACTGACGGCCGCCCTCAAACCTCTTCAGAAAAAAGGCCTCGTCAGCATTGAGCCCGACCCCAGAGACAAGCGGGGAAAAAGACTGCGCTTGACCGAAGCGGGCATGCAACTGCTGGTCAGCGCCTTTCCGATCTGGGAAAGTGTCCATGCGGATGTTGAACGGGGTATCGTCAGCGGTGACCCAAGCCGTTTGCGGCAGGACCTGCTCGACATCTCCAGATAACATCCTTCATACAAACCCATGAAAAAACCGGCGGGATGAACCGCCGGCTTTATGTTCGTATTACTGCAATTACTCAACAGTGACAGGCACTTCCGTCGAGGTGCGCAAGGCGTGGCTGTATGGGCACACGATGTGTGCTGCAGCAGCCAGTTTTTCAGCCACTTCGCGCTCGACGCCTGGAATATGGACGCTGAGAGCAACATCAATTCCGAAACCACCGCCATCCTCGCGCGGACCAATACCCACGGTTGCTGTCACAGTGGTGTCTTCAGAAATCTTTACCTTTTCCTTGCCAGCAACAACCTTAAGCGCGCCGAGGAAGCAGGCCGAATAACCGGCTGCAAAAAGCTGCTCTGGGTTCGTCCCGGTTGCGCCGTCGCCGCCGAGTTCTTTAGGAACTGTCAGTGTTACATCCAGAACACCATTTTCCGAAACGGCGCGGCCAGCGCGGCCACCGGTTGCACTTGCTTTTGTCTTGTACAGAATTGGCATGGCATTAACTCCCTTCGGTTGATTTAATAAGCATTACCTATCACTCAATTTAATTGCGCGCAATATAATTTTGCACATTGCCATCAAAAATATTATCTGTGAAAAGCAGAACAACGTCAGAAATAATCTTTGGCGACATGACCAAGGAACTTACAGCCCCGCCGATTGTTCCATTACGCGAGGGATTTGCAGGAGACGCCATGGACAGGGATGAACTTGAGAAGCATCTACAACTGGAACATCAGATTTGCTTTGCCCTTTACGGTGCGGCCCACGCATTTACGCGGGCCTATAAACCTCTTTTGGATCCGCTTGGCCTGACTTACCCGCAGTATATTGCCATGATGGCCCTTTGGGAAAAAGAGACCGCCACCGTCAAGGCGCTCGGCGAAATGTTGGGCCTAGATTCAGGCACCCTCTCCCCCCTCCTCAAGCGGCTTGAGCAAGCAGGGCTGATCAGTCGCAAGCGCAGCCTTGAAGACGAGCGTCAGGTATTGATTACGCTGACCGATCGTGGACGGGACTTGAAGAAAGATGCGGTTGGCGTGATGCAGGCGATTGGCCAGGCAACCGGTTGCGGATTTGACGAATTGGCAGCCATACGCGACACGCTCAAGAACCTCAGCGCACGGCTCAACGACACCCAAAACTAAAACGCCGCATGCGAACTGCATACGGCGTTTTGAAATCATATATTAATATCAGGACAATTACTGCCAGACGACGATACGCGCCTTGTTGGGAACGCGCTCATAGAGGTCAATGATGTCCTGGTTCATCAGGCGTACACAGCCTGAGGAAACGGCCTTGCCAATGGAATTCCACTCGGGAGAACCGTGCAGGCGGTAAAGCGTATCCTGCCCGTTCTGGAAAATGTAGAGCGCACGCGCGCCAAGCGGATTCTTCAAACCAGGCTGCATGCCGCCATTCTTGGAAGAATATTTGGCGAGTTCTGGCTGACGGGCAACCATTTCATCTGGCGGGGTCCACTTTGGCCATTTCTGACGCCACTGGATAACGCCCTCACCCTGCCATGCAAAACCCTGGCGGCCGATGCCAACGCCGTAGCGCATGGCCGAACCACCCTGCTCAACAAGGTAGAGGAAGCGCGACCGCGTATCCACAACCACGGTGCCGGGCCGTTCGCCGGTCGGGTCGACAACCCGCTGGCGGTAAAAACGCGAGTCGATCTGCCTGAAAGGCACGGCTGGGATGACATAACCGCCATCCTCAATCGAGCCGTACATGACATTCAGTTCTTCGTCACTCAAACGACCGCCAAAAAACTGGCGAACGCCACCGGATATATTGTTGGCGACTGCGGAAGGATTGTAGTTGCCGGAAGATGCACAGCCCGTGAGCAGGGCCGCGGAAGACAGGCCAAGCAAAGACAGGAAGGATCTTTTGGAAAAATCTGGTTGGTCGGGGTTCATCATGAAGGCCGGAATTCTTTCATAAGCGGGACATCACATACTGACGTGCGGTACTCATTTCGCAGTCAAGGATTTATTCCCACATTAGTTAAGGCATCCCTAAATTCCAGCAACCGGTGCTTTAAACCGCAGTCACGGCGATACGATCAAATGGCGACCGTGCTCAAATAACCACAATTGGCGCACCCTGCGGCACGCGTTCATAGAGATCGATCACGTCCTGATTGAGCAGGCGCACGCAGCCGGATGATGTTGCCTTGCCAACGGACTGCCAGTCAGGCGTTCCATGAACGCGGTACAGCGTATCCTTGCCGTCCTTGAAAATGTAAAGCGCACGCGCACCGAGCGGGTTGTTCAAACCGGGCACCATCCCGCCATTGCGGGCAGAGACGGAAGCGAGTTCAGGCTGGCGCTGAACCATTTCATCCGGTGGTGTCCAACGTGGCCATTTGGCCTTCCACTGAATTTTGCCACGGCCAGACCAGGCGTATCCGTCTTTTCCAAGCCCAACGCCATAACGGACGGCCTTGCCGCCATCCTGCACCAGATAAAGGAAATGTTGGTTGGTATCGACAACGATCGTGCCCGGCGGTTCGTTCGTCTGATAACTGACTTCCTGCCGTAGGAAACGCTGATCGATGCGGCTGTAGGGAATGGCTGGAAGCGTGTGGCCATCATCATTGACCACGCCATACATGGCGCGGTGTAGCGGATTGGATACTGGCAAGCCATAAGACAACGGCTGGCCCGGAACAGGTAAGCCATATTGCTGATGGAAGCGTGTGCGGAATAGATCTGGCGGCTGCGGCGACAATTGGCCGGGCAGACGCTCCCGTGGCGGCTGTCGGTTGGAGTTCACATCATTATATTGGAACACCGGTGCCGTTTCGCGCACGAAAACATCCGCATTCATGCGGCTGGTGTCCGTCACGAACAGGCACCCCCCCAAAAAAGGCAGAACCATCAAGGCCGCTACGGACAGCGAGCGACGGCAGGTTTTCTTGAATTTGTCTGTCATTGAACCGCTTCACACAGATATCGTTGCCCTCATGATGAACCTTTCGGCTGGCGCGAAGCTGGTGTGATCAGCGTTTACGACAGGTTTGCCAAAGGGAGTCAGCCCTCAAAACGGGCGAAACGCACATGACTTGTCGGCCTGACAGGTCCCTGCTGTGCAATGGCGGCCGGTGGCGCGTGGTGCGGGATCTGGCGGTAGCCTTTTCTCGGCTTCCAGGCCTCTGCATGACGGGCAGACAGAAGAAGAACAATCGCGAAACCGGCCAGAACCGGACCTGCGAAAGCATCGATTACGGCATCTGTGCGTGACATTTTATTATCTCCGTAAAGCTCTAAAGCGAATGATATGCTTTACGAAAACTATAGGCCTGGCGGCTTTGTCTGAATTTGAGCGAGATCAAATGCGCGCGCAGTCCAAGCATTCCGCCCGGACTCAAAATCAAAAATACATCAACAAAATCAATGGCGAGAAAACTGCACATGCGACTGACACATAATGCCGCAGGCTGCGATTTACCGTTGAAGTCCGTTTTTGCAGATCATTCTTCGACCTGCACCACCGTCAATCGGTTACGACCTGCCTTCTTGGCACGGTACATATCGGCATCGGCTGCGGCGAGCAGGTCTTCGGCCGTTTGGCCATCGCCGGGGTAAAACGCAACGCCGATCGAACAATCGACTTTGAGTCGAGCGCTCTCAACATCAATCGGCATGCCGACCTTTTCCCTGATCTGCGCGAGACGTCGACGCACGCCCTCTTCATCATGCTTGGGATTGCTGAACACCAGCGCAAACTCATCTCCGCCAAGACGTACGGCAATATCGGCAGCACGGATGCAGGAGACGAGCCGGTCCGCCACCCTGCACAGCACCTCATCACCGGCGGCGTGGCCAAACAGATCGTTCACCTGCTTGAAGTCATCGAGATCGAGATAGGTGATTGCCACCATGCGGTTCTCGCGCTTGGCCTCGTGCAGCGCACGATTGAACTGCGTCCAGAACAGCGTGCGGTTGGACAGGCCTGTTAACGGGTCATGATGCGCCATGAAACGCACCCGCTCTTCATTGTGCCAACGATCAATCGCGATACTGGCAATGCTGGTCGCCATATCGATCAGCTCTTTTTCGTGAGCGGAAGGTTTGCGCACCTCACCGGAATAAAGCGCAAAGGTGCCGAGCACCTGCCTGTTGGCGTTCATGATCGGCGTAGACCAGCATGAGCGAAGCTTAAACGGCCTTGCGATATCGACATAGTCCTCCCATAGCGGACTATTTTCTATGTCTTCGACGATAACCGGCTCACTACGCCAGGCAGCCGTCCCGCAAGAACCAACCTTCGGGCCGAATGTAATTCCATCGATCACGCGGCAATAGGCTTCCGGCAAACTGGGGGCAGCACCGTGACGCAGCTTTCCGGTTTCCTGATCAAATAGCAAAACCGACGCGCAAATGCCCTCAACCATGCTCTCGACCAGCAAAGTCAGTGCATGCAGGATCATGTCCAGCGGCTGATTGCGCGCTATCAATTCGAACAATGCTGCACTGCCGCGTCGTATCGTATCCTGTCTTTTATTTTCGGTAATGTCGCGCCAAATGGCAACCAGACCGTTGATGCGACCCTGCTCGTCTCGCAGTGGAATTTTCGTCGTCGAAAGCCAACAAACAGGCCTGCCGCTAAAAGAAAAGCACTCTTCCACGTCGGAAGTCGACTCGCCTGTCTCCAGAATTCGAGCTTCGGCGCTAAGAATATTGCTGACTGACTTTTCGGGCAGGAAATGACTTTCGTGAAAATCGTTCAGCGGTTCGTCAGACCTCAGCCCGAGATACTTGCGAAGTGCTGCATTGGCAAAGATAAATCGACCTGCGGCATCCTTGACAAACACCATGTCAGGCAAAAGATTGACCAAGCCAAGAAGTTGATCTGCTTCGGTAAAGCCGCCGTTACTCCTGAGAAAAGATACATCAAGAACTTTTGTCATGGGCTTCGCCATCTCTTCACGGCCTGTTTCAGGAAATACCCATCCAAACTTGCCTTAAATTTTTCTGCGCATCCTCAAATGCACGTTTAAAACAGGTAATTCATTTGATCTGCGTCGTTATTCTATAGGACATAGCGAATATTTGCTTATGCTTGATTAAAGATTCCCGGAAAAACCAACCATGCAACCGATTTGTTAGAAAATATTACAAATTAACGGAAAAGGTAGCAATCTGATCCGGATAGCAGGTTCAGAAAAATTCATGATAAACGGTCTAAATTTCCTTTCGTTTAGACAAAAGCGCCAATAGGCTCACCGCGAAAACTGGCCGCTGTAGAGCACAAAAGTGCCGCCTACATGGCCTTAAGGTTTTGAGATAATTTGCTTTCTTTCGCAGTTGCGAGACGCGACTGCACACAGGGGACCCTCATGCTGACTATTTACGGTGTTTACCGCTCCCGCGCCACGCGCACTCTCTGGTTGGCTGGAGAACTTGGTATCGCCTACAAACATGTGCCGGTCATTCAAGCCCGACGTCTCGACAACCCTCTTGCCGACACAGCACCTCTGAACACGCTTTCCCCGTCTTTTCTGACAATCAATCCTATGGGGACGATACCCTGCATCGAAGATGACGGCATAGTTCTATACGAATCGATGGCGATCAATCTTTACCTTGCGCGCAAATATGGTGGCGCGCTTGCGCCTAAAGACCTGTCCGAAGATGGCGCAGTGATGCAGTGGTCATTCTTCGCTGCGACCGAAATTGAAACGCAGTCACTGAAAATATCCACCACCTTTGCTGAGGATCTGGCCGAAACGGCTGCTGGCAAGGCGGTGATTGATGTCGCAGCCCGCCTGCTGCAACGGCCGTTGCGTGTTCTCGAGCAGCATCTTTCGTCACACGACTACCTGATCGGTGATCGTTTTACCGTTGCCGACATCAATGTTGCTGAGGTGGTCCGTTATGCGCAGGCCCATACGGCACTGATCGACACATATCCTGCACTTAAAGCCTGGCTGGAACGCTGCCAGTCCCGCCCGGCTTTCAAGGCGATGTGGGATGCACGTGGCGCTGAAGCCGCATGACACGCCAATGATAAAACAAGCCACCCCGAATGTTGACCGGGGTGGCTTGATGTTTCAAGCCTGCTTTTCAGCCTCAAGCACCCTGATGACGGCAGCGCGCGCCAACATGCGCTGGTAATGGTCATGCACTTTTGGAAAACGGGCGATGTCGACACCGTCGCTTTCCAGCCATCCCGACATCACGAACAGATAGGGATCGGACACTGAATACTGGCTGCCCAGCACCCATGGGCCGCCGTGAAAACCTTGCTCGATAATCTCGAAACAGTCGCTCATGACCTGCGGCACCTTGCGTTTCATGTCTTCCAGCGATGACGCCTCATCCGCCCACCGACTGCCACGACGGCCATGGGCATGCGCAACGTGCACGGTGGATGAAATATAAGCGTTGAAGGATTGCATGCGCGCAAATTCAAAGGCGTCATCCAGCGGCGCCAGTTTGGCGGCCGGTGCCATTTGCGCAATGAACGACAGAATGGCAGGTGTTTCCGTCAAAACACCGCTGGATGTCACCAGCGCTGGCACCCTGCCCTTCGGATTAACGGCCAAAAACGCCTGCGAAAGTTGCTCCTGCTTGCTGAAATCCACCCGCTTGACCTTGTAGGGCAAACCGGATTCTTCAAGCGTAATATGGCTGGCCCGCGAGCAGGTGCCCGGCATGGAAAACAGCGTAAACATTTTCGATTTCCTTTAATTTCACTCAAGGACGAAGTTTCGCGACCTCACTGCGAAAAACCGGCAGCGACCCTGACGTCGCCGACGTGGATCTTGTTCCAGTTTTTCATGCCACGGTTCGACATGGCCAGCAGGTCGGCCTGTTGCTGACTTCCCTTTTCAGAGTAACGCGCCAACAGCGCCGCAATCATGGCTTCTGCCGCACGCGTTGTTCCGTCTTCGCATTTCACCGCCATGGCAATTCCGCTCTCGGGCAGCGCCGCGACGAACACACCTTCCGCTCCGGTCTTGGCAAAGATACGACCGGGTGAAACCTGCATCAGGCGCGTGCAGGTTCTGCCCGTCCCGGCGACATAAAATGGTTCAGCCATGCAGGCGTCGATCAGGCGTTTCGCCGATTTCGCCCGCAAAGGCTCAAGCCCGGTGCCGGTTGCCATTTTCGCAAAGCCATGTGCAAGCCCCTTCAACGGAACCGCATAGGTGGGAATGGAACAGCCATCGGTGCCGCAAGTTTCATGGGACAGCACGGCGCCAGTCAGCGCCTGCATGGTTGTACGGATTTCCTGCTGCAAAGGGTGGTCGTAACCGACGTAACCTTGCGGATCGACGTCCATGTGGCAGCAGGCGCAGACAAAACCGGAATGTTTACCGGAGCAGTTGTTGTGCAGGGCTGTCGGTTTTTCCAAGGTACGGGCCTGATGAATGAGTGTTGCCTGATCGGACGACCAATGGGCGCCGCACTCCAGCACATTCACGTCTCGACCTGCTTTTGCCAGCATCGAGGCCGCCAGCTCGACATGGGCATCTTCGCCATTGTGCGACGAGCAGGCCAGCGCTAGTTCCCGGTTACCGAAGCCATAGGCGTCTGCGGCACCACTTTCCACCAGTGGCAGAGCCTGCATGGCTTTGCAGGCCGAACGCGGGAAAACACCGCTTTCAATATCGCCGGCGGAAAACAGGATCTTGCCGTCACCATCGACCACCACTGCCATTCCATGATGACGGCTTTCGACCAAATTTCCGCGGGTAACTTCAACAGTAACAGGATTGTTCATAACGGCCTCAAAAAACTCCAGATAATATAGGTTCCTACCGCATGACGCCTTAAATCGCACTGATTCAAGGCATGGATCATGCAGCCATTCCAGCTTCCCTTGCGCAGTGTACAGAAGGCGTTGCGCTTTGAAAGGTAGTGGATACAACGCACGGGGCAATATGAGATACGTCAAACGTTTCTTCGTTCTGGTTTTTGTCATCTTCCTTTTACCGGCCATCGCATCTGCCGGGTTATGGGCCATTCGCGACAAGCCCTCCAGCTGGCGTGAGGCAAAGTGGTCATCATCTGGGCTATTGCCGAAAACCGATGACCAGAAGGACGCTGCGGTTTATGTGTTTTCCGCGATGACTGGCGGTTTTAAGGGCGCGCTGGCCAGCCATGCATGGATCGTTACCAAGGAAAGAAACGCGGCGCGCTACAACCGCTATGACAAGGTTGGCTGGGGCAATCCTATCAGGGTGAACAACTATCCGCCTGACGCTTTCTGGTATTCCAATCCGCCACGTCAGGTCATTGCGATCAAGGGTGATGAAGCTGAGTGGCTGATCCCGAAAATCGAAAAGGCGATTGCCGCGTACCCGTACGCCAAACAGGGTGGTTATCAGATCTACCCCGGCCCCAACTCCAATACATTTGTTGCGCATGTGCTGCGCTCGGTACCGGAACTGGGTGTAGCCTTGCCGCCAGATGCGGTCGGGCGGGATTATGTGCCGAATGCCGCCTTGTTCCATGTCGATGACGACTGGAAAGATGTCCATGTGTCCTGGAGAGGTCTGATCGGGGTTGCCGCTGGCGTGCGCAGCGGATTTGAAGTCCATCTGCTTGGGCTTGTCGCCGGTATCGATGTGGTCAATCCCGGCATAAAGGTCCCCGGCCTTGGCTGGTTTGGTATGCAACGCACCGGCAATATCGCGATTTGATAGGTCGTAAAAACAGGAAAAGGGCCGCTCACGCGACCCTTCCATGAGTTTGATCCTGATAGAGGACCCGAACTGTCATTCAAGATGGCAGTCCGAAGGAAGGTTGGTCAGGCCGAGGGCTGCCCCGTCAAAACCTTCTCCTTTCCCAAGCCCAGTACAAAGATCGAAATCTCATTAGACATTGGATCACCTTCCTTTCGCTACGTTGAACATGAGAGAAAGGTAATCCATCCATGGGCGATTTCAAGGGCTTTCTTACGTATTCAACTTAAGTACGATTTTGCCGATGTGCTGACTGCTTTCCATCAGCCTGTGTCCTTCAACCACATCGCTGAATGGAATGACCTTGTGAATGCAAGGCGCAATGGTTCCGTTTTCGATGAGCGGCCAGACCTGTTGTAACAATTCGTCCCGGATAACCTGCTTTTCAGCCGCGGTGCGCGGCCGCATGGTAGAACCGGTTACCGTCAGTCGCTTGACCATGATTGGTGTCAGGTTCACCTTTTCGGCAACCGCACCGCCGAGAAATGCGATGATGGACAGACAACCATCCTTGGCAAGGCTTGCCAGATTGCGCTCGAAATAATCAGCGCCGATCATATCCAGAACGACGTTGACACCCTTTCCACCGGTATTTTCCTTGATGATGGCGACAAAATCATCGGTCTTGTAATTGATGGCGACATCGGCCCCGATCTTGAGGCAGGCTTCGCATTTCTCAGCAGAACCCGCCGTGACATAGACCTTGGCACCGAACGCCTTGGCAAGCTGGATGGCCGTGGTGCCAATGCCGCTTGTTCCGCCATGAATAAGAACGCTCTCGCCTTCGCCGAGACCTGCCATCTGGAACAGGTTTGCCCAGACGGTGAAGAAGGTTTCCGGCAATGCAGCTGCACGTTCTGCATCATATCCCTTGGGAAACGGCAATGTCTGGCTAGCCGGAACGGCGCAAAATTCGGCATAACCGCCACCATTGGCGAGCGCGCAGACCTTCTGTCCGATGGCAAAACCGTTTACGCCTTCGCCCAGCGCAACAATTTCGCCGGCGATTTCCAGGCCCAGAATCGGATTGGCGTCCTTGGGAGGCGGATAGGTTCCCTGCCGCTGCGCCACATCTGGCCTGTTGATTCCTGCCGCTTCAACCCGGACCAGAATTTCGCCCGTCTTCGGTTGAGGTACAGGCCCCTTGGCCAAGACCATAACCTCGGCGCCGCCAAAAGAGGGCAGATCGACAAAATTCATTTCATGCGGCAATGCCATAGAACAATCCTCCTGAAACAATGCAGGGGGAAAGGCTTAGAGGAATGGTATGGCGAAGAAAAGAAGACGCTTTGCCACTGGCGTCATTTTGTCCCGTTAAATACCCGGACCGTCAGGCCGTCCTTGCTGTCCTTGGCGGCTTTCTTGATAGCAGCGATTTCACTTCCGATACGCTCGCTGTCGCCAATCATCAGACCTTTCGGCAGCTCCAGAACGGCAATAGAACAACGCAGCAGCGCAAAGAAACGCTCTGTTCCGAAGCGGTCGTGACCAACGATACGGCCTGCTTCCCGGTCATCTTCAGAGTAGAGTTCGATGACGTCGCCGTGAAAATCGCTGAGCAGTCTTTCAAGAATCTCCAAGATTTCCTCACGCGACCAGCCACGAACGCCAATGAAGAAATCATCGCCGCCAATATGGCCGAGGAAACAGCCGCCAGCAAAGAAGTAACGCCGCATAAGAGCGGCGAATAATGAAATTGCATGGTCTCCGATGTGAAAACCGTATTTGTCGTTGAACGGCTTGAAGTTGTCAAAGTCGCAGTAACACAGGAAACGGGTATCGTCGTCGTCGCGGCAGCCCTCTTCAATGAAGCTGCTGATGGCACGGTTGCCAGGTAGTGCCGTCAACGGGTTCTGGTCCTGCGCCATTTTCAGCTTTTTCTCATTGACGACCTTGATAAGCGAGGCCGCAGAGACAACACCGACGTAACGTAGATTTTCCGTCAAGATCACGCAGGCGCTGCCATCCATGCTGGCAAACATCGACATCAACTGGTCTGCATCAGCGTCCAGACCAACGATCGGCGCGGCGTCGACAAAGTGCGATATGGTGCGCTCATAGACCTTGTTCTTTAGCAGGTCGCGACCAAAGGGCTGATAGATATATTCTTTTAGGTGGTGCTCGTTAATAACACCGCGCGGCTCGCCATTTGCATTGAGAACCGGGAAAAAGCCTTGGGCAGGGTTTCTGCGAAACAGTTCAAACACGCTGTCGATGCTGTCGTTCTCATAAACGGTCGGCAGACGTTCAATCTGTTTACGGATGAGTATTTCATCCAGTGACTGGCTGCTGCGACGGTTCTCGCCCAAATGTTGGAGATGTGGGAAGGCCGGCTGCAATTCAGTGGTAAAGGTTGTCGGCCGGGCAATGAGCCAGCCCTGTACCAGATCAACGCCATATTCGCGGCATACAAGGAATTCCGCTTCGGTTTCAATGCCTTCAGCGATAACCCGCACACCCAGAACATGCGCAATGTTGACGATGTGGCGCACCAGATGGCGTTTGCGTGCATTGCTGTCGACACCATCGATGAAGTGGCGGTCAATCTTAAGATAATCCACCTGGTAGTCGCTAAGAAGTTTCATTTCGCCATGACCGACACCGAAATCGTCGATGGCAATCTTGAAACCTTCCTTGCGCATTCTGGCGATCAGCGAAGAAAATTCCGGCACGCTGGTATTGTCGAAGCGTTCAGACAGTTCAAAACAGATTGAAGACGGCGCGATACCGGCGCCCGAAAGATGCGAAACAAGCTTGTCGAGAATGGCATCCCCATGACGTATCAATCGAACATCAAGATTGAGAAAAAGCGTGGCAGAGGTAAAATCAGGTAAGGTCGAAAACTTGGCCAGTGCCCTGCTGGCCAGCAGGTTTTCCAGCGCGACAAGTTGGCCGTCACTTTCCGCCTGATCAAGCAGCGCCAAGGGAGAAGAAAAGCCCAGCTTTTCGTGACCGCGCATCAGGGTTTCGTAACCGAACACCGTTCCTGTTGTGGTTTCCACAATCGGCTGAAATGCCGTTTCCAGAACCAATTTAGACATGGACATCATCTGTCCGCTGGCAAAACGACGTATCGAAGGGTGATCCAACGCCAGAGCCGTTGTCATGATTATTCTCCGTACCATAATTATACGGGTTTACGCGGCCTTTTGGGCACGGCGACAACACCGCTTTTTACGGAGAAGCATCCTGAAAACTGGTCAATAAAAGATTGACCGTATGTGAATGTTGGATGAAAGTTTTATGACATAACTGTCACACTTCAGCCGGCCAATATTGTCAGACAAGACGCTGCATCAGCCGCACCGCTTCTTGTCTGCGTGAGCTGCAAAAAGCTCTGCAACATTCACTCGCTCATCTTCATGATTTTGCTGACCTTTAGCAGCAACGTCCAAGTCGTTTGTCTGCGACGATGCGACCCACAAACGCAATGCGGCACGCACAACCTCGCTGCCGGATGCGTATGCACCACATTCAACAGCATGGCGCATTCTCGCCGCCTGCTCCGGGGAAACTGACACAGTGACCATAGGCATATTGTTTCTCCCTTTTTCTCAAATCATGCCCCTTGGCAGAACTGCCGAAAAATTGGGCCAGCTTTGGATTGGTTGCGGTCTTATTATTTTGAGCCTGACCGTGGCACCGGACATTGGTAATCCGAAGACATTATATTAGCACAAACTACCGCAACTTACAAAACTCATTCGGGATGAATGTTCGACGCAAGCGCACCCGGTTGAGCCGAGCAATAATGCAGACGATACGCTGCAGGTTCCGCCGCCCTTGTTATTTTACCTGCATTTTGATGTTCAGGATTTTAGCGCAAGCCCAAGCGCAATCAGCGCCCAGCCTTGCATCATCAAATCAATCGACAGGAAAAGGCCCAGCACCCAGATGCTGTTGACTGGCCAGCCAAGCGCGATGATGAAGCCCGCCAGTGCGGTGACGACACCCGCGACAACCACCCAACCCCAGCTTTTCAGCGGACGCAGTTTCACGCCAAGCCATATGCGCGACACACCGGCAATGACTAGGGCGACGGCCATCATCAAAGTCAGCACGGCAGCTGTCAGGTTCGGGTTCTGAAACGCAATGATGCCTGCCAGCAGATAAAGGACACCGCTTAACGTCCAGAACAGGATGCTTTCCCAACCTTTGACCTGGAAGGCATGGATAAGATGGATGACACCACCCATCAGCATCAGCAGGCCGACATAAAAGACTGAGGCGGCGGTCGCGACCATCAGGTTCGCAAAGGCGATGATACCAAAAACAAGAAGAGCAACCCCGAGAGCGACAAACCACCCCCATTTGGCGTGAATACCGGACATTTTCAAAGGCTGGAAATCGGACATTTTTGACACTCCATCCGCACGGTATGATTTCATCATATACACCTAATAGGTGACTGCAATTGATTTAGCGCAACATCAAATAAGCGCCTTTAAAGGTGCCATTTATTTTTATTGATTGATCAATCAATCAAATGTAATTTTGACTGATATCAGGAGACAGTCATGCCGAAGATTGGAATGGAGCCGTTGCGCCGAAAGGCTTTGGTGGATGCCACGTTGCGGGCAATCGGCCATCACGGTTCGCTCAATGTCACAATGAACGAGATTGCCCGGGAAGCCGGTGTGTCTGCGGCATTGGCACACCATTATTTTGGCAGCAAACAACAGCTTCTGCTGGAAAGCATCCGCAGCATGCTGCGGGATTTGCGCGTTGACGCGATTGCGGCACTCAACAGTGCCTGTGGTCCACGCGAGCGGCTTTCTGCCATTATCCGTGTTTCGTTTCAGCAAGACCAGTTCACCAGCGAAACGATTGCCGCATGGCTTGCCTTTTACGTCGAGGCACAGCGTTCGGAGGAAACCAGACGGCTATTGTCTCTCTATACACACCGGCTGCGCTCAAACTTGTTGGCGGATCTCAAGCGGCTCTGCCCGCTGGATGATGCGGCGCGCATCGCCGAAGGTGCCGCTGCGATGATTGACGGTCTCTACATCCGTCACAGCCTGCGCGCCGCGCGCTTTGACATCAAATCGGCAATCGCCCTGGTGGAGGATTATCTGGACGCAAAACTCGTCCCCTTCACCGATGCCCTTGCCCCTAAACAATAAACGAATTTCTTTTCCGGAGTTCTCGACATGAAAACCCAACCAACTGCCTCGCATTTCATTGACGGCGAATATGTGGAAGACCAGCAGGGTACTGCTTTCGAAAGCATTTATCCTGCGACCGGTGACGTGATCGCAAAGCTGCATGCCGCAACCCCTGCTATCGTCGAAAAGGCGATTGCTGCGGCCAAGCGTGCGCAACCGGAATGGGCCGCGATGAGCCCGACGGCGCGTGGCCGAATTCTCAAGCGCGCTGCTGACCTTATTCGCGAGCGCAACCGCGAACTGTCCGAACTGGAAACCTACGATACCGGCAAGCCCATTCAGGAAACCATCGTTGCCGATCCGACCTCTGGCGCCGATGCCTTTGAGTTTTTCGGCGGCATTGCACCGGCAGCTCTCAACGGCGACTACATTCCGCTAGGCTCCGATTTTGCCTACACCAAGCGCGTGCCGCTTGGCGTCTGCGTGGGTATCGGCGCATGGAATTATCCGCAGCAGATTGCCTGCTGGAAAGGTGCACCTGCTCTTGCAGCCGGTAACACCATGGTGTTTAAACCTTCGGAAAACACACCGCTTGGCGCCCTCAAGATTGCAGAAATTCTGGCAGAAGCCGGTGTGCCAAAGGGCGTTTTCAACGTCATTCAGGGCGACCGCGATACCGGCCCGCTTCTTGTCAACCACCCCGACGTTGCCAAGGTCTCGCTGACCGGCTCCGTGCCGACTGGACGCAAGGTCGCAGCTGCGGCTGCCAGCCACCTCAAACACGTCACCATGGAACTTGGCGGCAAGTCGCCGCTGATCGTATTCGATGATGCCGATATCGACAGCGCCATTGGCGGCGCGATGCTTGGCAATTTCTATTCGAGTGGTCAGGTCTGCTCCAATGGTACGCGTGTGTTCGTCCATCGCAAGATCAAGGATACGTTCCTTGCCAAGCTGAAGGTGCGTACCGAGGCCATGTCGGTTGGCGATCCGATGAATGAAGAAACTCAGCTTGGCCCGCTCGTTTCGCTCGCTCAACGTGAAAAGGTTCTGGCTTACATTGAAAAAGGCAAGGCCGAAGGCGCAACGCTGGTGACCGGCGGTGGCATTCCCAACACGGTCTCCGGCACCGGATATTATGTTCAGCCAACCGTATTTGCCGATGTCACAGACGATATGACGATTGCCCGCGAGGAGATCTTCGGGCCGGTGATGTGCGTGCTGGATTTCGACAGCGAAGAAGATGTGATCGCACGTGCCAATGCGACCGAGCTTGGTCTTGCCGGTGGTGTCTTCACCAGCGATCTGTCGCGCGCCCACCGCGTTGTCGACCAAATCCAGGCCGGTACATTGTGGATCAACACCTACAATCTTTGCCCGGTCGAAATTCCGTTCGGTGGTTCCAAACAGTCCGGTTTTGGCCGTGAAAATTCGGTTGCGGCACTGGACCACTACAGCGAATTGAAGACGGTCTATGTCGGCATGGGCAAGGTGGACGCGCCGTACTGAAGCGATCCCTACTCGTTGTAGGAACGTCTTCTCCCCCTCATTCCTGTGCTTGTCACAGGAAACCAGCCACGCAGCGTCTGCTGCGTGGAAAAGACTCTGGACCGCAATTTACCCTTGAGCGATTGATATTTGGGATTGATACCAATGCAGCAAGCAGATTTCGTTATCGTCGGCTCGGGTTCGGCCGGTTCAGCCATGGCCTATCGTTTGTCGGAAGACGGCAAATACTCCGTCATCGTGATCGAGGCTGGCGGCAGTGATTTTGGCCCCTTCATCCAGATGCCGGCAGCCCTTGCTTGGCCGATGAGCATGAAACGCTACAACTGGGGTTACCTGTCCGAGCCGGAACCCAACCTTAACAATCGCCGGATCACCGCACCCCGCGGCAAGGTGATTGGCGGTTCATCCTCGATCAATGGCCTTGTCTACGTGCGCGGCCATGCGGAAGACTTCAACCGCTGGGAAGATCTTGGTGCACGAGGCTGGGCCTATGCCGACGTACTGCCCTACTTCAAGCGCATGGAGCACAGCCATGGCGGGGAAGAAGGCTGGCGCGGCACCGATGGTCCGTTGCATGTGCAGCGCGGTCCGGTCAAAAACCCGCTGTTCCACGCCTTTATTCAGGCCGGCCAGCAGGCCGGTTTTGAAATGACCGAGGACTATAACGGCTCCAAGCAGGAAGGTTTTGGCCTGATGGAGCAGACCATCCATGATGGTCGGCGCTGGTCTGCCGCCAATGCTTACCTGCGGCCAGCGCTCAAGCGCCCCAACGTATCGCTGGTGCATGGTTTTGCCCGCAAGATCGTCATTGAAAACGGTCGCGCGACCGGCGTGGAGATCGAGCGAAAAGGCCGTGTCGAGGTCATCAAGGCTGGCCGCGAAGTGATCGTGTCGGCCTCCTCGTTCAACTCGCCGAAATTGCTGATGTTGTCTGGCATTGGCCCGGCTCAGCATTTGCAGGATATGGGCATTGAGGTAAAGGTAGATCGACCGGGTGTCGGCGCCAACCTGCAGGACCATATGGAATTCTATTTCCAGCAGATATCCACCAAGCCAGTATCGCTTTATTCCTGGCTGCCATGGTTCTGGCAGGGCGTGGCGGGCGCACAGTGGCTGTTATCGAAGGGTGGCCTTGGGGCTTCCAACCAATTCGAGGCCTGCGCCTTCCTGCGCTCAGAGCCGGGCCTCAAACAACCGGATATCCAGTACCACTTCCTGCCGGTGGCCATTTCCTATGATGGCCGTGCTGCCGCCAAGAGCCACGGTTTTCAGGTTCATGTCGGTTACAATCTGTCGAAGTCGCGTGGCAACGTGACCTTGCGCTCCGCCGACCCGAAGGCCGATCCGGTTATCCAATTCAATTATATGAGCCATGAGGAAGACTGGGAGAAGTTCCGCCACTGCGTAAGGCTTACGCGCGAGATTTTTGGCCAGAAGGCATTTGACGATTATCGCGGCCCTGAAATTCAGCCGGGAAATACCGTACAATCCGATGATGATATCGATGCTTTCCTTCGCGAACATCTTGAAAGCGCCTATCACCCTTGTGGCACCTGCAAGATGGGCGATCGTGATGACCCAATGGCGGTCGTCGATCCGGAATGCCGGGTGATTGGTGTGGAAGGATTGCGTGTCGCCGACAGCTCGATCTTCCCGCATGTCACCTATGGTAACCTGAACGGCCCATCGATCATGACTGGCGAAAAGGCCTCTGACCATATTCTTGGACGCCAGCCGTTGCCGCGCTCCAACCAGCAGCCATGGACCAATCCACGCGCTGCCGTCAGTGACAGATAAACGAGTGCTACCGTCAAAATCGAAAATCCCCGCCAGATATGCGGGGATTTTTATTTGCAATGGTATTACACGAGGCAGATAAGAGGGCAGCCTGATCGTTGACTGACTAAAGATCGTTTCCGATGCCCATGAATTACAAGAAGCTGAAAATGCTGCGTCGCTCACGCGTGATGTGGGGATCTTGGCGTGTGTGGAAACCCAGAGGAATTTTCTGGCTGGGTGCAATAGCAGTCGGCGTCATCAGCGTTGCCTTTGCAAAAATGGCGGATGCCGCGCAGCACCTGTTTTTTGCCATGACATCTGCAGGCGAATACACCTTCCTGCTGCCATTGATCATTACACCTGCCGGCTTCATGCTTTGTGCATGGATTGCAGCAACCATTTTTCCCAACTCTCAGGGCAGTGGCATTCCGCAGGCTATTGCTGCGCGCCATTTGCGTGATGTCGAAGATCGCTCACGGCTCTTAAATCTGAAAGTCGCCACGGGAAAAATCATTCTCACGATCACCGGTCTGCTGTGCGGCGCGTCAATCGGACGTGAAGGCCCGACCGTCCAAGTGGGTGCATCCATCATGCTGCAAGCCGCCCGCTGGGGCGGTATAGCGCAAGCCCGCGGCCTCATTCTCGCTGGCTCTGCTGCGGGCATCGCGGCGGCCTTCAACACGCCGCTTGCCGGCATCGTTTTTGCCATTGAGGAAATGAGCAGAGCGTACGAATCCCGTGCCAACGGCCTGGTGCTCATGGCCGTCATTCTTTCCGGTCTTGCCTCGCTTGCGCTGGTCGGCAGCTACACTTATTTCGGTGCAAGCACTGTCTTGGCCACCACGGCAAAAGACTGGGCACTGGTTCTGGTTTGCGGTGTTGGCGGTGGCGTTTTCGGTGCCTTGTTCAGCGCACTCGCCTTGAAGATTTCGCAGCGTATACGTCGATGGAACCGCTATACACCCCTGCGAAAAGTGCTCTTCATTGCCCTGATATGCGGTTTGGGTTCCGCACTGCTCGGCGTCATGACCGGTGGCGCAACATTCGGCACCGGCTATGAACAGGCCCGTGCGGCCATTGAAGGACATGGAACCGGTCAGTTGTTCTTCGTCGAAAAACTTGCCGCAACATTGCTTGCCATGCTGTCCGGTATTCCCGGTGGAATTTTTGCTCCATCGCTGTCGGTTGGAGCAGGTTTTGGCAGCACGGTTGCCTCGATGCTCGGCGCCAGCATCGGCCTTGGTGCGATTGTCGGCATGGCGGGGTATTTTGCCGGTGTCGTTCAAGCGCCTATGACAGCCTTCGTGATCATTCTGGAAATGACCGGCAACCACGAAGGCGTTCTACCCATCATGGCAGCCGCCATGCTGGGCTATCTGACGTCGCGGTTCATTTCGCATGAACCACTTTATCATGGCCTCTCCCGAGTTTTCCTGGCACAGAGCATTCGTGACAAACGCGCGACGCAACGTCACGATGCTCCGGCCAGCACACCGAGCCCCTAAGATTACTTCTGAAAAATCTTCCAGCGCGTTGGGCGGAAACGCAGTTCCTGCCCAACCACGATCGACGCATGCAGCGGCACTTCGATTTCCAGATGATAGGAATCATGGCCGTTATTGGCGATGTCGATTTCTGCAATGCGTGTTCCGGCCAAACGACGACAGGTGGTAACCTTGCCGTAGAGCGCGCTCTGATCGATAGTCAGTTCGACATCTTCCGGACGGAAGAACAACTCGCCCTCACCCTTGCCTTCATCGGAAACGCCGATCTGCTCACCCTGGAACAGAACATGGCCGTCCTTGATCGACACCGGCAGGCTGGAAGATTCACCGATAAATGAAAACACGAAAGGTGAGTTGGGACGATCGTACACGTCATCGGCCGTTCCGACCTGCTCGATCTTGCCCTGGCTCATCACCACCACACGGTCGGCTAGTTCGAGCGCCTCTTCCTGATCATGTGTTACGAAGACGGTGGTGTGCCCAGTACGGTCATGGAATTCACGCAGCCAGCGGCGCAGTTCCTTGCGCACCTTGGCGTCAAGCGCGCCGAATGGTTCGTCGAGCAGCAGGACCTTTGGTTCGATTGCCACGGCACGTGCCAAAGCAACACGCTGGCGCTGACCGCCTGACAGCTGGTTCGGATACCGTTTTTCAAGGCCGCTCAGATGCACCATATCAAGCAGTTCCGACACGCGGCGCTTGATCTCGCTTTTGGCCGGACGTGTGTCCGACGGGCGTACCTTCAAGCCAAAGGCAATATTTTCGGCCACCGTCATGTGGCGGAAAAGCGCATAGTGCTGAAACACGAAACCAACGTTACGTTCCTGAACACTGCGGTGCGAGGCATCCTCATCACCGAAAAAGATCTGCCCTTGCGTGGGTTGCTCCAAACCGGCGATCAAACGCAACAGCGTGGTTTTGCCCGAACCGGAAGGTCCAAGAAGCGCGATCAGTTCTCCAGAACGAATGTCCAGCGACACATCGTTCAAAGCCGGAAAACGATCAAACTGCTTGGTAATGCCGGAAACTTTGACTTCCATAAAAATGCCCTTCAATGCTTGCCGGCAGCGTTGCCCGCGCCAAAGCGAATTTCAAGAATAGTTTTCAGAACGAGCGTAACCAGTGCCAGACCTGCCAGCAGCGTTGCGACAGCAAATGAAGCGCCGATATTATACTCATTATAGAGAATCTCGACATGCAACGGCATGGTGTTGGTTTCACCGCGAATGTGACCTGATACCACCGACACAGCGCCGAACTCACCCATAGCGCGCGCGTTACACAGCAACACGCCGTAAAGCAGGCCCCATTTGATGTTGGGAAGGGTCACGTACCAGAAGGTCTGCCAGCCGGACGCCCCGAGCGAAATGGCCGCTTCTTCGTCACCCGTTCCCTGCTCTTGCATCAGCGGAATCAGTTCGCGTGCCACGAACGGAAAGGTCACAAATACCGTGGCCAATACGATGCCGGGCACGGCAAACAGGATTTCGATACCGTAGCTTTTCAGCCATGGACCGAGCACGCTGTGGGACGAAAACAGGATGACATAAACAAGCCCCGAAATCACAGGTGAAATCGAGAACGGCAGGTCAATCAACGTGATCAGGAACGCCTTGCCCTTGAATTCGAACTTCGCAATGGCCCAGGCCGCTGCGACACCGAAGATCAGGTTTAGCGGAACCGAGATGGCCGCAACTAGCAATGTCAGGCGAATGGCCGACAGAGCATCTGGCTCGACAATCGCTTCCCAGAAGGCTTCACCGCCCTTGCGGAAAGCTTCAAAAAACACCGAAACCAGCGGAAGCACCAGAAACAGGGCCAGGAAGAGGAAAGCCAGAGCAAACAGCGCCAACTTTGCAAGCGGGCCTTCAGTTGCCGGATCACGGAATGGTCTGGATTGGATGGTGCGCGCGTTATCAGGCATATCCGTACCTCTTGCGGCTCCAAGCCTGAATGAGATTGATGACAAAAAGCATTGCAAAGGAAATGATCAACATGATCGTCGCAATGCCTGTCGCGCCTGCGTAATTGAATTCCTCCAGACGGATGACAATCAACAGCGGCGCGATTTCCGACACGTAAGGGATATTGCCGGCAATAAAGATGACAGAACCGTATTCACCCACACCACGCGCGAAGGCCAGTGCAAAACCTGTCAGAATGGCAGGCACCAGACCCGGCAGCAGAATACGAGTGATCGTCTGAAAACGGTTGGCGCCCAAAGTCGCAGCAACCTCTTCCACCTGACGGTCAATTTCCTCCATGACCGGCTGCACGGTGCGCACCACAAATGGCAGACCGATGAAGATCAGCGCGATGACAATACCGGTTGGTGTGAAGGCGATCTTGATGCCAAAGGGCTCAAACCATGACCCAACCCAACCACGATTGGAATAAAGTGCAGTGAGCGCGATACCGGCAACGGCGGTTGGCAAAGCAAACGGCAGGTCGACGATGGCGTCAACAAACCGGCGGCCGGGGAAGCGATAACGCACCAGCACCCATGCGATTATGACGCCGAACACGGCGTTGACCAGGGCGGCTACGAAGGCCGTGCCAAAGCTAACGCGCAGGGCGTTCAGTGTTCTGCTATCTGTGGCGATGGCAATAAAGTCTGCCAGACCGAGTTTTGCGGTGGACCATACCAAGCCGCCAAGAGGAATGAGAATTATAAGAAAAAGGTAAGTTATCGTGTAGCCCAGCGTCAGGCCAAATCCTGGCAGGACACTCGACTGACGCCACTTCCACCTGCTTGGCGATGGGGTATTGCTCATCAATGCTCCGGGTAAACTCTGGTGGCGAAAGCCACCCTTTTCAGAACGCCGGGAAAACTGGACTAATCCCGCCACTCTCAGCTGTTGTTCAGGCACCAGGCGTCAGGACACGCTGTCAGGCAAAATCCACGCCGGCACTTTACGCGCCATCGACCGGCTTGTGGCCGGTCGATATTTTATCCGGTCTGGACTGGTTTGCTGCCAATCCAGAATGTTCACATCATCCGCTTACTTGCCGGGCTTGTAAATCTGGTCGAAGATGCCGCCGTCACCAAAATGTTCCGGCTGCGCCTTGGCCCATCCGCCAAACAACGGGTCGTCGATGGTGACCAGCTTGATGTCTGGCAGCTGCTTCAACAGGTCAGGTGCAACGACAGACGGGTTGGATGGGCGGTAGAAGTGCTTGGCAGCAATGTTCTGACCTTCGTCAGAATAAAGATACTGCAGGTAAGCTTCTGCAACCTTGCGGGTACCCTTGGCATCGACGTTCTTGTCAACCACAGCGACTGGTGGCTCCGCGAGGATGGAGATCGGCGGCACAACGATATCGAAAGCGTCCTTGCCGAATTCCTCACCGGCCAGATAGGCTTCGTTTTCCCAGGCCAGCAGCACGTCACCAATCTGACGCTGTGCGAAGGTTACCGTTGAACCACGGGCGCCTGTGTCCAGCACCGGAGCGCGTTTGTAGAGTTCAGCCACATAGGCTTTGATCTTGTCCTGATCGCCCTTGTACTCTTCATTGGCCCATGCCCAGGCAGCAAGATAGTTCCAGCGTGCGCCACCTGAGGTCTTCGGGTTTGGCGTTACGATCTGGATATCGCCCTTTACGAGGTCACCCCAGTTATGGATGCCCTTCGGGTTGCCCTTGCGCACCAGGAAAACGATTGTCGATGTATAAGGAGATGAATTGTGCGGCAGGCGTGTGCGCCAGTCGGCATTGATCTTGCCACCATTCTTCACGATCGCATCGATGTCGCTCTGCAGGGCGAGCGTAACTACATCGGCTTCAAGACCGTCGATAACCGAACGGGCCTGTTTGCCGGAGCCGCCATGCGACTGCTGAATGGTAATGTCTTCACCCGTATCTGCCTTCCACTTCTTGGCGAAGGCGTCGTTGAAATCCTTGTAAAGCTCACGGGTCGGGTCGTAGGAAACGTTCAACAGTTTAGTATCGGCCGAGGCGGCGCTAAACGAGCCAACCGTCAGTGAAAGGCTCAGAGCCAGAACGCTCAAGCCGGAGAGAAGCTTTGACATAGGTTTTCCTCCTATTGGATGCCTCTTAACTCTACTGGTTCAGTCGTCTTGGTCAATCGCAGGAATTGTGATTGCAAAAGTGTTTCCCCCCGGCTTTCCGGCGGGCAATAAACACAGTGCACAACGGCAAAATTGCGCAATATGGCCCTTTGAACTCAAACACACAGGCAAAACGAATTCACGTTTTTATGCAAAAACGGGGCACTACAGGCAGGATAATTCATTCAGGCGGAATATTGTTCCCCGACAAATCGCGTCAAGCGTCAGGCCTTGAGCAACTCCGGAACCATCACACCGCTGACCGAATCCTCGATGGTGGTGTTGAACAGGATGTTGCGGGTGCTGTCGGCAACGCGGGCAAATACGTGGCGAATTTCGCACTGGCTTTCGCCATCACAGTCCTCACATTGGCGGTACGCCGTCTGCGACAGACAGGGCAGCGGCGCAACGGGACCATCGATCAGACGTAGGATTTCGCCAAAAGTAATATCGTTGGCTGGGCGCAGCAGAAGATAACCACCCTGCTTGCCACGTCGGCTTTCGACGTAACCTTCGCGTTTCAGCTCAAGAAGGATTTGCTCCAGAAACTTTTTCGGAATGGCTCGTTTCTTGGCTATATCGGAAATCTGCACAGGACATGCGTCATCGCTTTGTGCCAATGCGGCCAGCGCCCTCAACGCATATTTCGCCTTCTGGGAAATCATAACAAAACCAAAAACACGCCACACAAACAAATGTTCCCCCGCATTAGCGCAATTTCCGAAAGAATTCAAACCGATGACTGCCCTTCTTACGCGTGGGCACGTTTTGCTTAAGAATTGGCATGTGTGAGAGATATTTGCTCCCTAAAGCAAAGGCCAAAGACTCACATTTCTTACAAAGAGCGGCCTGAAGACCGATAATCGCCAAAATCGCAGATGGATGCCGATGATGACGATGCCTAAGCCTTTGCAGACCGATAAACCTCTCGACATTGTGTCGCTGGATGAAGCCCTTGCCTCACTGGATTTGGCCGGGAGGTTGTCGCTTGTGGCAGGGCTTGGCGGTCGTGCGGTGTTTACCACCAGCCTTGGCATTGAAGACCAGGTTATCATCGCTGCCATCGGCACCCACCGGCTGCCAATCGAAGTGGCAACGCTTGAAACCGGCCGTCTGTTTGCCGAAACCGTTACGCTGATTTCGGAAACCGAAGAACGCTACGACATCGCCATCCGTCGCTTTTATCCCGAACAGGACGACATCGACGCCTATGCCGCAAAGTACGGCCTGAACGGCTTTTACGAGAGCGTTGAAGCCCGCCATGCCTGCTGCCATGTCAGAAAGCTGAAGCCGCTGGCCAGAGCGCTGGAAGGTGCTTCTTTCTGGATTACCGGCCTGCGCCGTGGTCAGTCCGGCAACCGGGCGTCCACGCCCTTTGCCGAATATGATGCGGACAGAAACCTCATCAAAATCAACGCCCTTGCAGACTGGGACATTGATGCGATCCACGCCCATGTGACGAAGGAGAGCATTCCGGTGAACCCGTTGCACGGACGTGGTTATCCCTCGATCGGCTGCGAACCGTGTACACGCGCCATCAAGCCCGGTGAGCCTGAGCGCGCCGGACGCTGGTGGTGGGAAAACGACGAAAAGCGCGAGTGCGGCCTCCATGTTGCGGAAGCACCTCAAGCCTCTCTCCTCCCCTCATCATCCCAGCAGTAACCTTTTCTCAGAATTCAGAAATCCCGGAGTTTTTACATGTCCAGTGCCCTTCCGGAAACGGAAAGCAAAAGCCCGCTTGCACCCAAGCCGCCTCTTGATCCCCATCTGAAAGCCCTTGAAAACGAAGCCATTCACATTTTCCGTGAAGTTGCAGCCGAGTTCGAAAATCCTGTGATGCTGTATTCCATCGGCAAGGACTCGTCCGTCCTGCTGCATCTGGCGCGCAAGGCATTTTTCCCTGGCCGCGTGCCGTTTCCGTTGTTGCACGTCAACACCGGTTGGAAGTTCAAGGAAATGATCGAGTTCCGTGACCGCATGGTCAAGGAATATGATCTCGACCTGATTTCCCACACCAACCCGCGTGGTGATGCAGAGAAGATTTCGCCGTTTACCCATGGTTCGCTTTACACCGACATCATGAAAACCGAAGCGCTGAAGCAGGCGCTGGATGCCGGCAAATTCGATGCTGCATTCGGTGGCGCACGCCGCGACGAAGAAGCAAGCCGCGCAAAGGAACGTATCTACTCGTTCCGCACGCCGGATCATCGCTGGGACCCGCGCAACCAGCGCCCGGAACTGTGGAACATCTATAACGGCATGATCAAGCGTGGCGAAAGCGTACGCGCCTTCCCGCTGTCCAACTGGACGGAAGTCGATATCTGGCGTTACATTCAGGCGGAAAACATTCCGCTGGTGCCACTCTATTACGCCAAGAAGCGCCCCTATGTTGAGCGCGATGGCATGATGATCCTGGCGGAAGATGAACGTCTGGAACTCCTGCCGGGCGAAGTGAAGCAGGAAGGTATGATCCGCTTCCGCACACTCGGCTGCTTCCCACTGACCGGCGCCATCCGCTCCACAGCGACGACGCTGACAGAAGTTATCGACGAGCTGGAAATTGCGACCGTTTCCGAACGGCAAGGCCGCGCCATTGATCGTGACCAGTCCGGCTCCATGGAAAAGAAGAAACGCGAAGGATATTTCTGATATGGCCTCCCATAACGAAACCACCTCCGCAACAATTCTGCCGTTTGCAGAACCGGTCAAGGCAGTGCGTGACACGCGCCCCTTGCGCCTGATTACCTGCGGCAGCGTGGATGATGGAAAATCGACTCTGATCGGCCGCCTGCTTTGGGACACCAAGGCTGTGAAGGAAGATCAGGCTGCAACGCTACGTCGTGACAGCGGCAAGCAGAACGACCTTGGTCTGCCGGACTTTGCATTGTTGCTGGATGGCCTTCAAGCCGAGCGCGAACAAGGCATCACTATCGATGTCGCCTATCGTTATTTCTCGACCGAAAAACGCGCCTTCATCGTCGCAGACACGCCCGGCCACGAGCAGTACACGCGCAACATGGCAACCGGCGCTTCGACCGCCGACCTTGCCATTCTGCTGATCGACGCCCGCGTCGGCATCCTTGAGCAAACCCGTCGTCACGCGACGATTGCTGCCCTGATGGGCATCAAGCAGTTCGTGTTGGCGATCAACAAGATCGACTTGACCAATTACGATAAGGCCGGCTTTGAGCTTATTGCCCATGACTTCCGCGAATTTGCGCTGTCGCTGGGTGTGAAACAGATTACCGCCATTCCTATGTCTGCGCTGAAGGGCGAAAACGTGGTGCTGAGCGGTCATGCCGCCATGCCATGGTATGATGGCCCGACTTTGGTCGAAACACTGGAACTGGCAACTGTCCGTTCCTCGCAAACTGTTGGTTTCCGTATGCCGGTCCAGCGCGTATCGCGTCCGGGCGAAAGCTTCCGTGGTTATCAGGGCACGATTGCCGGTGGCTCAGTCAAGCCGGGCGATTCCGTCGTCATTCTGCCGTCCGGTACGGTTGCCAACGTCAAGCAGATCGTGACGTTCGATCTGGTGCGCAACGCCGCCGTGGCTGGTGATGCAGTGACACTGGTGCTTGACCGGCAGGTCGACATTTCCCGTGGTGACGTCATCAGCTCAATTGACGGCCAGCCGCATGCCGGGCTTGCCTTTGATGCGCAACTGGTTGCCTTGCAACCCGGTGGCATTGAACCCAATAAACGTTACTGGCTGAAAAGCGGCAGTCGCCGCCAACGTGTAACAGTTGAGCCGGTCTCACAACTCGACCTCAAGAACGGCAAATGGCAAGAGCATTCGACCGCACTGGCAATGAATGCCATCGGCAAGGTGCATCTGGCCTTTGATGAGACAGCGATCTTTGATCCCTATGAACTGAACCGTGCGACCGGCTCGTTCATCCTGATCGACCCGGACACCAACAACACGGTTGCGGGTGGCATGATCGTGTCCAAGCGCAGCGATGTTAGCGCATTGGGTAGCAATGAACGGGTGATCCTATCACTGCCAGCAGATCTGGCTGAAAAGTTGCTGTCGAGCGAGCTGTTTGCGAACCGCCGTGATGACATTGACGTTCGCCGGACAAATGCAACTGCAGCCAACCGGATCATCAATGATCTGAGCTGAGGTTCCGCGTTCAACCAATGCAAAAGCCACCTTCCTCGGAAGGTGGCTTTTTGATTTTTGCCTGTTACGGCATACCGCGCTTGGTTTGGAGATCTTCAAGTATTCCTGCTAGTGCAGGAAGAACATCCAGATCAAAAGCACAACAACAAACGGTACGCCCATGGCCCACAGAAGCATTGCTCTTAACATGTTTCTACCTCCTTGCTTGTTCGAATAAATAACGACAGGGCGATGGAAAAGGTTCCAGAGCAGTTCAGAGACTTATTTCAAATTGATACAGGGCTGCGTAGACGCCGCGTGGTTTGCCGCTCGACAAACTGATAGTCGAGGCTGACGATTTTCTCCTCAACCTTTTTTCCTGCCGCCAGCGTCAGCAGCATGTCGGCAGCGCGGTAGCCCATCTCGAAACGCGGAATACGCACCGTCGTCAGCGGCGGTTCAGTAACGCTCGCAAAGTCCAAATCGTTAAAACCACAGATTCCGAAATCTTCGGGGATACGGATGCCGAGACGCTGGGCTTCAAAAATAACACCCAACGCCACATCATCGCTATGACATAAAACGCCATCGGCATCCGGCACGGCCTCAATGAAAGCGCGCGCAAGGCGAGAGCCCAGCCTTGGGCTTGGCGGCGTATCCTCCCAGATCACCAGTTTTTCGTCGTATAGGCCAGCATCGCGCATCGCCTCGCAATAGCCCATCTGGCGCTGTCGGACGCGGAAATCATTGCCGCCACCGATCAGTGCGAAACGACGATAGCCCTGTGCCAGCATATGCCGTGTTGCGGCTCGTGCTGCACTCCGATGGTCAATCGCCACTGCAAATTCCGATAATGGAAAACTGACATCAACGGTTTGCACGATGGGGCATGCGGCCTCGCGCATGAGCGCTTCCATACTGCCGTGATCTTCTACCCCGGCCAGAATGATACCGGCCGGACGCTGCGCGGCAAACAGGCGGATCTTGGCAATTTCTTCGGCCAGATCATAATGGGTATTGGCATATTGAATGCTGTAATCACTGCCCCTCACCCGCTCCTCGATGCCACGCACCACACTCAGTACGGCAGCATGTGACAGGGATGGAACAAGCACGCCAATGAAACCACTGCTGCCACGCGCGAGGGCCCGCGCTGCGAGATCCGGAACGTAACCCATTTCCGCTACAATTTGCAGAATCATCTCACGCAACGTCTCGGAAACCTTGTCCGGCTCCCGCAATGCTCTTGAAACGGTTATTGCACTGACACCAGCTTTTTCTGCGACGTGCTGCAAGGTAATCTTTTCACGCGCCGTGCGTTTGTTGCGTAATGTCAATCATGCACCTCTGGAGAACGATCCCAGCTTAATTACCCTATTTTAACCGCATTTTCAAACTGCAACGTTGTAGATTGAATATTATCGGCCGGAAATTGAATCGCTTCTGTTCATAATATTTAAAAGAAAACGCATTACGTGCCACACCCCCATAAATGGGGGTACAGTATTAAATCATCATAAACCAAACCAAACACTGTATTGCACGCAAGTGATGGAAACTAGTTTTCGTCCCTTCAAAATATCGTAGAGTATTCGCAAACAATTTTACGGAAATGAACACGCATATGATTACCACAGATCATTTTTTCCACTCCGGCAATGCCCGCCTTGCTTTTGGTGAAGCTGGCGAAGGCGAACCGGTTATTCTGACCCATGGCTATACCTCCAGCACCGCCACCCAGTGGGGCAAAGATGGCGTATTAGACTCCTTGCCGAGCCAGTTTCGCGTCATCGCACTCGATAATCGCGGCCATGGCAACAGCCAAAGCCTGCATCGCCGCGAAGACTACGGCCGGGAAATGGCGCTGGATGTGTTGCGTCTGATGGATCATCTGAAGCTAGAACGCGCGCATATTCTAGCCTATTCGCTTGGTGCGCATATCGCCGCTCAAACACTGACTATCGCGCCCGAGCGTATGGCAAGCCTGACACTCGGTGGCGGGGTCGGACGCTGGAATTTTACGGCCGCAGAACTTCAGGCGATTTCTGACGAGGCGGATGAACTGGCCAATGGTGCAATGACCAAGCACATATTGCGCATGTGGACTGGTTCGCCCAAACCCGACCCAGCGGAGGTTATTGAGATTTCGCGCCAGAGGCTCGCGGGCAAGGATGCATTGTCTCTTTCCGCCATCAAACGCTCAATGCCGGACCATATTGTGACCGTTGAGGAGATGAAGGCGAGTATCGAAAGGACGTCGCTACCGGTTCTCGGCATTATCGGTTCACTGGACTGGCAGGCGGAAGCCATGCGGGAACTCAAGAGCCGCATCCCGCAAATCGAGCATGTGGAAATTGACGGCGCCACTCACGGCAACGCCACATCCCACCCGCTGTTTCGGCAAGCTGTCACTGACTTCCTCAAGCGTCATCCAATGGCATGACGGTTTGGCATCCACGATCTCAGTTTGCCGGTTGATCAGCGGAACAGCTGCGCGATATTTTCGGAGTTGGAGTTGGCAATCGACAGCGCCTGGATTGCCAATTGCTGCTGTGTCTGGAGCGCTTTCAACCGCGTCGAGACTTCGTTCATGTCAGCATCAACGAGGCGGCCGATACTCTGACCAATGAACTGAGATAGCCTGTTTGCGAACTCGGTCTGCATGTCGATACGCATGGAAAGCGCGCCGAGCGTCGCGGCGCTGTCAATCGTTTCGGGCAACATGTGCTCAACGCCTTCGATGTCTTTGTCATCTTGAACCGTGTGGAAGTGACAGCAATCTCCGCAAGGTCAAAATCCAACGTGAATGGAACAGCGCCAACGGCATCAAAATTTACGAGTGGCAAGCCATGAGTTGTTGCTCTGGAAAGAGCAAAAACGCCTTTGCAAACTGTCCGCAGAGGCGAAAAATAACACGCCATCATGCTAAGAGCGCAGGTCAAATATTTGATTTTATGGGATAATATGGTCGGAGTGGAGAGATTCGAACTCCCGACCCTCTGGTCCCAAACCAGATGCGCTACCAGACTGCGCTACACTCCGTTACCTGCGGCACTCTATAGACCAGCCTAAAACGTTCCACAAGCGGACAACGCAGCTTTTATGTAAATTTTATGATGGTTCTTTGCTCATTTCGTTTGGGCTTGCGCATCCGCAATTTTCAGCCGGGCGCAAACGTTACAAAAAAGCAATTCCGTCAATAAATCGCACATTAGCACTCGCAAAACACTCCATTCGACGCAACAAATCTGCTAGGCGACGCACATACACGGCAATCAGCCGGACAAAATTCAAAAGGATCTCGACCATGCGATTTCGCAGCGTAATGCTGGCAGGGCTGGCTGTTGCCCTCACCGCCTGCACCACAACGTCACTGCCAGCAACAAACCCAATCGAAAGCCGCTGGAAGGGACAGTCCGCAGGCGTATTTTTTGCAAAATATGGCCCGCCGATCAGCGACACGTCATCTGGCAGCGAAACGCTTTACACATGGCGCGGCGGATACAAGAACACACGCGTTCCTGCGCAATTTGAGCAGACCAAGGACGGCAAGCGCGGCAAGCAGACAGCACCAGCCCGCACGCTCTACCTGTCGTGCACAGTGCAGATCACAGCTTCAGAAGATTACACCATCCGCTCGATCCGCCCGGTTGCCGACCGCCAAGGCGTGAACGGTCCAAGCTACTGCGCAGAATTCCTGACTGCTGAGTAATACATACAACGACCAATACGGCCCCGCAGTAACATCGGGGCCGTACTGTTATTGACGCTGCCCGACCGATTGATCAGCAGACTTCAAACTCAAAATCATCTTGGAAAAAATGTGGCTGGGGCGCCAGGATTCCCAGCTAAGGAATCCGCCTCTTTTCAAGCTATTGAGAAGGTTGATAAATCCTGATCACCTCATATTCTTGTAAGACAGTCTTGTAAGACATTTATGTAAGACAGTCCGGGGGGCCCAGTACTATTTTTGCGTTATCAAGCTTTTTCGATGGGGCGGGGTATTGGCGAGGTGAGCTGCCATTGGGAACTGCGCCATTTGAACCTCCCCCCACAAGGGACGAGCGACGGGGCAACGGCTTTGTCCACATAAAGGTTTTGAACATCATCCGTCGGATGACGTTGCGCGAGAAGCGTAAGCGGCGTTTTCTTCGCACGGTGACCGCGCGCGGTAGGCCGTTCGGAAAGCTCCAGCTGCAGCATTGACGGCAATAATTCCTCGATAGCGGTCACTGACGATCAATCAACGCCTCGGCGTCGGACGCAAGTTGCCGACACTCACCGAACTAAGGCGCATTCCGGGGCCCAAAAGCGGGCTGTGATAAAGCGTTTAAGTTTAACCCCGTTCGGCGCGGAACGATGATCATGGTCTGGGCAGATTAACATGCTGATCAGTTCGCGACTTTTAGGCTCGACTGGGGTAATCGGTCAGGGTGAGATTGCTGGTCGGGGCAATACACTGACCACCACGCAGCCGTAGCAAGTTATACTCTCAAAAGTCACATTTTCCGAGGCGACCGCAACCGCCAATCTTGAATGGGTATTCGGCCTAGAATACATTCGGAGCCATCAACAGCACGGCGGGGTTGCATGCCTAAAAAGATTTTGACTGTCGGTTTTTATCTGGCAGGCGACGACATTGAGTTTGCGGCTTTCACTGAAAAGAAATCGCTTCTGGATTGGGACATCGTGCTATTCAGGCCAAACGTGTCGAATTTCATCACGTACCAGCACGATAACGGCGAGTACATGGGCAAGTTGGCCCTCAACGATCGCAAGTCGTTCGAGATGCGCGAGGCGAACGCACATTGGCGACGGGAGATCGCCCAGGCGGTTGAAGCCGGAAAACTGGTGGTAGGATTCCTCCCGCCCCCTGTGGAGGTCTTCGCCGCAACCGGCACGAAATCTACTTCCGGTACCGGCCGCAATCAAAAGGTTACTCGACACGTCGAGCCGGTCACGAGCTATGATTGCTTGCCTGTTACGCCACGCTGGACGGCAACGCAGGGCACCGCGATGACGCTGGCCGCTGGCACGCGCGACTTGCTGGCTCCTTACTGGAAGCTGTTTGGACAACCCTCCCATTACAATGTGGTCTGGGAAAGCAACGCTAAAGGCGTCTGTGTTCAGACCGAACACGGACAGAAGCCCGTCGGCCTGTTCGTTAAGGGCAAGGTTTCCGCTGGCGCCCTTCTGCTCCTTCCGGACATGGATTTTATCGCCGAGGAGTTCTTCACTGAGGATGAAGAGGAGGGGGAGGTATGGTCACCGGCAGGAGAAAAGTTCAGCGCGTCCCTGATTGGGGAAATCGTCGCGCTATCGAAGGCAATTGCCAGCGACGGTGAGAAAACACCGCAGCCCGAATGGGCCTCGGCTGACGAATTCGCACTCGCCCCGGAGATCGAGCTTCGCCGGCAGCTACTCCAGGCAGAGACAGAACTGGAGAAAGCCCAGCGCGCCAAGGAAGAGCTATCTCGCCAGTTGGAGGATGCCGGGCAGCTACGCGCGCTGCTCTTCGAGAAGGGCAAGCCGTTGGAAGCCGCGATCATCACCGCGTTGACGGTGCTCGGCTTCAAAGCAGAACCATATGATGACGGGAAATCGGAATTCGATGCGGTCTTTGAGAGCGCGGAAGGGCGCCTTCTTGGTGAAGCTGAAGGCAAAGACAACAAAGCAGTAAACATCGAGAAGCTGCGCCAACTGTCAACAAACCTGCACGAAGACCTGCAGCGCGAAGAAGTCAATCAGCCGGCCAAAGGCATTCTGTTCGGAAACGGCTATCGCCTGACCAAGCCGGCGGAGCGCGAGACTCAGTTCACCGACAAGTGCATCACCTCGGCTAAATCTATGTCATACGGATTAGTGTCAACCGACCGATTGTACGCCGCCGCGCAGTATCTTGCCGGTACTTCAGACGACGAATTTTCTCGCCGCTGCCGTGTGGCGCTGATCGAAATGTCAGGCATCGTGAGATTTCCGGATGTTCTCGCGGGCGAGGCTGCGGGCAGAATTCAGGTAGACGGGCCTAGCTGTGAGTAAGCGTTGAGTTTTACGCCTCTCGGCGCGGACCTATGCCCCCGGCCTCGGCAGGTTTGCATCTTGGTCGATTTGCGACCTTTTTAGGCGTGCCGGGACGATTGTTCGCGGCCTATGGTCGCGTCAAACACGACGCCGAAACACAGGCGCCAGCATGCAGGCAGAATAGCCGACGCGGAAATGATTTCCGCATCGGCTATTCTGCCCATGCCATCACTCCTCGACAAAAAAGTCCTCGTCGAGCCGCTTCACCTCGACCGTTTGGGCGATGCGGACGCCCACTCCATGCTCGACCATTAGGTCAGCCAGCCTGTCGCCGTCGATCAGCACGATGCGCTGTGGCAGGTGACGAACGAAATCGGTGGCTGGGGCTGAGAAGCTAGAGGTAGTGACGAAGACGCCCTTGGCGGCCCCCACGCCGACAAGGCTGCCGAGAAATCCCTGCACCTCCGGCCGGCCGACGCTGATATGCGACGCGTAGCGTTTTGCCTGCACATAAATGCGGTCGAGGCCCAGGCGGTCCTCATCTATCACACCATCTATGCCGCCATCGCCCGATTTTCCCAATCGGCGCGCGGCATTTTCATGACTACCGCCATACCCCATCCCGACGAGAAGATCGACGATGGCGCGCTCGAAGAAGGCTGGACTCTGCGCCAGAATGCGTTGCAGCAGGTCCGCCTTCAGGGCTTGGTGCAGCACGGCTTGCGCAGCATCGATCTGTTCCTCTGGCGTTGCGGATGTGGAGGCATCTATGGTTTCACCGGCGGCGGCTAGGGCCGCATCCGTGCTGCCGGTTCCCGACGTGCTGGACGCGTAGAATTCCGCAAAGGCCGGATAGGTTTTCAGCGTGTCCACATTGATGACAGCGGGATTGGTGGTGAGCAGCGCCCTGCCCGCCGGGCTTGTCACGAAGCGGCCGCGTGCCGCGGCTATCGATCAGGCCGGCCTTGGTCATATAGAACTTTGCCCAATGGATGCGGTTGTGGAAAATGCGCTGACGACCGCTTGGCAGCATCTCCTCCCGCTCCGCTACAGACAAGCCAAGCTGGTCGGCCAGCTTTTCCGCCGCATCCGGCACACGGGTTTCACCATTGGTGGCGAGCCGCAGGACAGGGAGCATCAGGGACTGGTAATCGGGAATTGTCATCAGTTTTTCGCCCATTCTGTCGGCAAAGTTGGCCACCCAATCTTATCAAGCTCGCCTTGCGGCAACCTACCGTGACGATCCAGGGCAAGTTGAAGCCGTTTGGTCAACCACTTCTGCCCCTGCGAAGAAAGCTGCACAGCTGCCTGCTGTCTGTAAGCATTGTAAGGATTGGTGTTGCCGTGACCTGACGCATAATTTCGCTGAGTCGAGATGAAAGCGTCGCGACTCAACTCATCCATCAAGGCATTTAACGAAACACCGTTTGCCATGGTGCCTGCAACAAACTCAGCGTGATGCACCCGGATGTATCGGGGCCATGCATCCTTCCATCCGCGCGCCTCGATCTCGGCGGCAGATGCATCGTCTCGCCCAAGCACGTATTTCATTCCGATGGCGCGGCCGAATATGATGATGTCATTTGGGTCGTGTGTGAGGCGGCTGATAAACATCAAGGCGCCGTCCTTGACAGCAGTCGGTCGCTTGTTCGCTGGGTAAGTCAGAGCCCAGTGGCAAAGCGCACTTTCCACCTCATCTCGCACCAGGAACGACAAGGGAACTCGGTTGCTGCCTTCACCAAGAAATTTCACATAGGCTTGCTCAGCCTCGATGGCTCCTGAAGCCAGTGAAGAGTCGAGAACAGCATCTCCCATTGCACCAAAATCACCCAAGCTTTCCTTAGAGTGATGGGGAGCACCCCTAGCCAAATGGTTTGCGACCGTCCGCTCCCAGTCATCCAGTTGATGAACGGTCAAATTCGGCCCCCCGCATGCCCATAGCTTTTCAAAATAGGCTTCAGATGCGGAAATGATTTCTGGATCATCGGAAACAACTCCGAACTCGTGGTTTTTCGACAGCGCCGCTTCAGTGAGGTTGGCGGAAGTGACAATGGCGCGCCGTTGCCCGAAAACATAAAGCTTGGCGTGAAGGTTCCTAATTCCGCGTACCTGAGCGCCCGCTACAAGCAAGCTCCTCAGCGCGCTGATATCGCTGACGCCATCCGCAAAATCTGCGAGACTGAACCTGGTGATTGCGCGCATCGCTTTAGGCGCACCTGACAGAAGCCGCTCGACAGCACGACGCTTAATAAACGGACAGATCACGCGAAGATTATCAGAATCGAGCACGAGACCTTCGGCCAGCTCCTTAGTCCATCCTCCATCCACAAGGCGCGAGCTCATGCTACTGTTCCTCAATCCCGCGCACTACGTTCAGCAATCGCCGGAACTCCTCGTTGTCGGCATCGCCCTTCCAGAAATTAATGAATTGGCAGACGACCTGGAGATTTCCCTCCTCGTAGTGGCCGTTGCTGTCTTTCCGGTCGAGTGACGGCAGGAGGTTCTTGTCATCGTGCTGGCCTTGAAACTGGAACGGAATGCCTGTCAGCGCGCATCTGTTGTCCTGTTGCTCCAAAAGCTGACGGATCAAGGCCTCCAGCTGCTGCGACGTCATCCGCAGCTCTTTGTTTTTCAGGACACGCTGAACAAACTGCCCGTTAGCGTTCTTGACGGTATTCTCCACGGACATGCGCATCGCCACGATAGACTTTTCGAACGCACCCAGGACCCGTCCATCATCCTTCGACCCGGCCACGGGCGTTAAATCCCCTTCGGCCTCCATCGCGATCAATGTCGAAAAAATCCAACAGAAGGAATGCGCGTCGATCAGACGAACAGACTTCAAGCCTGCTTCTTGCGCAATCAGCGGCCGCATCTGCTGAAGTAGGTCGAGAAAGGCGCGGTAATTCTCCCAGCTGCACTGTCGCAGCGTGGAGAAATTGATGTCCATCTGTCGGAACAGGCGATCAAAGCCGGTCGGCTGGATCGGCGTAAAGCGATCTATGTCCTTTAGAAAATATAGGTAGGCCAGCAGGGGGTACTTGCCGCCCGTGATTGCGCTTAGTTCCTCGAAAAGCTCGCCTTCATCTCCGCCACCGACATAAAGCGCGTAGAGCAGTCGCTCGATTTGCTTGCGCAGTTTCGGGTTCGTCTGCGCCTCGATGAACACATTATGATTGCGATTGGCGTGGCCATAGCGGTTCTGCCAAAAGACGAGATTGTTCGTCAGGTTGCGGCGACTGTCCTGGATTTCGATGGCGTCGATCGCATTGCGAAGGATCGTGCCAGAACCTATGCCAGCTTCGGTCCAGGTGTCCAAGGCCAGGATCGTCAAGGCATAGTCCCTGAGCTTCGGTTTGTAATCTTCCCAGCTCGCCGCCAAACCCTCCTCAAAATTGGTGAAGGGATGTCCCTTGGTTCGAGCGGTGACGAGCTCCTGGAAGCGCTGATACAGGGTGCTAAAATTCGCAGGAAGGTTTGAACCAGCCGCAGCACCGGATTGCTGCGGTGCCTGTGTGGCTGACGCTGCATACCACTCGAGGAAACGGTTCAGGGCTCCCTCCGTGGCGATCTCTGCTCGCAGGGTGGAAGCGCTAGCCAACGGAGCAAGAGGACCATTGAGGTTGGAGTTCTTGGCATAACCTATCAGCTGCACCCCATCCATCTCAGGTGGTGCGGGAGACTCAAACCATAAGGTCGTCTCCGCAAGGGTACGATGCAGCGCCAGAACCCGGCCCTGGGCCGTCTTGAAACCGATAACGTAATCAGTCGGTGTCTTGGCAGGGGTCCCAAATCTACTGCGTAGGACCCGCTCGGCCGTTGCAATTGGCACACTCATTCTGCGGCCTCCCGTAGCACATCGGCCTCTGGCCGCGCCAACACCTCGGCCAGCAGCGCGTCGAGCAGTTTTTTCCGTGTCTCGTCGGCGCTGGTCAGGCTGGCTTCCAGCTGGTCGCAGAGCGCCATCAGTTCATCGACCTTGACGACAATACGGTGTTGCTCGGCGAGAGGTGGAACCGGGATCGGGTATGCACGGACTGTAGACATGTTCACTCGCGGTGCTGCACCACCAGTAGTGCGAGCCTTGGCGATATCTGTGATAAATGGCGAATTCAGAACGATCTCCAAGAAATCAGCCCTGGTTTCCGCTCCCGATCGAATAAGCATGAGGCGCTGACCAAGGCACAATCGCACACCCCGAGGGATTCGGCACGCCACACCTAAAATACCGCCCTCACGGCTATAAAGGATATCATCGGCCTTTGGCTCCAGCCTCTCGATCCGTTCAAGATACTCGTCGGGACTGACAAATCTTGGAGCAGACAAATCCAGTGTACGAGACCTGAGCTGACTTGTGCGCACACAAATTATGCCGCTTTCGGTCCAGTTCGGGGTGGTGTGAGGGCAATCGACAATATTATCTGCAAGCCGAGCAAGCGGTGCAATATGCCAACCATATGGCAACGAAATGGTCCCCTCGAACTCCTTAAAGACCGCTACGTCCAGACCACTTGATGCCGCGAATTTCTTTTGCGGCGGCAAGACTGCCGGCTCATCCGTTGGGTCCTGCGGCACGAGCTTGCCGCAGACGGCGAGGTTGAGTATGGTTTGGCGCAGCTGTTTGATCTGATCCCGTCGGGCGGTGAGCGCCGGCAGGGCATCGAGCGCGAAGCGGGCGTCATCGCGGAAGGTCTTAGGGTCTGGGATGTTGAGGCGGGCAAGGCTTGCCGCCGCCAGCCGATCCCGCTTCATTTCCCGCTCCGTTCGCGCCGCTTCCATTTCGTCACACAGCGCCATCAATTGATCGACTTGCTGTTGAATTACAGGAGATACCAAGGGTATCGGTACTTCTTCTATGCGACCAAGAGTGAGAGTGACATTTGCCGTACCTGTCATTCTTGAGACAAGAAGCTCTTCCTTGAATGCGGATAGATACTCAAAAAGGAAGCGGGCAGAAAACAGGGCCTGGTCATGAGGCAATACGGCCGCAAGGATGGTGCCGAGTGCAAACTGGCCTTCTTGATAGTGAAGACGGTTAATGCTGGCGTTGCCGTGTCCCGTCGATGAAACCAGTGGGATGATGGCTGCAGCACCGTCGAAGTCGTAGTGATCAGCCGTGATCCGCTCAGCAGCTGTGACGACAAGGGGATACGGTCCAGGCTTAGCCTGCTGTATGCCCGTCTTGCCTTTTTCGACCCGAGCGATATGCCCGAGCGAAATAAACTTCGATGGGTCGGTGAAATCCTCTGGCAGTTGATCAGGAGTGATTGCGACGTTCGGCTTCTGTTTAGCTAGAACCCGCTGGGACATGAGCCTGCGCTTCACATCGCCAAGCAATGCGAGGATTTCTTCATGGCCTATGGAGGCATCTACTTCGTTAAGCCGTCCAGATATTGCCAGTGCCACGACTATCTTGCGCAATTGCAGAACATGGACAGTATTGTCGCTAATCGCTGCAGATAGGGCGTTCAAAAGTGAGGCGTTCATCGAGCCAACGCCTCGGCCAGAATGCTCTTCAGCTGATCGCGCAGGCGAGCCGCGCTGGTGTCAGCAGCCAACAACTCTTTCAACAGGGTCTCCGGGTCACCATGATCATCAGCAACCGTATGCGGATTCTTGAAGTCCAGATTGTAGCCGCGTGCCTTCACCTCTTCCAAGGTCACGCGCCAGGCCTTCGGACCTTCTTCGCGACCCTTGCGCTCCTTGCCGCCCCACCAGTCCACGCAATCCTGCAGATGCTCCTGCCGGATCGGCTTGGTCATGGAATAGGCCTTCTGGCCTTCCGGCACGCGGTGTTCCCAATACCAGATGTCCTTAGTCGCCGTGCCCTTTTCGAAAAACAGCAGGTTGGTGCCGATTGAGGCATAGGGCTTGAAGACCGAATTGGGCAGGCGCACGATGGTGTGGAGGTTGCATTCCTCCAGCAGATGTTCCTTCAACCGCGTCTTGATGCCTTCCCCGAACAGCGAGCCATCCGGCAGGACCACGGCGGCGCGGCCGCCATCCTTCAACAGACGAACGATCAGCGCCAGAAACAGGTCTGCGGTTTCCTTGGTGCGGAAGGTCGGAAAATTGTTTTCGATGCCGTCTTCCTCGCGTCCGCCAAAGGGCGGGTTGGTCAGCACGATATCAACGCGCTCATCTTTGCTCCAGGAAATCAGCGGGCGGGCCAGCGTGTTGTCATGGCGCACGAAGCTCGGGTCCTCGATGCCGTGCAGCAGCATATTGGTGACGCAGAGCATATGCGGCAGCGGTTTCTTTTCCACTGCGCGCAGGCCGGCCTGCATTTTTTCCCGCTGGTCCGGCGTGCGCACATAGTTCTTTTCCATATGGCGGATAGCACAGGTCAAAAAGCCGCCGGTGCCGCAGGCGGGATCGAACAGGGTTTCGCTGGGTCTGGGATCGATTCGATCAACCATGAAGGATGTGAGCGCGCGCGGGGTGTAATATTCGCCTGCATTGCCGGCCGATTGCAGGTCGTTCAAAATCTGTTCGTAGATTTCGCCAAAATGCTGGCGTTCCGTCAGGCTGTTGAAATCGACGTCGCTGATCTTGTTGACCACCTGACGTATCAGCTGGCCGGATTTCATGTAGTTATAGGCATCCTCGAAGAGACCGCGCACGACACGGCGGCGATCCCCCCGCTGGGCGGAGACCGGCACCGTCTTCAGCGCCGGAAACAGCTCGCCGTTGACGAAGGCGAGAAGCGCCTCGCCGGTGATACCTTCCGGGTCCGCGGCCCAGTTGCGCCACTGGAATTTCTCCGGGATGGGAGAGACATAATTGTCGTGGGTCAGCTCCAGTTCCTGGTCCTGATCATCCATGATCTTCAGGAAAAACATCCAGCAAAGCTGGCTGATGCGCTGGGCATCGCCATCGACGCCGGCATCCTGACGCATGATATCTTGAATGGATTTGACGGTATTACGGACTGACATGGTATTTATTGCTCGACTTCGAAGAGGATGAGTTCGCTTTTCTCGATGATCCATTTTTTCGGATGCCCGTTACGGACGCCTGGATGCAGCATGGAGCGGTTTTTGCGTTGATATGGCTTATGCGGGTCTGTGTCCACAAAAGTGATGCGGGTTCCCTTCCCCTCACGATAGGCGACGATCCAATGAGAAGATGGGCGCGTGATCCCGACGATCATGCAGCACGCATTTGGTCGCTCTGCAAAAAGTGCATCGAAACGTTTCCAGTACTCAGCCGGACTTGGCGGTATTTTGCTTGCAAATGGGTAACTGACCTTCAGTTCAGGTGCACCACCCAAGGCTTTCCTACAATTGGTGACCATCTTTTTTAGATCACCGAACGAAGTGCCTACCCACAGCAAGGTTGGCCAGCGTCGGGCGGCCGACGCTTCGCACGCAGCCTTGAAAAGCATCTCGTTGTCCTCGTATCCGCAACGCTCGAACGCATTCACAATCGCGTATGGACCACAGAGTCCATCTAGTTGGCCCTGATAGTTCGGCATACTCCCGTCCCCAATGAATCATTCATAAAGTGCTGCTTGAAGTTCGTGTACTGCCTGCTCAAAACTAGCCTTTCCACCAAAAGCTCGAAGAAGCTCCACTGGCATGCCCAAGGTATTGACGGGCGGTATCCGCAGCACATTGGTATCGTCGAGGTTCAGGACGCCTTCATCGGCATATTTGGACAACAATATATCCAGCACGCTGCGCGCCTTCCCTTCGTAGCGGGCAAAGACGTCGCGCTTCTTCACATTGTCGGCGCGCTCCTGCCGCGTCAGCGGCTTGCGGTCAAAGGCGATGTGGCAGACAAGATCGAAGGGATCGAGGTCAATGCCAAGTTCCTTGGCGATCATATCCAGTGGAAGTCCCTCAGCCGCCAATTCCTTCAACAGCGCGTCCTTCCGCTCCTCCGATTTCCAGCGTTTCAGGAAATCATCAAGACTGGCGAAATGGCGAAGCAGCGCAGCCTTGGTGTAATCGCGCAGGCTTTCGGTGACAAGCCTCCCATTGGCATCGAGGTATTCGACACGCTCGGCGATGACCTTTGCGCTGATGCCATCAACATAGACTTTCTTCTGGCGTTCGCCGCCGCCTGGCGGAAACGTCACGTATTCGCCACCTGTAGTCGGCGGCTCCGCCGTATAGTCGTCCTGGTCGTTGTCTTCAAAGCCCGGGGGCTCCGCATCCGGCGGGGTTATCGGATCGTCATCACCCGCAACGTAAATCTGCACCGGATCGCCATCGAAGTCGGGATCGGCAAAATGGTTCGTCGCGCCGCGGAAATCCATCAGCGTGAAATAGAACTTCTGCGTATCCTCATGCACGCGGGTGCCGCGGCCGACGATCTGCTTGAACTCGGTCATGGAGCCTACGGCTCGATCCAGAACAATGAGGCGGCAGGTTTGAGCATCGACGCCAGTAGAAAGAAGACGCGATGTGGTGACGACCACCGGGTATCGTGATTCAGGATCAATAAAGTTGCCGATCTGCTCTTGGCCGAGGGTATCACTTCCGGTGATGCGCATGACATAGCGAGAGTTCTCGTCGCAGAGGTCCTTGTTGTCGTTGATCAGCGCCTGGCGCATGCGGGCCGCATGTTCCTCATCGACGCAGAAGACGATAGTCTTCTGGTACCGGTCACCGCTCTCTTTTAGAAACTCGGTCACCTTGGCAGAAACCAGCTTGGTGCGGTCATCTAGCACAAGAGTGCGGTCGAAATCCTTGGCGTTGTAGATGCGATCCTCGACTTCTTCGCCGTCGCGATCCAATTGGCCCTTCTCCGGTCGATAGCCTTCGACATCCCGGTCGATATGTACCTTAATCACCTTATAAGGAGCGAGAAAGCCGTCACTGATGCCCTGTTTCAGGGAGTACGTGAACACCGGTTCGCCGAAATAGGCGGTGTTGGACACATATTCTGTCTCCTTCGGCGTCGCCGTCAAACCGATCTGGCTGGCAGCGGAGAAATACTCCAGGATTTCCCGCCAGGCGGAATCTTCGGCAGCACTGCCGCGGTGGCACTCGTCGATGACGATCAGGTCGAAAAAATCCGGCGAGAATTCGCGGAACAGTTTTTGCCGCTCCTCGGGGCCGGTGATCGCCTGGTAGAGACCGAGATAGATTTCGAACGAGGTGTCGATGCGGCGTTTGCGATCCAGCGCTAGCGGCATATTCACTTCCGTTCCGTCCGGGCGTTCAATGGTCTTCGACTTCGTAGAGAGCTTGGCCATTGCGCCGCCGAAGGGGCGGAAATCGTTGACCATGGTCTGGTCGATCAGCACGTTGCGATCGGCCAGGAACAGGATACGCTTTTTGCGCTGGGCCTTCCACAGACGCCAGATGATCTGGAAGGCGGTATAGGTCTTGCCCGTACCTGTCGCCATGACTAGGAGAATACGGTCCTGTCCCTTGGCAATGGCCTCGATTGCGGCATTGACTGCATTGACCTGATAATATCGGGGAGTCTTGCCACTGCCATCATCATAATAGTCCTGAAGCACCAGCGCTTCGGAATCGGCATCCAACCCCTTCCATCGGCTGTAGAGACGCCAAAGCTCTTCAGGAGACGGGAACTGGTCTAGGCGGAGATTTTCTTCCTTTACGTTCCGCAGACCGGTACGATCATGAAACACGAAGCCGTCACCGTTTGAGGCAAAGACGAAAGGAATGGCGAGCGTCTCGGCATAATCCAATCCCTGCTGCAGGCCGTCACCAACCGAATGATTGTTGTCTTTTGCCTCGATCAGGGCGATCGGAATATTGGGCTTGTAGTATAGGACAACGTCCGCCTTCTTAGCGTTGCCGCGAGCGACGAGCCTACCGCGCACGGTGATGCGCCCCTTGGTGAAGAAGACCTCTTCGCGGACTTGCAGCATCATATCCCAACCGGCCTGTTGCACTGCTGGCAAGATAAATTTCGTGCAGATATCGCGTTCGGTTAGTATGCGCTTGTCCATCCAGCTTAACTCTTCATCTGCTCCGGCATGCACTCAGTAGTAATAGAGTTCCAAGCAACACTACAACCCTGAGGTAATCTCTATTTTCGTCGATAAAGTTCTGTAGCTGACAGGATGCCACTTTAAAAACACGTATCTGGAATCAGAATTCACAGAGTGTCAATCATAAGCCGTTGATAAGAATCAAATTGAATTACAATCGGTGGCTGGGGCGCCAGGATTCGAACCTGGGAATGCCGGTACCAAAAACCGGTGCCTTACCGCTTGGCGACGCCCCAACAAAACAGCAGGGCGAAGCGCTGCTATTCGAGTGGCGCCTGATTAGCAAAGCATAAGGGCAGCGGCAATCATTAAGTTTGCAGAACTGCAATATTTCTTGTTAGGACCGGACCATCTTCATGGTAGTTCATAAAGCAACCGATATTGCCGACCATTTTGCTTGAAAGTGCACATGAGCAAATACAGCGCACGTCCCCCAGCCACGCCAACCACACTGCTCGATGACGATGTCGTGCGGATTATCCGCTGGGACTTTGAGCCAGGTGCCGATACTGGCCACCATACCCACGGGCTTGGTTACGTTGTTGTGCCGATGACCGATTGCCACTTCCTGATCGAGGATGAAAATGGCAGTCGTCGTGTCGACACACCGCGCGGCATGCCTTACAGGCGGGAGGCTGGCGTTTCGCACAATGTCGTCAATGCTGGTGACGAGCCGATGTCATTTATCGAAATCGAATACAAATAAGGGCGTTAGCCAGACAGATGTCAGACCCGGAATTCAGCCGCGAATTTCTGCCCGCCTATGGTACAGCCGTTCCGGTCAGCGATCATGTCCAGCGGATTACCGTCAACAATCCGTCGCCGTTTACCTTTCACGGCACCAACAGTTACATTGTTGGCAATCGCTCAGTGGCCGTCATTGATCCCGGCCCGGAAGACGACGCGCATTTCCAAGCTCTGATGGACGCCCTGAAAGGTCGGGAAGTCAGCCATATTTTTGTCAGCCATACACATCGCGATCACTCGCCGCTTGCTGCCCGGTTGAAAGATGCCACCGGTGCCATCGTCGTGGCTGAAGGTCCACACCGATCTGCACGACCGCTGCATGCCGATGAAACAAATCCATTTTCCGAGAGCTCGGACTACGCCTTCGCGCCAGATATCGCCATTGGCGACAATGAGAGCATATCAGGTGATGGCTGGACGTTGACGGCGCTGCACACACCCGGCCATACCGCAAACCATGCGTCCTTCGCGCTTGACGGTACCGGGATCGTATTTTCCGCCGACCATGTCATGGCATGGGCAACCACCATTGTGGCACCACCGGATGGCGCGATGAGCGACTATATGGCTTCACTGGAAAAGCTGCTGGCGCGAGATGACCGTTTGTTCCTGCCCGGCCATGGAGGCCCGGTGAAAGACCCCTCTTCCTTTATGCGGGGATTGAGGACCCATCGCCGTATGCGCGAACGGGCCGTTCTGGAGCGGATAAAAGCTGGCGACCGCAGGATACCCGACATGGTCAAGGTTATCTACCAGAGCACCGATCCGCGTCTGCACGGCGCTGCAGCACTTTCGGTTCTGGCGCATCTGGAAGACCTGCTTGAAAAGGGACGCATTCAAACCGATGGCCCGCCATCGCTGTCAGGGCATTATTTCCCGACGTAAGGCTTAAGGGATCAGTCCCCTATGCCGAGCATCTCAGCATCCAGCGCCAACAGATAGGCTTCCGCCAGACTGGCGCTTGTACCGAGATCATGCGGCCCGAAACGTGAGGCAACGCGAATATCGACCAGCGTCGTTTCCGTTTCTTCCCGCAGCCGCAACAGGACATCAAAACGCGCACCGAGGATGAAGGAGCGCGTGGCGCCCTGCACCAGCACATCGCCGCCCGTCCCAAACATTGGTCGCGGTGCATCCGCCGGCCTCGACAGCGGCACCGGCACATTTGCCGGTGGCTCGTCATTCAAGGACTCACCCGATGGGTTTTCTTCCGGCGCGGGTAACGCTTCCGGCTGGTCAGGAATGGCGCCTGCAAGCCCGCGTGTCTCGGTGATACGGATGCCTTGCGCCGTCGCGACTTTACGTGCCGCCTGATAGATACGGTCCACCGCACCTTCATAACGCCGCCCGGTCAAGCCGGGATAGGCTTCAGCCTGTTCTGCCCTTGTTTCGGCTGTAATTGGCGGACGGGAAAACCATTGCTGGTTGGCCGTGGGCACCTCGATCCATTCAGGGATATCAGTGATATCGGTCGAGACATCGTAAAGAACCGGGTTTTGCCAATAGAGAAAACCTGCCCAAATCGCGACGCCCAAAGGCAGAGCTGACAACAGGATGGCTTTGAAGGCAGATCGACCGCCCTTTGCCCCTGTCATCCACAGCCGATAAAGACCAAAAAATGCCAGAAGCACTGCGACAAGCGCCAGGCCTGCCGAAATCAGCACGAGGCTGACAAAGTCTGGCATGGTGAGTGGCCCGAACCGGAACAGCGGCACAGCAAACACAAATAGGCACAGTGCGACAAGGCCGAAATAACGCGAGGCAGCGGCAGCACGGGAAACAGGTCGAACGAAGCGCACAGCCATGGAAACAGCCACCCGGATATTTTTCAGTCGTTATATGAAGCCTACCATCCGGCGACGGATGGTTAGACCAATGGCCCAAGAATCACCATCTGCCAGTAAATAGACCGGATTCGCCTTGCGGCAAACGTGACGACAAAAGAAATTCTTCCGAAAGCGATCAAACGGGCGTATCAGTCGAACCAGATGCCATTCTATTCGTTGTAGAAAATGTGCATCACGGCCATTCGGCATTGGAGGTGTTCAGATGCGTATTTTCTCTCTCATCGGCTTGTTTTGCGCGGCAGTGACGTTGGCGTCCTGCCAAACCATGACACCGGAAGAGCGGCGTGCTGCCGACGAGGCGACCTGCCGCGGTTATGGTTTCAAGGTTGGAACAGATGCCATGGCCAGATGCCTGCTCGATATCGATCTGGACCGTCGCGCAGAAGCACGCAGCTGGCAGCAACGGCAGAACGACATGTTCTTCCGCCAGCCGGTGGTTATTGAACGCCGGGTGATCGTGCAGAAGTCGTCTTAGCGCGAACCGCCAGTCAGGCGGACAATGCCCTCGCCGCTATAGTAGCCTGCGCGGCGGCCAGCCGTGCAATAGGCACACGGAACGGTGAACAGGACACATAATCCAGCCCCGCATCTTCGCAGAAATGGATCGATGCCGGGTCGCCACCATGCTCGCCACAGATGCCGAGCTTGAGGTCGCTTTTGGTCTGCCTGCCGCGCTCAGCGGCTATGCGGATCAATTCGCCAACCCCGTCAAAATCGAGCGAAATGAACGGATCACGTTCAATGATACCCTTGCGCTGATAGGTCGTGATGAACCGCGCCGCATCGTCACGCGAAATACCGAAGGTCGTCTGCGTCAAGTCATTGGTGCCAAACGAGAAAAACTCGGCCGCTTCGGCAATGATGTGGGCGCGCAATGCGGCCCGCGGCAGTTCGATCATCGTGCCGGTGAGATAATCGATCTTCACACCGGTTTCTTCCGCCACGCAGGCAGCGATGCGGTCGATGCAGGCACGCACGTAATCAAGTTCTGAGCGCAAGCCAACCAGTGGCACCATGATTTCCGGCACCACAGGCGCGCCGGTTTCCTTGGCGGCGGCAACGGCCGCTTCAAAAATCGCCCTCGCCTGCATTTCGGCAATTTCCGGATAGGAAATGGCAAGGCGGCACCCGCGATGGCCGAGCATTGGGTTAAACTCGTGCAAAGCATCCAGCCGTTGACGGAATACGGTCTGCGGCATGCCCATGGCCGCCGCAACCTCAACGATTTCGCCATCGGTCTTTGGCAGGAACTCATGCAAGGGCGGGTCCAGCAGACGGATGGTCACCGGCAGGCCATGCATGATCTTGAATATTTCGGTAAAGTCGGACCGCTGCATGGGCAACAGCCGGTCAAGTGCGACCCGCCTGCCCTCTTCACTGTCGGCAAGGATCATTTCCCGCATGGAATGAATGCGGTCTTCCTCAAAGAACATGTGCTCGGTACGACAAAGGCCAATGCCTTCCGCACCGAAGGCGCGGGCAGCACGTGCATCCTGCGGCGTATCGGCATTGGTACGAACGGTCATGCGGCGTGCTTCATCCGCCCAGGACATCAGGCGGGCAAAATCACCCGACAATTCCGGCTGTACCATCGGCACTTCACCGCGCAATACCTGCCCGGAGGAGCCGTCAATGGTGATAATGTCACCCTTTTTGAGCACACAGCCCAGCCCGACCAGCGTGTTGTTGCGCAAATCGACACGCATGGAACCGGCACCGGAGACACAGGGAATACCCATGCCGCGTGCAACAACGGCCGCGTGGCTGGTCATGCCGCCGCGTGTCGTCAGGATACCGCCTGCGGCATGCATGCCGTGAATATCTTCAGGACTGGTTTCCATCCGCACGAGAATGACGCTGCGACCTTCCGCATCCGCAGCAACGGCTGCCTCTGCGGTAAAGACGATTTCACCTGTGGCAGCTCCAGGGGAGGCAGGCAGACCGGAGCCGATGACAGGACGCTGCGAGCGCGGGTCAATCGTCGGGTGCAAAAGCTGGTCCAGCGACGAGGGCTCAATGCGCGATACTGCTTCATGACGGGAGATCAGCCCTTCATCCACCATATCGACAGCAATTTTGAGCGCTGCACGTGTTGTCCGTTTGCCAGCGCGGGTCTGCAGCATCCAAAGCTTGCCACGCTCAATGGTAAACTCCATGTCCTGCAAGTCGCAGTAATGCCGCTCGAGGTCGCCGCAGATGCCGGCGAATTCTTCGAACGCCTCCGGCATCAGTTTTTCCATGGACGGCTTGTCCGAGCCGGATGCAATACGGCCTTCTTCGGTAATTGATTGCGGTGTGCGAATGCCGGACACGACATCTTCGCCCTGCGCATTGACCAGAAACTCGCCGTAAAGGGCTTTTTCTCCGGTTGATGGATTGCGCGTGAAAGCAACGCCGGTTGCCGAGGTAGAGCCAAGGTTGCCGAACACCATCGCCTGGACGTTGACCGCGGTTCCCCAAGCTGCCGGAATGTTGTGAAGCTGTCGGTAGGTGACGGCACGCGGGTTCATCCAGCTGGCAAAAACAGCCTTGATGGCGCCCCATAACTGCACTTCGGTGTTCTGCGGGAATACCTCGTCCAGTTCATCTTCAATGATCTGTTTGTAGAGCGTGACGATGTGCTGCCATTCGACGGCAGAAAGCTCGGTGTCATATTCATAACCGAGGCGTGCCTTTTCATCTTCCAGCACTTCCTCGAAAACCTCGTGGTCGAGGCCCATGACCACATCGGCATACATCTGGATAAAGCGGCGATAGCTGTCCCAGGCAAAACGTGCGTCACCGGCATCATGGCCCAGCGCCTCCACGGTTTGATCATTGAGGCCGAGATTGAGGACAGTATCCATCATGCCGGGCATCGAGACTTTTGCGCCGGACCGAACTGAAAGCAGCAAAGGTTGCGAACCGCAGCCAAATTTACGACCCGACATGGCCTCCATGTCGGCAATTCCTGTCATGACCTGTTGTTTGAGATCGTCAGGCAGATCGCGGCCGTTGACGTGGTACCAGCCACATGCTTCGCTGATGATGGTCAGGCCAGGTGGCACCGGCAGGCCAAGACTTGCCATTTCGGCAAGATTCGCCCCTTTGCCGCCAAGGATCTCGACGTCACTCGCCCTGCCTTCGGCTGCCCCGTTGCCAAAGGTGTAGACCCATTTCTTCATCAACGCTCTCCACCCAGAAGCGGTCTTGTTTTTCAAATCTTTATAGCATCATCCGGCTATTTAAAATCGATACCGTATAACTGCTTCGGCGCAGTGCAACAGAAATGAGGCGATTGCATGCTTTGCCTCTCAGGATCACGAATTTTCCGTAAACGGTTGACGCATTCGTGAGATGCAAGAGCACAAAACGCGGCGTAAGGGAAATCAATCTCACTCCCGGATTTTTTCCATGAACCTTTCTCGCAGACATATTCTGAAACTTGCTGGCGTGACATCTGCCAGCGCTGCCCTGGCCGGTGCTGTCAAAGCCGAAGGCATGACCAACCTGACCCTTTCCACCGATGCCCTGCCGTTTGCTCTGACCACGCCAATGCATGTCCGCGAGGCCGCAATCCGGGTAAAAAACCTTGATAACATGCTTGCCTATTACCGGCAGGTGATGGGCTTCACCGAGATTGCGCGCAACGGCAACACCGTCATTGTTGGTGCCGGTGGCATACCACTGCTGCATCTCATTCACCTGCCGGAGGCGGAATTTGAGAGCCAGAGTGCTGCGGGCCTATTCCACATTGCCTACCTGATGCCCACCCGCAAGGATCTCGCCCGCTGGCTTGTGCATGTCGCAAGAATGCAGGCACCGGTTACCGGTTTTGCCGACCACAATGTCAGTGAAGCCGTTTATCTGAACGACCCCGAAGGCAACGGCATCGAAGTCTACAGTGACCGTCAAAAGGATAGCTGGCAGTGGGATGGCGATGTAGTGACGATGGGCACCAAGGAGCTTGATATCGACGACATCGTGTCGCTGACCGATACAACAAAGGACGATTATACGATCGCGCCGGATAATCTGCGTATCGGACACATGCATTTGCGGGTCGGCGATATCGCCAAGGGCCGTGCATTCTATGAAAATGCAGTGGGCCTCGCCTCAACACGCGGCAACCGTGAGGACGCTGCCTTCCTGTCTTCCGGACGGTATCATCACCATGTCGCCATCAACACTTGGAACAGTCGGGGCGCCGAATCGCGCGATGACAAACAGACCGGGCTTGCCTGGTTCTCGCTGACGATCACCGACGCGGCTGACATCAAGCAGCAGCAGGCGCGTCTTGAGGCAGCAGATTACAAGGTTTCCCAGCTTGAGAATGGCGATGCTGAAGCTGTCGATCCCTGGGGAACCGGCCTTAGACTGCAAAAGACCTGATCACGCAACCTCGACAAGCCGCTCTGCGGCCTGAAGATCGACCGACACGAGTTGCGACACACCCTGTTCTGCCATGGTCACACCGAACAACCTGTTCATGCGGGCCATAGTGATCGGGTTATGGGTGATGATGACGAACCGCGTTGCGGTTGACGCCACCATTTCATCCATAAGATTGCAGTAACGCTCGACGTTGTGGTCATCCAGCGGTGCGTCCACCTCGTCCAGCACACAAATCGGCGCCGGGTTGGTCAGGAACACAGCAAAGATCAGTGCCATTGCCGTCAATGCCTGCTCGCCACCGGACAAAAGCGTCATCGTCTGCGGCTTTTTGCCGGGTGGGCGGGCAAGAATTTCCAAACCGGCTTCCAGCGGGTCTTCCGATTCAATCAATTGCAGTTCCGCAGTGCCACCACCGAACAGGTGCGTGAACAGCCGCTGGAATTGGCCATTGACCACGTCAAAGGCAGCGATCAAACGCTCGCGTCCTTCGCGGTTCAGGCTCTGGATACCGGCGCGCAGTTTCTTGATGGCATCAATGATGTCATCACGTTCCTTGACCAGAGCGGTCAATTTTGCCGAAAGCTCTGCCTGCTCTTCATCCGCACGCAGGTTAACCGCACCCAGTCTCTCACGTTCGATCTTGAGGCGATCAAGTTCACGCTCCACTTCGCGCAGATCAGGCAGCGCTGCATCAACGGCAAGGCCCGTCAGGCGGTAGGCCTGATGTGGACCGACATTGAGCGTCTCCTGAATACGATGTGCGGTTTCCTGGCGTCTTTCGCGCGCAGATACCAGACGTTCTTCGGTTCTACCGCGACGCTCGCGGGCCTCCGCCAGTTCTGACAGTGCCGTCGCAGCCGTGCGGTCTGCTTCACGTTGCAGATTTTCCGCATGCACCAGCTGGTCAGCGGCCAGACGGCGAGCCTCTTCGGTTTTTTGCAGTTCGGTCAAAAGTGCACGACGTTTTTCATCGAACTCTTCTGGCGCGACCTCGAGATCGAGCATTTCTTCGCGGGCTTCTTCCTCACGTTCACGCAAGGTCGAAATATGTTCGGAAGCACTGGCAACACGTGCCTGCCACGTGCTGCGCTCCTGCGCGATGGCGTTGATACGGCGCTGACGGGCTTCGGCTTCCCTGTTCAGACCTTCGTGACGGGCTCGGGCTTCGGCCAGCAGGCCACGATCGGTTGCTACCTCCATCTGGACTTCGCGCAAACGGGTATCGATCTGCGTCAGATCAGGCGCATCATCCATTTCGATACGCGCATTTTCTTCCTGAATGACAACCTCTTCGATCTGCGACCGGATCTGGTTGACGGCTTCGCTGACGATATCGCGACGGCGCATCAGGTCACCGGAGGCGCGCTCTGCACTGGACAGCGCGTCACGCGATTCCGCCAGATGCCGCACGGCAAGACGGCTCATTTCGCGCGCTTCATTCAGGCGAATATCGGCTAGACGAATTTCATCCGCCGTCGCCGCAAGCAGTTCTTCGGCTTCCGAGAGCGCAAAACGCGCTTCTTCCATCTCGCCTTCCAGCTCAGCCAGACGGTTTTTCTGCGCAAGCCGCAGGGCGGCCGTTCCCGGGGCATCTGCGCCGGTGACATGGCCGTCCCAACGGAACACCGCACCTTCACGCGTCACAAGCCGTTGGCCGGTTTGCAGCTTCGGCATCAGGCGAAGTGCGTCTTCAATGTTTGCGACAATGCCGATCTGCTTTAGCGCACGCGAAAGGGCCCCCGGACCCTTTACATGTTCGGCCAGAGAGGCAAGTCCGGTTGGCAGCGCAGGATCAGCGCTTGCGTCGCCGCTGACGCTCCAATAGGTCGGAGCCGCCGGATCAAGTGAGCTTTCAAGATCATCGCCAAGGGCCGCGCCAAGAGCCACCTCAAAACCCTTGCCAACCGTCAATTCTTCAGCGATCGGCGTGAATGTGCCAGAGCTTGCGCCGGCCGCCAGCATGCGTGAAATGGTACGGGCTTCGGTTTCAAGGCCGTTTACACGCGCCCGCGCCGCATCCACCGGTGCACGCGCCATGGCCTCACCACTACGCGCCTCCGTCAGTGCCGTTTCGGCATCTTCAACCGCAATCTGCGCGTCACTGACCGCATCTTCCGCCGCCTCGACCACCGAGCGCTTTTCAGCGGGGTCCGGCAGCAAAGACAGTTTTTCGGAGATGACATCCAGTTCGGAGGACGCATCCTGTGCCTGTTTTTCAAGGCGCATCTTGCGATCGGCGAGATCACGAATGGCGCGTTCAAGCTGGGTACGGGCAGCTGCGGCTTCCGCACGCTGAGCCGTCAGTGCCGTTGCGGCATTTTCGCTTTCGCTAAGCTTTGCCGCGGCCGCCTCAAAGGCTTCGCGCGTTTCCTCGGCATAACGCCCGCTATCGGCCAGTGTCTCCACCAGCTCAGCCTCTTCAGCATCTAGCCGCGTCAGGATCTGAGCATTGTCGGCTACCAGCCGCTCTTCGCGGGCGATGTCTTCTCCCAGTTGCGCCAAGCGTCTGGTCAGTTCATCGCGACGTCTGAGCAGGCGGCCTGCTTCCTCATCAAGTTGGGTTCGGGCGATTTGCAGGCGTTGCAAGGCGGCTGCGGCGCGCGCTTCATTCTCACGTAATTCTGGCAGCTTCAGGCTTGCGATGCCTTGTTCCTTGGCCGCCTCCATTTGCTTCTGGGCTTTTTCAGCAACCAGAACAGTGGCCTGATTGAGTGCGCTTTCGGCTTCGCCTTCAGCCTGCTTGGCCTCCACCCAACGGATGTGCAGCAACATCGCCTCGCGGGCACGAATATCGGCAGACAGGCTCTTGAAGCGATTTGCCTGACGGGCCTGACGTTTCAGGCTCTCAATCTGGCTTTCCAGCTGCGCCGTTACATCTTCCAAACGTTCAAGATTGGTTTCTGCAGCGCGCAGGCGCAGTTCCGCCTCATGGCGTCTGGAATGCAAACCGGAAATACCGGCTGCCTCTTCCAGCAACTGACGGCGGGCCTGCGGTTTGGCGTTAATCAACTCGCCAATGCGCCCCTGCCCGACCATCGATGGAGAGCGGGCACCGGTTGATGCATCAGCAAACAGCAGTTGCACGTCCTTGGCGCGGGCTTCCTTACCATTGATGCGATAGACCGAGCCATTTTCGCGCTCAATGCGTCGCGTCACCTGAATTTCGTCTGCATCATTAAACGCCGCAGGTGCCGTGCGGTCTGCATTGTCGAGATAAAGGCCAACTTCGGCGGTGTTGCGGGCCGGACGATTTCCGGAACCTGAAAAGATGACGTCATCCATTCCGGAGGCGCGCATGTTCTTGTAGGAGTTTTCCCCCATCACCCAACGCAACGCTTCAACAAGGTTGGATTTTCCGCAGCCGTTCGGACCGACAACACCAGTCAGTCCCGGCTCAATGATGAACTCGGATGGTTCGACAAACGACTTGAAGCCGACAAGGCGTAGCTTGTTGAACTTCATTGATCGTTATCCCCGGTACCGCATAAGCAATAAAAAACGGGCGAACGGAATGATCCGCCGCCCGCCATTTGAATGGAACGTCGTTTAGCTAAGGCTGTCGATAAGGGCCGACATGGATTCAAGCGACATGTCTCCAGCATACTTCTTGCCGTTGATGATGAAGGTTGGCGTAGAGTTTACACCAAACTCGCCAGCACCACGCTGCATCGTTGCGTTCACATCATCCAGAAGCTTCTGGTTCGTCAAGCAGGCTTCGAAGCTCTCCTGTGAAAAACCGGCAAGTTTCGACATTTGCAGCAATGCGGCGCGTGCATCCTGTGCTGTCGCCCATGTCTGCTGCTGCTTAAACAGCATGGAGACGAATGGGTAATACTGGTTTTCAGGAGCGCAACGGGCCAGCATAAAGGCCGCAGCAGCACGCGGATCGAACGGGAATTCGCGGATAACGAAGTACACCTTACCGGAGTCGATGTACTTTTCCTTGATCTTGTCGAAGGTGTTGTTGTGGAAGTTTGCGCAATGCGGGCAAGTCATGGACATGTATTCCACGATCTTGACTGGTGCGTTGGCATCACCAAGCGCCTTGTCTGGCAGAGGGCCAGGCTTGAGCACTTCCGTCATGTCCACATCGCCAATGGATTGCGGCAGTTCCTGCGCGCTTGCGTAATCCGCAACCAGCGAAATCGGCAAGGTTACGCAAACCGCTGCCAAAGCAACGCTGCCAAGAAGATTACGGCGGGTCATGGTAAGTTCGGAAGAAGGCATTGAAGCACCTGTTCGTGTGAAGACTCGATATGTCTGTATTTCCGATATCGCGGCGGCCTGTTCATAACAAGCAGCCATTCTCATTCTTATTGTCAAAGAATTGTGACCAAAGCTCGTTTCGCTAAAATATCAGTGCACATTCGGAAGTATTTTCCGACACTATTGCCGTTGATCAAGAACGTCCGCGCGCAGGTTTCTGCAACACTGCGGTGCCCAATCGCTCCACCGCCTTGCGAAGCTGTTCGCTTTCAATACCTTCCATCATGTCGTGAAGACGCTTCGCGGCGTCTCCCTTTAATGGCTGCGGTTTTTTCTTGCGCAGTATCGCCTGAGAAACGGGCTTTTGCACAATACGGATCTGGCGCACGGCGGGATAACCGAAAAATCCATTGATACGGGCAATCAGTTCACCTTGCGCATGGGTCAGGAAAAGCGCACGTGCGCCTTCGCAGGCAATCGTCAGAACACCGGGTTGATAACCGCTGCCGTCGGATGCATCGTCGCGTCGCGGCCAGGCAATTTTTTCAGGACGGGTGCAGTCGGCAAAATCTTCACCGGCAATTTCATCCCAGGAACCAAGCAGGGCGGTGCTGATCCCTGCCCGGCGCGCCAGCACCGGGTCGATGATACCGTTGGCTACTTCCGATATCTGGACAACAGATGGTCTGCGTCCCTTAAACGGTGCCACGCACATTTCCCTTCGTGTTCTCTTCAGTTGTGACTGGCAGAGTGACAAAAATAACCAGCGCCGACCACAGGAAAATACTGTCGTAGATATCGTGGCCGAAGATGAAGTTCGTCATGCCGCCAACCACATATGTAGCAGTCAAAACGATAGCGACAAACAGGCGCTGGCGATAAAAATCATCACGAGCGGCATTGATCGCGGCCAGGAGCGGTGCGCAGAGCAACGCAACCAAAGACAGGAAACCGACGATACCTGAATCAACCATCGCCGTCAGAAAACCATTGTGGAAGTGGGTGAACTGCAGTCCGGTCTGTTCGATCAGCGCACGTCTGTTTTGAACACCATAACCAAAAACCGGGTTCTGCTGAACCAACTCAAGGCCATATTTCCATAAGTCCATTCGGACACTGTATGATGTGTCGGTTGCAGTGGCATTTTCGCTGGTCATATAGGTAATCGTATCGCGAATTCTGTCGGCACTGCTGATGCCGAACCACACGATGATCACGGCAACAACAGCCAGAATAAGCGCACCCTTGATATTCAGCCACGGCTTGATAGTGGCCGGGAAAAACATTGCGAACAAAGCGATAGCAAGGACGGTTGCCGGCAACATGCCGCGTGACTGAGACAGCAGCAGACAGACGAAGCCAGCCACAAAGCCAATGAAACCAACAATCTTGCGCCATTTGACCTCAGACAGCAGGTTCAACAATGCAAGCACTGAAAACAGAGCGCAAATCAGGGCAAATGGCAGCGCGTTACCCGCTCCGCCCTCTGCACGAGTCCGCAGAATAACGCCCTGCCACATGGCAATGGGCAAAGCGAGGATGCCACAGATCGCAGCACCCAGGACAAAACTCTCAAAAAGGGTCCTTCCTGACGTAATGCGCAGACGCGGCAGCATCAGCCAGAACAGCAAGAACGGCAGCAATGGTGCCAGCTTGCGCAATACAGGCATCAAACCGGTATCCGAATTGATGAGCATGGCGAGGAACTGCACCAAAACGTAGACGATGGCCGGTATAATCAGGAAAAGATCCTGTCTGGAAAAGGCTGGCGGAAAACGTTTCAGAGAAAGAGAAACAATCGCCCAGACAATGGAGGCTATCAACAGGATCGTCGTGACCGAGCCGCCGACACCTGCCAAGGCCGCCACGGCAATAATGAACACATGGTTGTTTGCATTCATTGACAGAGGCTTCATCAATTCCACTTTCATTGACTAAGATTTGCATGGCCCTATATGAGATGGTTGGCATAGTTTAAAGAATGCGCCATTACCAGTGACATATCCCTGCTTTTCCGTTGAAAACAGTTTCCACCAGGGGTGTCGCGTGACATAAATATCGCGGAAAAGGTGCAATGCTCCTCACGAACGACCGTCCAGCATTATCCGACCTGCTATTGCGATGGTATGACAGGCATCACAGGGAACTCCCATGGCGCACATCCCCTGCCGTGGCAGCAAAAGGTGTCACAGCTAACCCTTATCACGTTTGGCTGTCTGAGGTGATGTTGCAACAGACAACCGTGCAGGCGGTAAAACCCTATTTCGCAAAATTCCTGGCCGCCTGGCCAACCGTTACCGATCTGGCTGATGCACCGGTTGAAGATGTGATGGCCGCCTGGGCTGGGCTCGGTTACTACGCACGTGCGCGTAATTTGCGGAAATGCGCCGAAACCGTTGCCCGTGACCATGCCGGTATATTTCCGGACACTGAAGATGGCTTGAGAGCCCTGCCCGGTATTGGTGATTATACCGCTGCCGCCGTCGCAGCGATCGCCTTTAATCGGCAGGCTGCCGTGATGGACGGTAACGTCGAGCGTGTTATCTCGCGGCTCTTTGTCATCGACGCGCCCCTGCCATCTTCAAAACCGGCCATGAAAGCCAAGGTCGTTGCGCTGACGCCGGCCGGCCGTCCCGGCGATTTTGCGCAAGCGATGATGGATCTGGGTGCTACTATCTGTACGCCGAAGCGTCCGGCCTGCGCACTCTGTCCGTTCAACGAGCACTGTCTGGCGCTTGCCACTGACAATCCGGAGCGCTTTCCGGTCAAGGCACCCAAAAAAGACAAGCCGGTCCGGCTCGGTGCAGCCTTTATTGCTGTCAATGACAGCGGCGAGATTCTGTTGCGGCGGCGGATTGAAAGCGGCTTGCTGGGTGGCATGACAGAAGTGCCAACAACGGGTTGGACAGCGAGGATCGACGGCACGACGGGGACCGAAGAAGCGCCGTTGCCAGCGGACTGGGAGGCCGCAGGCGCAATCGTGCATGTCTTTACCCATTTTGAATTGAGACTTTCGATCTATCGGGCAAAAATTCCTCCCGACAGCGAAAATCGTGTCAATGACGGATGGTGGGAGCCAGTCACAAATCTTGATGCGCAAGCGCTGCCAACAGTCATGAAAAAAGCGATCAAACAGGCTATTCCGTTTGCTTTCGATCATAACGGGACCTCTGCATGACCCAGACTATTCGGCATATTGTTTTCGATATTGGCAAAGTACTCATCCACTACGATCCTGACATTCCCTACAGCCGCATCATTCCCAACAAGGAAGAGCGCCAGTGGTTTTTCGAGAATGTATGTACGCATGATTGGAATCTGGAGCAGGACAGAGGTCGTACCTGGCAGGATGCTGAAGCGTTGCTGATTGCAGAGCATCCGGAAAAAGAAGCACATATCCGTGCGTTTCGCGAAAACTGGCATGAAATGGTATCGCACGCCTATGACGATTCCGTTGCGATCATGCTTGGACTGATCGAGGACGGTCGTGACGTGACGATGCTGACCAACTTTGCGTCGGACACATTCCGGCAGGCGCAGGAAATGTACCCTTTTTTGAAACGGCCACGTGGGGTCACCGTTTCCGGCGATGTTGGATTGATAAAGCCCGATGTCGCGATTTACGAAACACATCACAAGGCTTTTAATCTGGAGCCTTCGGCCACATTGTTTATCGACGATTCCTATCCAAACGTCGAAGGCGCACGCAAGGCCGGATGGCAGGCAGTGCATTTTACCGGCATTGAAAAGCTGAGAGAAGATTTGAAAGCGCACGGCGTGCTGTGAGCGAATATCTGACGCAGGCAGGAAATGGCGGTCTCCCACCTGCGTCAGTCCAGCCGTAAACGGCAGGATTTCAGAATTCATGCGTGAGAAGTTTATGCTTTCGCAACTCGCCATGTCTCCTCTGAAAACAGAGATAAAGACACAGGCTTGTGTGAAACTGTCATGGTTTTGTTATCTAAAGCAATACTTATATGACCAACATTTCAGCACGATACAGAAATAGCTTATAAACAGAGCGGCCCCCGAGGCTTTCGCTTCGGGGGCCGTTCATCTCCTTCCGAGACTAGAGGTACTTACACCGGAAAGAGAAACTGGCAGACAGGCGCGGCGGTGGATCGTTTATTCTACCTTTGCCAGTTCAGAACGAATGACACTTCTCAATTCATCGATAGGCTTGAGGTCAGCACCGTCTTCAAAGTGCCAGAACATCCAGCCATTGCAGGCATCCAGCCCTTGCACCTTGGCTCCAAGCCGGTGAATGGAACCCGCATCTCCGCCTGAAGCAATCGTACCATCCGCACGAATAATGGCGCTATAACGGCGCTTCACATCGGTCAAAACCTGGCCTGGACGAACAAGTCCACTTTCAAGCAGTGTATTGAACGCGACGCGTGGCTCAGCACGCTTGCCAGTCATGACCGTCAATTCGGCTTTGCCCAGCGGCTCTACCGACGCGATGCGAGCGGAAGCTGCATCAATGTAATCCTGCTCACGCTCAATGCCGACGAAATGGCGTCCCAAACGCTTGGCAACGGCACCGGTGGTACCAGAACCGAAGAATGGATCGAGAATGATATCGCCCGGCTTGGTCGAGGACATGATGACACGCGCCAGCAATGCTTCCGGCTTTTGCGTCGGATGAACTTTCTTGCCGTCTTCGCCTTTCAGGCGCTCATGCCCGCTGCAGATCGGGAACAGCCAATCGGAACGCATCTGCACGTCATCGTTAGATGCCTTCAGCGCTTCGTAGTTGAAGGTATAGCCTTTGGCCTTGGAATCGCGGCTGGCCCAGATCATGGTTTCATGTGCGTTCTGGAACCGGCGACCCTTGAAGTTCGGCATCGGGTTGGTTTTGCGCCAGACGATATCGTTGAGGAGCCAGAAGTTGAGATCCTGCAACATCGCACCGACGCGGAAAATATTGTGGTAGGACCCAATAACCCAGATCGTGCCATTGGGCTTCAACACACGGCGGCAGGCGAGAAGCCATGCACGTGTAAAAGCATCATAAGCCTCAAACGAAGCGAACTGGTCCCAGTCATTGTCAACGGCGTCGACAACAGACTGATCCGGACGATGCAATGTGCCGCCAAGCTGAAGATTATAGGGTGGATCGGCAAAAATCGCATCGACCGACTGGCTCGGCAATGCTTCAAGAGCTGCTACGCAATCGCCCTTTATGATGCTGTCTTTCCAGGCATCCTCCTGCCCTGCACGATCAAAACCGGCACGCCGAAAATCGGCCAGCGGATAAACTGATGCCATCGGTACTCGCTCCATACGCTTACTCGAACTGAACTGATGCCTATGGTTACCGAAGATGGTTATCAAAGACTGAATGCGGCGCAGAAAAACGCAAATATCTGACAAAAAAGCATTATTTCATTTGTATTCAGTTGGTCATCGCAGCGTGACAAATGCAAGAAGCGAGCGTGCCATTAACCATGGCACGCAGCAGGTTCGGCGGTTTGAGAGATGATTTTCACGCCCTTGAAACCGGAGGCGGCAACCTTGTCGCAAAGCGAACTCCATTCGCAATCATGACAGGCTTTGCGAATCGAATTGTGTGAAAATGCCAACCGCAAACGTGACAGAAACACGTGGTCGGGTTTCAGCGTATCACCAATCAACAGTGTTTTCCCAAGCAACCGCCCAACCGCATCCAATGCAGCAATATCGCGCTGCACGACACTTGCCTTGTAACAATGCGCGCCCTGACTGCAGAGCAAGGGTTGGCATATATCGTCTGGCCCATCGACAATCTCGATTGTCTCACCGGAAGACAGCCGTTTGGCGATTTTGCGATAATTATCGGTGAAGGCCGCTGTGTAGCCCTCACCGACAAAGGTCAACATGCAGAGCAGATGATGCCCGCGCAGACGTATACTCAAGAGGTCTTTACCCGGCCTTTGGTTGCCTTGAGCACCGTTGCTGCTAGGGCAGATTTAAGGACCGCGCCGATCAGGAATGGTACAACGCCGGCGATCCAGGCTTTTTCAGCGCCGATCACCTGTGCCAGCCACATCCATCCCAAGAGCAGGCAAAGCAGGTTCGCGGCAAGGTGCATTGAAAAGCCGGCAAACAACCGATTGGCCGATATGCCCTTTTCAGTGAGGAAACCGACAAATATCGCCATTAGTGGAAATGCCACGAGATATCCTGCGGTTGGCCCCATGAAAGGTGCAATGCCCGACTTGAATTCGGCAAGAACGGGAAAACCGACCATCGCCTCGGCGAGCCATGCCAAAACTGTCAGACCGCCCAATCGCCATCCATAAAGCGCTCCAATCATCGTCACAGCAAATGTCTGCATGGTGATTGGCACAGGCACCATCGGCACCGAAATCTGTGATGCGATTGCCAACGCCAGCGTGCCGACAACCACGAGGACGACTTTCCCAAGCAGAGTCTTTTCGAGATTATCGATAAGACGACCGTTCAAAGCAGATACTTTTCCAGACATTATCTTTCCTTTGCAAAAATTATAGATAATTATGAAGTTATAAGGATCAAACCGCCCAAAAACCAAATGGAATCTTCAAAACTTGAAAAAATAGCACGCATCTCCGCCAGGGAGACTGTGGAGATATTTCGATAAATGTCATTATTTACAGTGAATTACGCGGAAATAAAATTATCTATAATTTTATCCGACGATAGCAAAGGCATCCTTCGTGGAGCCAGCTGGTGTGCGTATGGCGGTTCTGCCAATCCATTGCACGTGACCATCCAAAATACGCACAGCTTCCTCCCCCCTGCCAGAACGCAAGGCATTCAGGATAGCGCGATGGTCATGGTCTGTACGGCGCTCCCATCCGGCACGCCATGCCGAAAACAGGAAACGCGCGCTCGCCGCATGCAGCCCGTCGATCGTTTCAAGCAATCGCGGCATGCCGCAGGGCGTTATGATCAACCGGTGAAAGCGCCGGTTGGCCGCCTCCCAGCTCCGCACGTCTGCCGCGCTGTCGCCTTCGGCTGTTGCGGCCTCAGCCTCATCAAGAATGGCGGCAGTCATGTGCGGAATGGCATGACGCAAGGCCAGAACCTCAAGAGCCGCGCGCATTTCAGCAACTTCGCGGACTTCGTTCAGACCGAAATCTGCAACCCTTACGCCGCGTCGCGGCAGGCTGATGGCCAGCCCTTGCGCTTCCAGCCGACGAAAAGCCTCACGCACAGGGACGTGACTGGCACCGAACTCTTCAGCAATATGATCCTGCCGCAGCCGCTCACCCGGCGACAATTCACCACGAACGATCCGGTCGCCGAGACTGCGTGCGATACGCGCCGCGATTGTATCATCCGGCTTGCGGGGTTCTTTAGGGGCCATGCCTTCCCATAGAATGCGCCGCAATGCTTGTCGAGCAACAAACGCAAGCAGGTTGAGCTTAACCGCCGCATGGTCTAAAAGCGCCGCGATTTGTTATTCTGAAAGGAGCGCAGATGAGCGCCTTCGACCTTATCATTTTTGACTGTGACGGCGTGCTGGTCGATTCCGAAATCATTGCCGCGCAGGTCGAATCCGCACTTCTGACAGAAGCAGGCTATCCGATTACCGTGGAAGAGATGGGCGAACGTTTTGCCGGCATGACATGGCACAATATTCTGCTGGCTGTTGAGCGTGAAGCAAGCATACCGCTGTCGGCATCGCTGCTCGACAAATCGGAAAAGCTGCTGGATGCCCGCCTACAGCGCGACGTAAAAGTCATCGAAGGTGTCAAGTTTGCGCTGGCGCGCCTGACGCTGCAGCGCTGCATCTGCTCCAATTCCAGCAGCAAGCGTCTGGATATGATGCTGACCAAGGTCGGCCTGAAGCCTTATTTCGATCCGCATATCTATTCGGCCAAAGACCTTGGTCCGGACAGGGTAAAACCGAAACCGGATATTTTCCTGCACGGCGCCAGCCAGTTTAATGTCTCGCCATCCAAGACCGTTGTTGTAGAGGATTCCGTTCACGGCGTTCATGCGGCAAAATCGGCTGGCATGCGTGTTATCGGCTTTACCGGCGCCTCGCACACCTACCCCGGCCACGCCGACAAGCTAACCGATGCGGGTGCAGAAACCGTCATCGCCCGCATGATGGACCTGCCGGCTGTCGTTGCAGCGCTGTCCGATTGGGGCGGCATTTCTTGATAAAAAAAATGGGCGGAGGAACACTTTGTTCTTCCGCTCATTTTTCAAAACCTTTGGCCACCGTCTAAAGCAGATTTACGCTGGCGGGCCAGCCAGTCGTTACTTCTTCTTTTTCACACCATCATCGAAGCCGACGAAGACGTTTACAGTCTTAGGTGCACCGCCAGGGCCATTTGGAATGGCTACATGGTCATTGTTGAAGATGAACTGTGCGCCACCATCAGCCGCAATATTGACCGGGAACTGCGTTACCTCGGAGAAAATTTCACCGTCGCCATCTTTTACAGAGACGCGAATTGGCAATGTCACCGCACCGGGCTTTGCCTGTGGGCCGGGAACGATTCGGCCCTGCACCAAAACATTGACAGTCAATGTGTCCATGTTCATCGTGCAGGCGCGGGTGCTGTCAGCCAATGACGCCTGATAAACCAGTTGTTCCGGATTATCCTTGGCGCCGCGCGCATAAACGCGATGAACGGCATTGCTATCGAGAACCGTTACCTTGGGGCAGTTTGCCTGCACAACCGGCGTAACAGCTGCGGCTGTCGGGGTTGCACTGCCGCCGGTTTCGCCTATGCCGAGCGCTTCCGATGGGCTGGAAGAGTTGCATCCGGCAACGATGGCCAGCAGCGACATGGCGGCGGATAAACGCAAAATATGACCTGACACTCTGTTCAATCCTCTACACTGCCTCCGAGGTGTACCGGAGAACCTGTTTAACGGCCTTTCACGCCAGTTGGCGATGGTCTATAGCAGCGACGTCGGAAAAAATCGATTGGCCTGTTCGGATTTGCTTGAATTTTCCTCAGCATCACTGAATACCACCATATCTGTTTTGCTTCGGCGACCTGATTGCTTACGACAAGGGACCATCTCGTGGAATATGTTTCGACCAGGGGCGAAGCCCCTTCGCTGGGTTTTTGCGATGTACTGCTTGCCGGTCTGGCACGCGACGGCGGGCTGTATGTGCCGCGTAAATGGCCGTCGATGAGCAAAAAGGAAATTCGTGCGCTGCGCGGAAAATCCTATCAGGAAATCGCCTTTGAAGTGCTTTACCGTTTTACCGGCGGCGAAATTCCGGCTGATGATTTTCGTGCGATGATCGACGAGGCCTACGCCACGTTCAAACATCCAGCCATTGCTCCGCTGGTGCAGACCGGCCCCAACTCCTACGTGCTTGAACTTTTCCACGGCACGACGCTGGCGTTCAAGGACGTCGCCATGCAGCTGATCGGCCGTTTGATGGATTATGCCCTGACGCAGCGCGATCAGAGAGCGACTATTGTTGGCGCCACATCCGGCGACACTGGTGGCGCCGCAATCGATGCGTTTGCCGGTCGCGAACGTACAGACATCTTCATCCTGTTCCCGCACGGCAAGGTTTCGCCAGTGCAGCAGCGCCAGATGACCAGCTCGACCGCATCGAACGTGCACGCCATTGCCGTTCACGGCAATTTCGATGACTGCCAGAACCTCGTCAAAGAAATGTTCAATGACGCCAAGTTCCGCGACACCGTCAAACTGTCCGGCGTCAATTCCATTAACTGGGCGCGCATCATGGCGCAGGTGGTGTATTATTTCACATCGGCACTGACACTCGGTTCTCCAGATCGCAAAGTGTCCTTCACCGTACCAACAGGCAACTTCGGTGACATTTTCGCAGGCTACGTCGCCAAGAAAATGGGCCTGCCAATCGATCGTCTGGTCATTGCGACAAACGACAACGACATTTTGGCGCGTACGCTGAAGACTGGCCGTTATGAAATGCGTGGTGTGAAAGCCACCACCTCGCCTTCGATGGATATCCAGATTTCCTCCAACTTCGAGCGCCTGCTGTTTGAAGCCTATGACCGCGATGCGCGTGCCGTGCGCAATTCCATGGATGGTCTCAAGCAGTCCGGCTCTTTTGAAATTCCAGAAGAAGCCATGAAGTTTATTCGTCGCGACTTCCGCGCAGGCCGTGCAACCGAAAAGCAGGTTGCAGCAACCATTCGCGATACTCTGCAGGAAACAGGCTATTTGCTGGATCCGCACACGGCGACCGGCGTTTTTGTGGCGAAAAAGCATGAAAAGCCACGCAGCCCGATGGTTACGCTGGCCACTGCTCATCCAGCAAAATTTCCGGCGGCTGTAAAATCCGCTTGCGCAATCGATCCGGCCCTTCCATCATGGCTCGCTGATCTTATGAACCGGGAGGAGCGTTTCGAAATTCTTGAGGCCGACCTTAAAGCCGTTGAAACCTTTATCGGCAAACATGCGCGCGCCAAGGAATAGAGACGCGGAAAGACGTTAAAATGAATGTTCAAGTAACCCGGCTTGCGTCCGGGTTGACGGTCGTAACCGAGCGCATGCCACACATTGAGAGTGTGGCCCTCGGGGTTTGGATCAAATCGGGTTCACGCAATGAAACCGATAATGAGCATGGCATTGCTCACCTTCTTGAGCACATGGCATTCAAGGGCACGGCAAGACGCACAGCCCGCCAGATTGCCGAAGAGATTGAAAACGTAGGCGGCGAAGTCAACGCCGCAACATCCACAGAGACCACCTCCTATTACGCCCGCGTCCTGAAAGACGATGTGCCGCTCGCAGTGGACATTCTGGCTGATATCCTGACAGAATCCTCGTTTGATGAAGACGAGCTGGAGCGCGAGAAAAACGTCATTCTGCAGGAAATCGGTGCTGCCACCGACACTCCCGATGACGTGATCTTCGATAATTTTTCCGGCGTTGCCTATAAAAACCAGACCATCGGCCGGCCAATTCTTGGCACGCCTGAGACGGTCCAGTCGTTTACCACCTCACAAATTCGCGGCTATCTTTCCCGCAACTACACGACGGACCGTATTTTCGTCGTTGCTGCCGGTGGCGTTGACCACGAAACATTTGTCAAGCAGGTCGAGCAGCGCTTCTCCAGCCTGCCGCAGACACCGAGTACGCTGCCTGTCATGCAGAAGGCGATCTACACCGGCGGTGAAATCCGCGAAACGCGCGACCTGATGGATGCGCAGGTGCTGCTCGGTTTTGAAGGCAAAGCCTACCACGCCCGTGATTTCTACTGCTCGCAAATTCTCGCCAATATTCTGGGCGGCGGAATGTCTTCGCGACTGTTTCAGGAAGTGCGCGAATATCGCGGTCTGTGTTATTCGGTTTATGCGTTCCACTGGGGCTTTTCCGATACCGGCATTTTCGGCATCCACGCAGCAACAGGCGCAAACGATCTGCCAGAATTGGTTCCAGTTATTCTGGAGGAGCTGCGCAAGTCTTCTGATAAAATCCACAATCAGGAAATCGAGCGTGCCCGGGCCCAGATTCGTGCGCAGTTGCTGATGGGTCAGGAAAGCCCTGCCGCCCGTGCCGGACAGATTGCACGGCAGATGATGCTTTATGGTCGGCCCATCCCCAATGACGAGATGATGCAGCGCCTGCGTGACATCACCACCGAGCGATTGACGGATCTTGCCGGACGCCTGTTCTTCGACAAGGCTCCGACACTGTCTGCCATCGGCCCGTTGGAAAATCTCGCGTCCATGGACGATATCTCCGCTGCCCTCTCAGCACCGCAGCACTTACAGAAAAAAGCGAATGCCTAGGTTGACGCCCCTGACAACGATCAGGAGGCGATGGTCGTAACGGGGAATTGAATGAGCCGAGCCATGTTGCGTTTTTTCTCACGAAACGGCGACAAACCGGAAATTCGCGATTCGTCCTATCTGCTGCGCCTGCCGCAATATTCGGATTTCCGGCAATGGCACGGGCTACGCTCTGAAAGTCGTCGGTTCCTGCAACCATGGGAACCGACCTGGCGGCCAGATGAGTTAACAGAAGGTTCTTTCAGAACGCGGGTTATCCGCAACGGTCAGGAATTCTCCTCCGGCACCGCTGTAGCGCTCCTAGTTTTCAAACAGCCCGAAATGTTACTTCTCGGCGGTCTTACAATCGGCTACATACGCAGAGGTGCAGCGCAAAGCTGCATGATCGGATACTGGATGGGCGAACGATATGCGGCACAAGGTCATATGTCTGCCGCATTAAGACTGGTAATACCCTACATCTTCAATGGGCTACAGTTGCACCGAATTGAGGCAGCCTGTATTCCAGATAACTTCAAAAGCATCCGGTTGCTCGAAAATGCCGGCTTTCAGCGGGAAGGTCTCTTGCGAGAATATCTCAAGATCAATGGTGAGTGGCGCGATCATGCCATGTTCTCCTTAATCGCTGATGGTCGCCATGACAGTAGGAAACCGGACTGATTATGGCTGGCATGTATTCAAAATTTCGAGTTTCACGGCTGATCGCAGCAATCGCCATCTTTTTTTCGGCCCTACTGGCGCTGGCCGGTTTCGCAACGACTGCTGCTGCCTTTGAGCCGGTGAAGATTTCGCGCGATGCCACCGCGCTGGACCTGACCGCCACGACCGATATTCATGTCAATCAGGGTGAAGCCTTTCAGGTATCCACCGCACCGGGACCCGATGGTATTCGCCGCCGTATCGAGGTGCGTGCCAGCTCTCCTGCCCACCAGGGTGACTGGGCAGTTTTTGCGCTCGCCAACGTGTCCGAAGAGCAGCTTGAGCGCGTTATCGTTGCCCCGCATTTCCGTCTGGTGAATTCCAAGGTATTCTGGCCGGATCTTGGTTCTCAGCGCATCATCGCTATCACCCCCAGTGAAGGTTTTGCGCTGGACCGTCAGCCAAGCCCGGATGCCGACGTTTTCCGCATCACCCTGAACCCCGGTTCTGTCATTACCTTCGTTGCCGAGCTTTCCACGCCGCAACTGCCACAGATTTATCTGTGGGAACCGGAAGCCTACAAGGACACCGTCAACGCCTTTACACTCTACCGCGGTATCGTGCTTGGCATTGCCGGCCTGTTGGCGGTGCTGCTGACCATTCTGTTCGTGGTCAAGGGCACATCGGTTTTGCCAGCTTCTGCTGCCCTTGCCTGGGCCGTTCTCGCCTATATCTGCGTGGATTTCGGTTTCCTTGAGAAGCTAATCAGCGTGACCTCAAGCGATCAGCGAATATGGCGCGCGGGGGCGGAGGTCGCTCTCGCATCCAGCCTTGTGATCTTCCTGTTTACCTACCTCAACCTCAACCGGTGGCACGCCCATCTTGGTTACGCAACATTCGCTTGGGTTGTCGGTCTGGCACTTCTGTTCGGCGTTGCGATCTACGACCCGTCGGTGGCATCGGGTATCGCCCGTATTTCCTTTGCCCTGACCGGTGTCGTCGGTATTGCCCTGATCATTTATCTCGGCTTCAACCGCTATGACCGCGCCATTTTGCTGGTGCCGTCATGGGCGTTGATCCTTGCATGGCTTTTCGGCAGCTGGCTGACCGTTACCGGTCAACTGGACAATGACATTATCCAGCCGGCGCTGGGTGGTGGTCTTGTCCTGATCGTGCTGTTGATCGGCTTTACAGTCATCCAGCATGCCTTTGCTGGCAGCGCCTACCAGCAAGGCCTGTTTTCAGACCTCGAGCGCCAGTCACTTGCCCTAACCGGCAGCGGCGACACCGTTTGGGACTGGGATGTTACCCGTGACCGCATCGTGACCACGCCAGACATTTCCCTCAAGCTGGGTCTTCATCCCGGCAGCATGCATGGCGCAGCGCGCAACTGGTTGCCACGCCTGCATCCCGACGACCGCGACCGGTTCAAGGCAACGCTCGACGTACTGCTCGACCACCGTAAGGGTCGTTTCAATCATGAATTTCGCATTCGCGCCGAAGATGGTCATTTCCATTGGCTGCAGATTCGGGCACGGCCGGTGCTCGGTTCCAACGGTGAAATCATTCGCTGCGTGGGAACGATTACTGACATTACCGAGCAGAAAAACTCGGTGGAGCGCCTCTTGCAGGATGCGCTCACCGATAATCTAACCGGCCTACCGAACCGTCAGGTTTTCCTTGATCGTTTGCAATCGATCCTTAACCTGACCGCTGAGGGCGACAGTGTCCGCCCGACGGTTCTTGCCATCGATATCGACCGCTACAAGCTGGTCAACGATACGCTGGGAATTGCCGCCGGCGACAATATCCTAATTGCACTGACCCGCCGCCTGCGCCGCCTGCTTAAACCGCAGGATACGCTCGCCCGCCTGGGTGGTGATGAATTTGGCCTTATCCTCGTTTCCGAACGAGATCCGGCCCGTATTGCTGATTTTGCCGATGCGGTGAACAAGGCGATCATGGTGCCGATCAACTTTGCCGGACGTGAAATCATCCTGACGGCATCGGTTGGTCTGGTTTCTTGGATAGATCAGCAGGACAGTGCAGCCGGACTGCTCAGCGACGCCGAACTTGCCATGTACCGTGCAAAACGGTCTGGCGGCAACCGTGTCGAACCGTTCCGTCCGGCGTTCCGCAGTTCCGGTACAGACCGTTTGCAGCTGGAAAGCGACCTGCGCCGAGCATTGGAGCGAAAGGAGCTTTACCTCGCCTATCAGCCCATCATCCGGCTGGATAATGGCGACATTGCAGGCTTCGAGGCTCTCATGCGCTGGGAGCATCCCAAGCGCGGCAATATTCCACCCAGTGAGTTCATTCCTATTGCAGAGGCCTCAGGCCTGATCGAACAGCTCGGGATGTTTGCACTTGAGCGCGCTGCGACCAACCTCGTGGAATGGCAACAGGCGATCGACAAATTGCCGATCTTTGTTTCCGTCAACATCTCCAGCGCCCAGTTGCTAAACAACGAACTTTACAACGATGTTCGCAGCATGCTGGCACGCACACACTGCAATCCCAAGCAGTTGAAGCTGGAACTGACCGAATCCATCGTGATGGAAAACCCCGAGCAGGCACGGCTTGTCCTCAACAAGCTCAAGGACACAGGTTTGAGCCTTGCCCTTGATGACTTCGGGACCGGTTATTCATCGCTTGCCTATCTGACCCGCTTTCCATTCGATACGATCAAGCTGGACAAGGCGCTGGTCGCCAATTCTACAGAGAAGCGCAATATCCTGCTTATGTCGGTGATCGCGATGGCCCGTGCCCTGGAAATGCATGTGGTGGCCGAAGGCATCGAAACGCCAGAAGACGCAGCCGAACTGGCACGCATGAACTGCCATTACGGCCAAAGCTTCATTTTCGGCACACCGGAAAATGCAGACGCTTCACTCAAGCTGTTGCGCGAGCGTTTTCAGCCAGCCAAACGCGCCTGATCCGTTGAAATATCGCCATGCACCAGTTCGTGAATGAACTGGAGCTTGGCGGTAACAACCGGTGTAACGACAAATGGATAGAGATCTCCCTGCCCCATGCTGCGGTGGATGGAATTCATCGCCACGCTGAGCGGCACCCAGACGGATACGAGCTGTTCTGCACTGCGGGCATTATACGGATCAAACTCAACTTCTGCGGCCATCTCCTTGTGACCTTCAGGTTCGATCGCCATGCCGAAAGACCCAGCCGTCTCCAGTGTATCGATGATATGCAGGTAATGGGCAAAACATTCGGCAAAGTCTTCCCAGGGATGGCTGGCGGCATAGGTACTGATGTAATTTTCCTGCCAACCTTCGGGCGGTCCACTCTGGTAATTGCGCTCGAGCGCTTCGGCGTAGTCTTGCGTTTCGTCGCCAAACACGGCGCGGAATGCTTCGAACCGATTTGCATCACGTACCAGCTTGTTCCAAATGAAGTGCCCTGTCTCGTGCCTGAAGTGCCCGAGCATGGTGCGATAGGGCTCATTCATGTTGCTGCGAACCTGCTCGCGTGTCGCGTCATCCGCTTCAGCGGCACGGATGGCGATCAACCCTTCCTCATGGCCGGTCATGGCGGGAATGATATTGCCATCCGGCGTTACCTCGTCCACCAGGAAATCAAACACCAGCCCGCTCTGCGGGTCTTGTAGGCGGTCAGGCACAGGCAATCTCAACCGTAAAAGCGAATAGAACAGGTGGCGCTGCGCTTGGCTAATACGTCTCCAGCGCTCAAGACCAACCGCGGTCGAAGCATCGGGCACCAGTCTGTTGTGTTTACAGACTTCACAAAACTCACCGTCCTGCTCGGCAGGGATCGCCCAGTTACAGATGTCGTGAACCTCGTTGGCGCAGAAACGAACTTGTCGCTCAGGAGATGACACCAAGCTCCAAAGCGGTTCACCAGCTGGCTGCAACGCTTCCAGCGCAACCATGTCTGGAATGAAAGCCAGACGGCTTCCGCATTTCACGCAATATCTATTATCGAAATGAATGGATTGGCCGCACGTCGCGCATGTAAAAAGTCTCATTTCAACCCCGCAGTCGCATCAATGAAACAAAATAAAAGCGCAGGTAAAAGGTTACCTGCACTTAACGTTGCTTTGCCGGTCAGACGGCAAGTCAAGCATGGGGTGTTTACATGCGGTCGACTACATTCTTCACGGTATCTTTGGCTTTGCCGGTTGCTGTCTGGACCTTACCTTTGGTTTCCTGAACAGCACCTTCAGCGCGCATCTGGTCATTGCCAGTTGCCTTGCCCACGCCCTGCTTCACCTTGCCAGCGACTTCGTTTGCCTTGCCAGCAACCTTATCAGACATGCTACCCATTGGACTTCTCCTTTAAACTTTTCTGCCGTCTGTAGCGGCAGCGTGGAGAAAACGTCAGCGACGCAGGCTGGTTCCAAACGCTGTTGAATTATTTTGAGTCATCAGGCGTGCCCGGCCGTAGTCGACAATGCAGAAAGCTCAATGCCCATCAATGAAAGCGCACGCTGGTACTTGTTATCGAGCGAGCGGTCAAAAATCATACCTTCATTCGCCTCGCAGTTCAGCCAACCATTCTGGACGATTTCTTCCTCCAGTTGGCCCGGCCCCCAACCAGCATACCCAAGCAGCATCGTCGCACGATCCGGTCCACGGCCATTGGAAATGGCACGCACGATATCCAGCGTTGCCGTCAGCGAAATTTCGTCGCTCACGGGAATGCTGGACTCACTGGAATAGTCATCGGAATGCAAAACAAAGCCGCGGCCGCTTTCTACCGGACCACCGCATTGGATCGGGAATTCCCGCGTGTGGTTTGGCAGCATGATAGCGTCGTTGCTGTCCATAAGGTTCAAATGCAGCAACACGTCGGTAAAGGTTATCTGCTGTGGCCGGTTAATGATGAAACCCATGGCACCAGCTGAGGAATGCGCACAAATGTAAATCACTGAACGGGCAAAATTCCCGTCGTTCATCGCTGGCATGGCAATGAGAAATTGCCCATCCAGAAAGCCCCGTTCTCGCTTGTCCATGAGAGTTGAAAACTTCATATTCACCTCCGGATCGTTGGAAACTGTCGGCCCTGCCCTTTGCCCAATTCATTAAGGATGCGGTATTGTGGCCAATCAATCAACTGAAAATGATTGAATTTTTTTGATATGAAGTGGCAGAGCGCTGGCAGCTGGAGTAAATCAGAACCCATGCGTATTTCCAGATCACTTCAAGCCCTGTCCATATTTGCCAGCCTCAGCGTCTTTGGAACAGCAACTTCCGGCAACGCAACTGTGACCGAATGGGCGGAAAGCGAAGGCGGGCGCATGCGTGTGGTGACACTGGATGTCGACCAACATGGCATGCTTCAAGCCGGACTGGAAATCGAACTCAAGCCGGGGTGGATCACCTATTGGCGTGAACCGGGCGAAGCAGGTATTCCGCCGCATATTGAAGCCAGTTTACCGGGCGGTGGCGTCACTGTTCAATCGCTTGTTTTTCCGGTTCCGAAACTCATCATGAACGGCGAGTTGCGCGATATCGGCTATGATCAGTCCGTGTTGTTGCCCTTCAAACTTGGCGCGTTCGACCCCTCGAAAGAAATCTCTGCCAAGCTATCTGCTTTTATCGGCGTCTGCCAGAATATCTGCATACCGTTTCAGGCGGAGTTCGAAATCCCCGTAGGCAAGTCTTCCAAAGCAACCTTGGATGAACGCCAGATCATTGAAACCGCATACAAAAAACTGCCTCAGCAACCCGACGACAACTTCAAGGTCGCATCCTACGCCCACAAACGCGACAATACGGTCGCTTTCGACGTCTTGCTACCCGAGGGTGCTGGCGAGACATTCGAGGTCTATCTGACAGGGCCGAATGGCTACGCATTCTCCAGCCCCTCCAATATCAAGAAAACGGGACGACACGCCATTTTTGATATGGATGTGAGCGGACTGCCCAAACGCTTCCGCATGCCGGGTAGCAATTGGCGTGTTCTGATAAAGGCCGGTGGCAAGGCAATCGAAAGCCCGCTTCAGTTTTAACAAAATTCATTTTTCACAGACCGATTTAGCCTCTACGGTGCCCGCGGAAAATCTTTCAGTCATTTCCATTTATTCAACAGGAGCATTCAATGACCATTGCAATTGGTGACAAGCTGCCTTCGGCCACCTTCAAGGAAAAAACAGCGGATGGCGCGGTAGAAACCACCACAGAAGACCTTTTCAAGGGTAAGAAGGTTGTTGTTTTCGCCGTTCCGGGCGCGTTTACGCCGACCTGCTCTCTCAACCACCTTCCTGGCTATCTTGAAAACCGCGATGCCATTCTCGCACGCGGCGTTGACGATATTGCTGTCGTTGCGGTCAATGACTGGCATGTCATGGGTGCGTGGGCGCAGTCTTCCGGTGGCCTCGGCAAGATCCACTTCCTGGCTGACTGGGATGCTTCTTTCACAAAGGCACTCGGTTTGGACGCAGATCTGTCTGGTGGCGGCCTTGGCGTTCGCTCCAAGCGCTACTCCATGCTGGTCGATGATGGCGTCGTGAAGTCGCTGAACGTTGAGGAAAACCCAGGCCAGGCCACGGTTTCCTCCGCGGCAACGATGATTGAACAGCTTTGATCTGAACAATCAGACAAAAAATCAGGGCACATTCCAGCTGGAATGTGCCCTTTTTGTTATACGATGCGATATCGCGCAGCAGGCGCGCGTGTCGCTCAGATCAGCATGTCGTAGACGAGAATTCCCGCCAGTCCGCCGTCGGTCAATGCGATGATTTCATCGCCGACTTCAACATGTTGCGGGTGGGTGAGGTAGGCATCACGGGCTTCGATGCTTTCCAGTGTCACGATAAACCCGTCCAGAAAGCCGCCATTCAAGCCTTCCGGCGATACATTTTGTCCGAATTTGATATCGAGAATTCCGGGGACAACATCTTTCAAGGCCGCAATGGCGTCATAAATTGCCTGCTTTTGATCAGCCGTGGTCGAGGCTTTCAAACGCAGAAATACGCAATGTTGAATCATAAATGACCTCTCCTGTTATTTGACGACAAGATAGGTAGAGATGAGGCTTTGGCAAGGTTAAATCAGACGCCGATTGGCGTCACCGTGTCTTGAATGGCTCCATGCCCTTGCGCGCCAGTTCGTCGGCACGTTCGTTTTCCGGGTGTCCGGCATGACCTTTGACCCAGTGCAGCGTCACTTTGTGCCGGTCACGCGCTTCTTCCAGAGCCTGCCAAAGCTCGACGTTTTTCACCGGTTTATTGTCGGCGGTTTTCCAGCCTTTTTTCTTCCAGCCGAAAATCCATTTGGTAATACCGTCTTTAACATACGAGCTGTCGGTATAGAGATCGACTTCGCAGGGCGATTTCAGGGCGTTAAGCGCCTGAATTGCCGCCATCAGCTCCATACGGTTGTTGGTCGTTTCCGCCTCGCCGCCGCACATGTCCTTTTCGATTTCGCCGTAACGCAAAACGGCGCCCCAGCCACCCGGTCCTGGATTTCCCGAACAGGCGCCATCGGTAAAAATATCGACGTGTTTCATTCGCTGGCCAATCCGTACTCGGCCACGTCGTTGATGGACCGGTGGAAACGCAGCTTGCGCAGATATTCAATCGGGTCTTTCTTGACCACCAATGCCCCTTCTGGCGTTGTCAGCCAGTCGTAGAGGCGTGTCAGGAAGAAGCGAAGTGCAGAACCACGCGCCAGCAACGGCAGTGCGTTCAACTCTTCAGCGTTCAGTGGACGCACGGACTGATACCCTTCCAGCAATGCCTTGCCCTTGGTGACGTTATAGGCGCCATCCTTTTCAAAGCACCAAGCGTTGAGGCAGATGGAAACGTCATAAGCGAGGAAGTCATTGCAGGCGAAATAGAAGTCGATCAGGCCAGACAGTTCGTCGCCCAGGAAAAACACGTTATCCTGAAACAGATCGGCGTGAATGACGCCGGCCGGCAAATCCTTCGGCCAGTTGGCTGCCAGAAAATCGATTTCCGGCTGGATTTCCTGCTGCAGGCCTTTTTCAACTTCGTCAGCGCGTTCACGGGATTTTTCCCAGAGAACTTTCCAGCCTTCAACGGACAGCGCGTTAGGTCGCTTGATCTCGAAACCTTCGCCCGCAAGGTGCATGGCCGCCAGAGCCTTGCCGACTTCGCGGCAATGCTTGGCTTCCGGTTTGCGCAGCCACATGCCTTCAAGGAAGGAGATCAGGGCGGCCGGACGGCCTGAAAGCTCACCAAGCAACTCGCCATCCTTGCGGGGTAGCGGTAGAGGGCAGGAAAGTCCCTTGTCTGCCAGATGGTGCATGAGGCCAAGGAAAAACGGCAGGTCCGACTTTTCCACCCGCTTTTCATATAACGTCAGGATCAGCGGCGACTTGGTGGTGTGAAGCAGAAAATTGGTGTTCTCTACACCTTCGGCAATGCCTTTGTAGGAGGTCAATTCCCCCGCATCATAGGCTTCCAGAAAGCTCTTGAGGTCGTCTTCGGTGATATCGGTGTAAACTGCCAATTTGAAGTCTCTTAAATATCAGAGGTTTGCAGCAAAGATGGATTTTGCAGGCATGATGTCGCGTGAATCGCCATTTACGAATGCCATATCGGCCGTGGTCAGTTCAATGCTGCGCAGCTCTCTGTTGACAAGGAAATGCTCGGTTTCTTCAACAGTCACAGCCAGATCCAGTGTCGTGTCGTAACGCTCGCGGAATGCGCTGATAATCTCGTCAACAATCACTTCCGGGGCGGAGGCACCCGCCGACAGACCAACCGTGCGGATATCGCCAATCACGTCCCAATCGATTTCCGAGGCGCGCTGCACCAGAACGGAGCGCGTTGCCCCTGCCCTCAAGGCCACTTCAACGAGGCGCTTGGAATTGGAAGAGTTGGGTGCACCGACCACGATGAACAGATCACAACCGGGAGCAGCCTGCTTGACCGCTTCTTGGCGATTGGTCGTTGCGTAACAAATACTGTCAGCCGCAGGCGACTGGATGGACGGGAAACGTTCCTGCAGCTTGGCAATAACGCCGGCCGTATCATCCACCGAAAGCGTGGTCTGCGTGACGAAACCGAGATTTTCGGAATCGGCCGGTTCATAGACTGCTGCATCCTCAATGGTTTCGACAAGCGACACGGTCCCATCAGGCAATTGACCCATGGTACCGATAACCTCCGGGTGACCGGCATGGCCAATCAACACGACGTGGCGACCCAAACGCTGGTGGCGCATGGCCTGCTTGTGCACCTTGGAAACCAGCGGGCATGTTGCATCGAGATAGAACAGGTTACGGGCCTGCGCATCTTCAGGAACCGACTTCGGCACACCATGGGCCGAAAACACCACCGGCTGCTCACGGTGTTCAGGTGGAATCTCGTTCAGTTCCTCAACGAAGATCGCGCCCTTGGCCTCGAGCCCCTCAACCACGTAGCGGTTGTGAACGATTTCGTGGCGGACATAAACGGGAGCACCATAGGCTTTCAGCGCCAGAACGACGATCTGAATGGCCCGGTCCACGCCTGCACAAAAACCGCGCGGCCCACAGAGCCTAATCGTCAGGGGCGACTTGGAAACGATGGTGTTCATTCCTTCTCCTTGGCGAGCCGGTAAAGCTGCTACCCGGTTTTACCTTTAGTTCCCCGGAAATAGGCAAATCCGGCGACGATGACAAGGGCAGCGGCCAGTCCGTACCATGTTATCGCATATTGCAGATGATTGTTTGGCAAATCGATGAGCGTTACGCCACCTTGCGGCCAGCCACCTGGGTTCGGCGCATCGTTGGCGTCGACAAAAAAGCCCACGACCGTGGCCGGATCAAGACCGGCACTGTTCACCATTGCGTCAAAATCTTTCCAGTAAAAGATATTCTTGGCGAGATCGTTTTCCGGAACCATCGAGGAAGGCTTTTCCGTCAGCTTCTCGCGCAGCAGTCCTTCAATAACGACAGGGCCGCTCATTATTTCTCCGGCGAGCCGCGTTGCCGGTTCCTTCAACTCATAGGGCACGAAACCGCGGTTGATGAAAATGAAGCGATCATCCTCCAGTCGCAACGGCGTGTAGATGTAATACCCGGTCTGCCCACGATGGGTGGCAAAGAAGTGACGTTCACGGGTGTGGTCAAACAAACCCTGCACCTTCACCCGGCGATATTCCAGCGGTTGTTTGCCGAGCATCTGCTCGGCTTGTGCAAGCGTCAGCGGTGCGGCGGTGCGGCGGGTATCGATGTCCTGCAGCAGCGCCTCTTTCCAGTGCAGGCGTTGTACCTGCCATGTACCAAGCCCCAACAGGATTGCCAGAGCGACCAAGGCGCTCAAGCCAGCGACCAATTTCCGTGTTCTTCCAACTGTTGTCATGTTGATGTCAGCCACGATCTATGCGGCCTTCACTGGCGTTGTTTCTATATTGCAGGGCAATCATGATGCCTTTCAGAACGCGCAACAGGGTAAGGGACACAATGACCGTCAGTGGCAACCATATCAGGGCGTGAACCCAGACGGGTGGTTCAAAGGTCGTCTCAAGCCAAAGCGCCAGACCGACAATCAGAAAACCGACGATCAGCATGACAAACACGGCCGGCCCATCACCCGCATCGGCAAAAGAATAATCAAGCCCGCAGGCTGAACACTCTGGTTTTACCTTGAGAAGACCATCAAACAGTTTCCCCTGCCCGCAGCGCGGGCAATGCCCCTTCAAGCCACACTTAACCGGATCAACCGGTGGATAAAGGGCGCTGTCATCCTGCATGGCTTTTCCTCTGTCTCCACGTATTCCCGCACTAAAGCATGTTTAACGGCAACATGCTTCAGGGCAGGCAAAAAGAAAGGGCGGCATTGCTGCCGCCCGACATTGTCTGTTGTTTGGCGATCAACCGTGAACCGGCGCGCCCCAACCGCCCCAGATATAGATTGCGAAGAACAGGAACAGCCAAACCACGTCAACGAAGTGCCAGTACCAGGCGGCCGCTTCGAGACCAAAGTGTTGTTTCGCCGTAAAGTCCCCGGCTATAGCACGGAACATGCAGACCAGCAGGAACACGGTACCGACGAAAACGTGGAAGCCGTGGAAGCCGGTCGCCATAAAGAAGGTGGCGCCGTAGATAGAATTCTTGAAGTCGAACGGCGCGTGCATGTACTCATAGATCTGCACGGACGAGAACAATACGCCAAGCGCAACCGTGAGCGCCAGACCGTTGATCAGCCCCTTGCGATCATTGTGCAGGATCGCATGGTGTGCCCAGGTTACACAGGTACCCGACAACAGCAGGATAACGGTGTTGTACAGTGGCAGATGCCATGGATCGATCACCTCGATGCCCTTGGGTGGCCATTGACCGCCGGTATATTCAAGGCGCGAAGCCTGAATTGCCTCATGCGGGTAAAGGCTGGCGTCGAAGTAAGCCCAGAACCATGCCACGAAGAACATGACTTCCGAGGCAATGAACATGATCATGCCGTAACGAAGATGCAGCGACACAACACGGGTGTGGTGCCCTTCATGCGCTTCTTTCACGGTGTCTGCCCACCAGGCGTACATGACGTACAGCACCAGCGCGAGGCCGATGTAGAACAGCCAAGGATTGGCCATTTCCAGACCAAACAGCTTCATCGAGCTACCCGAGAGGTAGCGCATATAACAGACGCCACCAAAGGTCAGCACAAATGCACCAACAGCAGCCAGAAGTGGCCAGGGGCTTGGATCTATAATGTGGTAGTCATGTTTCTTTTCGTGCGTGTCTGCCATATCCGACAATTCCCCGAATTGACTGCTTTCCCAAAATCACACCCTCCCGATCAGAGCGTGCGATTCCCTCTCTCAAAGTTTCTGTTCCTGACCTTCTGTTTTCACCGGCAGCGCTGCCACCGGCTTGTCCGTCTTTGACGGATAGAAAGTATAGGACAAAGTCATTGTGTGTATGTCTTTTGTTTCGCGCGTCTTGACGATATCCGGATCGACAAAAAACACCACAGGCATTTCCAGCGTTTCGCCCGGCTGCAAGGTGGTTTCCGTAAAGCAGAAACATTCAACCTTGTTGAAATAGGCGCCCGCTTCCATCGGCGTCACGTTAAAGACAGCTGTGCCCGTGGTCGGGACCGTAGACCGGTTGGTCGCCTTGAAGCGAACCTCGACCGTCTCACCGATCTTAGGATCGATTGAGCGTTGTACCGGACGGAAGTCCCAGTTCAGGCCATTGGATGTGTTGGAATCGAACGTCACCTTTACGGTGCGATCAAGAATGGTCTCGGAGTACTGCTCTACGCGTTGCGTGGTGCCGTTATAACCGGTGACCTGACAAAAAAGGCGATAGAGAGGGACGGCGGCATAGGCCATGCCGACCATGCCACACACGAATACCAGGCACAGCACCAGAATTGTGCCGTTCCCTGTGCGTTTTGCAGGTCCTACATTTGCCGTTGTCATTTCGCTCCTCCTCCCTTTTTTCGTTACGCGCTTCGAAAAATTCCGGGCTTGTAACGACCTTTAAGATGCAATCTCTGCACTCCCCGCCATTTCTCTCCGCATTGTCGCGTCAGAGGTGACTGCAACGCAGTATTGCGCGACATGCTCTAGTGCGATCCGATCTTGATGATCGTAATGACGTAGAAAAGGACCACCAACGCCGCCAACACGAGGCCGAGCGCGATGTTTCTTCCACGTCTTGATTTCTTTTCTGCTTCGCTTGGTTTTACTGTTTCCATTAGGCCCACCCCGCCATTAACGTCTGGAATGATGGCACGAAGTGATCGGCCAGAAGTCCAGAGAAGATCGCGAACAGGTAAAAGATCGAGTAGGCGAACATCTTTTTCGCAGGAACCATCTTTTCATCTCCTTCCGGCATGCGCAGCACGGTCAGAGAGAAATAGATGAAGATCACACTAAGTACGGCCGCGAAAATGCCGTAGCCAACCCCCGCAAGACCGGTAAATGATGGCGCGACAGCGACCGCAGAGGTCAGCAACGTATAGGCCAGCATCTGGTTCTTGGTAGAAGATTCGCCCGCTACATTCGGCATCATCGGGATACCGACGGAACCGTAATCTTTCATCTTGAACAAGGCCAGCGCCCAGAAATGAGCAGGCGTCCAGAGGAAAATGATAAGGAACAGGAGAACGCTGTTCAGCGTCACATCGCCGGTCACACAGGCCCAACCGATCATCGGCGGGAAAGCACCGGCCGCCCCACCGATCACAATGTTCTGTGGTGTCGAGCGCTTCAGCCACATGGTGTAGACCACGGCGTAGAAGAAAATGGTGAAGGCAAGGATGCCTGCAGCAAGCCAGTTCAGCGCCAGTCCGAGGATCATCACCGAGAAGGCCGACAGCGTAAGGCCGAATGCCAGCGCTTCGCCGGGCGCAACGCGACCGGAAGGCACCGGACGATTTGCCGTACGGGTCATGACCGCATCAATGTCAGCATCGTACCACATGTTCAGCGCGCCGGAGGCACCTGCGCCAACCGCAATACACAGAACGGCAATGAAGCCGAGTACCGGGTTAAGGCTGCCTGGCGCCACGATAAGACCGGCAAATGCTGTGAATACGACAAGCGACATAACGCGTGGCTTGAGCAATTCGAAATAATCACGCGCACCGGCTTCTGACAGACCAGAGCCTTTCGCATCCAATACGTCGTGATTGTCGATAACAGTCATTTCAAACTTAATCCTGATTCAATCAGGATACCGCGCGCATCGGCGCGATATCCTTGTACCAACGTCATTTCGCCTTAGCGAATGCGCGGAAGCTGTTCCCACTGGTGGTATGGAGGCGGAGACGAAAGCTGCCATTCAAGGGTGGTTGCACCCTCGCCCCACGGATTATCACCCGCAACACGCTTCCTCGCCAAGGCTTCCCATACACCGTAAAGGAAGATGAGAACAGCCACTGCGGAAATATAAGAACCGTAGGACGACACCATGTTCCAGCCGGCATAGGCATCCGGATAGTCGATGTAACGACGTGGCATGCCTGCAAGACCGAGGAAGTGCTGCGGGAAGAACACCAGATTCACGCCCACGAACATTACCCAGAAGTGAATGTTACCAATGGTTTCGCTGTACATATAACCGGTGATCTTCGGGAACCAGTAGTACCAGCCTGCAAAGATCGCAAACACCGCACCCAATGACAGCACGTAGTGGAAGTGTGCAACCACGTAATAGGTGTCATGCAGCGAACGGTCGAGACCGGCATTGGCGAGCTGTACGCCCGTGACGCCACCAACCGTGAACAGGAAGATGAAGCCGATAGCCCAGATCATCGGTGTGCGGAAGCTGAGTGAGCCACCCCACATCGTGGCAATCCACGAGAAGATCTTGATGCCAGTCGGAACGGCGATAACCATCGTGGCGAACACGAAGTAACGCTGTGCTTCCAGCGACAGGCCAACCGTATACATGTGGTGGGCCCAAACGATGAAGCCGACGGCGCCGATGGCGACCATAGCGTAAGCCATGCCAAGGTAACCGAATACCGGCTTTTTCGAGAACGTGGAAACGATGTGGCTGACGATGCCGAAAGCAGGCAGGATCAGAATGTACACTTCCGGATGACCGAAGAACCAGAACAGGTGCTGGTAGAGAATCGGGTCACCGCCGCCTTCCGGCGAGAAGAATGCAGTGCCGAAGTTACGGTCAGTCAGCAGCATGGTGATGCCACCAGCCAGAACAGGCATGGAGAGCAAGAGCAGGAACGCAGTTACCAGAACCGACCATGCAAACAGCGGCATTTTGTGCAGGGTCATGCCCGGCGCACGCATGTTGAGAATGGTGGTGATGAAGTTGATCGCACCCAGGATCGAAGACGCGCCTGAAACGTGCAGCGCAAAGATCGCAAGGTCAACCGCCGGTCCCGGCATGCCGGTTGTCGACAGTGGCGGATAAAGCGTCCAGCCGCCACCGACACCATAAGCACCCGCTGGTCCTTCCACGAAAAGCGACAGGATAAGCAGAATGAATGCCGGAACAATGAGCCAGAACGAAATATTGTTCAGACGCGGGAAAGCCATGTCAGGCGCACCGATCATGATCGGCACCATCCAGTTGGCAAAACCACCGATCAACGCCGGCATCACCATGAAGAAGATCATGATGAGGGCGTGTGCAGTGGTGAACACGTTGAACATGTGCTTGCCGCCATCGATAGCGGCATCGCCTTCAAAACCATAAACCATGGCCGCAAGACCGTGGAAAATCTGAATGCCAGGCTCCTGCAACTCCATACGCATGACAACCGAAAGCCCGCCACCTACGATACCCGCGATGATCGCGAAAATCAGGTAGAGAGTGCCGATGTCCTTGTGGTTCGTCGACAAGAACCAGCGGGCGAAAAAGCCCGGTGTATGTGCATGATGTTCGTCATGCACGTGCTCGTTGTGAGCGGAATGACCATGAGAGTGATGGTCGTCGTGTGCGGAATGTCCAGCCATTTGCCTCACCCTACCTTTACTTGGTTTCGTTTCCAGCCACTTCGACGGTGCGTACCCCACCCTCGACATAAGCAGTCAGTGCCTTGTTGGCTGCGCCCAGGTCAGAGCCTGCGGCGGCGTGCCAGCTATTGTACTGATCTTCGGAAACCACTCGTATGGCGATTGGCATGAAAGCATGATCCTTGCCGCAAAGCTCGGAACATTGTCCATAATAAAGACCTTCACGGTCAGCCTTGAACCATGTTTCGTTCAGACGGCCCGGTACGGCATCGATCTTGATACCGAAGGCTGGCATTGCAAAAGAATGGATAACATCTGTCGGAGCAGCCGTCACCAGAAGGCGAACAGTCTTGCCAACCGGAACGACCAGTTCATTATCGACAGCCAGAAGGCGCGGATAAACAGCCTTGTCGGTCTTGCCGGCGGCGTCTCTATCTTCTTCCTTGAGCATGTAGCTATCGAAAGACACGGGTTCGGCCCCCTCAGCCGCCGCATATTCATAGCTCCACAGCCACTGCGTTGCAGTTGCCTTCAATGTCAGGTCCGGATTTTCCGGCTGAATAAGTTGTGCATTCAACAGCTTGAAAGACGGGAAAGCCAAGAACAGCAGGATCAGAACTGGCGCCAGTGTCCAGACGACCTCAATTGCCGTGTTATGGCTGGTCTTGGATGCAACCGGATTGGCGGCTGCACGAAACTTGATTGCTACCAGGATCAGCAGCGCAAGCACAAAAAGCGTAACCGGCACAATGAACCACAGGGTGTACTGCTCAAACGCACGAATGTCGTGCATAATAATTGTGGCAGCTTCCTGCATCCCCATTTGCCAATGTACCGGCTGGTCGGCATGGGCGCCGCCAGCCGTGAGCAGACAGAAAAATGCCCCCAGCGCCACGTAAATTCTGTTAATCACGGTATCTCTCCCTCACGCGTTTGATCCATCTCAAACTCAAACGCAGAATCCATGCTATAGAATAAACTCAAACCATAGTTTGCACGTCGCCGCAATATCCGCAATCGAAAGCGGGTGCGGCTTTTTGGCATTCATCAATTTCAGAATGTTTTTCATCGTTTATATCTAAAAAACATGAACTAGCTGGCATATCAGGCTTGTTTGAAGATTTCACGGGGAAGTCCAATTTCCGCCGCACTCAACTGGAATTGAAGGATTAAGGCTTTCATTTCCTTGAGCGAAGGGCAAAATAGCCGCATTGATTCGAATTCCAGAGGTACTCATGGGTTTCACCCCGTTTGCCCGCACTGTGCTTGCAGCCGCGGGACTAGCGATCATCATGCCGACAGCATCGGTCATGGCACAGCAACCGCAGCCTGCACCCGGCCAGCCACCCGCTCCGGGCATGGCGCGTTCCAACCATGGATCGTGGTCGGTGATTTGCGACAAGCCGGCTGGTGCGTCTGAAGAGCAGTGTGCGCTGATGCAAAACGTGATCGCGGATGACAGGCCCGAAGTTGGTCTCTCCGTTGTCGTGCTAAAGACCGCTGACCGTAAATCCCGCATCCTGCGCATTCTGGCGCCGCTTGGCGTGCTGCTGAAGGACGGGATGGAACTTTACGTCGACAACAACAATATCGGCCGCGCTTATTTCACACGTTGTTTCTCTGAAGGTTGCTACGTGGAAGTGGACATTGACGACGAGCTGATGAAGGTGTTGCGTGCCGGTAAGGCAGCCGTTTTTGCGCTGCGGGAATCGGTTGATCAGGATCGCGTTGGTATTCCGATCGAACTTTCCGGCTTTTCCGAAGGGTACGACGCACTCCCCTAACCAGATTGCCTGACCGCTGGCCTGCTTGCGCCAGCGACCACCAGAGCCTACATCATACCTTGAGGGCGTTCGCAGACCCGGCGGACGCCCTTCATAATTTTACGCTATGGTCTGCACTATCAGGGATTAGGTCCGCTAGTGACAGAAACCACGGCAAACCGATGGAGCATGTGATGACGAAAGATCTTCTGTCCCTGTTTGATTGCGGCGAAGCAAAGATGCGCGCGCTTGTGGCAGATGCTCTTTCGGGAGCGGATGACGGTGAACTGTTTATCGAACATGCGCAGGCGGAATCACTGACCTTCGACAATGGTCGCCTGAAGGGCGGCAGCTTCAATACCGACCAGGGTTTTGGCCTGCGCGCCGTGGCTGGCGAGACCGTTGGTTATGCCCATGCTGGCGAACTGTCTGAAGGCGCATTCAAACGCGCGGCGGATGCTGTTTCTGCCGTAACGAAGGGTTATTCCGGTTCTTACGCTGCCGCTCCACAGGGAACAAACCGCAAGCTTTACGGTGACGAGAACCCGATCGGTTCACCAAGCTTCGAAGAAAAAGTGAAGCTGCTGCAGGATATCGACACCTATCTTCGCGACAAGGATCCGAAGGTCCGTCAGGTGACGGCATCGGTTTCGGCAAGCTGGCAGATCGTTGATATTTTGCGCGCCGACGGTCACCGTGTCAGCGACATTCGCCCGATGACCCGTATCAACATCTCCGTTATTGCCGGAGAAGGCGACCGCCAGGAAAGCGGCTCCTTCGGGTCGGGCGGACGTGTCGGCTTTGGTGATTTTATCGCGACAGACAACTGGCAACGCGGCGCCGACGAGGCGTTGCGTCAGGCACTGGTTAATCTGAGCGCCATCGATGCGCCCGCCGGCACCATGGATGTCGTGCTAGGTTCCGGCTGGCCGGGTGTGATGTTGCATGAGGCGGTTGGCCACGGCCTTGAGGGTGACTTCAACCGCAAAAAAACCTCAGCCTTTGCAGGTTTGCTGGGCGAGATGGTTGCGGCACCTGATGTGACCGTGGTTGACGATGGCACCATAGATAACCGTCGCGGCTCCATCACCATCGATGATGAAGGCACACCGTCTGCCTACAATGTCCTGATCGAAAATGGCAAACTGGTCGGTTACATGCAGGACCGTCAGAATGCCCGCCTGATGGGCATGACGCCGACCGGCAACGGCAGACGGCAGGGTTATTCCCATGTACCAATGCCTCGCATGACCAACACCTACATGCTGGGCGGAAACAAGACGCCGGAAGAAATTATCGCCTCAGTCAAGAAGGGCATTTACGCCGTATCCTTCGGTGGTGGTCAGGTGGACATCACCTCCGGCAAATTCGTGTTCGGCTGCACCGAAGCCTATCTGATCGAAAACGGCAAGATCGGTGCGCCGGTAAAGGGCGCAATGCTGATTGGCAACGGCCCGGATGCCATGAAGCGCATCTCTATGGTTGGTAACGACATGAAACTTGACACCGGCATTGGCAACTGCGGCAAGGCAGGCCAGTGGGTTCCAGTTGGTGTTGGCCAGCCGCACTTGCGCATGGATCAAGTCACCGTCGGCGGCACACAGGCTTAAAACCCCATGGGAACGAAGGTTGAGATCGTTCCCTATGATGCCTCATGGCCACTTGAATTTGAAAAAATCCGGCAGGACATACAAATCCTTCTGCCGGGCAAAATCCTTGATATCGAGCATATTGGCAGCACCGCCGTTGTTGGCCTGTCTGCCAAGCCCTGTATCGATGTAGACATCATCCTTGATGATCTCACTGAGATGGATTTTTGCCGAGCCGCTCTGGAAGACGCTGGTTATGCACCGCGCGGCAGTCGTTATGGCGACGGCGTCTGGGCCTTCTTGCGTCGCGACGCCCTGCCCCATCACCGTCTTTATGTATGTCCGCCTGAGAGCTTGACCCATACCCGCCGTGTTCTGTTCAGGGACAGGCTGCGCGAGAACAGTGATCTAGCTCTACAGTACCAGCGGTTAAAACTGCAACTGGTACAGCGGTATGAATATGACGGCGATGCCTATACGCGCGCCAAGACCGACTTCATCAACACAATCATCGACGCAGCTGTGCGCGATTTGTAAAAGATAATGCCAAGGCAAATGTATCAGGGCTGCGGTGCGAGGTCCGGATCATCGGAACAGTTACCGGTCATCATACATAATGAGCCGATCTGCGGCACACGCTGCGGCAAACCATTGATACGCTCACAGCGATTGATGGTTTCAGCAAAGACATTGTCGAGCTGCGTGCCATCAACCATGACGACATCATTTCTGATGGTGGGTTCGGCGCCATCAGCGATCATCAGCGCCAAGGAGCGGATGGCAATATTGGCGTGGTGACATGGCCCCATTTGCAAGGCGATCTGGTGCGGATCAACCGCCATCAGCGCCAGCTCTTCACTGACATCCTGTTCCTGCTGTTCAACGATTAGCGTCAGAATATTGAGAAACTCTCCATCCTTGGCCTGAATGTCTTCAGCCAATTGCGTGAGCTTTTCGAGGTCGCCTGATTTTACGTAACCGGCAATCTCACTCTCCAGCCGCTGCACTTGCGCCGCTTCGCCAAACGACGCCATCGCCGCTTTCAAGGCTACCTCGTCCATTGCATGCGCAGGACCACTGAGTGTCATAGCCGCCACGGAACACAATGCCAGGGCCGGAATACAGGCGGCTTTTATTACACGGGCAAACAGCCCGGCCTGAAACGACTTCGTCTTGGACAACACGCAAATACTCATCATCAAGATACAATGTGTGTCCGGTGCGCGGTGCCAATCCGCCACGCACCGGACAGATGTTCACGGATACATGCGTACCTTGCTCCAGTCACCTTCTGCCGTGTCGCGTCTGAATTCCACCCGGTCATGCAGGCGGAAATTACGGTCGTGCCAGAATTCGATAGTAACGGGGCGAATACGGAAACCGGACCAATGCGGCGGGCGCGGAATGTCTCCAACCGCATAACGTACGGTATATTCGGCAACGGCCTTTTCCAGCGCAAACCGGCTTTCCAGCGGGCGCGACTGCTTGGACGCCCATGCTCCGATGCGGCTGCCACGCGGGCGGGACGCGTAGTACGCATCCGCTTCTTCGTCGCTGACAGTTTCCACGTCGCCACGGATACGGACCTGTCGGCGCAAGGATTTCCAGTGAAAACACATGGCTGCCTTTTTCTGGCCAAGAATTTCCAGTCCCTTGCGGCTCTCGAAGTTCGTATAGAATACGAACCCTCGCTCATCAAAATCCTTGAGGAGAACCATGCGGACGCTCGGCATGCCGTATTCATCGACAGTTGCCAGTGCGACCGCATTCGGATCGTTGATCTCGGACGCGGTTGCGTCGTTCAGCCATTGCCCGAAAAGAGCAAAGGGTTCGTTTTCCTCGGTGAAGTCACCGGTTGTTAACCCACTTTCAGACATATTGAATAAAAAGCTCCTGAACTGATTGGCAAACCCGGAGATGATCTCCGGCATGAAGATGGTGAACGTCATAGCAAAGTCGAACAGGCGAACAAAGAGCAGCTTGCAAACAGGCGCAGGTGTTTTCCTGAGCATGTCGGCTGTTTTGATGCTTACATCCTGTGTCAGCAGCCTCAACTTGTTTGGTGGCGACAAGGCTGATACCAGCCTTTCCACGGCCTCCGTGTCCGGTGGCAACCGCCCCACCGTTCAGACAGACGATGTTACCGTGCGCAATGCCGTAACGTCAGCCGATCTTTCAAAACTATCCAATTCTCCCCTTCCCTGGGCCAATACCACTACCGGCAGTGCTGGCGTGATTACCGCCATTCGCGAAGACAACTCCACCGGCTTCCTTTGCCGCAACTTCGACACCACCCGTCATTCCTATGAGGGTATCGCCAGCTATTCGGGCCAAACGTGCCTTTCAGAAGCAGGCGAATGGTTGATGACCCGCTTCAACCAGAAATAATCTATTTACCTTATCAACGCGAAAACCCGCCGGGAACCCGGCTGAACCGCCCGCGTAAAGGTCTGATTAGCAACTTATCGCCAAAGTCTTGTGCAGTTTAAGCAGGAAGAGGGCGCGAATGATCGCGACCAGCTTACCGCAAGTGTATTTTCACCCTCGTTCTCATGATGAGAAGAACAGGGAAAAGCGTTACCGGTGGTTCATATGCGTGATCCTTATTCCGTGCTTGGCGTCAAACGTGACGCTCCCGCCGACGAGATCAAGGCGGCGTGGCGCTCCAAAGCCAAGTCAATCCATCCCGACCAGAACCGGGATGACCCCAACGCATCGCAGCGTTTTGCCGAGGTTGGGCAGGCCTATGACGTTCTGAAAGATCCCAAAAAGCGCGACCGCTATGATCAGGCGCGCAAGGTAGCGGCACAAAAACACCGCGAGCAAACCATCATGCAGCAGCGCGAAGCCGCCCGTGAGGCCGCCGAACGCGCCAAGGCTGCAGAAAAGCTGATGGAAGAATTGGCTAAGGCCGAAGCCCGCAAACCGCAGGGCACTGCCTCCGGCAAGCCTGCCGATGCGACAGCATCCGAAGCCCCGGAAGATATGCTGGAGCGGATTTTTGGTGCGCAGGCGCGCCAGCAGCAGGCAAAAGCCTCTGCAAGCGACAGCAGCACTTCCGGTACGACTGGCACTTCTGGCAACGGAACATCAGACGAGACTCAGGCCTATTCCGAAACCGATGCATCCGGTGACAAGACACCGGCGGCTATTGCGGCTGCCGGATCCTTCATCACATCCCTTTTCAAACGCCTGACGGGCACAAGCCAGGTGATCGAAAAAGCGCCTGATATCACGGCGGAAGCAACCGTGACTGTCAGCGATTTCCTGGAAAAGAAATCTGTCAGCTTGACGCTGAGCGACGAACGCGAGGTCCGGTTCCAGATTGAGCCTGGCATGACCGACGGTCATATCGTACGGCTTAAGGGTCAGGGCCTGAAGATCCCCGGCATGCAGCGCGGCGATCTAACCATTACCCTGCTTGCCGCACGCAGCGACAATTTCAGGATCAATGGCTACGATATCCACACTCCTCTTTCGGTGTCGCTGCAGGATGCCGTGCTCGGTTGTGAGACTACATTGCAGGCTCCCGAAGGCGAAATTTCCGTCACCGTGCCGGCATGGTCCGGTTCCGACCAGACGATCCGTATTCCTGGTAAAGGTCTCTACGACGACAAAGGCGAACGTGGTGATCTGGTAATGGAAATCCGCATCGTGCTTCTGGAAAAGCCCGACGAAAAGGTAACAGACCTGATGCGCCATATGCGTCAGGGCCTTTATTTGTGACATTTTCACGAAACCTGTTGGTCAAGCACCCTTTGTGACACTCCCTAACAGGAGATGATCCTCTGCCTGCTTGAACCGGCAAGCAGGCTATGCCATAGGCAGGTCAATCCACTGCATCACCCTAAATCGGAATCGATTTGCGGTGAAAATCTTGCAGCAACTTAAAATATTACAGCGTCCTTGTGCGTTTTCTCAAACGCACAAGGACGCTGTAGGTATCAGGGAGCATAACATGGCTCAGACATCCGGCCTGATGGCTGGCAAACGCGGCCTCATCATGGGCGTTGCAAACAACCGCTCAATCGCTTGGGGCATTGCCAAGGCTTGCGCCGATGCAGGTGCCGAGCTTGCATTGACCTGGCAGGGCGACGCTTTAAAAAAACGCGTTGAACCGCTGGCACAAGAGCTGGGCGCGTTCATGGCCGGCCACTGCGACGTGACGGACCTCGGAACAATCGATGAGGTTTTTGCTGCGCTGGAAAAGCATTGGGGCAAGATCGACTTCGTTGTTCACGCCATCGCGTTTTCCGATAAGGACGAGCTGACGGGCCGTTACCTCGATACAAGCCGTGACAACTTCAACCGCACGATGGACATTTCGGTGTTCTCGTTGGCGGCTGTTGCCAAGCGCGCAGAGCCTATCATGAATGATGGCGGCTCGATCATCACCCTCACCTATTACGGTGCGGAAAAGGTCATGCCGAATTACAACGTCATGGGCGTTGCAAAGGCTGCTCTCGAAGCCAGCGTTCGTTACCTGGCGGTTGATCTCGGCAACCGCGGCATTCGCGTCAACGCTGTTTCGGCCGGCCCGATCAAGACGCTTGCTGCATCCGGCATCGGTGACTTCCGTTACATCCTGAAATGGAACGAATATAACGCGCCGCTGAAGCGTACCGTGTCCATCGAAGAAGTTGGCAAGTCTGCGCTTTATCTGCTGTCTGATCTTTCGACCGGCGTTACCGGCGAAATTCATCACGTCGATTCGGGTTACCACACCATCGGCATGAAGGCCGTGGATGCGCCAGACATCTCCGTAGTGAAAGACTGATTGAAATACGCCGGAAGGCGGCGAAAGGATACGCGTGCTTATCTATGTAATCAGACATGGACAGACCGACTGGAATGCCGAACGCCGCCTTCAAGGGCAAAAAGACATACCGCTGAATGACTTCGGGCGCAGCCAGGCGGTTGCGAACGGAAAGGCGCTGGGCGACCTGCTTGGTGATACTGTCTCGCAGTTTGATTTCGTGGCCAGCCCGCTTGGCCGTACACGCGAGACAATGCAGCTTATTCGCGCTGCGATGCAGCTGCCTGCACTCGACTATAGAACCGACGATAGACTGGTCGAGATTTCGTTCGGAGACTGGGAAGGCCGCACGCTACCCGAGCTGAAACTGGAAGTGCCTGACCGCGTTAAGGCCCGAAACCGGGCTAAATGGGACTTTATCCCACCAGGCAAACATGCCGAAAGTTATGAGATTCTCTCATGGCGCATCGGGGCATGGCTGTCGTCTGTCGACAAGCCAACGGTCTGCGTTTGCCACGGCGGCGTTATCCGCTCGATTTTCAGGCTGGTCACGGGAATGGATACTTCAGTTGCGGCCAACACGGAAATTCCGCAGGATCGAATCCTGAAAATTTCGCTTGCCGATAAAACGGCTGACTGGCTGTGATCAGCCAGTCCTTATTCTTCAAAACAGGTCGATGATTGCGGCGTTACTGGACGACTTCCAGATCGTCAACGACACGCTTGCCATCAACTTCGGTGTAGAACACGACGACCTTTACGCCAGCCTTCAGCCCTTCGAAGTTAAACTCCTCCGGTACCTTGTAGTTCTTGCCATCACTCAGGGTAATGGTCAGGCCATTTTCGTCGACCTTGCTGATGGTGGATTCGACATCCGCACTCTGAGCGAAGCCGTTGATCGGAGACAAGAAGCTTGCCGTCGCCAACAGTGCTGCAATCATCAAACGCATCGACTTAACCTTCCCAAGCGCATTCGCCATCAAAACCTGTGACAAGATTTGCCTCCTGATTGTGGCGGAATTCGCCCGTAACAATGACATTTTGGCGCAATTGATGACCTGAATTTTTAGTGCAATCAAGCCGCCGCAAAGAGATTTCCCCACCATCCCGTGCCAAGTAAAATTTCAAGTCTAAATTAACTCGCGTCGACTATAGTGCGAGCCTGGGTAAAATGAGAATGCCTGTGAAATCTGTGCTGTATTGCGCAGTATTTCCGTAACACGGCACACTTTTTGGCGAGGAGAGTTTTCCCGATTTGAGTGCGGCATCTTTTTTCCAGCAAAAATATACAGGCATTTCACGTACTTATCGCGGTTCAATTGTCGCATCGGTGTTGCTTTCCTGCGTAGTGATTATCGCCGTTCTTGTCGTGGACATGCGCCATACTGAGAATTTCCGCACCGAATTGCGGACCACGGCGCATAACTTGTCACAGCTGTTGCACAACAGATTATCTGCACGCATTGATCATGACGTCAGCCTGATCCGCTCGCTGGCCCATTCCACGATCAATGTTTCCAACGATCCGGTTGAGCGGTTTGGCAGTCTCGCCGAACATAACCTCAATTCTAGCGGTCATTTCATCAGTATCGGGCTTGCACCCGGCTACCAGTTGCAGAACATCTACCCCGCCCAATGGGTCTCAGATTTTCCGAAAGAGAAAATCAGGCAGATGATGGAAAAGCGACTTGAGGAAATTCGTCAGGGAACATCTGCCGATACCAAGCTGACTGAACCGATCATGAGCAATGCAGAGAATGGTGCCCTTATTCTCGTCGTTCCGGTCATGGACAGCGAAACAGACCAGGCTAACGCCCATGGCGCCGTGGTTCTTGTTATCGATCAGGACAAGTTTCTGGATGCGGCGAACGCCCATCCCGACAATGATATTGCCCGCGAAATGGACGGGTTGCAGGTCGCGCTGAAAAACAGCAACACATCCACGGCCTTCATCGGCGCAGATCATATCGTCAATTCGCAGCCTGCGATCAGACAGCTGAATATTCCCGGCGGTTCCTGGGACATCATGGCCAGCCCCAAAAAGGGTTGGGATGCCTTGCCTGAAGGCAAAGGCACCTTCCGGCTTATGCTATCGTCGGCTGCGATTGCGATGATCCTGCCGATTTTTATCGCCAGCTTCCTGATTTCCGAACGCAACCGCAACATTGCAGTGCTTCGTGCCCGTGAAAGCCGATTGCAGGAGATTTCCCAGCGCTTCAAGCTGGCGATGGAATCCTCCAACATTGGCATCTGGGAACTGGATGAACATGGAGAGCGCTGTTTCTGGGACGAGCGTGCCTCCGGCCTGCACGGCCTCCAGATGCTGGAACAGGATGTTTCGCTGCAGAGCTGGTTAAGCATGATTGTTCCGGAGGACCGCGCGGCCACGGAAGCCTACGTCTTTAACTGTATGCTCGGCACCAAGACCTTCTCGCAAATCTACCGGTTGAAACTGGCGGACAACTCCATCCGTTATATTCGCTCAGCCGGTGCCAACTACACCAGACCGGATGGCACACGACGCACGACCGGAATTGCCTGGGATGTGTCTGCCGACAGCATGATGGCGCAAAATCTGCGCGATGCGATGTCGACCAGTGAAATCAAAAACGCGGAACTTGAACTTGCCCTGCAGGAGCTGTTCAGCCGCGAACAGGATCTGGAGCAACTTTCTGGTCGTCTGGACCTTGCACTTGCATCCTACCAGTGCGGCACATGGGAATCGCGTCTCAACCAGAACGGGGCAATTTGGGACAAACGCATGCACCAGCTTTACGAGCTGGACTATGTTGGCGACGGTCACGTGACCCGTGAGCGCTGGTTGCAGTGCCTTGTGCCGGAAGACCGAGAGACTGCGGCTGGACGCGCTGACACGTCTACCGCCAACAACACTCAGTTGTCAGATATCCAGCGTGTCCGCCTGCCCTCTGGCGAGGTGCGTTACGTCCGGTCCGTGGGACAGATTTACAGAGGGCGTAGTGGCGAGGGAAAAATCGTCGGTATTGCCTTCGATATTACCGCCGACATGCTGCTGGCCCAGCAGTTGCAAACCGCCAAGGAAGATGCGGAAGCCAAGAATGCTGAGCTGGAAATTGCCAAGAACCGCATCGAGCACAACTCATTACATGATCCTCTGACCGGCCTGTTCAACCGCCGCAAGCTGGACCTTGAACTGGATGCGTTGCCGCAACGGGAGGTCAAAAGCCGTAACCGTTTTGCGATCATCCATCTGGATCTCGATCGCTTCAAGCAGATCAATGACACGCTTGGCCATGCGGCCGGCGACGCCATGCTTATTCATGCTGCCAAAATCCTCAAACAATATGTGCATCAGGACGATCTCGTGGCGCGTATCGGCGGCGACGAATTTGTGATTGTCGTGCAGAACAATTGCGACCGCGACACCCTAAAGGAGCTGTCGCTCAATATCATCGATGCTTTCCGTCAACCTCTGGATTTCGAGGGCTTCTCCTGCCGTTGCGGTGTTTCCATCGGCATCGCATTTGGTGAGGGCATACATGCAGATGCTCGCAAGACGTTGATCAATGCTGACCTTGCCCTTTACCGTGCCAAAAGCATGGGCCGTAACCGCTATGAGTTCTTTACGCAGAACCTGCAGGCTGAGGTTATCAACACCAAACGTATCGCCGATGAGATTTTGGTCGGCATCGAAAACGGCGAGTTTGAAACCTGGTACCAGCCACAATTCTGCGCCAGGACCAGACAGATTGTCGGCGCTGAAGCCCTGATACGCTGGCGCCATCCGACACGTGGTATCGTCACGCCAGACAAGTTCCTGAAAATCGCCGAAGACCTTAACGTTATGGCATCGCTTGATCGGCAGATGCTGGAAACGGCGCTGACCGACAAACGTTTGTGGAACCTGAAGGGCGTTACCCTGCCCCGCGTTTCTGTCAACGTGTCGCTGCGGCGCCTCAACAACGAAAATCTGATGGAAAGCCTGGCTGATTTGAACATCATGCCCGGTGAAGTGGCGTTTGAGCTGGTGGAGTCGATCTTTCTCGATGAGAGCGAACATCTCGTTTCATCGAATATTGATAGCATCAAAGCATTGGGTATCGACATCGAGGTCGATGACTTCGGTACAGGTCACACCTCGATCGTCAGTCTGCTGCGACTGAAGCCGAAGCGTCTTAAGATCGACCGTCAGTTGGTCATGCCGATTCTTGAGGCATCGCAGGAACGCGCGCTTGTTCGCTCGATTATCGATATTGCCCGCTCGCTCGGCATTGAAACCGTGGCGGAAGGCGTGGAAAGCAAGGATCACGCTACCATGTTGGCACAGATGGGATGTGATCTGTTGCAGGGCTACGCCTTTGCCAAACCGCTGAGCGCAGAAGACTTTTCCGCACAGGCGAAATCCGGCGTCTGGTCGATGGCCTCCTGAGGCTTGATTGCCGTTTCTCTTGCCGCACGGGAAGAAAGGCTTTTGCCTTCTTTCCTTTTTCCACTATGACAGCTTTGCTTTCATCAACAATGCGCCCTTCACAAACGGTCGCGATTGCCTTGGTCTGAATACATGTCGCACAATACTTTCGGTCATCTTTTCCGCGTTACCACCTGGGGCGAGAGCCACGGTCCAGCCTTGGGATGTGTCGTTGACGGCTGCCCTCCCGGCGTCCGTTTTACCCAGCGTGACATTCAGGATTATCTCGACAAGCGCAAACCCGGCCAAAGCCGTTTTGTGACGCAGCGTCGTGAAGACGATATCGTCAAGATACTCTCCGGCGTGATGCTGGATGAGGATGGCGAAACATTCATTTCCACCGGCACTCCAATTTCCATGCTGATCGAAAATACCGATCAGCGCTCTAAGGATTACGGCGAAATTGCCCGCCAATATCGGCCGGGGCACGCCGATTACACCTATGATCTGAAATACGGCATTCGTGATTACCGTGGTGGTGGCCGCTCTTCAGCGCGTGAAACGGCAGCCCGTGTGGCGGCCGGTGGTTTGGCGCGCAAGATTCTGCCGCAGGTCACTGTGCGTGGCGCACTGGTGCAGATCGGCAAACACAAGATCAACAGAGATAACTGGGACTGGAACCAGATCGACCAGAACCCGTTTTTCTGCCCTGACGCAGAGATGGTTCCGGTTTGGGAAGACTATCTCGACGGCATCCGCAAAGCCGGTTCGTCGATTGGTGCGGTTGTCGAAGTGGTCGCTGAAAATGTGCCGGCCGGACTGGGCGCGCCTATCTATGCCAAGCTCGATCAAGATATCACCAGCAATCTGATGTCGATCAATGCCGTAAAGGGTGTCGAGATCGGTGAAGGTTTTGCCTCTGCCGAACTGACCGGTGAAGAAAATGCCGACCAGATGCGCATGGGCAATGACGGCAAGCCGATATTCCTGTCCAACCATGCTGGCGGTATTCTCGGCGGCATCTCGACCGGTGAACCCATCGTGGCACGTTTCGCCATCAAGCCAACTTCCTCCATTCTGACCGAGCGTCAGTCGATCGATGCTGACGGTAAGAACGTCGATCTTCGCACCAAGGGTCGTCACGACCCATGCGTGGGTATTCGCGCCGTACCGATTGGCGAGGCGATGGTGGCGTGCACTGTTGCCGATCATTATCTGCGGGACCGCGGCCAGACCGGCCGTCTGAAGTAGGAACTGAACATGGCCTATGATCAAAAGCGTGTCGTTGAAGCAATCCGCGCCTTCGAAGCCGGTGAGATCGTTGTTGTCATGGATGATGACGATCGTGAAAACGAAGGTGACCTGATCGTTGCTGCCGTGCATTGCACGGCAGAAAAAATGGCTTTCATCGTGCGCCACACCTCCGGCATTGTTTGTGCCCCAATGCCACGTGAGGAGGCGAAACGCCTGAACCTCAATGCGATGGTGGCAGAAAACGATAGCGCACACACCACGGCCTTCACCGTTTCCGTCGACTTCAAGCACGGCACCACGACCGGTATTTCTGCCGATGACCGTACATTGACGGTTCGCAACCTTGCCAATCCCAATGTCGGCGCGGCCGACTTTACCCGCCCCGGCCACATATTCCCGCTGGTGTCGCGTGAAGGCGGCGTTTTGATGCGCTCCGGCCATACCGAAGCAGCCGTTGATCTGTGCAAGCTGGCGGGCCTGCCATTGATTGGCGTGATCAGTGAACTGGTCAATGATGACGGCACCGTTATGCGTGGCCCGCAGGTTTCAGCTTTTGCCGAGACCCATGGCATGAAGCAGGTTTCGGTTGCCGATCTCATTGCTTATCGCCAGCGCAAAGAAACGCTGGTGGACATGGAATCTGAATTTACCATCGAAACGCCCTATGGTCCTGCCAAGGCGCAGACCTATTCGCTGCCCTGGGATCCGATGCAGCACATGGCGATCATCTTTGGTGATATTCGTGACGGCGTCGATATTCCCGTACGCTTGCATCCTGAAAATGTTGCTGACGATATCTTCGGCAACAAGCAACCGGTGCAGCACTATATGCAAAAAATTGCTGAACAGGGCCGCGGCGTGATCGTTTACCTGCGTGAAGGCTCTGTCGGTGTTGGTCAAGCAAGTGACCCAAGCCGCAACCGCAAAAAGACAGCCATTGACGAGGATCATGCACAGGCGCGGTCACGCGAACATGAGTGGCTGGAAATTGGTCTCGGCGCACAAATCCTTAAAGACCTCGGCATTAGCTCGATCAAGCTCTTGGCCAGCCGTGAGCGTCACTATGTCGGCCTTGAGGGTTTTGGTATCAATATCACAGAGACCGAAATCTGCTGATTGCAGAGTTTTAGATTACCGGTGAAAGGGGATCAGTCCCCTTTCCAGCCCTCCAGATAATTGACGCTCTCGACACCGGTAAACCGTGCCAGACGTTTTAGTTCGGCATCCAGCCTGTCAAAACGCCCGGCAGAACCGCGTATACCCGGCTCCAGCCAAAGACGCTTTACGTCCAACGTTCCGCGCTTGCGATCCGCCTTCATATCGATGCGGCCGATCATCTGGTCCTTTTCCAGCAACGGAAACACGTAATAACCGTATTGCCGTTTGGGTTCGGGTACGAACACTTCGATACGGTAGAAAAAGCCAAACAGTCGTTCCGCCCGAGCGCGGTCGCGTAGCAACGGGTCGAAAGGGCTGAGGACACGAATGCCACTTGGCGGCTCAGGCACTGCCTGCAAATCATCCTCAATGTCGCGGAAGGCGACACAGGCACGCAGTTTTTTACCATCAGCTGACGCAAGGATCACATCGGTCAATTCATTGCGGTGGCTGTCAACCCAGGCCTTAGCTTCCTGCGGTGTCACGATATCCCAGAAGGCAGCGATTTCGCCCGAGGTTGCAAAACCAAGCCGTTTGAGTGCCTCGCGGCAGGCCCAGTCAAGAAACGCATCATGATCGACATCCGATTCGTGATGATCAGGGCGTAATACCCGTTCCGTCAGATCATAAACCTTCTGGAAGTTCACCCGGCCAGAAATCGACAGCTTGCCGGTATGCCACAGAAATTCCAAGGCAGTTTTGGAAGGATGCCAGTTCCACCAACCGCCCGACTTATGATCCTCGGCCTTCACGTCACGTGACATGACCGGACCGTTCTCCACAATCCGTGCGTAGGTTTCCTCAACAGCCTGACGGAACCCCTCGCCCTGCCATCTGGTCCAGCGCTCAATCATACCCGGTTCGCGGCGGCGGAAACGGTGTTTCCAATAGGGAAAAAATCGAGACGGCAGAATGGAGGCATCATGCGTCCAATGCTCAAAAAGCAACCGATCCTTTTCCAGAAGTTCGGTCAGATGTTTGGGTTTGTAGGTGCGGTTGCGTGAAAAGATGATCTGATGGTGGGCGCGCTCGACGGTAGCGATACTGTCCACCTGAACGAAGCCGATATTATCGACAAGCTGCAACAGGCCCTGTTTGTCCATGGCACGTGCAGGCGCGGCACAAAGCCCCTGCTTCGCCAGAAACAACCGTCGTGCCATCTGATTTTCAATCTCAATCGCCATGGTCGAAACGTTAGTGCGATAAAATCTGAAAATCAATGTTCTTTTTTTGTTCTTAATGATCGCCACTGCTGAACCCTTTACAGGTCCGTTCTGATGCTCCAAACGTTCCGCGTAAGCTTGAACAAGAATGATCGTATTTCAGGAGACGTGGCGGTTGGACATCTGCTTTAACCAGGCGGGCGCACGGTTTGAAAACCGCACTGCCCTTCACCCTCTGAGCCTGACGCTGAAAGAACACCGTATCGGTATTATCGGGTTGAATGGTTCCGGCAAAACCACCTTTGCTCGCATGATCAACGGATTGACCAAACCAACAAGCGGCACCGTCACGGTCAATAGGCTCGACACCGTCAAGGATGATGTCGCCGTTTTGCGGCAGGTCGGCTTTATCTTCCAGAACCCGCAAAACCAGATCATTCTGCCCGTTATTCGCGATGACATTGCTTTCGGGTTGAAAAACCGCGGACTGAGCAAGGCGGCGCTGAATGCCGCAGTTGAAGCCGTTTTGCAACGTCTTGGCATCGAACATCTGGCAAACCGTCGCGCTCATGAGATTTCCGGTGGCGAGTTGCAGCTGGTGGCTCTGGCCGCATTGACGATAACCGGCCCACAAATCCTGATCATGGATGAACCGACCAACCAGCTTGATCTGAAGAACCGTGCGCTTGTGGAAAAAACAATGGCTGGGCTGGAGCAGGACTTGATTGTCATCACCCATGATCTTGCCCTGCTGGAAACTTTCGATCGTGTGCTGGTATTCAATCAGGGTAGTCTGCATGCCGATACGTCACCTGCTAATGCCATCAGCCTCTACCGCGAATTGGCCTTGTCATGAGAAGCCTGCACGTTGAGGGAACCGGCTGGCTTTACCGTTTGTCGCCACGCGTCAAACTGATTTCGCTTGCCCTGTTCAGCATTGCACTTTTCATGACGCGCGATCCCTTTCTCTTGGCCGTCGGGCTACTGGTCGGTGGTGGCGTGTTGTGGCAGGCACATCTGGGCTTGAAAGAAACCCTATCGCGTCTGCGGCCGGTCATGCTGACGATTACGGTAATCGCCTTGTTTAGCTTCGTGTTTGCCTCACCGCTGGAAGCCACCATCTCTCTTTTTCGTCTGACTGCGCTCACGCTCTTGGCAACCGCGATAACGGCAAGTGTCAGTATCTCGCAGTTCATGGACGAAATCACGCTAGCCATCCGTCCCCTGGAAAAACTGGGACTGGCCAAGGCTGCCGACATCGGCCTTGCGGTTGGGCTGGTTATTCGCTTCGTACCAGAGGTCGTTCACCGCTACGAGTTGTTGCAGGACGCCCATCGGGCACGCGGGATACGGGCGAAATTGCACACAATCCTTGTTCCGCTGATTATTATGACGTTGAAGGATGCGGATGCGATTGCCGACGCCATTGACGCGCGCGGTTTCAGAGGCCAAACCTCATCTCCTGATATTTTGAGGGGAGACTAAACCCATGAAGACCCGTGACCTCGTTCTTATTGCGTTGTTTTCAGCGATCATTATTGCGCTTGGATTGCTGCCGCCAATTCCGGTCGCCATTATCCCCGTTCCAATTACGGCGCAGTCGCTCGGTGTGATGCTGGCCGGTGTCGTGCTCGGCGCAAAACGTGGCACGCTGGCCGTGTTGTTGACGATCCTGATTGCCGCCATCGGCCTGCCGGTACTGTCGGGCGGTCGCGGAGGTCTGTCGATTTTCAACACGCCGACAACTGGTTATCTGATCGGCTGGATTTTTGCTGCCTTCGTCACCGGTTACCTCTCGGAGAAACTGGTCAATCGTCAGCAGTCCGGTCTGGTCCAAGGCGTTGGTTTCTTCATTGCCAGCGTCACCGGCGGTGTTGTGGTGCTTTATGCTTTCGGTGTGCCTTATCTGGGTTACGCGGCCGGCACGGGTCTGGAAAAAGCTTTCCTTGGTTCGCTGGCCTTCATTCCAGGTGACGTTCTCAAGGCTGTTCTGGCGGCACTTGCAGGGCGTGCAGTTCTGGCGGGTTATCCGCTTTTGCCACAACGCGTCTGACCGCTTTTTTCAGCTTCACCTTTTTAAAAGACACCTGGATAGACCATGGCCACACGTCTTTATGAGCATCCCATTTTTCTTGAACACCTGACACCAGAGGGGCACCCTGAGCGCCCCGATCGGTTACGGTCGCTCAACATTGCGCTGGAGCACCCGAATTTCGGCGGGCTGGAGCGCAAGCAGGCGCCGCAGGCCAATGAGGACGCGGTGCTTCTGGCACATCCGGAAGAACATCTTCTGAGCGTGATGCGGGAAATTCCGGAAGAGGAAGGCCGTATCAACCGCCTTGAGGCCGACACCTATGCTTCACCGAAAAGCCTCAAGGCCGCATTGACCGGCATTGGCGCGGCTATGGCGGCGGTGGATGATGTGTTTTCCGGCGCCGCCGATAACGTGTTTGTGGCATCGCGCCCTCCCGGCCACCATGCGGAGACGTCAAAAGCCATGGGTTTTTGTCTGTTCAACAATGCCGCTATCGCCGCACGCCACGCACAGAAAGTGCATGGTGCTGAACGCGTGGCCATTGTCGATTGGGACGTTCACCACGGCAACGGCACACAGGATATATTCTGGGAAGACACTTCCGTGCTGTTTTGCTCCACGCACCAGATGCCCCTTTATCCGTGGAGCGGTGACAAGAAGGAAACCGGCGTGAAGAACAACGTGGTCAATGCGCCTCTGTCTCCCAACACCGGCAGCGATCATTTCCGTGAGGCGTTCAAATCCCGTGTCTTGCCGGCGATCTCCGATTTTTCGCCGGACCTGATTATCATCTCTGCCGGCTTTGATGCCCATTACCGCGATCCGCTGGCGCATATCAATCTTGTTGGCGATGACTTCGACTGGGCAACGGGCCGACTTCTGGAGATGGCGGACAAATATTGTCAGAACCGGGTCGTCAGCCTGCTTGAAGGTGGTTATGATCTGGAAGGGCTGGCGGAATCGGCGGCCATGCATATTTTGAGAATGATGAAGGGTTGAATATGACGGACACGACCAGCGCAACCGATGTTAGCAGCTACTCTTTCGAGAAAGCTGTCGCGGAACTGGAAAGCATCGTGGCCCGTCTTGAACGTGGTGATGTTGCACTTGATGATTCCATCAAGATTTACGAACGTGGCGAAGCCCTGAAGAAGCATTGCGAGAACCTGCTGACCGCCGCAGAAAAGCGCATCGAAAAAATCCGCCTTGATCGGAATGGTGCACCACAAGGTGTTGAGCCGCTCGACGGCGAATAAGTCGTTCAGGTGGATTTCCGCTTTAAGTTGATCCGTTCAAAAACAGTACACGCTGTTCACAAGACGTGCTCTGCCAATTCCGTTCATCTGTGCTAGTTTGCCGGGAAATAAGAAGGAAAATACACGATGTCCTTTTTTCCCGGGAACGATCCTGCCGCCGGTGATGCATTCAGTTGCGACGCGATCGAAAACCTGATCATTCCACGCTCGAGTGATATTGGCGGTTTTGCAGTGCGCCGGGCACTGCCCACCCGCCAGCGACGCCTTGTCGGGCCATTCATCTTTTTTGACCGTATGGGCCCTGCCATTTTGAAAGCCGGTGAAGCGCTGGATGTGAAACCGCACCCGCATATCGGCCTTTCGACTGTCACCTATCTGTTTGACGGCGAGATCAAACATCGCGACAGCTTGGGGACCGAACTGGTCATTCGCCCCGGCGATATCAATCTGATGACGGCCGGTCGTGGCATTGTTCATTCGGAGCGCACACCGGAGAACCTGCGCGGGCATCCGCTTTCGATGTCCGGCTTGCAGACATGGCTGGCGCTGCCCGATCATCTGGAAGAAATGGCACCGGCCTTTGCCCATACCGGGCGTGAACATATGCCTGATATTGATGTCAAAGGTGTACGCGGCCGTGTCGTTGTTGGTTCGATGGGTGGACTGGTTTCGCCGGTTACAACCTATTCCGATACACTCTACGCTGATATCAGCCTCGAACCCGGCGTTACATTCCCGTTCGACGCGATGCATGAAGAGCGGGCAATCTACATTCTTTCCGGCTCTCTGGATGTTGCTGGCGATATTTTCGCCGCCGATCAGTTGCTGGTGTTTCGCCCCGGCGACAATATAACGCTGAAGGGCGGACAAACAGGCTGTCATATCATGCTGTTTGGCGGGGCTGCCCTCAATTCCAAACGATATATATGGTGGAACTTCGTTTCTTCATCAAAAGAACGTATTGAACAGGCCAAGGAAGAGTGGAGAACCGCCCGGTTTGACATTGTTCCGGGTGATGAAGAAGAGTTTGTTCCTTTGCCGCAAGGTTGACATTTTGTAGAAGTGGACCAATTGCTCAGACAGAATTTCGCAATACATGGATTTGCGATAATTTATCTGCTGCTGGAGCCATCTGAATAAAGGCCGGACGATTGACCGTATTGCCAGAAACACCTTTGCTTGACCGGGTGCAGTTTCCATCCGATCTGAAAACGATTGAAGACCGCGACCTGCCCCAACTGGCACGGGAACTTCGCGATGAAATGATCGATGCCGTCTCCCGGACCGGTGGCCACCTCGGTGCTGGCCTTGGTGTGGTTGAGCTGACCATCGCTATCCATAAGGTTTTCAACACGCCTGAAGATCGGCTTATCTTCGACGTCGGGCACCAGTGTTATCCGCACAAGATCCTGACCGGACGTCGTGACCGTATTCGCACGCTGCGTCAGGAAGACGGTCTTTCTGGTTTTACCCGTCGGGCCGAAAGCCAATATGACGACTTTGGTGCAGGTCACTCGTCCACGTCGATTTCTGCCGGTCTGGGCATGGCTGTGGCAGCCGAACTCGACAAAAGCGACCGCAAGGTCATTGCTGTCATCGGTGACGGCTCAATGTCTGCCGGCATGGCCTTTGAGGCGCTGAACAATGCCGGTGCACTCGATGCGCGCCTGATCGTTATTCTGAACGACAACGACATGTCTATTGCACCGCCAACCGGTGCGATGAGCGCCTATCTGGCGCGTCTGGCGTCTGGCCGCACCTATATGGGCATCCGTGATTTCGGCAAGAAGCTGACCGCCTATCTGGGCAAGACCATCGACCGCGCCATTACACGCGCCGTCACTCATGCCCGCGGTTATGTAACTGGCGGCACGCTGTTTGAAGAGCTTGGTTTCTACCATATCGGCCCGATTGACGGTCATTCCTTTGACCATCTGCTGCCAGTGCTGCGCAATGTGCGCGACAACCAGCAAGGGCCTGTACTCATTCACGTGGTGACACAAAAGGGCAAGGGCTACGCCCCTGCCGAAGCTGCGGCCGACAAATACCACGGCGTCAACAAGTTCGACGTCATTACTGGTGCGCAGGCCAAGGCCAAGCCCAATGCACCGAGCTACACCAGCGTATTTGCTGAAGCGCTGGTGCAGGAAGCGACGCTTGACGAAAAGATCGTTGGCGTTACCGCGGCCATGCCAAACGGCACCGGCCTCGACAAGCTGTCCGATCTCTTTCCGTCGCGGACCTTTGATGTCGGTATTGCCGAACAGCACGCCGTTACATTTGCAGCCGGACTTGCTGCGGATGGTTACAAGCCGTTCTGCGCGCTTTATTCGACATTCCTGCAGCGCGGTTACGACCAAGTCGTCCATGACGTTGCCATTCAGGGCTTGCCTGTGCGCTTCCCCATCGACCGCGCCGGGTTTGTTGGTGCCGATGGCCCAACCCATGCCGGTTCATTCGACACCACATTCCTTGCCACCCTGCCCGGCATGGTGGTCATGGCAGCCGCTGATGAAGCCGAACTCAAACATATGGTGCGCACAGCTGCCGCCTATGATGAAGGTCCTATTTCCTTCCGTTATCCGCGTGGTGAAGGTGTTGGCATTGAAATGCCTGCCCGTGGTGAAATCCTTGAAATTGGCAAAGGCCGTGTCATCAAGCAGGGTAGTAAGGTTGCCATCCTGTCATTTGGGACACGGCTTGCCGAATGCCTGATGGCGGCGGAAGATCTTGACGCCGCCGGACTTTCGACAACGGTCGCCGATGCACGATTTGCCAAGCCGCTGGATCTCGACCTTATCCGCCAACTTGCCAGCCATCATGAAGTCCTGCTTACCATTGAAGAAGGTTCCGCAGGCGGCTTTGGTGCCCATGTCCTGCATTTCATGGCCAGTGCTGGCCTTCTGGATATGGGCCTCAAGGTTCGTACCCTGACATTGCCAGACCAGTGGGTTGAACAGGCCAAGCCGGAAACCATGTATGCCAATGCCGGGCTTGACCGCGCTGGCATCGTCAACACTGTGTTCAAGGCACTGGGCCAGGCACAGCCGGGTACAGGTTACGCCGGTTAACGCCGGCGTCCTTCCCTCCATCATGCCATGGATGACATGGAGGCACATCGTTTGCGAGGGGCAGGATGTCTCCGAAACGTGCTTTAGCGCAAAGATCAACCCTCCATATTCGATACATTGATTTTGCAGCAAACGGGACGTCACACCCGGTGTTGCAGACATGTTCCCATGTCCAGGCAGGCAGTGCGCAACACCGAGCGGGGGTTTCGCACTGCTGCTTGAAAGCAGAAACGCCGTGCCTCCAGTCGGACGCACGGCGTTTTCGGATCTTCGTATGGAAACCATGACGCTGTAAGTAATTGCCTACAGCGCTTTCAGGAACCGCTTATCAGAACTCTGTCCAATCTTGCTCAGCGGCTTTGGCTGTGCTTTCTGCCGGTTTGGCATTAAAGGCACGGGCCAGTGTCTGTCCCAGAGAACGGGCGGGCGATGCAGCCGGACGCGACGTTTCAGTCGCGACAATCGGGCCACGGCTTGTCACTGTTTTTCTGACCGCTGGCTGAACCGGTGGGCGCACCGAGGACAACTGACGGTGGGATGATGTTCCCGTTGCAGCAACGCGGTTGACGGCGCCGATATTGAACTGGCCCAGCAACGTGTTCAGGCCTTCGGCTTCACGGGCCAGTGAATGGCTGGCTGCCGTCTGCTGTTCGACCATGGCAGCATTCTGCTGCGTGCCCTGGTCCATGGCATTGACGGCCGTGTTGATTTCCTGAAGGCCAGTGGATTGCTCACGAGCGGCAACAACAATGGCGCTGACATGCGTACTGATTTCAGCGACGTCGGAGACGATCTTTTCCAGCGCCTTGCCGGTTTCATCAACGAGGTTCACACCGTTTTCGACCTGCTGGCTCGAAGCGGTGATCAGCGACTTGATTTCCTTTGCAGCATTGGCGGAACGCTGCGCCAGTTCACGAACTTCCTGCGCAACAACCGCAAAGCCCTTGCCTGCTTCACCAGCACGCGCCGCTTCAACACCGGCGTTCAGCGCCAGAAGGTTGGTCTGGAAGGCGATGTCATCGATAACACCGATGATGTTACCGATTTCACCCGAAGACTTTTCAATTTCCTTCATGGCTTTGACGGCATTACGCACCACCACGCCAGACTTTTCGGCACCTTCACGGGTACGCTGTACTAGGTTGCCTGCTTCTTCCGCACCACGGGCAGAATCGCGAACTGTCGTTGTAACTTCTTCCAGAGCAGCGGCCGTCTGTTCGATCGATGCAGCCTGTTGTTCAGTACGTCGGGAAAGGTCATCGGCAGAGGACAACATTTCAGCAGCGCCAGAGTTGATGGCGGAAGCATTTTCGCCAACCGAGCGCAGCGTCTGCTGCAGCTTTTCAAGCGAATTATTGAAATCGTTTCTAAGCGAGTCCAGACGCGGGGCGAACTGCTTTTCAATACGATAGGCGACATTGCCGTTGGAAAGAGCCGTCAGGCCATTGGCCAGTTCTTCAACCGCGACGTTGTTTTCAGCGTCTTCGCGAGCCTTTTCAGCTTCGTTTCGGCGACGTTCATCGTCCGAAGAAAGGCGCATTCTTTCGGTCTCGTCGGCAAGACGCAGCTTTTCGATACCGGCCTGTTTGAAGACCAGAACGGCCTGCGCCATTTTACCGACTTCGTCCTTGTGGTCGAGTGCCGGCACTTCGACAGTGTTGTCACCCTGTGCAAGGCGGCTCATCGATTCCGTCATCTGGACGATTGGCGTCGCGATAGCGCGTGCCAGAAGCAGGATCAGGGCAATGGCAATCACGCCAGCAACTGCACCGCCGCCAAGAAGCGCCACCTGCAGGTTAAACTGTGCGGCGTCCTGTGCCGCATAGTGCGATGCAGACAGTTCAGCAAGCTGCGATTTGATGGTCGCCGCATTGGTGCGGAAGCCATCCAGCTGACCCTTAGCCTGGTTGCGACCAATTTCGATGATTTCGGAGATCGGCGCTTCCGTCGTCTTGCGCGCAGCAATCTGTGGCTCGGCAAGCTGCTTGTGGAATACCGTTGCCGATGCTTCCATCGCATTGATCGATTTAATGATCTCTGGCATACCGGCTGCATAAGTGCGAGCTTCATTGAGCTTGTTCAGCATCAATTCGCGGTTGGCGAATACGTCATTGTATGTGCTGTCGCTGCGGAACAGTAGGAATCCGCGCTGATTGACGGCCTGCTCAAGCATTGCTGCGAGCGCCGCATCCACCGACTCGACGATCTTGTCTGTTTTAAACTGTTCAGAAGAGATACGTTTTGTGTCGAGTGTCTGCCAGAAAACCACGGCAGATGCCACAAGACAGACCCCCATCAACGCGACGAAGGTTATGATCAGTTTCAAATTGATCGAGAAATTCTTCAAGGACATTGAATGCTCTTTCCGGAACAGTTGATGTATCAACAGCACCATGCCCGACGCTCAAGAACCCCGGTGTCGCAACATGGATTTTTAGAAAATGCCCTCATGGCAAATCGGCGGGATTAAAGGCAGCCAGCCAATCGCACCTTGCAGATAGCGCGTTTAAAATCACTTAATCGGCCACGCAAAAGCGCCCGGATTTCGCGTATGCAGCAAAATTATAGGTCAGAACAAACCATTTGCGTTGCAAAGATGATGCCCATCACCGCCATATGGTTGTCAGATCGGTGTTCGCCTCGACAAAAGGCTTGCGTTCAGGGCGCACCGCAGTCATTGACACTTCCCATGTCTCACTCAACAGAAACACAACGCCTAGACCAGTTGCTGGTGGCACTTGGTTTGTTTAGCAGCCGTTCGCGGGCGCGCGATGCCATTGAACGTGGCACGGTCAGCGTCAACGGGCAGGTGGTCACCAAACCAGCTGCGATGTTTGCAGCCAACGTGGCCATCAGCACCGCGGACCCTGCGCAGGACTATGTCTCGCGAGCAGCGCTGAAACTCGTGGCTGCACTCGACCATTTCAAACTCGATCCGCGTGGCCAGGAATGCCTCGATGTCGGTGCGTCGACCGGCGGCTTTACCGAAGTGCTTCTTGAGCGCGGTGCAGCCCATGTAACGTCAATCGATGTCGGCCATGGCCAGATGCACGCCCGCATTGAACAGAACCCGTCGGTGACCAACATCGAAGGGCTCAATGCGCGTTACCTGACAGCGGAAGATATTTTCGACCGGCCGGTGACGTTTATTGTCTCGGACGTTTCCTTTATCTCGCTGAAGCTGGCGCTTGCGCCTGCGCTAGAGCTTGCCGAAGCTGGCGCACACGCAGTGCTGCTGATCAAGCCGCAATTTGAAGCGGGCAGAGATGCCATCAGCAAAGCCGGACTGCTCAAGGCACCAGAAACCGCGCCTGATGTTGCACGCGAACTGGAGCGATGGCTGGTTGAGGACATGGGCTGGCTAAGCCTTGGCCTCATTCCCTCGCCTATTGCCGGAGGAGACGGAAACATCGAATTTTTGCTCGGAGGCCAAAAGCCATGACAACGCAAACGGTGAAAATCCAGAGCATGGGCGCGCAGGGCGACGGCATTGCACACTGTCCCGACGGCACCGTCTATGTCCCGTTCAGCCTGCCCGGCGAAACCGTCGCCATTGCGCGAGTTAAGGACCAAGGCACGATCATGTCAATTTCGGAAGCTTCTGCGCAGCGACGCGAACCGCTCTGTCGCCACTTCGGACCGGATGGTCAGGGCGGCACCTGTGGCGGCTGTTCGCTGCAGCACATGGGTGATGAAGCCTATCACGAATTCAAGCGCGATCTCGTCGTTTCTGCCTTGAAGGCCAAGGGCCAGACACCTGAGGTCGATGCTCTGGTGACCTGTCAGCCCAAACAGCGTCGGCGCGCGGTCTTTGCCCTGCGCAAAACCGAAAAAAGCATGCTTCTCGGTTTCAGCCAGGCAGGCAGCCACCACATCGTCGATATTGCAGAATGTCCTGTCACTTCGGATGGCATTGTCAGCCGACTGAACGATCTTCGGGCCATTGGTACAGCCATGGTTCAGAGCGCCGAACCATTCCGCATGACGGTGCTGGAAAGCCTGTCGGGCCTTGATGTCGCGGTCGAAGGCATAAAATCCATCAATGACAAACAGCGCCATCTACTGACTCAGACCGTTTTGGCGATGAGAGGCATTGCCCGCGTTTCGTTGAATGGTGAAATCCTCATCGAACCGCAAAAACCGGCGCTAAAATTTGGCAAGGCCGAGGTTAACCCGCCGCCCGGCAACTTCACGCAGGCAACCATTGCTGCTGAGAATGCGATGGCGGACATCGTGGTTGACCATTTTGGCAAGGCCAAGCGTGTGGTTGACCTGTTTGCAGGTTGCGGCACGTTCTCATTGCGCCTGGCGGAAAAATCGCAGGTTCTCGCGGTTGAAGGCGATGACAAGGCCATCAAGGCACTGGATGCCGGTGCTCGCAAAACACAGGGCTTGAAACCCGTCAAAGCCGAAAAACGTGACTTGTTCCGTCGGCCATTGATGACAAGCGAGCTCAAGACTTTTGATGCCGTTGTGTTTGATCCGCCACGGGCCGGTGCAGAAGCGCAATCGAAAGAGCTGGCACGCAGCACCATCAAAAAAATCGCTGCGGTCAGCTGCAATCCGCTGACGCTGGCACGCGATCTGTCCATTCTGGTGGAAGGTGGCTACCGCATCGTGCGCGTTGTGCCTGTGGACCAGTTCCTGTGGTCACCCCATGTGGAAGCGGTGGCACTACTCGAAAAATAGGGTGAGTGCAGCACGCTCACCCCAAAGATCTCTTTTTACCATACTGGCTGAAGGTTGCCGCTCCCGACAATGCCCGGGCAGCGGCAGCGCCCGCCTGCCCGGCCGGTTTCGACACGGCAGACATAGGGCTGCGAGCGTCTTGCGCTTTCTGGCGGCGTGATCACGCAGGCAAAACGTGCACGATTGTTTTTTTGACGGTCTGGGCGTGACTGCGAAGAGTTAAAATCCATGTTCTGAGATTGCGCCAGCAAAACATCACTGTTTGGCGCAACAGACATGGCTGGCATGTCACGGCTTTCGGCGGCTGTGGTGAGCAGCAGCGCCATGCAGGCAAGGGCAATTTTACGCATTACATTGGTTCCCGAATAACCGATCATCCTGGCTCCAACACCCGTTTTAGCATTTGGTTGCCAGCGGCATTCTTTTACCGCATTCAGCATTAACGGCGCATGAAAGCCTCAAAGGCAGCCCGCGCTTCTGCACTTTTCAGGCGAGAACTGAAATGGGCAAATTCCTCATCCATTCTCTGCAGTTTTTCCTGCTCGCTTCCGCGCAGCAAGTCGCGCGCAATGCGCAAAGCCTGCGGTGGCTTGGCGGCAAGTTTACGGGCAATTTCCAGCGTTTCCGTTTCCACATTCTCCGGCTCGGTGACTTTCCAGATCAGGCCAGCCTCAAAAGCCTGTTTTGCCGAAAAACCCTCCCCTGCCGCCAGCAACGCAAAAGCACGTTGGTGACCCATAACGCGTGGTGCCAGCAGACTGGACGCGGCTTCTGGCACCAGCGCCAGATCGACGAAAGGCGTTTTGAACAGGCTGCGTGACGATGCGACCGTCATATCGCAATGCAAATGAAGCGTCGTGCCGATGCCAATCGCCAAACCATCAACACCGGACACCAAGGGCTTTTTCGCTTCCGCCAGCGCTTTGATAAACTCAAAACCTGCGGGCGGTTCCACCGCCTGCCCCATGCCATAGGTCAAGAAGTCGGCCATGTCGTTGCCGGCCGAGAAACAGCCTTCCGTGCCGAGAAAAACAACAACCCGCACGCCCTCGTCTTCATTGGCAGAATTCAGTGTTTTCACCATACGACGATACATTGCCTGCGTTATCGCGTTTTTTTTCTCAGGCCGGTTAAATCGAATGACGAGAACGCCTGATCCGTCCTCAGACCTTTCCACCAAAATATGGTTGTCCTGCACGGCATTCCTCCCACGACCTTACACACCACGTTTTCACGTATGGTTTTCAGAAATAATTTATTTTTACGTAAACGTCAATTTACTGACGAGATTGAATTCCCATTGAGCACCAATCGCTGTCGAGCCAATGCATCAAGCACAAAACAAAACTCCGCCCGGCTTGATACCGGACGGAGCTTTATAGACCTCTCTGGGATACGGATCAGAAATACGGTGACAGGCACTGACGGCGTGGGCCGTAATTTGGCTGGAACGTATTGCTGTAGGAATCATAAGAGCGATAACGGGCCGAGCACCAGTCGTAGTGACGCGGATTGATATTGCCCGTAGGAACCGGGCGATAAACTGGTTCCGGGCGATAAACTGGCGCAGGACGATAGACCGGGGCCGGTCTGTAGGTCGGAGCAGCAATTGCGCCACCGATCACCGCACCGGCTGCAAACGCAGCGAGCGGGAACCAGTAACCGTCATGATGACGATAGCCCTGACGAGGCTCGCGATAACCGCGATAACCGTTGTAAAAGCCACGGCGAGGGCCGCGATCATAGTCGCGGTAGTATTGCACATTAACCACGTCGGGGTTAACGCTGGGCTGGCTTGGAACCACCGGCAGCGGCATGGCTTGCGCCGGTGCGATCGCTGTTACTGCAACAAGTGCAGCAAAACCGGCACCGGCAATTTTCTTGAGGTAGTTACTCATCTGACTTCTCCCTACTCTGGGCAAGTCTGTACCAACAGAGCGATAAACGTTATTTGTCCTCCCGAAATACAACTGCACCACGCAGGTCTATTCCGGAATTTATATTACGAACATATTTCAGTTCGCATGAACCCAGCATTAACGAATGAAATCGCAGGAAAACCCGTATTTTAAAAAATTAACCCGCGATTGAATCGCGGGTTAATAAATTCTGTTTATCGACCATAAGGCGACACACACTGAGCGCGTGGACCGTTATAGGGCTGATAGGTGTTGTCGTAAGCGCGGTAGGATCTCCACCGGTTGGCACACCAGCTTGTGTGGCTGTTGCCATAAGATGGCTGGCCCTGCTGCATAGCGCCACCTATAATGGCGCCTGCAGCAAACGCTGCCATGGGGAACCAGTAACCATTGTGATAACGATATCCTGGGCGTCTGTCGGAATAACCACGGTGGCCATTGTACCAGCCATAACGGTCTCTGCTAGGCCGGCTGTCCCAACGGTCACGATCTCTGCTGGGACGATCGTAACGATCACGATCTCTAACAACCCTGTCGGGACGTTCCCACCTATCGCGCCCAGCGTTCCCGCCACTGTAACGGTCCTGACTCTCCCAAGTTGCACGCGGTAAGACACGTGGCTTATACCGCTGGTCCTGCACATTTACCACCGGAAGATTATCGGCCTGCGTAGTTTGCACAGTCGGTATCTGGAATGCCTGGACAGGAATGACGCTGCCAAAGCACATCACGATTGCCGTAGCAACGCTTGTCGCACGAAATCGCATCATGGGAATTCCTCCATAGTAATCGTCAATGACGAAACGAAGTTCTTTTGAGGGCATGCACTTACCAGACGACTATCGCGGGGAGTACACTAACTTCAAATTCAACTATAGAGAAACGAGCTTGATAGGACTTTGTTCCCCACCACTGCGATAAACAAAGTAAAATTCATGTGATTGTATTCAGACCTCAACTTTTACATCACCCAGCGGCCGTGAGCAGCACGCAAGAATATAACCGTCCTCGATCTCCTCATCGAGAATGCCGCCATTATGGGCCATATCGACATTACCGGAAAGTTTAAGCACCCGGCAGGTTCCGCAAATACCGGATTCACATGCTGCCCCTATACGAACGCCAGCAGCACGTGCGGTGGTCAGAATTGTCTGTCCCGGCTGGCAGAAGGCTTCCTTCCCGGCAAGCGTGAAGGTGACCGTGGCGAGCACTTCACCATCTGCACCGGCGATAACTTCCGCCAAAGGCGGCGGCGCGGCCGGAGCGAAACTTTCCTGATGGTACCGACTCATGTCGAAACCAGAGGCTTCCAGCAACGAGCGTACCGCTGTCATGAACGGTTCCGGACCGCAACAAAACACCGTGCGATCCATGAAGTCAGGCGCAAGAAGTGCAATCTTGGCCTTATCCACCATGCCCTTAAGGCCGGACCAGAGGTCTGTGCGCCCGCAATTTTCAACGATGAAGCCGAGCGACAGTTTCGGCATAAAACGCGCCAGATATTCCAGCTCGTGCCGGAACACGATATCGGAGGGCGAGCGAGAGCAGTTTAGGAAGGCGATATCGCTTTGCGGCGCGCGATCACTCATGTCGCGCACCATCGACATCATCGGAGTGATGCCGGAACCCGCCGAGATGAACAGATATTTGTCGCCGGGATGTTTCACATAGGAAAAGTCACCGAATGGCCCCAGCGCCCGGATCTTCATGCCCGGTTTGAGGTTGTCGAACATCCAGCGCGTTCCGATACTATTGGCCTGCGCCTTCACCGTCACCGACAATGCATAGGGCCGTGACGGGCTGGATGACAGCGTGTAGGTGCGCAATAGCACCTCGTTGCCGACAGGAAGCTCCAGCGTCACAAATTGACCCGGCATGTAGCGGAACCAGTTCGGCTCTTCCGAGCGAAACAGGAACGTCATCACATCTGAAGTTTCCGGTGTCACGGACAGGCATTCGAGAAGGTGGAGCTTGTCGCTCCACGGCTTCATTTCGTCGAGATGTTTATAAGAGAGCACCATGTTCACGTCAGGCAACCACTGCGAGTTTTGCCTTGTCGCCCTGCAGGCGATCAATCATGAAATCCGCATACCAGTTGACGAATTGCATGACACCGCCTTCATGAACCATGGAGTAGGGTCCCGGCTCATAGGCAGGTGAGCGAATACCAAAGGCATTTTCTTCCACGATCTGGCGATCCTGGTCATTGGTCTCGTTCCAAACGTGGGTCAGTTCCTCGATATTATAGTCCACCCCTTCAACCGCATCCTTGTGCACCAGCCATTTAGTGGTGACCATGGTTTCCTCGGGCCCGAGCGGTAACACGCGGAAGGAAATCGTGTGATCGCCCAGGAAGTGGTTCCATGTTGTTGGATAGTGGAACAGCAGCAATGCGCCGATGTGGCTGATCGTGACATCATCCGAGAGCTGACGTCGCACCGCACGCTTGCCGGACATTGTGTAGCTTTCTGCGTCGCCAATCAGCGGCATACGCGCGACACGGAACTGTCCAAGTGGATCAATCTGGAAGCGGCTTGGCAGGCCTGCGTCCTCACACCGTGACCAGTGACCGCCAATTTCGGGGTCATCAGCGCCACCATCCGTGCCTGTTACACTTGGGTTTTCCGGGTAGGTACGGCACAGTTCCGGGTGGTTTGCCGCGCAGTGGTAGCATTCGCGGTTGTTTTCCCACACCAGCTTCCAATTGCCCTTTTCAATGATCGTGCTTTCATGGGCGATCTTCGCATCGGCAATGCGATGCGGGGCCATGTAGCCCTCGACCTGCGCACGCACCAGCGAGAAATCTAACGGATTTTCGGCAAGACAGATGAAGATGTAACCGGCGACACTTTCGCAGGCGACCGGCTTAAGACCAAATTCGCTCTTGTCGAAATCATCACCCATATGGCGGGCAAACAGCAGTTTGCCATCCAGATCATAGGTCCATTGGTGATATGGGCAAACGAGACGTGCCGACTGTCCCTTATGGCTGGTGCAGACCCGAGAACCGCGGTGGCGACAGGAGTTATGGAAAGCGCGGATGACACCATCTTTGCCGCGCACGATGACCACGGCATAATTGCCGATCTGGACGGTGAAGTAATTGCCAGCCTTCGGCGCTTCGCAATCATGTCCGATAAACAGCCAGTCACGGTACCAGATTGTTTCCATATCAAGCTGGAAATAATCCTTGTCGATGTAAAATGGCTGCTCAAGACTGAAGCCTTCCCGACGGTTCTTCAGCTGGCGCAAAACGGTGTCACGCAAATCCATGGCCACATTCCTCATTGGCAAAACAGAATGTCGAAGAGGTACTCCAACTGCTGTTTCAACGGCATGTGAACATCTAATCACGCCTGAAAGAGCGCAGGTGCGCAAACAGCGACATGGTTTTCCGCATTGGCGACAATTTGCGACATGGCGAAACAATGCCGTGATCTACATCATTGTTTATAATCAATAGTTTAATTAGATTTCCGACACAAGAAGTCGCAACCAGACATGCCACCTGTTCAGAAAATCACCGGAAACCGTGTATTAACTCCTTAAATCTAAACTGATGTCCCAGTGACCATGGAGAACCTGTCGCGTGGAACAGGCAACACGTATCCGTTATTACGACGCCAGTGCGCGCAAGAAGGCCCCCGCCCGTGCGCGCAATATGCATTCGGAATTCCTGCGGACCGGACGCATCCTGCGTTACGAAGAACGCTGGTTGCCCGACGAAAAGCGTTACATGACGCATGACGAGGTTGCGGACCGTACCGGTCGCAAGCTCGAAACGGCGGGATACAAGACGCACTCCCACCTCAACAATTTCCACCGGTCCATCCAGTTCCCGAGCATGATCTTTCACAAGACGCTCGAAGACAGTCCGCATCTTGGCTACTGCCACGTGACGGCGTCGAAAACCAGTTTCGACATGCGCCGGCAGATCCTGTGGTCGTTCTATTTTGCGAATTTCTTCGCGGAAATCGGCGGTGACAAGGACGGCTTCTTCGTTGAGATCGATCCACGCTATTCCCGCATGTATTTTGCCATCGCGATGAATGCGGTCAACGGCCACAGCGTTGAGATCGATCGTTCGGTTCACAAGGACGGTCTGCTGTTTCGCACGCATGACCCCAAGGTCGCGTTGAAAAACGTGCTGACGCTTGGTGCGCGTACGGAAGAAATGCGCAAACTCATCATGGCGATGTAAACGGACTGCCCGATGCGCACTGATAATGTGCGCTTCACAGGCGGACCTAAAATGCGCTATGCACCACACCACAGGAACGGTGCATTAGATGGCTCGGCATATCAATATCCATACACATCCCCAGGAAGCCCTTGAGGTTGCCTCCGCAATTCTTGGTGACGGTTATCCCGTGGCAATTCCAACGGAAACTGTTTACGGCCTCGCTGCCGATGCGACCAATCCCGCCGCGATTACCCACATTTACGAGACCAAGGGCCGCCCACGTTTCAATCCACTGATCTGCCATATGTCTGATCTTGAGATGGCGCAGCGCTACGCAAGGTTCGATGACCTGTCTCTTGCGCTGGCGAAGGCATTCTGGCCAGGCCCGCTAACCATCGTTTTGCCGTTAAAAGACAACAGCGGCATTCATCCGCTGGCCACTGCCGGACTCGATACGGTCGGTATCCGTGTGCCGCAGGGTTTTGCCGGCGAGCTGATCAAGACATTTGATCGACCGCTTGCTGCACCAAGCGCCAACAGCTCCGGCAAGATCAGCCCCACAAGTGCGTCGCATGTCGAAGATGATCTGGGCGAGAAGATCAAGCTGGTTCTGGATGCAGGTTCCGCCGGAGTTGGCGTCGAATCCACCATCGTCAAAGTTGAAGAAGACGGCAGTTTGCGATTGTTGCGGCCGGGCGGTCTTGCCTCACAGGACATTGAACGGGTTGCAGGCAAAAAATTGTTGCGGTCCAGAACGGCATCACCAGCCATTGAAGCACCGGGCATGCTGGCCTCCCATTACGCACCAGGCGCTTCCGTGCGTCTGCAAGCCACATCGGTTGACGCAGGCGAAGCCCTTATCTCCTTCGGTGACATCGCGCCGTTGCCGGGACAGGACAAGGCAAAGACCATTCTCAATCTCAGCCTTTCCGGCGATCTGGCCGAGGCCGCCACAAATCTTTTCGGATATCTCAAACTGGCGGATGCCAGCGGTGCTGCCAGCATTGCGGTTACCGCCATTCCGCAGCATGGTCTCGGTGAAGCGATCAATGATCGACTGGCACGAGCCGCCGCACCCCGTTCATAAGATCCAGCAATCTCCACGATAAAGGTGAAAGATGACTGTTGCCGCTCTTTCAGACGATCTCATTGCACAGTTCACGGCCATTGTCGGTGCAAGCCACGCCGTTCGCGATCAGGCCGAACTAGCGCCTCGCCTTGTCGAAAACCGTGGTCTTTACCATGGTACATCGCCCTTGCTGCTGAAACCTGCTTCGACAAAAGAAGTTGCCGAGATAATGAAGCTGGCGAGCAAAACCGGCACGGCCATCGTTCCACAAACCGGCAATACTGGCCTTGTTGGCGGTCAGACTCCACGGGCCGGAGCCAGCGATATCATTCTGTCACTGGAACGCATGAACAAGGTTCGCGAAATTGATGCCGTGGCCAATGTCATCGTTGCCGACGCCGGCTGCATCCTTGAAGACATTCATACGGCGGCCGACAGTGTAAACCGCATGTTTCCGTTGACGCTGGCATCGCAGGGGTCCTGCCGCATCGGCGGTAACCTTGCCACCAATGCCGGGGGCACTGCCGTTCTGGCCTACGGCAATATGCGCCAGCTTTGCCTGGGCCTTGAGGTGGTTTTACCGACAGGCGAAATCTGGAACGGTCTTCGCAAGCTGAAAAAAGACAATACGGGTTATGATCTGCGGGATCTGTTCATCGGCTCGGAAGGCACACTCGGTGTCATTACCGCCGCCGTTTTGAAACTGTTTCCTAAGCCGCTCGGCCATCAGGTTGCTTTTGTCGGCCTGGCGAGCCCTGATGCCGCCTTGACGCTGTTTGAAAAAGCAACCAGCCTGTGCGGGTCTGCCCTGACCGGCTTTGAATTGATGCCGCGCCTCGGTGTTGAGTTCACCACCAAACACATTCCCGGCGTCAGGGATCCGCTGGCACGGCCACATGCCTGGTATGTGCTGATCGATATCTCGACATCCGACTCCAGCGATGCAGCCGACGCGATGATGCAGGTCCTGCTGGAGCAGGGCCTGGAAAACGGTATCGTTGAGGATGCCGTCATTGCGACATCAGACGCACAACGTCAGGCAATCTGGCATATGCGTGAAAGCATGTCGGAAGCGCAGCGCCCTGAAGGCGGTTCGATCAAGCACGACGTGTCAGTGCCGGTTTCCAGCATCCCGGAATTTATGGCAGCGGCAGAAACGGCTGTTTTGCAGGTCATTCCGGATGCCCGTATCTGCGCCTTCGGCCACATGGGTGATGGCAACATCCATTATAATATTTCCCAGCCGATTGGAGCAGACAAAGCAGAGTTCATTGGGCGCTGGCGCGAGGTCAATGCCATCGTGCATCAGTTGGTATTGTCTTGTGGCGGGTCAATCTCGGCTGAACACGGCATTGGTCAGCTGAAGCGCGATGAACTTGCCCATATCAGGGATGGTATCGAGATTGATCTCATGCGGCGCATCAAGTCCGCTTTTGACCCTGCCGGCATCATGAACCCCGGCAAGGTCATAGCGACGCCATAACAGGCACCGCCTATTGCGATTACCGCGACGAACTGAGCGTTGCTACCGCCATCAACGTGTCGACGCTGATGGTTGTAGACCCACTGAACATGGCCAGAGTCGGATTGTAGCTTCCATTGACCATATCATACATGACGGTGAAGCGTGAGATCAGCTTCTTGACCTTTTCTTCGTCCTGAAAGTCCTCGATGTCGAAGTATTTCTTCATCATCGTCACCTGCGTGTCGACTTCCGCATTGGCCATTTCGTCAGGAATTTCGAAGGTCGTCGTAATGAACTTCTGAAGCGCTGTATCGCCAAGAATTGTGTAGTAGGACGTCGTATCCTTGGCCATACGCTGGAAATACAGCGCAAGACGAACACCGGCATTGTCTTCACCCGCCTGGGTTTCCAAGGTCTGCTGCAGATAGTTGTCGAGCGTCTCATAAAGACCGCTGCGGTTTTGAATGGAGGCGCGGTCCTCGCGCATCAGGTTACCTTGGGTGTCGAAATTGAAGGAGGTTACCAGCCTGCGGAAAGAGGTGTCGGCTTCCGTATTAATGTAGCTTTTCGGATCGTCCAGATCGGACGTGAAGATCTTGTAGAGTTGTTCGGTCGTGACGCTGGCCGGATCAATGTCGAAAGCTTCCATGGCAAAGGCCAGCAGTCTGGCATTGCCCAGCAGGTCCTTGAGAGATTTGATCTTCTGAATTTCTTCCGTGTAATATTCGGACTCTTTTTTCGCCAGGGTCTTTTCGTCTTCGGTGCCGAATGCCGAGCGGCCATTGATATAGGCGGCAGCCACGGTTTGCACGTCAAGCTCCGACTGCGCGAGAACCGGCGCGCCGATTGTGCCATCCGACTTGAAGTTGAAAAGCTCCGCCAGCTTGACGTAGCGCTCGTCCTTCAGGGTGTAGACAAAGCTTTTCGGGTCCTGAAGGTCGCTTTTTAGCACCTCTTTAATGGTGCGTTCGCTTTCCGTGTTCGGGTCCAGGCCCACAGCCTTAAGGGCATAGCTGTAAACGCTGGTGTTGGTCATGAAGGTCGACAGCGACGTGACCGTGGCAATCTGGGTCTTGAACGACGCAAGCGCCTTTTCGTCGGCGGCTTCATCCTTGTCGTTATGGTAGCTCATATAGCCCATATTGGTAATACGGCTCTGTTCGGACGTCTGCGGCAGAGTGCCATCGGCAAGCGTGCCATCAGACTGGAAGTTGAATGCGTTTCTCAACGCAATATAGCGCTCGTCGTTTTTGCCGACTGTCGCGATGTAGTTGTTCGGGTCGCTCAGGTCGGCCGTCAGAATGTTCTTGATCGTTGCCGGCATGATCGTTGCGTCAGTCAGGTTAAATGCAGTCTGGATATAGGCCAGAAGGCGTGCGTCACCGGTTACACCACCACCGCCAGCAATCTGTTCAACCGAGGTGATCGCGTTGATCTTGCTCAGAAAGTAATCCCGCTCCAGTTCGGCCTTGGCGATGGTCGAGCGAGGGTTGGTCAGGATATAAGCGTTGTTCATAACCAGACGGTTTTCTTCCGTCTGGGCACTGCCCGGGGTTACGGTGCCATCGGCATTGAAATCAAACGCATCGGCAAGGGCCCGGAAGACATCCAGATCAGAGTTGGTCTTCGTCAGCGTGGTCTTTTCGGTATTCAACTTCGTGGTTAAAGCCGTTGTCTCGGTGCCAACGGCTGGAAGACGGGTGTTATAATCGTCAATCAGCGCCTGATTGGTGGTGATTGCAGCCTGCGCCGCATCACGGTCGGTCACGCTGACCTTGCTCCAAACGCTGGCAAGCTGGGTTTTCAGATCTTCGATCTTGGCAGTCAGTGTTTCCTCGTCACCGCCATTGTCCAGTTCCTCCTGCGCCGCATCAATCTGCACCTGAAGGGCATCGCCCTTGGTAATCGCGCTATTGAGATCACTGACCTTGGTAATGGCCGTGGCACGCCCGGTGATTTCGGTCAGCGTGGTGTTAATCTCGGCCAGACGCGCGGCATTGGCACCGTATTTAGCGCCGTAGGTAATGTTGAAATAGCTGTTGGGATCATCTGTATCACTGGTCAGCAATCCCCTGATGTTGGCATAGGAGAAATACTGCTGATCAATTCCGAAGACACTGAGCGTATAGGAGCGAAGGCGCTCGTTCTGCATAAGCTTGTCGACGTTATCAATCGTCTTGATCATCACATTGTAATAGCGATTTTCTTCGGTAATCGCCGAGTCCGCATCCGCAACATTGGTGTTGTAGAGGCCGATCATCGCTTCCAGCTGCGAATCCGACTGCAAGGTGCTGGTCGGTGTACTGAAATTGAACGCCTCGGCAAACTGGCGATAGCGGGTGTCAGTCAGCTTGTTGGCAAAGCTGTTTGAATCATTCAGGTCGCTCTCAAGCACCTTCTTCATGAACGCCTTGGCATAGCTCATGTCGGACAGACCGAAGGCTTCCATGGCATACGTATAGAGCTGGTAATTATCCAGAAACTCATCGACGGTTTTCACCTTGCCGATGTTCTCCTTGTAATACTCGGTTTGCCGGGCGGTCATGCTTTGCTGGGCAACGCGTGACAAACTGGTTTTCATGTCCCGGTTTATCAAATCGTAGCTGAGATAAGTCGACACCATTGCGCGTATTCCTTCGCGTAAATTCCACCGCAAAACAAAACCAAGCAATTCCGTCCGATAAAATCGCACAGAACTCCGAGATTGGCAAAATGCCCGCGTAGCCTTGCCCGGAGCTTGAACCATGAGACCTTTGCCGTGGCCAATTGGAGAAAATTGCACTGTCTCCGTTCACACTTCCGCAACCCTGATCATTGGGCACTTTGCTAACCATCTGGGAATGCAAAGTTTTTTAACCTCGTTTTTTAAGCGGTCCAGAATGAGCAGGCGCTATGTTCACATCATCAGAGGACGAAAAGTCCCGGGAGATGCCCAAAAGGCTCTCAGGTAAAACAAGGGTTGCATGAATATGACAAATACGGTTTTGAAGCCCGAATGGGCCGCAGCGACACTCAGACTCGATCCAGCGCGGTTTCCGCAACAGGTCACTTATGGAGTCCGCGACGGATGTTCCGACGTTGTCATTACACTTGATGAACGCGGTGCCGTACTCAAGAAAACACTCAATTCAAGCGGCCTGCCGCTTTCCTTTGCCCTGCCAGCACGCGCTTTCAAGGGTGTTGCAGCCCGCGCCATCGACCATGGTGACGGTCAGGTTACCGTAACGCTGGAACTGCACCACGAGGACCCTGCCCTGTGCATTCCACTGCTGGTAGCCCATGATCTCTGTGACATTGCTGCCGACTGGCGCAACTGGTCTGAAACCTATCGCATTCCGATGCTGATGGTTGAAGCAGATGGCGTTGCCCGTCCGTTGGAAGACCATATTGGCGGCCCACGCCCGCAGGACCTTCGTCCGCGCCGTCGCCATTCCTACTTCGCAAATCGTCGTCCACGTTTCCTTGTTCGCCGATCCACCGGCAAGCTTGGCGTCGCGATGAAGATCGAAGGCAAAGAAATTATCGCACGCAACTGACTTTAAACGTGATCTCCAGATCAAAAAGAACCCGGCACGGAAGTCATTCCTGCCGGGTTTTCTTTATTGAAGCAGATTGACGGCAAGCGGCAATAACAGACCGGCAAACACCAGCGCGCCGACCCGCGTGTTGGACTTGAACAGTGCAAGGCACTGGTCGCCATCATTGATATCCAGCACGATGATCTGGCGAATAAACATGCCTGCCGCGGCAGCAACACCAGAATAGGCCAACAAGCCGACACCGGCAGAGGCGAAAGACATCACCATTAATACAAGCGCCAAACCGTAAAGGCCAATAAGCCACATGCGTGTGTTATCACCGAACAGGCGGGCGGTTGAGCGTACGCCAACCAATTCATCGTCTTCCTTGTCCTGATGGGCGTAAATCGTGTCATATCCAATCGTCCAGGCAATTGACGCGCCGTAGAGCAGGAATGCTGCCGGTGCCAGAGTGCCGAACTGCCCCGACCACCCCATCAGCGCACCCCAGCAGAAGGCAAGACCGAGGAAGAACTGCGGCCAGTCGGTAAATCTTTTGGCGAAGGGATAAATGACGACAAAGATTAGCGAAAAAATGCCAAGCGCCCAAGAGAAGGTATTAAACTGCAACAGCACCACGAGACCGGCCAGAGATTGCAGCACAATAAAAATCTTCGCCTGTTTGCGTGTAACCCGCCCTGATGGCAATGGGCGGGAGCGTGTACGGGCAACGGCCATGTCGATCTGGTGATCGACCAAATCATTATAGGTGCAGCCTGCACCACGCATGGCGACCGAACCGATAAAAAACAGCACAAGATGGAAGGCCAGCAGGCCCCATGAAAATGTTCCGGCGTCCATGGCGACATTTGCCGCCAGGGCGGCCGACCAGAAACACGGCCACATCAGAAGCTGCCAACCAATCGGGCGGTCCCAGCGGGCGAGCTGCGCATACGGCCAGACCCAGCGTGGCAGCAGTCGGTAAACCCAGTTGTCGGATGGCGCGTCTGAAACGCGGCCGGTCATATCGCTATTGTGAACCATACCGGGGTTTCCAAGCCTTTCCTGCTACCATGAGACAGGAAAGGCTCTAAACCCGCGCTTTTTGCAAAGCAAGGATGATTAGGGAACGCTGAACCCGAATTTGTAGCTGGCGCCGATACCGACAACAAACTGGTTCTTCGAACCACGTTCACTGACCAGCGTACTTTTGCCAGCGTCGCCCATTAGGCGCTTGTATTCGGCAAAGGATGTCAGCTCGATATTGTCGGTTGCCTTCCAGGTGATGGCGGCACCAACACCGGCAGAATGCAGACCGCCATCGGGATTGTAGGCCGAAGGACCACCGGACGCCGCAGCCGCAGAACTTACACCGTAATATTTGTCGTTATATTTGTTGCTGACCCATGTCGCGCGTGGACCGGCCGAGATCTGCAGACCGGGCGTGATGTCGGTGAAAACGTCCGCTGACAGATCGGCAACGACACCGCTATGGCTGCGTATGCCCTGGCGCACTTCACCGCGAACACGCACCCAGTCTGTTGGGTAGACTTCAGCAAAGCCACCGAGTTCACCGCCGAGCTTGATTTTCTGCATGCCACGAAGGTCAGAAGAATCACCCTCATCACGCGGCATGATCAGCTTCGCAGCGACACCGGCGCGAAACGTTCCCTGATCGAGAAGACCAAACGACGCACTATCATTGCGCGACGAAAACTTTGCGGATGGGCCAACTTTGCCCAGCGAAATGATTGGCGCAGCGCCAAACTCATTCTTGTTGTCGCCCTGATACTTCGGCGCGGAAAAACCGACCGCACCAACTTTCAGGTACCAGTCACCGGAGAACCAGCTTTCGGCCTGTGCAGTGCCCGCAAGACAAAGGGGAATAAGGCAGGCGGAAAAAGCCAGCTTTGAAAAAGACATGTATGAACTCCGGATACGCAAAACAGAAAGGAGAAACAGATACTCTCATTTCAAATTAAGCATATTCCCTTGCCAATCTGTTAACTACGCAGGGTAGCTGCCGGCGTGTCAAATCCTATTCGAGATTGTGTGTCAGAACTCGACCTTCTCCATCGGCAGGCGGGTCTTCTCAAACTCTGCCAGTCGCTGTTCTGCCAACTGAATGTAATTGCGGTTGTCGGGAACAACATCACCGCGTTTTGCCAGTTGCAGCTGGAAGATATGAAAATTCTCGTGAGTGAAGGCCATTTCTGAGCCGGCCAGATAGAACTCCCACATCCGGAAAAAGCGCTCGTCATAAAGCGCCACGGCTTCGTCCTTTCGAGCGACGAAACGTTGCCGCCAGTGCCTCAGCGTATGGGCATAATGCATCGGCAGTATTTCGATATCGCGCACCAACAAGCCGGCTTTTTCCACCGCAGGCAATACTTCCGCCAGTGACGGAATATAACCGCCGGGGAAAATATACTTCTCGATGAACGGGTTGGTGGCCAGTGCCGGATAGGGTTGACCGATGGAATGCAGCACCATCACGCCGTAGTCATCCAGCACTTCTGCCGCCTTGTTGAAATACTCCCGATAATGAGTTGGCCCAACATGTTCGAACATGCCAACCGACACGATGCGGTCGTATTTTTTGGACGGCAGATATTTATAGTCCTGCAGTTCAAACCGCACCTTTTCCGACAGGTTGCGTTTTGACGCACGACCCCGCGATACCCTTAGCTGTTCTTCGCTTAAGGTGATGCCAGTTACATCAACACCGGAACTTTCGCTCAGATACATCGCCATGCCGCCCCAACCGGAGCCTATTTCCAGGACGCTCTGGTCCTCGGCCAGCAACAGTTTTGCGGCAATATGTCGTTTTTTGGCAGCCTGTGCCTCATCCAGCGTTATTCCGGGCGGATTGAAATAGGCGCAGGAATATTGCCAGTCCTCGTCCAGAAACAGATCGAACAGCTTGGCGCTCAAATCATAGTGGTGTGAAACGTTGCTTTTGTTGTGATTGACTGGCAGGTGCATCTTTATGCGCGAGGCGATAATGCGCGCGAAACCGCGCCAAATCATGCCGAAGGTCAGCGCCTCGCTCAGTGTATTCGCCTTGATCAACGCCAGAAAATCATAAATGTCGCCCTCGTCGACATTCATACGGCGTTCCATATAGATTTCGGCGAGTTTCAATGTCGGGTCTCTGGCAATCTCGTCCGACGCTTCATCATCGGTAAAACTGATCGCGACCCGTTTTCCTGTACCGTCGCCGTAAATGTGAAGTCCATTTGGACCGGTAACGACGAGGTCGCCGGTTCTGACTATTTTCTCAAGCAATGCATGCAGAGACGAGGCCATTTCACCTCCCGAATAAGCTAAGTCTCACTTATCAAGTTTTGTAACCGTATTCCTTTCGGCCAAAGTTTCAAGACAGGCAGTTTTCAAAAAAATTGATGCATTTCAGACGCAAAACGCCGCCCCGTAAGTCACACGGGGCGGCGTTGTTTGTTCTTCAATTTATCGCAGATAAGGTTAGCGGCGTTTCATCGCCTCTGCGAGTGCGGCAGCCAAAGCACCACCGGATTGGCCCGCATCATTGCCACGACCCTGCGGTTTGGCGCTGGCGTGCTTCATGGCGCTGGCATTGCCCTTTTCCCGCATCGACTGAGGTGCCGCTTCGCCACCATCCTTGCGCATGGTCAGGCCGATGCGCTTACGCTTAACGTCAACCTCAACCACCTTTACCTTTACCACGTCGCCGGCTTTGACGACTTCATGCGGATCCTTGATGAAACGGTCTGCGAGTTGCGACACGTGAACAAGACCGTCCTGGTGCACACCGATATCCACGAAGGCGCCGAAGGCCGCTACGTTGGTAACCGTGCCTTCCAGCAACATGCCGGGCTTCAGGTCGGTGATTTCATCGACGCCCTCTGCAAAGGTTGCTGTCTTGAAACTTGGGCGCGGGTCGCGACCGGGTTTTTCAAGTTCTGCAATAATGTCCTTGACCGTCGGCAGACCAAATTGCTCATCAATGAACTTTTTCGGATCAAGCGATTTCAGGGTGGCACTGTCGCCCATAAGAGTGCGTAAATCACGGCCGCAAGCGGCAACAATCTTCTTGGCAACGCCATAGGCTTCCGGGTGCACCGAGGATGCATCCAGCGGCTCCTTGCCGTTTGGAATACGCAGGAAGCCGGCGCACTGCTCAAAGGTGCGCTGGCCAAGGCGCGGCACTTTCAGCAAGTCCTTGCGGCTGGCAAATGGACCGGTCTGGTCACGATGCAGCACAATAGCGTCGGCAATCGATGCGCCGAGGCCGGAAACACGTGCCAGAAGTGGTGCCGAGGCGGTGTTGAGATCAACACCAACCGCATTCACCGCATCTTCCACGACCGCGTCCAGCGAACGCGACAGCTTGCCCTGATCAACATCGTGCTGATACTGGCCAACGCCAATTGATTTGGGTTCGATCTTGACGAGTTCGGCCAACGGATCCTGCAAGCGGCGAGCAATCGACACCGCGCCACGGATTGAAACATCGAGATTGGGGAATTCGGCAGCGGCGCGCTCAGAGGCCGAATAGACCGAAGCGCCAGCTTCCGACACGATAACCTTGGTGGGTTTCGGACCGGTCAGCTGGGTCAGCATGTCAGCCACCAGTTTTTCGGTTTCGCGACTGCCGGTACCGTTACCAATCGCAATCAGTTCAACGCCATGTTTGCGAATGAGGCCGGCCAGCTCCGCCTGCGTGCCACGAATGTCGTTTCTGGGCGGGAATGGATAAACGGTCGAGGTATCGAGCAGTTTGCCAGTACCATCGACAATCGCCACCTTGACGCCGGTACGGATGCCCGGATCAAGACCCATGGTGGCGCGCGAACCGGCAGGTGCCGCCAGCAGAAGGTCTTTCAGATTTCTGGCGAACACGTGGATCGCCTCTTCTTCCGCCCGTTCGCGGACTTCTCGCATCAGGTCGAGCGACAGCGACATGGAAAGTTTGACGCGCCATGTCCAGCCAGCAACCTCCATCAACCAGGCATCGCCTGCTCCGCCGGAACGGATATCAAATGCACTGGCAATGGTTCTCTGGCACGGTTTGACCGGCGATGGATCATCTACATCCACGTCGATTGTCAGTGTCAGAATTTCTTCGTTCCAGCCGCGCAGCATGGCTAGCGCACGGTGACCCGGAACTGTGGCCCAGCGTTCGGAATGGGCGAAATAGTCAGAGAACTTTTCGCCCGCTGCTTCCTTGCCTTCGACAACCTTGGCACGGAACGTTGCGTTTTGGCGCATGTAGTCACGCAGGCGGCCAAGCAGTTCGGCATTTTCGGTCATGGTTTCGGCGACAATATCACGCGCACCTTCAAGGGCCGCCTTTACATCGGCCACTTCACCCTGAACATACGTCTCAGCCAGTTTGGCTGGGTCGGCACTGCGATTGTCCCAGATGGCTTCTGCCAGCGGTCCAAGGCCACGCTCACGGGCGATTTCCGCACGGGTACGGCGCTTTGGTTTGTAAGGCAAGTAAAGGTCTTCCAGTTCTGCCTTGGTGACTGCCGATACGATCTTGACCATCAAATCGTCGGTCATTTTTCCCTGACCGGTGATGGATTCGACGATCGAGGCACGACGCGCATTCAGTTCACGCAGGTACGACAACCGCTCGGCCAGTGTGCGAAGCTGGGTGTCGTCCAGACCACCCGTCACTTCCTTACGGTAACGTGCGATGAACGGAACCGTCGCGCCTTCATCGAGCAGCTGTATGGCAGCCTTGACCTGATCGGGTCGGGCATTGATCTCAGATGCGATGACTGGCGCGAGGCGGGCATTATCTGCGGACATGTGCTTCTCTGGTCTGTTTAAAATCTGGCCGAACATAGAGGCTGATTGTGGCATGACAACACGAAGTGTGAACAAACCCACAGAAAAGCCGATAAAGCACTGTGAACAGTTGGTGTTAAAGGCCACAGAAGGCGGATATGCGGGAACAAACAGGCCGGAAGGACAGCTTTCTCCTTGACCTTTCTCCCCCCTGCCCTTAACGCCGCAGAAACGAGATTACAGGGGTGAGACCATGAAAGTTCTGTTGATCGGTTCTGGCGGACGCGAACATGCCTTGGCGTGGAAAATCGCCCAGTCCCCCCTGCTGGCCACACTCTATGCGGCACCCGGCAATCCAGGCATTGCGGACCATGCGACGCTGGTGTCTCTCAACGTTGAAGACCACGCTGCGGTCATTGCGTTCGCCAAGGAAAAGGCGATTGACTTTGTCATCGTTGGCCCTGAGGCTCCGCTTGTTGCAGGTTTGGCGGATGATCTGCGTGATGCAGGTATTGCCACTTTCGGCCCCTCCAAGGCGGCGGCCCAACTCGAAGGCTCCAAGGGCTTCACCAAGGACCTCTGCGCCCGTTACGATATTCCAACCGGCGCCTACCAGCGTTTCAAGGAAGCAGAACCGGCCAAGGCCTATGTGCGCGAACAGGGTGCACCCATCGTCATCAAGGCCGACGGACTTGCCGCTGGCAAGGGCGTGACGGTGGCGATGACCGAAGCCGAGGCGCTTTCCGCCATTGACGATTGTTTTGATGGCGCCTTCGGTGCTGCCGGCGCAGAAGTGGTTGTTGAAGCATTTCTGGATGGTGAAGAAGCAAGTTTCTTCTGCCTTTCGGATGGCAAGACGGCGCTGGCGCTGGCAACAGCACAGGACCACAAGCGCGTTGGCGATGGTGACACCGGCCCGAACACCGGCGGCATGGGTGCCTATTCCCCTGCTCCGGTCATGACAGCTGACATGGTTGACCGCACCATGAAGGAAATCATCGAGCCGACCATTCACGGCATGGCCAAGGACGGCCATCCGTTCAGCGGTGTGTTTTTCGCCGGGCTGATGATCACAAAAAAAGGCCCCGAACTGATCGAATATAATGTGCGTTTCGGCGATCCCGAATGCCAGGTCCTGATGATGCGCCTGAAGAGCGATCTGCTGCCTATTCTCTACGCCACGGCCACCGGCACGCTGGACAAGGTGACAGCAGAGTGGATCGACGACACCGCACTAACAGTCGTTCTGGCATCAAAGGGTTATCCGGCAGCCTATGAAAAGAACACACCCATCGTCGCCATTCCCCAGGCTGACGAAGGCGCAAAGGTGTTTCATGCCGGCACAGCGCTTAAGGACGGCCAGTTGGTTGCCACCGGCGGTCGCGTGCTGAACGTCACGGCAACCGGCAAAACGGCGAGCGAAGCGCAGCGTCGTGCCTATGACCTGCTTTCCAAGGTCGAATGGGACAATGGCTTCTGCCGCAAGGATATTGGCTGGTTGGCGATTGCCCGCGAACAGGGCTGATAAGCTGTCGCCCTGACAGGTTATTCGTTCAATATTTACCAATTTTACTGACCGGACGGAAAGGAAGTCCGGTTACTATACTTCTTCGAATGAAGGAGTATTGGCCCATGCGTTATTTTGTTTCGGTTGCATTGTTTGCACTGACAAGCCATGCCGCTATGGCTTCCTCGATCGAGGTCATTGACCATGACCGCACAGACAACAAGAGCATTATCAACCTGCGTTGCGGGTCTTGCCCTCCCCTGAAGGAGAAGGTGACGGCTAGCCAGTATGTTGCGCCATCGCTGCAATCCGGCGTTCAGAAAACCGAAATCCGTGATGTGAACGGCACAAAGGAAATGTTCCGCACCGAAGCATGGCTGGGCGGTTCGCCCGTTGTCTACGTGAGCACAGCCAAGACCTGGATGCCAGCGGAAGATAGCGGCACAACGCTGGCTGCCACGAAGGACGGCCCCGAACACGCACCTGATGGCATTGATTTCGAGGCGACAACGACCTCAATCAGTAAACCACAGCCACCTGTTGCGGCTTCTACCGTGACAAAACCCGATTTCAGCAATTTTTCGCTGCGCTTGAACTAACAGACACGATCAGCGATCGGCCCTTGAGGCCTGTTTCACCCGCTTGGCAACAACAGGCGGGTGTTTTTATGCGCATGTCTTTCTGCCAGCTGGGCTTTGAGCTGCGATCAGCCGATGCAGATTTACGCAACCAGTAGCGGATTGTGAACCAGCGCACTGCCAGCCATCGCGTTAACTATTTGTCTTTTGTCAGATTTCTTTCGCATCCCCGAAGCGGGGTTTGGCGCAACATATATTTAAAACTCAACTGCGGGGAGTTTTATTATTAGCGACAAGCCACCATGTATTAATATGTAGTATTTATGACAGACGCAGAAAAATGCTCGCTTTGGTTTTATTTTTATTTGTCATCAACTTAATCATACTGAATAACGACATCATAATACTCGTCTCTTGAAGCGATTTCCCCCACACCAACTGCTCAATTAAATATTTATTCAACAATATGTATTTTTTTAATGCATGGTTGTGCGATGCAGCATGATGACCAGTGCAGAATGCGCTCCCCCTTTTTTTAGATCTTGCCCCACCGCTTCATGAGACGCGGTGCCGCAAAAAGCGCGATGAGTAGATATGAAAAATCTTCCGATTTCCCGACAGTTGCTATTGTTGGTCATCACCCTGATGATCGCATTTGCCGGTGCAACATATTATCAGATCAGCTCTTCCGCGAATGCGATCTATGAAGAGCGGTACAACATGCTGCGCACGCAGGTTCAGTCTGCAGTCTCTATTCTCAAAGAGTACCACGCCAAGGAACAAGCAGGCACTTTGACGACCGAGGAAGCCAAGAAGCAGGCTTTTGAAGTCGTTTCCGCTATCCGATACACGCCGGATGGTTATCTGTTCGGTTATGACTACGACGTGAAGATGGTGTTCCACCCAGAAGCAAAACGCGTTGGCCAGAACTACAAGGGCCAGCCGGACAGCAAGGGTTACCAGTATCGCGACGAGCTGGTAAAGCTTGGCCGCGCTGGTGGTGGCCAAACCGACTTTTACGGTCCAAAACCTGGCCTAGAAGGCTCCTTCCTGAAAAGCTCCTATGCGCTGGCTTTTGAACCTTGGCAGCTGGTCGTGGTAACCGGCGTTTATGTCGACGATCTTCAGGCACAGGTTCGCGCTGAAATCTTCAAGGCATTGTCGCTTGGCATCGCCGTTCTGGTGCTTGGTATCGGTGCAGCACTTTATGTCATTCGTGGCATTTCCCAGCCGTTGGCCGATATTCACAAGGCACTGGGTGAAGTTGCCAACGAAAATGTCGCCATCGACATTCCGCACACCACCATGACCAATGAAGTGGGCATGATGGCCAAGGCAACCGCATCGCTGCAGCAGAAGGTTCGTGAACGCCACGCCATGGTCGAGCGCCAGGAACAGCAGCAGCGCGAACTAAATACAGAGCGCCAGAACAACCTTGATATGCAGCGCAGCGAAGCTGAACTGCAGGCGCATGTCGTCACCATCATCGGCCAGTCGCTTGAAAAGCTGGCAAAGGGCGATCTGACCGTTCGTTGTGGTGATCTTGGCCCGCGTTATGCGGATCTGCGCAGCAACTTCAACGAAGCCCTGACGCATCTTGATGCTGCCATGGCCAAGGTGAACGCCAAGAGCATCGACATTGGCGGCTCGAAGGAAGAAATCCGCAAGGCATCGAATGAACTGTCCCAGCGTACCGAGCTTCAGGCTGCAAACCTTGAAGAAACCTCCGCTGCCCTCGACCAACTGACTGTGGCCGTTCGCCAGACCGCAGAAGGTGCACATGAAGCCGCCAAGCGCGTTACCGCAATCAGCGGTGAAGCAAGCCGTAGCGACCTCGTTGTCGAGCAGGCCATTGGCGCGATGAGCGGCATTGAGCAGTCCTCGGATGAAATCTCCAAGATCATCGGCGTGATTGACGACATCGCCTTCCAGACCAACCTTCTGGCGCTGAATGCCGGTGTTGAGGCGGCACGCGCTGGTGAAGCAGGCAAGGGCTTTGCCGTCGTGGCACAGGAAGTGCGTGAGCTGGCTCAGAAATCTGCGGCTGCGGCCAAGGAAATCAAAGACCAGATCGCCCGCTCGTCCGGTCAGGTTGAAAACGGTGTTCGTCTTGTTGGCGAGGCCGGCGATGCATTGAAGCGTATTTCCGACCAGATCAAATCGGCCAATGAGATTGTCACCAAGATTGCCCATTCGGCGTCCGAGCAGGATACGACACTGAGGTCCATTTCGTCCTCGCTGAACCAGCTTGACGCAGCCACCCAGCACAATGCCGCCATGGCGGAAGAAACCACGGCGTCGGCTGAAGCCCTTGCCGTGGATACGGAAGAGCTGCTGACGCTGATCCGCACCTTCCGAGTGTCCGCCTCGTCCAACGCTTCCGGCAGCCTCTATGGCATGGGAGAGCAGATGCGCCGGGCAAGCTAAGGTCGCGATAGACAATCAGATAAGACAAAACGCCGGAGATCAGTCTCCGGCGTTTTTATTTGGGCCATGTCCCTCGGCCATATCTCAGCCGCGACGGGCGGCCTCAATTTTTGCCACGTCGATCTTTTTCATGGTCATCATGGCATCAAAGGCACGTTTTGCTTCAGCTCCACCAGCGGCCATCGCCTGCATCAGAACACGTGGGGTTATCTGCCAGGAGATACCCCATTTGTCCTTGCACCAGCCGCACTCACTTTCCTGCCCGCCATTACCGATAATGGCGTTCCAGTAAAGGTCGGTTTCTTCCTGATCGTCTGTGGCGATCTGGAATGAAAAAGCCTCATTATGTTTGAAGACCGGTCCTCCATTCAGACCAACGCACTGCACGCCAGCGACGGTAAACTCGACCATCAACACATCGCCTTCGTGGCCTGATGGGTAATCACTCGGCGCGCGATAGACCTTGCCCACCACGCTATCCGGGAAAAGTTCGGCATAAAAACGCGCGGCTTGTTCCGCCTCGCTTTCATACCAGAGACAGATCGTATTCTTAGCCATGCTCGTTTCCTCCCGATTGACCACCTCCTCAGGCATAGAATGCGTAGCAAAGCCTAACGTTCCTCGAGACATCGGAGATGGCAGCGCCGGATCATTTTTTACTCGGTCAGTTGGACGAGTTGTGCAATCTGGTCGTGGGAGAAAATTGAGATGCCCGCTTTTGCAAGAAGAGCGGCGGTTATGCCGTTGCCGGCATGTTTCAGGCCGGAAAACGAGCCATCGTAAATGGCAATCGAACCACAGGAAGGGCTGCCATCGATCAGCAAGGCATAGTCGCAGCCACTATCCTGCGCGAAAGCCAGCGCCTTTTGCGCACCGCGAATGAATTCGGCCGTCACATCACCACCGGTGATTTCCAGCACGCGGGCACGGCCCTCAAGCACATCGAGACCGGAGGCACCATTTTCTATTTCAGCAGGAGGACGGGGAACGGGCATTCCACCTGCCATTTCCGGACAGATGGACACAAGACGCCCTTCATTTTTCCAGCGTTCTATCGCCGGATGGGAAAGCAGCTTTCCCTTACCGTCATACCGTACGGCATGGCCCAGAAGGCAGGCGCTGATGAGGATTTTCCCGCCCACCAGACGCCCCTTTATCAGCCAGTGATTTTCGAGAAGTCGGCAACAGTGCCGGTTGCTTCACGAATAGCCTTCAGCAATGCCAGACGGTTGGCGCGGATCGCCGCATCTTCATCGTTGACGAGAACGTCTTCGAAGAATTTATCGACCGGCGCACGCAGCGTTGACAGCGCCTGCATGGCAGAACGGAAGTCCTCGCCTGCAACAGCCTTGGCGGCATCAGCAGAGGCTGTTTTTATTGCAGCATAAAGCGCCTTTTCAGCATCAAGCTTCAACAGTTCGTCTGCCACGCCATCGGCAACCACGGTGCCCTTCTTTTCTTCCGCAGCCAGAAGCTGGGTGGCGCGCTTTGTGCCCGCGAGAAGGTTGATACCGTCTTGATCGGTGATGAATGCCGTCAGCGCTTCAACGCGGCGCGCAACCATCAAGAGATCGTCCGATTCCGGTGTCAGAACCGCGTCAATCAGATCGTAACGGGCACCGAGATCACGCAGATATACCTTCAGGCGGTCATGGAAGAACGACAGGAGGTCCGGGTCCTTGATGACGGAAAGCAGCGGCAAGCGAACATTGCGTTCCATGATGATGCGCACGACACCAAGTGCTGCACGACGCAGTGCAAACGGGTCTTTTGAACCGGTTGGCTTTTCATCGATGGCCCAGAACCCTGACAATGTGTCCAGCTTGTCAGCCAGCGCGACAGTCAGCGAAACCTTGTCACGTGGCACGAGGTCGGTCGGGCCCTGCGGCTTCCAATGTTCTTCAATGGCAGCAGCAACGCTTTCGTTTTCGCCCTGTAACAGCGCATATTTGCGGCCCATCAGGCCTTGCAGCTCTGGAAACTCGCCAACAGCTTCGGTGCGCAGGTCGGCCTTGGCCAAAACGACGGCGCGATCGACCAGCGCAGCATCGGCACCGACGATTGGTGCCAGCTGTTTTGCCAGTTGGCGAATGCGGGTTACGCGCTCACCCTGCGTGCCAAGTTTGGCGTGGAAGGTTACGTTGAGCGCGTCCAACTTGGCCATGCGCTGATCAAGCGGCTTGTTGAGGTCGAGGTTGAACTTTTCGGCAGATGCCTTCAGCGTCTCTAGGTCCGGCAGGTTACCCTGGTCGCGAGTCCAGAAGTGCTTGGCATCCGACAGGCGTGCACGCACGACCTTGCCATTGCCATGCATGATTTCCTTGCCACCATCGGTTGCCTGAATGTTGGACACCAGAATGAAGCGGTTCGACAGGCCTTCTTCCGCACCCTGCGGGCGGGTCACGAAACACTTCTGGTTGGTCTTGATGGTCAGACGGATGATTTCTGCCGGGATCTGCAGATAATCTTCCTCAAATGTTCCCATCAGCACCTGTGGCCACTCTACAAGTCCGGACACTTCTTCGAGAAGGCCTTCGTCCTCGACCAGTTCCAGACCGTTGGCGAATGCGATGTCCTTGGCGTCATGTAGGATGAAATCCTTGCGGCGCTCGGCATCGAGAATGACCTTGGCCTTTTCGAGGTTGGAAACATAGTCTTCAAAACGGCGGACAGTGATCGCTTCAGGCGCATGGAAACGGTGACCATAGGTCACGTTGCCGGCAACGATGCCATCGATCTCAAACGGAATGACCTGCGTCTCGTCATGTTCTGGCCCAAAAAGGCAAACGATGGACTGCAACGGGCGCACCCAGCGCAGGCTTTCCGAACCTTTGCCTTCGATGCCGCCGTAGCTCGAACCTTTTGGCATGGAAGCCGGGCCGGAGCGCATGGACTTTGGCCAGGCAAAACCACGAATGATACCCGGCATAACGTCAGCAATGATGTCTTCCGCCGGACGGCCGGGCTTGTTGACCACGGCGATATAGAAGTCACCCTTCTTCGGATCGGAAACGACCTGCGCCTGCGAAATATCGCTCAGACCCGCGCCGCGCAAAAAGCCTTCGATCGCTTTTTCATTGGCGTCGGTGCGTGGACCCTTCTTTTCTTCCCGCACATCGGCGGAACGGGCGTTCAGGCCACGAATGTCCAGCGTCAGGCGACGTGGTGTCCAGTATTCGCGCGCGCCATCATAGGTCAGGCCAGCTTCAACCAGTGCGTCGGTGACGAGCTTTTTCAGGTCACCCGCCGCCTTGCGCTGCATGCGGGCGGGGATTTCCTCGGAGCGGAGTTCAAGCAGAAGATCGGGCATGGGATGAAAACTTTATCTGTTTCAAAAGAGTGTCGCGGACTTAGCAAGCCCAGTGAAAAAAGTCACCACGGCAAACGGTTAAATTACCGACAAGGTAAGGTTTATCTAGCGGATAGAAGCAACCAGCACCATGATCCGGTAAAACTATAGCGAAAAAACCGGCCAATCACTTTTTCTCAGGTTCAGGAACAACGGCTTCAACCCTTTGCGCAAGAGCGGAGGAGAAGTCGACTATCCAGTCACCAAAACATTTTTCGGGGCTACCGCCATACCATGATGGCGCATAGGATGAGGCAACACCTGCGCTGATCAACCAATTTCTGAATTGCTGGCACCAGTTTTTCTCAACACCCAAAGCAACGGCATAAGGCAACATATCCTCAAAATGCGATGCAGACATCAATGGTGCACGGGCCATCACCGCGCGCTCCTTTTCTGACAATTGCAGATAAAGGCTGAAACCTTCAAAGCGCTCCAGTACCGTACGGCCAAGTGGTGTCCGCCCGCCGATCAGGAACAGAGAAGCCACATTTGTGAGAAAAATGCCGCCAATAGCCAAAATTATGGGAGGTAAACCAAGGTCAATAGTGTCCTGCCACACGTCGTGCGGGAAGCTAAGTGCGATATCCCTACACCGGTAGACAACAAACACCAGGATACCAGTTACAAAAATCTTGGCGGCACAACCCGCACGGACTTCAGCCATAAGTCTCCAAATGAATAGGGGAACAAGAATGAAGAAAAAGGGAACAACCACAGAAACGCCAAGGAGTATTTTAAACTGCTCAAAATTAAAGTCGGTCAAAAATACAAAAACACCCAATGACACGATGCTGAGAATGAATCCGAACAGAAAATATGAGGAGTGATCCTCATGATATTGTCCCAAATCTTCGCCTCCCAGCGTCTGGCGAAAATCTTTGACCAACGTGTCAACCGCCCAGCCATTGAACCTGTCGATGGTGAACTCTGACCCTGGATTTGCAATGTGGGAAAGAATGGCCTGTTGGCTGGCCGGCAACTGTTTGTCTTCTGACTTATTGGTGCGGCGGAAAACAATCTCGGTTCCCAGGTCCGTCAGCACAACAAAACCTTTCACCGCGAGTTCGAATATACTGGCAGAAAAGGCCGTGTAGCCTTCCGACGAAAAAGTGTGGTGCGCAAGAAAGTTTGCGCGGACGGGCGACATGTCCTCTGGAACAGACCAATGTGGTCTGATCAAACCTTTCGGCAGGCCAGGGCCAACCTTGAGCCTGACACCGAGATAATAGAGCGCGACAACTGCTATGCAGATGAGTGCCAAAACATATGGTGACGTATCAGCCATTCACAGCCGCCCTTTTGCACTCTTGCGCCGTGCGGAATTACCAGCCGCCGCCACCACCGCCACCACCGCCGCCGCCTGACGAACCACCGCCACCGGAAAAACTGGACGAAGAACTGCTGACCGGTTGCGGGATGGTGGATGCAATGGTTGAGGCCATCGACGAGGAAAAACCTCCGATCCGATCGCCGAAGCCGCCACTATAATTGCCGCCATACCACCCCGGTGCATAGGCCGCCGTAGCGGCACCGGCCGCGGCCGTTACCAGCCATGTTTCAAACGCCCTGCTCCACGGCTTTTCCACACCAAGAGCGACAGCATAGGGCAGCAGCTTCTCGAAATGCGATGGCGACATTTGCGGTGCGCCCGCCATGTTCATGCGGTCTTTTTCAGCCAGTGTGAGATAGATGCGCAATCCCTCGATACCGTCCATCATCTTGCGACCCAATGGCGTTGGAGCGCCCATCAAGAAGATAAACAGGCCATTCAGCAAGGCGATGCCACCCAGAGCGAGAATGATCGGAAACTGCGCGCTGTGACTGAGATCAAACCACATCGCCGACAGGATGCTGGCGAACATGCTGATAGCGGTAAACGCAAAAATCGCACCCACCACAATGCCACCAATCTTTTTCGGAAGGCTGGCGCTGCCGCGAAAGTTCTTGCCAATGATGGTTGCGGCAATGCTGAAAAACACGGCAAAAAATATCCCGATGATAGCCGCCGCAATAACGTTTTCATCGAGATCGCCGAGAATGAGAACCGCCGCGACAAAGGCGATGCTCAGGAACACGCCAAACAGCGTATATCCCGCATTGGAATGGTAATATTTGCCACGATGTTCCTTCTCTATTGCCTGCCTGAACTGACTGCCAACCTGCTCAACCCTTTTGCCATTGGCCTTGTCGATGCGCAGTTCAGCGCCTGGTCCACCGATGTTCTGCAACAGGTTTTTTTGGCCGGTTGGCAGCACAGGATCAGCTTTTTTGTCGGTGCGTCGAATGACGATCGAACTTTTCAAATCGTCGAGAACAACAAAACCCTTGACCGCAAGATCGATGGCGCTGGCGGAAAGCGCTGTCCAGCCTGCGCCTGAAAAGCCATTATTATCGATGTAGTTGACCAGTGCGGGCGAAATGCCCTCCGGCGCATCCCAGCGCGGCACGACCACGCCCTTGGAAGGATCGCGACCCACTGCAAACCAAGCCCGCAGGTAATATAGGGCAACGACAACCAGTCCAACGAGCGACAGCAGATAACCGGCATTGTCACGAAAATACCATTGGCCTTCCTGCCCTGATGACGGCGCGGCAATGGCACCTTTGGGCAGTTTGACGGCGATGGTTATGCCTTCGCCCTCGCTGAAGGCGCGCGTGCTGGAGAAGAACACTTCGTTCCCCTCGGTCATGACCTGAGCATCCGTGCCCGTCTCTCCTGCCGCACCGGTAAAGACCGCCGTTTCGCTGGCTTTCACCGTCGGCGGAAGAACAACTGTTGCGGAAATCTCCTCGATCCGAAACTGCCAGCCATTGCCGGTCACATTCCAGTAAAGCTCGTCATAACCATCGAAATAACGGATCTGCCGGTCTGTCGTGTAGGTGATCTGGTAGGTGTGCTCGCCCGCCTGCAACAAACGGTCGGCGCTGCCGGTGTAAATGCGCATACCGCGGGAGATATTCTCTGTGTGCCAATCTTCCGGCGCACCGTCACGCTCGACCGAGACGACACCAAAATCAACCTTGGTACGCCGTCCCTCAGCGTTCTGCGCATAGAGTGGGAAGTCACGGAAGATACCGCGCTTGATGTCGATACCTTCGGAATTGACCTTGATGGTTTCCGTGACGGTGAGTTCACCGGCAGCGGAAACATCGATAACCGAATGATAGGACTGGATATATTCTTTCGCCATTGCTGGCGAAACGGCCAGAAACAGCAGCAGGCCCAATAGTCGCGCAACAAGGATTTTCATCCGGACCTCCTGCAGTTTTAGCAACTTCAAGCTTCTGTGTATTCAACCCCGAGTGAAGCCAACGCCTTCCAGTAACCGGGATAGGTCTTGCCGACACACAACGGGTTCTGGATGGCGATGCCACCGGTTTTCAAGCCAGCCAGCGCAAAGCTCATGGCAATGCGGTGGTCGTGGAATGTGTCGATGGATGCCGTCACACTCTGTCCCGCCAGTGCAGAATCAGAATGCACGATCAGATCGTCACCTTCCTCATGCGCCAGACCTTCACGAATATTGTTCAGCCCCAGTGACAGGGCACGCACACGATCGCATTCCTTGACGCGCAGGTTGGCGATACCAACGAAACGCACCGGCGTTTTGTTATAGGCAGCGAGAACCGCAATGGTCGGAATGGCATCCTGCATCTGGCTGCCGTCGATAACAGCTGGCAGATTGGGGAACTGCGCAATCACGTCGTAAGCGCGAGCATCTGGCTGTGAGAACTTGTCGGCCGGTGTGCCGATATCGATCTTGCCACCGGTCAGCACTTCTGCACCCCAGAGATAGGTTGCGGCAGATGCATCCGGCTCGATATGGAAGTCGGTTGCGATATAACCGGTTGGCTCAACACGCCAGACAGCGGCACTAACGCGTGTAACCTTTGCCCCAAAAGCTTCCATGGCTGTGACGGTGAGATCGATGTAACCCTTGGCGCCGATTTCCTCGCCGGCCAAAATGATGTCAATCGGTTTACCCGCGCAGGCTGCTGCCATCAGTAGCGCCGACACATATTGGCTGGACAGGTTGGCGTCGATTGTCACCTTGTCGTTGAGGAAGCCTTTTTTGCCGCACACGGTGACCGGCGGGCAGCCGGTTGGGGCATCGGCTTCAACGCCCAGCGAACGCAGAGCATCGACCAGCGGCGTGATCGGACGCTTGCGCATATGTTCGTCGCCATCAACGATGACGGCACCGTCAACCAGCGCGGCAGCGGCCGTCAGGAAGCGGGTGGCCGTGCCTGCATTGCCGAGGAACAGCGGGTTTTCCGGTTGGCTGAGATAGCCATTGCCCTCAACGACAAAGGTCGTTTCGTCAGGCTCGTGAATGGTCACGCCCATGGCGCGCAGCGCGTCTGCCATATAGAGCGTGTCATCGCTTTTGAGAGCGCCGGTCAGCCGGCTGACGCCCTTGGCCAGCCCCGCCAGAAGCAGCACGCGGTTGGTTATCGATTTGGAGCCGGGAGGCTGCACCTTGCCGGTAAGAGGTCTGCCGGGGGGAGTAATCGTCAGTTCTGTCATTTGTATCTCATGGTTTCCCGTATCATCGGGATAACGCCGGGTTGTTGGCGTTTCAGAATTTCACGGAAGGAACGGCGCGGTCTGCTTCGTTGGTGATTTCGAAATAGCTGGCTTTGGTAAAGCCGAAATTGCGCGCTACCAGATTGGACGGAAAGCTTTCCACCTTGACGTTCAGGTCGCGTGCTGCACCGTTATAATACCGGCGTGACATCTGGATTTCGCCCTCAAGCGTTTCAAGGGATGCCTGCAAATCGAGAAAGCCCTGATTGGCTTTCAGGTCGGGATAGGCCTCTGCCAGAGCAAACAGTTTGCCCAGCGCCTGCCCCAGCATGCCTTCCGCCTGCGCACGGCCGGCAACGTCACCGGCGGGTACGGCCTGCGCCTTGTTGCGCAGGGTTATAACTTCTTCGAGGGTGCTTTTTTCATGGGCGGCATACCCCTTCACCGTCTCAATCAGATTGGGGATGAGATCTGCACGGCGCTTGAGCTGGACGTCGATACCCGACCATGCCTCCTCGACCATCTGACGGGATTTGACCAGCCCGTTATAGACGATGACGGCATAGACAAGAACGGCAGCAATAATGGCAAGCGCAGTAAACATTCAGGATACCCCTCTCCTACGTGACCACTGAGATCATGAAGTCCGCTCCCACCCGAGTGGTGCGGCAACTTCATGCTCCAGGTCATTTGCTGCCGGACAATATTCTCTCCTCTAAATATTGTCACTGCTTCTATGCATGCAAACGGTTCGCCCGATCAGGCGGCCTTGTTCCAGTTTGCGCCGCCGGCATCCGTCAGCAGGAATGCTTCACCACAGGCCTTGGCCAGCGTGCGAACCCGCAGGATATAGCTCTGGCGCTCGGTGACCGAGATAACGCCGCGCGCATCCAGCAAGTTGAAGACATGGCTTGCCTTGATGCACTGGTCATAGGCCGGGAACACGCACTTGTGCAGCATGTGGTTATCATGTTCGCCCGGTGCACCAGCGGCGAGAAGTGCCATGCACTCCTGCTCGGCATCGATAAAGTGGCGATGCAGCATCTCGGTGTTGGCGAATTCAAAGTTGTGGCGGGAATATTCCTGCTCTGCCTGAAGGAAGACATCACCGTAGGAAATCTTCTCGTCGCCTTCGCGGCCATTGAAGTTCAAGTCATAAACATTGTCCACGCCCTGCACATACATGGCCAAACGCTCAAGACCGTAGGTCAATTCCCCGGCGACAGGCGAGCACTCGATTCCGCAAACCTGTTGGAAATAGGTGAACTGCGACACTTCCATGCCGTCACACCAGCACTCCCAGCCAAGGCCCCATGCACCAAGCGTCGGGCTTTCCCAATCGTCTTCCACAAAACGGACATCGTGCAGCAACGGGTCGAGACCAATGGCGCGCAGCGAGCCGAGATACAGCTCCTGCAGGTTGGACGGGTTCGGCTTCAGAATGACCTGATACTGGTAATAGTGCTGCAGGCGGTTGGGGTTTTCACCATAACGGCCATCGGACGGGCGGCGCGACGGCTGGACATAGGCAGCCTTCCACGGTTTTGGACCGAGGGCGCGCAATGTCGTAGCCGGGTGAAACGTACCAGCGCCCACTTCCATATCATAAGGCTGCAAAACGGCGCAGCCCTTGTCAGCCCAGTAGTTATGGAGCGTCAGAATGAGCGCCTGAAAAGAACGCTTTGGGTTCATATGATCTGGAACGTCGGTCATGGGATAGGCCAGCACTTGCTTATTTCGGATGCGGACAGGTGCCACGACCGGCGCGACGGGTCAAGGTTTTATGCGCGCCGGACAGAGACGGAACAGCTGATGGCGCTGGTTGCGCACAGGCACAGCCAGCTCTGTCTGTTCAACTGGCGGTAACCATGCGTCGATTGTCTGAAGATCAGGCCTCATCGTCCTTTTTGAGACGATATTCACCGGTTTCCGGGTCCTTGACCAAGGTGCCGGTTGCGCCGGTTTCCTTTTCCTTGCGCTCCTGACGCGAGCGTGCCGCCAGCTTTTCCGCATCGGAGATAAACCGCCGATACAAAAGAAGAGCCCCGCCAATCAGGACCACCAGAAATATAATTTGCGCCATGCTGCGTTCCCCTAGGCACGATTGGCCAAAAGCAGCGGATGAAATTGGCGTTTCCCGCTGCCTTGTCTTTTTGTTTGATGTCGGGCTTTTGAAACAGCCTCACGTTTCGACGCGAAGCGGATTACAGACCGAAACGTCCCCACAATGCCTTTTCTTCAGCCACCTCTGCAAGTCCTGCAACAGAGGCTGCGGCAATGTGTTCCGCGTTCAGCGAGACGCCCGGGATGCGTTTGCCAAAAAGGCTGCGTGCGCCGGTTATCAGCTCCAACTTTACTTTCTTGCCGTAACGGCGACGCAGCACGTCCCGCATGTCGCCAAGCCCATCAATCAGGCCAAGGTCGAGACCACGCATACCAGTCCAGAACAGGCCGGAGAAAATATAGGGATCGTCAGCCAGCTTATCGCCACGACGCATACGCACCATGTCCATGAAAACCTTGTGAATTTCGATCTGCAGGGTTTTCAGATATTCGACATCGCTTTCCTTTTCAGGCTGGAAAGGATCAAGGATCGCCTTGTTTTCACCGGCGGTGTAAACGCGCCGTTCCACACCGATCTTCTTCAGCAGTTCCGGGAAACCGAACCCGCCGGAAACAACGCCGATGGAACCCACAATTGATGTCGGGTCGGCAATGATCTCGTCACCGGCAAGGGCGATCATGTAACCACCGGATGCGGCCACGTCTTCCACAAAAATCAGAACCTTCTTGTCGTTTTCTTCCGCCAGCATGCGAATGCGCTGATAAATCATGCGCGACTGAACCGGCGATCCACCCGGCGAGTTCAAAGAAATCGCGACAACTGGCGCATCCTTGCTGGCAAAGGCTTTTTCAAGCAATGGCGCATAGGTGGCAAGGTTAAGGGCGGGACGGAACTGGCTGCCGCCTGCCATGATAGCCCCATGCATTCTCACAACCGGGATCACAGTCTCCCGTTTGCGAAAACGTTTGGGCAAAAGCCGCCTCAATAAACCTGCCATACACTTGCCTCACTAGTAACATTTGCGGACGCCGCTCTGCGAAAACCGCACCGGTTTTCAGCAAGCATGATGCATCCTGCTCGCGTTTGGTGATGTATGCATCGAAGCGTCAAACGCAATGGCAATGGTTAAAAAAAAGCGCAGTTTTTACGCGCCTTTCAGGGGCTTGCGCGCATAGGCGGCACGGCCGTTACTGAGATCATCCACGAAACTGGAGAAGGCGTGGCCTTCTTCTGCATGCATGACCAGCGCCGCACGGAAGGACAAGCGAGCCCTTGACCCCTTGATGGCGGTCACCAGCACCCGCACGGCATTTTGGCCCGGACGCGGATGAACAAGCGTTATTTCCAACCCGCCAAAACGCTTGCCGCAGGCGCTTATCAACTCACCAACCGATTCTGGTCTGGCAATAAGGGAAAGCTGACCTCCGGGCATAAGCACAGCGGCAGCCGTTCGCAGCCAGTCCTCAAACAATGTTTCCGTCATGGCATGGGCCTGCGCCTTCAGTCCATCCGGCGTGCGCCTGTCCGAGGCGTCATTGAAGGGCGGGTTCATGATCACATGATCAAAATAGTTGTCCCGCAATCCGGCTGCTGCGCGTGCTTTGGCACGCAATGTGACATCGGCCTCATGCACGCAAACGCGGTCCGCAAAATAGGCGTTTTCGGGAAGTTTCAGGCTGCGCTCAGCAAAGACAACCATTTCGTCCGAGCGTTCAAATAAGGAAACCTCTGCCTTTGGCAACCGCGAAGCCACGGCCATGCCAGCGGCACCCGCACCGGCACCAAGATCCGCCACTCTGCACGGTCGGTCATCCGCGACCAGCGAGGCAAGCAACATAGCATCCATGCCGGAACGGTGGCCACGCCCCTTCGGCTGCACCACCAGAAACCGTCCGCGATGAAAAGCATCGATTGTGTCCGCATCGACCTCAGACATCGCTTGCCTCAGGCCTTTTCGTCACGCAATTCAGCACCCAGTCCCGCCTCACGCAGGATGGTACGCGCCTCTTCTGCACGCCCTTCCTCGACAAGAAAACGCCGAGGCAGAAGCCCTAGTGACCCTTCCAATATGCTCATGGATTGGTCTGCTATCATGCAATGAATCCCCGCTTCACTCAAAAGTGTTTCCACGAAGGACAGAAGAACCGCATCGTTTGTGCGGATTATTTCCAGCATATCAACGATAATCCCATAATTTTGAATGCCCAGTGGCAATTCGCCCCTTGCCGCGCAAAGCGCCCCTTTCTATTGTCCAATCGAAATTATGAACAGGAGTCCGGGCCGTTGGGCATCGTCATACCGCTTGAAGAGAGCAAAAACAAACACGCATCCGTAAAACCGCTCGTCGAGCTGACAAAAGCAGACATGGAACGGGTAAACCAGCTTATTCTTTCCAAGGCCGGTTCGGATGTGCAGATGATCCCGGAGGTTGCCAATCATCTGATTTCCTCCGGCGGCAAACGTCTGCGTCCCATGCTTACCCTCGCCTCTGCAGCGATGTTTGGTTATACGGGCGATCATCACATCAAGCTGGCAACAAGCGTCGAGTTCATGCATACGGCCACCCTGCTGCATGATGACGTGGTGGACGAAAGCGACCTGCGCCGCGGCAAGTCCACGGCGCGCACCATATGGGGCAACCAGGCCAGCGTTCTGGTTGGCGACTTCCTGCTTGGTCAGGCCTTCCGCATGATGGTGGAAGTGGGCTCTCTCGATGCTTTGGATGTTCTGTCTACCGCCGCTTCTGTTATCGCCGAAGGCGAAGTGCTACAGCTTTCCGTTGCCAAGAACATGGAAACGACTGAGGACGATTACCTCTCGGTTATACGCGCCAAAACTGCAGCGTTGTTTGCAGCCGCCGCCGAAGTTGGTCCTATTGTGGCCAAAACCACCAAGGCTGAGCGCAATGCACTGAAGTCCTACGGCATGAACCTCGGCCTGGCCTTCCAGCTGGTCGATGACGTTCTCGATTACGGTGGCAAGGCTGCCGACCTTGGCAAAAACGTCGGTGACGATTTCCGTGAGGGCAAGATCACACTTCCGGTCATCCTGTCCTACCGTCGTGGCAGCCCGGAAGAGCGACAATTCTGGAAAAACGCCATTGAAAATGGCGAAAGCTCCAACGAAAACCTCGAAAAAGCCCTCGGCCTGATCGGCAAATATAACGGCCTTTCAGATACGATCACCCGCGCCGTCCACTACGGCACGATTGCACGCGATGCGCTCGCGCCGCTGCCTGAAACACCCTGGAAGTCTGCGCTGATGGAAGTCATCGACTTCTGCATCGAGCGCGTGAACTGAACCGGAAAAACCATCCGGTGTGGTTTTGAACCACCGAGGTGCCTTTTCTCGGAACGTCATTTCTCTGGCAGCCCGCAACCAAAAATCGATTTGGTTGCGGGCCTGCTCCAAAAAAGCCATTCTGTTGTGACGAAGAATGGAAAGTTGTATTTTCAGTGCTTCGGCACCAATCAAGGGTTTCCACATGCGGCGCAAACCAGCATTTCGTTTTCTCTGTGGCGTGGCTTTTGTCGCCTCTCTCACCTTGGGGGCGGTACCGGGAACGGCCAGCGCTGAAACGAAACCTGCGGAAAAAGCCGAAACCTTCGATCCGGCCAGCGTCAACTCATTTTCCGGTGCGTTTCTGGCGGCCCGCACCGCTGACGTCGATCAGGATTACGACACGGCAATTACACTTTACACCAAGGCTCTTGACTTCGATCCGGCCAATTCGGAAATCCGTCAGCGTTTGATGATTGCACAATTGCTGAACGGCAATTTCGATGCAGGTGCAAAAATCGCGGAAAGCCTCAAGAACGATTCGTCCGTCGAGCGGGTGACCTCCATCGTTCGCGCCCTTGATGCGATGCGCAAAAAGGAATTCACGTCGGCTGAAAAGCTGCTGAAATATACCGGCCCGAACGACCTCGACAAAATGGTCAATACGCTGCTGATCGCATGGGCAAATGCCGGTGCGGGCAAAAGCAAGGAAGCCCTTGCCATGATCGATGGCATGAAAGGTCCCGGCTGGTACGCGATTTTCAAAAACTACCATGCAGGTGCCATGGCGCTGGTAGCAGGCAATGTTGAAGTTGCACGCAGCCGACTGAATGCCGCGATCACCGACCGCGAAGGCGGCGCCACCGCTAGCGACACCTATATGCGCGCCGTGATGGCTCTTGCCCGCCTGGAAGCAAAAGCCGGCAACAAACAAAAGGCACTGGATGCCATTTCGGTTGGCGATGATTTTGCCAACAACTATGCGCCGCTGAAGGCCCTGCGCGAAAGCATTGAAAAGGGTGAAAAGCCGGAACAGCAGGTCACCACTGCGACGGAAGGTGCTTCTGCGGTTCTGTTTTCCATTGCCGGCGCGTTGAACCGCGAAGGCGCGGAAGAGATCGTTACTCTCTACCTGCAGATTGCCCATGAACTGGATTCGAAAAGTGCCGATACGCTGATCCTGCTGGGTGGGCTTGCGGAGAACCTCAAGCAGCCGGAACGCGCTATCGAATTTTATTCGAAAGTGCCTGCGACATCGCCGATGCACCGCATTTCGGAGTTGCAGCTTGGTCTTACTCTCGCGCAGACAGGTAAGGTAGATGAAGCCCGCGAACATCTGAAGTCGCTGCTGGCATCTGACCCGAAGGATATTCGCAGTTACCTCGCCTATGGCAGCGTTCTCTCCGATGCCAAAGACTACAAGGCAATGGCTGAGAACTACGACAAAGCCGTTGAAATCCTTGGACCAGTGGCAAAACGTGGTGACTGGGCCGTCTATTTCCAGCGCGGCATTGCCTATGAGCGCCTGAAGGAATGGGATCAGGCCGAGCCGAACTTCAAGAAGGCTCTGGAGCTTAACCCTGAGCAGCCGCAGGTTCTCAACTACCTCGGTTATTCCTGGGTCGATAAAAACCTCAACCTTGATGACGCGATGGACATGATCCGTCGAGCGGTCGAGTTGCGCCCGAATGACGGTTACATCGTCGATTCGCTTGGCTGGGCTCATTACCGTCTTGGCCAGTTTGATGAAGCTGTGGTCGAACTGGAGCGCGCCATTGAGCTGCGCGCTGGTGACCCGACCATCAACGATCACCTTGGCGATGTGTATTGGCGCGTTGGCCGCAAAGTTGAAGCCGTTTACCAGTGGAACCGCGCACTGATTGGCGACAGCGATGACGTCGATAAGGCGAAGGTCAAGGAAAAGATCGCCAACGGCCTGCCGCCGCTGGAAAAGGATGCCGAAAATACGGCCAAAAAGGATGTGAAACCGGAAGAACCGGTTGCTCCTGTGCCTGACAAGAAATCCTGATCAACCGCATGCCAGTTCAGCCTTTTTCCGGAGCGGCGGAGTTTTACGAAACCGCTCCGGCCAAAATCAACCTTGCCCTGCACGTGGTGGGGCAACGGGCAGATCGCTATCATCTGCTGGAAACGCTGGTCACATTCGCTGATGCTGGTGACCAGCTGTCCTTTGTAGCCGACGATGCGGATCGATTTTCAATCTCCGGCCCCTTTTCCGCTGTGCTCGCCAACAATCACGGTTTGGCCGATAATCTGGTGTTGCGTGCACGTGATCTTTTGCGTCAAGCGGTGATCGCCACTGGGCAGCAAGCACCGGCCGTGGCCATTCATCTGGAAAAGAACCTGCCAATTGCGTCGGGCATCGGTGGCGGTTCGGCTGATGCTGCAGCGGCGCTGCGTGGGCTTCTGCGGTTCTGGCGCTGTTCCATCCCCAATGAAACACTTGACACGATTGCCCTGTCGCTTGGTGCCGATGTCCCTATGTGTTTTGCCGGAATGCCGCTGATGGCGCGTGGCATTGGTGAAGAGTTGACCCTGCTACCGCAGCTACCGGCATTTGCCATGGTGCTGGCAAACCCTTTGACAGGTGTCTCAACACCGGAGATTTTCCGCAGGCTGCAGACGAAGAACAATCCGCCCGTTCCAAACGTCTTGCCGCAGAACAACGACGATTGGCAGGCTTTCATCCATAATTTGCGCAATGATCTCGAGGCACCTGCGATTTCAGCCCTACCCGTCATCCAGGATGTGTCAGATCTTTTAAAACAGAATGGTGCCACGCTGGTGCGGATGTCCGGCTCCGGAGCCACCTGTTTCGGGATATTCCCTTCTTTCGAGACGGCACAACAGGCTGAGGCATCACTGGCAGCACAACGACCGGACTGGTACTTCAAGGCAACCATGACAAAACAGGAAGCGCAGCCATGAGCGATACGTCCCGCCCGTTTATCCCGGTCAATATTGCTGTGTTGACAGTTTCTGATACGCGCACGCTGGACAATGACAAGTCCGGTGACACGCTGGTTGCGAGAATAACCGAGGCCGGTCACAGGCTGGCGCACCGCGCCATCGTCGCCGATGATCGCGAAGCGATTTTCAACACGGTGCGTGACTGGACCCTGTCAGAGAGTGTCGATGTGGTGATTACCACCGGGGGCACAGGTTTTACCGGGCGTGACGTGACACCGGAGGCTCTGGAGCCCCTGTTTGAAAAACGCATGGACGGTTTTTCCGAAGTGTTTCACCGCATTTCCTACGACAAGATCGGAACGTCGACAATCCAATCTCGGGCGACTGGTGGTGTGGCCAATGCCACGTATATTTTCGTGCTGCCTGGCTCTCCCGGTGCCTGCAAGGATGCGTGGGACGGCATATTAAAAGCACAACTCGATTACCGTCACATGCCCTGCAACTTCGTGGAGATCATGCCGCGGTTGGATGAACATCTGAAACGCGGGTAATTTTGCAGGGGCCGTTAGCGGCCTTTCCGCGCTTCCGTCACCACCCATGAAGGGATGATCTCCGCACTCAGGCGGCGCAGCTTCAGGCCTTTGGTGAAATGCTCAAGCGCCATGCTGGATTTGGCTAGGCTGACCGCCTGCTTCTTCGGCAAAAGCAGCCCATATTCCAGCGGTTGCGGCTTCTGAAAAAGGCGGCGAAGAAATGGCCGCCGGTAATTGCGCGACGGCGTGAATTTGGCGGGAACCCTGTTCAGCGCCACGTATTCCTGAATGTCTTCAATCCAACCGGTTTGCGGACGCGCTCCCGGCTCCAGCAGCAACAGCCATTCGCCGCGTGCCGATTGTACGATGTCATTGATGTCCCACTCGGCATGAAAGCGGCAACCGGCTGCATCGGCAACATGCGATGATCCATCACGTGAACCATGATCCAAGATGACAACGTCGCTTACCAGTCCTTCGACTGCACCTGATACCAGCGTGGACAAGGTGTGAGCCAACTCAGGTTCTTGATCCCGGCATTCCATGATCACTGTCAGCATGGGTGGTCCCAATCGTCAGCGATTGTGGAAGGTCGTATCGAAGCACTTAAGCCCTGTGAAAGTCGTTCAGTTCTGTTTTGCAAAACCTTGATGGACATCATTTCCATCCGTGGTCTTGCTTCCGAAACCGAACGATCTTCCCTCATGCCGCAGTCCAACCCCTGATGTCCTATGCAACCTAGCATTATCGTATCAGATCATAAATTGCCACAATCTGTTTGTGCATTTTGTTCTTGTATTGTTCTCATGAATGTTTTAGGAATTTAATCATCGAAGCGAAGAGTCGTTTTCGCACGGAGCAACCAGATGACAAACCATATGCTTTCGGGGCAAAGCGCATTCGCGCCTGCCCATACGGCAGATATTGCCAACGCACTTGCAAATGCATCCGGCCTGCGTATCGAAATTGATCGTCGCCGGGGGCGTGGTGCCGGGCTTAACCCATCCGGTCGCTTCGAGACAGAACAGCGCGAAGCCTTTGATGATGGCTGGCAGACACTGGAAGACCTGCCTGCCTTCAAAACCGAGGTGCAGGTTGAAAAGCCACGTTCCATCATCACACGCAATGAATCGCCCGACATTCCCTTTGATCGCTCCATCAATCCTTACCGTGGTTGCGAGCATGGCTGCATCTATTGTTTTGCCCGTCCGACGCACAGCTATATGGGCCTGTCAGCCGGTATCGATTTTGAAGCACGGCTTTTTGCCAAACCCGATGCTGCAAAACTGCTGGAGCGCGAGTTGGCGAAACCCGGTTACAAACCGCGCACACTAGCCATTGGCACAAACACGGATCCCTACCAGCCCATCGAGAGAGAATGGCGCATCATGCGACAGATCCTCGAAGTTCTGGCTGAGGCGGAGCATCCAGTTGCTATCGTGACGAAGTCGGCTCTGGTAACGCGCGATATCGATATTCTCGCTCCATTGGCAAAGAAGAGTCTGGCCAAGGTTGCCTTGTCCGTGACGACGCTGGACAAGAAGCTGGCGCGCTCAATGGAGCCGCGTGCCTCGACGCCGGAAAAGCGGCTTGAAGCCATTAAGGCACTGACCGAGGCAGGCATTCCGACATCCGTCATGGTCGCCCCTGTCATTCCCGCACTGAATGATCACGAGATCGAACGGATTCTCGATTCGGCTAAAGCTGCCGGTGCAACTGAGGCAAGCTACGTATTGTTGCGTCTGCCGCTTGAGGTCAGCCCGCTGTTTCGCGATTGGCTGTTGCGGAATTATCCCGACCGTTACCGCCACGTGATGTCGCTTATTCGCTCGATGCGTGATGGCAAAGATTATGACGCTGAATTTGGTAAGCGCATGAAGGGTGCCGGTCCCTACGCCTGGCAGATCGGCAGACGGTTCGAGATGGCGACCAAACGCCTTGGCATGGTGCGGCGTGGCATCCATTTGCGCGATGACCTGTTCGTTCCTCCGGGAGGTGCTGGCGTGCAGCTTTCGCTTCTCTGAACCGCGTTCCACCTCAGCACAGTCTTCAGCGACTTCAGGACATCCTGGGTCTCTGCCAGATCAAAGGTTGAATGTGTTTGAAAGATATCGTTCGCGTCGTCCCTGCCGCGAACCGATCCCCGGACCGCTTTGTGATGATCCAGCCGCATCTGTCATGACGACAGGGGCCGCCAGCAGAACCACCGTTGCCGCCGCTCGGGTACTTGCTGCAATTATCATCGCACCGGGGCTTGCAGGAGATCGGGTTGGCATGCGAGTTTCCGCCGCATGAAAAAGCGTATGCCTCCCGACTCTCCTGCTCTTTTTGATTTCCAGCTGACTGGACCGGATTTCAGCATTGAGACCGAATGCCAAAAACAAGGTTTCTGGCCAGTTGCCGGAACGGATGAAGCAGGACGTGGCCCCTTGGCCGGTCCGGTGGTGGCAGCAGCAGTCATTCTCGATCCCAACAATATTCCGCCGGGGCTGAACGATTCCAAACAGCTTTCCAAAAGCAAACGGGAAAGCCTTTTCGAACTTATCCTCGAAACCTCAATCGTCTCCATTGCCTCGTCCTCACCGACAAGAATTGACGACATGAATATCTTGCGCGCCAGCCTTGATGCCATGCGTCGGTCAATCCTTGGTCTGACGACATCACCTGCCATCATCCTAGCCGATGGTCGTGACGTACCGCCTGGCATAGCCTGCCCCGGCCGCGCCGTGATCAAGGGCGATGCACGATCCGTCTCGATTGCAGCGGCCTCCATCGTCGCCAAAGTGATGCGAGACAGAATGATGGAGCAGGCTGGAGAACTGTACCCGCATTATGGTTTCGCAGGGCACGCAGGTTACGGCACAGCAGCCCACAGGCAGGCGATTGAACGGCATGGCGCCTGCCCATTGCATCGCATGAGCTTTCGTCCTCTGCGTCAGGATTGAGCTTTCCCGCCTATGCCGCCATGTCTTGATTGAGCAAGGCCGACAGTTATGCCGTGGTGAGACGACCCAAGCCCGAGGTTGCCGGGCAACTCTGATCACAGCGCCAGTATTACTCATTGCAATCGGGAGCGAGCCGGTCAGAGTGGCACTGCCAGAAGGTGGCAATGCAAGACTGCGCAGCCAGCGTTCGGTGTGGCGGTGTCTATGCAACGCCGTCCGATCAACCCTTCTCATGGCCAAGACAGGCGCAGCCGTCGTCCAGATACAAAAAAGCCGGGTTGCCCCGGCCTTTCAAAATTCAAACTGCAATCCGCTTAGTTCAGACGAGATTTGACTTCGCCTACTGCAGACTTGAACAGCTTACCCTGCACAGCAGCGGTAGACTTGTCTGCAATCAGCCTCTCAGAAGCAGCAATCGCGAGATCAACAGCTGCGGAACGAACTGCACCAATGGCGTCGTCTTCAGCCTGCTTGATCTTTTGTTCAGACAGAGCAGTACGGCGTGCGACGAATTCTTCCGTCTTGGCCTTGGCTTCAGCTGTCAGGGCTGCCGCTTCACGCTCGGCCGCAGCAACGATGCTTGCAGCTTCTGCTTCGGCATCCTTGCGCTTGCGCTGATATTCAGCCAGCAGGTGCTGGGCTTCTTCACGCAGACGCTTTGCTTCGTCGAGTTCATTGCGGATATTGTCGGCGCGCTCGTCCAGGGACTTCGCGATCATGCCAGGAACCTTGAGGTAGGCAATCAATACGAAGAAAAGAACAAGACCAACCAGTGCAAAGAATGATGCGTCTAAGGCCATGTTACGCCTCCTTCTTTTCAGAAGCGGCAGCAACAGCCGCCTTGGCATCGGTATCCTTGATTTTGGAACCAATCAGCTGATCAACGATCGCAGTCGTTGTTTCCTCAGCAATGGCACCAACTTCGGCAAATGCCTTTTCCTTGATACCGGCGATACGCTGCTCGGCAGCGGTCAGCTTTTCAGCCAGTTCTGCCTCTACAGCGGCGCGGTCAGCATCGGCCTTAGCCTTGGCTGCGTCACGAGCCGAAGAAGCGATAGAGCTTCCCTTGGCTCTCGCGGCTGCGAGTTCTTTTTCATAGCTTTCAATCGCGGCATCGGCTTCAGCATTCAAACGAGAAGCTTCATCCAGATCCTGCGCTATACGCCCGTGACGGTTTTCAAGAATACCGCCGACGCGGGGTACGATGACCTTTTGCATAAGCACGTAAAAAAGGCCGAACGTAATCGCCAGCCACAAAAGCTGCGAAGCATATGTAGACTGATCGAACGGGGGAAAAACGCCAGAACCGTGTTCAGCACTTTGTGCTACGCCGGTTTCCGTATGCGTTTCACCAGCAGCCGGTGTTGACTCGGCATAAGCCGGGGTCACAAACATGCTTACCTCCAGGTGTACTGCAAATACGAAAGATCACGGCACGCATAAAAAACGCGCCGCGATCAATAAACGTCACTGTCGATATTAGACAGCGAACAGCAGAAGAAGAGCGACGAGCAACGAGAAGATGCCCAGAGCTTCCGTAACGGCGAAGCCGAATACCAGACGGCCGAACTGGCTGTCTGCTGCAGATGGGTTGCGCAGTGCGCCGGAGAGGTAGTCACCGAAGATACGGCCGAGAGCGAGGGACGTACCAGCCATGCCAAGGCATGCGAGACCTGCGCCGATGTACTTTGCTGCTTCCGCTTCCATGTTAAGCTCCTTAGAAATGGTTGTTGCGGCTTTTATTGACGCCCGGGAACCGGGGCCAGCGACTTTACTTCTCAGTGACCACCATGCACGGCGTCGTTCAGGTACATGCAAGTTAGTACCGCGAAGACGTATGCCTGCAGGAAGGCAACGAGAAATTCCAGACCAGTCATCGCGACGGTCATGATCAGTGGCAGAATAGCGCCGCCAATACCGACTGCGCCCATAGCGCTCATCGTGGCAACGAAACCTGCGAAAACTTTGAGGGTGATGTGACCGGCCAGCATGTTCGCGAAAAGACGAACCGAGAGGCTGATAGGACGCGACAGGAACGAGATCACCTCGATGGACGACACCAGAGGTAACAGAACCTTTGGAACGCCAGCCGGCGCAAAGACGCCGAGGAAGTGAAGACCGTGCTTATAGAAACCGTAAACGACGACCGTGCCGATAACCAGGCACGCCAGTGCGAAGGTTACGATGATCTGGCTGGTGATCGTGAAAAAGTATGGGAACATGCCGAGCAGGTTTGCGGTGAGCACGAACATGAACAGCGAGAAAACAAAGGGGAAGAACTTCATACCCTTGCTTCCGGCGCCTTCGCGCAGCATCGACGCAATAAACTCGTAGGACATCTCAGCAACAGACTGGAAACGGGTCGGGATAAGACCGCGGTTCGATGTTGCGAAATACAGGAAACCAGAAGCGGCTGCGATAGTAGCGACCATAAACAGCGATGCGTTGGTAAAGGAAAAATCGATCCCACCGATTTCGATCGGAATAATCGGCTGTACCACGAACTGATGTGTCGGATCGTTTGCCACCGGCTGCCCTCTTTGCCTTTGGCGCCATCAACGGCGCCTCTTCATCGTATTGAAAAACCAGCTTTAAGGGCTGTTTTTCCCATTCTGTTTCTTTGTCTGTGCATCGTCCGAAAATTGTGGCTGAGCCACGACACCGGCCGAACGCAGAACGTTCAATACACCTGCACAGAAGCCGAGAAGAAGAAGTATAATCATCCCCCAAGGCGACGTGCCAGCTAAGTAGTCCAGAAGGTACCCGAGCATGGCGCCAACCACGATCGCGGATATGAACTCAGAAGACAGCTTCATTGCCATTGCGAAACCCTTGCGTGTTTCACCGGCATTTCTCTCCGCCGCTGCTTCGGCCTCATCCTCCGTTTTCACCTTTGCCAACTCGTTGGCGAGGCGTTTACGGCGTTCTTCCAGACTATCGTCACGGTTGCTATTCATGTCCCACCTGCCTTTTCTTCCCTCGTTCCAGCACCGCCAGAACGCTTTGAGGTTGTAAACGGCAAGGGCTTTGACATGTTCCAGCCCGTTCTGAAGTCGCGCGCAACATAGTTTTGAGTGCCCGTATAGTCAAGGCGTTGAACACGCTTGATTAAATACAAATTAACACTGTAAAAACATAAGCTTAGACTTCAAAACCGGTTTCAGGCGTCTACAGCGCACAGGAATCACTGGATTTGTTCACACTAATCGTTGCCATCAGGCCACAATTTCAGCTCCATCCGCCGCCATATGTGCGGTAAAACACGTGCAATCCGATACGACCGACCTTTTTCATGCTCTTGCCCCAAGCCGGGCGCACGTAAACAGCATGGTAGTGGGTTGCAGAACCAACTTCCGGCAGCCAGATTTTGCCGGCTGTGGTGGCCATGGCGATTTCGCGCGCCATTTTCCAGTGACGCTGCGAGTTGACGCGGTCACGGATGTTGTCGCAGGCAAAGGAGAACTGGCAGCGATTGCGCCAGTCCTTGTTCTGATAGACAACACCACAGATCGTTGACGGGTAGGTTGGGTTGCGAACACGGTTGAGAATGACCTGCGCGACGGCCGCCTGGCCCTTCACCGATTCTCCACGGGCCTCAAAGTAAATGCCGGAAGAGAGGCACTGCTGCTCCTCAGCAGAAAAGACTGCCGGCGGCAGTGGCGTTGCTGCCCATGCATGGTCGTCCGGCCCGATATCAGGAATGAAACGTCCGGTCTGCGGCTTCTTCAAAATAGCGTCGAAAGGAGATTCGCGGGCGAAGTCCGGCTCTGCTGGTGCATAGGCAGTTGCCAGCACGTCCGCGTTACGGTTGGTGACCAGCGACGCCAGCATTGGCGAAACGCCATTGTCCATCTTCTTTTCATCACGACGGAAATAGAAAGAGGCCAGTTCAACCGGCTTTTCGCGCTTTGACTTTACAAAAGATGGGCGCTCCTTACGGCTCAGCGGTTCGACGTCGATCATGCTTGTGCGCTGCAGAACTGAGCCCGCTGTAAAAGCTGGCGGTGGCTGCATGATTTCCAGTGCGACAACGCGGCCCTTCTTGGCGGCGCGATTGACGCGCTCGCTGTCGGGCGTTGTCGGATGTTTTTCCTTGTCGTCGGCAAAAGCGATCTTTCGGCCGTCCGGCAGGGTCATGCCGGCACCAGATGAAGCTGAGGCGCTGTCGGCATTATTAAATGCAAGCGAAGCGGAATGGACGGAGCCAGCCGGCGAGTTGGTCAACACCATGCGCCACTGGCTATTGCCGCCATCAAGGCCGGCAAGCAGTGCGGCCAGATCGGCCCGCGATGCCAAAGTGGGGAAAGCCAGCCATGCAGCAAGGCCAAGAACTAAAGGCGAGGTCCATTTTCCACTCGAAATGAACGACCCGCGACGCATCACACCTTTTGAACGCAAAACCGGCACTCCAAACACGCAGACACACACAAATGACGCGACCAGAGGGGCCAGCGACACGAACTCGTATATGAGCAAAAATAGTTCGTTAACCTTGATGCTTGGTTAACGAGATGTCCGTCTGCGCAGCGGATTTAACAAAGTGACACATAATATCGGCACACGTTTTCGTGAATCGGTGCGGAACGACTTAGCGAGACGCCAGCCGTGAGCACAACACGCAGTGAGAGACATAAAATAAGGTGAGCAGAGTGGTCATCCACCCTGCCCGCTCCTTGAGGTTTTTCGGGCGTTTTCAGATCACCACGTGAGAGCCAAGTTCAACCACCCGGTTGGCTGGCAGGCGGAAATAGTCTGAGGGATCAGCGGCTGTTTCTGCAAGGCCAATAAACAGGCGGTTCTGCCATGTCGGCATTTCGGAGTTTTTATCTGGCACCAGCTTGCGACGTCCGAGATAAAAGGAGGTCGACATGATATCGAACTTGAAGCCGGCGCGGCGCAGATAGGCCAGCGCCTGCGTGACGTTCTGGGTTTCCATGAAGCCGAAATGCAGTTCCACCACAATAAAGCGGTCGCTTAGCCGTCGCATGGTGAAGCGTTCCACCTGACTAACGCGCGGTTGGTCTTCCGTGCGGATTGTCAGGATGACATTCTTTTCATGCAGGACGTGATTGTGCTTGAGATTATGCAGCAGCGCTGCGGGAGCTGTCTCGGGGTCACCGGTCAGGAAAATCGCCGTGCCGGGAATACGCAGCGGCGCATGCGCACTTTCCTTTTCGACCGAAGCCACGAACAGTTTAAGCGGCACATCGGTGCGGCGTGTCTTGGCAAACAGGATTTTCGAGCCACGCTGCCATGTCCACATTATAATAGTGAAGACAATGGCAAACATAACCGGCACGTAACCGCCATCATGAACCTTCAGCAAGTTGGCGCCTAGAAACACCATTTCCAGCAGGAACAGTGGCAGAAGAACCGCAAGTGCCAGCCACAGTGACCAGTTCCAACGGCTGCGCACAAACTCAAAGAACATCAGGCTGGTGACGACCATCGCACCAGTGACCGAGATACCATAGGCGGTGGCCAGTGCATCTGAGCTCTGGAAGCTGAAGACCAATGCGATAACACCCAAAAGCAGAATGGTGTTGACCGACGGCAGATAGATTTGCCCGGTATTGGTTTCCGAAGTGAACAGGATTTCCATACGCGGCAGGTAACCAAGGTTGATGGCCTGTCGAACAAGAGAGAAGGCGCCGGTGATAACGGCCTGACTGGCAATAATGGTTGCCGCCGTCGCAAGAATTACCGCAGGCAGCAATGCCCATTGCGGGAACATCAGGTAAAACGGGTTGGACATGGCCTCAGGTGTTTTGAGCACAAAGGCCCCCTGCCCGAGATAATTCAGCGTAAGCGCGGGAAAGACCAGCAGGAACCAGGCAAGCTGGATAGGACGCCGACCAAAATGCCCGAGATCCGCATAAAGTGCTTCGGCACCGGTAACGGTCAGGAAAACCGCGCCCAAAACGACGACGCCCAGAAATCCTTCTCGCAGCAGGAACTCTGCTGCGTAGAGCGGGTTGAACGCGGCAAGAATTCCAAAGTCATCCGAGATGTGCATGACACCAACGCCACCCATGACCAGAAACCACAGGACGGTGATGGGACCGAAAAATTTCGCGACCGTGCTGGTGCCGTGTGACTGGATGGCAAACAAACCAACCAGAATGGCAACCGAGATCGGGATGACAAACTCATCCATGGCAGGTGTGACGAGCTTGAGGCCCTCAACGGCCGAGAGGACCGAAAGGGCTGGTGTGATCATGGCGTCGCCAAGAAATAGCGCCGCACCCACCAGTCCAAGGACAATCAATGTTGCCCGTCTGGAGCCGGCCGTCTTCATCAACATGGCAAGGAGGGATAATGTACCGCCCTCGCCGTCATTGTCAGCACGCAACAGCAGCGTCACATATTTAAATGTCACGATGATCGTCAAAGCCCAGATCATGAGGGAAATCAGGCCGATGATCTCGATCCGGGTTACGCCGTCCTCGGCGATTGGCTTCAGGGCTTCCCGGAAGGCATAAAGCGGGCTGGTTCCGATGTCGCCATAGACGACACCAACGGAACCTAGGGTCGCCGCCAACAAGCCTTCCGCAGACTTTGTTTCGCTGTTTTGGCTATCGTTAACTTCACTTCCAAATCCGTGAGACATGTCACCTCAGGCTCGTCAGAGCCACCCCTTCCAGCGGAAAAAGAGAAACGGAATTACTGCCGACAAGAGCATTACACACACCGCAACCGGGTAACCGTAGGTCCAGTCTAACTCCGGCATGATGTGAAAGTTCATTCCATAAATGGACGCAACCAGAGTTGGGGGCAGGAAAACGACCGACGCGATCGAGAATATCTTGATAATGGCGTTCTGCTCGACATTGATCAGGCCGAGTGACGCATCCAGCAAGAACGACAGGTTGCCGGAGATAAAGGACGCATGCTCCGACAGTGATGGGATATCACGACCAATGGAGCGGCAAAGCTCCTTTGCATCCTTGTCCTGCTGAATTGCCGGTACGCTGAACAAAAATGTCTGCAGGCGCGACAATGACATCAGGCTATCGCGCACTTTTGAAAGCAGACGATGATAGGACGCAATATCGCCCAAACGGTCTTCCAGAAACCGTGGCGCCTTGCGTTTGACCCTAGCCTGACTTCCAAAGATACTCGCCGAAAGCTGATCGATGCCGGTTACGGATCGCTCGAGAATTTCTGCGGTGCGGTCGACAATCGTTTCAAGCAATTTCAGCAGGAATTGCGCGCCGCTGCGTTGTTCACCGGAAACACGTGAAATGGCGGCGATGAACAGATTGAAGGATTTCGGCTCAGCATATCGGATGGTGACCAGTCTGTTTCCAGCCAGAATGAAGGCGACATCCGTCAACTGGGGCACATCGGTTTCTGCCTTGCAGATCAAAGATGCCGTCATGAAGACATTGCCGTTATCAATATAAAGACGGCTGGACGGTTCAATATCTTTCAAATCTTCGCGGGTAGGAACCTCTATGCCCAGCAGAGTCTCTATATATCGCTCTTCATCCTGAGTAGGATTGAGCATGTCGATCCAGATTATATCGGGATATAGCTCCGCAATCGGCTGTTGCGCCGAGAGGGTTACTGCCTCGCAGGTCGAGCGATAGGCATTGATCAATCAGTTTCTCCGGTTTGCAAATCTGACTGTTATCAGCCTGCCGCCAAATCGTTCATTATCATGATCCGGGCGGAGGCGACAAACAAATGATTGCAGCATGACAGAACGGCAGGGGATAACGTTAGCCGCCCTACCGCTCTATTTTTGTTCAAGCCACGGACGCCTTGATCCGACGCCTGAACGGCGCAGGCATGTGCCCGCAAACGGATTTATAATCAAGCGCTATTTATCGGCTCACAAAACCGGAGTGTTATTCAAACACGATTTTTGGTGCAGCTTTGCCACTTCCAGCCTTCAGCGCATCCCAGACACGCAAGGCAATATCGCGGTAGATTTTAGCAACCGGACCGTCCGGCTCCATCGCAACGATTGGCGTTCCGGCGTCGGACATTTCACGGACCGAAATGGTGAGCGGTACTTCGCCGAGGAAAGGAACATTGATCCTTTCCGCTTCGGCCCTGGCGCCGCCATGACCGAAAATGTCATAGCGCGCGCCAGTATCCGGCGCGATGAAGTAGCTCATGTTCTCGATAACACCGAGCAGCGGAACCTCCACCTTGCGGAACATGGTGATGCCTTTGCGCGCATCGGCTAGTGCCAGATCCTGAGGTGTCGACACGATAACTGCACCGGACAGCGGAACCTGCTGCGCCATGGTGAGATGTACGTCACCTGTGCCGGGTGGCATATCAACGACCAGCACGTCCAGCTCTCCCCATGCGACTTCGCGCAACATTTGCAGCAATGCCGACTGGACCATGGGACCACGCCAGATCATGGCCGCTTCTTCATCGACCAAAAAACCCATCGACATGGTTTTAAGGCCGTAATTTTCCATCGGCACGATGGTACGACCTTCCAGCTGTTTCGGGCGACCGGAAATTTTCAGCAAACGCGGCAATGAGGGCCCGTAAATATCGGCATCCAGAATACCGACTTTCAGGCCGATCGATTGAAGGCCGAGCGCCAGATTGACGGCGGTGGTGGATTTGCCCACCCCTCCTTTGCCGGATGCGACCGCCAGAATGGCACCGATGCCGGGAATGCCCGCCTTGGCAGGAGGCCGAGGTGCGGGTGGACGCATACCGCCGACGGGAGGAACCGGCCGCGATTGCGCAGAGGAAGATGGTTCGCCCGCCTTCTTGTCAGCCGTCAGGGCCACCATAACAGAGGCAACCCCGGGTATGGCTTTGACCAAAGTTTCAGCCTGTTTTCGCAGTGGCTCCAGCTCTTCTGCTCGTCCGGCGGGCACGGAAATGGAAAAATATACTTTGCCATCGGTGACAAAGATTTCCGAAACCATTCCCATATCCACGATGTTCGAGGGGCCGCCCGGCACCTGAACCTTCGCAAGAACTTCGAGAACTCTATGTTTTTCGACCTGTGCCATGACTGCGCTGCCTTCCGGTTTCCAGCGTAGATAAACACGTCCGGGCCATTCGCCAATGCCCGGATTGCACTATCCCTGACATAGATCAAAGATCGTTGAAGATTTCAAACCGCTCCGGATCGAAAATCCGGCCATCAAAAAACATGTCTGGACCCAAAACGAGACCCGAACGAGAGGAGCCGACATGAACCGGCTGGCGCAATGTTCCCTCCATTTTCAGATTGGCGGATGGTACATGCGCAAATAACGGTTTTAGGGCCTTGCGAAAAATATCCGGCCGGAACGCATCTCGCACCGCCTCGCATGTCGTGGGGTCATCGGCCAGTGTGGCCGGGCAATCGCCCCAGCGCATCATCTGGTTGAAGTACCACAGCGCCTGACTTTGCCATGGGAAATTGGCCGCCTTGCCACTGGTGACAAAAAACTCCTCGATTTCCAGCATCTGCAGATCGGATATCGACAGAAAGCCGGTGAAGGACGGCAGGATAAGATCACCATCTTCGCCCAGATATTTTGGTGCCGCCAAAATGCCGGTCAGTTCCTCGATATTGCTGGCATTGGCGCACCACTGGCCGGCACGGTAAAGGGCGCGCAGCAAGGCTTCCAGATGCTGCATATTTTGTTCGGCCCAGCCCTGGCTGACGGCAAGCACCCTTTCCGGAGAGTTGTGCCAGATATTGGACTTGGTGGTGGCCATAAAGCCTGTGCCATTGAGGATAGACGCACTGCCAAATGGCTCCGGCGCATAAAACCCGTCAATCGTGCCCTCTTCCAGAAGATAAGGCATGGCCTGTGGTGACGAGATAACGATGCTGACGTCGGTCGGCACCGCGATGCGACAGTGTGCCAGCATGTAGCGCAGCTCATACCACGAGGTGGCGTATCTGCTTTCAACGGCAATCTTTAGAGGTGTTGCCAGACCTTGCGCTCTTCGGCGTCCGCACAGGCGCGACAGGGCAATGGATAAAGTGGACGGGCTCAAACCGAGCGCGCCAGCATCCTCCAGACGTTTATGCAAATCCGGAGAGACAACCAGACTGGCACCGCCGAGCGACAGCGTAAAGGGTGCAAAATACCCTTTGGGCATACCAGCCAGTTGCAAAGCAGACAAAACGGGGAATGTTGCAGGCAATTGACCCAATGACAGTTCGTCATCGCGCAGGGCTTCGACAATATCACCAACGAGGTTTTTACGAACGAGTGAAAGGCGGATGCCTTCATCCGCTGCAAAACCCTTCTCAGCTGCAATCGCAAGAATTGCGCTATCGACGGAAGGAGAAAAACCAACCGAGATATTGGGGTTGTCCGGCAAGCACGGGTCCTCCTGACGAATCGTATAGAGGATTGCGCATGGCGCGGCAGATAACAATCACCAAACAGCAAAATCGTCTTATTTTATAAGACCCACGCGCAACGCTTTTGCTACAGCCTGGGTCCTGTTGACGGTATCCAGCTTTTTGGTTGCCCGGTTGAGGTAATGATTGACCGTGTGCTCGGAGAGAATGAGGATTTCCGCAATCTCAGCGCTGGTCTTACCAGCAGCGGTCCAGTTCAGGCAATCCAGTTCCCGGTCCGTCAATGTGTCCGGTACGCGGTTGTCGAGGCGTTTGATATACGCCAACCGGTCGAAGATATGGGTGGCAATATAGGAAATTTCGGCAATTTCCTGATGCGAGAACGCTTCTCTGTTGCCAGAGAAGGACACGGCACCCCGCGCCCCAGAAACGTCATGCGCCGGACACCATATGGAATTTAACATTTCGAAGCGCTCAAACAGCGCACGCACGACTTTTGTGGTTGCCGGGTCTTCTGTTCGATTAAGAAAGTCAGCATCAACGAAAAAAGGAACAGTCGATTTTTGCAGCGCCGCCATGACCGTGCTGCCACGGATGAGGCTTTCGTTGTCATAGGACTGCAGCAGTTCGGCCGGCCAATTGGTGATAATCGTATATTGCGATAATTCAAGTCCTGCCTGGGTGGGCAAATTGACGACCATGAATGCCTTCATACCCCAGGTTTCCGTCAGATTTTTCAAAAAGCGGAAAACATCAAATTGTGTCTTCAGCGCTTCGATCTCAGTGACACGCTCTGCATGCGTCCTGACAGGTCTATCGTGTTCAGACATGGACATTGGGCTTTTTCTTTAGATGGATAAAACAAATAGACCGGCTTCAGAAAACGTGGTTCGAGTATCTACCCAAGACCGCATTTTTTTACAAACCGTAGTTGAGCTAAAAAACCACAACCGCGCCGTTTGTGTAACCCCACAAATTGAAAATCAATGACCTAACGGGATGATGGAGATATTCTGACGGATATATCAGTTGCAATTTTATCGGCGATTTCACAAACAACCGGCGCGAGCTTTTCAAGATGCTCAAGCGTCAATCGATACGCCGGACCCGTGACGGAAACTGCCGCTGCAAAGTCATGACCGGTACAAAGAATTGGCGCTGCAACACAGTGGATACCGTCCTCATGTTCGGCCAGATCAAAGCCAAATCCACGGGCTCTTATGGCATTGACCTCTTTCAGCAGCGCCTCACCATTTGTTATGGTGCTGGCTGTAAATGAACGAAATTGAATATTATCAACGATTTGCAAGAGCCTCTCCTGCTCAAGCGTGGCCAATGCTGCTTTGCCAACCCCGGTGCAAAAGACGGGTGATGCATTGCCGATTTGCGAGTGCATGCGAATGGCACGGCTACCCTCCACCTTGTCCAGATAGATGACTTCAGTGTCGCGCAGCATACCGAGATGCACTGATTCTCCGGTTACCGCCTGCAATTCTCGCAAATAGGGTGCGGCAACACTTCTGAAATCATTACGGGCCCATGCCTTGCCGGCAAACTTCAAAAGCCGCATGCCGGGCACATAGGCCTGATGGGCGTCGAGTTCCAATAGCCCTTCCTGCAACAAATGGGTCAATTGCCGGTGAACAGTGCCGCGCGGCTGCCCGACAATGTTTAATATCTCGGTGAAACGCAAAGGCTCGGGCGCCATCACAACCAATTCCAGCAGAGCCATGGCCTTGCCAAGTGTACCGGTTGCTGATTCTTCCCCGGCTGTGTTTACTGATGATGCGACATTATGGTCGGGCATTTGCCTTGATATCCTTGGCCGCAAGCTTGACAGCTTGCGAAAGAGCGACGAATAATTCCATTTAATTGAACATAGTTCCAAATAATGGAATTAACAAGACTTCAGGGATTGAATGTCTATGGCGAGGAACGATTAAGATGCAGCGGCCCGGTTTTTCCGATCTGAAAGATGCTGGCGTTCTGATTTCCGGCGGAGGCTCCGGTATTGGTGCGGCGCTGACTGAGGGATTTGCCCGCGCGGGCGCCCGAGTGACGTTTCTCGATATCGCCAAGGCGCCGAGCGAAGCCCTGGCAGCAAGGCTTTCGGCCGAATGCAGCCATCCGGTGAATTTCGTCCATGCCGACTTGCGCAATATCACTGAAACGAAAACAGCAATCGATGAAGCTGGGCGCAAGGCCGGTTCGTTTCGCGTGCTGGTCAACAATGCCGCATGGGACGACCGTCATGACATCGACACCGTGAATGAGGACTATTGGGACAATAATCAGGCGATCAACCTGAAACAGTTGTTTTTCGTCACGCAGGCTACTCTTCCCTACCTGCGCAAGGAAAAGGATGCGGCGATCGTCAATTTCTCATCCATTTCCTTCATGCTCAACATGGGTGATCTACCATCCTATGCGGCAGCGAAGGCCGGCATCATCGGCCTGACGAAAAGTCTCGCCGGACGGCTTGGGCCGGAAAACATTCGGGTCAATTGTATCCTGCCGGGCATGATCGTGACGGAGCGGCAAAAGGAACTTTGGCTCACCGAACAGTCAATCGAAGCGACAATGGGCAAGCAGTGCCTCAAGCGCGTCTTGACTGCAGAAGATATTGTTGGCCCATGCCTTTTCCTGTCTTCAAAGGCAGCGGGGGCCATTACATCACAATCTATTATCGTTGACGGAGGAATTTTCTGATGGCGCAACCCGCATTCGTAGCCGTGGACTGGGGAACCACCAGTTTCCGCATGTGGCTACTCGACAAGAGCGGAGCCATTCTTGCTGAACGACGCAGCAACGAAGGTATGACCACAGCAGCCCGCACCGGCTTCGCCGACGTATTGAACGCACATCTGGCGGCGACGGATGCGCCCGACGATATTCCGGTGCTGATCTGCGGCATGGCTGGTGCGCGCCAAGGCTGGATCGAAGCCGGTTACGTTGACGTACCCGCACAAATCGAAGACGTCCTGAAGGGCGCTGTTCGTATTCCGGGCGAAAGCCGGGACATTCGTATTCTGCCGGGTCTTGCCCAGCGTGCAGAAACAGCACCAGACGTTATTCGCGGTGAAGAAACCCAACTGCTTGGCGCATTGGCCTCCGATGAGGTCAAAAACAATTGCCTCGTCTGCATGCCCGGAACCCATTCCAAATGGGTGACCGTGCAGGACGGCACCGTTGAAGGTTTCTCCACCTACATGACCGGTGAGCTTTTTGAAGTTATCGCCAAACATTCGATCCTTGCTCACGCCGTTTCGGAAGGTGAAGCAACGACGGGCGAGAACCCTGAATTTATAGCTGCCGTGCGCAAGGCAGTTGAGAACCCGCAGATGGCGACACACCATGTGTTCACTGTCCGCTCCGGTCAGCTGCTGCATGCACTGTCCGCCACCAACGCCAAGGCACGCCTCTCCGGTATTCTGATCGGTGTTGAAATTGCCGGTGCCCGTTCACAGGTATCCAGTGACACGCAGGTTGTTCTGGTCGCATCCGGCGGACTTGGCGAACTCTACAAAGCCGCATTGGCGGCTCTGGACATTTCCTACACGCTTATCGATGCCGATGCCGCAGTACGCCACGGTCTTTACGCCGCCGCAACGACCATCTGGCCGAATTTGAAAGGTTGATACCCATGCGCATTCCATTTCCATCCATCAAATATCCGCTGGTCGCCATTCTGCGTGGCCTGAAGCCCGAAGAAACCCATGATGTGGTCAGCGTTCTGATCGAAACCGGTTTTCGCGCCATCGAAATTCCGCTGAACTCACCAGAGCCGTTCAAGTCCATCGAGATAGCTGCAAAGCTTGCCCCTGCCGATTGCCTGATCGGCGCAGGCACCGTGTTGAGCGTTGACGATGTAGAAAATCTCGACAAGGCTGGCGGCAAGCTGATGGTTAGCCCGAATGTCGACGTTGAGGTTATCACCGCCGCACGCGAAAAAGGCATGGTGACATTGCCGGGCGTGCTGACACCAACCGAAGCACTGCTGGCCGCCAAGGCCGGTGCAACCGGTCTGAAGTTTTTTCCGGCCAGCATTATTGGCCCCGCCGGTATTGTTGCCATCCGTACCATTTTGCCAAAGGATCTGCTGGTTGCAGCCGTCGGCGGCGTATCGGACAAGAACTTTTCCGATTACACCAAGGCAGGCATTACAGCTTTCGGCCTTGGCACAAGCCTGTACAAGCCCGGCCTCACGGCTGCGGAAGTCAAGGAACGCGCCATCCTCACCATCAACGCCTACGACGCTGCGATCAAGGAGGCATAATGGCAACCCTACATCCTTTCACAGGTAAAGTTCTCGACGAAACTGCACTTCAGTTGGGTGAAGGCCCGACCTATGACGCAGCGACCGACACTGCATGGTGGTTCAATATTCTTGGAAAAGAGTTGCATGAATTGCACCTCGCTTCCGGCCGAAAGAGCGTTCACAAACTCCCCTTCATGGCCAGCGTTCTGGCCAAGGTGGATGATGACCGTCAGTTGATTGCATCCGAAAATGGCCTGTTCCTGCGCCAGATCGCAACCGGTGAGCTAACGCTGCACACCGATTTCGAGCCCGGAAAACCGGCAAACCGCTCCAATGATGGACGCGTGCATGCCTCAGGTGCCCTGTGGATCGGCACGATGGGTAAATCAGCTGAAGACGGCGCTGGCGGCATTTATCATGTTGCCAACGGTACTGTGACGACGTTGTTTGATAATATCAGCATCCCCAACTCCATCTGCTTTTCACCGGATGGAGCCATCGCCTACTACACCGACACAAGGGTCAACAAGCTGATGCGTGTTGCGGTTGATCCCTCGACCGGCCTGCCGCTGGAGAAACCATCCGTTCTGGTTGACGCAAGCGATGACGATGCCGGTATAGATGGATCGGTATGCGACAAGAACGGCGATATCTGGAACGCCAAGTGGGGTGCCGGGCGCGTTGCCCGTTACAACGCCAATGGACAGTTGCTTGAACAGTATGCCGTACCGGGTCTGCAAACCACATGCCCGGCGTTCATCGGCAAGGCTGCAAATCGGCTCCTGGTCACGTCAGCTTTTGATGGCATGGCGGATGCAGGTCTGTCGCCTGATGCCCTGCAGGGTGCAACATTCGATCTCGGTATCGACGTGAATGGCGTTCAAGACTTCGCGTATCGGCTCGCCTAAAAGAAATGAGCGGTGGAAACAGTTCCGCCGCTCAAATTCTGATTTAACCCGGACGTTTTCAGGCGCCCACTGGTGCCAAATCGCGGAAATTGTCGCGCAGATAACGTAGTGTTGCATTGGCATCTGCTGGGCGGCCAAAGAAAAAGCCCTGCCCCATTTCGCAACCAAGCCCACGCAGTTTTTCAGACTCGTTGCGGTTCTCAATCCCTTCAGCAACGACCTCGAGATCAAGACCATCACACATGGCGACGATTGCCTTGACGATGTGTTCCGACGGGCGATCCGTTGAAATGCGCGACACGAAGGCACGGTCGATTTTGACCTTGTCAAAGGTGAAGTCCCGCAGACGGCCAAGGCTCGATTGACCCGTGCCGAAATCATCCAGCGAAATACGCACACCGGCCTGCTTGAGGTCCGAAATAATTTTGGTCGCCGTTTCCGCAGAGGTCATGACGGCGGTTTCGGTAATTTCCAGTTCCAACCGGCTGGGATCGAAACCCGCGCGGCCAAGGATGGAGAGGATATTGTCTGCAGTGCCCGGATCCATCAACTGTGCCGACGACAGGTTGAACGACAGGAACAGGTCGCGCGGCCAGGAGAGTGCAGCCTCAACTGCCTTGCGCAGCAGCGTTTCCGACAGTGCATCGATAAAACCGCGTTCTTCCGCCAGCGGCACAAACACGGCTGGAGATACAAATCCGAGATCAGGATCGTGCCAACGCGCCAAGGCTTCAAAACCAATGACCATTTCATCGGTCAGGCGAACGATAGGTTGGAAATGAACTTCAACGGCATCGGTGATAATGGCATTACGCAACGCCTGTTCCAGCTGCGTCGCCCGCTTCATTTCCTGCGCAATTTCGCTGGAATAGACTGTGATCTGCCCGCGACCACGGCGTTTGGAACGATACAAGGCAGTTTCGGCGCTTTTCAGCAAATCTTCGAATTCCTGCCCCGCAAAGGGATAGACGGCAAAACCGAAGGACGACGACAGACGCACATTGCGGTCCCCTAGATCATAAGGCGCCGACAACACATCCTTGATCATATGACCAATGCGTTCGGCGCCTGTACGCTCGAAGACAAGCGGAAAAATGAATGCAAATTCATCGCCCTCGTGGCGGGTAACGGTCGCACCATCGGGGATACAGGCTTTCAGGCGATGGGCGACCTGGCACAAAATTTCGTCACCGGCAGCCGCACCAAACAAGTCATTTATTGGCTTGAAGCCGTCAATATTGGCAATACCGATGGTAAAGGGAGCAGGATCACTGGCGCGTTCCGCAGCTAGCTGACGCACCTTGTCTCGCAGGCGATAGCGATTTCCAAGACCGGTCAATGGGTCACTATAGGCCATGGCCTGCAACTCATGCTGACTGATCTGCGGGTAGTTTGCTTCCGCCGACTTCATGTTCGCGTCCTAAGAAATCTGCAACGATTTAGCGCACAATGATGGCTATGTCTTAAGAAACATATAGCGTATATTTAACAATGGTTAAATACCGACGATTATCGATAGCCCGTACTTGGCCGACCGTCATACACTCATATCGCTATGCGTAGCGGTGTTGCTGGATGGCAGAAATCGTCTGAGAACGGTTTCAATCATGTCCGGGCTGACCGGCTTGAGAATCATATCATCCATGCCGGCATCAAGGCACGCTCGGCGATCACCATCAAAAGCATGGGCGATCACACCGATCAGCGGGATCTTCTTACTATCGCCTTCGGCGGAGCGAATACGTCTTGCCAATTCAAACCCGTCAAAGTCAGGCAATGTCGCATCAACCAGCACCAATGACGGTGAATGGGCGTCGATCATCCGCAATGCCTCTTCACCGGAGCCCGCGACCTTGTAGCCGACATTCAGGCTTTCGAGGATCTGTGAAAAAACGATCTTGTTGACTTCGTTGTCCTCGACGACAAGCACATCGATAACCGACGTCTGGGTCTTGGGGCGAGCAGTCTTGATGGCATTGTCCGCTGCGGTTTCCTTGACGCTGGATAATGTGTTGACCTGCGATGTCGTGGCCAAGAAGTTATAGATATGGCGGACAAGGTCTTGCTGGATCTGGAACGCATCCAGTGTCAGCACCGACAGCCCATATTGCTTGGCAATATCAAGGCTGGCGTGGCTCATGTTGGAATCAACAACCACGAGATCGATTGCCACACCTGATGATGTCGCGACATCAAGGAAGGTCACCTGCTCGTCAAAACTACTGGCTGCCGCATAATCCGCTTCGACACAGGCAAAGACGTGCGAGGCATTATCCCGCACGCCCTGATCTGGCGACACGAAAAGAATGCGGCATCCCTTCAGGCGGGCGGCGAAATCCGGCTCCTCGCGCTTCTCAACCGGCCTGCCCTTATGCGATGTTTTGACGAAAGGCAGGTGCCTCATTCCCGGCAGAACCGGTTCACCGGTTTCATCGGTCACGGACAGAGCCGTGACATCTTCCATTGTTGTGACCAGGAAATAACGGCCGGGTTTGCCCACACGCTGCTTGCGTGTGATCAGCAATGCATGTTCGCCGTCAATTTTGGTAAGGTGTTCGGGAATCGTACTGCTTTGGCCGGTCTCCAGAATCCGGCGATCCATCGCATCGATCCGGCTTGCCAGTTCATGACTGTGAATATCAAAAACCGTGCGGCCCAGCATTGCTTCCGGGCCGACTTCCATCATATCGCAGGTCGCCTTGTTGACGGCGACATAGGTCAGGTTGCGGTCCTTGACGACGACCGGGAACGGAATGTTGTCCAGTATTTCCTCGGTCAACTGCAACCGCTCGAGATCAGCGCGCCATTGCTCCTCGCGCTTCTTTTGTTCGGAGACATCTGTGATCACACACATTCCGATGCCGGATGGCAGCCGTTTCTTGACGTAACGATACCAGCGGTCGCTACCGCGTTTTTCAAGATGTTCGGATTTTTCTTTCCAGTGGGCGGCAAGCCGTTCGGCGATCCATTCCTCACGGCTGCTCTTGCGGCCTGAAGCGATATTCTGACTGGAAACGTCCTCACAGTCATAACGTGTATTCAGGAAGTCCCGCAGGCGCATACCAACGAAAACACGTTCTCCAAGCGATGGCAGATAATTGGTAATGTGGCGACTGACGAAGGTAATGATGTCGTTTTTGTCATACACAATGACGGCGGTCATCAGTGCATCACACACGGTTTCCAGCAGTGATATTTGGATGTCTACGTCTTGCGACGTCACATCAGTCATTGCTGCTCCCCACGCCTATCCTCCAGCCACAAGGGCATTCCGAAAATTGATAAAACAACTGATGTCGAGCACGGGGCCGTTACTGTTGCAATCGCTGAGAAAACATACCGGGCAGACCTTGAAACAAAGCACATATTACAAATTGGCGACCCTCCGGTTGGCCACCCAATGCTTTGACGGAAATACTATCCCGTAATCATTTCAAGTCTTTGCGAGATTACAGTTTTTGTCTTAAGCGTTGCTTAATGGCCGGGTTTCATCCGTGAATAAGGCGCGGAAAACATACGATTTCTCTTTTCCCACCACAACAAATCCACGACAATAGAATCATGTCCATAAAACAGCTTTCAGAAACGCTCATCAACCAGATCGCCGCTGGCGAGGTTATCGAACGACCGTCCAGCGCGGCCAAGGAATTGATAGAAAATGCTATCGATGCCGGTGCGACGCGTATCGAAGTTGCGACATCCGGTGGCGGCAAAAGCCTCATTCGCATTACCGACAACGGTACTGGCATGAGCCCTGACGATCTGGCGCTCGCCATCAAGCGGCATTGCACCTCCAAGATCTCGCAGACACTGGACGATATACGTACACTCGGCTTTCGTGGCGAGGCACTGCCTTCGATCGGTTCGGTGGCAAAACTGACCATTACAAGTCGCCAGCATGGCTCGGAACAAGGCTCCGTCGTTGCCGTAACTGGCGGTAAAGTGGCAGATGTCCGTCCTGCAGCCGCCAATGTCGGCACCGTCGTTGAAGTGCGTGACCTGTTTTTTGCGACCCCTGCCCGTCTGAAATTTCTCAAAAGCGAGCGTGCGGAGACGGCTGCGATTACTGAAACCGTCAAACGCATGGCGATTGCCTTCCCGAATATCCGCTTTGTCCTTTCAGGCACGGACCGGTCCACGTTGGAACTGCCCGCGACTGGCAGCGATGCGCTCGCACGCATGGGCCAGATCCTTGGCGTGGAATTCCGGGACAACGCGATTGCAATCGAAGCGGTACGTGAGGATGTTGCGCTGTCCGGTTATGCCGGTGTGCCAACCTTCAATCGCGGAAACTCCGCCCATCAGTATATGTTCGTGAATGGGCGGCCGGTTCAGGACAAATTGCTGCTGTCTGCCATCCGCGGTGCTTATGCCGAGACCATCCCGCATGGCCGTTATCCGGTTGCGGTGCTGTCATTGACGCTCGATCCGGCACTGGTGGACGTCAACGTGCATCCGGCCAAGTCCGATGTGCGGTTCCGTGATCCCGGACTTGTTCGAGGCCTCATCGTCGGTGCGATTCGTGAGGCGCTTTCGCGCGAAGGTGACCGCGCCTCGACAACGGCGACCAGCGGCATGATGAATGCGTTCCGTCAGGGTTTCCAAGCCGCTCCGGCAGCCAGAGCGCAGGCGGCAACCGCGTGGAGTGCTGCTGCATCACCATCCCGTCCCTTTTCCTATCCGCCATCCGCTGGCTTTGCAGAGAACACACAAGCGGAGTTTATGGACGTCACAGCACCTGCAGCCCGGCAGGAAACGGCAACGGTTTTTGCCGAGCAGCCAACTGAAAGCATATCGAGCGCGCAATACCCACTCGGTGCAGCCCGCGCACAAATTCACGAAAATTACATCGTTGCGCAAACCGATGACGGACTGGTGATTGTTGACCAGCATGCGGCGCATGAACGTCTGGTTTTTGAAGAAATGCGCAAGGCGCTGCATTCACGGCGCCCGCCATCGCAGGTGTTGTTGATACCTGAAATCATCGATCTTCCGGAAGAAGATTGTGACCGGCTGATGGAGCATGCCGAAGGTTTCGACGCTTTGGGGCTGGCAATTGAACGTTTCGGCCCCGGTGCCATTGCAGTGCGCGAAACACCTGCCATGCTTGGCAAGGTCGATGCTCAAGGCTTGGTGCGCCAGTTGGCGGATGAAATTGCCGAATGGGACACTGCATCAACGCTGAACGGTAAGCTGGAGTATGTTGCCGCGACAATGGCGTGCCACGGTTCTGTCCGTTCCGGTCGTCGTTTGCGGCCAGAAGAAATGAATGCGCTTCTGCGACAGATGGAAAATACACCCGGCTCCGGCCAGTGTAACCATGGCCGACCCACTTATATCGAGCTGAAACTGTCCGATATTGAGCGGTTATTCGGCCGAAGCTGATGCTAAATGCTGGTATTTCATACCTGCACGGATTATTGGATAGAGATGATCGGGCCTGCAATTGGCGGCGCTTGACCTCACGAAATTGAATGGAGACAGCGGATGAACCGGTTTGAAGGCAGCGGCAGCCGCGAAGCAAAGATCAAATATCTGGATGGCGATTTTCAGATCGTCACCAATGGATCTTATGTGACCTGCGCCATGACTGGGCAGCAGATCCCCGTCGATGAACTGCGTTACTGGAGCGTTGCGCGACAGGAACCGTATGTCGATGCCGCTGCATCGCTGGAAGCCGACAAGATTGCAGGCATTTTGCCGAACCAGAAGCGCCCGACGGCCTGATTATCGTCAGTTGCCCTTGAGCACACGCGTGCGGCAGTTCTCGATTGCCGCATGAATGATATCGGAAGCCGTGTTTGGGTCATCAAACACCATTTCGATTTCAATGACTTGGCTCCGCTGGAGCAACTCTTCTGCCTTGCCGTGAACACCCTTCAAACGCACGAAGTCCTTGGCGGTCGTGACCAGTTGCAGCTGCTGTTTGTCAGCGAGCGCCAGCAGATCGGAAATCTCATCCTCTTCGAACGTATGGTGATCGCTGAACGAGCGACGCTCGACGATATTGCCACCGAGACTTTCTACCGTTCTGTAAAATTTATCAGGATCAGCAATGCCGGCATAGGCCAGCACCCGTTTGCCGACAAAATCTGGGGGCACGACCGGCTGAATGGCAGAGACATAGATTGTCTTGCCCGCCCTTGCCGCTTTGCGAACCAGCGGGTCGGCGGCGTCACCAGCGCCAACCTTGAGAATGGCGGAAAGCTGCTGCATCTGTTCCTGGATTGGCGCACGCACCGGCCCTGACGGCACAAGGCAACCATTGCCAATGCCGCGCACGCTATCGATCACCACAAGCGCATAATCCAGCGTCAGACGAGCGCTTTGAAAACCATCATCCATGATGATGAGATCGGCGCCTGCCTCCATCAGACGACGTGCACCTTCGATTCGCCGCCGTGAGATGACCGTCATGGCGTGGCTAACCAGCAGAAGCGGTTCGTCACCGACATCGGCAGCGCGATGATGCGGTTCGACTAGCGTCGTGACATCCAGCGTGCCACCGTATCCACGGCTGAGGAAGCCAGGTTTCAAACCGTTTTCGACCGCAGCTTTGGCAATTGCAATCGCAGTTGGCGTCTTGCCGGCACCACCGACGGTAAAGTTACCGATGCAGATCACCGGAACAGGCACGGATGGCCGGTTCTCGCGGCGCATTCTTTTGCCCGCAATCCAGCCATAAAACCATGAAACGGGTTTGAGTGCATATGCCTGCCAGCCCGGTTTTTTCCACCAGAAAGGCGGCGCTTCCGAAATCATTTATCGCTCCTGCCGAATACGCTGTCTGCCAATATCCGATTGAAACGATAAAATATACTAAAGTGGCAAAACGTTAGCCTGGCTTACTGTTTAAAGCGGGTTAGATTGCAGCCCGTTGCGGCAAAAGCGGCTCTAGCGCGGTGATATCGGACAGGCAATAGTCGCTGTCGTCACTGAGGCTTTGCGGCGAGCCGGTTCCGGTGAGAACGGCAACCTTCAAGGCCGCCCCGGCGCTCTTTGCCATATGCAGATCATGATTATTGTCACCGACCACGGCAACCTGCGACGGCGACAGTTTTACCGCCTCACAGAAACCGAGCACCATACCCGGCTGTGGTTTGGTACCAAATCCACTGTCATAACCGGCAATAAAATCAATGTGCTCTTCAAAACCGAAACGGCGCGCCGTTTCACGGATCGAGCGCTCATTGTCGCTGGACGCGATACCGATGCGATAACCGCGTTGGCGCAGGCGCTCGAAAAAAGCTCGCAGATCCGTGACCGGAACGGAATGGGCAGCGGCTTCGGTAAACAGCGTGTCCAGACGTTTCGTCAGTTCTTCCTGATCGCAAGGGGAACCAGCAGCGACCAGACCGGCCGCGATCTCCTGCGTATTGCCGGCCGCCAGCAAGCTATCCGGCATGACCTTTCCGCTGACTGGGTCCATGCCGCATGCCAACAGCAGCCTGTCTGCCAGTTCAGGATCGTCCATTGAGGCAATGCGGGCCAGTTCCCGGTTTACCGGGCCCCAGCTTGCGTCATAACCCAACAGGGTTCCGTCCTTGTCGAAGAGGATACCGGCAATCGACTGTGTGTCTTTATTCACGGGGAAGCACCAATTTTAAAACATGTTACCGGACACCCGACAGCTGTCAGGCCACGGCACATCATCATGATGGAAAGCAATGTGGATAGACAGGCTTCGATGCGACATGCTTTGGTGGATATCAACCGGCAGCCACATTTCTTGGCATCAGCTTTGCAGTCACGGTCAGCGGTGCGATGTAGGGTTCAAGGCCCTTAATCGTCGAGGACAAGGCGCCACGCATTTCCTGAATGACCCGGTCGCCTGCATCCATCATCTTGTAACGCTCGTTGTCGTTGACCATCAGATAATGAACGGCCTTGGCCAACATTTCGACGTCACGAATGATACGCCCGCCACCGGCCCGCAGCAGCTTCTGATAGGCCTCACGGAAATTCTGCACATGTGCACCGGACAGCACTGCGCAACCGAGCATGGCCGGCTCCAGCGGGTTCTGGCCACCCTCACCGGTCATCGAGCGACCGACAAACGCGATTTCTGTCAAACGAAGATAAAGCCCCATCTCGCCAATGCTGTCACCGAGGAATACATCCGTTTCCGGCGCAATGACATCGTTGCGGCTGCGACGGGCGACAACCAGCCCCATTTCCTTCAGCTGCGCTTCAATGGCGTCGGCACGGTCAGGGTGGCGCGGAACGATAATCGACAGCTGACCGTTGCGCGCCTTGATGGCGTTATGAACGGTGCCGGCAATCTTCTCTTCGCCTTCAAAGGTCGAGATGGCCGCCCATGTCTTGCGGCTGCCAATCTGCTGACGATAGCGATCCAATAGTTCCTGATCCACTGGCGGTGGATCCGTGTCGCCCTTGAGGTTACCTGAAGTCATCACCGGCCAGGCGCCCAGATCACGGAAGCGCTCGGCATCGAGATCCGACTGCGCGATAACCAGCGACATCTTGTTGAAAATAGTTTCGGCAAAATCGGCATGCGATTGCCACCGGGAGAAGGATCGGTCCGACATGCGGGCATTGACGCGGATTTGCGGAATGTGGGCCTGTTCCAGTTCCATCATCGTCACTGGCCAGACCTCAGACTCCGCTGTGATGGCTGCATCCGGATGCCAATAGCTGATGAAACGTTTTACCGCGATTTTGATATCAAGCGGCACATATTGGTGAATGACGTCACTACCAAGTCTGGAGCGGCACAACTCTGCCGACGTCACAGTGCCGGTTGTCAGCAGCACATGAATTTCGCGTTTGCGGATTTCGCGGATCAACGGAATAAGCGCCATTGTCTCGCCGACGCTTGCGGCATGAAACCAGATGAGCGGACCTCTGGGACGCTCCACGCTGGCGTAACCGAAGCGCTCCAGCTTTCGGCTTCGGTCTTCCTTACCCTTGATCGCACGATAGGTAAGGTAGGGACCGGCAAATGGATAGGCTGCCATGCCTGCCAACCGGTAACCGGAAAGTGCCACCCGCGCAATTCGGCTTTTCATGACGGTATGCCTTCGATCCGTGCGCCCAATGGTGCCATCCCCTTGTCAGGTGTTTTCTTGAACTTTCTGTCTTCTCGAAATGCGTCAATAATTGAGCCGACGTGAATCTTTTTGTTCATTTGCGGCAAAAAACTTTGGATGCGGCACGGATGTTTTTACACCCATGCCGTGCGATTCTACGATATATATTATAGCATAAATCGGGGTCTTTAAGTCTAAACCCGGTTATTTCGTGGTTTGTGGATCAAGAAGTCTGTGCATATGCACTATAAAGTAGCGCATGTGAGCGTTATCCACAGTCTGCTGCGCCTTTGCTTTCCAAGCTGTCAGTGCAGAGGCATAGTCCGGGAAGATACCAACGATATCCAACCCGTTCAAATCCCGGAATTGCACGTCTTCAAGACTTTCAAGCTCGCCGCCAAAAACGAGGTGCAGAAGTTGTTTTTTTTCACTGGATTCGGTCATTTTCTTTTATCTCTTGCCATGTGATCTGGTCCCTTTCCTGTGCGGGATTTCCGCCCAAAGGTCAACCATTACCTGACTTCACAAAGCGTTCAGAAGACCACCAAGCGCTGCTTCGCTGGCTGCACATAATGACGGATGACTGACCACCGGCTTGTTGTAAACGATTGGTGAACCATCAAGGTTCACAAGGCGGCCGCCGGCACATTGCAGGATAAGATCTGCTGCGGCCAAATCCCAGTCATGTGAACCTGTGCGTACCAGCGTTCCATCGATACGGCCATCGGCCACCATCGCCAGACGATAGGCGAGCGACGGCACATGTTTTATGCGATTGATGATCTGAGCGGTGTTTTTCTGCAGATCCGCCACGACATCTTCCGGGGCTGCAATATTGAGCACCGAGGACGGAAATGACACAGTAATCGCCTGCCCGTTTCTTTGGGCGACGCCACCTTTAACAGCCAGGAATTCTTCCCCGAGCGCCGGTGCAACAAGAACGCCTGCGACCGGCAGTCCGTCGTGGACGACAGCGACGCTGACGCACCATGTGGCGAGACCAGAGATAAAGGCCCGTGTGCCGTCGACAGGGTCGACAACAAACGCTGTCTTGCGGCTCAGACGATCATGACCGTCTTCGGTTTCTTCCGAAAGCCAGCCATAATCTGGCCGAGCTGTGCGAAGAACCTTTTCCAAAACAGCATTCGCCGCATAATCCGCCGCACTGACGGGAGAGCGGCCTTCATTCTTCCACCAGACCTCAGGCTTATTACCGAAGTAACCGAAAGCGACCTCCCCTGCCTGCCTTGCAGCAGCAAGAATAAGGTCGAGATCGGCCTGCCAGTTGTTTTGCTCTGCCGTCATTGTTTAATCGCTATCTGCTTTGCCGTATCAGCGGCCGGCAAGCGTCATGCCCTCAATGGCCAAAGTGGGCGCTGCCACGCCGTATTTGCGGTCGACATCATTGGCCGGAGTGACAAGCATGAACATGTCCTTCAGATTGGACGCAATCGTCACTTCCGATACCGGGAACGACAATTTGCCATTTTCAATCCAGAAGCCGGTTGCTCCACGGCTGTATTCACCCGTGATCATATTGACGCCCTGACCGATCAGTTCTGTCACGTAAAAACCGTTGCCGACGCTGGCGATCAGCTCTTCCGGCGAAACATCTCCTGGTTCCAGCGCCAGATTGGTCGAGGCAGGGCTAACTGTGGTGCCACCACGAACGCCACGCCCGTTGGTCTCGAAACCGCCAATTTCCTTGGCTGCCGATGTGGACAAGAACCAGTGCTTCAACACACCGTCCTCAATCATGACAAGACGTTCGCCGCGGACACCTTCACCATCGAATGGACGGGAAGACGAACCACGCACGATTTGCGGATCATCGGTAATAGACAGGCCGCTTTTCAGAACCTGCTGTCCCATCTTGTCACGCAGGAAGCTGGTCTTTCTGGCAACTGAAGCACCATTGATGGCACCGGCGATATGACCGACGAAACCACGCGCCACGCGTGGATCAAAGACAACGGTAACGTTTTTACCCGTATCGACCTGACGCGGGTTCAGGCGTTCAACCACCCGTTCACCGGCACGACGACCAATGTCCTGCGCACTGTCGAGATCGGAAAAATACAGGCGGCTGTCGAAATCATAGTCGCGCTCCATCTTCGTTCCTTCGCCAGCGATAACACTGACGGAACGGCTGAAACGGCTGCCCATATAGCTTCCGGCAAACCCGTGCGAAGTGACAAGCACAAGACCACCCATGCCGGTGGAGGCGCCGGCGCCGGATGAATTGGAAACACCCTTCACGCCGAGAGCGGCCTCTTCCATGGCCAGGGCTGCTTCCTGCAAGGCAGCAGATGACACTTCGGTCGGATCGAAAAGATCAAGATCATCATATTGACCAGCAAGGTGTGCTTCGTCCGCCAGGCAGGCGAAGGGATCTTCTGGTGAAACCTTTGCCATGGCGACAGCACGCTCGGCCAAGGTTTTCAGGTCGAAGCCCGGATTGGCAGAAACACTTGCGACCCGGTTGCCGACAAAAACACGCAGGGCGAAATCATCGCTTTCCGAGGACTCGGTATTTTCAACCTTGCCAAGACGCACGCCAACAGAATGGGAGCGGGAACGAACTACAACAGCGTCGGCCTTATCCGCACCTGCCTGTTTTGCAAGGTCCACCAACTGGCTTGCGCGATCAATGAGAGCGGAGGAATTGATTTCAGAGGACATTATTTCGCCTTTCGTTACGCTCCATTTATTGACCGGTGCGCCTATCATCAAGGGTAAAGGGAGAACTCGGTCGTAAAATCAGGCAAAGAACTGAAGCTACTTTCAAAGCTCGCACAGATTTGACGGGATTAAATTCGCCCTTCCCGACGGCGATGGTACAATTCGATCTGCGTTTCGATCTGCCGTTTGAGATCGTCCTTCACGGACGCCGTTTCTGCCAGAACCTCTTCAGCTTTCATAAAATCCATGACGCGGAAACGGTTTACCGGTGGACGCAGGAAGATATGTGGCGGATTGAGCTTCAATTTTGCAGCAATGGCAGAATGCATCATCAACTGGCTTGCACCGAACAAGCTATCGATACGGCTGGGAATTGTGGTGCCGTCACCTTCCGGTCCGCCCACCACATCGACACCGATCACAATATCGGCATCATCGAGAAGCGGTTCATAGGGAACGGGATTGAAGATGCCGCCGTCGATCATCACCCGGCCGTTGACCCGGACCGGCATGAACAAAGCCGGGATAGCTGATGACGCAGCAAGTGCCGTGCAAATGTTGCCCTCTGTTACCACAGCCTCGCACTGGCCGTAATAATCCGTCGTCACCACCTTCAACGGTGTTGGCAACTTGTCGAATGTCTTTGGAATCGCCTGAGGCAGCAGGGCATCAAGGATAAGTTCCAGATTAAACTGGCCGAGACGAAAACCATCGACGGAATGGCGCATGGTGGCGGGCCCGAGGCTCCACAGACGGTTTGCCACACTGCCTTTTTTGCCCATCAGGTCGATCGTATAATTGCGGATATCCGCGCCGGTCATTCCGGCGGCATAACCAGCACCAAAAATCGAGCCGATTGAGGCACCGGCCACGGCGACTGGCTTCAAGCCAAGCTCATCCAGGGCTTCGATGACGTTGATGTGACAGATGCCGCGCGCGCCACCGCCGCCGAGGGCAATGGCAAATCGTGGTTCGCTATGGGTAAGTGCTGGTTGCGAAGGTGTGTCCTGCATTTCGAGAGCGTCCTTCACAACAGCCATTACATTCCCTGTTTTCTCGTCAGAGTGAAGACATCTTCCGGGACATTGCGAACCGCATCATGATTACGGCTCGTAACGATAGAAATGCATCTTCGTATCGCCAAAGGTTCTCTGCTCCAGCGGCTTGAAGACGGGAGCAACACTGACCATGACGTCGCCACGCTCTTCGAGAATGGCCAGAGCGCCTGGCACCAACCAGCCGCCCTCATGCGCGGCAACAAAAGCCTTCTCACCCTGTCCCAGCCCATAGGGCGGGTCGGCAAAAAGCACATCGAAAGGTTCGATATTGTTGACGCTGCCAAGTTTGGTCGCATCCCGCCGCAGGATACGCGCCCGGCCGTGCAGGCCCAGCGCGTCGATATTTTCCCAGAGCAGACCACGGCCTTCAACGCCGTTTTCCACAAAAAGCGCAATACGACAGCCTCGGGACAATGCCTCAAGGCCGACGGCACCGGTGCCAGCAAACACATCGAGAATGCGCGTGCCATCCAGTGCTTCCGGATAGGCGTGGCTCAATATGTTGAACAGGCTTTCCCGGGTCCTATCGATTGTCGGGCGAATGCTGTTTGATTTTGGGGCCGCTAAACTACGGCCACGAAACTCACCGCCTACGATCCGCATTCCGTGTCATCCCTTTGCCACCTGAAGACTTGCCGCCGGGTCCCTTGCCAGGACCTTTGCCGCCGGGTTTGCCTCCAGACCCATTACCATCGAATTTGCCGCGTGCGCCGCCTTCGGAACGTTCACCGCGCGGTTTTCCAAAACCAGGTTTGCCGTCCGGACGTCCGCCGCCAGGTTTGCCACTGCGTGGCTTGTCACCAAATGGTCGCTCGCTGCGCTCGCCACGGGCCGGGCGATCACCAAACGGACGGTCACCGCGTGCCGGACGCTCAGAACGTTCGCCACGTTCAGCACGATCTCCGCGTGGCGTACGATCGCCATAAGGTTTATCGCCGCGTGGTGGGCGGTCACCGAAAGGTCTGTCGCCACGTGCTGGACGATCACCGTAAGGCTTATCACCACGTGGTGGACGGTCGCCAAAGGGTCTGTCGCCACGGGCTGGACGTTCGGCACGTTCCCCACGCTCCGGTCTGTCTCTAAAAGAACGCTCTTCGCGCGGGCGATCCCCAAACGAACGTTCGCCAGCGGGACGATCTCCACGTGGAGGCCGAGCACCGAACGGCTTGTCGCCACGGGCTGGTCGATCCGAGCGGTCGCCGAATGGTTTGTCACCCCGTGGCTTGTCACTGCGTGGGCGGTCACCGAATGACCGTTCGCCGCGTGGTCGGTCGCCACGCTCACCACGGCCACGGCCTTGTTCTTCGTCACGCGGTGGAGAATCGGAGCGAATCCACTCACCCTCTGCATCTGCATGGCGCACGACGCTACGGCGTGCTTCTTCCTGTGCAGATGGCTGCTTGAACAGGCTTTCAGCCTCAGCGCGCGCTGATGTCTTGCGTGCCTTGCCATCGCGGGTCGGCTTTGCACCGGGTGCCATCCAGACATTGGCAGTACGGCTGCTGCCCAAAGCAGGACGGGATGGACGGCGATCGTCGCCTTCGTTTTCGTCGCGGCCTTTCGCGCCAAATTTCGAACCGGGCTTGGAACCAAATTTCCCGGCGGGCTTGTCAGAACGTTTTGTATCGAGGCGTCCTAGCGAACGTTCACGGTCGTCGCGCTTATCGCCGGATATTGCTGGACGTGAATTGTCATCGCCGTCCGAGCGCTTTGCCCACTCACCCTTTGCAGGACGGGCAGCTGGTGCCTCATCGTCTTCTGCACCGGCATTGTCGTTATAAAGCGGCGCTTCGAAGTTGGCGCCAGCAGCTTCAATCAGGCGTGGACCCAACTGATCGCGCAACATGCGTCCACGAACTTCCACAACCTTGCCTTCCGGCAGGTCACCCAATTGGAAAGGACCGTAGGAGATACGGATCAGGCGGTTAACTTCCAGACCGAGCGCACCGAGAACGTTCTTGATTTCACGGTTCTTGCCTTCACGCAGACCCATGGTAATCCAGACATTGTGGCCCTGCTTGCGGTCCAGCGTCGCATCAATTGCGCCGTAGAGAACGCCGCCGACGGCAATGCCTTCCTTGAGCTTGTCCAGTTCTGCCTGATCGACCTCACCATGGGCCCGCACGCGGTAACGGCGCAGCCAGCCAGTGGTGGGCAGCTCCAGAACACGAGACAATCCACCGTCATTGGTCAGAAGAAGCAGACCTTCGGTATTGATGTCCAGGCGGCCGATCGACAGAACGCGCGGCAATTCTTCCGGCAGGTTGTCAAACACTGTCGGACGACCTTCAGGATCGAAATTGGTGGTCACCAGACCGGCAGGCTTGTGGTAGAGCCACAGGCGGGTGCGTTCTGCGCCACGGATCGGCACGCCATCCACTTCGATCTGATCGGCAAGTGTTGCATTCACGACCGGCGAATCAAGCTTGACGCCGTTCATTGAAACACGACCTTCCATGATCATGCGCTCGACATCACGTCGCGATGCGACCCCTGCTCGTGCCATGATCTTGGAAATGCGCTCCGGCTTGCCGACCGGCGCGTCTTCAGCTGCGACCTTTGCGGCGGCCGCCTTGTCATAGGACTGTTTTTTCGCCGCCGGCTTGCCTTCTGGCTTGCCAGGCTTGCGATCACGGTCAAATTTCTTGTCACCACCGCGCGTCGGCTTGTCTTTGAATGTCATTTGTTGTTTGCCTGTTGTTTGCCGTGTCCTATCAGGTCAAACGGCCGTGGTTAAGAGGAAATTGCAGACAATGGCGGAAACAATGCATTTCATGGACCTTGCCTTTGCGGCTGCGCAAGAGGCTGGAGAAAAGCAGGAAGTTCCTATTGGCGCTGTGGTCGTCCTCGATGGTTATGTTATTGGCAGTTCCGGAAACCGCACACGTGAACTAAATGATGTCACGGCACATGCCGAAATCATGGCGATCCGCATGGCATGTGAGGCATTGGGGCAGGAACGGCTAAGCGGCGCCGACCTGTATGTGACCCTTGAACCATGCACTATGTGCGCTGCCGCCATATCATTTGCACGTATTCGCAGACTGTATTACGGCGCCGAAGACCCCAAGGGCGGCGGCGTCGACAATGGGGTGCGCTTTTACCAGCAGCCGACCTGCCACCACGCACCCGATGTTTATTCCGGCATAGGCGAAACTTCGTCCTCGCAGCTGCTCAAAGATTTTTTCCAGAGCAAGCGAGAGGATTAAAACGCTGCGATCTCATGCCGTCGCGATAAGGGCAACGGCATGATACCTCAACCGGTCATTATTGGAATGGCATCCACCACTTGCTGCCCTGCTTGGCAGCTGCGGCCTCTTTCTTAAGGCGCTTGGCCTTTTTCTGTTCAGGTTCGCCCAGATCATTCAACTCTTCTTGTGAGGCTGAACGATAGCCGGTTGGCGGGTCTGTCAGGTATTTGCGCTGGCCGTTGACGGCGTTGCCGCCTGAGGCTTCCGCCTTGGCCTTACGGAATGCTTCCCACTTCTGGCTTTCGGTCATCTGGCCATTGGTGCCATTGCCTGCCAGGAGCGGCGAACGGTAGTTCGGGTTGTTCTTGTTGGCTTCCGCCTCTTCACGCAGGCGCTCGCGGGTTTCTTCCGGCGCTTCCACCCATTGCGGGTTGTTTTCGCGGCTGGCAAGAGACTGCTGCGGCTGGTTGAGCTGACGTGTGTTGGCGTTGGCAGGCACAACGAGGCCCGGACGCGGCGTGTATTTCAGATTGCGATTTTCCTGATTGCCGGTCAGCGAAACCGACGAACCCAGATCTTCGACAAGCTGCTCCATAGAGGATTTGCCCGTGCCATAGGTCGGACTGCCGGTACATGCACTCAAGGCCAGGCAAGCGGTGAGAACACCTGCGATACCGCCGGACATGCGTAAACCTTGCATCATCTTCATCGAACCCTTCAAGCCAAGCCAGAACAAAACACATAGCCAATTTCATTTGGCAATGCTGGGAAAATCCGGCCAATTTCAGGCAGGTTTACCGGATGAAGCACCAAAGTGCAATTCATCCGGTCATTTTCCTTAGTTTACTGCGGCCAATTCACGCAATGCTGCTGCATCACGCGCTGATACGTCAGGATATTCAGGGTCCGAGCCGACATCAGCCGTAATCCGCCAGGACCGTGCGCACTTCCTGCCTTCGGCCAGCTTCTGCTCAACCGAAACCTTCTGTACTTCGTTCAGACGGAAGGCATCAGACGCACCCTCACCCGTCACCACCGAGATGGCAGAGGTGATGCAGATTTCTGCGAAATCCTGGCCTTCAAGTGCCTTTAGCAGTTCCGGATCTGCAATGTGCACAACCGGAGCGGCTTCCAGCGAAGAACCGATACGCTTTTCACGGCGCTCGATTTCAAGCGCGCCGGTGACAACCGTGCGAACCTTGCGGATCTTGTCCCACTTGGCGGCAAGTGCATCGTTTTTCCATTCACCCGGCACAGTTGGGAACTGCTCAAGGTGAACCGATTCGCTTTGTGGATAACGCGAGAGCCACGCTTCTTCTGTGGTGAATGGCAGCATTGGCGCCAGCCAGCTCACCAGGCAATCGAACAGCTTGCGGATAACGGCAAGCGATGCACGACGCTTGAGCGAAGACGGAGCGTCGCAATAAAGCGTGTCCTTGCGAACGTCGAAATAGAATGCCGACAATTCGACATTCGAGAAATCGATCAGTGCACGGGCGATTTTCTTGAATTCGAAGGCGTCGTAACCTTCGCGGACAACCTTATCCAGCCCAGCCAGACGGTGCAGCATCAACTGCTCCAGTTCGGGCATGTCGGCATAGGCAATGTCTTCACCGGTGTCGTGCGCCAGCGTACCAAGCATCCAGCGGATGGTGTTACGCAACTTGCGATAGGCATCGATATTGGTCTGGATGATGGCCTTGCCGAGACGCTGGTCTTCCCAGTAGTCGGTCGTCATAACCCACAGACGTAGGATGTCGGCGCCTGATTCCTTCATGACGTCCTGCGGAGCGACAACGTTTCCAAGCGACTTGGACTGTTTGCGGCCCTGTTCGTCCATGGTGAAACCGTGGGTCACGACAGCCTTGTAAGGCGCGCGGCCACGCGTTGCGCAACTTTCCAGCAGCGACGAGTGGAACCAGCCGCGATGCTGGTCAGAGCCTTCCAGATAAACATCGGCTGGCCACTTCAGGTCAGGGCGATCTTCAAGCGTGAAGGTGTGCGTGCAACCACTGTCGAACCACACGTCTAGGATATCCATGACCTGATGCCACTTGGCATGATCGTGCTCGCTGCCGAGGAAACGATCCTTGGCGCCATCTGCAAACCATGCATCTGCACCCTCAACCTCGAACGCTTCAAGGATGCGGGCATTGACGGCGTCGTCCACCAGCACTTCACCCTGCTCGTCTGCGAAAACAGCGATTGGAACGCCCCAGGCGCGCTGACGCGACAGCACCCAGTCAGGGCGGTTCTCGATCATTGCGCGCAGACGGTTTTGGCCGGACGCAGGCACAAAGCGGGTGTCGTCGATGGCCGAAAGCGAGCGCGAGCGCAGCGTGGTGCCGTCACCCAGTTCCTTGTCCATGTAGACAAACCATTGCGGCGTGTTGCGGAAGATAACCGGCTTCTTGGAGCGCCAGCTATGCGGGTAGCTGTGCTTCAGACGGCCGCGTGCAAACAGGTTATTGCCGGCGATCAGAGACTTGATGACACGATCATTGGCATCACCCTTCTTGCCGTTATCGTCCATGACGCGTGCGGGACCGCCTTCAGCCGACGGACCGAAGCCCGGAGCATCCTCGGTGTAAAAACCGTCATCACCAACCGGGAACGGGATTTTGGGCGAGATGCCGCGCGCTTCCAGTTCGCGAACACTGGCCATCCACGCGTCAAAGTCTTCGCGACCATGGCTTGGTGCGGTGTGCACAAACCCCGTGCCGGCATCGTCAGTGACGTGATCGCCGTCCAGCAGCGGAACCGCAAAGTCGTAACCCAGGGATGCCAACGGATGGGCGCAGGTGACCGACGCCAACTCCTCCGCTGTGACACCACGCAGCAACTTGAACGTAACCTTGGCCTTGGCTGCAGCATCATCCGCCAGGCGGGTGGAGAAGATCAACTTTTCGCCGGGCTGCGGGCCAAAATCATTGGTGGCCGTCTCAACCTCGTACAGGCCGTAAGGGAAACGCGACGAGAACGAGATCGCGCGGTTGCCTGGGATTGTCCAAGGCGTTGTCGTCCAGATGACAACAAAGTTGCCCTTCAGGTCAGCCGGGCCTTCGACAACCGGGAACTTCACCCAGATCATGTCGCTTTCGACATCAGCATATTCAACTTCGGCCTCAGCCAGAGCCGTGCGTTCGACAACCGACCACATGACCGGCTTGGAGCCGCGATAAAGCTGGCCGCTTTTGGCGATCTTCAACAGTTCGCCAGCGATCCGCGCTTCCGCGTGGAAGTTCATGGTCGTGTAAGGGTTTTCAAAATCGCCTTCGATGCCGAGACGCTTGAATTCCTCCGACTGCTTCGCGATCCAGCCAGCTGCAAAATCACGGCACTCCTTGCGGAACTCGTTGATCGGAACTTCGTCCTTGTTCTTGCCCTTGGCACGGTACGCTTCTTCGATCTTCCATTCGATCGGCAGACCGTGGCAATCCCAGCCAGGAACGTAGTTGCTGTCGAAACCGCGCATCTGGAACGAGCGCGTGATAACGTCCTTGAGGATCTTGTTCAGCGCGTGGCCGATGTGGATGTTGCCATTGGCATAGGGAGGGCCATCATGCAGCACGAACTTCTCACGTCCGGCAGCGGAGGCGCGAAGGCGCTTATACAGGCCCATTTCCTGCCAGCGCTTTACTGTTTCCGGCTCTTTTTGCGGCAAACCTGCACGCATCGGGAAATCCGTCTGCGGCAAATAGAGCGTGGAGGAATAGTCTAGTTTTTCTGCGGTGTCGTTCATAACCGTACCGTTACTGAGGCGCCCTCATGGGGTCGCGTCGTATTGATTTTGATAAACAAAAGCGGAAAGCGCCTCGACAAGCGCCAACATCCCGGACCTTCCGGCTGTTACAGCGGGCGGAAGGCCGGGCCAATAATTCGGGATATGAACGTCGACCGATATTGGAACATAGTGCCGGTTCTTTAAGGCGTTTCAGACCGTTTGAAAAGAGAATAGATGGTGATAGCGCCTCAATAGCCCGCCATCCGCCAAAAAAATGCAACAAAATCGCTCTCTTGCCGTGCAGTCAAGTATTGTCCGCTCGAATTTTCCGGCGGATGGCAAGACGTCTCAAAAAGCGATTTTTGCATCCAGTTCGCCCAGCGGACGAACACCTGACAGAAGCGCCCTAGCCTCTTCTTCATCGCGCTTGATCTGGGCGACAAGAGGCTCGAGCCCGTCAAACTTCAACTCATCGCGCAGATGACCAAAGAACGATACGGAACAGGTTTCGCCGTAGAGATCGCCCGAAAAATCGAACACAAATGTTTCCAGCAATGCGGCGCCATTTTCCGTGACGGTCGGGCGGTAACCGAAGCTCGCCACACCATCATGAAGCGTGCCATAGGCACGACGGAAGCGCACGGCGTAAATGCCGGGTTTCAGTGCAGTCTCCGGAGGAAGCGCCATATTGGCGGTTGGATACCCCAAGGTGCGGCCAAGTTGCTGGCCTTTGATAACCACTGCCTCAACCGTATAACGATAACCCAGAAGTCCGGCAGCGCCGACAACATCGCCCTGCATCAGCAATGCCCGGACACGACTGGACGATACCACCTCTGCACCTTCATCCCGGAAGGCATCAATCAGTGCCACATCAAAACCGTAACGTTTGCCTGCCTCCATCAGGAATGCCGGCCCGCCTTCACGGCCTTTGCCGAAATGAAAATCAAAACCTGTCACCACCGCACTGGCACCCAACCAGTCCGACAATATGGATTTGACGAACTCATCGGCAGAGCGCTGCGAAAAATCATGGTCGAATGGATATTCGATGACCGACTGGAAACCTTCGGCCTCCAGCAAACGCGCCTTCAGCGACGCAGGGCTCAGACGGAAAACAGGTTCATCCGGTTTGAAAATCGTGCGCGGATGCGGCTCAAACGTCAGCACCAGCGCAGGCACGCCACGCGACCTGGCCAATTCCAGTGCCCGCTCAAGCACAGCCCGGTGGCCGCGATGCACGCCATCAAAATTGCCGATGGCAATGACCCCACCGCGAAGATTTTCCGGCAGCGGCTCTTTTTTTTCGTTGCGATGAAATACTGTCATTTCCGCCAATTCCTGTTTACGCCAGACGTGGCATCCACCAGCCAGGCGCCGCACCCTGCCCCTTCAGATAGGCATTGAGCAATGCCTCATCCGTCTGGCCGTTCAGCGTATATTCCGCAGCGTGAATGCCACCGCTTATATAGAGCAATTGCAAGCCGTTCGAGAGGGCGCCCTTGACATCTGTCGGCATGCCGTCGCCTATTGCCAAGATCCGCTCCTGCGGAAACGGGCCACGAACCTCTTCGGCCGCAGCTAGGCACGCCTGATAGATTGGCGTGTGCGGCTTGCCAGCAATACGGACCTCCCCGCCAAGCTGCTCATAATAGGCAGCCATGGCACCTGCACATGGAATGATGCGCTCGCCGCGCTCGACCACCAGATCGGGGTTTGCGCAGATCATTGGTACGGAGCGGGCAATAAAGCCCTTCAGCATATCGGTGTAATCTTCAGGTGTTTCGGTTTCATCATCGAAGAAGCCGGTGCAGACGACCGATTCCGCGTCGGCTTCTGGTACAATTTTAACGTCCAGTCCGTCGAGCAATGGCAGGTCACGTTCCGGTCCGAGCAGGAAAACCTTGCTTGGGCCTTCGGCGATCAGTCCACGTGTCACGTCGCCTGAGGTGATGATGCGGTCATAGGCGGTATCGGGAATGCCGAGCACGCGCAACTGAGCAATCACACCGGGCGCCGGGCGCGGAGAATTGGTAATCAGCACCACGGTCTTGCCCACCTTGCGCGCTTCTTCCAAGGCGACGGCCGCATCCGGAAATGCCGAAACGCCGTTGTGCAAAACACCCCATACATCAGACAGAATGACGTCGAACTGCTCGGTAATGTCGCCAAGAGTGGTTATGCGGTGGGCCATGAGTACTTTCCGGGTAAAAGACAATTGAGGCTGACATTGCAAAGCGCAACGTCGATGGCAAGAAAAAAAGCCACCGGATTGAAAGGCAAGTTGACGTTACGGCGGTTAACCGCCGACCCAGAGGCGGGCGAAACCGGCGGCGATGCACAACGCCAAAACCGGCACCATGCCAAGCTTGAAGCGAAACAGCATCAGTGTTGAGGCCACAAACAGTGCGAGCGCAACCGGATCCAGCGTGTTCCACACCGGCACCGACAGGTTGAGATTGATGACAGGGACGAGCGCCACACGCTCGACATCCCGAAACAGCACATGCAGTCCAAACCAGACAGAAAGATTGAGAATGACACCAACGACGGCAGCGGTGATTGCTGACAAGGCGGCAGAAAGCCTGCGGTTGTGGCGCGCACTTTCCATGTAAGGTGCACCAAGAAAAATGAAAATAAAGCTGGGCACGAAGGTTGCCCATGCCGCAACACTTGCCCCCATGACACCTGCCAAAAGCGGATCAAGCAGACCGGGATTTCTGAATGCTGCGAGAAAACCGATGTAGGACAGTACCAGCACCAGCGGACCAGGCGTCGCCTCCGAAAGAGCCAGACCATCAAGCATTTCACCTGCTGTCATCCAGCCGTGGGTTTCGACAGCAATCTGCGCCACATAGGCCAGCACCGCATAGGCACCGCCAAAGGTCACAACGGCCATCTTGGAGAAGAAGGTTTGCAATTGCGCCAGGGTTTCAGGTGCCGCAAAAATCCAGATCAAGGCAAAGGGGATTTGCCAGATAGCAAGACCACAGAGCAGGCCGACCGCTCTTTTGTGCAAAGGCGGCACGTCGATCTTTGGCGCGCTTCCTAAAGAAGGTGATTGCTCACCAGCTGCACTGGAGGTCATGGCTCTTCGCGCCACAAACCAACCGACAGCACCGGCGATCAGGATCACCAACGGGAATGGCAGACCAAACAGAAACAGAGCAATGAATGCTGCGCCAGCGATATACATAAGAGACCGACTGACAAGGGCACGTTTTGCCACCCGCAGCAGTGCTTCAATGACGATGGCGAGAACGCCAGCTTTCAGACCTGACAACAATGCTGGCAGCCAGTGGGTATCCTGATAAAGCGCGTAAGCTGCCGCGAGCGCCACGATGACGATAAAGCCGGGCAGAATAAAAAGTGTTCCGGCAATGATGCCACCGCGCCTACCATGTAAAAGCCAACCGCAATAGGTGGCAAGTTGTTGTGCTTCTGGACCGGGCAGCAGCATGCAATAATTCAAAGCGTGTAGAAACCGCTCCTCAGAGATCCAGCGGCGTTCATCAACCAAGATACGGTGCATCATGCCGATCTGACCGGCCGGACCGCCAAAGCTAAGCAGGCCGATCCGGGCAAAGGTCGCAGTCAACTCAAAAAATGAGGGTCGGGTCGTCGAAATGTCGGGGCGCAAAAAATCTGTCATGCAGACGCAGTAACCATTTTACATGAAATTTTTCCGACAGGCTGTCCTTGACTCGTACAGGTAGCCTGCTTATCTCCGTCTCGCTGGCACTCACATACAGGGAGTGCTAACACTATCCAGATGGATCACAAGATCCATGAATGTCATTTGATCGAGGGATTAGACAATGGCAAGCACAACTTTCCGCCCGCTTCACGACCGCGTTGTCGTTCGTCGCGTTGAGTCCGAAGCAAAGACCAAGGGCGGCATCATCATTCCTGATACCGCTAAGGAAAAGCCACAGGAAGGCGAAATCGTCGCCGTCGGTTCCGGCGCTCGTGATGAGTCCGGCAAGGTCGTCGCTCTCGACGTCAAGGCTGGCGACCGCGTTCTGTTCGGCAAGTGGTCCGGCACCGAAGTCAAGCTCGACGGTGAAGACCTTCTGATCATGAAGGAATCCGACATCATGGGTATCATCGGCTAATCTGCCGAACCCGTCGTTTCCTTAAATTTTAAGCCGGACACCGTCCGGCAATTCGAAACCAGGAGTTTTGAAAATGGCAGCTAAAGAAGTAAAATTCGGCCGCAGCGCACGCGAAAAGATGCTGCGCGGCGTAGACATTCTTGCAGACGCAGTGAAGGTAACTCTCGGCCCTAAAGGTCGTAACGTTGTTATCGACAAGTCCTTCGGCGCACCACGCATCACCAAGGACGGCGTTTCGGTCGCCAAGGAAATCGAACTGGAAGACAAGTTCGAGAACATGGGCGCACAGCTCGTTCGCGAAGTTGCATCCAAGACCAACGACATTGCAGGTGACGGCACCACGACCGCTACCGTTCTGGCGCAGGCTATCGTTCGCGAAGGCGCAAAGGCCGTTGCAGCTGGCATGAACCCAATGGACCTGAAGCGCGGTATCGACCTCGCTGTTGCAGAAGTCGTCAAGGACCTGCAGGCAAAGGCAAAGAAGATCAACACGTCCGAAGAAGTTGCACAGGTCGGTACGATCTCTGCAAACGGCGAACGTCAGATCGGTCTCGACATTGCTGAAGCAATGCAGAAGGTTGGCAACGAAGGTGTTATCACCGTTGAAGAAGCCAAGACTGCTGAAACCGAACTCGAAGTCGTTGAAGGCATGCAGTTCGACCGCGGTTACCTGTCCCCTTACTTCGTAACCAACCCAGAAAAGATGATTGCGGATCTCGAAGACGCATACATCCTTCTCCACGAAAAGAAGCTTTCGAACCTGCAGGCTATGCTGCCAGTTCTCGAAGCTGTTGTTCAGACCGGCAAGCCACTCGTTATCATCGCTGAAGACGTAGAAGGCGAAGCTCTTGCAACGCTCGTCGTCAACAAGCTGCGTGGCGGCCTGAAGATCGCTGCTGTTAAGGCTCCTGGCTTCGGCGACCGCCGCAAGGCCATGCTCGAAGACATCGCCATCCTGACCGGTGGTACAGTGATCTCCGAAGACCTCGGCATCAAGCTCGAAAACGTTACGCTCGACATGCTCGGCAAGGCGAAGAAGGTTTCGATCTCCAAGGAAAACACAACGATCGTAGACGGCTCCGGCCAGAAGTCCGACATCGAAGGCCGCGTTGCCCAGATCAAGGCTCAGATCGAAGAAACTTCTTCTGACTACGACCGTGAAAAGCTGCAGGAACGTCTTGCCAAGCTCGCTGGCGGCGTTGCTGTTATCCGCGTTGGCGGTTCGACAGAAGTTGAAGTTAAGGAAAAGAAGGATCGCATCGACGACGCTCTCAACGCGACGCGCGCTGCTGTTCAGGAAGGTATCGTACCAGGCGGCGGCGTTGCCCTGCTGCGTTCTTCCACGAAGATCACTGTCAAGGGTGAGAACGACGATCAGGAAGCTGGCGTGAACATCGTTCGCCGCGCTCTGCAGTCTCTGGTTCGCCAGATCGCTGACAACGCTGGTGACGAAGCTTCTATCGTTGTTGGCAAGATTCTTGAAAAGAACGAAGACAACTATGGCTACAACGCTCAGACTGGCGAATACGGCGACCTGATCGCTCTCGGCATCGTTGACCCTGTCAAGGTTGTTCGTACGGCTCTGCAGAACGCAGCTTCGGTTGCTTCCCTGCTGATCACCACTGAAGCCATGATTGCTGAACTGCCAAAGAAGGATGCTCCGGCTCTTCCAGGCGGCGGTATGGGCGGTATGGGCGGTATGGACTTCTAATCAGTCCTACCCGTTTCGTATACGAAAGGGCGATCTTCGGATCGCCCTTTTTTGTTTGCGCCAATACTCGTCTTGTAACGTTAATGCACGCGGTTAAACAAAACGGTCAACACACAGGTCTTATCGTTTTTGCCAATTTAAATGTGAGATCGGGCCTTTTGCGCGCCCGGTGCCTTTACAACTTCCGCATCCTTCACAGTTTTGCCTCAGATCTCAGCAAAACAGTTTGGACGGCAGTCACTATTTTATGTTTCAAATGCCGTTTGCAACAAATTAGAAATACAAAATTATCTAATATGAATCATTATGGGACAGCATTGATGTTAGAAAATACTTGTCGCGGTAGAAAAATAGAGTATGAGGACTTTCTTCTTCCGTCTCTGAGCTTACCGGATGGTAGATGCTGACAGACGAGCACCCTTGAAAACCTAGCAAATTGTCGTATTTTCGAGTTATCGCGGAAAAAACATAGTATGTGATGTTTTTTAGCAAAAATGCATTGCCGTTTAAAAAAAAGAAACTATAAATCCTGCGCGAACAGCAGATATTTACAACTCTAAGATAAAATTTCAGAGCGCGTCTAAAACAAAAAGCATCTATCAAGACTCGCCGACATTCGTATGAGTGAATACTTTGCGCATTCGCAATATTCACGATTTCAGGTTTCTCATGATGAGCAACCAGCATCGCAATGCCACATGCTTCAGCGAAAAACGCAATCTGAAGTGTGTCACGCGCAAGTGTACCGGAACTTTGCGATAACGATACGTAAAACAACAGCTTAAACTACGCCAGCAAATCGGGGTCATCGCGACGTGTTTGAGTATGGGAATTGTTAAAGTGCCATTTTGCATTCCAATATCGTCAGGTACGAGAGACCAGCGAATGCATTCCGGCATAAAATTCGGGGACTACTGTGTTTAAGATTTCGCGAAACAACAATGCCGAATTTTCCCCTTCATGGAGCCACGAGGACCATGGATTTTTTTCGCAGCTCTGCGTTTCGGAGAAGTGGACCGGCAACCTGTCAAACGGCATCATTGAACTTGGCAGCCTGTCGTCGTCACTTCATGGTCTTGAAGGTAAAGAATGCGGCTTGCTTAGCCTGATGCGTTGTTATGATCCCCATGATCGCGCCAGCATTCTGGCCCTGTTCGAGCAAGCTTCTATGGCTGCATCACGCTTTTGTTTCACAACAACGGTGAAAATAGACGGCAACAAACGCCAACCAGTGTTCTGTGCAGGTGAATCTCGCGGCCAGGAAGAGCGTTTTTACGGCAGCATAACCGGCCTCTTCATGTTCCCACGCTTTCAGGTGCCTGTTGGTCAGAATGCATTTTATTCAACCCGTTTCGCGCAATAAGCTCCAACTCCGACCGATATGGGGTATGGGACCGTGGAAGGACAAACCAGCCCTTTCCTATGCCGGAACTTTTAGCCCCTTTATGCTGGCTGGGCGAGATTCTGCTTTATGGTGCCACGCTGCAACAGCGGGATAACGTTCCAATTGCAGAGCCTCCCTCGCGCCGTAATGGACTTCCAGACCCCGCACCCAAGGAAATGTCGCGATGTCGGCGATCGAATAGTCATCACCTGCCAGCCATTGATTGTGCTCCAGCCATTTTTCCAAAACACTCAGCAGGCGCTGGGTTTCTTCACGATAACGGTCCGTCGCGTATGGATTATTGGCGACCTTGTCGGAGGCATACTTAAAGAAATGGCCAAACTGGCCGAACATCGGGCCGACCCCACCAACCTGAAAAAATAGCCATTGTATCGCAAGATACCGCTTCTCCGGATCGCGGGGCAAAAGTTTCCCAGTTTTTTCAGCGAGATACAGCAGGATGGCACCGGACTCAAAAATACCAATGGGCCGTTTGTTTGGCCCATGTGGATCTATGATTGCGGGTATGCGACCGTTGGGATTGAGCGACAAAAACTCCATCGATTTCTGAACATTGGTTCCTATATCGATCTTGTGAACCTCATAGGGTAGCCCCAATTCCTCCAACGCAATTGCAACCTTCACGCCGTTGGGCGTGGCAAGTGAATAAAGCTGTATGATGTCTGGATTGGTGGCTGGCCATTGAGTGGTCACAGGAAAAGCAGAAAGATCGATCACGGCACATCTCCTCGGTCGTTATGAGACTGTATGCGCATTGCAAATATTTTAATGCTTGCAACTAAACCCGAAAGTCATCGCTTCGGATCTTTATTGTTCATCAATTGCGAACAAATCGTCTTTGTTCGTCTATCTTTCGTAAACAGACAAACTGATCCAAATATGGTTGCAGAATTCAGCATCACACACAATCGCCTACACGGCGCATGGAGCCTTATATGTCTGCAACAAATTCCAATACCAACAGCCTGATCTTGCTTGGCGCACGCGTACTTCTTGCCGCCATGTTCCTGCTCGCAGGTTTTCCTAAACTCATCGATCCGTCCGGCACCGCTGGCATGATCGCCGGCGCTGGCCTGCCTGCCGCAACCGCGCTTGCTTACATTGCCGGCATCTTTGAAGTCGTTTCCGGTCTTGCGATCCTTCTCGGTTTCCAAACAAAGATTGCAGCATTTGCTCTCGCGCTCTTCTGCTTGTTCACCGCATTCGTCTTCCATAATGGCCCGATTGTTGTCCCCGACTTTCCTGAAGGCGCAAACAACCTCCTGACCATGTTCAACGGCTTAATCTTCTGGAAAAACATTGCGGTCGCAGGTGGTTTCCTCGGCCTGGCAGCAACTGGCGCTGGTGCCTATTCCATCGATGGTCGTCGGGGCTAATAAGCCCTTCCTGAAAAACACAAAAACCGCCGGATTGTTCCGGCGGTTTTTTATTCCACATAGTCTTTCTCATGGGATGGAAGATCATCGATCTGCGACAGCCATGCCACTGATGAGCGCGCCCATATCTGGGCTTTCGGAGCCAACACATCACGCTCGTTGATGCTGCCCCATCGAATTCCCCATTCCTTCTCGTCCTCGCCCTCGCCGCTGGTAAACAGGGGCGAACCGCACTCTGGACAAAAATATTGCCGGCGGGCACGGCCGTTATCACCGACCTTCCGGTAGAGCTTGGGTTGGTTATCGAGAATTTTAAGATCGGCCCTCGGAACGAGCAGTGTGACGCGGAAGGGTGAGCCGGTTAGTCTCTGGCAATCAGTGCAATGGCAAATGCCCACACGGCTCGGATCGGCTTCCGCTTCAAATTTGACATGGCCACAGTGGCATTGCCCGCTAATATGCATGATGGCCTCCCTCTTCAGGCAGGCCATCATAAATGAACAGTACAGAAACCGACAGTCTAAAGGGCAGACTGCACGCGGGTGATGATATCTTTCACCACCGCATCGCCCTCATGTTCAGGCTTGCGTGCCCGCACAAAGCAGGCCTCGGAGCGCAGGATGACGCCATCCGACAAGATCTTTAGGTGGTTTGCCTTCAGTGTCGAACCCGTCGAGGTGATATCAACGATGATATCAGCTTGACCTGCGGCAGGTGCGCCTTCGGTCGCACCAAGGCTTTCGACAATGCGATAAAGTTGAATGCCGTGGCTGCCGGAAAAATACTGCTGTGTCAGACGCCAGTATTTCGTGGCAATGGCCAAACGACGTCCATGGCGCGCACGAAATTCGGCCGCCACATCACCAAGATCCGCCATGCTGTCGACATCCAGCCAGATTTCAGGCACGGCCACGACAACATCCGCATGACCAAAACCGAGGCGTGCACAAAATTCGACACGTCCATCGGCATTATCAAGTCCTTCGCGCACAAGATCTTCACCGGTCACGCCGAAGTCTACGGTGCCATTGCCGATCTCACGAGCAATCTCAGAGGCAGACAGATAGGCGATCTCGATGTCGTCGCGTCCGTCAACACGGGCGCGATAGGAACGATCATTGCCTATGGCAGAAATCTTCATGCCTGCCCGTTCGAGAATGGCAGAAGATTCCTCTTTCATGCGACCCTTGGAGGGCAGGCCAATGGTGATGGTCATTTGGAAGCCCTCGCCATTTCAATACGGTCCAGCCACAGGGAGAAGCCAACGGCGGGGATACGATCCGTCGCGCCGAGCAGCGTCATCAGCCGGTCAAAACGTCCGCCGCCTGCCAGCACCTCAACACTGCCTGTTTTGGTGATTTCGAACACAAGGCCGGTGTAATAGTCCAGCGGACGCCCGAAGGCCGCCTTATACTGAATGTTGTCCAAGTCGGCACCGGAATTTGCCAGCGCAGCCACGCGGCCATCGAAGGTGGAGAGAGCTGCGCCGAGCTGCAAACCGGCCTCCTGCGCAAAGGCGGCAAGCGCCTCGGATGCACCTGACAATGGCGCCTTCAAGGACAGGAATGTCTTCAGGGTGTTGAAATTATGGTCGGAAAGACGGGTGGCCGCCAATGCCAGCTTTTCGCGCAGACGTCGGGCAATTTCTGCCGGTGCGCGGCTTGCATTGGTGGAATAGCCCGTCTGCTGCATGACGGTATCGATGTAACCGACAAGCTCCGCTTCATCGCCTGAGGCAAGCAGGCCTGCTACCCGCGAATCCAGTCCCGTTACCGGTTTTGGATTGATCAGTCCCTCGAGCAGGGCTTCCAGTTGCTGGATATTGCCAAATGCCTGCACAAGCCGCTTTTGCCAGCCTGATGGCAGGCCAAGGGCTGCAACAACCGCTTCGAAAACCTTCTGGTCGCCCAGCGTTATCGACAGCGTCTGCGATGGCAAAAGTCTGTTAAGGACCGCCGTTGCGTCAACGATGGCGCGGGCGTCAGATGCAGCGATATCCGCATCGCCCAAATCCTCGATACCGGCCTGGTAAAATTCGTTGGCGCCTTCACGACGCTGGCGAAATACCTGCCCCATATAGGAATAACGTTTCGGCGTACCGGTTGCCGTTTCGATGTGGCGAAGGCAAACGGGAATGGTGAATTCCGGGCGCAGGCAAAGGCTTGCGCCGGTTTCGCTTTCGGTCAGGAAAATACGGCGGCGCAAATCTTCGCCCGCCATATCCAAAAACGGTTCGGCGGGCTGAATGACAGGCGTATCGATGCGCACTGTCTTGCGCTTGGCAAATTCATCCAGTAATTCACCGGCGAAATCCGGCATGTCGATGAAAGGCATGTTACCCTGCCCGCGCTCGGTCTTCAGCCTGTGCGGCCAGAATTTCCTTCACCTTGGCAACGAGTTCAGCTTCCGGAACGGTTTCCTGCGCCACACGCGCCTCACGCCAAGTCGCATTGTCCTCGATCTCGCCGGAAAGTCGTTTACCCTCGATCAGATCCTTGATCTGAACGACGCTTTGCGCACGCTCATCACCGCCCTGAATGATGGCGACAGGAGAACCGAGGCGGTCGGCATATTTCAGCTGGTTGCCGAACTTCTTCCAGTTGCCCTGATACATTTCGGCGCGGATGCCTTCGGCGCGCAGTGCCTGGGTGAAACGCTGGTAACGACCCATGCTTTCCACATCACCGTCCATGACGGTAATCAATACAGGTGCCAGTGCCTTTTGCTGTCCAAGCTTGCCAAGATTTTTCAGCGCCGTCATCAGGCGCGAAACACCAATGGAGAAACCGGTTGCCGGAACAGGCTGGCCCATGAAGCGGGATACCAGACCATCGTAACGGCCGCCACCGCCGACTGAACCGAATACGACCTTGTCACCCTTGTCATTGGTAACGTCGAAGGTCAGTTCAGCTTCGTAAACCGGGCCGGTGTAATATTCGAGACCACGCACGACGGACGGGTCGATCTTGATGCGGGTTTCATCGTAACCGGCGCTGGTCACCAGCGCGCCGATGATATTCAGTTCTTCGACGCCTTCTTCACCCTTCGAGGTGCCGGCAACGAGTGCTGCCAGATCAGCGGCGCTTTCCGCATAATTCTTGATACCTACGAAGAACAGAACCTTTTCGATCTGTCCTTCATCAAGGCCTGCGCCCTTGGTGAAATCGCCTGATTCATCCTTGCGGCCGGGGCCGAGCAGCAGCTTGACGCCTTCAGGGCCAAACTTGTCGAGCTTGTCGATGGCGCGGAGAACGTTGAGGCGACGGGCAGCATTTTCGTCGCCACCCAGACCCAGTGCTTCCATAACGCCGTCGAGAACCTTGCGGTTGTTAACGCGAATAACGTAATCGCCACGCTTGATGCCCAACGCTTCCAGCGTATCGGCCATCATCATGCACATTTCCGCATCGGCCTGCACGCCGGCAGCACCAACCGTGTCAGCATCAAACTGCATGAACTGCCGGAAACGGCCAGGACCCGGCTTTTCGTTGCGGAACACATAGCCAGCGCGGTAAGTGCGGAATGGCAGCTGAATTTCGTTGAAATTTTCTGCGACATGACGGGCGAGAGGCGCGGTCAAATCGTAACGGGCGCTCATCCACTGTTCGTCATCGTCCTGCAGCGAGAACACGCCTTCATTTGGGCGGTCACTGTCGGGCAGGAATTTTCCAAGCGCATCGGTGTATTCGAACAGCGGTGTTTCGATCGGATCGAAACCGTAGAGTTCGTATACCTTGCGGATTTTTTCGACCATTTCATTGGTGGCATGAATGTCGGCAGCCGAACGGTCCACAAATCCACGCGGCAAGCGTGCTTTCAGTTTCTGCGGTTTCTTCTGCTTTTCACTCATTTTTACCATTCCGGTCTTCTTCAGGATAATGCCGGTTCTTAGAGGATCGGGCTGCATGCGGCAAGCACGAACACGACCAATCTGGCCTCAGAGAATGGGCCAGCGGTCGATAAATCAGCACAAGTCCTGCCGATTGGATTTTGTCGCGGCAAGGGATCGACCCAAAGCCGCTTTTATCAGGACGGCTTCCTGCATCCTAAGCGCTTGCGAAGCGCCATACCATCTGTTAGTCGCTTGCCCGTTGCATGCAGCAACCGTAAGCGTCTGACGTCAAGCAACGCACCTAACCCTTCGTCATCAGGAGGGCGCTTATCCAAGGTGCTGTCCATGAAGACGAATTTCCAGAAAGCGAAGCTTTATGAAACTGTCACGCTTACCCGCGAAATATGGTGCGCTTCTGACACCTTTGATCCTGTCGATCATCATGACCTTCATCGTGTCGCTGATTGCCACCGTCAAGGCGGTCGGTATCAGCGATTTCTCGGCGCGTGAATGGATGTCGGCATGGGGCCTGTCGTGGATGGTTGCCTTCCCGACGCTTCTTCTTGTGCTGCCGCTGGTGCGCAGGATCGTCGGGCTTTTGGTAGCCCCTCACCGCGCCTAACGTGTTACGCCGCGCTCAATACGAGCGCGGCTTCCGCCAGCAAACTCTTTCAAACACCCTGCAAAAAACCGATAAAGGCATCATGATTCTCGAAGCCATCCATTATGCTGCCACGTTTGCCGTCACTCCACGGGAGTTCCGGCCTTATATTCGTTACAGCATAAACCTGTGGGCGCGTGCCAAACGCTGCACACAGGATTGGAAGGTGCATGAAGAAAACTGTAAGCGCACCATACTGGAACGCGCTGCTAAACTGCGGCAACGGCGAACCGCTGTCGTGCTGGGCTCCGGCCTTTGGCGCGATGTGCCCGTCAGAGAGCTCTGTCGACTGTTCGACACCGTTGTGTTGATCGATCTTGTCCACCCAGCGAGCGTGAAGCTCGAACAATCATTCCGCAAACTGAAAAACCTGCGCTTCGTTTACCGCGACTTCTCCGGTTATGAAGATGCAGCAGAAGATCGACCCGGTGAGCCACTAGGGTTTCTGCGGCTGGTGCCTTATCTCGATTTTGTCGTTTCAGCCAATGTGCTTTCACAGATCGGCACCGGTGCCCGCGACCGACTGTCGAAACACGGGCTGGAAGCCAGAGAACAGGACGTTCTGTCCCGGCTGATCAAGGCGCATGTCGAGGGGTTGGAACACCTGCCCTGCGCAGTCTGTCTGCTGACCGACACGGACTACACGGTTATCGATCGTAACGGAAACACCCATGAAACCGTTGATCTGTTGTATGGCGTAGAAACGCCAACACCTGTTTCAGACTGGGTATGGCCGGTGGTGCCACTGGGTGAAGAGAGCCGCGACTACAAAGTCGTGCACAAGGTGATTGCTGTTGACGTGCGCTGATCGCCAGCTTTAAATCAGCCTATGCGATTTGCGGCAAAAGCATTGATGATCTTGGCATGGCTGTTTTACGGGTCGATCCCGGCACAGTCTTCTTTTCTCATTGAGCCGATGAACGTTCGCCCCATCATGCAGGACATGACAGGCGATAACTCCTCTCATTCATATCATAAAAAGGTCGACCACACTTCCGCCCATCAGCAGCAGGCGGCCCAGAAAGACGAACCCTGCCCGCACCGCGGAGACATGAAACACAGTGGCTTGTGTACCGCTTGTCTGACGACAGCACCGCACATCACTGTTTTCGAGAGCGGAAAACACATCTTCGCCTATCCGGTACCGGATTTTGGTGACGTTTTCCTGACCTCCGCCTCTGCGCCTCCGATCCCGCCTCCCCGATCCTGATTTCTCATCGTTCAAATCAAACCCGCGGATCATCCGCTTTACCCTGAAACAATGACAACTCAGGATTTATACTCATGACCAAAACACTTCTTTCAACGGCAGTCTTTGCTGCGATGCTCGCTGGCCAAACCTTGGCGCAAGACACCAACAGCCATGCCGGTCATGGCGCGGCGGCCCAAACGCAAGAGAGCCCATCGACCAAGGCGTTCATGGAAGCGAATGACAAGATGCACGGCGACATGTCGCTGGAATTTACCGGTGATGCCGACGTAGATTTCGTACGTGGCATGATCCCGCACCATCAGGGCGCTATCGATATGGCCCGTATTCAGCTGCAATACGGCAAGGATCCTGAAATTCGCAAGCTGGCCGAAGAGGTCATCAAGGCGCAAGAAGGCGAGATTGTCATGATGGAGGAATGGCTGAAAAGCAAAGGCCACTAAACGATAAAAAGGGAATGCGCCTGATGGGCGCATTCTTCCTCATATCAGTAAAGACGCAGGCATCGGCGTCAGTTTTTTTCGATACGTAAATCATAATGTGCACCCAACCCGCGGCGTGGTGCACTGAGGATAAGAATGGGACGGATAAGCCACCAGCTATCCTTGTCAGCCTTTAGAGTGGCGACCTTCACCCCGGCATCGCTGAAAAAAATTGCGTCGTCATCGGGATCGGCCATATCGAAAACCGCAAAATTCAAGAATTCGCTTGAGGACGTCAGTGTGATCCGCATGGCGTCGCCCGCCTTGACATTGAGACGGTAGACATTGCCTCTGCCTTGACGCGTCCAGCCGCCGACATGCAGACCTTCCGGCGTAAATGAGCCAAGATCTCTCAACACTTCGCCAGGGTTGAGCCATGACGGCCTCTCATCTTGTGCCACTGCCGTGATTGGCGCGGCACATGATGCAAGAAGCAACATCAGAAACTGCCGTTTTTTCAACTCGTCGCTCAAGGACGTACAAACTCCGCGCGCAGTTTTTCCACCCGGTTCCGGCAATAACAACCCTCGATATGATCATTGACCATGCCCATGGCCTGCATGAAAGCATAAACGGTGGTCGGGCCCACAAATGTCCAGCCACGTTTTTTCAGGTCTTTAGACAACCGCACCGAGGTTGGTGTTGTCGGGTTGGCTCTCAGTTCCTGATAATCGAACACCGCCGGACGCTGGTCCGCAGACGGTTCATAACTCCAGAAATAATGGGCCAGCGTCCCAAATTCCTGTTTCAGGTCCAGCGCACGCCGCGCATTGTTGATGGTGGAAACGATCTTGCCGCGATGCCGCACAATGCCTTTGTCGGCCAGGCACCTGTTCACATCATCCTCAGTGAAAGCTGCCACGATGGAAAAATCGAACCCACTGAAGGCGGCGCGGAAGGCCTCGCGCTTGCGCAGGATGGTCAGCCAGGACAGGCCAGACTGAAAGCCTTCAAGACAGATTTTCTCAAAAAGCCTGATATCATCGACCACAGGCTTGCCCCACTCTTCATCATGGTAGTGACGGTAATCTTCAAGCCCCTGATGCCACGAGCAGCGCACTTGTCCATCCGGACCCGTCAGAAGCCCATTTTCACTCATCTGATGCCATCCCTCGTGCAAATCACCATGGAATTACCATTGATTCACCCTGTTTCAAAACCCCGCAGTAACCTTACGACAAGGTTTCCATGATCCCGCCTGTTTTAATTAATCGGCATTTACCATTCGCTTGTCCGAAAGTGAGAACGTCAAAACATGTTTCGGTGCATGTAACGAGTAGATCCGATGACGATGAAGTCTCTATGTCTGGCATTAAGCCTTGTTTCTGTCTTTTCTTCAGCCGCTTTGGCAAATGACCGCTATCGCGAACGGCCTCCGGTTATTGTCAGCCCCGATCTTTCGGCACCGTGGCTAATGCAGCTTGGTGGCGGCAGTGCACGTCCCGTGGTGGTGCCACAGCGCCAGACGGTACGTCAGCCAGTTTACCAGCGCCAGCAGGCGGTCAATGTTCGTCCAACCCGCCAATATAATGGCGTGACAAGCCAGCGTCCGGCCGGTGTTCAGCAAGTTGCTGTACGACCAAATTCACCGGCCAAGGCACAGATCGCGCCGCAGTTCCTGCCACAGATCGTATCCTACCAGACACAGCATCCGGCCGGCACAATCGTTATCGATACGCCGAACCGTTTCCTCTATCTGGTTCTGGCAGATGGCAAGGCACGTCGTTACGGCGTTGGTGTCGGCAAGCCCGGCTTTGAATGGGCTGGCACCCACCAGGTTACCCGCAAAGCGGAATGGCCAAGTTGGACACCACCGAAAGAAATGATCACCCGCGAAGCGGCAAAGGGTCATTATCTGCCGGCATTCATGGAAGGTGGCCCGCAAAATCCAATGGGTGCACGCGCCATGTATCTCGGCTCGACCCTCTACCGCATTCACGGCACCAACCAGCCGTGGACAATCGGCAGCAACAATTCTTCCGGCTGCATCCGCATGCGCAATGAGGACGTGACCGACCTCTATGAGCGCGTCAATGTCGGCACCAAGGTTATCGTCATGTAAGGCGTTAAAGCCGACAAACAGAACACGACATTCCGGCAGTATAGCGTGTATTGCCGGAACAGATGCACGTTTAGACTTGCGTTCATGGGCGGCTTGGCTAACTTCAGCCTGTATCAGGTTTGAGGGGAGCATAGATGAACCGAAGAGATCTTCTTGCATCAGCCATGGGGATGGCAGCGCTGACTGTGATTTCCGTACCATCCGCACAGGCAGTCACACTCGCCGACAAGGCGTTGAACGTACCCGCAGGCACCGATGTCCAGCCGGTGGCAATCCAGAAAAAGCAGGTCGAGGAAAAGTACAAACGCCGCGTCGTTCGTCTTTCCACCACCGAAACGCCCGGCACGATCATCGTCGATACCAACAACAAGTTTCTCTATTTCGTTGAAGGCAAGAACCGCGCGACCCGCTACGGCATTGGCGTCGGACGCGATGGTTTTGGCTGGTCCGGTGTTGTAAAAGTCGGCCGTAAGGCGGAATGGCCAACATGGACCCCGCCTGCTGAAATGCGCCGCCGCGAAGCCGCGAAAGGCCGCATTCTGCCAGCCGTTCAAAAAGGTGGCGAAGACAATCCGCTGGGCGCGCGCGCGCTTTATCTCTATCAGGGCGGACGCGACACCATCTTCCGTATTCACGGCACAAACCAGCCTTGGACAATCGGTCTGAATATGTCGTCCGGCTGCATCCGTATGATGAACAAGGATGTCGAACATCTGTATGCCCGCGCCGATATCGGCACGAAGGTCATCGTTGTCGGCCCGGGCAACAAGCAGGGTAACGTATCGTTCAACGATCGCGGTATTGATATTCTGCGCACCATTTTCGGTGGCTGACACACCAGCCATGACAGGGTGTATGACGCCCTGTCATGGTTTTGCGATTTTGTCGCCGGTTGAATGATCCGTCAGATCAACCACTTGTAGGGATCAGCGATCGGTTCGTGATTACCGGCTTTCTGCAGTCCCACGACACAGCGGACAACGACCCAGATAATCGTGGCCAGCATGCCCAAAAAACCGATGAAAATGACTGTCAGCATCAGCGAAATGAAGCCGTAGAGAATGCCTATCCAGAAGGTCCGTATAGCCCAGGTGTAATGCGACTGCATCCAACCGGTTGCCTTTGTCTTGTTCAGATAGGCGATAACAACTCCGACAATGCTGGTAATGCCGACAACGAAGCTCAGCAGATACAATATGTAAACAAGCTGGATGTTGGTTTTGCCCGGTTCGAGCCAGTTATCGTCAGGGGAGCGCACAGGTTCGTTGGACATAGGGTCTGCCATGAAATACCTCCGCTATTCATAACATTTACTTCCGCCTTCAACATTTAGGGCGTGTTTGGAATTTTACCAGATTGTCCTGCCAGGAACGTCTTGCCTGACCCATGACGTGGCTAGCAATTGCTGTTATTGGATTGATGACCGTTCCGGCATAAATGGAAAAGATTTTGACCAATCTGGGTGACCTTGAAGTCTTCAATCTCGTGGCGCAATGCGGCAGCATGTCAGAAGCAGCGCGTTCCCTCGGGTATTCGCCAGCGGTTATTTCCAAACGCATCAAACGACTTGAAGAACGCCTTGGGGTCCGTCTTTTCCAGCGCACCACCCGTCAGCTTTCATTGACCGAAGCGGGTCAGGGGTTTTATGAGCGGGTTCAAGGCATTCTCGTCAGTCTGGGCGAAGCAGAGGATTTTGTCGCCGGACGCGCCAATGCCATTTCAGGGTCGCTGAAAATTTCGGCCCCCACCTCTTTCGGGCGCCTGCATATCGCACCCCACCTCAAACCCTTCATCGATACCAATCCCGCCCTTGCCATCAACCTGGTGCTAAGCGACGAGTTCACCGATCTTGTGGCCGGCGGTTTTGATCTGGCCATCCGCATCGCCGACCTTAATGATTCAAGCCTTGTGGCACGGCGTCTCGCCCCAGTTCGCCGCGTATTGTGCGCCTCTCGCAGCTATGTCGAGAGACATGGACTGCCGAAGGACATCAGCGACCTTGCCAACCATCGCTGCCTGCCGGCCCACAACAATGACAGCTGGCGGCTGGAGGGCCCCGACGGCGTCGTAACATTGCGTCCCGACGGCATGCTGGTCACCAACTCGAGTGAAGTTATTCGTGAAGCTGTCATCGCCGGTCTTGGCATTGCACTGCGCTCGACATGGGATATCGGGCAGGAACTGCGTGACGGTTCGCTCGTTCAGGTTTTGCCTGATTATGAGGGATCGAAAAACGTCTCGTTGTCGGCAATTTATTCCAGTCGCAAACTGTTGCCTGCAAAAGTGCGGCTGTTCATCGACTACATGACGACACTTTACTCGCCGGTCCCCTACTGGGAGCGATGACACCGTCGTTTTTCAGTCGAAATACAGAAAAACCAGAAACTGCACCATTCCGATGGAACTTTTTCAACGAAGTCGCATTTGCATTCATTAGTTGAAAAATTATACCAAGATGGATGTATATTTCCCATGACCGATCAGGATCGCTATCCAAGGATTGCACTCGTTTCGACCCATGGCTATGTGGCCGCCCATCCTCCCCTGGGCGCTGCCGACACCGGTGGCCAGGTAGTCTATGTGCTTGAACTTGCCCGAAAACTTGGGCAGCTCGGCTACACTGTGGACCTGTATACACGGCGCTTTGAAGATCAGCCGGAATTCGACGAGGTTGACGAACGCGTGCGCGTGGTCCGCATTCCCTGCGGCGGCAGCGATTTTATTCCCAAGGAATATCTGCACCGCCACATGATGGAATGGTGTGAGAATGCGTTGCGGTTCATCAAGAAAAACAACCTCACCTATTCCTTCATCAACAGTCACTATTGGGACGCCGGTGTCGCGGGTCAACGCTTGTCCGAAGCGCTCAAGGTGCCGCACCTGCATACGCCGCACTCCCTCGGCATCTGGAAAAAACGCCAGATGGAGACCGACTACCCAGAGAAGGCAGACAGTTTCGACCTGGAGTTCAACTTCAAGGAACGCATCCAGCACGAACTGATCGTCTATCGCAGCTGCGATCTGGTGATCGCCACGACGCCAATACAATTGGACATGCTGCTCGAGGACTACAATCTCAAGCGTAAGCAAGTGCACATGATTCCGCCGGGTTATGATGACAATCGCTTTTTCCCTGTGTCAGAAGCATCCCGCCAGATGCTGCGCAGTCGTTTTGGCTTCGAGGGAAAAACCGTGCTTGCGCTTGGTCGGCTGGCGACCAACAAGGGGTATGATTTGCTGATTGACGGCTTTTCGGTTCTTGCGGAACGCGAACCGGAAGCTCGCCTGCATCTGGCCGTTGGCGGCGAGAACATGGATCCGCAGGAAACAACAATCCTCAACCAGCTCAAGCAAAGGGTCGAGGATCTTGGTTTGCAGCACAAGGTCGTATTCTCCGGTTACGTGTCAGATGAGGATTTGCCGGATATTTACCGCGCAGCCGATTTGTTTGTTCTCTCCAGCCGTTACGAACCTTTCGGGATGACCGCCATCGAGGCGATGGCCAGTGGCACACCCACTGTGGTGACCATTCACGGTGGTTTGTTCCGGGCGGTCAGTTATGGTCGTCACGCACTGTTTGCCGATCCTTTCGACAAGGAGGATCTGGGCATCACCATGATGAAGCCCTTCAAACATGAAAGGCTGTATGGCCGCCTGTCGCGGATGGGTGCCCACAAGGCTCGCAGCCTGTTTACCTGGACCGGCATTGCACAGCAGGTTCTGGCACTGGTGGAAGGGCGAAGCATGATGCCTGTGCTGGAAGAAGCCGATTGGGCAGAACCGTGGAATGACGGCGATTGATGCGGCTTTTTTCGACTGACCTCGACGGCACGGTTGTCGGAAACCCAGAGGCGACCCGTCGCTTTGCGCGTTTCTGGCATTCCCTGCCTGACGATATTCGCCCGGTACTGGTTTACAACAGCGGTCGTCTGGTGGATGATCAGCTTGCGCTGATTGACGAAACCGGCCTGCCCGAACCGGACTTCATTATCGGTGGCGTCGGCACGATGTTGCACCACAAGACAAATACCAGTCTTTCCGACAACTTCAGTTCGGCCATCGCCGACGGCTTTGATAGCCATTCCGTCGAACGCGTCATGTCCGGTATAGACGGCATAAAGAAGCAGCCGGATGAGTATCAGCATGCGCTGAAATCAAGCTGGTATCTTCACGATTCAACGCAGAATGCGCTTACCGCCATTCAACAGCGGCTGGAACATGCGGGGCTTCAAGCCCAGATCGTGTATTCCAGCAGTCGCGATCTGGACGTGCTGCCACGCAATGCCAACAAGGGCTATGCCGCCCTTTGGCTTGCAAAATCGCTGGGCATCACACCGAGCGATATCATCGTGGCTGGCGATACTGGCAATGACCGCGCCATGTTTGAAATTCCCGGTGTGCGCGGCATTATCGTCGCCAATGCACTGGATGAACTGCGCCAGCTTGGCAACACAAATGATCGATTGATGATTGCAAAATTACCGATGGCCGATGGCGTTATTGAGGGGCTTACCCGATTGCTGGCGCGTGAAACTTAAATTTCCGGTGGAACGTCGCCGGAATGCCGCAAACAGGATATTGACGGTCCTTTTTCAAGCGCAGACTATCGAGAATCATCATATTTTCATGATTTGCACATAATATTCGACATCGCTTATATTTAAGCATGCCCAAATGGAAGGAAACTCCGTTATTGAACCTGCTCAACCGATTGACCAATGACGTTTATCTCATGCTGCGCCGTCCACCGCGTCAGCAATATGCGGCTTTGTGCTATCGGATCAAGAAAAAGCAGGGCGACGTTGAGATCCTGGTCCTGACGAGCCGCGATACCGGACGTTGGGTTATTCCGAAGGGCTGGCCGATGGACGGCAAGCAGGCTCACACGGTTGCCGCGCAGGAAGCCTACGAGGAAGCTGGCGTAAAAGGTAAAGTCGAAAAGGAAATTCTCGGCTTCTACGAATACCAGAAAAAACTATCCAACGGCATGAATGTTCTTTGCAGGGTACAAGTCCATGCACTGGAAGTTGAAGAGTTGATCAAGAACTTCCCTGAAAAGAACAGCCGTAAACTTGAATGGGTTTCCGTCGAAGAAGCTGCAAGCCGCGTCAATGAACCGGAGTTGAAAACTCTCATTCGTTCTTTCGGAAAGCGTATTTCTACAGTCATTCCAGCCAAAATCTGATAAGAATACCGACTTTGGGGGCCGTCCATATTGATTTTGCGGGCTCCATAAACTAACCGATATTCCCCATCATGATAACGAATGCTTTATCCAGGCGCTCCGTTCGCAGGCCTCGTGTTATCATGAGTTTTCCTACCCTCCCTTAAGCCGCCTGAACCACGGATGAAAGGATACCCGGCATAGAGGTGACGATGGCTATGGAATTGCCAGACTTGACAAAACGTACACTGGACAAAGACCTAGACAAGCTGACCAATGTCGAGGCGGCGACGCATTACCTTGCCAGGCAATTTGCGAATTATGCCACTGCAACGCTGTTTCTGATCGTTGCAGGTTTCTTTGCGGGTGCTTCGGTCAGCAATAGCCCGGGGGTCTGGATCATTATCGCGGCTGGTGCTGTCGGAGCCTACATGGCCGTCAATATCGGCGCCAACGACGTGACCAACAATGTTGGACCGGCGGTAGGCGCAAAAGCCATCAGCATGGGCGCAGCACTTGTGCTTGCGGCCGTTTTTGAAATTGCCGGCGCGCTTTTAGCAGGCGGCGGAGTTGTGCACACGATTTCGAGCGGAATTATCGACACGTCCGACGTCGCCAATGCCGACGTCCTCGTCTGGATCATGATGGCAGCCCTGCTGGCGGCGGCCTTGTGGGTCAATCTCGCGACTTGGCTGAAAGCACCAATTTCTACCACGCACGCGATTGTTGGCGGTGTTGCCGGTGCAGGCATTGCAGCGTCCGGCCTTGACGCCGTTGACTGGATTGCCATGGCGCGCATTGCCGCAGGATGGATGGTCTCTCCGTTGTTGGGCGGACTGGTTGCCATCGCATTCCTGGCCTTCATCAAGGAATTCATCATCTACCGTACCGACAAGGTTGCAGCGGCACGTTTCTGGGTGCCTATCCTGTCGGCAATTCTGGCCGGTGTATTTGCGAGCTATCTGGCCCTGATCGGCGTACAGCAAATCGTGCAGATTTCTGTTGGCAACTCTCTGTTAATCGGATTGCTATGTGCGGGTCTTACCTGGCTTGCCAGCGCGCCATTTGTCAAAAAGCAGTCGATAGGGCTTGAAAACCGCAATCAGTCCCTGCGCCAGTTGTTTCAGATACCGCTGATTTTTTCTGCTGCGTTGCTGTCTTTCTCTCATGGTGCAAACGACGTATCCAATGCGGTCGGCCCCTTGGCTGCAATCGTACAGGCCGTGCAGAACAACTCGATGAGCAATGACGTTGACGTGCCGTTGTGGGTCATGCTGATCGGCGCATTTGGGCTGTCCTGCGGTATTCTGCTGTTCGGGCCGCGCCTGATCCGGTTGGTTGGTGAACAGATTACCAAGCTTAACCCGATGCGCGCTTTCTGCGTTTCCCTCGCAACAGCGCTGACCGTTCTCTTGGCATCCTGGCTCGGCATGCCGGTCAGTACGACACATACCGCCGTCGGAGCGGTGTTTGGGGTCGGCTTTTTCCGTGAGTGGTACACCCGCAATTCAAAGCGCCGTAAACTTACGGTGCGTGCACAGCCGATCCGCGTAACCGACAATGTGTTTGAAACGGACACCGTGGAAATGCGCAGACGTTATCTGGTGCGCCGTTCGCATTTCATGACCATCATTGCGGCCTGGATGATAACGGTTCCTGCAAGCGCCACTCTTGCAGCCTGGCTTTATTGGGTTATGTTCCGGCTCTTCATATAACGGAATGTAAGAGCAGAAAATGCGCGCCAATTTTCGCATGCAACGTCTTTATGTCGAGGATGCCATTATCCTCGGCACCGGCATTGCCGCCAGCAGTGAACAGTTCAACTATCTGGCCAATGTGCTGCGCATGACGGACGGCGCAGAGGTGCTGATTTTTAACGGCCGTGATGGCGAGTGGAAAGCGCGTCTGGCCTTCCCGTCAAAAAAGAAAATCGTGCTGGTGCCGCAAGAACAGACCCGGCCGCAGCCAGCGCCCTGCGATCTGCATTATCTTTTCGCCCCGTTGAAAGTTGGCCGTATCGATTACCTGATCCAGAAGGCTGTCGAAATGGGTGCGGGCATTCTGCAACCGGTGATGACGCAGCATGTACAGGGCAAGATCACCAATCTGGAACGTTTGCAGGCCAACGCAATCGAAGCCTCCGAACAGTGCGGCATCTTGGCCATTCCGCAGGTGCAGCAGCCAGTGAAGCTGCGTGAGCTTCTGGAGAACTGGCCATCGTCACGCCGCATCATTTATTGCGATGAAGGCGACGAGGGCCAGAACCCCCTGCCCGTTCTGTCACGTATCAAGGAGCGCCAACTTGCGCTGTTGATTGGCCCGGAAGGCGGCTTTTCCGAAGAAGAACGACAGCTGCTTCGCAACCACCAAAGCGTGACGCCGATACCACTCGGCCCACGGATTTTGCGGGCGGATACGGCTGCTGTTGCCGCACTTGCGGTTATTCAGGCGGCCATCGGAGACTGGCAATAATCAATCCTGGTGATGGCGATTATCGGCATTAAACCATGATTGAAAGAAATTCATTTGCAGAGGCTATCGTCCCGCCCTATCTGGCTTTTTGAATGACAGACAGACGTTGCGCAGTAAGGTTACATCAATGGCTCGCGATACTACCGATCAGACCCCGATCTCCTCAAAACAGGAACTGACAGACTATCTGGCAGGCGGCAACAAGCCGGTTGAGAAATTCCGCATCGGGACTGAACACGAGAAGTTCGTGTTTTTCCGCGACACACATAAGCCTGTGCCCTATTTTGGCGACGCGAGCATTTCCGCCCTGCTGAAGGGCATGGAATCCCGGCTAGGCTGGGAACCAATCATGGACGGCGAAAACATCATCGGCCTTGCCGAACCCACCGGCATGGGCGCCATTTCCATCGAACCAGGTGGCCAGTTTGAACTTTCCGGTGCACCGCTGGAAAATATTCACGAGACCTGCAAGGAATCCAACCAGCATCTTGCCGTGCTACGTGACATTGCAGAGCCGCTGGGCATTCGTTTTCTGGGTATGGGCGGTACGCCATCCTGGAGCTTTGCCGACACACCGCGCATGCCTAAGTCCCGTTATGCCATCATGACCGACTACATGCCGAAGGTCGGCAGCAAGGGTCTGGACATGATGTACCGGACCTGCACCATTCAGGTGAACCTCGACTTCTCGTCGGAAGCGGATATGCGTCGCAAGATGCGCGTCAGCATGAAGTTGCAGTCCCTTGCAACTGCCCTGTTCGCCTCCTCGCCATTTACCGAGGGCAAGCCGAATGGTCAGCTCTCATGGCGTGGCGATATCTGGCGCGATACGGACAACAACCGCTCCGGCATCCTACCCTTTAGCCTGAAAGAAGATTTCGGCTTCCACCACTATGTCGAATGGGCGCTGGATGTGCCGATGTATTTCGTCGTGCGTGACGGAAAATATCACAACTGCACACACATCACCTTCCGCCAGTTCATGAATGGCGCATTGAAGGGTGAAATTGCCGACTGGCAGCCAACACTCGGTGACTGGACAAACCATCTCTCGACGCTGTTTCCGGACGTTCGCCTCAAGCGTTTTCTTGAAATGCGTGGTGCAGACGGTGGCCCATGGCGCAGAATCTGTGCGTTGCCGGCTTTCTGGGTGGGTCTACTTTATGACGACGAGGCCCTGTCGGCTGCCGATGAACTGACCAAGGACTGGTCGTTCGAGCAGGTCAATCAGTTGCGTGACGATGTGCCGACCAAGGCACTGAAGGCAGAAATTACCGGCCATAGCCTGCTGGATATTGGTCGTGAAGTTCTGAAAATTTCTCACCTTGGCCTGAAAAACCGCAACAGACTGAACGCGGAAGGTCAGGACGAAACAGTTTTCCTGTCCACTCTTGATGAAGTTATCGCCAAGAAGACCACACTCGCAGAAGACATGCTGTCTGCCTATAACGGCCGCTGGAACCAGTCGGTTGATCCGGCTTACGAAGAATACCAGTACTGAATTTGCGTCAGCAGTGTTGGCTCATTGAACCCATTGAACCGGCAAGACAATTTGCTACACCGGGCACAAAAAAAGCCCGGTGCGGCATAGCCTGGCACCGGGCAAAAGCAGGGCTATTGGCAATCACCCTGCGGGGAAAACTCAAAAAATCAGAGCGTCTTGCGAGCGAACCGTTGGGTCGCGTGCACTTCCGCTGCCTTTATTAACTGCTGAGCGGGGTCATCTAGCAAGCCCACATTCAGGGCTTTTAGTACGTCCTGACGAACAATACCGATATCTGCCAACATTCGATCATCGAGATCGGTCAGGCGGTTGACCTGGAAACGGGTCACGAGGTTGCGCCAAACCATATTCACGCGCATGCCGAAGCGGGAAACATTGCGTAGTTCGACACGCTTTTCCGGCTGGCAAATACCGCTTGCAATAATCTGGTCTGCCGTGCTCATGATAAGATCCTTTCCTTGGCACGATTTCGACCATCAGGCTTACTGTCCTGATCGTCATTTAGTTGCACCTTTAATGACGCAGCCCCATTGATCAGTCCAACGAATGTTTTTAATGTTAGTCATCAATGGTTCTTATGGGATGCACCATGTCCGCCCCGCTTGATATCGATCAGCTACACACATTTATCGCCATCGTGGATACAGGCAGCTTCACCAAGGCTGCGGATCGTATTTTCAAAACGCAATCTGCGGTGTCCATGCAGATGCGCCGTCTTGAGGAGCGGATCGGCAAACAGCTGTTCACCAAGGACGGGCGCGGCAACCGCCTGACCAACGAAGGTGAGAAGCTGATGAATTATGCGCGGCGCATCATTCGTCTGAATGATGAGGCAATCGCAGCTTTCGATGATAATCGTCTGGAAGGCACATTGCGCATCGGCACACCTGACGACTACGCCGACCGGTACATGCCAGAAATTATCGGCCGTTTTGCCAAGACACACCCCAATGTCGAACTTTACATCGTCTGCGAACCATCCGTCAGCCTGGCGGAAAAAATGGCCCGTGGCGAACTTGATATAGCACTGGTGACGCATAATCCCCGCGCCCGTATTTCTGACGTGGTGCGCACCGAACCGCTTTGCTGGGTGGCCTCCGCCAATCACCCGTTGCGTGACAATGCACCGGTGCCGCTTGCCGTGGGCCGTCGTGACTGTCACTGGCGCCAGCTTGCCTGTTCAGCGCTGGATGCCGATGGTCGCGATTATCAGGTTCTGTTTACCAGTTGGTCGTCTACGGTTATCGCTTCAGCGGTTCTCGCAGGCATGGCGGTTTCGGTCCTGCCGGAATCGGCTTTAAGGACCGGCATGAAGGTACTGACCGCCAGTGATGGCTTCCCGCCACTTCCGCCCGTTCAAATCGGCCTGATGAAACGTCCGGGCATTTCGCCGTCACTTGCCAACGCCATTACCGACCATATCTCGGCCTGCCTCGACAATATTTCACTGACGGCTGTGGCAACCGATGATCTGGATAGTGACGTCAAAAGTTATCCGAAGATGCCGAGGCTGCGGGCCGGACATATGCTGCCGGGTTGGTGAGCGACGGTCTGAACGGTGTTAGATGCTTTCACCGATCAGCACCTTGCACTCCGCCAACAGACGTTGTGCCTCATCCTGATCACTCAGCAGAGACAAGCGCATGCAGGAGCCGAGAAAATAGCTGAGTAGTTTACAGCGGGCTTCATAATCTTCGCCCGGACGTGGACTGCGCAATGATGAGGTGTAACGGATGAAAATCTCGGCCAACCGATAGCTTTGGTCGATGTTCAACCTGGCCAGCGCCTTGTCCATCTCCATGCTCAGCCAGATGCTGAGATAGATGGGGTTTTCGCGGCACTCCTGATAATACCAATCAATTAAAACGAAAACGTGCTGTTTCAGTTCATCCAGTGACGTCGCCTCGTCCAGCGACCGAATGACATGATCTTCGACACGGTTCGAGATCATGTCGAACAGCGCACGCAGGATGGCGGCTTTTTCAGGAAAATATTGGTAGATCGACCCAATTGGAATACCGGCCTCTTTGGCGAGAGCGGTCATGGTCAGGGAACTGACACCGCTTTTGGTAATCAGTCTGGTTGCCGATTCAAGAATGGCATTGACGCGCTGGATGCTGCGATCCTGTTGTGGCGTTTTTCTTGGTTCAATGCGTTCTGGCGTACCACGTCTTGGCATATTGTTTCCCGTCCTGAAACACATGCGGGTAGCGCCCTTGCCACCACAATGGTTGCGATATGGCATGAGCTTTTTTGACGAAAGTTGAACTGCGTTGCGGGCTTTTTAATGAAAACAGCAAAAAGCCGGGCAAAAGCCCGGCTTTCCGTTTTCAACTGGCAGTTTAGTCTCAATCGGCCGCGCTGATCGTATCGGCCTGATAACCGTGAGCGGCCTTGAGGGCAGCTCTTACACCGGCTTCATAGTCCGGATGAACCTGGCGGAAATGCGCAAGCTGGCGCTCAACGATAAAGCCCGGCACACCACCCATGGCTGCAGCTATGTTCGAAAAAAGGCGCTGCTTCTGGCCTGCATCGAACAGGTTGAAGAGCGCGCGCGGCTGGCTGTAATCGTCGTTGCCGATACGGTGGTTGTAACGAGCGGCATCACCGGAGATACGCAGTGGCGGCTCTTTTGCAGCCGGCTGTTCTACCGGGCCATTAAACGAGTTTGGCTCGTAATAGGCATCCGGGTTACCGGTCTTGATACCACCGTAAGTATTCATCTGACCATCGCGATGGTAGTGATGCACGGGACACTTCGGAGCGTTGACCGGAATGTTCTCGTAGTGGGTACCGAGGCGGTGACGGTGGGCGTCCGCATAAGAGAACACGCGCGCCTGCAGCATCTTGTCTGGCGAATAACCGATGCCTGGCACGATGTTGGACGGCGAGAAAGCAGCGTTTTCGATTTCGGTGAAGTAGTTGTCCGGGTTACGGTTCAGCTCCATCACGCCGATATCGATCGGTGGGTACTCGGCATGTGGCCAGACCTTGGTCAGATCGAACGGGTTATAGGATGTCTTTTCGGCATCCAGTTCCGGCATGATCTGAACCTGTACAGTCCAACGCGGATATTCACCAGCTTCCAGTGCGTTGAACAGGTCTTCCTGCGTCGACTCGCGGGTTTTACCGATAACGGTTTCGGCCTCTTCATTGGTCCAGTGCTTGTGGCCCTGCTGGGTCTTGAAGTGGAACTTTACCCAATAACGTTCACCGGCATCATTCCAGAAGGAATAGGTGTGTGAACCATAACCATTGATGTGACGAACGTCGGTTGGCAGACCACGGTCGGACATCAGGATCGTCACCTGGTGCAGGCTTTCAGGCGACAGCGACCAGAAATCCCACATGGCAGTTGCCGAACGCATATTTGTGCGCGGATGACGTTTCTGCGTGTGGATGAAATCAGGGAACTTGACTGGATCGCGCACAAAGAACACCGGCGTATTGTTGCCAACAAGATCCCAGTTGCCTTCTTCGGTGTAGAACTTGATGGCAAAACCGCGCACGTCACGTTCGGCGTCGGCAGCACCTTGCTCACCGGCCACGGTGGAGAAGCGCAGGATCAACGGCGTTTCAGCGCCCGGCTGCAAGGCCTTGGCCTTTGTGTAACGGGAGATATCGCCAGTGATTTTTAGCGTGCCATAGGCACCCCAACCCTTGGCGTGAACGGCACGCTCAGGAATACGTTCACGGTTCTGATGTGCCAGTTTTTCAATCAACTGGTAGTCCTGCAGCAGAAGCGGGCCACGCTCGCCTGCACTCAGGGAATTCTGGTTATCAGGAATTGGTGATCCTGCGCTGGTTGTCATTGTCGGGCGATCAGCCAAGATTTCCTCCTTTTGGGTTCACTCTCGATGGCAGCAAGTCACCGGCAATCGGGCCGGACGCTTGTCTAGAATACTTCTAACACTGGTTTTTTCGCATCCCCTTTCCATAATTTCCAATTGTATTTACGTTCATTTCCGATAGGATTTTCCTATCATGATTACACTTCGGCAAATGCGGTATTTTGACACTCTGTCCAACACACTTCACTTTGGAAGAGCGGCCCGTGCAGCCAACATCAGTCAGCCAGCGCTATCGGCCCAGATTATGGAGATGGAGAACCATCTCGGCGTAAAGCTGGTAGAGCGGAGCCGCAGCGGGGTCATTATAACCCAAAAAGGCATGGAAATATTACAGCATGCCCGGGCAATTCTTGCTGAGGTCGATCAGCTTGAGGCAACGGCCCGCAAGGGGTCGGGTGTGCTGGAGGGTCCGGTTCGTATCGGCATCATTCCAACCATTGCACCTTATCTTGTGCCACAACTGATACCGCGACTGCGCCAAACCTATCCACGCATTGAAATCGAATTGAAGGAAGCCGTCACAGACCGGCTGCGCAGTGACCTGCTTGAAGGCAAGTTGGACGCGGTGATTGCTGCCCTGCCGCTGGATGACGAGTCACTTGCCAGCCAGATGTTGTTTACGGACCGCTTTTACATGGCCGTTGCCCGCAATGAGGACAGCGTGCTCTCCTCCCCGATGACCGAAGCGCAAGTCGATATGAACCGGTTGCTGCTGTTGGAAGAAGGCCATTGCCTGCGAGACCAGGCGCTGGCGGTGTGTGGCACAGCTGGCAAACGCAGTCTGGTGAATTTTGGCGCAACGTCGATGACCACGCTGCTGCAGATGGTGTCCCACGATATGGGCATGACGCTTATTCCCGAGATCGCGGTACCCTTGGAAACCAAACGCAACAATCTGAGGATCGTTGCCTTTGCCGAGCCGCAGCCATCCCGGCAGATTGGCCTTGCCTGGCGACGCTCCAGCGCCCGCGCGGACGACATGTCGGCACTGGCACACATGATAACAGCCTGTGCTTCGAAAGAAACACAGGCTGTCGGACATGTGCAAGACTAGTTCAGATCGACAACGATACGGCCGTCGATCTTGCCTTCCTCCATGCGGTGGAAAATATCATTGATGTTTTCCAGCTTGTCCCATGAGAAGTGGGCGGCCACCTTGCCCTCACCTGCAAAGGCCAGGGATTCCTCAAGATCCTGTCGCGTACCGACAATCGAGCCGCGCACTGTAATGCGCTTCAACACCGTATCGAACACCGGCAGGGAAATGTAACCCGGTGGCAGACCGACCAGCGCCATCGTGCCCTTGGAACGCAGGAAACCAAAGGCCTGCTCCATAGCCTTCGGCGATACGGCTGTTACCAATGCACCGTGAACACCCTTGGTTGCTTTCTGCACTTGCTCAATCGCATCCGGCGCCTTGCCGTTAACGACGATATCGGCACCAAGCTTTTTCGCCAGTTCCAGCTTGTCGTCAAAAATATCAGCTGCAACCACATGCATGCCCATAGCCTTTGCATATTGCACCGCCATGTGGCCAAGACCGCCGATACCGGAAATGACCACCCATTCACCGGGTTTCACCTCGGTTTCCTTCAGGCCCTTGTAGACGGTCACACCGGCGCACAGCACGGGAGCCGCAGGGCCGAAATCGAGATTGTCAGGCAGACGGCCAACATATTTCGGATCGGCAAGGCCATATTGCGCAAAGCTGCCATTCACAGAATAACCGGAGTTTTTCTGTTCGGCGCACAATGTCTCCCAGCCGGTGCGGCATGGAACGCAGCAACCGCAGGCACTGTAGAGCCAAGGCGTACCAGCACGGTCACCTTCCTTGATGCCGGTTACGCCAGCGCCAATCTTGGCGACATAACCAACGCCTTCATGGCCGGGAATAAAGGGTGGATTGGGCTTAACCGGCCAGTCACCGTTTGCTGCGTGCAAATCCGTGTGGCAAACGCCGGTCGCCTCATATTTCATGAGGATTTCGCCGGGGCCCGGATCGGGAATTGGCACCTCTTCAATAGAAAGCGGTTTGCCAAATTCCCTGACGACTGCGGCCTTCATCATTGCTGCCATTTGTCTTGCCTCCTTCAACCATAGAACGGTCAAAGGATAGAACAACAACATTCAGTAGAGTTGATCTATCGCAAGAGAAAACGGTTTCGTTTCTCACAGTGTCGCAGTTTTGCGGCAGTCGCCACTATTCAAATGCCAGCCAAATTACCATCCAGCCCCACATGCAGACCAACGCGGCAAAGCCGATGGCAAATGCCGGTGCACGATAACGCAGGCGATTGCTGGTGACATGAAAGTAAGAATGGGCGTAACGCGAAAGCACAAAAATCCATCCCAGCACGATAGTGACGATATTGTCCGCATCAGTGATGTAGAGCAACAAGCATGCCGCGTGGAACAGCACGGGAAGTTCGAACTGGTTGGCAATATTCTTGTTGACCAACTGGCTCTCGCGCGCCTCCTCACCGGCATCCCTGAAACGGCGCGCCGCTTCCGCGTTGAGGAAGGTGTATTTTTTCCGTCGAATGAACAGCAAGCAATAAAGACCGAAAACAAGGAAAGCATGCGCAATCATCGGCCAGAACATTGCGGTTGTGGGTGACATGCGGGTTCTCCTTAATCGGTATTCATAGTTACGCTCCCTGACCCGATCTGGATCAGGGAGCGCACAAAAATTCAATTGGCCGTCAACCTAGCCTGCGTAAGGATCAAACGCTACCGGGATAATTCGGGCTCTCGCGGGTAATCGTCACGTCATGGGCGTGGCTTTCGCGCAGACCGGCACCGGAAATACGAACAAATGTCGCGCGGTCCTGGAATTCAGGAATGGTTGCGCCACCGACATAGCCCATAGCAGCCTTCAGGCCGCCTGCCAGCTGGTGCAGAACGCCGGAAACCGGGCCCTTGTACGGAACCTGACCTTCAATGCCCTCAGGAACCAGCTTCAGAGTGTCGCGAACTTCGGCCTGGAAATAACGGTCTGCGGAACCGCGTGCCATGGCGCCAACGGAGCCCATGCCACGGTAAGCCTTGAAGGAGCGGCCCTGATAGAGGAACACTTCGCCTGGGCTTTCATCCGTACCGGCCAGCAGCGAACCGATCATCACTGCGGATGCACCGGCAGCGATAGCCTTGGCGAGGTCGCCGGAGAACTTGATACCACCATCGGCGATCACAGGAATGTCCAGGGACTGTGCTGCATCAACGGCCGACATGATGGCTGCAAGCTGCGGAACGCCAACACCTGCGACAATACGTGTGGTGCAGATCGAACCTGGGCCGATACCAACCTTGACGGCGTCAGCGCCTGCATCGATCAGCGCTTTGGTGCCGTCAGCGGTCGCGACGTTACCGGCGATGATGCGAACAGCGTTCGACATCTTCTTGACCTGTGCAACAGCGTCGAGAACACGCTGCGAATGGCCATGGGCGGTGTCGACAACGAGGATGTCCACGCCGGCATCGATCAGGCGTTCTGCACGGTCACGGGCATCATCGCCAACGCTGATGGCGGCTGCGGCACGCAAGCGGCCCTGCGCATCCTTTGTCGCATTCGGGTTGAGCTGCGACTTTTCGATGTCCTTGACAGTGATGAGGCCAACGCAGTTGCCCTGGGCGTCTACCACCAGCAGCTTTTCAATGCGGTGCTTGTGCAGAAGGCGACGCGCTTCCTGCTGGTCAACACTGCTTTCCTTGACCGTCACGAGGTTTTCGCGGGTCATCAGTTCGTAGATTTTCTGAGCTGGATCGGAAGCAAAACGAACATCACGGTTGGTCAGAATACCAACCAGACGGCCTGTCTTGTGGCCGCCCTGGCCGCCATTTTCGACAACCGGAATACCGGAAATGCCGTGTGCCTTCATCAGGCTCTGGGCTTCAGCAAGGCTGGCATCCGGACCGATGGTGACCGGGTTTACAACCATGCCGCTTTCGAATTTCTTCACCTGACGAACTTCTTCAGCCTGTTCAGCAGGGGTAAGGTTGCGGTGGATAACACCGATACCACCGGCTTGTGCCATGGCAATCGCCAGGCGGCTTTCCGTGACGGTGTCCATTGCGGAGGAAAGAATAGGCAGGTTCAGGTCGATATCACGTGCGATACGCGTCGAAATATTCGTCTGGCCCGGCATCACTTCGGAGTGTCCCGGCTGCAAGAGCACATCGTCGAAAGTGAGGGCGTCCAAACCTGTGGGCGTTTGAATAATGCGTGCCATGCCAATTTCCTTCATTAAAGAATAGGGTATCCGCCGGGAGGAATCATCCACCGGTGGTTTCACAAGGAGTTCTTGGAAGTTGGCGAGGGCTGGTAACACGTCTATGACAGGAAGGAAATAGCAAAAACCCGGATTCATGAATCCGGGCCTGCTGATCAGCTCACACTATTATGCATAGCTCGTTGTGTTTCAACCACAACGGGAGGCTATTATAGGTCAAATTGGTAGGACTTCGGCACGAACCTGTAGCCCTGGTCCTGCTTTTCGACATAACCGACGGACGGGAATGGCATGTGGTAGCCGAGGAATGCCAGCTTGTCGGTCGCAATCATATCGAAGACTTTTTTGCGGGTTGCCGCAGCGGCAGCCTTGTCCATGTCGAAACGCACTTCCCATTCCGGACGCTGCAACGACAGCACATAATGGTTGGCTGTATCAGCGGTTAGAACAAGTTGGCGACCCTCAGACTCCACCCGGAAAATCATATGGCCGGGAGAGTGGCCGAAAGCCTCGATACCGGTAATGCCAGAGACAACTTCAGCACCTTCACCGATAAAGGTCATCCTGTCTGCCAGTGGCTTCACCTTGCCGAGCACACTCTTGTGGCCGTTTTCGGCAGGGGTTCCAACGCGGGCTTCGCTTGTCCAGAAATCATATTCAACCTTGCCTGCCACATAACGGGCGTTGGGAAATGCCGGTGCGTCTTTCTCCATCAGGCCGCCAATATGGTCGCCATGCATGTGGGTCAGGACAACGATCGAGATATCCTCGGGCTTGTAACCGGCAGCAGCCAGGCCTTCCTGCAGGCGTCCATTGCCGTTGGCGCGGCCAGCCTCACCAAAGCCGGTATCAAACAGCACACGCTCCGATCCGGTATTGATCATGACGGGTGCAAAGCTGTTGACGAACTTGTCCTTGGGAAGAAAGTTCTCTTCGAGAAGCTCGCCGACGGTTTCCGCAGACTGGTTGGTGCCGAAGGTTTCGTTTGGCGGTCCCGATACGGCTGCACCGTCCTTGATGACCAGAACCTCGAAATTGCCAAGCTTGAAGCGATTTGTTTCCGGCCCCATAGCGTGGTTTATCTCCATGGATGTTTGTGGTTGCGCGGTTTGCGCCATCGACGCACGCGCCATGATAAACGGAGCAGCCAGTACACCTGTTCCGGCAGATCCCAGAAGTACGCGTCTGCCGATTTTTGAAATCTCAGCCATTGTCCTGTCTCCTCAAAAAATGTCCGCTTTCATTTGGACAGGAGTATGCAGACAAGACTAAGACGTTGATACCACTTAGATGAAACATCACACACACGTGATGGATGTCAAATCAATGACAAAGCAATTGGCATTTGCCCGCATAGAAACTAAACACACACCGTGTGAACCTGATCACAAGCGCAGCGCAGGCATTTCCCATGAACCGCATCATACCGCTTATTCTTGCCGTGGCATTGTTCATGGAGCAGATGGATTCCACCGTTATTGCAACAGCCTTGCCGACTATTGCCCAGGACCTCAATGTCGGGCCGATTACTCTCAAGCTGGCCCTGACCTCCTACATGGTGGCATTGGCAATCTTCATTCCGATCAGCGGATGGATGGCTGACAAATTTGGCGCCAAGACCATCTTCCGGCTGGCCATCGGCGTCTTTATGGTGGGTTCGCTGTTCTGTGCGGTATCCGGTTCACTGGCAGAATTCGTGCTTTCGCGCTTCTTGCAGGGCATGGGCGGCGCGATGATGACGCCGGTTGGTCGTCTCGTCCTGTTGCGCACAACAGACCGCAAGGAACTTGTATCGGCCATGGCCTTGCTGACCATTCCGGCGCTGCTGGGTCCACTGACGGGGCCACCGGTTGGCGGCTTCATCACGACCTATTTTTCCTGGCATTGGATTTTCCTGATCAACATTCCGATCGGTGTCGCCGGTATCGTGCTGTCCAGCATCTACTTGCCGGTGATCGAAACCACCAATCCGCCGGCCATGGATGTGAGAGGTTTTATTCTGTCATCCGTCGCCGCATCGGGCGTGGTTTTCGGTGTTTCGGTTATCAGCCTTCCCGCTCTGCCGCCGACCATTGGCATCGCTTCAATTCTCACCGGTATCGTCGCTGGCGTGCTTTACGTGATCCATGCCCGCAGGCACCCGGCTCCGATCCTCGACTTCAAGATTTTCCAGAATACGACATTCAGGATAACCTCGGTCAGCGGCACGATCTTCCGTATCTCGACCGGCGCCATTCCCTTCCTGATGCCGCTGATGTTGCAGATCGGGTTCGGATTGAATGCATTTCAGTCTGGCATGGTGACCTTTGCGGGCGCGATCGGCGCCATCACCACCAAGTTCATAGCAAAGCGGATGTTTGCCGCGACGGGCTTCAAGACCACATTGATTGTCGCCTCGGTAGTTGGCGCGTTTACAACAGCGGCCAATGCGCTGTTTGTGCCGGAAACACCGCACGCGATCATCATCAGTGTTCTTGTCGTATCCGGTTTTGCGCGATCGTTTTTCTTTACCGGTTCAAATGCTCTGAGCTACTCGGAGATCGACAACAGCCAGGCAAGTCAGGCAACGTCCATGTCGTCGGTTCTGCAGCAGATCAGCCTTGCATTGGGTGTAGCGTTTGCTGCGACCATTCTGGAAGTAAGTGCCGCATTGACCGGTTCGCACCTGCAACTCGCAGACTTCCATCTTGCATTTGTGATTGTGGCGGCATTTTCGCTTCTCGCCCTGATACCGCTGTTCCGTCTGGATAAAAATGCTGGCGAAGCGATATCCGGGCATCGCCCGACCATCCGGCAGTAACTGAGCATAACTGCACAGCGCCTCATGTCGGGGCTGTGCAGCCATCAAAGATAGAAACGCTGTTGTTAGACGTCTTCGTCGGCGTCCTGCTCGAAAGTATCGCGCTCGTCGACATGGTGGCCGACAACAACCGTCTCTCTGCGACCCTTGAAGCCCTTGGCCAACAGGAACATTTCCACAGACTCGGAACGAGACGATGCAGGCTTGATGTGCAGGACCTGTTTGAAGTTACGCTTCAACAGATCAAGCAGTGACTTTTCCGTACCGCCCTGGAAGGTCTTGGCAAGAAAGTGTCCGCCTTCTGCCAACACCTGAATGGCAAAATCCGCTGCCACTTCGCACAGATGCATCGTGCGAATATGGTCGGTTTTCTGGTGTCCGGTGGTGGGTGCTGCCATGTCCGACAAAACGAGATCCGGCGTGCCACCAATCGCTTCCATCAGCTTTTCCGGCGCTGTCGGGTCAAGGAAGTCGAGCTGCAACAAACGCACACCTGGAATAGGATCGACCTCAAGGAAGTCGATCGCGGCAACGCGGATATCGTCTTCGGTCGAATCCGTGACTTTGGCGGCAATCTGTGACCAGCTACCCGGAGCGGCGCCTAGGTCGATAATACGGGTCGCACCCTTCAAAATCTCGTGCTTGTCGTTGATCTCGAGAAGCTTGTAGGCCGCGCGGGCGCGGTAGCCTTCCAGCTTGGCGCGCTGCACATAGGGGTCATTGATATGGCGCTCAAGCCAACGGCGCGATGACGCCTTGAGCTTGGTTTTTTTCACCTTCTGGCCAATTTTACGGCCGGTGCGATTGCTTCCAACTGGAGGCTTACTCATAAACTTTTTTCCTTATCTCGCACCGTTTTGCTGGCGGCGCAGACGATTGCGTCGCCACGCGCCATCATCCGCCATCATATCGGTCAACAGGCCTTCACGCAGCCCGCGGTCCGCGACCCGCATGCGCCGGGCTGGCCAGCGGCGACGGATGGCCTCCAGAATAGCGCAACCCGCCAGCACCAGATCGGCACGATCCGGCCCGATGCAGGCATTGGCGGCACGGCCGGCAAAATCCCAATCCAGCAGTTTGTTCTGCATGGCTGTCACTTCGCGGTCCGACAACCACAAGCCATCCACCTTGCGGCGATCATACCGTGGCAAATCCAGATGGACACCTGCCAGTGTGGTGACCGTGCCTGAGGTGCCGATCAGGTGGAAATCTTCCAGTACGTCGCTTGCCGCAAATGGCGGGCACACGAACGAATCGAGAAGGCCTTCGACTTCGGTCACCATCGCAGAAAACACCTGCGGTGTAACATCGCGACCACCGTGACGTTCCGACAGGGTGACCACGCCAACCGGCAGCGATGTCCAGTGGGTGATGTGGTTGGCAAGACGGTTGGAGCGATTTTCACCAACGCGGATGACGGCAATTTCCGATGAACCGCCACCGATATCAAACAGCACAACCGAGCGAGCATCACGCCCGATTAGCGACGAGCAACCAGAAACGGCGAGACGCGCTTCGGTTTCACGGCTGATGATTTCGAGGTCCAAGCCAGTTTCGCGTGTGACGCGGGAGAGAAACTCCTCGCCGTTTTCGGCTGCGCGGCAGGCTTCGGTCGCAATCAGGCGCATGCGCCGGATGGGACGTCCTGAAAGTTTTGCAGCACACACGCGCAAGGCTTCCACGGCGCGATCCATCGCCTCATTGGACAAACGACCCGTTGAAATAAGCCCCTCGCCCAACCGAACGATACGCGAAAAAGCATCCACGACGCGGAATTGGCCGGGGCGGGTTGGCTGGGCAATCAGCAGGCGGCAATTGTTGGTGCCAAGATCGAGCGCCGCATACATATCGGCAGCCTGATCCGCATCACGGTCATGGCTGTGCTGGCGTTGGCCATGCCGATGACCATCACCACGCGATGCCGATCCCGCTCCATCCTGTCCAGACGATTGGCCTTGCGGCTTGCCATTCTTGGCCACATGCGTCGGAACCAACGGGCGACCTTGTGGCCCCCGGTGCCCACGGCGACGATCACGGGATTTACGTCCCTCGGGCGACCCTACATTTGGTCCTGCCGCCTTGACCGATTGGCCATTGGCTTGCGCAGCGTTACTGTCTGATCTTGTTTCAGGATTGGAATTTTGTCCGCTGCCGCGCGAACGCCTGCGCCTTTTGCGCTTGCGCTCACCGGCATCTGGGCCGGGTGAGGTTTCATGCTGAGAATCAGCATGGGGACCGACGACAACAACCGGCGTAGCAACTTGGGCGCCACGGTTAGTACCGTTGCGCTTGCCTTTACCACGTCGAGAGCGTTTCGCTCTGCTCTTGTTTACCGTCGACGCCCCTGATTCTGACGGCTTTTCGCCGCTGCCGGGGTCAGTCACTGTCTTGTCCATTTCGCCGCGCAAAGCGAGAAGCAATGCCGCAGGCGTTTAAAGGTTTCGTTGGGCTGAACATACCAGCACCCGGCATTTTAGCCAACCGTTTTTTGTTTTGCCTGATGGCGGCAGCGGCATGACGTCGCCACCGCAATCACAAAAAATCAGCACACCCGATTTTGCGCGCAAACAGAACAGACAGGTCGCGGTTTAGAAATCCCAGTCGTCATCCTCGGTCGCAACAGCTTTACCGATGACATAGGACGAACCAGAGCCCGAAAAGAAGTCGTGATTTTCGTCTGCGTTCGGGGAAAGTGCTGAAAGAATTGCGGGATTAACCTTGCAGGCTTCCGGCGGGAACAGGGCTTCATATCCCAAATTCATCAGGGCCTTGTTGCCGTTGTAATGCAGGAATTTCTTGACGTCTTCGCTGAGGCCAACATCATCATAGAGTTCTTCAGTGTATTTTGCCTCGTTGTCGTAAAGCTCAAGCAGCAAATCAAAGGCGAAGTCCTTGATCTCCTGCTTCTTGGCGTCACTGAGACGGACAAGCGCCCGCTGGAACTTGTAACCGATGTAATAGCCGTGAACGGCTTCGTCGCGAATGATCAGACGGATCAAATCGGCGGTATTGGTCAGCTTGGCGCGGCTTGACCAGTACATGGGCAAGTAAAAGCCGGAATAGAACAGGAAGCTTTCGAGGAAAACGCTGGCGACCTTCTTTTTGAGCGGATCGTCAGAGGCGTATTGCTCCATGATCAACGCCGACTTGCGCTGCAGGAACTCGTTTTCTTCTGACCAGCGATAGGCATCGTCAACATCCGGCGTCAGGCATAGCGTTGAAAATATGGAAGAATAGGACCGCGCATGCACAGCTTCCATAAAGGAAACATTAGAAAGAACGGCTTCCTCATGCGGCGTGATGGCATCAGCCATCAGTTTCACGGCGCCAACACCATTTTGGATTGTGTCCAAAAGTGTCAGTCCGGTGAACACACGGATGGTCAGCTGCTGTTCCTGCGGGGTCAATGTTGCCCAGGACGGGATATCATTGGAGAGCGGCACCTTTTCCGGCAGCCAGAAATTGCCGGTCAAACGGTTCCAGACTTCCAGATCCTTGTCATCCCCGAGGCGGTTCCAGTTGATTGCACGCAGACGGCTGGCCGCCTTGATTTGCATATTCATGTTGCTTGTCCCTCAAATTTACAGCGTGCAGGAAACGCAGCCCTGAACCTGCGTGCCTTCCAGCGCCATTTGGCGCAACCGGATGTAATAAATGGTCTTGATACCCTGCTTCCACGCATAGATCTGGGCGCGGTTGATATCGCGGGTAGTGGCGGTGTCGCGGAAGAACAGTGTCAGCGACAGTCCCTGATCGACATGTTGGGTTGCCGCAGCGTAGGTATCGATGATCTTTTCAGGACCGATCTCATAGGCATCCTGATAATATTCAAGATTATCATTGGTCAGATAGGCTGCGGGATAATATACACGGCCAATCTTGCCCTCCTTGCGGATTTCGATTTTCGAGACAATCGGATGGATCGAAGAGGTCGAGTGGTTGATGTAGGAAATCGAACCGGTTGGCGGCACCGCCTGCAGGTTCTGATTATAGAGACCTGAGGTCATGACCGCTTCCTTCAATTCCTGCCAGTCGTCCTGGGTCGGAATGTGAATGTCGGCCTTTTCAAACAGCTCCTGAACCCTTTCCGTGGCAGGCATCCATTCGCGCTGGGTATATTTATCGAAATAGTCACCAGACGCATATTTGGAATTTTCAAAGCCCTTGAAGCTTTCACCCAGTTCCACAGCCAATCGGTTCGATGCGCGGACCGCATGGTAGGCCACGGTGTAGAAATAGATGTTGGTGAAATCGATTCCTTCCGGCGAACCATAATAAATGCGCTCGCGGGCCAGATAGCCGTGAAGGTTCATCTGGCCGAGGCCAATCGCATGGCTTTCATCGTTGCCTTTGGCGACCGATGGCACGGATGAGATGTGGCTCATCTGCGAGACGGCAGTCAAAGCCCGGATTGCAGTTTCGATCGTCGTGCCGAAATCCGCCGAATCCATCGCCGCTGCGATATTCAGCGAACCGAGATTGCAGGAGATATCCTTCCCCATATGGCTGTAGGAAAGGTCATCATTAAAGATGCTAGCGTCACTGACCTGCAGAATTTCGGAGCACAGATTGCTCATGGTGATACGACCGGCAATAGGGTTTTCCCGGTTCACCGTATCCTCAAACATGATGTAAGGATAACCGCTCTCGAACTGGATTTCCGCAATGATCTGGAAGAACTCGCGGGCCTTGATCTTCTTTTTACGAATGCGGCTGTCGGCAACCATTTCCCGGTATTTTTCGGTGACCGAAATCTCGGTAAACGGCACGCCGTAAACCCGCTCCACATCATAAGGCGAGAACAGGTACATATCCTCGTTGTTCTTCGCCAGTTCAAAGGTGATGTCGGGAACGACTACGCCGAGCGACAGGGTTTTGATGCGGATTTTTTCATCGGCATTTTCGCGCTTGGTGTCCAGGAACCGCATGATGTCAGGGTGGTGCGCATGCAGATATACGGCCCCTGCCCCTTGGCGTGCGCCGAGCTGGTTGGCATAGGAAAATGCATCTTCCAGCAACTTCATCACCGGAATGACGCCGGATGACTGGTTTTCTATATTTTTGATCGGCGCGCCCATTTCGCGGACATTGGTCAGCGAGAGCGCCACACCACCACCGCGCTTTGAAAGCTGCAGGGCAGAATTGATGGAACGGCCAATGCTTTCCATGTTGTCTTCAATGCGCAGCAGGAAGCACGAGACCAGTTCGCCGCGCTGTTTTTTGCCGGCATTGAGAAATGTGGGCGTCGCTGGCTGGAAACGACCGGAAATGACCTCATCCATCAGATTGCGGGCCAACACTTCATCACCGCGCGCAAGCGTCAGAGCAACCATGCATATACGGTCTTCGTAGCGCTCGAGATAACGCTTGCCGTCAAAGGTTTTCAGCGTGTAGCTGGTGTAATATTTGAACGCGCCTAGGAAGGTCGGGAAGCGGAATTTACGCGCATAGGCTTCGTCGAAAAGATCACGCACGAAATTGAAGGAATACTGGTCCAGAACCTCCTGTTCGTAATAGCCTTCCAGGACCAGATAATCGAGCTTTTCCCGCAAGTTATGGAAAAAGACCGTGTTCTGGTTGACGTGCTGCAGAAAATACTGCCGTGCCGCCAGCTTGTCCTTGTCGAGCTGGATTTTTCCATCCTCATCATAGAGGTTCAGCATCGCGTTCAGCGCGTGATAATCCAGCGCCGTTTCACCCGCCTTTAGTGGGCGTTCGAGTGTTGTGACGTCCAAAATCGTTCCAATCCATATTTGGCTTTCGCAACATCTTCCCCGGTACCCAAGAGCTCGAATTTGTAGAGAAAGGGCACTTCGCATTTGCGGGATATGATGTCACCGGCAAGGCAGTAGGCCTCGCCGAAATTGGTGTTTCCAGCGGCGATAACACCGCGAATGAAGCTTCGATTTTCCGTAGAGTTCAAAAACTGGATAACCGGTTTCGGCACCGCACCTTTTGCGCCGCCGCCACCATAGGTCGGCACGACAAGCACATAAGGCTCTGTCACCAGCGGCGGGACCTGATCTGCCGCAACTGGTAGGCGCAGCGCCCGAAACCCCAGCTTTTCAACGAAGCGACGGGTGTTTTCCGATGTCGATGAATAATAAACGATCAGCCCCATGCCGATCGTCCGTCACGACAGCGTGCTGATCATATCCGGCCTGAAACCGGCCCAATGGGTGTCACCCGCCACAACAACCGGCACCTGACGGTAACCGAGATTCTGCACATGCATCAGCGCCTGATCATCAACGGAAACATCGATGACATTGTACGCAATACCCTGTCGCTCGAGAGCGCGTGTCGTGGCCGTGCACTGTACGCATGCAGGTTTGCTGTAGACGGTGATATTCATGACGTTCCTCGTTGGTCGATAAAATTGGGCAAGCGGATGCATTCGGTTACGTCTTGGGGACAAAACCGTTGGTTCTTAAAATTCTCGGGGGTCTGAAATCACATCAGATTAAATACCGCGCGCGCATCATGACGAACGGAACACATATTTCATACAGCATGCTTTCACCCCGAAGCTTTGGCAGGGGTCAAATGTGCGCATGCCAAGCTATGCCTGGGATAACACGCACCCTTCGGACACCCCGCCCGTGGATTGTCTTGTTCGAGGCAGGTCTCCTGGCTCGCGGGTCACGGCATCATACCTAGTCTTCCCAAAGCACACATGCTTCAGTGACGGAATTAAGTAGACGCTATCCGCTTACAGTTGCGGGGGCAGCTATGGCATCGCCTTACTACGCTGGCTCACCATATTCCCATCTTAGCTTCCTATGTCTTGCGACCGGAAGAACCTAGAACGCTACATATAGTAGTTATTGCGCGCGATTCGTCAATCAACCACAAGCCCGAAAACTGCTTTCCTCACAACAGAATGCATTCGTTTGATGGAGAGCGTGTGACGGAACGTTTGTCGGCCTGCATTGCGTGCCTTTCCCCCATGCTGCACCGACCCAGCCTCACGACCGAGATATCCTGTAAAAAGCGTGCGACAAGGTAACTTCACTTGAAAATCACCGCAATATTGGGATGCTGCCTGCCAACAGTGCTAAGCACGTGATTCGAAATTGAAATTTCGCATAATTTAAAAGGTGGACGTCATGGTTTCCCATCAGGAAAAATCCGAGATTTATTGGAAAAACACCAGCAATTCACATCTGGCTGCACCGGAATATTACGAGAAAAAGAAAAAGATTCTCGAGGTTATTATTTCACATATTCCAGCCGCACATTCGACTTTGGATATCGGATGCGGCAACGGCGAATATACCGCAATGTTTTTGCCGAAATCTGAGAAGATCGTCGGCTACGATATCTCGCCCGGCCTGCTGGATGTTGCCAGACAAAATTTCGCGCACGAACCCAAAATGACCTTTCACTGTGCAACGGTGGACGAAATTTCTCCAGACCAGGAAAAGTTCAACACCATCCTGTGCATGGGCGTAACGAGCTGCATCATTGACGATGAGAAATTTAATGCTCTCGTCAAGAAAATGGTCCATCTGGCGTCCAACAACGCATTCATCATCATGGGTGACTCACTGTCTCACCACAATACTCTGTCTCTCGAAGACCAGTCCGGTTACGTGGCCAAGTACAGAGACCTGCATCTTTACCAAAACACCTTCATCAGCGAGGGTTTGCGGCTCGTCAGCGATATCAAGGTGATGGACGGCTACGGCGGCAAGACGACCAACAATCTGATGTTGTTCTGGAAGAAATAAGCGTGACAGCGCTGCTCGAAATCGCCGCCTCATCTCAAACATAAAAAGCCTCCCGTACGTCAGAATGCGGGAGGCTTCTCATTTGGACGTAATCAGAAGCGTCGCGACCGGTAGGGTGCAGAACGTTCTTTTTTGCGACATTAAGCTTCGGCTTGACCTCATCTGTCGCATTTTCAGTCGCGCCAAAGTGATTGCCTGAACGACAAGCAGATGCAGTTAGAATGTTGAGATAAAATCGCGTTTAAGCGAATCAATGTGCTGCTTTAGGCGTAGTGCGCCACAAGTCGCGTTTCAAAGCCGGTGATTTCGATCTGAACACACAAACCGGGCGCACCGGACGCAAATTTGCGAAAACTCCAGAAAGCGGTCACATGGTGAGAAACCATAGCAGACAGGGCAACCGGGGCTTTTTACATCCCTAGCGTCTTACAACTGTCTGAATTTATGTGGAAAAATGGTACGGTTGAGTGGAGTTGAACCACCGACCTCAGGTGCCACAAACCTGCGCTCTAACCAACTGAGCTACAACCGCACACGACCGGCCGCAAGGCCGCTATGGGGGTCACATACGGGGTGTTTTCCGTTTTTGCAAGACCCTTTGAACTTTTTACAAAAAAAGACGTGGAATAGCAAATGCCGATCATTGACCGCAGGCCCACCAACAACCAAACTTCTGGCAATTAACTCTGTTTGCCAATTCCCTGCTGGTGATTATGGACCGCCGCGCGCTGGGAAGTTATTTAATATTCTGTTAACATGCCCTGTACGCATTAATGCTTGGCTTTTCATGAGGAAAAGCGACAGAAACATGCTGGGGTCAGCAGTACCAGAATAGGTTTCGAGATGCCCGCCGTTCAATATCCTTTCATAGATATAGCTGTTCATGAGCGTGTGCGTGACCGTTTTGGCCGGGGCGAAGCCCTCGTGTTGTTTTCTGTCGATCTCGAACATGTCCTGTGGGCAAACGGTCGCGGCGCCTCGCTGTTCGGCACGCCTTCAATCTATGATTTTGTGGATCATGGCCCGAAGCCGCAGGATATCACCTTCCGACAGATTTCGATGGCGGCGAGCAAGCTATCCGCCGTTGGCGATTCCCAGTTTTTTACCGCGCGTATTGCCGCGGGTTTCAGAACCTTTCCGGTGAAGGCAATCGTCGAACTCATCGAGGTCGATAACAATACCCAGGCCATTCTTTTTGCATCGCCCGTTGATGTGCAACAACCGTCGGCGCAGGACTGTGCAAATCGCATGATCGAAGGTTTCAGCGATCCCGACATTCATTTGGCGGTGCTGGATGAGAGTGGGCTGATCCTTGCTGCGTCGGATAATTTTCGCAATCTCGGCATCACGCCTAATACCGTAAAAACGCTGACAACAATGACCCAGCATCAAGCCGGGCATCTGGTTAAGCGCCCTATTCCAACCGGCAAGGGTTATTTGCCAGCTGCGACCGGCCAGCTTAGCCAGACACCGATCATGAACCTGTTGTTTGTGGTAGAAACTGCAATCGGGACACTCGACCCGGTTTTCGACGGCAGTGAGCAAGACGATGTCGCTCCGGCAGCGCCCGTGGCAGCTGTAGAGGTGACAGAACAGGTTATTGAATCAGCTGAAAACAAATTCGAGACACTGATCAACGATATCGCCACCATTGAAGATCTGCCGCAGCAGGACGAAGAGTTTGATGCGTCGGAAGCACTTGATGCGCAGGCGTCGCTGATCTTCTCTGACGTTGAAGCGCCTGAACGGGCTGAGGCTGAGGCTGAGGCTGAGGCTGAGGCTGAGGCTGAGGCTGAGGCTGAGGCTGAGGCTGAGGCTGAGGCTGAGGCTGAGGCTGAGGCTGAGGCTG
>NZ_JANUDV010000003.1:0-712622 GCF_024810055.1 Rhizobium sp. BIGb0125
AACGTTACCGTTGAAGTCGAACTGATCGTTCCAATCGCGATGGAAGAAAAGCTGCGCTTCGCTATCCGCGAAGGCGGCCGTACCGTCGGCGCTGGCATCGTTGCCTCGATCATCGAGTAATTAATGTGGGCTTCGGCCCTCATTGAAGACATTGAATTGGCGACCTCTCGGGGTCGCCAATTTGTCTATCGGTAAAAACCGTGACGACGAGGCATTTTTAATGCTTGATAATTACAGTGAAAGCGCGTAAACGCGCAGTCAGAGCTGTTATGAGATTCGCAGGTGTTTGCGAACCATGGCGTTCAAGTAATCCAGACTAACGAAATGATTGGGGTGCGCCTTGCATTCCTCTCGATTTTTGAAAATCTGCGGCGCCACGATCAACATAGGTTCATGTATTTCCGCGTGCGGAAATTGAATAACTAAGAACAAGGACAAGTCGAATGAACGGCCAGAATATCCGTATCCGCCTCAAGGCGTTCGATCACCGGATCCTCGATGCCTCTACTCGCGAAATCGTGTCGACCGCCAAGCGCACCGGCGCCAGCGTTCGCGGCCCGGTTCCGCTCCCAACGCGCATCGAAAAATTTACCGTTAACCGCTCTCCTCACGTAGATAAGAAGAGCCGTGAACAGTTCGAAATGCGTACGCACAAGCGTCTTCTCGATATCGTTGATCCTACTCCGCAGACTGTTGATGCTTTGATGAAGCTCGACCTTGCGGCTGGCGTTGACGTCGAAATCAAGCTCTAAGGCCCCGGCGAAAGCCGGATATAACAAGGAAGGTACGTGGAGTAATCCAACGACTTCTAAACCGGAGACCGGACGCGTCGTGAGACGTCTACGGGAACTCCCAAACAAAGGGCGGAGAGGGGTTTCCCTTCAAGGCTCGCAAGAGGATTGAACCAATGCGTTCAGGTGTGATTGCACAGAAAGTGGGAATGACCCGCGTCTATAATGACGCTGGTGAGCACATCCCAGTTACAGTGTTGCGGTTGGACAACGTTCAGGTTGTTTCGCAGCGCACTGAAGAAAAGAATGGCTATATCGCAGTTCAGCTCGGTGCTGGCCAGTCGAAGGTCAAGAATACATCGAAGGCTCTTCGTGGTCACTTCGCAACTGCAAGCGTTGAGCCTAAGGCTAAGCTTGTTGAGTTTCGTGTTTCCGAAGAAAACCTCATCGATGTTGGCGCGACTTTGACGCCAAGCCATTTTGCCGCTGGTCAGCTGGTTGACGTAACCGGCACCACAATCGGTAAGGGTTTTGCCGGTGCTATGAAGCGTCACAACTTCGGTGGTGGTCGCGCTTCGCACGGTAACTCGGTTTCGCACCGTGCGCATGGTTCGACTGGTTCGAACCAGGATCCTGGTAAGGTTTGGAAGGGCAAGCGCATGGCTGGTCATATGGGCCAGACACGCGTAACGACCCAGAATCTGGAAGTGGTTTCGACCGATGAGGATCGCGGTTTGATCCTCGTGAAGGGCGCCGTTCCTGGTTCCAAAGGTTCCTGGATCATCGTCCGTGATGCCGTCAAGTCGGCTGCGAAGTAAGGGAGCCTTATTATGGAATTGAACGTCACGACCCTCGAGGGAAAAGACGCCGGCAAGGTATCCCTGTCGGACGAAATTTTCGGCCTCGACCCACGCCAGGACATTCTGGCGCGTATGGTTCGCTACCAGCTTGCTAAGAAGCAGCAGGGTACGCACAAGACCAAGAACCGTTCGGAAGTTTCCCGCACCGGTGCGAAGATGTACAAGCAGAAGGGTACGGGCCGCGCTCGTCACCATTCGGCTCGCGCTCCGCAGTTCCGTGGTGGTGGTAAGGCTCATGGCCCGGTTGTTCGCAGCCACGCTCATGACCTGCCGAAGAAGGTTCGCGCTCTCGCTCTGCGTCACGCGCTTTCTGCAAAGCTGAAGGCTGAAGACCTGATCATCGTTGATCAGCTCGTTGCATCTGAAGCAAAGACAAAGGCTCTGCTGGGCAATTTCGCCTCGCTCGGCCTGACCAACGCTCTTGTTATCGGCGGCGCCGAGCTTGATGGCAACTTCAAGCTTGCTGCTCAGAACATTCCAAATGTGGACGTTCTGCCGGTTCAGGGCATCAATGTTTACGACATCCTGCGTCGTGGCAAGCTGGTGCTTTCCAAGGCTGCTGTAGAGGCTCTGGAGGAGCGGTTCAAATGACGGATCTTCGCCACTACGATGTGATCGTATCTCCTTCGATCACGGAAAAGTCGACGCTGGTATCCGAACAGAACCAGGTCGTATTCAACGTCGCCAAAGACGCTTCGAAGCCTGAAATCAAGGCTGCTATCGAAGCTCTCTTCGGCGTCAAAGTCACGGCTGTGAACACGCTTATCCGCAAGGGTAAGACCCGTCGTTTCCGTGGGTTCGCTGGTAAGCAGAAGGACGTCAAAAAAGCCGTCGTCACGCTCGCCGAAGGTCAATCCATCGACGTGTCCACCGGACTCTAAAGGTTAGGCCCACGCGGGCAAAGACCCAAAAGGGAACAATAAAATGGCATTGAAAAGTTTCAATCCAACCACTCCGAGCCAGCGCCAGCTGGTCATTGTCGACCGTTCTTCGCTCTACAAGGGCAAGCCGGTTAAGGCGCTGACCCAAGGTCTCAGCTCGAAGGGTGGCCGTAACAACCAGGGCCGGATCACTGTCCGTTTCCAGGGTGGCGGTCACAAGCGCACATACCGTCTCATTGACTTCAAGCGTCGCAAGTTTGACGTTGAGGGTACGGTTGAGCGTCTGGAATACGATCCAAACCGCACTGCATTCATCGCGCTCGTAACTTACGCTGACGGTGAACAGGCTTACATTCTCGCGCCACAGCGTCTTGCTGCTGGTGACAAGGTGATCGCCTCCGACAAGGCTGTTGACGTGAAGCCAGGCAACACAATGCCGCTTCAGTACATCCCAGTTGGTTCGATCATCCATAACGTCGAGATGAAGCCTGGTAAGGGTGGTCAGATCGCTCGCTCGGCAGGTACATATGTGCAGCTCGTCGGTCGTGACCAGGGTATGGCGATCCTTCGTCTGAACTCTGGTGAACAGCGTCTCGTGCACGGCTCTTGCCTTGCATCCATCGGTGCTGTTTCCAACGCCGACCACGGCAACACCAACGACGGTAAAGCCGGTCGTTCGCGTTGGCGCGGTAAGCGTCCACACGTTCGCGGTGTCGTTATGAACCCTGTCGATCACCCGCACGGCGGTGGTGAAGGTCGTACGTCTGGTGGTCGCCATCCGGTGACTCCGTGGGGCAAGCCTACAAAGGGCAAGCGTACACGCTCCAACAAGTCGACCGACAAGTTCATCATGCGTTCGCGCCATCAGCGTAAGAAGTAAGAGAGGTAGTCCAAGTGGCTCGTTCAGTATGGAAAGGTCCGTTTATTGACGGCTATCTTCTCAAAAAGGCTGAGAAGGTACGCGAAAGCGGACGTAATGAAGTAATCAAGATCTGGAGCCGTCGCTCCACGATCCTGCCGCAGTTCGTAGGCTTGACCTTCGGCGTTTACAACGGCAGCAAGCATGTGCCGGTCAATGTCAATGAAGACATGGTCGGTCACAAGTTCGGTGAATTCTCTCCGACCCGGACCTACTACGGTCATGGCGCGGACAAGAAGGCAAAGAGGAAGTAATCATGGCGAAGGCTAAGACCGAACGCCGGCTGAAGGACAACGAGGCTCAGGCTATTGCCCGTACGCTTCGCGTCAGCCCACAGAAACTGAACCTGGTTGCCGCTCTTATCCGTGGCAAGAAGGTTGATCGCGCTCTCGCCGAGCTCGAATTCTCCCGCAAGCGTATCGCTTCCACCGTCAAGAAGACGCTGGAATCGGCTATTGCGAACGCAGAAAACAACCATGACCTCGACGTCGACGCTCTCGTCGTCGCCGAGGCCTACGTTGGCAAGTCCATCACCATGAAGCGTTTCCACGCTCGTGGCCGTGGTCGCGCCTCGCGTATCGAAAAGCCGTTTGCACACTTGACTATCGTTGTTCGCGAAGTCGAGGAAAAAGGGGAGGCCGCATAATGGGTCAGAAGATTAATCCAATCGGCTTCCGCCTCGGTATCAACCGTACTTGGGATAGCCGCTGGTATGCAGACACTGCCGAATACGGCAAGCTGCTCCACGAAGATCTCAAGATCCGTGCTTACCTGATCAAGGAATTGAAGCAGGCAGGCATCGCCAAGGTTGTCATCGAACGTCCGCACAAGAAGTGCCGCGTGACCATCCACTCGGCTCGTCCGGGTCTGATCATCGGCAAGAAGGGTGCAGACATCGAGAAGCTTCGCAAGAAGATCTCGGAGATGACCGACAGCGAAACGCACCTCAACATCGTTGAAGTGCGCAAGCCGGAAGTCGACGCTACACTCGTAGCACAGTCGATTGCCCAGCAGCTCGAACGCCGCGTGGCTTTCCGCCGTGCGATGAAGCGTGCTGTTCAGTCCGCTATGCGTCTTGGCGCCGAAGGCATCAAGATCACCTGCGGCGGCCGCCTTGGCGGCGCGGAAATCGCTCGTACCGAATGGTACCGCGAAGGTCGCGTGCCACTTCACACCCTGCGTGCAGACATCGACTACGGTACAGCTGAAGCTGAAACCGCATTCGGTATTTGCGGCATCAAGGTCTGGATCTTCAAGGGCGAAATCCTTGAGCACGATCCGATGGCTTCCGAGCGTCGTGCGCTCGAAGGCGATGCCCAGGGTCCGGCAAGCCGTGAGCGCGGTGATCGTGGCGATCGTCGTCGCGAAAACGCTTGATTGACGCTGGCGAAAGATAAGCTCGGAGAAGTAAGAAAATGTTGCAGCCAAAGCGTACTAAGTACCGCAAGCAGTTCAAGGGTCGCATCAAAGGTGTGGCCAAGGGCGGCTTTGACCTTGCATTCGGTGAATACGGCTTGAAGTCGCAGGAACCGAACCGCGTTAATGCACGCGAGATCGAAGCGGCCCGCCGCGCGATCACGCGTTACATGAAGCGCGCAGGTCGTGTGTGGATCCGCGTATTCCCAGACACTCCGGTTACGGCCAAGCCGACCGAAGTTCGTATGGGTAAGGGTAAGGGTTCGGTCGAATACTGGGCTTGCAAGGTCAAGCCTGGTCGTATGATGTTCGAGATCGACGGTGTTTCCGAGGAGATCGCCCGTGAGGCGCTTCGTCTCGGCGCTGCCAAGCTCTCGGTTAAGACGCGCTTCGTACAGCGCATCGCAGAGTAAGGAGCAGGCACAATGAAAGCCGAAGATGTTCGCGGCCTCAGCGCCGATCAGCTCAAGGACAAGCTTGCCGACCTGAAGAAAGAGCAGTTCAACCTGCGCTTCCAGAAGGCTACCGGTCAGTTGGAAAAGTCCTCGCGCATCAACGAAGTCCGTAAGGACATCGCCCGCGTGAAAACCATTGCCCGCCAGAAGGCGGCAGAAGCCAAGGCCTAAAGGAAGAATAATATGCCGAAACGCATTCTGCAGGGCGTCGTAGTTTCCGACAAGAACGAGAAGACCGTTGTAGTCAAGGTTGAGCGTCGATTCGCTCACCCACTGCTTCAGAAGACCGTTCGTCGTTCGAAGAAGTACAAGGCCCACGACGAAAACAACCAGTACAAGGTTGGTGATGTGGTTTCCATTGAGGAATGCGCACCAATCTCCAAGGATAAGCGCTGGACGGTTGTTTCCGCACAGGCTTAATTCAAACAGTTTCGCGCCGGGCTCTTGCTATCGGCGCGAAAACCTGTATGAAGCAGCGCAAGGACGCTCGTCACCGGGCGTCTTTTGCTTTGATGCGCACGGAAGGTCCGTTATGGAAACCACCCTGGCAAGATTTCTTCCGCGCGAAAACAGAGACTTTTCATAAGCTGGAGCAGGGGGCTTTCTCTATGAGGCTGCCCAACCGTTCCAGTAACAACAAGAAGGCGACCTGACATGATTCAGATGCAAACAAACCTCGACGTGGCGGATAATTCCGGCGCACGTCGTGTCATGTGCATCAAGGTGCTGGGCGGCTCGAAGCGTAAGTATGCTTCCGTTGGCGACATTATTGTCGTTTCGATCAAGGAAGCTATTCCGCGCGGCCGCGTCAAGAAGGGCGACGTGATGAAGGCGGTTGTAGTGCGTACCGCCAAGGACATTCGTCGCGCTGACGGCAGCGTCATCCGTTTCGATAACAACGCAGCTGTTCTTATCGATAACAAGAAAGAGCCTATCGGCACCCGTATCTTCGGACCGGTTCCACGCGAACTTCGCGCAAAGAACCACATGAAGATCATCTCGCTGGCTCCAGAAGTACTGTAAGGAGCGATAGCGATGCAGAAAATTCGCAAAGGCGACAAAGTTGTCGTATTGACCGGTAAGGACAAGGGCCGTACCGGCGAAGTAACTCAGGTCTTGCCAAAAGAAGATCGGGCTTTCGTGAGTGGCGTAAACATGGTGAAGCGTCACCAGCGCCAGACCCAGGGCCAAGAAGCTGGCATCATCAACAAGGAAGCATCCTTGCACATCTCTAACCTTGCTATCGTCGACAAGGACGGTAAGGCGACCCGCGTTGGGTTCAAGGTTGTAGACGGCAAGAAGGTCCGCGTGGCCAAGCGTTCGGGAGAAGTGATCGATGGCTGAGTCCAAGTACGAGCCGCGTCTCAAGGCTGAATACGTTTCCCGTATTCGCGGCGCTATGCAGGAGAAGTTCTCCTACTCTAACGTGATGATGATCCCTAAGCTCGACAAGATCGTTATCAACATGGGTGTTGGTGAAGCAACGGCTGATTCGAAGAAGCCAACAGTTGCTGCTGCCGATCTGGCCGCTATTGCTGGTCAGAAGCCGGTTGTTACCAAGGCTCGCAATTCCATTGCTGGCTTCAAGGTCCGTGAAGGCATGCCAATCGGTGCGAAGGTTACTCTTCGTGGCGCTCGCATGTATGAGTTCCTTGACCGTCTGATCAACATCGCGCTTCCGCGCGTTCGCGACTTCCGGGGCCTGAACCCGAAAAGCTTTGACGGCCGTGGCAACTTCGCCATGGGCATCAAGGAGCACATTGTGTTCCCAGAAATCAACTACGATAAGGTTGATCAGATGTGGGGCATGGACATCATCGTTTGCACGACGGCGACTTCGGACGACGAAGCTCGGGCTCTTTTGACAGAGTTCAACTTCCCTTTCCGTCAGTAACCGTAACGACGAGCGTAGAAAAGGAACTCTGATATGGCGAAAACAAGCGCAGTTGAAAAGAACAAGCGCCGCCGCAAGACAGTTGCACAGCATGCTTCCAAGCGTGCCGCGCTCAAAGCTGTCGTCATGAACCAGTCCCTTCCGATCGAAGAGCGGTTCCAGGCAACACTGAAGCTCGCTTCGCTGCCGCGTGACGGCTCGAAGACACGTATCCGCAACCGCTGCGAAGTAACGGGCCGTCCGCGCGCGTTCTATCGTAAACTCAAGATGTCGCGTATTGCGCTTCGCGAGTTGGGCAATTCCGGCAAGGTGCCGGGTATTGTCAAGTCGAGCTGGTAAGGAGACGGGCACATGACAATGACTGATCCGTTGGGTGATATGCTCACCCGCATCCGCAATGGTGCTGCTCGTCGCAAGTCGTCGGTTAGCACTCCTGCTTCCAGCCTCCGTGCGCGCGTTCTCGACGTGCTGCAGGCTGAAGGCTACATTCGCGGTTATTCCAAGTCCGATTTTGAAAACGGCAAGGCCGAGTTCACGATCGAACTGAAGTACTACGAAGGCGCGTCCGTGATCCGTGAGATCGGCCGCGTATCCAAGCCGGGCCGCCGGGTTTATGTCTCGGTAAAGTCCATTCCGCAGGTCGCGAACGGTCTCGGCATCACTATCCTTTCGACTCCGAAGGGTGTGATGGCTGATCACCAGGCTCGTGAACAGAACGTTGGTGGCGAGGTTCTTTGCTCGGTCTTCTAAGATCGGGCAGGGGTCTCCTGGCGAAACAGGCAGGATAAAAATATGTCTCGTATCGGTAAAAAGCCCGTTCAGGTACCAGCAGGGATCACGGCCACGGTTGATGGCCAGAAGATCACTGCAAAGGGTCCGAAGGGTGAACTGTTTTTCGTCGCTAATGACGACATTCAGTTGAAGCTGGAAGAAAACTCGGTTTCGGTTCAGCCGGCCAACAACACCAAGGAAGCTCGTTCGAAGTGGGGCATGTCCCGCACGATGATCGAGAACATCTTCAAGGGTGTTAAGGACGGTTACGAACGTAAGCTCGAAATCAACGGCGTTGGTTATCGTGCAGCCATGCAGGGCCAGAACCTGCAGCTGGCGCTCGGTTTCTCTCACGATGTTGTTTATGAGCCTCCGGTCGGCATCACCATTGCCGTTCCTAAGCCGACGGAAATCATCGTTTCCGGCATTAACAAGCAGCAGGTCGGTCAGGTTGCCGCGGAAATCCGCGAATACCGTGGTCCCGAGCCCTACAAGGGCAAAGGCGTCAAGTACGCTGAAGAACGGATCATCCGCAAAGAAGGCAAGAAGAAGTAAGGAACTCGCGAAATGGCTAGCAGGAAAGAAGCACTTTCACGCCGTGCGAACCGTGTACGCCGCCAGATCAAGGCGGTTGCTAACGGTCGCCCGCGCCTGTCGGTTCATCGCTCGTCGAAGAACATCTATGCACAGGTCATCGATGATGTTGCCGGCACGACGCTTGCGTCTGCCTCGACACTCGAAGCAGATCTGCGCAAGTCGCTGAAGACTGGTGCAGACGTTGCAGCAGCTGCCGTTGTTGGCAAGCTGGTTGCAGAGCGCGCCGGCAAGGCTGGCGTCAAGGATGTTGTATTCGATCGTGGCGCATTCATCTATCACGGCCGCGTTAAGGCCCTGGCAGATGCAGCACGCGAAAGCGGTCTGAACTTCTAAAAAGCTTCCGCCCGGATCCGTCCGGGCGGTTTTCACCGGACCATGCGGGTTCCAGAAATGGGACCGGTGGTCCTTCTCTCGTTTGCCGTTCTACCCGCAAAAGAAAAAGGAAAAGGACAATGGCACAGGATAAAAGAGGTTCTCGCGACGATCGCCAGAACCGCGAAGAGCGCGATAGCGAATTCGTTGACAAGCTGGTTGCAATCAACCGCGTTGCAAAGGTTGTTAAGGGTGGCCGTCGTTTCGGCTTCGCTGCTCTCGTTGTTGTTGGCGACCAGAAGGGTCGCGTTGGTTTCGGTCACGGCAAGGCTCGTGAAGTTCCAGAAGCTATCCGCAAGGCAACTGAAAGCGCAAAGCGCGATCTGATCTTCGTTCCGCTTCGCGATGGCCGCACGCTGCACCACGATGTTAACGGCCGTCACGGCGCTGGCAAGGTTCTGCTGCGCTCTGCAAAGGCTGGTACTGGTATCATCGCCGGTGGTCCAATGCGCGCTGTTTTCGAAACGCTCGGCGTTCACGACGTCGTCGCCAAGTCGACAGGTTCTTCGAACCCGTACAACATGGTTCGCGCAACTTTTGACGCTCTGAAGCACCAGGTTCATCCGAAGGACGTCGCTGCACAGCGTGGTCTCAAGTATGCAACTCTTCAGGCACGCCGCGCCGCTTCCGGCAACGCTGCTGAAGAATAAGGAGCTGGATCATGGCCAAGAATGCTACTGAATCCAAGAAGACTGTTACGGTCGAACAGATCGCCAGTGCCAATCGCCGCCCGGCAGTACAGCGTCAGACGCTGATCGGCCTGGGTCTCAACAAGATGCACCGTCAGCGTACCCTGGAAGATACTCCATCGGTTCGTGGCATGATCCGTGCTGTCCAGCATCTCGTTCGCGTCGTAGACGAGAAGTAAGACCGGGGAAGTCATCATGAAACTCAATGAAATTAAAGACAACGAAGGTTCTTCCAAGGATCGTATCCGCGTAGGTCGCGGTATCGGTTCCGGCAAGGGCAAGACCGGTGGTCGTGGTGTTAAGGGTCAGAAGGCTCGTTCGGGCGTTGCTATCAACGGCTTCGAAGGCGGTCAGATGCCTATCTACCGTCGCCTGCCAAAGCGCGGCTTCACCAACATCTTCGCTTCTGAATACGCAACCGTTTCGCTCGGCCGTATCCAGACTGCAATCGATGCCAAGAAGCTCGACCCTAAGGCAACGATCGATTCGGCTGCTCTGAAGGCTGCTGGCGTCATTCGTCGCGAAAAGGACGGCGTTCGCGTTCTGTCCGGTGGCGAACTGACCACCAAGGTAACGATTGAAGTAGCCGGCGCCTCCAAGGCTGCTGTTGAAAAGATCGAAAAAGCTGGCAGCTCTATCAAGCTTCTGGTTGTTGCAGCTGAAGCTGCTGAGTAATATATAGACTACGAACGCCCGGAGTGGTTCACTCCGGGCGTTCGCGCTCCCTTATGAGAGCCTCACAGTCCCGACGACGAACGTAATGTTTGTGACCGGGACACATGGAAACAGGGGTGAGGCAAGATTGCGGTTCGTCCGCGTCCGTCCGAAGCCCGGTTTTTGAACCAGTATCTTTTTGACCTTTTCCGGAACTGCCGGTTTCGGGCTGCTGGCAAGGGTCGCGCGGAGAATTTTATGGCTTCAGCAGCGGAACAACTGGCCTCAAACCTGAATTTTTCAACTTTCGCGAAAGCGGAAGATCTGAAAAAGAGATTGTGGTTCACCCTCGCAGCACTTCTCGTATACCGTCTTGGTACGCATATTCCGCTTCCGGGTCTTAACCCAGAGGCCTATGCACAGGCATTCCGCGGTCAAGCGGGCGGTATCCTTGGTCTTTTCAACATGTTTGCGGGCGGCGCTGTAGAGCGCATGGCGATTTTCGCGCTCGGCATCATGCCTTACATCTCTGCTTCGATCATCGTGCAGCTTATGACGTCCGTTGTGCCGTCGCTTGAAGCGCTGAAGAAAGAAGGGGAGGCTGGTCGCAAGATCATCAACCAATACACCCGTTACGGCACTGTGCTGCTCGGCACCCTGCAGGCCTACGGTATTGCCGTTGGTCTGGAAAGCGGCAGCGGCCTTGTGATCGATCCGGGCTGGTTCTTCCGCATTTCTACCGTCATTACGCTGCTCGGCGGTACAATGTTCCTGATGTGGCTGGGTGAACAGATCACCTCGCGTGGTATCGGTAACGGTATTTCCCTGATCATTTTCGCCGGTATTGCTGCCGGCCTGCCGACAGCTCTTGCTGGTACGCTGGAACTGGGCCGTACAGGCGCTCTGTCCACACCGCTTATCCTGGCTGTCGTCGTGGTGGCTATTGGCGTTATTGCGCTGATCGTGTTCGTTGAACGTGCGCAGCGTCGTCTTCTGATCCAGTATCCGAAGCGTCAGGTTGGCAACCGCATGTTCCAGGGCGATACATCGCACCTGCCACTGAAGCTGAACACTGCCGGTGTTATCCCTGCGATCTTCGCTTCTTCGCTGCTGCTTTTGCCAGCGACGGCTGCCGGCTTCGCCGGTAACGGCAATCTGCCAAACTGGGCGACAACGATTATTGCGTCGCTGCAGCACGGCCAGCCATTGTTCATGCTGTTTTATGGTCTGCTGATTGCCTTCTTCGCATTCTTCTACACCGCGATTGTTTTCAATCCGAAGGATACGGCTGACAATCTGAAAAAGCACGGCGGCTTCATTCCGGGCATTCGCCCAGGTGAACGCACAGCTGAGTATATTGACCATGTTCTGACACGCATCACCGTCATCGGCGCTGTTTATCTTGTGTTCGTGTGTATCCTTCCTGAGACACTTATTGCTCGGACAGGTATCCCATTAGCCCTTGGTGGTACTTCGCTTTTGATCGTTGTCAGTGTAACCCTAGATACTGTTGCCCAGATCCAGGGACACCTGATTGCCCAGCAGTATGAAGGGCTGATCAAGAAATCTAAATTGCGTGGAGGAAAGAGGGGACGATGAGACTGATATTTCTGGGACCACCAGGTGCTGGTAAGGGAACCCAAGCCAAGCGTTTGACGGACAAATACGGTATTCCGCAGCTTTCAACGGGGGACATGTTGAGAGCGGCTGTGAGCGCCGGTACTGAAGTCGGCATACGTGCAAAGGCTGTTATGGATGCCGGTGGTCTGGTGTCTGACGATATCGTCAACCAGATCGTGTCGGACCGTATCGTGGAGCCTGACTGTGCGAAGGGCTTCATCCTCGACGGTTATCCGCGCACTGTTCCTCAAGCCAAGGCTTTGGCAGAGAACATGCAGGCGAAGAACCTGAGGCTTGATGCTGTCATCGAGTTGAAAGTGGATGAGGAAGCCCTGATTCGCCGAATCGAAAACCGCGTGGCTGAAACCATTGCTGCCGGTGGTAAGGTTCGTCCTGATGATAATCCGGAAACTTTCCGCAAGCGCATGGTCGAATACCATGAAAAGACGGCTCCCCTGTCGCAATATTACAGCGAACAGGGACAGTTGGTGACGCTTGACGGGATGGCAGGCGTCGATTCTGTGACTGCAGAGATCGAACACGTGCTTGAGAAAGCAACTGCCTGAGTTTTGCGTTCTTCTGGATCGCTAAAGAATCTTGGCGGAGCCGGTTGCTTTTTCGCGCTGATTCCGCTAAACACCGCGCCAACTCGCGACAATCCAGCGACTGGCGCGGATTTCCCAAGGGAGATCCGGGTGCAGTCGTTTCGGCTTGCGGCGGATATTAATTTGAACTGGCGGTCTTGTTACCGCTCTAATGGAAGCACCACTTGCCGGATGGCAACTGGAACGCAAGGAGAATAGACGTGGCACGTATCGCTGGCGTCAACATCCCGACTGCGAAGCGCGTTGTTATCGCGCTGACCTACATTCACGGGATTGGTCCAAAATTCGCGCAGGAAATCATGGACAAGGTCGGCTTGCCGGCTGAAAAGCGCGTTCATCAGCTCACGGATGCTGAAGTTCTTCAGATCCGCGAAACCATCGACCGTGATTATCAGGTAGAAGGCGATCTTCGCCGCGATACCTCGATGAACATCAAGCGTCTGATGGACCTCGGCTGCTACCGTGGTCTGCGTCACCGTCGTGGCCTTCCGGTCCGCGGTCAGCGCACGCACACCAACGCTCGTACCCGTAAGGGTCCAGCGAAGGCGATCGCAGGTAAGAAGAAGTAATTTCCGGGAAACCGGGGTGGGGAGGCTGGTGCACGCGCCGGCCTCTTTGAATTTGGCGAAGGGCCTTGAACGGCTCGGCGCCGGTGTAGCCGCTGGTGTTACGGCGGTGAAGAGATCAATGAAAGGGATACTATGGCAAAGGAAGCCACACGCGTTCGGCGTCGCGAACGTAAAAACATCACCTCTGGTGTTGCTCACGTAAACTCCACGTTCAACAACACCATGATCACCATCACTGACGCACAGGGCAACGCAATTGCCTGGTCGTCTGCTGGTGCAAAGGGTTTCAAGGGTTCGCGTAAGTCTACGCCGTTTGCCGCCCAGATTGCTGCTGAAGACTGCGCCAAGAAGGCTCAGGAACACGGCATGAAGTCGCTTGAAGTCGAAGTTTGCGGTCCAGGTTCTGGTCGTGAATCCGCTCTTCGCGCTCTGCAGGCTGCTGGTTTCATGATTACTTCTATCCGCGACGTGACGCCGATCCCGCACAACGGTTGCCGTCCGCGCAAGAAGCGCCGCGTCTAACGCAGGCTGCTTCGTGGTTCCGCCTTTCCTCTGGTCAGGCGGAATTTTCGCGTTTTACCGCATAACTTCCGGTCTTCCGGCTTTTATGCGACAAACCCGCTGATGAACCCCGGTTCCTCTCAGTGTTCATGCTCGGACCGCCACGATTGGATGGTGGCGGCGAACGGAAGGTTTAAACATGATTCAGAAGAATTGGCAGGAACTCATCAAGCCGAACAAGGTCGAGTTCACGTCTTCGAGCCGCACGAAGGCAACGCTTGTTGCCGAGCCTCTGGAGCGTGGTTTCGGTCTTACGCTTGGTAACGCGCTTCGCCGCGTTTTGCTGTCTTCTCTGCGTGGTGCTGCTGTAACGGCCGTGCAGATTGACGGCGTTCTGCACGAGTTCTCCTCCATTCCCGGCGTTCGGGAAGACGTGACGGATATCGTGCTGAACATCAAGGAAATCGCCATCAAGATGGATGGTGACGACTCCAAGCGCATGGTTGTGCGTAAGCAGGGCCCAGGTGCCGTTACTGCTGGTGATATCCAGACAGTTGGCGACATTGAAATCCTGAACCCGGAACACGTTATCTGCACCCTCGACGAAGGCGCTGAAATCCGCATGGAATTCACCGTCAACAACGGCAAGGGTTATGTACCGGCAGAGCGTAACCGCGCGGAAGATGCCCCGATTGGCCTCATTCCCGTGGACAGCCTCTACTCCCCGGTCAAGAAAGTGTCCTACAAGGTGGAAAACACCCGTGAAGGTCAGGTTCTCGACTATGACAAGCTGATTATGTCCATCGAGACTAACGGCTCTGTTTCCGGTGAAGATGCAGTTGCTTTTGCTGCTCGTATTCTCCAGGACCAGCTCGGCGTATTCGTCAACTTCGACGAACCGCAGAAGGAAGCCGAAGAAGAATCCGTTGCAGAACTGGCGTTCAACCCGGCTCTTCTCAAGAAGGTCGACGAACTGGAGCTTTCCGTTCGTTCGGCAAACTGCCTGAAGAACGACAACATCGTCTACATTGGCGACCTGATCCAGAAGACCGAAGCCGAAATGCTTCGTACTCCGAACTTTGGTCGCAAGTCGCTGAACGAAATCAAGGAAGTTCTCGCTTCCATGGGTCTGCACCTCGGTATGGAAGTACCGGCATGGCCACCAGAGAACATCGAAGATCTCGCGAAGCGTTACGAAGACCAATACTAATACAGACAGAGGCAGGCCCTTTAAAGACTGCCTTTCCCCGTCAAACAGCAGACAGGTCGTCTGCATGTGCCAGGAAACGGCAGGCCTGAAGATCAGGAACCTGCATTAAAGGAGAATAGCAATGCGCCACGGAAATTCAGGCCGCAAGCTCAATAGAACTGCCAGCCACCGCAAGGCAATGTTTGCCAACATGGCTGCTTCGCTCATCACGCATGAGCAGATCGTAACCACTCTGCCAAAGGCGAAAGAAATTCGCCCGATCGTTGAGAAGCTGGTAACCCTCGGCAAGCGCGGCGACCTGCACGCTCGTCGTCAGGCTCTCTCGCAGATCAAGGATCAGGACGCTGTTCGCAAGCTGTTCGACGCAATCGCAGCTCGTTACGCAAACCGTAACGGCGGTTACCTGCGCATCATGAAGGCTGGCTTCCGTCAGGGCGACAATGCTGCTCTCGCAGTTATTGAATTCGTTGAACGCGATGTTAACGCCAAGGGCGCAGCCGACAAGGCTCGCGTAGCTGCTGAAGCAGAAGCTGCAGAAGCTGCATAAGTTCTGACGCGTTAAAACGTCAAACTGATAAAAGTCCGGGTGAGCAATCACCCGGACTTTTTCGTGTTCGGTTGGTGTTTTTTCTGTCCGGGCGTTGTCTCTCTGGAAGAGTTTCCCGCGGGCGGAGCGGTATCCTGCAGGCCAGCGAATTCCCAGCGTCTCAAGACTCGATCCGTTTGTCCCGGTAGATACCGCCCTGTCGGGCCAGACGCCGCCAAGGTCTTGCCTTCTGCAAGGCTCCATCAAAGATCGGATCATTACGGTCCAGCGTTGCGAAGGCCAGCTGATTGCTGGTCTCTACACTGCAATGGGAGATGATCTTGCCGTCAGGGCCGATAATGCCGGCCGGGCCTTCATGGGCGGTTTGCGCTGGGGTTGCGCCACTGATCCACAGACAGTTGAAACCGGCATGGGCGCGCAGCGCAATTTGGAAGAAGCTTCTGATGCCGTAAGAGGAGAACAGGATCGCGTCGACGCCGAGGCGCTCGTACTCCATATATAATTCCGGGAACTGGACCTCGATGCATGTCAGGCAGCCGAAGCGATAGCCATCGACCTCGAATGTTACAGGATGGATGCCGGGCGTGTACCACCCCTGCAATTCAGTATTGGAGAGAAAACGTTTGTCGTAGCGACCGATCAGGTCTCCAGTGTCGCTGATTATATACTGGCTGTTATGTGGCGGCTGTGGTGCGGGCAGGGCATGGGCTGAGCCGATCACGGCAAAGATGTTGTGGCGTTTGCAGGTCTCTGTAATCGCCGCAAGCTCTGCGTCATGCGTGGTCCAATCGAGATCTAACCAGCTCTCGGGTGTGCTGATCTGCGCCTTGGCGTACCCTGACAGCGCTCCTTCACAGAAGTTGACGAGGCGGGCGCCTTGCGTCGCTGCCTGTACGATCAGGGCCCGGATGGTGCGACCATTTTCGCGGATGTCAGAGGTTATGATGCTCTGGGCTACGGCAATCTTCATGGGCGACATCCGTCTCGTTTTTGCTTTGGTCGTTCAAAACAAGAAGTCTCCTTATGGAGACATAAGCTATTCCGGCACGGAAATGCGGCTCTTGATGTGCTTGAGATGCGAAACGATGGTGAAGGTCATGATGACAAGCAATGACCACGAACTCCATTTGCCAAGATGCACCATGGACCAAGCGCCAAGCTGGTTGGGGTAGGCCCAGATTCCGAAGAAGGTCGAGATGTTTTCCGCCAGCCAGACAAAAAAGCCGATCAGCACAAAGGCCAAAAGCAGTGGCATGCGGCGGTCGCGGTCATACGGGCGGTAGACGACGGTGGCACGGGCATAAAGGCCGAGCGCACAGGCCGCGATATACCACCTGTAATCACCGATATAATGGTGGGTGAAGAAGTTGGCGTAGATCGCCAAGCCGATGAGCGTTGCCATCCAGTAGCTGGGGTGGTGGCGGATGCGGATATCAAACAGGCGCCAGGCCTGAATAATATAGCTGCCGACAGCGGCATACATGAAGCCGGAAAACAGCGGTACGCCAAACAGCTTGCTATAGGCAAAATCCGGATAGGACCAAGACTGGATGCTGCCCGATGTCTTGAAAACTTCCAGAGCAAAACCGACAATGTGGAACAGGAAGATGGCCTTTGCTTCATCCAGCGTTTCCAACTTGCTCCAGATCATGAAAAACTGGATGGCAAGCGCGATGACCAGCAGCACGTCATAACGTGGCAGGCCAAACAGGCCGTCTCTCGGCACCAGAAAAATCGACAGGAAAAACAGGCCAGCAAACAGGCAGGCGCGTGCCTCCTTGATGCCGAAATACAAAAACTCGACGATAAAACGTTTTATGCCTTTGAGTTCGCCCCAAGGATGGGTATCGCAGAGATAACCATCAAAGGCGGAAAGCCGGCCAACGGTCCATGTTGTGTCTGTGGTCATAGGCTGTTTCCGTTTGCGGCCAATCTTTTCGTTCAGAAGCTATAGCAACCCTTGAGGGAATCGACATGGCCTTGCCGCCGTTTTCACGGTTTTATTCAGCGCGTGTGGGGCATTTTTCGGGCGCCTGTCTGGTGATCATTCTCGGGTTGGCGTTGCGCAAATTTGGTTACGCCGTTGGTCTGCCCTTTGTTGCGGTGAAATATGGCGGCTCGATCCTGTGGGGCTCCATGGTCTATCTGCTGATCGCCACATTGCTTGCCCATCATCCGCTGCGGCAGAGGGCGATGATCGCCATTGCTGTGGCCATCGCTGTGGAGTTGGTCCGCCTTGTTCACTTTCCGGCGCTTGATGCCTTCCGCGATACTGCGGTCGGCACTTTGTTGCTGGGGCGGGTATTCTCGCTGTGGAATATTGCCTGTTACATTACCGGTATAGTGGCGGCCGCATTCATTGCCGAACGGCTTTCTGGCTGGTGGCAACGGCGCTGCGTTTCTTCCATGCCATGATCCTTGGTCGCATCAGCCGGTAGGCAACCAGCAGAACCGGCAGCGCCATGTGGATGAAAGGCCCGAGCGTAATGGACTTGACGGCCATCGAGTAGTGCAGGGCGCCACCCAGGATGATCAGATAGACAAGTTTGTGCAGCCTGATCCAGTTTTTGCCAAGCTTTCGGATCGACAGATTGTTGGATGTCACTGCCAAGGGAATAAGCAGCACAAGACAGGCCATGCCGATGGTGATGTAGGGCCTGCGGGCAATGTCGGCAAGGATCGACAGCATGTCCAGCCGCTTGTCGAGCAGCATATAGGTGGCAAAATGCATGACAACATAATAGAACGCCAGAAGGCCGAGCGCCCTCCGGTAACGCACCCAATTGATGCCGGTAAAGTCACGCAGCGGGGTGATGGCCAGCGTGGCAATCAGAAAGCGCAGCGCCCAGATACCAAGCAGGTGTTCAAAGTCCTTGACCGGGTTTGGGCCAAGCTGCCCGCTGGCGCCCAGGTAGAAATACCACGCGGCCGGACAGAGCCCGATGATGTAGAGCAGCCAGATGCTGGCCGCATGGAAACGGCGTGGAAGTGCTGGAATGGGCAGCTTGGCAGCCATGTCAATAATTCGCCTTGAGGTCCATGCCGCTATAGAGGCTGGCGACCTCGTCGTACCCGTTGAACATCAGGGTTGGACGGTTCTGCGTGCCAAAGAAACCACCTTCACCAATGCGCTGTTCGCTTGCCTGGCTCCAGCGGGGGTGGTCGACGTTTGGATTGACGTTGGAATAGAAACCATATTCGCGGGCATTGGAATTCTTCCACGTGGTTTCCGGCTGAGTTTCCGTCAGTGATATGCGCACGATGGATTTGATGCCTTTGAAGCCGTATTTCCACGGCACGACCAGACGAATGGGCGCACCATTCTGGTTTTGCAGGGTTTCACCGTAGAGGCCAACGGCAAGGATCGTCAGCGGATGGCGGGCCTCATCAAGGCGCAAGCCTTCGACATAGGGCCATTTCAGCGGTTGGAAAAGTCCGGTCTGGCCCGGCATTTCCTCTGGCCTGACAACGGTTTCAAACGAGACATATTTGGCGCTGCCCAGCGGCTCGACCTGATCAAGCAAGGCGGAGAGTTGAAAACCGATCCACGGAATCACCATCGACCAGCCCTCGACACAGCGCATGCGGTAGGTGCGCTCTTCCAGCTGAAGTTTCATCAGTTCTTCAAGGCCGAATTCCTTGGGCTTGCCAACCAGACCATCGACTTTCACTGTCCAAGGCGTCGGCTTGAAATGCTGGGAATTGTCCTTCGGGTCGGATTTGCCGACCCCGAATTCGTAGAAATTGTTGTAGCTGGTGATGGCATCCAGCGGTGTTACTTTTTCATCGATCTTGTAGGGGCCGGGTTTTGCGGTGAGGGGAGCGGCAAAGGCACTGCCTGCGGCACCTCCGGCGAAAGCAAGACCTGCGGCGGCGCCCATGAACTTGCGGCGGTTCATGTAGGCGTCACGCGGAGTCACATCACGTGCAGCAATATGGGGTGGACGGTAAACAGCCATTTTAATTTCCTCCGCGCCGAGCCTGCCGGCATCATTTCATGTTATGATGCCTACTACGTAGCATGCACAAGATATGTTTCACGGCCGATGCAAAAAATAGGTCGAATGGGCTTACATCGCGTATTCGTGATTGACGCGGAACGACCTGATCCAAAGAAATATGCGTACCGTACCGAACCGTACTGTATTTGCCAAAGGTGACAGTGACACATCGGTGGAGATGCGCTAGAGAACTATCAAAAAGTCGGGCAGTTTTGCGCTTCCTTATGCGTTTTGCTTCCCGCAAGGCTTGAAGATCGAGGAAAACACCATGCCTGCTTACCGTTCCAGAACGACAACCCATGGCCGTAACATGGCCGGTGCTCGCGGCCTGTGGCGCGCGACCGGAATGAAGGACGGCGATTTCGGCAAGCCAATCATTGCCGTGGTCAACTCGTTTACGCAGTTCGTACCGGGTCACGTACACCTGAAGGATCTCGGCCAGCTCGTGGCGCGCGAAATCGAAGCGGCTGGCGGTGTTGCCAAGGAATTCAACACCATTGCCGTGGATGACGGTATCGCCATGGGTCACGACGGCATGCTCTATTCGCTGCCATCGCGCGAAATCATTGCTGATTCCGTTGAATACATGGTCAATGCACATTGCGCCGACGCGATGGTTTGCATTTCCAACTGCGACAAGATCACCCCCGGCATGCTGAATGCCGCCATGCGCCTCAACATTCCTGTTGTGTTTGTGTCCGGCGGTCCGATGGAAGCGGGTAAGGTTGTTCTGCACGGCAAGACCGTTGCACTCGATCTGGTTGATGCCATGGTTGCTGCAGCGGATGACAAGATTTCCGACGAGGAAGTCAGCGCGATCGAACGTGCCGCCTGTCCGACATGCGGTTCGTGCTCCGGCATGTTCACGGCCAACTCCATGAACTGTCTGACCGAGGCACTTGGCCTGTCACTGCCTGGTAACGGCTCGACGCTCGCCACGCACTCCGACCGCAAGCGCCTGTTCGTTGAGGCCGGTCATCTGATCGTTGACATCACCCGCCGTTATTACGAGCAGGACGATACATCCGTTTTGCCGCGCACCATTGCCAGCAAGCAGGCGTTTGAAAACGCCATGTCGCTGGACATTGCCATGGGTGGTTCCACCAACACGGTTCTACACATTCTGGCAGCTGCCTATGAAGGCGGTGTCGATTTCACCATGGAAGACATTGACCGTCTGTCGCGCAAGGTTCCTTGCCTGTCCAAGGTCGCGCCTGCCAAGCAGGACGTGCACATGGAAGACGTTCACCGCGCCGGCGGCATCATGCGTATTCTCGGTGAGCTGGATCGTGGTGGTCTGATCAACCGTGATTGCCCGACCGTCCATGAGGCAACGCTGGGCGACGCAATCGACCGTTGGGACATCACCCGTACCAACAGCGAAACCGTTCGTCAGTTCTTCAAGGCGGCTCCCGGTGGCGTTCCGACACAGGTGGCTTTTAGCCAGTCGTCGCGTTGGGATGAGCTGGATACCGATGGCGAAACCGGCATCATCCGCAATGTCGAACATCCTTTCTCCAAGGATGGCGGTCTGGCCGTTCTGTTCGGTAACATTGCGCTGAAAGGCTGCATCGTCAAAACCGCCGGTGTGGATGAATCCATCCTGAAATTCACCGGTCCGGCCGTTGTGTTCGAAAGCCAGGATGCTGCGGTAAAGGGCATTCTCAACAATGAAGTCAAAGCTGGCGACGTTGTTGTCATCCGTTACGAAGGTCCAAAGGGCGGTCCTGGCATGCAGGAAATGCTCTATCCAACCAGCTACCTCAAGTCCAAGGGCCTCGGAAAGGCCTGCGCGCTGATCACCGATGGTCGCTTCTCCGGTGGTACATCCGGTCTGTCGATCGGCCATGCTTCGCCAGAAGCCGGTCAGGGCGGTGCAATCGGTCTGGTGCGTCAGGGCGACACCATTGCCATCGACATTCCTGGCCGCACCATCAATCTGGTGATCTCGGATTCGGAACTGGCAGAACGTCGCGCCGAGCAGGACAAGCTGGGCTGGAAGCCGGCCGCACCGCGCAAGCGTAATGTCACCACGGCGCTGAAGGCCTATGCTGCCTTCGCATCCAGCGCCGACAAGGGTGCCGTGCGCATTCTGCCGGAATAAAATCTGGTTCCTTCGTTAAGTTTTAAACGCCGCTCTGGACACTCCGGAGCGGCGTTTTTCATTTAGTGCAGGGAGGTGGACATCATGCGATATTGCAGTGTGATGCGATAAAATATTCTGTCACGTCTGAGTGACATGCTGTGGTGCCCCTTTTACAGCGATTTTCGCAACATAGATAAAGTCCATGAAAAGAAGAACCGCTCTTGCATTGATCGCATCCCTCCCATTGGCACACAGCGTGCGGGCACAGTCCTCTGGCGGAACGACTGCGCCCTTGGCCAGTCCTGCCACAGCAGCCCGCCTGGACCCTGTCCTTCGCCAGGCACAGGAGCTTGCAACGTTAAAAACTGTTCTGGTCAGCGTTGATGGAAAACGGGTGGCCGAACGTGCCTATAACGGCAACGCCCTCAACGGTTCTGTTAACATCAAGTCGGCATCCAAATCTGTTGTCTCGGCGCTGGTCGGCATGGCGATAGACCGCAAGGTGCTGGAAAGTGCCGATCAGCCGATTGCCAGTGTATTGCGCAGCGAGTTTCCGCAAAACCCCGATCCAAGGCTGGAGCGGGTGACGATTGGCAATCTGCTGTCCATGCAGTCCGGTCTGGCACGGATGTCTGGCCCCAATTACGGCCGGTGGGTTGCCAGCCGCAACTGGGTAAGAACTGCACTTGGGTCCGGGTTCGACGGTGAACCGGGCGGTGGCATGTTGTACTCCACCGGGTCCACGCATCTTCTGTCTGCCATTTTGACCAAAGCCTCGGGTAAGAACACGCTGGCGCTGGCGCGAGAGTGGTTCCGGCCACTTGAAGATTTCAGGATCGGCGCCTGGGACCGCGATCCGCAGGGCATCTATCTCGGTGGAAACCAGATGGCGATGACGGCGCGTTCGCTGCTGGCCTTCGGTGAACTCTACCGCAATGGCGGCGTGACACCATCCGGAGACAGGCTAGTTTCGCAAAGCTGGATCGACCAATCGTGGACGCAGCGGACCAATTCCGTGTTTAATGGCGATGGCTACGGTTACTGCTGGTTCATGCGGGATATGGCGGGTGAAAAGACAATCTATGCCTGGGGTTTTGGTGGGCAGATGTTATACATCGTACCGTCACGAAAGCTCAGTGTCGTCATGACCTCGCGCGAGGATGCGCCATCTGCCAGAACCGGCTACCGCGACCAGTTGCACGGTCTTATGGAAAGTATCATTCAGGCCGTGTAGCGTGTGAAAATCACGCTGTTTGCGCCTGCCTTATTTTCCATGTTTCCGCCTATTTTCGTTTTTAATTTCAGGCATTAAAACCACTTTGAAACAGCATCAAGGGAATCAAATGGACCGTATGTTCAAACGCGCCTGTCTGACGGCAACTGCGCTTATTATGCTGGCTCCCGCCACACTTCATGCGCAAGACACCAAGACGGTGCCCTCCAGCCATACGCAAATGCAGCTTTCCTTTGCGCCGCTGGTCAAGCAGACCGCAGGCGCGGTGGTCAATGTCTATGCCGAGCGCATGGTGCAGCGGCGGGCCTCGCCCTTTGCCGGCGACCCATTCTTTGAACAGTTTTTTGGCCAGCAATTGCCAAACCGCAGTGAAAAGCAGTCTTCGCTCGGTTCTGGCGTGATCCTTGCCGCAAATGGCCTTGTCGTGACCAACAACCACGTCATTGAAGGTGCTGACGAGATCAAGGTTGCGCTGGCCGATGGCCGCGAGTTTGCCTCTAAGATCCTCCTGAAAGACGACCGGCTTGATCTGGCAGTTTTGAAGATTGACTCGAAAGAACAGTTCCCGGCCTTGTCACTTGGTAATTCGGATGCGGTTGAGGTGGGTGATCTGGTTCTGGCCATCGGTAACCCGTTTGGCGTCGGGCAGACGGTGACCAGCGGTATCGTTTCGGCCTTGGCGCGCAATCAGGTCGTACAGGGCGATTTCGGTTTCTTCATCCAGACGGATGCCTCGATCAACCCGGGTAACTCCGGTGGTGCGCTGATGAACATGAATGGCGAACTGATCGGCATCAACACCGCGATCTTCTCGCGTGGTGGCGGTTCCAACGGTATCGGTTTTGCCATTCCGGCCAACCTCGTGCGGGTATTCCTGGCGTCCGCTGAAAAGGGCGACGAGAGCTTCCAGCGTCCTTATGTCGGCGCGACCTTTGATCCGGTGACATCAGATGTGGCTGAGGCGCTTGGTCTCGACCGTGCCCGTGGTGCGCTGGTGGTTGGCGTGGTGAAGGATGGTCCGGCAGAAAAGGCAGGCATTGAGCCGGGGCAGGTGGTGATTGCGGTCGATGGTATTGCTGTCGAACATCCTGACGCACTGGGGTATCGCCTGACGACAGCCGGCATTGGCAAGTCTGCCAAGCTGACCGTTATCGACAAGGGCAAGAGCCGCGAGATTGAAATCGCGCTTGATACCGCACCGGAAACCAAGCCGCGCGATGAACGTATCATTGAAGGCCGCAATCCGTTTGCCGGTGCAAAGGTTGCCAATCTTTCGCCCAAGCTGGCGGATGAGTTGCGCATGCCAACCCAGGCGACCGGTGTGGTGGTGACGGATGTGGCCCGCGGTTCGCCGGCGTCCCGCGTCGGTTTCCGTCCAAAGGATGTTGTGCTGGTCATCAACGGCAATGACATCACCTCCACCAAGACGCTTGCCGACGCGATGGATCAAAACCCCGGTTTCTGGCGCGTTGAAATCATGCGCGATGGCCAGCGTATCCGGCAGTTCCTGCGGTAAAGAAATGCCTCTCCGCTTATGAAACGGTGACGGATTTACAGACGTCACCGCCCGGATACATTCGGCCAAGCGGAGAGGGGATTTTGCCCTGATGGGGCTTAAGATGATAATCTTGTTGAGTAACTGGCGGCTTCGGCCGCCGTCCTTATGAATGCAGTTTCGGAGGTGCGGGTGTCGCTGTTTGATCGGGAAATGCCACGACCGCTTGCAGAAGCCTTGCGTCCGAACACGCTTTCAGAAGTTGTCGGGCAGGATCACCTGTTGGCAGATGACGGCCCGATTGGCCGCATGGCCAAGTCAGGTGTGCTGTCATCCTTCATTTTGTGGGGGCCTCCCGGCGTCGGTAAAACCACCATTGCCAGAATTGTTGCCGCCGATGCGCAGGCGCAGTTCGTGCAGCTGTCTGCTGTCATGTCCGGTGTTGCCGATTTGCGCAAAGTGTTCGAGGAAGCCAAGAAAGAACGCACGCTCGGTCGGCAAACCATTCTGTTCATCGATGAGCTTCATCGCTTCAATCGCTCAACACAGGACGCGCTGTTGCCGCATGTTGAGAGCGGCCTGATCATTCTGGTGGGTGCCACCACAGAAAACCCAAGTTTTAGCCTGGTGGGCGCGTTGCTATCGCGTGCCCGTGTCTTCACCCTCAATCCGCTCGGTAAGGAGGCGTTGTCGCGTCTGCTTGAACGGGCCGAAGCGCATATCGGCAAACCGTTGCCGCTTGATGATGAGGCCAAGGAAAGCCTTTTCGATCTGGCTGATGGTGATGGTCGTTATTTTATCGGCATGGTCGAGGAGGTTCTGCGGGCTGGTGCGGGGCAACCACTGTCGCGCAGCGATCTGGCTTCCCTTCTGCAAAAGAGAATGCCGCTCTACGACAAGGCCAATGACGGTCACTACAATCTGTTGAGCTGCTTCCATAAAAGTCTGCGTGGCAGCGATGTGAATGCGGCGCTCTATTGGGCCGCCCGTATGATCGAGGGTGGTGAAGACCCGAATGTGCTGTTCCGGCGGCTGGCCTGTGCGGCGTCTGAAGATGTCGGTCTGGCGGATCCGCAAGCGTTGCAGCAGGTGATTACCGCATGGGAAGCCTTTGAGCGTATCGGCTGGCCCGAAGCACGGCTTTTCATGGCACAAGCTATCGTTTATGTCGCCACGGCTCCCAAATCCAATGCCGCGTACCGTGCCTTTGATGCGGCAACGGCACTTGCCCGGCAGACCGGGTCTGTGCCTCCGCCCAAAAACATCCTCAATGCCCCGACAAAGCTGATGAAGGAGCTAGGGTATCATGAGGGGTATAAATACGACCATGACTACCCGGATGCTTTTAGCGGCCAGTCATTCTTTCCGGCAGAACTGAGCGATCAAAATCTTGAGTTTTATCAGCCGAATGAACGCGGCTTTGAACGAGAGCTTTCGAAGCGGGTGCAGTTCTGGAGCAGGCGCAAAAGTCAGAAGCCTGAATAATGCTCAAACCGGGCCTTTACCGATAATGTCACTCACGACGCATGTCGTTTGAATAGTGCAATCGCGCGGGTTTACTTATTTGGCCGGGACTGGGCAACTCATGTCGCCTTCTTCGCATGACAGATAGCCGTTGAGGTCTTTGATCCGATTTTGCGTCAGTCCGTCCAGACATGAATTCTGAACGAATGGATAGACAGTTCCCTGTGCGACCATGGAGCTTGAAAAGCTGCATTCGCCATCTCGAAAAGCAATCCAGGCACGCTGTGCTGTCACGAGCAGCTTTGTCGTGTCCGCATCATCTTTCAGCCTCGTTTGTATCTGCTTGTAGAGTTTGTTGAGCTCTCCATCTGACTTTTCGAAGGCTTTCTGTGCGCACACATTCATCGCCGTCTGATCCGTCAGGTCGCCACAATTTTGGTCCGCGTAGGCAGGTGTGACGATCAAACCGATATATGCGGCTGCCAGAATAAATTTCATGCCGACCTCCCGATGTCGTAGCGTTTCACGTTGCAGAATAGAGGCTTTTGTACGCGCCGCAATGCCTTGTGATGGTGATGGTTGTCATCTCGTGAAGCTTGCTGCCCATGGACATCTGGCGAGTGGTGAGTGAGGTGGGACGTCGGGTAAACCGGCCTCCAAGATGCGCTTTACCCTACGTCCCACCCAGCGCCACCGGAGTGAGCAGCGTGATTAACCAACAATGGTGCGTTCGACGCGACATGTCTGGACAGGCTAAATTTATGAAGAGCGGCTCTTCCGGCAGCTTTTTGTGCTGGGCAGATCACTTAGCCGCAGGCAGATCATCAGGATGCCTTGCGCTGTACCTGCTGGGGTATGGCAGGCAGCATTTTGACCGAGGATTCTGCCAGAGCGGCATGGCCTTCCATATCAACGATCAGGTGCCAGTGCGCGCTTTCGGGAATAGCAATGCGAACAGGTGATTTCTTGGCGACACCGCCGAGATACTTGAAATCAAGCAGTTCAGTAAACCGCTGATAGTTCACAGCGGTCATCAGCCGGACATTGTTGACGCCGTTAAGGCTCACTTCAATTGTCGAACCTGCGCGGAGTTCTTTCAGGTCGTAATGGGTAAAGCGGAAGCTTGGCTTTGCCATTTTATTACTCGTGTCTGCTTGCAATCGTTAGGTCCTATCATCGTAAGCGCGGATCATTAACGAGGTCTTTATATGACAGGGCAGGCCGGGCTTTTGTGCCGGTCTGGCACAGAAATAGGCCAGCAAACGTCGATTACTGGTCGCTTAAAGTACCAATTACCCGGTTTTGACGCAGGTAAAAATTACCTGTCATAATTTGTATTTTTGTGCGTTGCGGTATCAATATTTACAGTTGCTTGCATTCTGCAGTGTTTATTTTTGTGTTTGTTTGGCTGCGGCGTATTACTTATGTCTAATTTAAATTTATTCATAATAAATGTTTCCGGATGATCACTTTATCTATCGAAATATATTCAAGTGGTCCGACATATGAAAAACACAACGATATCCATGCGCTTTTATATGCTTGTCGCTTTGTTTCTTACGCTGCTGGCGGCTGCTTTAACATTTAGCCTGTTTGAAAGTTACCGCGGAATGGAGCGGGAGCGGAAGGCAGGACTTGAATCCCTGAACCACACCGCTATCGCTATTCTTGAGCAATACTACAAAATGGAGCAGAGCGGCGCTTTGACCCGTGAAGCCGCTCAGGAGCAGGCCAAGGCAACGATTGCCACCATGCGCTACGGCAAGGGCAGTGGTTACTTCTGGATCAATGACATGGTGCCGACCATGGTCATGCACCCTATCAAGCCTGAAATGAATGGCAAGAACCTGACCGGTGACAAGGACCCGAATGGCAAGTTCCTATTCGTGGAATTCGTTAAAACCGTTCAGGCCAGCGGGCAGGGCTTTGTCGACTATTACTGGCCAAAGCCGGGTTCGCCTGATCCGGTCGAGAAGTTCTCACATGTGGCCGGCTTTACGCCATGGGGCTGGGTTATCGGCACCGGCGTTTACGTTGATGACCTTGCTGCGATCTTCTGGAAGGAAGCCCAGCTTTATATTGCCATCTGCGTCATCGGCTCGGCCGCCATCATTGCTGGCGCCTATTTTATCGTCCGCAGCGTCACCGCGCCAATCGCCCGCGTTCGTGACGTAATGACAAGCATTGCTGACGGCAATGGCGCTGTTGATGTACCGTTCCTGGATCGCACCAATGAAATTGGCTCCATGGCCAAGACCTTGCTGGTGCTGCGCGATTCCGTCAATGAACGCAGCGCCTTGCAGCAGCGCGAAGTTGCCCAGCAAAAGCAGATAGAAGAGGCCCGGCACGGTAATGAGTTGGCGCTGCGCTCGGTGTCGGAGAAGCAGGCCTATGCCATGGACGCCCTCGGTTCTGCGCTGGAGCGTCTTTCCAATGGTGATCTGACTGTGCATGTCGGCGATATCGGTGTCGAATATGCGAAGCTACGCGCTGATTTCAACAAGGCGTCCAGTGCACTGCATCAGGTCATTTCTTCGATTTCGCGCACCAGCCACGTGGTCAGTGACAGTGCTAGCGACATCAATGAGGCAACGGGCAACCTGTCGCGTCGTACCGAACAGCAGGCGGCCGCACTGGAAGAAACCGCTGCGGCGCTGGATGAAATCACCGCCACCGTTCGCACTGCATCGGACCGTGCCAATGAAGCGCGCACCATGGTGGGTGAGACCAAGCTGAGCGCTGGTCGCTCAGGTGATATCGTTCGCAATGCCGTTGATGCCATGGGCCGCATCGAGGACTCGTCGCGCCAGATCAACCAGATCATCAGCGTTATCGACGAGATTGCTTTCCAGACCAATCTGCTGGCGCTGAATGCCGGTGTCGAAGCCGCACGTGCCGGTGAGGCCGGTCGTGGTTTTGCCGTGGTGGCCCAGGAAGTGCGTGAACTTGCGCAGCGTTCCGCAAATGCTGCCAAAGAAATCAAGACGCTGATCAACAGCTCTGCCAATGAAGTTGAAAACGGCGTGTCGCTGGTGCGTTCCACCGGTGAGGCGTTGGTAGAGATCGTCAAGCTGGTCAACCGGGTGGATGAACATGTCAATACCATTGCCACTGCTGCCCGCGAACAGGCAACTGGCCTGCATGAGATCAACACCTCCGTCAACCACATGGACCAGATGACCCAGCAGAATGCGGCAATGGTGGAGGAAACCACGGCTGCAAGCCAGACGCTGGCCAATGAAAGCCGTGAATTGCGCTCTCTGCTATCAGGTTTCGTGCTGGAGCAGGAGCGTTATGGCGCAACGTCGCGCGCCGCCTGACACTGGTTTCGACACAGGAAAAAGGCGGCTTTTGCCGCCTTTTTTGTTTGTCCTAAATTATGCCGGGTGGATTTACGGTCGGGGTCGAAAGGTTTCGTTTACCTCGTTTCGTTAATATTTTAGCGATTGCCGCATTGTGCGGCCGCAGAAGTGGTTATCGTATGGCGTTTATTTCCCTTCCGCGCCGCCCAGTGGCGTTGCTCATGATCTCGACGGTATTGACGGCCTGCTCGGCAGAGGGTCTGGTGCCGCCTGCGTCGATTGACGGCACCACGCGTGTGGGTGCGATTCAGCCATCCCGTGAACCTGCGCGGCAGGCTTATCCCGCCAATGGTGTCGCCTCTGCCGGTTCGGCCATGCACATGAATGACGGCACGTATCGTGAGCCGCAGATGTTGTCGGCGCCAACGCAGCAGCCTTTGCCGCGCATAGACAGCGAAGAGGCCATGGGTGTCTCCTCGGCGTCGAATGGAAATCCCGCCAATGGATCGCTTGGCGTGCTGCGCACGTCGCAGGATGGCGTCAACATGGATGCGATGCTCGGCGTAGAGCCGGTTACAGGTCTTGCCGAAGAACAGCAAAACCAGATTGGCGACAATCAGCTGGCCGAAGGCATAACCAACCAGCCAGTTGTGGACGGCATTGGCACTGACAATCCGGTACAGACGAGTGGTAACGTTTTGCCTGCCGGCTGGGGCATGCCATCGCGGGCAGCGGCGTCTCCACGCCCGCAATCATCTGGTCAGCCGGTACAGGACGTGGCGATGTTGATGCCGCAGAACCCGGCGCAGTCAAACCGTTCTTCCGCGCCTCCTGGTATGATGCCGCAGTCGGAAGTGGCCTGCCGGTCGGAGCTTCGTCGTCTGGGTGTGTCCTTCCGTGACGTTGCTCGTATTGCCGACGGCCCGACCTGCGGTATCGATTACCCGCTGGAGCTCAATGGTCTCGCCAGCGGTGTGGCGATCAAACCTGCGGTCAAGCTCAACTGCCAGGTGACGCTTGCCTTTGCCAAATGGGTAAAGTTCGAACTCGTGCCGTCGTCGCGTTTCCGCTACATGTCCGGTGTCGGGCGCATTACGCCGATGGGCGGTTATTCCTGCCGCAAGATGAATTCGCGTGCCAGCAATCCGTGGTCTGAACATGCCAAGGGCAATGCCATCGATATCGGCACAATCACGTTGAAGAACGGCAAGGAAATCGATGTTCGCAAAAAGGGCTTCTTTGCCTTCCGCGAAAAGGGTCTGTTGAAAGCGGTACGCAGCGACAGCTGCAAATATTTCTCGACGGTGCTTGGGCCTGGCAGTGACAAGGACCACTGGAACCATTTCCACTTTGATCTGCGCACCCGCAAATCCGGTTATCGCCACTGCGACTAACGTAATGCGGTACAGAAGTTTGCTGCGATCTTGCGATAATGACATGCTTTCGAGGTTATAAAAAAATGCCGGCGCTGAGGCCGGCATCATGATGAGGCAGTGACGCGGGGTGTCGCTGCCGCTGAAATGATAAAACCAATAATCCGTGACGACATTCAAAACACATTCGCCACCGAATATATTTTCGTACTGAAACTTCGCAGTCGTACCGCAAGCCTGATCAGTGTGCTTGCGACGGATGTTCTATACGGTAAGAGCATCACATATTGATGACAGTCCTTGCCCCGTTTCCTTGAAAACAAGTTTTTCAAAATTCCAGATATCAGGAGAGTACCGTGCCGCCTGTCACCGAGATTGCCATGTTTGCCGCAGCCCTCGCCACGGCAGGAGTTGTTGCCGGTTTGCTGGCCGGTTTGTTCGGCATTGGCGGCGGTGCGGTTCTGGTGCCGGTGTTTTACCATGTGTTTGGCCTGCTGGATGTGCCGGAGGCGGTGCGCATGCATCTGTCACTTGGAACGTCGCTGGCCATCATCGTTCCGACATCCATTCGCTCGTTCATGACGCATAAGCAGAAAGGTGCCGTTGATACCGCGCTGCTGAAAGGCTGGATTATCGCGGTGCCGCTCGGCACGCTGATTGCCTCGGCCATTGCTGCCTATGCGTCCAGTGTTGCGCTGCGGCTGATCTTTGCCTGTATTGCGCTGGTGCTGGCCTTCCGCATGATTGCCAACCGCTCAAGCTGGCATCTGGGCAATGATCTGCCGCCAAACCCGGCCAAGTTTCTGGTTGGCACATCAATCGGCATTCTCTCAGGCCTAATGGGTGTTGGTGGCGGTGTGCTCAACAATACCTTCATGACGCTCTATGGTCGCTCCATCCATCAGGCGGTTGCCACGTCTTCCGGTGTCGGTGTGCTGATTTCGCTGCCGGGTCTTGCCGGTTACATCTGGGCGGGGTGGGGTGCTGCCGGTTTGCCACCGCTATCGACCGGTTACATCAACTGGATCGCGGTCGCATTGCTGATCCCGATCACGCTGATTGTTGCACCCTATGGTGCGCGGCTGGCACACGCGCTGAGCAAAAAGCAGCTGGAGCGCGCGTTCGGCGTGTTTCTGGTCGTTGTCGCGGCGCAGTTTTTCTACAGCGTGTATGGTTGAGATGATCGCTATGCGATGATTTCGTGTCAGGGTGGTTTTGCGCGATACGAAGCCCTATATGGCAATCGACAATCTATCCTGCGAAAGAATCATCATGAATGCCATTGTTTCGATCCGGAACCTGACGAAAACCTATGCCAATGGGTTTCAGGCGCTGAAGGGCGTCAATCTCGACATCATTGAAGGTGAAATCCTGGCGCTGCTTGGGCCGAATGGTGCCGGCAAAACGACGCTGATTTCCATTATTTGCGGCCTTGTGAACCCCGGCGATGGCCAGGTTCTGGTGGCGGGCCATGACGTGGTGCGCGAGTTTCGCAAGACCCGCGAACTGATTGGCCTCGTGCCACAGGAACTGACAACCGACCAGTTTGAAACGGTGTGGAACACGGTCAGCTTCTCACGGGGTTTGCACGGCAAGAAAAGCAATCCGGAGCTGATCGAAAGCATTCTGAAATCGCTGTCGCTCTGGGAAAAACGCAACAACATGCTGCGTGAACTATCCGGCGGCATGAAGCGTCGCGTTCTGATTGCCAAGGCGTTGGCGCATGAACCGAAGGTGCTGTTCCTGGATGAACCAACGGCGGGTGTCGACGTGGCGCTGCGCCGTGACATGTGGCGGGTGGTCGAAAAACTCCGTGCCAATGGCGTCACCATCATTTTGACCACCCACTATATTGAAGAGGCCGAAGAAATTGCCGACCGGGTTGGCGTCATCAATGGCGGTGAGTTGTTGCTGGTGGAAGAAAAGACGGCCCTGATGCGCAAGCTTGGCCGCAAGCAGCTGTCGCTTGAACTGACGACGCCGATAACAGTCATTCCCGACAGTCTTGGTTCGTTCAACCTGCTGCTGTCTGCCGATGGCTCCTGCCTGACCTATGAATATGACGGCAATGGCGAGCAGGGGCGTATTGCCGGTCTGCTGTCGATGCTGTCGGCCGAAAACATCCAGTTTCGCGATATCTCAACACGGCAAAGCTCTCTGGAAGATATATTCGTGGCACTTTTGGAGGACGCGAAATGAATTTTGAAGCGGTCAAATCCATCTATCTGTTTGAAATGGCGCGGACGCGCCGCACGCTTCTGCAAAGTGTCGTGTCTCCCGTCATCTCGACATCGCTTTATTTCATTGTTTTCGGAACGGCGATCGGTTCGCGGATTCAAGAGGTTGGTGGCGTTTCCTACGGTGCCTTCATCACGCCAGGCCTGATCATGCTGACGCTGTTGACCCAGTGTATTGGCAACGGTTCCTTTGGTATCTATTTCCCGAAATTCACCGGCACCGTCTATGAGATCCTCTCGGCTCCGGTGTCGATGGTGGAGATCCTGCTCGGTTATGTCGGAGCGGCGGCCACCAAGGGGTTGATGATCGGGACGATCATCCTGATCACCGCATCATTCTTCGTGGATATATCGATTGCCCATCCCGGCATGATGGTGCTGTTCTTTGTGCTGACGGCGGTCAGTTTCAGCCTGTTCGGTTTTATCATTGGCATCTGGGCCACCAACTTCGAACAGCTGAACCTTATTCCGATGCTGGTGGTGCCACCGCTGACATTCCTCGGTGGCAGCTTCTATTCCATCGATATGTTGCCGCCATTCTGGCAGACTGTCAGCCACTTCAACCCGGTGCTTTATCTCATCAGCGGCTTCCGCTGGAGTTTTTATGAGATTGCCGATGTGAACCCTGTCATCAGCCTTGTGATGATCACGCTGTTCCTGTCGGCCTGCCTTGCGGTTGTCGGCTGGATTTTCCACACCGGCTACAAGCTGCGTAACTGACAGCCCGGTTCTGCGGTTTACCAGTCTCTAAGCCGCAGCTCATCGGTCTGCATTTGCAGGGAGCCGAGGGTAGACAGGAAGCTCATGCCCAGCAGGCTTTGGTCAAGTTGACCATCGCCTGCCACAAGGGCCGGAATGTTGGAGCGGGAAATCGGACCGATCGACAGTTCAGAAAGCATGGCATGGGCGGCAGTGGTGCGCCCATTCGCCGTCATGACGGTGACGGTATAATTCAGATTTTCCGGGTGCAGGCCAATCTTGCGGGCATCACTGGCTGACAGCACGACCGAGCTTGCGCCGGTGTCCACCAGCATATGTACCGCGATGCCGTTGACCTGCGTATTGGCTTCAAAATGGCCATTCATCGATTTGTGCAGAATGATTTCCTGTCCGCCTTCGCTGGTGGTTACCACAACGGCGCGGCCCGGCATCAGGCCCGCCAGCAGGCGTTCGCCAAACCGGCGGAAATCATCGCGGTAAAGATAACCGGACACCAGTGCGAGAATGATGGCCAGCCAGATGGCGATCTGGCGCAGCACCAGCGGCAGGTTGCCGCGGCTGGCATTGAGAACGCCGACCGACAGAAGGCCCGCTATTGGCAGCAAATAGAGCAGGCGGCCGAACTGGTCGTTTTCAATTCCGAAGGTTTGGCCGGTGTCATTGTTGAGAATAAGCAGTGCAAGACCGATGCCCAGTACGACGAGAACAACCACCAAACGGCTCATGCAAATCGGCCTTTCACATATTCCATAAATGCTCACTCACAATATTTGTGTTTCAGTTCGTCAGGGCAAGGGTGCATAGCCAGACAATCACCGAGATTTGTTGTGTCGCGCCAATGGTGTCACCGGTATGGCCGTTGATCTTTTTCACCACGAAACCATTAAAAACAGTGATGGCAACGGCCACGGCAGCAAATGCCAACGTAAGTGCAAAGATGGAGACGAATGGCAGTGCCAGAACCGACGCAATCACCACTCCCGATATCACAGCGATGTTGCGGGCAGTGCTGTCCGGCTGACCGACCGATGATGCGAGCCCTTGCTGCCGCGCAGAGGGTGTTGCCGTCCAATGCCACACCATCAGGCCGCGGCTGAGCGCTGCCGCGCCCAGAAAGACCGCAGCGGCACCGACGGGTGTTAGCGTTTCACCAAGTGTCATCAGTGCGGCTGCCCGCAGGCCAAAGGAAAAGAACAGCGCAACGGAACCGTAGGTGCCAAGGCGGCTGTCTTTCATGATCTCGATGATACGGTCGCCGGTGCGGCCGCTGCCGAGACCATCGGCCGTATCGGCAAAACCATCCTCATGCAGTGCGCCTGTTGAAAAAACCATAACTGCCAGTGTTATCATGCTGGCGAGAAGCGGTTTGGCGTCCAGTGACAGCAAGATCAACAACACCAGAGCGGCGGGCAGGGCAATCAGCAGACCTGCAAAGGCAAAGGTGCGAGACAGGCGGACCATCTTGCCGTCATAACCGTCAAAGAAGTGCTGCGGCACCGGAAAGCGTCCAAGAAAACCAACGGCTCTTGCCAGATCGGTTATGAACGCGTTGATGTCCATGATGCAGTTCCTGTCTTGACGGAATTCAAAAGGGGCGATTTCCGGTTGTTCCTGAAACATTCCCCGACTATGAGAGGGGCAACAAAGACTGATTTGCCGGAAAATTACAAGTTTCCGGAATGAACGAGGAAGATTGATATCATGAGCATGAGCGGCCTGCCTTTCGACGATTTTCGTACGCTGCTGCGCGATCTGCCCGGTCCCTCGACCCATGCGCTGGTTGACGCCAAGGAGCGTAACGCCAAGCTGACCAAACCGGCCGGTTCTCTCGGTCGGCTGGAAGAAATTGCCATGTGGCTTGCCGCATGGACGGGACGGGCACCGTCCGTCACCCGTCCGCTGGTGGCGATCTTTGCCGGCAACCACGGCGTTACCAAACATGGTGTCACCCCTTATCCTTCTTCCGTGACCCAGCAGATGGTCGAGAATTTTGCAGCCGGTGGTGCGGCGATCAACCAGATCTGCGTCAGCAATGACCTTGGCTTGAAGATCTTCGATCTGGCACTGGATTATCCTACCGGTGACATTACCTGTGAAGCGGCTCTTTCCGAGCGTGACTGCGCCGCCACCATGGCTTTTGGCATGGAAGCGATTGCCGGTGGCACCGACTTGCTGTGCATTGGTGAAATGGGCATTGGCAACACCACGATTGCGGCAGCTATCAACCTGGCACTTTACGGTGGCACGGCTGAAGACTGGACCGGTCCCGGCACCGGGTCCGAAGGTGACGTCATGGCGCGCAAGATTGCTGCCGTCAAAGCCGCCGTCGAATTCCACAAGGACCATCTGTCTGACCCGCTTGAAATCATGCGCCGTCTTGGCGGTCGTGAAATTGCGGCGATGGCTGGTGCCATTCTGGCGGCACGCATGGAAAAGATCCCCGTGCTGATCGATGGTTATGTCGCGACAGCGTCTGCGGCCCTTCTCAAGGCCATGAACCCGTCCGCACTCGACCACTGCCTGATTGGCCATGTGTCGGGTGAACCGGGCCATCTTGCTGCCGTTGAAAAGCTGGGCAAAACACCGCTTCTGGCACTTGGCATGCGGCTGGGTGAGGGTACCGGCGCTGCACTTGCTGCCGGCATCGTCAAGGCCGCTGCCGCCTGCCATTCCGGCATGGCAACATTTGATGCCGCTGGCGTTTCCAACCGCAGCTGAAGTGAAGACCGCTGAATGACAAAACCACAATCAACCGACAAGCCGGCAGCTTTCGTGAAGGAAAAGGGTATCAGGCATTTGTTTGCTGCCCTGCGCTACTCCGTTCAGGGGCTTCAACGCCTGTGGCAGGAAGCTGCATTCCGCCACGAGGTTATTCTGCTGTTTGCAGGTCTGGTGCTGTTTGCAGTGATTGGTGCACCCTTCGTGCACTATCTGATTTTTGTCATACTGATGTTGCTGATGGTGGCTTTTGAGGCCATCAATACCGCGATCGAAGAACTGGTTGACCGTATTTCGCCGGAGATTTCATCGGTCGGTCGCCACGCAAAGGACCTCGGTTCACTTGCGGTCTTCTGCCTTATCCTGATCAATGCCGGATTTGTCGTTTACGCACTGGTCGTCAACCTGTTTCCGGGCTGACGATCTTAGGCGAATGAGCGTTTGCGCGGCTGGACTGCCTGCGTGTCTTCAACGGCAGGCAGGCTCTGCAGCACGCGTTTGGCCGGAAGAATGGCGATGACTTCCGTTCCCTCACGCAGTTTCGATTTCAGAATGAATTGGCCATCATGTTTGGCCAGAATGGCCTGTACGATCGGCAGACCAAGACCGGTGCCCTGTTCGGCACTTTTAATGGCAATCGATCCCTGACCGAATGCTGACAGCACGACCGGGATTTCTTCCTCGGGAATACCGGGGCCATTGTCCTTGATGGAAATGTATTGGCCGCCACCGGCGGTCCAGCCGACCTTCATCATGATTTCACCGCCCTGCGGGGTAAACTTCACGGCGTTGGACATCAGGTTCAGAACCACCTGACGGATAGCCTTTTCATCGGCCCAGACCAGCGGCAGGCTGCTTTCGAACTGCTGGGCAATGGAAATGTTCTTGGCGCGGGCACGAAGCTGGATCATGCCGATGCAATCTTCTGCCAGATCCAGCAGCGACATGGTTTCTTCATGCAGGTCGTAACGACCGGCTTCGATGCGCGACAGGTCGAGGATTTCATTGATCAGGTCGAGCAGATGTTTGCCGGACCGATGAATGTCGCCCGAATATTCCTTGTAGAGCGGGTTGTTGAGTGGCCCCAGAACCTCCGTTGCCATCACTTCGGAGAAACCGAGAATGGCGTTGAGTGGGGTACGCAGCTCATGCGACATGGAGGCCAGGAAGCGCGACTTGGCAAGGTTTGCCTCTTCAGCGCGGCGGCGGGCCTCGTCTGACATGGACTTTGCCACTTCAAGCTCGGCAATCAGATCGTCCTTTTCCGATTGGAAGGACAAAAGCTTGATGTTGGACTTGGCAAGCCGGTCAGTGAGGTAATGGAAAAACAGCATGGCAACGATGAACATCGCAGCAACGCTGATGCCAGTAACAGAACGCGATGTGGCCGCCACGATAATCAGTGCTGTCAAAACCGGCAGGAATGTCATCATTGCCGCACGCGGCAGCATGGCATTCGACATGGAGATGATTGCCAGCGCAATCAGCAGGGTCGCGCCCTTGAAGAACAGGAAATAGGCGGGTTGTACCGCAGGCGGTGCTTCATAGGCGGCGATGTAGGCCCAGACGCAGCCGGTAATAATCTGGATTGCCAGGAAGATATTGTGCCACCGGGTGGTGGAAATGGCCGTCAGTTCCTGCTTGTTGGCCCGTTTGGCAGCAATCAGCGACACAGCGTGAATGCCAAGCGCACAGATGGCCCAAGCCACAAGATTGGCTTCGCGTGTTAAATACACACCCAAACCTGTGACCAACACAATGAAAAGCGGCATGATCGTTGCGCCGTGCAGTGCTGTGCTTATATGCATTTCCAGCATGTCACGGTCAAAGGTGTGATTTCCGCCCTGACCATATTGCAAGCGTTCGCGTGTCAACTTCACTGCCTTCGCCACCGCCTTGTTACGGTGCGTTTTGGAGCGGTCGACAATGTTCTTGTCTGTTGATGTGCTGACGCTTTTACTCATTGATACAACAGGAATGACACGAATGGCTGAAACACTAACCGCGAAATCTTAAGAAGATGCTGCTGTGAAACTATTTGTTTGCCATTTGTGAAAAGGATTTGTTGGCATATGAGACAAAACAAGGGCAGGCGGTTGGCTTTTTTGCGCGACGGAATTGTGCTGATTGCCATTTTTCTGCTGGGAATTCTGATTGCTGCCAAGCTGGACAGCGACAACATGCAGCGGCATGCTGGAGCCTATTATGTCATTGACGGTGATACGCTGGCGCTGAACGGAAAACGTTTCCGTCTGCTGGGTATCGATGCGCCTGAACTTGACCAGCAATGCCAGCGCAATGGTTCTGACTGGCCCTGCGGGCAGGCCGCCAAACAGGCGCTGGCCAGCCTGGTTTCTGTCGGACTGGAATGCCGTGGCAATGACATGGATCGATATCAGCGTTTGCTCGTCCGGTGTTTCCTGGATGGTCAGGATGTGGCGGCTGAAATGGTGCGCCGGGGACTGGCCGTGCGGACAGAACATTTTCTGTTTTCGGACGAGGAAAGCGAAGCAAAGGCCAGTGGGCTTGGCCTGTGGGCAGGGGCGTTCGAAGCGCCGGCCAATTGGCGCAAGTTGCGCAAGACGGCGGAAATGGACGTACCATTGTCCGGTTTCCTTGCGGCGGTTCGCCATCTGCTTGGCTGGGAGTGAGTGTGAGTGCCTGACATCAGGGACAAGGATCTGGATATCTTAAGGGCCGAGATTGGCGCCTGTCGTATCTGTCGCGACACGCCGGCGCGCGGTGAGGCCTATCGCTTGCCGCATGAGCCGCGTCCGGTGGCGGTGATTTCCTCCAAGGCGCGTATCCTGATTGCCGGTCAGGCGCCGGGGCTTCGGGTTCATGAAAGCGGACTGCCATTCAATGACGCGTCGGGTGATCGGCTGCGCAACTGGCTGTCTGTCGACCGCGACCAGTTTTACAATCGTGACCTGTTCACCATCGTGCCTATGGGGTTCTGTTTTCCCGGTTACGATGCCAAGGGTAGCGACCTGCCACCGCGCAAGGAATGTGCACCGTTCTGGCGTCAGCGGGTGATGGATGCCATGCCACAGATAGAGCTGGTTCTGGCGATTGGCGGTTATGCGCAGGCCTGGCACATGGGCAAAACGCGCAATGGCAATGTCACGGAAACGGTACGCGACTGGCGCACGACATTTTTCAGGAATGAGGGCATTCGTATGCTGCCAATGCCGCATCCAAGCTGGCGCAATACAGCCTGGATACGGAAAAATCCATGGTTTGAAGAGGACCTGTTGCCAGTTTTGCGACAGTCTGTTGAAATGCTAATTAAGTGAAAAATTTTTCTGTTTTTTTCTTTTGGATCGTGTATCTAAAGGAAAATAATTCAGGAGGAATGGAATTGGATCGATTAGACCGCAAAATCCTGCGCATACTTCAGGAGGATTCAACCCTGGCTGTTGCTGACCTTGCCAAGAAGGTCGGCCTTTCCACGACGCCCTGTTGGCGGCGTATCCAGAAGATGGAAGAAGATGGTGTCATTCGCCGTCGTGTCGCTCTTCTGGACCCGGCCAAAGTCAACACCAAGGTTACGGTTTTTGTCTCCATTCGCACGGCATCCCACTCCATTGAGTGGCTGAAGCGTTTCTCGGAAGTGGTTTCCGAATTCCCTGAGGTTGTCGAATTCTACCGCATGAGCGGTGACGTGGATTACCTGCTGCGCGTGGTGGTGCCTGACATCGGTGCTTACGATGCTTTCTACAAGCGCATGATTGCCAAGATCGAAATCCGCGACGTGTCGTCTGCCTTCGCCATGGAGCAGATCAAGTACACGACTGAACTGCCGCTGGATTACATGCTGCTCGACAACACCAAGTCGTCGGGTGAAGAATAAGACTACTTCAGACGGGCGAGCAGTTTTTCGCCCGTCAATTGTTTGACGGCATCCTTGCCAACCCATCTTTCCGTTTTGTTTTTGCTGTCTGCCAAAACCTGCGCCAATGCCAGTGCGGGGGTGTGGCAATTGGTGCTGCGTTTGCCGATATTGCGCAGCGCCCAGTTCACTGCCTTGCACACGAAATTCCTGTCGTCATTTGCGTATGTCTTGATGAGCGGCAAAAATCCGAGCATGGTTTCGTCCGGTTCTTTTTTTAGGTGAACCGTTGCGCCGGCAATCATCGCAAAGGCGGTGCGCCGGACAAATTCCCTGTCGTCGGCGCTGAATGTGTCGATCAGGTCTTTCCAGAATGACGTCTGCGTGAAGAGATCGGCAGCGGCATCGACAATTTCCCAGGAGTTGAAATCGCCCGCCCAGGCCAGACATTCGTTCTGTGTCAACAAGGTTGGGTCGGCGGTATAGATCGCCATCAACCGCGCTTCACGAATGTCACTATTCCATAATTGCAAGGCCCGCTGGTGGTTGTTGCCGACCTGCCGGGCCAGTTTTTGCAGGTCGGGATTGCTGATGCCGAGCGCGGTATCGGTGACAATGGAAAAGCGGCGCATGCCATCAATGGCATCCTGCGATGTCATGGTTTGAAGGTGGTGAATGATGTCTTGTGCGGATGCGTTTTTGTCGAGCATTGCCTGTTCACCTCAAGGCCGCATATCGACCGTTGAGACACCATGCCGTTTTTCAGGACATCATGCCATGCGACATGTCGTGACAGGACCGCAAATCGCGAAACATAGGCAAAGAAAAAGGCGCGATTTTCGCCGCGCCTTTTTTGAGGGTTAAGCCTTGAGCTTTGCCACCACCAGATGGCCCGGTGTCGGGTTGCCATCCTGCAAGCGCACATTGATGTCGGTGACTTCGAGAATTTCGAAACCAGTCGCCTCGAGACGTTCCTTCACGTAGCTTTCTGCATGGGCAAAACGCTGGTGCGGACCAACCATGTAGGTCCGTCCGGCCAGAACATCGTCTGGCAGCGTTTCAGACGAGAACACAAAGATACCGCCAGGAGCCAAGTTTTCGGCCGCACCGAAAAACAGCGGCTCAAGCGCACCAAGGTACGGCAGCACATCGGTGGCGGTGATCAGGTCGAAAGCGTCATCGTCATTGTCCTCAAGGAAATCCTCGACTTCCGCTACGTAAAGCGTTTCGTAGATTTCCTTTTCATGAGCGATTTCAACCATGTTCTCGGAAATGTCGATACCGGTGCTGTCTTCCACCATGTCCCGCAGGGCGGCACCCGTCAGGCCGGTGCCACAGCCGAGATCAAGCAGGCGCTTGAATGGGCCAAGGTTGAGAGACTGCAGGCGCTGGCGCACGATCATCGGAACCGCATAACCCAACTGCTCGACCAGAATGTCTTCAAAGGCTTCGGCGTGCTGGTCAAACAGTGTTTCGACATAGGCATCGGGAGCCTTTGGCGGTGTCTCACCACGACCAAGTGAAGCAAGGCGAACAGCCGCACCACCATGATCTTCCGGATCAAGGCCCAGAACTTCCTGGTAGGCTGCTACGGCAGCATCGATCTCGCCAGCCTTCTCATGGGCCAGTGCGCGGTTATAGGCTTCGGCAAGGGCCTCTTCGTCGATCTTCTGTTGTTTTCCGGTCATTGCAGTACCCTTGGCTGAATTTTTGGTGTTCAGCCTTGCTGTAAGCTGCCCGCCGGGCACGCGCAATGTTTATCTCGAAAAGCCGTTATTCAGTGGAGAATGAACTCGCCCTTCAGTGCGCGCCATTCGCTGGCCGAAATCAGCTGCCGATGCACATATTTTACCGAATGCAGGGGACCATCGAGCTTTTCCCGCCAGAACTTCAGAAAGCCGTTCATTTCCGGAAAGTCCGGTGCCAGATCGTAATGCTGCCAGACATAGGTCTGGAGCAAAGCGGGGTGATCGGGCATGCGGTAGAAGATCTGGGCAGTGGTGAGGCCGTAACCTTTCAGCATCATTTCCATGTCTGTGTTCATGATACCTGTTCCCGTTTTTTTGGCGGTGCTGAACCTGTGTTCAACATCACCATGGGAGCATGACATGGTTAACCGAATCTTGAAATTGTATTTATCTGGCTAAAAAGAAATTATTTTTCAGTGTGTTAGCAGCTCTCGGCGCGGAGTGCTGCTAGCAGGGTCAGCGCTTCAGGTGGCGCGTCAGGCGGGCTTCAAGCCATGCCCAGACGTGGCGCAGTGTCTCGACGATTGTCAGGTAGAAAATCGCGGCCCAAAGATAGGTCTGGTAATCGAAGGTGCGGGAAAAGGCGTAACGTGTCTGGCCCATCAGGTCGAATACGGTCACGACGGAGACAACAGCCGAACCCTTGATCAGCAGAATGATTTCATTGCCATAGGGGCGCAGGGCAACAATGAGTGCCTGCGGCATGGTAATCTTGCGGAAGATGATCGATTTCGGCAGGCCAAGCGCAAAGGCGCCTTCGCGCTGACCGACCGGCACGCTGGCAATGGCACCGCGCAGGATTTCAGCCTGATAGGCCGCTGTGTTGAGCGTCATGGAGAGCAGGCCGCAATACCAGGCTTCCCGGAAGAACCACCACAGGCCAATGCTTTCCAGTTCTGTGCGGAATGTGCCAAGGCCGTAATAGATCAGGAACAGCTGCGCCAGCAGCGGTGTGCCCCGAAATACATAGACATAGGCATAGGCTGGTGCCGCCAAGAACGGGTTTTTTGACATGCGCGCAAAGGCAATCGGCAGCGACAGGATAGCGCCGAGAATGATCGAGACCGTGACGAGAATGATCGTTGTTCTCAGGCCGTCGAGATAGCGCGGTCCGTAACGTTCAACCTTGGCCCAGTCCCAACCGTTGATGATGGTGTAGACGAGGCCAAGAGCCACAAGGCACCAGATGCTGATGATGACGTAACCGCTGGCGCGGGCCAGTGTCATCGGCTTTTTTTCGGCAGGCGGCGCAGGGCGGGCTGCAATCAGATGTTCGGCATGGCTCATCGTTTGGCCTCCGATTTGCGTGACCAGCGATCAATGTAACCAAGACCAATCGACGACAGCATGGCGAGAACCAGAAAGAGCAAGCAGGCAAGCCCGTAGAAGAAGAAGGCTTCCTTGCTGACGCGGGCCGCAACGCCGGTCTGGCGCAGGATGTCGGTCAGGCCGATGATCGATACGTAGGAGGTGTCCTTCAACAGGATCATCCACAGGTTCGTCATGCCGGGCAGGGCAATTCTGACCAGTTGCGGCAGTACGATCAGCAGCATGGTGCGGCTGCGTCGAAGACCTAGGGAATCGCCCGCTTCATACTGGCCTTTGGGTATGGCCTTGAAAGCGGATAACAGCACCTCGGAGGAATAGGACGAAAACACCACGGCCAGTGCAATCATGCCCGCTACAAAGGCGTTGATTTCTATAGGTCCGCTGAAACCAAGCGAACCGGCCACCGATTGCAGCAGCATCTGTATGCCGTAATAAACGATGAACAGCGTCAAAAGCTCAGGCAGGCCGCGGAAGATCGTGGTGTAGATACCGGCAGCGATGCGCAGCGACTTTTCGCTGGACTGGGCTGCAAGTGCGATCATGAAGCCGATGATCAAACCGACCGGCAAAGTTGCCAGTGCCAGTGTGATGGTGACCTTGACGCCAAAGGCAACTTCGTCACCCCAGCCTGTCGGGCCACAGGAAATGATGCTGGACTGATCCAGAAACGAGAAGACACCAACAGGGCCGCAGAATGGATCAAATAGATGCGTAATGTAGGCCCAGAAAGAGCCTACCGCGGAAAACAATCCGCTCATGCCAACTTCCCCTGCGGTCTTTGCCGCTTTTTTTTGAATCTATCCATGTTTTTCAAACAAAAATGGCGGAAGGGCAATCCATCCGCCATCAACTTTCAACAGATCAGCACTGATTATTCGCCGTAAACGTCGAAATCGAAGTACTTGTCGTTGATTTCCTTGTATTTGCCGTTCGCACGGATGGCGGCGATAGCGCCAGACAGCTTGTCAGCAAGTGCAGCGTCGCCCTTGCGCACAGCAATACCGGCACCATTACCATTGATTTCAGGATCGACCTTCAGTGGTGTCAGGATCTTGCAGCAAGCGCCAGCGTCAGACTTGACCCATTCCGACAGAACGACGATGTCGTCGATAACGCCATCAATACGGCCGTTGGTGATGTCAAGCTTATATTCGTCAGCGGTTGGGTAAAGCTTGAGGTCAGAATCAGCCAGATGCTTTTCGGCGTAGTTGGCGTGGGTTGTGGAACCCTGCGCGCCGAGGCTCTTGCCCTTGAGGTCTTCAAGCGTCTTGATTGGCGAATCCTTCGGAACGGCAATGGCCGGAGGTGTGTTGTAGTACTTCTTGGAGAAGTCGACCTTTTCCAGACGCTCAGGTGTAATCGACATGGACGCGACGATTGCATCGAACTTCTTGGCCTGGAGAGCCGGAATAATGCCATCCCAGTCGTTGGTTACGAAGGTGCATTCGGTTTTCATCTCTTCGCAGAGCGCCTTGGCGATATCGATATCGAAACCGGTCAGTGTGCCGTCCGCTTCAAGGTTGTTGAAGGGAGGGTAAGCGCCTTCCGTGCCGATAACGAGCTTGTCTTGCGCAAGGGCTGCGCCGGAAAACAAAGATACTGCCGCGATGGAAGCGGCGGCAAGAAGACGTGTAGAAATACGCATTGCGATCCTCTCTTTTGGTTTTCACTGGCAGGCTGTTGTTTTTATCCGTGCCAATGTCTGTTGCGTGGGGTCATTGCACCTCGCTGGCCGGATACTCATACCGTTGCAAATAAAATGCAACCTCAATTCCACGATCTGTCAAACAGCTTCGGCATGGTTGTTGTCCGTTCATTCTGCGTACAGGCTTCTCCGTCCATGATTGGAACAATGTCATGGTTGGCGCGTTGCGCTGACCGGGCACAAAAAAGCCCTGAATGACGCAGATGACAACGAAGCATTCAGGCACATGAGGAAACACGATGTTGAATAAAACCATGTTGAGGGCCGGGGTTGTTCTTCCCCTTATGTCCATTGTCATGACGGCTCAACCAGCCGGAGCCATGACCTTGAGGCCCACCGTTTCTTTCCAAGCTGAGAGCAGGGATGTTATTCGCGTACAGGTCAGCGTTGAAGGTGCGCGCCAGCAATTGCAGGCAGCGCAGCAGGCACTGGCTGATGCCCAGGCTAGCGGCGGTGACACTTCTGCCGCACAGGCGGCCGTAGGGGCCGCGCAGGCTGAGCTTGATGCAGCGCTTGCCGCGCAGAACGCAGCGCCACCCCCAGCACCGGAACCCGCACCACCTGCGGCCGAGCCTGCGCCGGAGCCAGCACCGCCACCACCACCCGCCGCTGAGGCACCACCTCCGCCACCGGCACCAGAACCTGCGCCGCCTGCGGCTGAGCCAGCACCCGCACCTGAGGCTGCTCCTCCTGCCGCCGAGCAGGCACCTGAGCCGAAGCGCCGACCAAAACGCGAGCCAGCCGCTGAAGCACCGGCACCTGAGCCGAAGGAAGCTCCAGTACCGCAGCAATCGCCAGCGCCTGAAAAGGCTCCAGTGCCTGAACAGCAGGCAGACCCGCAGCCCGGCCGCCAGCCGGGTGATGACCAGTCCAAGCAGCGCCCACGCCCGAACCGTGAAAAACCTGCTCCACGTCCCGCCGCTGAAGAGCCAGCACCTGTGCCAACACCGGCACCTGCGCCAGATGCTGCGGCACCTGCACCAGACGCTGCTGCACCTGCACCCACCCCGGCACCAGCACCAGATGCGCCGCCAGCCCCTGACGCACCGCCACCACCACAGGACGGTGCTGCAAGTGGCCAGGCCCCAGCCGGTGAAGCCGTGCCAGATCAGGTTGCCGCTCCGCAGGAAGAAGCTCCTTCCATGACCAAAGAGCAGCTGGACCAGGCCAAGGCCATTGCTGCGGACCCGTCCAAGACCGACGAAACGGTTATTCTGCCGGTCGACAAGGGTGCTGCCGTTCTGGACAGCGACAAGGAAGCGGAACGTTCTGGCGACAGAAAGTCTCGTGACGAACGTCGCAAGGAACGTGAGCAGGCCGGTGAAGTGAAGGTTCCGACCTCAGACGCCGAAGCACAGGCCATGCGGCCAGATGGCAAGGCACCACCGCCACCGGTCAAGATGGAAGCCGCAACCGCCCAGCAGGGTGAGCGCATTGCCCGTCCACCACGTTTTGAACGTCCGGAAGGCGTGCGTGAGTGGCAGCCACGCGATGGTGGCCGTCGTAACAACAATGATGATGGCGCCCGTATCATCCTGCAGTTAGGTGACCGCATCATCGTGCGTGGCGACGATACCAGCCGCTTCGTGCGTGAAGGTGAAGAGCCGTATTACGAGCGTCTGCCAGGTGGCCGTATCCGCGAAACTGTGGAGCGTAATGACGGTACGCAGGTTGTGACGATCCGTAATCGTTATGGCGACATCATTCAGCGTTCGCGAATCGACAATCGTGGCCGTGAATATGTGCTGTTCTACGCACCGGAACTGATGGACCGTCCTGACCGCGAATACGCTTATCGCGATCCGGGCCTCGACCTGCCACCGATGCGCCTGCGCATTCCGGTTCAGGACTACATCATCGACACGACCAGCGATCCGGACCGTGACTATTACGCGTTCCTGGAGCAGCCGCCAGTCGAACCTGTCGAACGTGTCTACTCGCTGGACGAGGTGAAGTACTCTGCGCGTATTCGTGACAAAGTGCGTCGTATCGACCTCGATACGGTGACCTTTGCGACGGGCAGTGCCGATATTCCGATGAACCAGGCACGCACACTTCGCAAGGTGGCTGACGCGATCAACAAGACGCTGGACCAGAACCCGGCCGAAACCTTCCTCATTGAAGGTCATACGGATGCCGTCGGTTCCGACGAAAGCAACCTGATCCTGTCGGACCGTCGCGCTGAATCGGTCGCCAATATCCTGACCGACGTTTACGGCATTCCGCCGGAAAACCTGGCAACGCAGGGCTATGGCGAACGTTACCTGAAGGTACGCACCCTTTCTGCAGAACAGCAGAACCGCCGTGTTACCATCCGCCGTGTCACGCCGCTGGTTCGTCCGGTCGCACAGAACTGATGTTGTTCTGAAGACAATAAAAAGCCCGGCTCCGAAAGGAACCGGGCTTTTTCATGCCTGAAATATCGAACAAATCAGCCGTTGAGGGCAACCGCGATTTCAGCGGCCAGGCGTGCATTGTTGCGCACCAGGGCAATGTTGGTCTTGAGGCTGCGGCCGCTGGTCAGACGGAAGATGTTGTCCAGCAGGTACGGTGTTACGGCCTTGCCGGTGACTTCCTCACGCTCTGCATTGGCAATGGCGCGGCTGATGTAGATTTCCATCTCTTCGCGCGGAATTTCATCTTCTTCCGGAACTGGGTTGGCAATCAGCATGCCGCCTTCGATGCCAAGCTGTTCGCGGGTCGTCTGGAAGTTGGCAATGGCAGCCGGGCTGTTCAGTGTCAGCGGGCTTTGCAGGCCAGACGAACGCGACCAGAAGGCCGGGAACTCAGTGGCTTCATAGGTCACGACAGGAACGCCGCCGGTTTCCAGAACTTCCAACGTCTTTGGAATGTCGAGAATGGCCTTGGCGCCAGCGCAAATGACGATCACGCCGGTCTTGGCAAGTTCAGTCAGGTCAGCAGAGATGTCGAAGCTCTCTTCGGCGCCGCGGTGTACGCCACCAATGCCACCGGTTGCGAAGACCTTGATGCCGGCGCGTGCAGCGGCAATCATGGTGGCGGCAACGGTGGTTGCACCGGTGCGACGCTCGGCAATCGCAAAGGCGATATCGGCGCGCGAGACTTTCATGGCACCTGTGGTCTGGGCCAAGGTTTCCAGCTGGTGCTTTTCAAGGCCGATATGCAAAACGCCATCGATGACAGCGATGGTGGCCGGTACGGCACCTTCCTGGCGGATCAGCTCTTCAACGCCCTGCGCCATTTCGATGTTGCCAGGGTAAGGCATGCCATGGGTGATGATGGTCGATTCCAGGGCAACGATTGGTGCGCCGCGCTGTTTGGCAGCAGCAACTTCTTCGGAATAGACGATCGGAAGGAGAGGGGAGATTGGCTTTGTCATCGGGTATTTCCAATTTCTGTTATCAGTGTCTCATGACAGGGTTTGTGCTTCGGGCACAAGACGTAACATCAGGTCAATGTTGTCTTGTGACATTTCATGCGATGTGGCGAAGGGTGAAAGGACGGTAATGGCTGCCGCTGCCGTGCCCCAACGCAGGCTTTCGCCTATGTTCTGGCCCTGAAGATGGCCTGCCAGAAAACCGGATGCAAGGGCATCACCAGCCCCTGTGACATCACGCACCTCTTTCAGGACTGGTGGCTGCAGCGATGCAGTGTTTTCGCCGACAAAGGCAATCACTTCATTGGAGCCGCGCGTTACCACGCCACCCCTCACACCGGCTGCACGCAGCAGGGCTGGCCAGTCGGCGGATTTTTCCGGGCTGTGGCCGGTAATGGTGCGGGCTTCGGCCTCGTTCATGAAGAGAATGTCGATATTCTCAAGCGCGCCTTGCAACTTGACGACCTTGGCTGGCGAAATAGCAATGGCAGCCAAAAGCTTGCCTTGTTCCTTCGCCGCTTTGCCGAGTGCCGCAAGTGTATCCTTCGGCAGATTGGCGTCGCACAGAATGGCGTCGGTTGCCTCAATGGCATCCCTGACAGCCCGCACGCGCAGGCGGCGTGGCGAAAACAGGTCATAAAGGTCCATGTCGGCCAGCGCGATGATCAGATTGCCGTCGCACTCAAGGATTGCGGTATAGCTGGGTGTTTTGCGATCCAGAAACACGAAAGGCGTGTCTTCGACATCGGCTTCAATGGCCGCTGCCGCGACTGCTTCGCCTGTGGCATCGCCGCCGCGCGGTGAGATGATGCGAACGTCATAACCGAGGCGGGAGAGGTTGCGGGCAGCATTAAAACCACCACCGCCTGCCTCTTCCATCCAGCGTCCGGGGTTGCTGGCAGCCAGTGAGGTTTCACCTGTAATCAGACCTCGGCGATCTATGTGAGCACCACCGAGCACGAGTATTTTTTTCATCGTCCGTTCCCGTATTCCACCGGTCTGATGCAGGGGTGCGATTCGACCCTTTTGCGGTTTGACCTGTGGTTTTTCATCTTTTTTGCCGTGGCTTCCACGAAGAAAAACAAAAATAGAACAAACCACTTATCCATTATTGTTTTCAATATGATGATCTGCTCTTGTCGAATGAGAACAAACAAGGTACAAAATCTTCACGGAACGCTTCATTGCCTGTGGGGCTTCAATAACCTAAAGGTGGATCAGATGGCACAAAATTCTTTGCGTCTTGTAGAGGATAAATCGGTGGATAAAAGCAAGGCACTGGAAGCAGCGCTCTCCCAGATCGAACGTTCGTTCGGCAAGGGATCGATCATGAAGCTCGGCTCCAATGAAAACGTCGTTGAAATTGAAACGGTTTCGACGGGATCTCTTAGTTTGGATATTGCCCTTGGGATTGGTGGACTTCCCAAAGGTCGTATCATTGAAATTTACGGTCCTGAAAGCTCGGGCAAGACGACGCTTGCGCTGCAGACAATTGCAGAAGCCCAGAAAAAGGGTGGCATTTGCGCCTTCGTGGATGCGGAACATGCGCTTGATCCGGTCTATGCCCGCAAGCTTGGCGTCGATCTGCAGAACCTGCTGATCTCCCAGCCTGATACTGGTGAGCAGGCACTTGAAATTACCGATACGCTGGTTCGCTCCGGCGCGGTGGATGTTCTGGTTATCGACTCCGTTGCGGCCCTGACGCCGCGTGCGGAAATTGAAGGTGAAATGGGCGACAGCCTGCCGGGTCTTCAGGCTCGTTTGATGAGCCAGGCGCTGCGCAAGCTGACCGCATCGATCTCCCGTTCTAACTGCATGGTTATCTTCATCAACCAGATCCGTATGAAGATCGGTGTGATGTTCGGTTCGCCGGAAACGACAACCGGCGGTAACGCGCTGAAGTTCTATGCCTCCGTTCGTCTCGACATTCGCCGTATCGGGGCCGTCAAGGAACGTGAAGAAGTTGTTGGCAACCAGACACGCGTCAAGGTCGTCAAGAACAAGATGGCACCTCCGTTCAAGCAGGTAGAATTCGATATCATGTATGGCGAAGGCGTTTCCAAGACCGGTGAGTTGGTCGATCTGGGCGTCAAGGCCGGCATCGTTGAGAAGTCGGGAGCCTGGTTCTCCTATAACAGCCAGCGACTGGGGCAGGGGCGTGAAAACGCAAAAACCTTCCTGCGTGAAAACCCGGCACTTGCCAATGAAATTGAGCTGTCACTCCGCCAGAATGCCGGTCTGATTGCAGACCGCTTCCTGCAAAATGGCGGTCCGGAAGGCTCTGAAGACGGCGACGGTCCTGACGCCTGATCGGACGGGGCGCCGTCTCTCAATTGAAACGGCGCTGTATGAATTGAAACAAAAGGCCGCGTGACACCGTTCATGCGGCCTTTTTTGTGCCAAGGTTGCGGCCCGAATGGCTGGACAGGGCCAGACGTGAACGATAAAAGCCAGTGGTTTTGATGGTTAGCCGTATTGCAAACGGCAATGAAGGACTCAGTATGAGCGGTGTGTGGGCATGAGCGGCGTAAATGAAATCCGGTCGACATTTCTCGACTACTTCAAGAAAAATGGTCATGAAATCGTAGCCTCCAGCCCTCTGGTGCCGCGCAATGACCCGACCCTCATGTTTACCAATGCGGGCATGGTTCAGTTCAAGAACGTGTTCACCGGTCTGGAAAGCCGTCCTTACTCCACGGCGGCATCGTCGCAGAAATGCGTACGCGCCGGCGGCAAGCACAATGATCTGGACAATGTCGGTTACACCGCCCGTCACCACACATTCTTTGAAATGCTGGGTAACTTCTCCTTCGGTGACTACTTCAAGGAAGAGGCGATCACGCACGCTTGGAACTTGATCACCAAGGAATACGGCATCGACAAGAACCGTCTTCTGGTAACTGTCTACCACACTGACGATGAAGCCTTTAACCTGTGGAAGAAGATTGCCGGTTTCTCGGATGATCGCATTATCCGTATCCCAACCAGCGACAACTTCTGGGCCATGGGTGACACCGGTCCTTGCGGTCCATGTTCGGAAATTTTCTATGACCATGGCGATCATATCTGGGGTGGCCCTCCGGGCTCTGCCGATGAAGATGGTGACCGTTTCATCGAAATCTGGAACCTCGTCTTCATGCAGTATGAGCAGGTGACGAAGGAAGAGCGCATCAATCTGCCGCGTCCATCTATCGATACTGGCATGGGTCTTGAGCGTATTTCCGCGCTGCTGCAGGGCAAACACGACAACTACGACACCGACCTGTTCCGTGCACTGATCTCCGCTTCGGTTGAAGCAACCGGTGTTGCTGCTGAAGGCGAAAAGCGCGCCAGCCACCGCGTTATTGCTGACCACCTGCGTTCATCCGCCTTCCTGATTGCCGACGGTGTTCTGCCGTCCAATGAAGGTCGTGGTTACGTGCTTCGCCGTATCATGCGTCGCGCCATGCGCCATGCGGAATTGCTGGGTTCGAAAGAGCCATTGATCTGGAAGCTGCTGCCAACGCTCGTTCAGCAGATGGGCCGTGCCTATCCGGAACTGGTACGTGCAGAACCGCTGATTTCTGAGACGCTAAAGCTGGAAGAAACCCGTTTCCGCAAGACGCTGGAGCGTGGCCTTTCGCTGCTGTCCGACGCAACGTCGACACTGCACAAGGGCGACATGCTGGACGGCGAAACAGCATTCAAGCTTTACGACACCTACGGCTTCCCGCTCGACCTGACGCAGGACGCTTTGCGTGCCCGTGAAATCGGCGTCGATATCTCCGGCTTTACAGATGCCATGCAGCGCCAGAAGGCCGAAGCACGTTCGCACTGGGCCGGTTCCGGCGACAAGGCAACGGAAACCGTGTGGTTTGAACTGAAGGAAAAGCTCGGTGCATCCGAATTCCTCGGTTACGACACCGAAACGGCAGAAGGCGTAGTTCAGGCCATCGTCAAGGATGGCAAGGCTGTTGATGCGGCTGCTGCAGGCGAAACCGTGCAGGTTGTCGTCAACCAGACCCCGTTCTACGGCGAGTCCGGTGGCCAGATGGGCGATACCGGTATCATCTCGTCTGACAATGGCGCATTTGCCGTGTCCGATACCCAGAAGAAGGGCGAAGGTCTGTTCGTTCACATCGGTACGGTTGAAAAGGGCGGTCTGAAGGTCGGCGACGCTGTTCAGTTGACCGTTGATCATGACCGCCGCTCGCGTCTGCGTGCAAACCACTCGGCAACCCACCTGCTGCATGAGGCGCTGCGCGAAATCCTCGGCACGCATGTTGCCCAGAAGGGATCGTTGGTTGCGCCTGAGCGTCTGCGCTTCGACGTATCTCATCCTAAGCCAATGACGGCAGAGGAATTGAAGATCGTTGAGCAGATGGCAAACGAGATCATTCTGCAGAATGCGCCTGTTACCACGCGTCTGATGAGCGTTGACGATGCGATTGCCGAAGGTGCCATGGCGCTGTTCGGTGAGAAGTATGGTGACGAAGTGCGCGTGGTGTCGATGGGCACTGGCATTCACGGCGCCAAGGCCAACCGTCCGTACTCGGTAGAACTTTGCGGCGGTACGCATGTGTCAGCAACCGGTGAAATCGGTCTGGTGCGCGTGTTGGGCGAAAGCGCGGTTGGTGCTGGCGTTCGTCGTGTTGAAGCTGTCACCGGCCAGGGCGCTCTGGCCTACCTCGCCGAGCAGGACGAACGTGTGAAGGCGTTGGCTTCTTCGCTGAAGGTTCAGCCGGGCGAAGTGTTGTCGCGCGTTGAAAGCCTGCTGGATGAGCGCAAGAAGCTTGAAAAGGAACTGACGGATGCCCGTCGCAAGCTGGCCATGGGCGGCGGTTCCGCTGACGGCGCTGCAAGCGATGTGCAGGAGATTGGCGGCGTAAAGCTGCTGGCCAAGTCGCTGTCCGGTATTGAAGCCAAGGACCTCAAGGGCCTTGCTGATGATGCCAAGGCAGGCATTGGTTCCGGCGTTGTGCTGCTGATTGCCGTCTCCGAAGATGGTAAGGCAAGTGCTGTGGTGTCTGTGACGGAAGACCTGACATCGCGCTTCAGCGCCGTTGATCTGGTGCGCGTTGCTTCTGCCGCTCTCGGCGGCAAGGGTGGCGGTGGCCGTCCTGACATGGCGCAGGCCGGTGGCCCTGATGGTGCCAAGGCATCTGAAGCCATTGAGGCTGTTGCGGCGGCACTCGCTGGCTGAGACTGGAACATCCAATAGAAAAGGCGGGTTTGACCCGCCTTTTTTTATTTTCTGATCGCCGTCCGCTAAGCCATGTCAGCCGGTGGGCTGCAATTCTTTCGAGGCTTCCTCATCCAGTTGCAAGGCACGCTTGAATGCCGGGCGTTCGCTGATATGGCTGAGATATTCCACAAAATGTGGACGTTTTTCGACCGTGCCGACCTGCATGCCCCAGCCGATATGGGAGGCGACATAAACGTCGGCCGCTGTAAACTGATCGCCAGCCACAAAGCGGTTTTCGCTGACAGCCAGTTCCAGTGTGTTCATGACATCTGCATAAGCGCCGCAGCCAACCATGCGGTATTTGTCTGGCGGCACTTCAACACCGAGCGCCTTGAAGCAACCTGCCATTTCCAGCGGACCTGCCGTGAAGAACAGCCAGCGGTAATAAAGGCCACGCTGTTTGGTGGGTGGGGCTAGATTTGCGCCGGGAAAAGCATCGGCAAGATAGGCGCAGATCGCCGCGCATTCGGTGACGATGGTATCACCATGTTTGATGGCCGGCACCTTGCCCATCGGGTTTATCGCCTTGTAGGCGTGTGATTTCATGTCGGTATTGAAGGCCAGGATTTCGGTGCGGTAGGGCACGCCAACCTCTTCGAGCATCCAGCGGGCAATGCGACCGCGAGACATGGGGTTGGTATAAAATGTCAGGTCACTCATAACGTCTCCTCCATTTTGGCAAATTCTGCGCCTGACCTGTGATGTAATCAAGACATTGCTCTCGTAGCCAAAAGAAAACCCGGCGCGAAGGCCGGGTTCTCGAAGTTCTCTTCAGGTTTGGCTGTCTCAGGCAGCCATAGCCTTCTGAAGGTTTTCGTCGATCTTATCGAGGAAGGCAGTGGTTGACAGCCATGGCTGATCAGGACCGATCAGCAGTGCCAGGTCCTTAGTCATGAAGCCGGCTTCAACGGTGTCAACGCAAACGGTTTCCAGCGTGGCAGCGAACTTTGCCAGATCGGCATTGTCGTCCAGCTTGGCACGGTGTGCGAGACCACGTGTCCATGCGAAGATCGAAGCGATCGAGTTCGTGGAGGTTTCCTGGCCCTTCTGGTGCTGGCGGTAGTGGCGGGTAACCGTACCGTGTGCAGCTTCAGCTTCAACCGTGCGGCCATCTGGCGACAGCAGAACGGAGGTCATCAGGCCGAGCGAACCGAAGCCCTGTGCAACGGTGTCGGACTGTACGTCGCCGTCGTAGTTCTTGCATGCCCAAACGTAGCCACCGGACCACTTCAGAGCGGAAGCAACCATGTCGTCGATCAGGCGGTGTTCGTAGATGATGCCGACTTCGTCGAACTTCGCCTTGAACTCGGCCTGGTAAACTTCTTCGAAGATATCCTTGAAGCGACCGTCATAAGCCTTGAGGATGGTGTTCTTGGTGGACAGGTAAACTGGCCACTTGCGCATCAGGCCGTAGTTCATGGATGCGCGTGCGAACTCGCGGATCGACTCATCCAGGTTGTACATGGCCAGAGCAACGCCGGCGCCTGGTGCGTCGAACACGTCTTTTTCGATAACCTGGCCGTCTTCACCAACGAACTTGATCGTCAGCTTGCCCTTGCCAGGAAATTTGAAGTCAGTTGCCTTGTACTGATCGCCGAATGCGTGACGGCCAACAACGATTGGCTTCGTCCAGCCTGGAACCAGACGTGGAACGTTTTTGCAGATGATTGGCTCGCGGAAGATAACGCCGCCGAGAATGTTGCGGATGGTGCCGTTCGGGCTCTTCCACATCTGCTTGAGGCTAAATTCCTCAACGCGGGCTTCATCTGGAGTAATGGTTGCGCACTTGATGCCAACGCCGTGCTTCTTGATGGCGTGAGCCGCATCAACAGTCACCTGGTCATTGGTCGCGTCACGGTTTTCGACCGAAAGGTCATAATATTCGATGTCGAGATCGAGGTAAGGCAGGATCAACTTGTCCTTGATGAGCTGCCAGATGATACGGGTCATTTCGTCGCCGTCGAGATCGACAACCGGATTTGCAACCTTGATCTTTGCCATGAATTCCTCGCCATGAATGAGGCGGAACAAGTCCGCGGTATCGGAAAAATATCCGGTGCGGCTATAGCATCGCATGCGCCGTCCGCAAAGGCTTGGAGCATGTTTTTCTGCATGGCTGCCCAAATGAAGTTGGGTGGGTGACAAATGACAGGATGGGAATACAGTCTGGCGAATCATTCCTTCATCGTCGATTTGCGACCGGACATTTTTATGCGCACTTTTTTCACTGCCACCCTCGTTTTTCTAGCCTCAAGCTGCGCATTCGCCGCAGATGCGACGGCGCCCGTGCGTCAGGTGATGGATATCACCGTCAAGAACTGGTCCGGTGAGCAGGAAGAGTGGAAATACATTTTTGACGAGGACATGCTGAACAGCCTGTTCAGTAAGAAATTCGTCGAAACCTACCATCAGGCGGCAAAGAAGCCGGCCTATGACACAGAAAACAACGAGCCGGGCGATCCCTTTGGCTACGACGTGGTGACCAGTTCACAGGATGGCTGTCCAATACAGGAACTGGCGATCGCACCCGCTCAGCCAAAGGATGGCGGCGTCAATGACGTCAAAGTCAGTTTCAAGCTGTGGTCCTGCATGGACGAAAACGACATGAAGAACATGGTCAACGAAGTGCATTTTGATGTCATCGAAGAAAACGGCAAACCTGTCATCGATGACATTCACCGGGTTGGCGACGACGGCACGGATTCCCTGGTTGTCGAGATGGATGGCATCATCAAGGGTGAATAGTGCCGGTCTTCAATTGGCCTTTTTCCGCTGCACACTTTGATTTGCGCTGCATTTTGTGCCAGTGAAGCGCCCGTGTAATCTGGAAGAAGAATATGGCTGGTACCAATAGCGAGCTGGAACTTGTGGCAGAAGGCCCGGCAATCATCCTCGTTGAACCGCAACTGGGCGAAAACATCGGCATGGTTGCCCGTGCCATGGCTAATTTTGGCCTGGCGGAACTGCGTCTGGTCAACCCGCGGGATGGCTGGCCAAGCGAGAAGGCCCGTGCTGCGGCCTCCAAGGCAGATCATGTGATCGACGGCACGCGGGTGTTTGCGACGCTGGAAGAAGCGATTGCCGACCTGAATTTTGTTTATGCCACCACTGCCCGTGAACGTTACGGCTTCAAGCCGGTGCGCGCACCTGTTGATGCCGTTGCGACGCTGCGCGGTAATTTCGTTGGCGGCGAAAAGACCGGCATTTTGTTTGGTCGTGAGCGCTGGGGTCTGACCAATGAAGAAGTGGCGCTTGCCGACGAGATCGTCACATTCCCGGTCAATCCAGCCTTTGCATCGCTGAACATCGCGCAAGCGGTGCTGCTGATGTCCTATGAGTGGATGAAGTCTGGCATGGAAGACGTGTCTTCGACGCTTTTCCAGCCGATCGAGCAGCGGCCGGCGACAAAAGAAGAGCTGCATGGCCTTTACGAACAGGTGGAAGAAGCGCTGGATGCCCGCGGTTATTTCCGCCCCGAAGGCAAAAGGCAGCGCATGACTGAAAATCTTCGTGCCGTTCTGTCCAGACGCGCGCTGAGCTCGCAGGAGATCAGCGTTTTGCGTGGCGTGTTCGGCACCTTTGACCGTTACACGCGCAACTCGCCGCGTGGAGCTTTTTATCAGCCTCCCAACAACAATGCCGGCGGCAAGGGCGTTTCGGAAGATGACAGCACAGACGCATGAGCTGAAACCAATTCTGGTTTTTGATTCCGGAATTGGTGGCCTGACGGTTTTGCGCGAAGTTCGCGTTCTGATGCCGGAGCGCGAATTCATCTATATTGCCGATGATGCCGGTTTTCCCTATGGCGGCTGGGAAGAAGAGGCGCTGAAAGAGCGCATTCTGGCGTTGTTTGCCCGGTTGCTTGTCGAGCACGATCCCGAGGTCTGCGTCATTGCCTGCAATACCGCTTTTACGCTGGCCGGTGCGGCACTGCGTGAAGCATTTCCTGCCATGACCTTTGTCGGTACCGTACCGGCGATCAAGCCTGCAGCAGAGCGCACACGCTCCGGCCTTGTATCGGTTCTTGCCACGCCCGGCACGGTCAAACGTGCCTACACGCGTGACCTCATCCAGTCCTTTGCCACCCAGTGCCATGTGCGACTGGTCGGTTCTGAAAATCTGGCCCGGATGGCGGAAAGCTGGATCCGGGGTGAGCCGGTATCGGATGAGGCGGTGATGGCTGAGATCGCACCGTGTTTTGTCGAGCAGGAGGAGCGCAAGACCGATATCGTCGTGCTGGCCTGCACCCATTACCCGTTCATGTCCAATCTGTTTCGTCGCTTAGCACCTTGGCCAGTGGACTGGCTGGACCCGGCTGAAGCCATTGCACGGCGGGCACGCCATCTGGTGCCGCTGGTTCAGGGTGCCGAACATCCCGATGGTTTTGATGTGGCGATTTTCACCTCGGGCAATCCAGATTTTGCTACCCGTCGCCTGATGCAGGGCTTTGGTCTGCGCGCCCAATAAACGGCGCTTGAACTTCAGTTAAAATGGTGGCTTGGTGGCGTTTCTCTGGAGCGAGGATTTGCCATGCCGTTTGAAAACTGGATTGCGTTTGCTGCTGCGTCAATAGTCATGCTGGCCATTCCCGGGCCAACCATTCTTCTCGTCATTTCCTATGCGCTTGGCCATGGCCGAAAGGCCGGTACGGCAACGGTTGCCGGTGTGGCGCTGGGTGATTTTACGGCGATGACCGCCTCCATGCTGGGTCTTGGTGCCTTGCTGGCCACGTCTGCTGCATTGTTTACGGTGCTGAAATGGGTGGGTGCGGCCTATCTGATCTATCTCGGTATCAAGCTGTGGCGTGCGCCTGTTATTGGTGGCGATGCCTCACAGGGCGATGTGACGGGCAAGGAAAGGCCGATGCGGATATTCCTGCATACCTATATCGTCACTGCGCTCAACCCGAAAAGCATCGTGTTTTTTGTGGCGTTTCTGCCGCAGTTTCTGGTGCCGACGCTGCCATGGCTGCCGCAAATGGTTATCTTTGAAACGACGTTCCTGGTGCTCGCCATCATCAATGCGGCACTCTATGGGCTGCTGGCGTCTGCGGCGCGTAACACCATTCGCAAACCATCAGTGCAAAAGGTGGTCAATAGAACAGGCGGAAGCCTGCTGATTGGCGCCGGCTTGCTGACGCTGGGTTGGAAGCGGGCGGCAAATATCTGAAATTCAATTTAAATAAAAAAGAACAGGCGGTGTTATTGCCGCCTGTTCTTTTTGTTTCCTGTCGCGATCGATCAGAATACGGCGAGATATTTCAGAAGCGAAATAATACCGATAATGATGACGATAACCTGGACGATCTGCTTCGCGCTGCCAGCAATTGGCAAGCGAGCGACCAGCCATAGAATCAGCACGATAACAAGAAACGTGATCAAAATGCTGATGAGGGTGGATGTAACCATTGGTCCCAGCTCCTTTAATTGTCCAACGGTTCTTGACCGTTGCGTATCAAATGCGTTCATCACCACATTGGTTCCATTGCGGACAATACAATTGAAAAAAATCCTATCGGCCGACGGAGACAACACATGACCCAGGTAAAAGTGAAAACAAGGCCCACGGGCGCAACGGCCGTTCTGGCAAGAATGGGCCAGCCGGACCTGACAACGCCAACCGGCGGCACGCTTGGCGTCACCACCAGCGCTTCCGATCCGGGCTTCAATCCGATTGATCTGCTTTATTCATCGCTGGCGGCCTGCATGGTGCTGAGCGCGCGCATCGCAGCCAGCAAGCTCGGCATCCTCGACAGGTTTGAGAACGTGACGGCTGAAGTAACCGGCGAGAAGGCAAAAACGGAACCGTCCCGCATCGAGACCTTCCATATCGCGCTTGATATCAAGGGTAATTTTAACGACGACGAGCGTCAGGCCATCGGCCATATGGCGGAAGATATCTGCACCGTCAGCAACACGCTGCGTGGTGCTGTGTCCTTTGACCTAACGGTTAAAGCGTAATCGTCTCTGCTTATGATTTTGGTGCGTGAGCGGCCTTTTGCCATTTGCGCACCAGACGGTCTCTCTTGAGGCGCGACAGTTTCTGCAGCCAGAAAATACCATCAAGCTGATCGATTTCATGCTGGATGCAGATGGCATGAAATCCCTCTGCCTCTTCTTCGTGAAATGCCCCGGTGATATCCTGATAACGTACGCGAACGGCCGCTGGGCGTTCCACTTCCTCCGTATAGCCGGGCATCGAAACGCTGCCCTCAGTGTGACGCATGGTGTGTGCGGACTGCGAGAGGATTTCCGGGTTGATATAATTGCGGACGCCGTCCTGTGGCGACAGTTCCAGCACAAACACCCGCTGAAATACACCAATATGGGCAGCCGTGATGCCGACGCCGGGCGCGGCGCGCATGGTATCCAGCAAGTCGGTGCACAGCGTTTTTACCGCATCGTCAAACACCGTCACCGGCTGGCAAGGTGTAGAAAGCCCGCTATGCGGGTAGGGCAGAATGGGCCTGATTGCCACTGTATGCTCCGGTTTTGCGCCTGATAAAACCCAGAAGGCGTCAGGCTTGCGGTGTCATGTTTTCGATGTCATGCGAGGTTCCAGAGGTGGCATAGGCGACCTCGGTCAGTTCCTTACCAACAGCTGATAATTCCACAAAGGTTCTTTGTGTCCGGTCATCACGTTTTGTCACGGCAAGGAAGCGGCCAGACATGGCGGTGATTTCACGTAACACCAGCGCATGGGCAATGCCGAGCTTTTTCGACAGGCTGCGGCTGTCGGAACCGATGCCGAGGTGAATAGCGCACAGAAGTGCGGCCCCGGTGGTGTCCAAACCATCCAGGGCCGTTTCCATGACCTTTTCCACCATCGCCATGAAGCGTTCGGCGGAAGTATCTTCAGACATTATGCAGCCTCGGTATCAGCCTCGATGCGCAGACGAACCGACACCAGAACCGACTTCGAGGTTGGGGTGAAGCTGCCTTCGCCGTAGCTGTGCAGTGGCACAAGCACGTTCAGTTCCGGGTAATAACCGGCAATGCTGCCTTCTGGAATGTTGTAAGGTACAAGGCGGAAGTTTTCGGCAATTCGCTCAATGCCATCGCCATATTCTCCGACAACATCAACGCGCTGCTTGGCCTTCGCGCCCAGCTTTTCCATGTCCTTTGGGTTCATGAACACGACCTGGCGTTCACCGTAAACGCCACGGTAACGGTCATCCATGCCGTAGATGGTGGTGTTGTACTGGTCATGGCTGCGGAATGTCTGCAGCACGAAGATGCCTTCTTCGCCAAGCGCCTGCTGGTGCTCGGTTTTTGCCGGCAATTCGCCGGTAAAGAAGGTTGCCTTCTTGGCTGGTGTGTTCCACTCGCGCTCTGCGGCGGCGTTGCGCAGGTGGAACCCACGCGGCACGCGCACGCGCTCATTGTAGTTCTCAAAGCCCGGCAGGACACGCTCGATCATGTCACGGATCAGGTCGTAATCTTCGGCCATGGCGCGCCAGTTGACATGGGCGTTGCCAAGCGTTGCTTCGGCAATCCCGGCAACGATTGCAATTTCCGACTTCAGCTCTGGCGAGGCCGGCGTGTTGATGCCGCCGGAACCGTGAACCATGCTCATGGAATCTTCCACGGTGATGATCTGCGAGACGCCCTTGGAATTACGGTCGATTTCCGTGCGGCCAAGGCATGGCAGAACGTAGGAGACCTGACCCGGCACCAGATGCGAATGGTTGAGCTTGGTGGCGATGTTGACCGTCAGGCGTTGCTTTTCAAACGCCTTGATGATCAGCGGGCTGTCCGGTGTGGCGCGCAGGAAGTTGCCGCCCAGCGCGATGAAGGTTTCGGCAGTCCCGTCCAGCATGGCGCTAATGGCTTCAACCGTGTTGTGGCCGCGATTGCGCGGCATTGGCACGCCTAGTTCTTTCTCAAGCGCGTCCAGCAGGGCAGGTGGTGCCTTTTCATCGATACCAACTGTGCGGTCGCCCTGCACATTGGAGTGGCCACGCACCGGGCAAAGGCCCGCACCTGGACGACCGATATTGCCGCGCAGCAATATGAAGTTGGTGATTTCGCGGATGGTGATGACAGAATGTTTGTGCTGAGTAATGCCCATCGCCCAGGTGGCGATAACGGCATTCGACGTCATATAGATGTTTGCGGCTTCTTCGATCTGCTCGCGGGTCAGGCCAGACTGGTCGAGAATGGCATCCCAGCTGGTGGCATCCACGGCGGCACGGTAGGCGTCAAACTCGACAGCGTGTTCGTTGATGAAGTCGTAATCGATGATGGCGGGCTGGCCAGCGGCACGTGCTGCGTCATCGGCGGCAAAGATAACCTTGCTCATGCCGCGCACGGCAGCCATGTCGCCGCCCTGGCGTGGCTGGTAATAGTTGGTGGCGATCTTGGCGCTGCCGCCGGTGATCATCTCAACCTTGTCCTGCGGGTCGGTAAAGCGCTCAAGGCCCTTTTCGCGGATCGGGTTGAAGACAACGATGCGGGCACCGCGAAGGGCTGCACGGCGCAGGTCACCCAGCATGCGCGGGTGGTTGGTGCCGGGGTTCTGGCCAATGCAGAAAATAGCATCGGCATGTTCGAAGTCTTCCAGCAGAACTGTGCCCTTGCCAACGCCGACGGAAGCCTTCAGGCCAACGCCGCTGGCCTCATGGCACATGTTGGAACAGTCAGGGAAGTTGTTGGTGCCGTAAAGGCGGACCATCAGCTGATACAGGAAAGCTGCTTCGTTGGACGCGCGGCCGGATGTGTAGAATTCGGCGCGGTTGGCATCTGGAACGCTTTTCAGCACCGAGCCGATTTCGGCAAAGGCTTCGTCCCAGGACACGGCGACATATTTGTCGGTGGCGCGGTCATAACGCATCGGGTTGGTGAGGCGGCCTTGCAGCTCAAGATCGTAATCGCTCCAGCCACGCAGTTCAGTGACGGTGTGTTTGGCGAAGAAGTCGGGCGGGACGCGCTTTTCAGTTGCTTCCCACGCCACGGCCTTCACGCCATTTTCGCAGAATTCGAAGGAGGAACCGTGCTCCGGGTCACCCCAGGCGCAGCCTGGACAGTCAAAGCCATCGGGCTGATTGGCTTTGAGAAGGGTACGGGCGCCGGATATTGGTGCGCCGGATTCCAGCAGTCTCTTGCCAACACTTTTCAGTGCGCCCCAGCCGCCAGCTGCGGAGGATGCCTTGCCGATGAAATCCATCTTGCCCATGAACGTGGTCTTTCCCAAAAATTATTCTTTAGCTCTTTGTTTTTTTGCATGTCGTTATCGCAAAACCGCTGAACACTTTTGCGCGACATGCTTCAGCGCAATTCCTGCGCCTTCTGGTCGCATTGCCTCATTGGCAATCTCTTGTTGTATTCTCCAGATTCCCCCATGTGTACCATATGTCAACTTGTATCTTAGTCTGAGTTTTTCAACTCTTGGTCATCGGCGTCGCGATTTCGTCGCAGGAATCTGTTTAAAGCGGTTGTTTATGACCGCATGATATTGTCTCTCCGATCAAAATTTTCCTTGGCATCCATCTTGCCTGATCGTTGACAATGCGGTTTTAAGAGCCATTCTCCAGCCAGCCCGTAATTCGGGACATTCACGTAAAACAGGGGGCGCCAATGACTGATGTTGACGACGATCGTCACGAGCCTCTCGATGTGACACCTTCCAATAAAGCCTCTGACATTTATTCGGATGACGGCTCTATCCGCTCCGACTTTTTGACCATGGTTGGTGCAGCAATCGCCGATCGTGACCTGCTGTTCCTGCGTAAAAATGTCGCAAGGCTGCACGAGTCCGAATTGGGCGATCTGCTCGAATCAATCCTGCCGGAACAACGCCATGCGCTGGTGCGGTTGCTGGGTGACGACTTCGACATGACCGCCTTGACGGAGGTCGATGAGGCCATTCGTCTGGATATCGTTGAGCAGATGCCGAATGAGCAGATTGCTGCCGGTATCGGTGAACTGGATTCGGATGACGCGGTCTACATTCTGGAAGACCTTGACCACGCGGACCGCGAAGAAATTCTCGCCAAGCTGCCGTTTACCGAGCGTGTCAGGCTTCGCCGTGCGCTGGATTATCCGGAAAGCTCTGCCGGTCGTCGTATGCAGACCGAGTTCGTGGCCGTGCCGCCATTCTGGACGGTTGGCCAGACCATCGACTACATGCGCGAGGAAGAAGAACTTCCCGAAAGCTTCACCCAGATTTTCGTGATCGACCCGACTTTCAAGCTGGTTGGCGCGCTTGATCTCGACAAGCTGCTGCGGTCCAAGCGGCAGGTGAAGGTCGAAACGATCATGCATGAAACCAACCACCCGATTGCGGCGGAGATGGACCAGGAAGAGGCCGCGCAGCTGTTTGAACAGTATGACCTTCTGTCCGCTGCCGTGGTGGATGAGAACGGCCGTCTGGTCGGCGTACTGACCATTGATGACGTGGTTGACGTTATCCAGGAAGAGGCGGAAGAAGACTTGCTGCGCCTTGGTGGTGTCGGTGACGAAGAACTGTCTGACTCCGTTGCCAGCACGTCCCGCTCACGTATGCCGTGGCTTGCCGTCAACCTGTTTACCGCATCGATGGCGGCCTCCGTCATCGGCCTGTTTGACGCGACCATTGAAGAGATCGTCGCGCTTGCCATTCTAATGCCGATCGTGGCGGGCATGGGCGGCAATGCCGGTTCGCAGACCATGACGGTGTCTGTGCGGGCGCTTGCCACCAAAAACCTCGATATTCACAATGCCAGACGTATTATCCGTCGTGAGGCGGGCGTTGGTATTCTCAATGGCCTGCTGTTTGGCTGTACCATCGGTACGTTGGCTGCCCTTTGGTTTCACGATATCCAAATCGGTGGCATTCTGGCAGCGGCCATGATGATCAACATGTTTGCCGCGGCACTGGCCGGAATTCTCATTCCGATCGTGCTGGACCGTTTTGGCGCCGACCCGGCGGTGTCTTCAGCGGTGTTTGTGACCGCAGTGACCGATACGGTGGGCTTCTTCTCGTTTCTCGGTCTTGCGACCTGGTGGTTCGGCATACATTAGCGACGCTCACGTGCAGGAATTGTTTGCACAATTATGGGTTTCAAGTCCTTGTTTTTGCAAGGGCTGGTATTCTTGTGTTGAAGGCGAGACGTCGCGATTATGTTAGGTGAGGATCAATTGTAAAATTGACTTTTACGTGAAGGTCAATATACTCAATTGCCTGACATGAAGCGGATCGGCACGTGAATAAATATTATAGCATCACAGAGCTTACACGGGAATTTGGTGTTTCGACAAGAACGCTGCGTTTTTACGAAGACGAGGGGCTCATTCATCCTGAACGTCGTGGTCGCACCAGATTGTTCAGAATGGCCGACCGCAGGCTTATTCAGGAAATTCTCAGAGGCCGTCGTATCGGCTTCACCATCGCAGAAATCCGCGAAATCATTCAGGTCTACAAGGAGCCGCCGGGCGAATCCGGCCAGCTTGAGATGCTGATGAAAAAGGTCGATGAGAAGCGCAATGAACTGCGCCAGAAGCGCAAGGACATTGAAGAGACGCTGGCGGAACTCGACAATGTCGAAGAAGCCTGTCTGACCCGACTTGCGGAAATTGGTGTCGGCACCTGACCGTTTCGAAATTCGGATAGTGTGAAGCCGCTGTTTGTCACAGCGGCTTTTTTATTGCTGTACTTCCTGGGCGCACATAAATGAGATGTCGCCCATCTTTACCTGTTCCTGCTCGTTGACCTTGTTGGCCATCATATTGTCGAAGATACCTTCGGCCTGTAGCTTTTCCAGCTTGCAGCCACAGAAGCTTTCACAAATCTCAGTGCCGTTTTCGCTGTTGACGCATGAGCGCATGCAGAGGTTCTTGTATTGCTCTACCATGTCGACCGGTGGGGGCGGTGCAATCAGCGATGCGAGATAAACAATACCAACCAGAATGGGCTGGTGGATCAGGTAAAAGGCAAGGCTGTGTTTGCCGGCAAGGGCCAGCGGATTGCGCGGGTGGCTTGGGGTGCGGAAACGATCAAGCCAGCCAGCGGGTAGGGCGATTTTTGCAGCGCTGAGGCCGAGCAGAAACGGCGCAAGCCACGGCAGCAGCGGCACATAATCATTGGAGCGCGGCATGACCGGCGAAAGGCCGATCCAGAGCAGCCATGGCGTGCTGAAAATATCCGCCGTCAGATAAAACGGTGCGGCAAGTGCCGCCGCGGCAACGATCAGCGTCACGACGACAGGCAGTCGCAGGAACAACAGGCCAACAAGGCTTGCGGCGGCGATATTATGCAATATGCCGAAAAAGATCATGCCATCAGGCGTCGCAATGGCCGTTGCAACGGTGATTACCACGGCAGCAGCAGCGATCATGGCAAAGCGTTTGCGGAAAGACGGCCAGTTTATGCCTTTGGAATGGGCGAGATACAGGCTGAAACCGGCCAGAAACAGGAAGCTGCTGGCAATACCGCGCGCATAGATCTTCCAGAGGCCCTGGGTTGCGGTGCCCGACTCGAGATAACCGAACAGCTCCAGATCCCAGGTGAAGTGGTAGGATGCCATGGCAATCAGGGCAATGCCGCGCAATGTATCGAGTGCGCCGATCCGGCCTTTCGGGGCGGGTGGCGTTGTCCCGGTGATCGCTTCGGTCATTCTCTCATCCCTGATTTTGTCGTTCTGCAAAGATTACCGCAACGCCTTCAAAGTGAGGCAATTTCAAGGCTGTTCATCTTCCATGATCGCCAGACGTGCTTCGGAGAAAAATTGACGGCGTGTCAGTACCGCGATGATGAAGAGCGTGCCACCAATGAACACGTAAGGGCCGATGAACCAGCCGAGATAACCGATCGACAGAAAAATGGTACGTAGACCATCATTGAAGTTTTTGGCGGCGATGATGTTCATGCGGATGACGTTTTCGGCGGCCTGTTCTGCTGCGCGTCGGTCACCCAGACTGTCCTCGACCATCGGAATGGCGCCAAACAGAATGGTGCAATAGTTGAAAAGGCGGTAGGACCAGCCAAATTTGAAAAAGGCATAACCGAAGATGGTCGTCAGTCCGATGACCTTCATTTCAAAGGCCGTGCGTCCGGCATAATGCACAAAGGGCATGTCCTTGAACACGGATTCAACCTGATCTGTCGCACCCAGAAGCGCAAAACAGCCACCAATCGCAAAGATCGAGGTCGAGGCAAAAAAGGCGGTGCCATTCTGCAGGCCGGCCATGATCTGCGTGTCGATCATTTTCAGGTCACGGCGCAGCGAATTGTAGATCCATTTGCGGCGGCGCTCGGCCATGGCCTGGTTGAGGCTGAGGCGCGCAAAACGCGGCTTGCCTGATGTCAGCCAGGCGTAACTGCTCCAGGAGAGGATGAAGATTACAAAAGCCGTATAGTCGATAATTGTCATGATGTTGTGAGACCGCCAATCGAATCCGTGCCGCTTCAGACCGGGCGATAATGGCCGCATGCGGTCCGTCAGGCAATGTGCTGACATCATCTATCTCAACGGACTGAAAAAACGGTGTCTATTTTGTCGGTGAGATGGTTCGCGATAAAAATGCAAAAAACGACAAAGTTTTTTCGAATGTGAGTCGCTTGCTAACTCTCCGGTAAGAATGTCTGGTTAATTGTAGTCGTGCAGACGGCGAGGCCGTCAGTCCGGCTCCGGAAAAGGTATTGCGTACCGGTCGCCGTTGCCTCTGTTCGAGGTGTTTTCAGGAGGCGTGCAAGCTTGATGGCTCGCGCGCTTTTTGATTTTTATCTACTCCCAGATGTCATTGACACGCGCCCAGCCTGATCCTAGATTTTGGTTGTCCGGACCTTTTGCTGCTGGCCTTCAGTTTCCTTGCGGTTTGTAATGGTGCAAACCGGGGAAATGACAGCAAGCAGACAAACCGGCGTGTTGAGCATGATCGACCGGGGGACGCCTCCTATCTACGAATCGTCCCTTTTCATGGCTTGATGCAATGGCCCTGCGCCTACGCGCATTGGGGTCCGGACATAATTTCATACATTGCAGAGCGGATTTTCATGTCGCACCAAAATCGAACGGTTCTTGTGCTGGGTGGTGCGCGTTCCGGCAAATCCTCCTTCTCCGAACAACTGGTTCTCTCAAGCGGCCTCGACGCCCATTATGTGGCGACCGGGCGTGCCTGGGATGATGAAATGCGAGAGCGCATTCGTGAACACCAATCCCGGCGTGGCGCTGTCTGGACCAGCCATGAGGAGCCGGTTGATCTGGTGGGTCTGCTGCAAAAGATTGATGATCCCAAACGGATCATTCTCATTGATTGCCTGACATTGTGGGTCACAAACCTGATGATGGACAACAGGGATATGCCAGCCGAATTCGAGGCTCTTTGCCGTCATCTTTCCGTCGCCAAGGCGCAGCTGGTGTTTGTGTCCAATGAAGTCGGACTTGGCATCGTGCCTGACAATCGTATGGCGCGAGAGTTTCGTGACCATGCTGGCCGCCTGCATCAAAATGTGGCCGAAGTTGCCAACGAAGTTTATTTCATCGCGGCTGGATTACCCCTTAAAATGAAGGGGTAAGGTCGGGTTCCTCATATTTTGAATCGGGTACTTAAGTTTTTGATTCAATGCGTCTGTTCGTTTTCCAGTTCTTCGAGAAGACAGTCGCTTTCAAAGGCTATATGTCGACGCGTTGCTTCAAAAAAACCACGCAGCATGTAGCCGACCGCCTCCATGTTGACCGGATTGCCCGAGCCGACCTTCAGCAGGGCATCAGTCAGTTCTTCGGCAAAACATTCATCCTCGAAATGCTCAAAGCGCAGACGTTCCAGCGTTTCAGAACGAGCGCGCTGGCCGGTGCGGTGTTCGATCCAGGGAAACAGCACGGTTTCCTCATAATGGTGAGCGCCGCGGATGACGGGTCCAAGCGCCTTGGCGGCATAGATGCATTTTTGCCGGTTGACGTTGGAGGGCAGGGAATCTGCGATCTCTTCCAGTTCCCGGCACAGTGCCAGCTGTTCCGTATGCGCCCGGCGCAGCCAGTCCAGTTTGGGGAAATCCTTTTCCGACCGCGAAAGCGGGGTGATGGTTTCCTGTTCAGGTCGCCCTGAAAGATTACCTTTCTGTGCCATGGTCATGACCTCGTTCTTGCCCTTCAAGCGCAAGACTGGCTGCGCTGCCACGCCTGTCGTGCGGCACGATGTCCCGAAGGACGCATCCAGTTGCGAAAATGCCGCTATTTCCAGTTCGTTTCTATTTCTCCCACAGTCTGCCGCGTCTGCCTTGATTTGGATCAAGGTAAGTTTGGCCCGCGAATGGCACTTCTCCAAACGACGCGACATGCCGCACGACTCTGCACAGGGCAGATGTCTGGCCGCGTCGGATCAGCCAGGACGTTGGGGGAAACCAACAATGAACTACACTTTGGAATTCGTGATAGTGGCTCTGGGAGCCTTTATTGCGTTGCTAGGGGCGGCATTCGCCCATGATAATCAGTTTGCATCCCACATGTGGGTGCTGTTTTTCGTGCTGCTCATCGGCGCGATCGTGTTGTTGCGACGCACATCCTTTGCGCCGATCGATGCTGCCGCCAAGCAGCGTCAGCAGTCGGAGTATTTCGATGAAGTCATCAAATACGGTGTCATTGCCACCGTGTTCTGGGGCGTTGTCGGTTTCCTCGTCGGTCTGATCGTTGCGCTTCAGCTGGCATTTCCCGACCTGAACATTGAGCCATGGTTCAATTTCGGTCGTGTACGCCCGCTGCACACCTCGGCGGTTATCTTTGCCTTTGGTGGTAACGCGCTTATCGCGACGTCTTTCCATGTGGTTCAGCGCACATCGCGTGCACGCCTGTTCGGCGGTAACCTCGGCTGGTTCGTTTTCTGGGGCTACAACCTGTTCATCGTCATGGCCGCGACCGGCTACCTTCTCGGCATTACGCAGGGCAAGGAATATGCCGAGCCGGAATGGTACGTCGATATCTGGCTGACAATTGTCTGGGTCTGTTATCTCATTGCGTTTCTGGGCACGATCCTGAAGCGCAAGGAACCCCACATTTACGTGGCCAACTGGTTCTACCTCGGCTTCATTGTCACCATTGCCATGTTGCATATCGTCAACAATCTGGCGGTGCCGGTGTCGTTCCTCGGCGTGAAGAGCTACTCGGCCTTCTCGGGCGTGCAGGATGCTTTGACACAGTGGTGGTACGGCCATAACGCCGTGGGCTTCTTCCTGACCGCCGGCTTCCTGGGCATGATGTATTATTACATTCCCAAACAGGTTAACCGTCCGGTCTATTCCTACCGCCTGTCGATCATCCACTTCTGGGCCCTGATCTTCATGTATATCTGGGCTGGCCCGCACCACCTGCACTATACGGCGCTGCCGGACTGGGCGCAGACACTGGGCATGGTGTTCTCGGTCATGCTGTGGATGCCTTCGTGGGGTGGCATGATCAACGGTCTGATGACGCTTTCGGGCGCATGGGACAAGATCCGTACCGACCCGGTCGTTCGCATGATGGTTATGGCGGTTGCCTTCTACGGCATGGCAACATTTGAAGGTCCGGTCATGTCGATCAAGGCCGTCAACTCGCTCAGCCACTATACCGACTGGACCATTGGTCACGTTCACTCCGGCGCGCTTGGCTGGAACGGCATGATCACCTTCGGCGCTCTCTACTACATGGTGCCAAAGCTGTGGAACCGCGATCGTCTGTATAGCCTGCAACTGGTCAACTGGCACTTCTGGCTGGCCACACTGGGTATCGTTGTCTACGCGGCTGCCATGTGGGTTGCCGGTATCCAGCAAGCTCTGATGTGGCGCGAATATGATGCGCAGGGCTTCCTGGTTTACTCGTTCGCAGAATCTGTGGCGGCCATGTTCCCATACTACGTGCTGCGTGCCGGTGGCGGTCTGCTGTTCCTCAGCGGTGCAATCATCATGGCCTACAACATTACCAGAACCATTCTCGGCCATCAGCGCCAAGAGGGTGTTCGCCAGGATGCCGCGCCTGCGCTGCAACCGGCTGAGTAAGGAGTTTGACGATGTCTATTCTTGATAAACACGGCGTCATCGAGCGTAATGCAACATTGCTTCTGGTGGGATCGCTCGTTGTGGTCTCCATCGGCGGTATCGTTGAAATCGCACCGCTTTTCTACCTCGAAAACACCATTGAAAAGGTGGAGGGCATGCGGACTTACTCGCCGCTCGAGCTGGCCGGACGCAACATCTACATTCGTGAAGGGTGCTACACCTGCCACAGCCAGATGATCCGTCCGTTCCGTGACGAGGTCGAGCGTTACGGTCACTACAGCCTTGCCGCTGAATCGATGTACGACCATCCGTTCCAGTGGGGTTCCAAGCGCACAGGGCCAGATCTCGCCCGCGTCGGTGACCGTTATTCAAACGAATGGCATGTGCAGCATCTGGTCGAGCCACGCTCTGTCGTGCCGGAATCGGTGATGCCCAGCTATTCCTTCCTGAAGGAAACACCGCTCAAGATCACCGACGTTTCAATGGAGCTCAAGGCCAACCGTGCCGTGGGCGTTCCATACAGTGACGAGATGATCGAAAACGCCGCTGCCGATCTTGCCGCTCAGGCTGATCCGAATGCGGATACTTCAGGTATCGAAGCGCGCTATCCCAAGGCAAAGCTCGGTGACTTCGATGGCGACCCAGCCAAGCTGACGGAGATGGATGCTCTGGTTGCCTATCTGCAAATGCTCGGCACGCTGGTCGATTTCTCGACCTACGACGATGCCGCTGGCTACCGCTAAGGAGAGATGACATGGAAACCTACACAGCCATGCGTCACTTCGCGGACAGTTGGGGCTTGCTGGCCATGACACTGTTCTTTCTTGCGGTCGTCCTCTTCACATTGCGTCCCGGTGGCGGAAAGCAGGCCAAAGACGCAGCCAATATTCCTCTCAAGGAGGACTAGGATATGTCGGAAAAACACATTGACGAAATTAGTGGCGTGGAAACCACCGGTCACGAATGGGATGGCATTCGTGAGTTGAACAACCCCATGCCACGCTGGTGGGTATGGTGCTTTTACCTGACGATCATCTGGGCAATCGGTTACACGATTGCCTATCCGGCATGGCCTTTGTTGACCGAAAACACCAAGGGCCTGCTTGGCTGGAGCAGCCGCGCTGACTTTGCCGGTGAAATGGTGGAAGCCAAGACGGCGCAGAGCGTCTACCTCGACAAGATTGCCGCATCGTCGCTGGCCGACATTCAGGCCGACAATGAGCTGTTGCAGTTTGCCGTTGCCGGTGGTTCTGCCGCGTTCAAGGTCAACTGCATCCAGTGCCATGGTTCAGGTGCTTCGGGTGGTGCAGGCTTCCCCAACCTCAACGATGACGACTGGCTGTGGGGCGGTAGCGCGGACGACATCTACACAACGATTACCCATGGTATTCGTTTTGCCGATGATGATGATACACGCCTGTCGGAAATGCCGGCCTATGCCGACATGCTGCAGTCGCAGGAGATCAAGCAGGTTGCAGCTTATGTCGTCAGCCTGACCGGCACCCCGCGTGATGCCAGCATGGTTGAACCAGGCAAGCAGATCTTTGCCGACAACTGTGCTTCGTGTCACGGCGAAGATGCCAAGGGTAACCGCGAGTTTGGTGCACCAAACCTTGCCGATGCCATCTGGCTGAAGGTTGAAGGCGAAGACGGCATTGCCGCACAGGTCCGCGCACCAAAGCATGGCGTGATGCCTGCCTGGGGCGAGCGCCTTGGCGATGCCACCGTCAAGCAGCTGGCACTGTTCGTGCACTCGCTGGGTGGTGGTGAATAACCACCCGTCCAGACAATGACAAAAGGGCCGCTTTCGCGGCCCTTTTTTAGTTTGCGGTCCAGACGGCCAGTTCGTAACCGTCCAGATCCCTGAAATGGAAACGGCGACCACCGGGAAACTCGAAAATATACTCGACAATGGTGCCGCCAGCTTTTTTGATAGCTTCCAGCGTTGGTTCCAGATTATCGGCGTAAAGAATGACCAATGCGCCACCGTCAGCCTTGACCGGTGCCGTTGTGGTAAAACCGCCCGTCATGTTGCCATCGGAAAACTCGCAATATTGCGGGCCGTAATCCTTGAACTGCCAGCCGAATACGGTGCCATAAAAGGCCTTGGACGCTTCGATGTCGCTGACGTTGAATTCGACGTAATTGATGGTGTTGTTTTTACCGGCCACGGCAGGTCTCCAATCAGGTTGTTTCCAGCAGTTTTTTTAGCGATATCAGATCCTTGTAGACGAGATCCGCATCATTTTTAAAGTCGTCATCACTCATGCCCGGCAGCTGCAGGACGGTAAAGGCTATTTCACAGCCGTCGCCGTTTGGCGTGACCCTGAGGGCATTATAGACTTCCAGGCCATCCGGCATGGTGACGACATGGTCGATAACGCCGAGGTCATTTGGTTTTGCGAATCGCACCGTGACATTGCCGAGCGGCCCCGAAGCGATCCAATCGTCACCCTGCGGCGTAAGGCCGCTGGCTAGGCCCGCGGCCCATAACGGCATTTTTGAATGATCGGACGCGAACGCATAAACGGCCGTCCATGGGCGATTAATCGTCAAATGCACGATCTTTGCGGTCATACTATCGGGCATTGCGGCCTCCTTGCTGCGGGGCGACGTTCAAACCTGCCACATGCGCCACTTTGTCCATGCTTGACTTAAGTCAAGGATGAAACGGCTGCGAAATGAGAAAAGGCAAATACAGAAATCTGGATATTGCCCCATGAACCTCTACAACGCCGAGCAGGATAGCAGTCGGCCCGCGAATGTCGAACAGCTTGACGCTTTACCTGTCAATTCCGCCAAAATTCGTCAGCCACTGTATGAAGCCCGCAAGAAGATCTTTCCGAAGCGGGTTGAGGGGCAATTTCGCCGTTTCAAATGGATCGTGATGCTGATCACGCTCGGCATCTATTATCTGACGCCATGGATCCGCTGGGACCGTGGTGCCTATGCACCGGATCAGGCTGTTCTGATCGATATTGCCAACCGCCGGTTCTATTTCTTCTTTATCGAAATATGGCCGCAAGAATTCTTTTATGTTGCCGGCCTGCTGGTCATGGCCGGCTTCGGGTTGTTCCTCATCACGTCGGCCGTTGGCCGCGCATGGTGCGGTTATACCTGTCCCCAGACCGTCTGGGTCGACCTCTTTCTGGTGGTCGAGCGGGCGGTCGAAGGTGACAGAAATGCCCGCATGAAGCTGGATGCCGCGCCGTGGAGCTTCGACAAGATCCGCAAGCGCCTGCTCAAACATTCGATCTGGCTTGTCATCGGTGTTGCGACCGGCGGTGCCTGGATTTTCTATTTTGCGGATGCACCAACACTTGCCATGGAGTTCATGACGGGCCAAGCCGCCATGGTAGCTTATTCGACCGTCGCTACGCTGACTGCCACCACCTATATTTTCGGCGGTCTGATGCGCGAGCAGGTCTGCACCTACATGTGCCCGTGGCCACGTATTCAGGCTGCAATGCTCGACGAACATTCACTTGTGGTGACCTATAATGACTGGCGCGGCGAACCACGCTCACGTCATTCGAAAAAGCTGATTGCCGCCGGGGAACCGGTGGGAGATTGCGTGGACTGCAATGCCTGCGTTGCCGTCTGTCCCATGGGCATCGATATCAGGGACGGGCAGCAGCTGGAATGCATCACCTGCGCGCTGTGCATAGATGCCTGTGACGGGGTCATGGACAAGATTGGCAAGCCTCGCGGGCTGATCGCCTATGCCACACTCAGCGAATATGAAGCCAATATGGAGCTGGCAACCGGCAACAGCACACATCCGATCAAGCCATCGAATATTCGGGATCAGGATGGCAAGTTCGTGGATGCCATCAGGCACTTCAACTGGCGTATCATCTTCCGTCTGCGTACCCTTCTTTACATGGGCATCTGGTCGGCTGTCGGCCTGGCCATGCTGTTTGCGTTGGCGACCCGTGATCGTCTGTCGGTCAACGTGCTGCATGACAGAAACCCGCAATATGTACTGGAATCTGATGGTTCGATCCGTAACGGCTACACGGTTCGTTTGTTGAACATGGTGCCGCAGCCGCGCCAGATCACGCTATCGATCGAAGGCGTGCCGGAAGCGCTCATGAAGATCAACGGTGTGCAGGATGCGCCATCGCGCTCGTTTACCGTGATGGTCGAGCCGGACGAAGTCACGACGCTGAAAGTGTTTGTGACGCTGCCGGGCAAGGCAATCACCTCGACCTCAGAAGATTTCGATTTCATTGCGGTCGACAATGAAATTCACGAAACTGCCCATTACAAGGCCGTCTTTATTGCTCCGGGAGCTAAGAAATGAGTGCTGAACAACAAAAACAACAGGGTTTCGTTTTTACCGGCTGGCATATGCTTGCAATCATGGTTCTGTTTTTCGGAACCATCATCTCGGTCAACATCACCATGGCCTGGAATGCGGTGACCAGCTGGAGCGGTCTTGTCGTGCCCAATACCTATGTGGCAAGCCAGCAGTTCAACGGCAAGGCGGCGGCTGCCAAGGCGCGTGCTGCCTCCGGTATCATCGGTAAGCTTGAGGTCAAGAACGATATTGCCCGCTACGAGATTTCGCATCCCGAACGCGGTGCCATCGATACCGACAGCGTGACCTTGCATTTCCGCCGTCCGGTTGGTGAAAAACAGAATTTCGACATGGAACTGCAAAAGGCCGAAACCGGTGTATTCTCGGGCCAGCATGACATTCCCGGTGGTCACTGGATCGTTGAGGCGATTGCCATGAAAGACGGCAAGGTCATCGTGCATGAGGGTGAACGCATTGCTGTAACGGGAGACGTGCAATGAGCTGCTGTGCACCGGGTACAGAAAGCGCGCTGGAGCAGGCCGGTTTCAACCGCACCCTGCCTTCATCGGAAGAGTTGTTCCTGGCAAGCCGGGACCTGGGGCAGGGGCTGCGCCAGACCGATCTCGGCGTTCCCGGTGTTTATTGCGGTGCCTGTATCACGACCGTCGAAGGCGCTTTGAGAAAGCTGCCGCAGGTTGAGAAGGCACGCGTCAACCTGTCTTCAAAGCGTGTTTCCATCGTCTGGAAGGAAGAAATTGACGGCGTGAAGACCGATCCGGTCATTCTTGCGCAGGCGGTGGCCTCGACCGGATATGAAACGCATCTGTTCACATCGTTGCAGGACAGCTCTGATGAGTTGCGCAACCAGTTGATCCGTGCGGTTGGCCTTTGCGGTTTCGCCGCCGTCAACATCATGCTGTTGTCTATTTCTGTCTGGTCGGGCGCCGATGCCTCGACCCGTGACATGTTCCACTGGATTTCGGGTCTGATTGCGGCCCCGGCGCTGATCTATGGTGGCCGTTTTTTCTACCAGTCGGCCTTTAATGCCTTGAAACATGGCCGTACCAATATGGACGTGCCGATTGCTCTGGCCATCACGCTTTCCTATTCGGTGTCGGTCTGGGAAACCATTCACAGCGGCCCACACGCCTGGTTTGATGCCACCGTGTCGCTGCTGTTCTTCCTGCTGATTGGCCGCACGCTGGATCACGTCATGCGAGACCGTGCGCGTTCGGCCGTTGCCGGGCTTGCACGGCTATCACCGCGTGGTGCCACGGTGCTGATGGAAGACGGTTCGCGGGAATATCTTCCAGTGACCGATATCGTGCCCGGCCATCACATTGCCATTGCTGCTGGCGACCGGGTGCCGGTTGACGGCCGTATCCTCAGCGGTACCAGCGATCTCGATGTGTCTATCGTCAATGGCGAAAGCGCCCCTTTGACAGTCCGTCAGGGTGACGCGGTTCAGGCCGGTACACTTAATCTGACCGGTGCACTGGTAATCGAGGCAACCGCGCTGGCAAGGGATTCGTTCCTGTCGGAAATCATCGGCCTGATGGAAGCTGCCGAAGGTGGTCGGGCGCGTTATCGCCGTCTGGCTGACCGGGCTGCCCAATATTATTCGCCGGTGGTGCATTTGCTGGCGCTGACGGCCTTTATCGGCTGGGGTGTGTTCGGCGGGGACTGGAAACAGGCCATGCTGATTGCCATTGCCGTTCTGATCATCACATGCCCTTGTGCGCTTGGTCTTGCCGTACCTGTCGTGCAAGTGGTTGCGGCTGGTCGGCTGTTCAAGCACGGCATCATGGTCAAGGATGGTTCGGCGATGGAGCGCCTTGCCGAAGCGGATACGGTTTTGTTCGACAAGACCGGTACGCTGACACTTGGTCGGCCACAGCTGGTCAATGCCAGTGAGATTGCACCTTCGCTGATGAAGACCGCCGCCGGCATTGCCGTCAATTCGCGGCACCCGCTGTCGCAGGCTTTAGCCCGTTCGGTGGATGGCCCATTGCCGGTGTTTGCCGGCGGTCGTGAAATTCCCGGTGCCGGTGTTGAGGTGGAAACCCCTGATGGTCTTTATCGTCTCGGCAGCAGGCGTTTTGCGCTGCCTGACACGGCAGGTGATTCGAACAGTGACTTTGCCTCGTCTGAAGTGGTGCTGTCGCTTAATGGCCGTGAACTGGCGCAGTTCCGCTTTGAAGATACGGTTCGTCCTGGCGCGGCGGAAGCCGTTTCGAGACTGCTTGGCGACCACATGAAAAGCGAAATCGTCTCAGGCGATCGTCCGGCAGCGGTTGAGACACTGGCGCGGCGGATCGGCATCACGCAGTGGAATGCCGGACTTGCTCCAGCCGAGAAAGCCGCCCGCTGCACCGAGCTTGCCGAACAGGGCCGGAAGGTGCTGATGGTGGGCGATGGCATCAACGATGCCCCGGCACTTGCCGCAGCCCATGTGTCGATTGCGCCGGCAACGGCGGCGGATATTGGCCGTCAGGCCGCAGATTTCGTGTTCATGCAGGACAATCTGAGTGCGGTGCCGTTTGCGGTCGAGGCATCACGCAAGGCCGGACGGCTGATCCGCGAGAACTTTGCACTGGCCATCGGCTACAACATCATTGCCGTGCCAATTGCGCTTGCCGGTTACGCCACGCCGATGATTGCCGCCATTGCCATGTCGACGTCGTCGATTATCGTGGTAGCCAACGCATTACGTCTTAACAGCCTTGCAAATACTGCACAGGCCGATATTGCCAGCAGCAATCGCAATATCAAAACGGACGATGCTAACGGCGTGGAAAAAGGAGCGCGTTTCGCATGAACATGCTTTCGTTTCTTATTCCAGTTGCCTTGTTTCTCGGCGGTTTGGGACTTTTTGCTTTTCTCTGGTCGCTGAAAAGCGGCCAGTATGAAGACATGGATGGGGCCGGCTGGCGGGCGCTGGATGACGGAGACGACCACCCTGCGAAGTAAAATTTGCCTGCCTTATTTGAAGGCAAAGATGATTTTCGTCATCAAAATATAATCGTTTCGTTCATGTCCAGCCTTGCCGTTTTCCATTTACAGTGCCACAACATGCGCCATTGAACGAAAGATGGAGGCACATCCGTGGAACAGGCAGAAATCGGTTTGATCGGTCTCGGTGTCATGGGCTCTAACCTTGCCCTGAACATTGCAGAAAAGGGCAACAAGATTGCCGTATTCAACCGCACCCCGGAGGCAACACGAAAATTTTACGCTGAAGCCGGTGAATTGCAGGGCCAGATCATTCCTTGCGAAACAATCGAGGAATTCGTCGCTGCTATTCGTCCGCCGCGTCCGATCATCATCATGATCAAGGCCGGTGACCCGGTTGACCAGCAGATGGAAATCCTGAAGCCGCATCTGGCTAATGGCGACATCATGATCGATGCCGGTAACGCCAATTTCCGCGATACGATTCGCCGCTTCGACACCCTGAAAGACACTGACCTGACCTTTATCGGCATGGGCGTGTCCGGTGGTGAAGAAGGCGCACGTCATGGTCCTTCGATCATGGTTGGTGGCACGGAAGACAGCTGGAAGCGCGTTGAGAAGGTTCTGACCTCGATCTCCGCCAAGTACAATGATGATCCGTGCGTTGCATGGCTCGGCAATGATGGCGCAGGCCACTTCGTCAAGACCATACACAATGGCATTGAATATGCCGACATGCAGATGATTGCCGAAATCTACGGCATCCTGCGCGACGGCCTCAAGATGAGTGCAGCTGAAATCGCTGACGTGTTCGCGACCTGGAACAAGGGCCGCCTGAACTCCTACCTCATCGAAATCACTGAAAAAGTGCTGCGCGCAGCAGACCCGATCACCGGCACGCCGATGGTAGACCTTATCCTCGATAAGGCTGGCCAGAAGGGTACTGGCAAGTGGTCGGTTATCGAAGCGCAGAACATGGGTGTTGCTGCAACGGCTATCGAAGCTGCTGTTGCTGCGCGTATCCTGTCTTCGCAGAAGGACGAGCGCGTTGCAGCAGAGAAGATTTTCGGCCTGCCGGACGTTCTGCCAGCACCTGCTGACAAAAAGGCGTTTATTGCTGATCTGGAAAGCGCGCTTCTGGCCGCCAAGATCGGTGCTTACGCGCAGGGCTTTGCCATCATGTCTGCGGCGTCCAAGGAGTTCAACTGGAACCTGCCAATGCCAACCATCGCCCGTATCTGGCGCGCAGGTTGCATCATTCGTTCGCAGTTCCTTGATGAAATCACATCGGCTTTCACCAAGGATCCGGATGTTGCAAACCTCATCGTGACACCTGCCTTCGCGCAGATGGTCAAGGACACCGACAAGTCGCTGCGTTCGGTTGTTTCCTACGCCACCCTGTCGGGTCTGCCGGTTCCGGCACTGGCATCGGCGCTTGGTTACTTCGACGCTTATCGCCGCGGCCGTGGCAGCGCAAACCTCATCCAGGCACAGCGCGACTTCTTCGGCGCACATGGCTTTGAGCGTACCGACGGCGTGGATAAGCCACACGGCCCATGGGGCAGCGGTGCTGACATATTCTAATATGATTTCTCCTGGGGGCGATTATCGCTTCCGGGAGAATGACCTGTTGGAAAGTCGACTTTAGATACAAAAATGGCCCGCTTGTCGGGCCATTTTTATTGCGATTTTGGAGATGTTGAACTGTCGCGGTTTCAGTCTGGGAAAGCGCGCGACCAAACCGGTTTGCTGAGACTTTGCAGCTGGGCCGGTGGATTGCCGCCAATGCTGGCCAGAACCGCTTTGGCAAGCTCGCGGCCCGCCTCACGCACATCTTCATTGATGGTGTAGATTTCCGGGCGGATCCAGTTCAGGAACTCCGCGGATTGTTTTGAAATCATGTCGAAGTCGACACCGAGCTTTTTGCCGGCTGCTTCAAAGCCGGCAATCAGCGCAATGGTGGAGCTGCCGCTGATCGAGATGAAACCATCCGGCGGGGTGGCTGAGCGCATCAGCTGTTCGCCGTGATTGCGGGTTTCCTCAAGATTGGTTTCGATGGTCACATGATCCAGCGGTACTTCGCTGATGCCGAAGTCCTTGATTGCCCGGTCAAATCCAGCCCGCGCATGATCGTGGAAGGACAGTTTTTTCGGCGGCAACAGGATGGAGATGCGTTTGCGACCCTTTTCGACCAGCTTCTTGACGGCTTCGTAAGCGAACGCCTCGTTGTCGAAGTCGTGGTAGGGGTGGACGATATTCATGTCCGTTCTGCCGTGGGTGGAAAAGGGCATCTTGCGGTCGGTCAGCAAGCGCACGCGCTCATCCTTCGGCTCGATACGCGAAATGATCACGCCATCGGCAGAGCCGGTGTCGAGAATGTAGCGGATCGGTCCCATCGGGTCCTTGCTGTGGGAATGCGGCATGACCACAAGATGATATTGTGTTCCGGCCAGTACTTCGGAAATGCCGAACACCATCTGGCTGGTGAAGCCCATCAGCTCTTCTTCGATGCTCAGCACCAGAGCGATAACGTTGGTTTTGCCGGTTCTGAGGCGAACGCCGGCGCGGTTTGGCTGGTAGCCGATCTGATCGGCAATAAGACGGACACGTTCCTTGGTATCGGCGCCAATATCCGGCGCATCTTTCAGCGCTCGCGACACCGTGGTTATACCCAGCCCGGTCATCTGGGCGATGGTTTTGAGAGTGGGTCTCTCATTTGGCGCCAGTGTGATAGCTGCCGGTGGTGTCACGCTTTCGTTCATTTGGAATCAGTGGCCGTATAGGTATTGAATGAGAGTGAAAGCCATGAAGCCGGTTCCAGTAGAGAACGCGGAGCAAGGCGCGACGTATTTCCATGCCTGTCATCACGCACTGCCGAACCTCATTTCAGACGTATGGCATTCGGGCAAACCGAAAATCATCCGATTTTCCGGTCCGCGACGCTAAGTAAAACAGGTTAGTTTGTTCCCGAAAAATTCGGCTTTGCCGAAGCCGCCCATATTTCGCAGGGCCAGTTGCAAATACTGTATAATATTTTTTTCAATTTGAAAATATAAACAGCCGCCTAACCGATATGATCGTCCGCCGTTGCTGTTGATTTGCAACACATATTCGCTCGTGGACGCGGCGGCTGGCGGAACCCGTCCTTGCTGTTTGCATTTTTATCTGTAACGTTTCCGCCCGGTTGGCCAACGATGAGGAGGACGTCGTAGGATGGCTTTGATGTCCATAACTGTTGTTAGTCACCTGGCACCGGGCCATCCGTTGATGATTCTAGTACAGGACTTCCCATGACTTCGCACGAATCCGCAAACATGATCGATCTTTCCGGCGAGTGGTCTCTGACCTCCGCTGATGGCGCCCACAAGACGATCATGAGCTTGCCGGGAGACGTCCATTCTGCACTGCTTGCGGCCGATCTCATTCCTGACCCGTATCGTGGCCGCAATGAAAATGACGTGCAATGGGTGGCGCAGCAGGACTGGATTGTGGAGCGTCGTTTTACCATCAATGAGGTGGATGCATCCTGGTATCTGGATATCGATAATCTCGATACGGTGGCCGTGGTGTTTTTGAATGATGCGCCGGTGCTGAGTGCCGACAATTGTTTCCGCCGGTATCGACCGGATGTCTCAAAGGCACTGCAGCAGGGTGAAAATGTCATTCGTATTCATTTCCATTCCAGCATCCGGGCAGGTGAGGAACGGCAGGCCAAACAGCCGTTTTACGTGCCGTATCACACTGGCAATTCGCCGATTGCCAATGGCAACATGCTGCGCAAACCGCAATCGCATTTCGGCTGGGACTGGAACCTCGCCATTGCACCTTTGGGTTGCTACGGCACGATTGCGCTGAAAAAGCTGGACAGCGCGCGCGTCGAACATGTCGTGACGCACCAGTTGCATGTCGACAGCGGCGTTGAGGTGCATGTGGCGGTAACATTGTTTGCGGCAGAACCGGTCATCGTGCCGCTGCATCTGTCACTGGGTGATGACAGATTGCGTCTGGATATTGGCGTTTCAGCTGGCGAGACCGTGGTGCGGCATGTGTTCCATGTCGAAAACCCCAAGCTGTGGTGGCCAGCGGGCAGTGGAGAACAGGCGCTTTACGAGTTGAAGGTTGAACTGCCCGACGAGACTATTGTCAGGCAAATTGGTTTGCGCACAGTGGAATTGCTGACCGACAAGGATGACGCGGGCAGCCGGTTTGCCTTCCGCATCAATGGCCGTGAGATTTTCTGCCGAGGCGCCAACTGGATACCGGCCGACGCGTTGTTTTCGCTGACGTCGCAGGACAAGACAGAAGATTTGTTGTGCTCGGCCGTTGAGGCCAACATGAACATGATCCGTGTCTGGGGCGGCGGATTTTACGAGGCGGACTGGTTCTATGATCTGTGCGACCGGCTTGGACTTATGGTGTGGCAGGACTTCATGTTCTCCTGCAACCTTTACCCATGCACCGACGATTTCCTCGAAAATGTCGACAAGGAAGTCGATTATCAGGTGCGCCGCCTGTCATCACATCCCTCCATTGTTTTGTGGTGTGGCGACAATGAGCTGGTCGGCGCGCTGACATGGTTCAAGGAGCCGCTGGAAAACCGCGACCGGTATCTGGTGGCCTATGACCGTCTGAACCGCACTATTGAGACCGCCTTGAAGAAAGCTGCGCCAGAGGCAATCTGGTGGCCATCCAGCCCGGCATCGGGATATCTCGATTATGGCGATGCATGGCATGCCGATGGTTCGGGCGACATGCATTACTGGTCAGTATGGCACGAGAACAAATCCTTCGACAATTATCGGTCGATCCGTCCGCGCTTCTGCTCGGAATTCGGTTTCCAGTCCTATACGTCGATGAATGTCATCCGCAGTTACGCCGATGACAAGGACATGAATATCTCGTCGCCTGTCATTGAGCATCACCAGAAGAATGTCGGTGGCAATGAGCGGATTGCCGGCACCATGTTCCGTTATTTCCGCTTCCCAGGGAGTTTCGACAACTTCGTTTATCTCAGCCAGGTGCAGCAGGCGCTTGCCATCAAGACCGCCGTTGAATTCTGGCGTTCGCTGAAACCTCACTGCATGGGGACATTGTACTGGCAGCTGAATGACACATGGCCGGTCGCCTCATGGTCGAGCCTTGATTATGGTGGTAGCTGGAAGGCGCTGCACTATCTGGCCCGACGGTTTTTCCAGCCTGTATCGGTGGCTGCCATTCCTGGAGATGATGGCCAGACACTTGCGTTCTCGATGGTCAATGACACCACGGAGAATGTTGCTATCGACATGAATGTCTATGTTATGGGACTGGATGGCGAACGCATTCCACTGCGCTCTGCCAATGGTGAATGCGGCACTAATGCTGCCGCGACACTGCTTGAGGTGAAACTGTCCGATATTCCGGCCGATGCCATTCTGGTCTGGGACTTTATTGCCTCCAACGGCATGACGGGCGAGGGACATCATGTGCCTGATACTTACAAGATGCTGGATTTCAGACCGGCCGGGCTGGAAATTGAAACGGCGACACTGGCCAGTGGTCAGGTGGAAATCAGCGTGCGGGCCAGTGGTCTTGCGTTGTTCGTGATGCTGGAAAGCGATGTACCGGGCCGTTATTCGGACAATGTGTTTGATCTCTCCGCCGGCGAAGTGCGCAAGATCATCTTCACGCCAACCCGGAAAAGCGAGGATAATTCTACCCCGCAATTCCGCATTTATGATCTCTATTCCAGCTACGTGTGAAAGCAATTTTTCGCCACAGGTTGAAATGAAAACGGCCTGTGACTAGTCTGTACTTGGTGAACCGGTGCCCGTTTGTATCGGTTCATTTTCATGACGCCACCGACCATTTTCCGGACGGGGGCGATTACCGAACATTAGAGGAGGAGAGGCGCATGGCCTGGCAACCGGCTGAAAACCGTTATGCAACCATGAAATACAATCATTGCGGCAAGACCGGATTGAAATTACCTGCCATTTCGCTCGGCCTGTGGCATAATTTCGGTAACGATACCCCACACTCGACCAAGCAGGATATCTGCCGCACGGCGTTTGATCTGGGCATTACCCATTTCGACCTGGCCAACAATTACGGCCCGCCTCCCGGCAGCGCCGAAACGGCATTTGGTGAAATCCTAAAAACTGATTTTGCCGGTTACCGTGATGAACTGATCATCTCGTCCAAGGCCGGTTACAACATGTGGCCAGGCCCTTACGGCGAGTGGGGCAGCCGCAAATATCTGATTTCGTCCTGCGACCAGAGCCTGAAGCGCATGGGTCTCGACTATGTGGATATTTTCTATTCCCACCGTTTTGACCCGGATACACCGCTTGAGGAAACCTGTGGTGCGCTTGATCATATCGTGCGCTCCGGCCGCGCGCTTTATGTCGGCATCTCGTCCTACAATTCCAAGCGTACCCGCGAAGCGGCTGCGATCCTGAAGGATCTCGGCACGCCATGCATCATTCACCAGCCGAGCTACTCTATGCTCAACCGCTGGATTGAAGAGGATGGTCTGGTCGATACGCTGGAAGAGCTGGGCATTGGCTCCATCGTGTTCTCGCCGCTGGCGCAGGGCATGCTGACCACCAAATATCTCGGTGGCATTCCAGACAGCAGCCGTGCAGCACAGGGCAAGTCGTTGAACCCGAAGTTCCTCAACGACAAGAATGTCGAGAATATCCGTGCGCTCAATTCGCTGGCTGAAAAGCGTGGCCAGACACTGGCGCAAATGGCCATTGCCTGGGTTCTGCGCAACGGCCGCATCACCTCGGCACTGATTGGCGCCAGCAAGCCGGAACAGGTGATCGATTGCGTCAAGGCGCTCGACAAACCGGATTTCACGGCGGAAGAACTGGCGTTCATCGATGCCCACGCCAAGGAAGCAGATATCAACCTTTGGGCCAAATCTGCTGAGTTGAAGAAGTAAGTCATGGATACGCCCGGGCCTTGAAATCCGGGCGTTTTCACATCAATCAATGCTTGAGGAATGGTTCTCAAGTGTTAATAATCATTACTAAAATGTAATTTAAAATTCAGTTTTCATTCATCCTTGGGGTCTTAGGTTCGAACCATCGAAACGCTGAGGAAACCCCAATGAAAAAACTTTTTGCTACGCTTCTTGCCGCTACTGTATTGGCCGCGCCTTTGGCTGCCGAGGCACAGAGCCGTTACGACAATGGTCCCCGTCATGACCGTGGCCGCAATGAGCGTGTGGTCATTGAACGGCACGTTGAAAAGAAGGTCATCGTCAAGAAGCGCAACTGGAAGCGTGGCGAGCGGCTCTCGTCTGCACAGCGCAACCATTACATCGACCAGCGCGAGTACCGCCGTTACAAATTGCGCGAGCCAAAGAGAAACGAGCGCTGGGTACGCGTTGATAACCAGTTCCTTCTGGTCAACGCATTGACCGGACTGATCGTTGGTCTGTCGGCTGCACGCTGATTGGTCCGCACAAATCTGACAGTTTTGGATCCCCGATGCGCCTGCGTCGGGGATTTTGTTATTCCTGCATTGCACAAATAATCGAAACGCGATGATATGCGCGCAGCACGTGTTCATACAAATGTCGCCAATGGGTATTCTATCTTGGCAGTTAATTGATCTCTCCCTTTTTAAATTTAGGAGATGCCGTGTTTTCTGCTGATTCTGCGATTACGCAGTCTGTTGACCATCTGGTGTTGCCGGTTTCCGGCCTGGAGTCGACGCGCGACCGTTTGGTATCGCTTGGTTTTACCGTTGCTGCGGATGCCCGACATCCGTTCGGCACCGAAAATGCCTGTGTGTTTTTCTCTGATGGTACCTATCTTGAGCCGCTGGCGATCGGCGACAAGGCGGTCTACAAATCCTCCATTGATGCGACCAACAGTTTTACCCGGCGCGACCAGCTGTTTCGCGCCGCCCGTGGTGCAGAAGGTTTCAGCGCCATTGTTGCCAAGACCTCCGATGCGGTGAGTGACCACGCCCGTTTTGAGGCTCGCCACATGTCGGCTGGCGGCATGCTGCAATTTTCACGACCGATGAAAAAGCCTGACGGCACGACGGGTGAGGGACGTTTCCTGCTGTCTTTTGCCGCCGAGGCGCGCATGCGGGCATTTTTCCTGTTTTCCTGCCAACGGTTGGTGGCGTTGCCGGTCGATCGTTCCGCCCTTGAAAAACATGCCAATGGCGTGAGCGGCATTGGTACGATCATCCTGTCTGCCAAACGGCCAGCAGATTACGCTGTGTTGATTACGGCGGTTTTCGGCAAACCTCCACAGCTGCTTGCTGACGGCGTGACGTTTGAAACACGCAATGCCCGCATCACCATTCTTACCACCGAAGTGGCACAGGCGCTGCCGGGAATGGAGGATGTTGTCATTCCCCATGAATTATACGGTGCCGGTATCGTCTACACAGTTGCCGATCTTGCCGTGACAGAGGCGCTTCTTGCTGCTAATGGCGTGGCATCTACACGCACGGGCGGCCGCATAACGGTAGCGCCTGCTTCTGGACAAGGCGCATTTTTTGCGTTCGAGGAGTAATGTCTGTCATGAAAAACAAACTGGACGTGGTCGCTGGTGAAGGCGCGGGACAGGTGGTGTTTTGCAACACCAAACAATTCTCGCTGATTGCCGGTCCGTGCCAAATGGAAAGCCGCGATCATGCCTTCATGATTGCCGGTACGCTGAAAGAACTGTGCGCCAAGCTCGGTCTCGGTCTTGTCTACAAGTCGTCCTTCGACAAGGCCAACCGCACATCACTGTCGGGCAAGCGCGGCATCGGCCTTGATAAGGCACTCGACGTGTTTGCCGACTTGAAAAAAGAATTCGGCTTTCCTGTTTTGACCGATATCCACACCGAAGAACAATGCGCCATCGTGGCACCTGTTGTCGATGTGCTGCAGATACCTGCTTTCCTTAGCCGCCAGACGGACCTGCTGGTGGCGGCCGCCAAGACCGGCCGTGTCGTCAACGTCAAGAAGGGCCAGTTCCTGGCGCCTTGGGACATGAAGAATGTTCTGTCCAAGCTGAATGAAAGCGGCAACCCCAATGTGATGTTGTGTGAACGCGGTGCGTCGTTCGGTTACAACACGCTGGTGTCAGACATGCGCTCGCTGCCAATCATGGCATCGCTTGGCGCACCTGTTATCTTTGATGCGACTCACTCCGTGCAGCAGCCGGGCGGGCAGGGTGGCTCCACCGGTGGCCAGCGTGAATTCGTGGAAACACTGGCGCGTGCGGCGATTGCCGTTGGTGTTGCCGGCGTGTTCATTGAAACCCATGAAGACCCAGATAATGCGCCGTCCGACGGCCCGAACATGGTGCATCTGAAGGATATGCCACGTCTGCTGGAAAAGCTTCTGGCCTTCGATGCTATCGCAAAGGCCTGATATGCCCAGCTTTTGCTGCACTTTAACTTAAAATTGAGCTTAATTGCGTGGCGGCGTCCCTCATCGGGATTGCCGTCATTGTAATTTCTTGCCCATCCGCTAAGACAGGCTCAGAACGACTGTTCCATTCCCAAGGGAGAGACCATGACCGCTATTACCGATATCATTGCACGTGAAATTCTCGACAGCCGTGGTAACCCGACCGTTGAGGTCGATGTTTACCTCGAAGACGGCTCCATGGGCCGCGCTGCTGTTCCGTCGGGCGCCTCGACAGGTGCACACGAAGCTGTAGAACTGCGTGATGGCGGCAAGCGTTACCTGGGCAAGGGTGTTGAAAAGGCTGTTGATGCAGTCAATGGCGAAATCTTTGATGCTATTGGCGGTTTCGACGCCGAAAACCAGATCCAGATCGACCAGATGATGATTGCCCTGGATGGCACACCGAACAAGTCCCGCCTCGGCGCCAACGCCATTCTCGGCGTTTCGCTGGCGATTGCAAAGGCTGCTGCCGAATCGTCCGGCCTGCCGCTGTACCGTTATGTTGGTGGCCCGAACGCCCATGTTCTGCCGGTTCCAATGATGAACATCATCAATGGCGGCGCACATGCCGACAACCCGATCGACTTCCAGGAATTCATGATTCTGCCAGTCGGCGCTGACAACATTCGTGATTCCGTCCGTATGGGCGCAGAAATCTTCCACGTTCTGAAAAAGGAACTGGCAGCGCAGGGCCACAACACCAACGTTGGTGACGAAGGCGGTTTCGCACCGGGCCTCAAGAGCGCGCCTGAAGCTCTCGACTTCATCATGAAGTCCGTTGAAAAGGCTGGTTACAAGCCGGGCGACGACGTTTTCCTTGGTCTTGACTGCGCATCGACCGAATTCTTCAAGAACGGCAAATACGAGATGGAAGGCGAAGGCCGCACGCTCGAGCCGGAAGCCATGGCTGATTACCTTGCCGAACTGGCTGCCAAGTACCCAATCATCTCGATCGAAGACGGCATGGCTGAAGACGACTGGGACGGCTGGAAGTACCTGACCGATAAGATCGGCTCCAAGGTTCAGCTGGTTGGCGACGATCTGTTCGTGACCAACTCTGCGCGTCTGCGTGACGGTATCAAGATGGGCGTTGCCAACTCGATCCTCGTCAAGGTCAACCAGATCGGTTCGCTGTCCGAGACGCTCGACGCTGTCGAGACTGCACACAAGGCCGGTTACACGGCTGTGATGTCTCACCGCTCCGGTGAAACTGAAGATTCGACCATTGCCGATCTCGCAGTTGCCACCAACTGCGGTCAGATCAAGACCGGTTCGCTGTCGCGCTCCGACCGTCTTGCCAAATACAACCAGTTGATCCGCATTGAAGAAATGCTCGGTCCACAGGCGTCCTATGCAGGTCGTTCGATCCTGCGCGGTTGATATCTGCGTCTGGTGACATGATTTTTAAAAAGCCCGTGCCTTCTGGTTCGGGCTTTTTTGTTCCCGTCTGGCTTGAAAATATCAGACCAAACTCGGCTCTATGGTCAACGGATGGTTAAGCAATCCGCGTTACTGTTGCGAAAAGGTAATGCGTTTCAAGGCTTTTTCCGGAATGTGGACACGACATCACAAGAAAAGAAAATTCGGGCGTTTCGTCGTGCCCGCTATCACAGTCGCTTTTCTCTCTTATTTTGGCTACCACTGCATCCATGGTGAATATGGACTGATTGCGACCGAGCGTTTTGAACGCCAGCGCCTGGCCAGAAGCGGTGAGCTTTCACGCCTGACCGAAACCCGTGTTGCCCTTGAACGTCAGGTTGAAGCATTGAGCGATGGTTCGCTCGAGCGGGACATGATTGACGAAATTGCGCGCTACCAACTGAATGTGTCCCGCAGCGACGAAATTGTCATCCTGAATGGATATTTTTGATTAACTCAATTCAAGTTAATCAACTTTTTCTGTTGAAAATCAGCTATTTAATTTGAATACGAGCCATGCATTTATGGCATTGCTGTGGCGCGCTTTCTTGCATATTGTACGCGCCACATGAACAAGCAACCGGCAACTCAGGGAGGGATCAATGGCGCCACGTAAAACCGCGTCCGTATCCGGCCGTAAGACGACGGCGAAAGCCGCCGCAAAGGACTTCACCGGAAAAAATGCAGCCGAATTCGGCAAAGACGAAGAGCTTCATGCCTACAAGGAAATGTTGCTGATTCGCCGTTTCGAAGAAAAGGCTGGCCAGCTTTACGGTATGGGCTTCATCGGCGGCTTCTGTCACCTTTACATCGGTCAGGAAGCTGTCGTTGTCGGCATGCAGATGTCCCAGCAGGAAGGCGACCAGGTTATCACCGCTTACCGTGACCACGGCCATATGCTGGCAGCTGGCATGAGTGCCCGTGGTGTTATGGCCGAACTCACCGGCCGTCGTGGTGGTCTGTCCAAGGGTAAGGGCGGCTCCATGCACATGTTCTCCAAGGAAAAGCATTTCTACGGTGGTCATGGTATCGTTGGTGCGCAGGTTTCGCTCGGCACTGGCCTTGCGTTTGCAAACCACTACCGCGGCAATGGCAATGTTTCCGTGACGTATTTCGGTGACGGCGCTGCCAACCAGGGTCAGGTTTACGAGAGCTTCAACATGGCAGCTCTGTGGAAACTTCCGATCGTCTACATCGTGGAAAACAACCGTTACGCCATGGGTACCTCGACTGCCCGTGCAACGGCACAGTCCAACTACTCGCTGCGCGGTGAATCTTTCGGTATCCCTGGTATCCAGGTTGACGGCATGGATGTTCGCGCCGTGAAGGCTGCTGCTGACGAAGCGCTTGAACATTGCCGCTCCGGTAAGGGTCCGATCATTCTTGAAATGCTGACCTACCGTTACCGTGGTCACTCGATGTCTGACCCTGCAAAGTATCGCTCCAAGGAAGAAGTGCAGAAGATGCGCTCCGAGCAGGATCCGATCGAACAGGTCAAGGCACGCCTCCTTGAAAAGGGTTGGGCAAGCGAAGACGAACTCAAGGCTATCGACAAGGATGTCCGTGACGTCGTTGCCGACAGTGCCGACTTCGCCCAGAACGATCCGGAGCCGGATGTATCCGAGCTCTACACCGATATTCTGCTCTGATCCGGGGAGAAAGAATCCATGCCTATTGAAATTCTTATGCCTGCACTTTCCCCGACCATGGAGGAAGGCACGCTTTCCAAGTGGCTCAAGAAAGAAGGCGACAAGGTTACCTCCGGTGACGTGATCGCTGAAATCGAGACCGACAAGGCAACCATGGAAGTGGAAGCTGTTGACGAAGGTGTTATCGGCAAGATCCTGATCGATGCCGGTACTGAAAACGTCAAGGTCAACACGGCGATTGCTGTTCTGTTGCAGGACGGCGAAAGCGCTGACGCCATTTCTTCTTCAGCACCGAAGAAGGAAGAGCCGAAGGCTGAGGCTTCTGCCTCTGACGCTGCTGGCGGCAAGGCACGCGAAGCAAGCGAAGAGCCATCTGCTTCCAAGGACGCTGCCAAGGTTCCTGCTGCTCCAAAGATTGAAGTTGCTGCTGACCCGGATATTCCGGCTGGTACAGAATTTGTGTCCACCACTGTTCGCGAAGCTCTTCGTGATGCGATGGCCGAAGAAATGCGCTCTGACGAAAAAGTCTTCGTCATGGGTGAAGAAGTTGCCGAATACCAGGGCGCCTACAAGATCACTCAGGGTCTTCTGCAGGAGTTTGGTGCAAAGCGCGTTATCGATACGCCAATCACCGAACACGGCTTTGCCGGTATCGGCGTCGGCGCTGCGATGACTGGCCTGAAGCCAATCGTCGAGTTCATGACCTTCAACTTCGCGATGCAGGCCATTGACCAGATCGTCAACTCAGCTGCCAAGACGCTCTATATGTCTGGTGGTCAGATGGGCGCGCCAATGGTGTTCCGTGGTCCGTCGGGCGCTGCTGCGCGCGTTGGTGCACAGCACTCGCAGTGCTATGCCGCATGGTACAGCCACATTCCTGGCCTCAAGGTCGTCATGCCGTACACGGCTGCTGACGCCAAGGGTCTGCTCAAGGCTGCTATCCGCGATCCAAACCCGGTCATCTTCCTTGAAAACGAAATCCTGTACGGTCAGAGCTTCGATGTTCCGAAGCTGGATGATTTCGTGCTGCCAATCGGCAAGGCACGCATTCACCGCCAGGGCAAGGATGCGACCATCGTTTCCTTCGGTATCGGCATGACCTATGCGGTCAAGGCTGTTGCCGAACTCGAAAAGCTCGGCATCGACGTCGAACTGATCGACCTGCGCACCATCCGTCCGATGGACCTTCCTGCCGTTATCGAGTCCGTCAAGAAGACCGGCCGTCTGGTAACCGTTGAAGAAGGCTTCCCGCAGTCATCGGTTGGTGACTTCATTGCAAACCAGGTTCAGCGCGCTGCATTTGACTATCTGGATGCGCCGATCCTGTCGATTACCGGTAAGGATGTTCCAATGCCTTACGCGGCCAATCTCGAGAAGCTGGCTCTGCCGAACGTGGATGAAGTCGTACAGGCCGTCAAAACCGTCTGCTACAAATAAGGGGAGGGCGTTTCGATGCCTATCAACATTACAATGCCTGCCCTGTCTCCCACGATGGAAGAGGGTAATCTCGCCAAGTGGCTGGTCAAGGAAGGCGACAAGGTTGCTCCCGGCGACGTGATTGCCGAAATCGAAACCGACAAGGCAACCATGGAAGTGGAAGCTGTCGATGAAGGCGTCGTTGCCAAGATCGTGGTTCCAGCTGGAACCGATGCGGTCAAGGTCAACGCACTGATCGCCATTCTTGCTGAAGAAGGTGAAGATGTAGCGGCTGCGGCCAAGGGTGGCGATGCTGCCCCGGCCAAGGCTGAGGCAAAGGCAGAAGCACCGAAGGAAGAAAAATCCGAGGCTGCGCCTGCTCCTGCCGCTAACGCTGCACCTGCTGCGGCACCGGCACCTGCTGCCAAGGCTGAACCGTCTGGCGAACGCGTTTTTGCGTCGCCACTGGCACGCCGTCTGGCCAAGGAAGCTGGTCTTGATCTGTCTACGGTTTCCGGTTCCGGTCCACGTGGCCGTATCGTGAAGTCTGACATTGAAAAGACCGTTGCGTCCGGTGGTGCAAAGGCTGCTCCGGCAACCGCTGCTGCTGCCGCTGCTTCGGCACCTACCGCTGCAAAGGGCATGAGCGAAGAGGCCGTTCTCAAGCTGTTCGAGCAGGGTTCTTACGAACTTGTGCCACATGACGGCATGCGCAAGACCATTGCTAAGCGCCTGCAGGAATCCAAGCAGACCATTCCGCATTTCTACGTTTCCGTGGATTGCGAACTGGATGCCCTGATGGCACTGCGCGCCCAGCTGAATGCTGCTTCCCCTGAAAAGGATGGCAAGCCGGCCTACAAGCTGTCGGTCAATGACATGGTCATCAAGGCGCTTGCCCTTGCCCTGCGTGACGTTCCGGATGCCAACGTATCCTGGACCGAAACCAACATGGTCAAGCACAAGCATGCTGACGTTGGCGTTGCCGTGTCGATCCCCGGTGGTCTGATCACCCCGATCGTTCGTCAGGCTGAGCTTAAGTCGCTGTCTGCCATCTCCAACGAGATGAAGGATCTCGGCAAGCGCGCCAAGGAGCGCAAGCTGAAGCCTGAAGAATATCAGGGCGGCACGACTGCCGTGTCCAACATGGGCATGATGGGCGTGAAGAGCTTCTCGGCTGTTGTGAACCCACCGCATGCCACCATTCTGGCTGTCGGTGCCGGTGAACAGCGTGCGGTTGTCAAGAATGGCGAGCTCAAGATCGCCAATGTCATGACGGTCACATTGTCCACTGACCACCGTTGCGTTGATGGCGCGTTGGGTGCTGAACTTCTCGGTGCTTTCAAACGCTACATCGAAAACCCGATGGGCATGCTGGTTTAAGAAAAGAGCAGAGCCGAAAACCGCATATGGTTTTCGGCTCGCTGTATTCAGGAGCTGCACGTGACGAAGACTGTTCTTTGCTATGGCGATAGTCTGACATGGGGTTATGACGCGGCCAATATGGGGCGTCATGCGATTGATGATCGTTGGCCGACTGTCTTGCAAAAGGCATTGGGCAATGACGTTGTTGTCATCGCCGAAGGCCTGAACGGCCGTACCACTGTTTATGACGATAACCTGTCTGACTTTGATCGCAATGGTGCACGCACCTTGCCAACGCTGTTGCACAGCCATGGTCCGCTTGATCTCGTCATCATCATGCTTGGCACCAACGATTTGAAACGTGGCCTTGCTGGCGGCGGTTTTGCCGTTGCTGCGACAAGCGGCGTTAAAAGGCTCGTCAGCCTGGTGCGCCGTCACGAATGGCATTTCGGCTCGGATGAGCAACCGGAAATTCTGATCGTTGCACCGCCACTGATCTGCGAAACCGCAAATTCCTATTTCGCGGCAATGTATGCGGGTGCGGTTGAGGAATCCAAGATGCTTGCCTCGCTTTACCGCGATCTGGCGGACGAGAAGGAATGCGGCTTCTTTGACGCCGGTTCGGTCTCTGTTGCCACACCAATTGATGGCGTGCATCTGGACGCAGAAAATACCCGTGCGCTTGGTCGCGGCCTGGAGCCGGTCGTGCGCATGATGCTTGGATTGTAATGCAATTTGACAGGTTTTGATAAGGATCAAGGAGCGAATGCAGCGGGCGTCTAGCCTGACCGTATCAACCGCAAAACGGAGGTTACGGCATGTCGAACACACCGCACCAACTGCCCGAGGAATTTGCTGAATATGTCAGCCTCATTCGCCATCTGCGCGAGCGTGACGGACACTTTCACAGGATCAGCGCCGCTTACGAGGCGCTAAACCAGAAAATTCACCGGGCGGAGACAGGTATCGAGCCATGTGATGATTTTCATATGGCCGATATGCGCAAGCGCAGAATGGTCCTGAAAGACGAAATATACGGGATGCTGACAGCGGCCGAGCCAATACCGGAAGATTTCGGACAATAGGCTTCAAGCCCAGGCTTTGCTCCCGACAAAAGGGTGGAATGCGAATGCCTCGCGCCACCTCAAAAATGAAACAAGGAGTGATAGCCTAAATGTCGAACGCCTATGACGTCATCATTATCGGTTCCGGTCCCGGCGGTTATGTCACTGCCATTCGTGCTGCCCAGCTTGGTTTGAAGACGGCCATTGTCGAGCGCGAGCATCTGGGGGGCATCTGCCTTAACTGGGGCTGCATTCCAACCAAGGCACTGCTGCGCTCTGCCGAAGTGCTTGATAATGCCAATCACGCCAAGAATTACGGTCTGAAGCTGGACGGCACCATCACCGCCGACGTGAAGGAAGTTGTTGCACGTTCGCGTGGCGTTTCCGCTCGTCTCAACGGTGGCGTTGCCTACCTGATGAAGAAGAACAAGATCGACGTGATCTGGGGCGAGGCAAAGCTGACCAAACCAAACGAGATCGTTGTCGGCAAGACGGCCAAGCCTGCCGTTCAGCCACAAAACCCTGTTCCAAAGGGCGTTCTGGGTGAGGGCACCTACACAGCCAAGCACATCATCGTTGCCACAGGTGCACGTCCGCGTGCGCTGCCAGGCATCGAGCCGGATGGCAAGCTGATCTGGACGTATTTCGAAGCGATGAAACCTGACTTCATGCCGAAGTCTATTGTCGTGATGGGCTCCGGCGCCATCGGTATCGAATTTGCGTCCTTCTACCGCTCCATGGGCGTTGACGTGACCGTTGTCGAACTGATGGCCAATGTCATGCCGGTCGAAGATGCGGAAATCTCCGCTTTCGCCCGCAAGCAGCTTGAAAAGCGTGGCCTGAAGATCATCACCGAAGCCAAGGTTTCCAAGGTCGAAAAGGGTGCAAACTCGATTACGGCGCATGTTGAAACCAAGGACGGCAAGATTCAGCAGATCACGGCTGATCGCCTGATCTCGGCTGTTGGCGTGCAGGGCAACATCGAAAACCTTGGTCTGGAAGCACTAGGCGTCAAGACGGATCGCGGTTGCGTGGTCATTGACGGTTACGGCAAGACCAACGTGCCGGGCCTTTACGCCATTGGCGACGTTGCCGGTCCTCCGATGCTCGCCCACAAGGCCGAGCATGAAGGCGTGATCTGCATTGAAAAGATTGCCGGTCTGCCGAATGTTCACCCGATGGACAAGAGCAAGATCCCAGGCTGCACATACTGCAACCCGCAGGTCGCTTCGGTCGGTCTGACGGAAGCCAAGGCGAAAGAACAGGGCCGCGAAATCCGCGTGGGCCGTTACTCCTTCGCGGCCAACGGCAAGGCAATCGCGCTGGGTGAAGACCAGGGCATGATCAAGACCATCTTCGACAAGAAGACCGGTGAGCTGATCGGCGCGCACATGGTTGGTGCAGAAGTGACCGAACTGATCCAGGGCTTCGTGGTGGCGATGAACCTTGAAACCACAGAAGAAGAACTGATGCACACGATCTTCCCACATCCGACCCTGTCGGAAATGATGAAGGAAAGCGTGCTGGACGCCTATGGTCGCGTTCTGAATGCTTGATTGAAATCTGCCGCTCCCTATCTGGAGTAAATCCTTTTGGGGAGCGGAACTTTAACGGAGTAGGTCATGGAAAGTGTTGGCTGGATTGGTGCAATTATCATTGGTGGTCTGGGCGGATGGCTCGCAGGCAAGCTGATGGATATTCGCTTCGGCATTTTCATGAATATTATCCTGGGTATCGTCGGTTCTGTTGTGGCTGTTGCCGTGCTGCGCCAGTTCGATGTTTTCGTGCAGGATAGCCGTCTGGGCTATTTCATCACCGCGTTTCTTGGTGCCAGCCTGTTGCTGTTTGTTGCCAAAATCGTCCGGCGGTAAATCAAGACAGGACAGGTTGTTTCACGGCAACGTGTCCTGAGACCCATTATTTTAGGCCCTTCCAGAAAATCCCCTTACAGTTTTTCTGGAATTGTTCTAATCAGCCGTAAAACTCGGTGAAAGCAGGTTTTCATGGTCACCATTCTCGACAGGACTTCGCAGGAAGAAAAGCGTGTTCGCCACCCGGAAAAGGCTCACAAGCCAGATACCGAGGTTGCGCGCAAACCTGAGTGGATTCGCGTCAAGGCGCCGACCTCGAAAGGGTATCAGGAAACCCGCGAACTGGTTCGTTCTCACAAGCTGGTGACAGTGTGCGAAGAAGCAGGCTGTCCCAACATTGGCGAGTGCTGGAGCAAGAAACACGCGACATTCATGATCATGGGTGAAATCTGCACCCGTGCCTGTGCTTTCTGTAACGTGTCGACCGGCAAGCCGAATCCACTTGATCAGAACGAGCCTGAGAACATCGGCAAGGCCGTCAAGCAGATGGGTCTGTCTCACGTCGTTATCACCTCCGTGGACCGTGACGATCTGGCTGATGGTGGCGCTGAACACTTTGAAAAGGTGATCTGGGCGATTCGTGCGGCATCGCCTGGCACAACCATCGAAATCCTGACGCCAGACTTCCTGAAGAAGCCAGGCGCGCTGGAGCGTGTTGTTGCGGCCAAGCCTGACGTGTTCAACCACAATATGGAAACCGTGCCGGGCAATTACCTGACGGTTCGTCCGGGTGCGCGTTACTTCCATTCGGTACGTTTGTTGCAGCGGGTGAAGGAACTGGATCCGACCATGTTCACCAAGTCCGGCATCATGGTTGGCCTTGGCGAAGAGCGTAACGAAGTGCTGCAGCTCATGGACGACCTGCGTTCTGCCGATGTGGATTTCATCACCATTGGCCAGTATCTGCAGCCGACCCGCAAGCACCACAAGGTCGAGAAGTTTGTCACGCCGGAAGAGTTCAAGTCTTACGAGACTGTGGCTTACACCAAGGGCTTCCTGATGGTGTCGTCCAGCCCACTTACCCGTTCTTCGCACCATGCCGGTGATGACTTTGCGCGTCTGCGTGCCGCACGTGAGAAGAAGCTTCTCGTTGCTGCCGAATAATCGGGACAACGGCCTGATCAGGACAATAAAAAAGCGCCTCAAGGGCGCTTTTTTTATGGGGTGCATTTCCGCTTGTCAGTCGGCTGCCACATCACAGGCGGCAGCCTTTTGCGTCATGCTGTGGTTTCTTCTTTCGCGGTGGACTCGCCACGCTTGCGCTTGCGAAGTGTCGGCTTGTTCTCGCGCGCTTCACATTTGGCAACATCGATAAGATAGGCCAAAACAGGCATGCCATTCATCGATGCCAGTTGCTTTGCGGATTCAAGAAGGTTGATGATATTTGAAAAATCGTCCATCGGCTCACTCGGCAGGTCAAACCTGAATTGTTGTTAAGGCAAGTATTCTTCGGATGTCCGATACAGAAACAAGTTGGGAGGCTTGCCTCGTTTGCACCCAAAAGATGTACTCATTGTGGCAAATCAATAGCAATCCTGTAGGCATGGTTGCAATAGTCAATTTCGGGAAGCTGCATTGAGGTGAGGGGTATGATGCAGAAAATTGATGAAGCGCAAAAAGCGGCAAGTCTCATTCGACAGGCATCCCGCATCATGGTGGTTGGCTGCTCAGGTGGCGGAAAAACAACGCTTTCTCTCAAGCTGGCCGCAAAATTCGGGCTGGAATATCAGTCGATCGATCGTGACATCAGGTGGTTACCCGGTTGGCAGCAGCGGGACAGGGTTGAGCAGCACGCATTGCTCGAAGAGCTGATTGCGCGGGATCGCTGGGTGATGGATGGCAGCAATCCATCGACCTTTGACATTCGTTTGCCACGCACCGACATCGTCATCTGGGTGCGCATGTCGCGCTTTGTGTGCCTGACCGGCATTGCCCGCCGCGTGGCACGTTATTATGGCACAGTCAGGCCGGCTATGGCGGATGGCTGTGCGGAGCCTTTGCCGGACGGGGAGTTCCTGGAATATATCTGGAACTTCGAGAAGAAATACGCGCCGGCTTTCTTGCGCAATTTTGAACGATACGGCCCCGATGTGCCGATCTTTCAGGTGAAATCACGCCGCGACATGCAAAGGCTTCTTGATATTCTGATGCTCGCAGATTAACTGCGGACTATGCCGCAGTTTGAAACCAGTCGCCCCGTCAAGCATTCCCCAGAACGCATGTATGCTTTGGTTGCCGACGTTGAGCGATACCCCGAATTTCTGCCTCTGTGCGAAGGCCTGACCGTGCGTTCCCGCAAGGAACGGGACGGCAAGGCGCTGCTGATTGCGGATATGACGGTTGGTTACAAGGCGATCCGCGAAACCTTCACCACACAGGTTCTGCTGAATGGCAATGATCTGGCCATTGATGTGAAATATCTCGATGGCCCATTTAAATATCTCGATAATCGCTGGCGCTTCGAGCCAATGGACGATGGCGGTTGCTCGGTTCACTTCTTCATCGATTACGAATTCAAAAGCCGCATTTTAAGTGCCGTCATGGGCACGATGTTTGACCGGGCCTTCCGGATGTTTGCCGAAGCCTTCGAGGCGCGGGCCGACAAGATTTACGGCACCTGATTATTTTGCTCCAGACACGTCCAGCAGCATTTCCAGTGCCGTTTTGACGGTGGCGAGACGCACTTGATCACGACCAATGTCGCCGTAGCGCATTTCGCGGTGCAGGATCGCGCCGTTGCGGCTCATCGCCGCCAGATGCACAAGGCCAACCGGCTTGGCGTCAGAACCGCCGCCCGGACCGGCAATGCCGGTGACCGCCACGGCGTGGCTGGCCCTTGAGCGCAGCAGCGCACCCTGGACCATCTGCAATGCGGTCTCTTTCGACACCGCGCCGAATGTTTCAAGCGTTTTGTCTTGTACGCCCAGCATGTCGGCCTTGGCCTTGTTGGTGTAGGTGACAAATCCCCGGTCGACCACAGCGGATGAACCGGCGATTTCGGTCAGTGCGCCGGCAATCAGACCGCCGGTGCAGCTTTCCGCCGTCGAGACCATCTCGCCACGGGCCGTGCCGTGCGAGATCATCTTTTGCGCCAATGCTGCGATATCGTCCGGGAAGATGCTCATGCCTGGCGGCCTTGATAGACCACGGTCGCAGTGGCAATGGCGGCAATGCCTTCCTTGCGGCCGACAAAGCCGATCTTTTCATTGGTGGTGGCTTTGACCGAGCAACGGTCCAGTGTGATGCCGAGAATTTCCGACAACATTTCGCGCATGGCCTGACGGTGCGGGCCGATCTTCGGTTCTTCGGCAATTAGCGACACATCGGCATTCATGATGGTGCCGCCATTTCCGCGCACGACGTTGGCAGCATGTTCCAGAAAGATGCGCGATGCGGCACCCTTCCACTGCGGATCGGATGGCGGGAAGTGGTCGCCGATGTCGCCTGCGCCGCAGGTGGCCAGCAGGGCATCGGTCAGCGCGTGCAGGGCAACGTCAGCATCCGAGTGTCCCATGAGTTTCTGGTCATGGGGAATGAACACGCCGCACAGGGTCACGCCATCACCTGGCTCAAGCTGATGAACATCATAGCCGTTACCTGTGCGTACATCCGGCAGTGCCTGGGTGAGTTTTTCATCGGCCATGGTGATATCCCGTTTCAAAGTCAGTTTTACATTGTCGACCAGCCCTTCGACGAGCTTGACCGGCAGCCCCGCCCATTCGGCAATCGAGGCATCGTCGGTAAAGTCATCCCGTCCGGAAGAGGCGGCCTGTTCGTGGGCGTGCGTAATTGCCTGATAGGCAAAAGCCTGCGGTGTCTGGGCGGCGTAAAGGCCAGCGCGCGGTACGGTCTCTTCGCTGTAACCGGCGGCCGAGCCACGCTTCAGCGTATCGGTGACAGCAAGCACGGGCAGGGCGCTTTGGGCACCTTGCGACAGCGTGTTGGCCACGCGGTCCAGAAGATCGTGATCGATGAAGGGCCGCACGGCGTCATGGATCATGACGTGGCTAAGGTCATCCGGCGCCATGGCTTTCAGGCCAGCGAGGACGGATTGCTGGCGGGTTGCGCCACCAAGCACGGTGCGAATGCGGTCGCCTGCATCGAGGCGTTGCAGCACGGGGGCAATCAGGTCCTTGTCGTCTGGATGAATGACCACGGTGATGGCAGGGGATTTTGCCCAGGCCAAGAAAACCTCAAGCGTGTGCTCAATGACGGGCTTTCCTCCAATCAACCGGTATTGTTTCGGTCCATCCTGCGGGGAGCCTGCCCGTTCGCCACGGCCAGCGGCAACAATAATGACGCCGGTTTTCATGCTGTCTGTCTCACTTCTCTCATCAATTGATCCAAGATGCTGTCTGCTCGTAAAGGAGTTGACTTGAGCGGTCCAGAGTCCCAAACAACAAAAGGCTTTTGCAGCCTTGGCGTTGCTTGGTCAAAGGCTTGAGAGTAAATCGATCATTTGCCCGGTTTTTAAGATCACGCGCGTCGTTATCACGCCTCTGCAATCCCTGATCTTTATAAAAGCAGCACATTGCCGTGTGAAAGTGCTTGGCAACTGCGCAATATATGTCTAAAAATAATGCAAAGCATAATTCTGCACGAAAGATCATCAATTGCCCATCCCGGAGTTGTCAGCGCCTTTTAATATCGGCTCCGTAACCGTTCGTAACCGGGCTGTCCTTGCGCCTATGTCGGGGGTAACTGATCTGCCGTTCCGGCAGATCGCCTGGCGTTTCGGTGCCGGGCTGGTGGTAACGGAAATGGTGGCAAGCCGCGAGCTGGTGGCCAACCGTGGTGAATCCTGGGCGCGGCTGAGAAACGCAGGCATGACGCCGCACATGGTGCAGCTGGCCGGACGTGAGGCGCACTGGATGGCCGAGGCTGCCAAGATCGTTGAAGCCAATGGCGCAGATATCGTCGATATCAATATGGGCTGTCCAGCCAAGAAGGTGACGGGCGGTTATTCCGGCTCTGCGCTGATGCGTGACCCTGACCATGCGCTGACGCTGATCGAGGCGACAGTCAATGCCGTCAAGGTTCCAGTAACATTGAAGATGCGTCTTGGCTGGGATGAGAACTCCCTCAATGCGCCAGAGATCGCACGGCGTGCACAGGATGCGGGCGTGCAGCTGATTACCATTCATGGCCGCACCCGCATGCAGTTTTACGAGGGACGGGCCGACTGGGATGCCATTCGCGCCGTTCGTGATGCCATTTCCGTACCGTTGATTGCCAATGGCGATGTCGAGACGGTGGAAGATGCCAAGGAAATTTTGCGCCGCTCGGGTGCCGATGCGGTGATGGCGGGACGTGGCGCACAGGGCCAGCCGTGGTTGCCAGCCGTGCTTGCCGGACATGACGGCCCTGCGCGACAGGATATCGCAGCCCTCGCCGTTGAACATTATGAAATGATGCTTGAGTTTTATGGGCTTGAGGCAGGGTTGCGCCACGCGCGCAAACACCTTGGCTGGTATCTGGAAAGGTTCGCGCCGCACATGGCGGGACAGGACAAGGCAACGATCATGACATCGAAAAATGCAGCGCAGGTCACGCAGATGGTGCGTGCTGCTCTGGAAGAAGGCGCAGCATTGTTTGCTGCAAGGAAGGCAGCATGACTGTTCCGACACATGATCCGGCAGCCAGCAATGCGCTTGCCATGGCTGTTCTCAACGCGGTGCAAAATCCGGTGGTTCTGGTTGATGCCGAAGGATTCATCGCCTTTGCCAACTGGGAAGCGGAAGCGTTTTTTGGCGCCAGTGCCGCCCATCTGGCACGGTACCGAATCTCGACCTTCATTCCGTTCGGCAGTCCGCTGCTGGCGCTGATCGAGCAGGTGCGCGAACGTCGCGCGCCGGTCAATGAATACCGCGTGGACCTGAGCTCGCCGCGGCTTGGCCAGGAAAAGCTGGTTGACCTTTACGTGGCACCGGTTGTCAGCGAACCCGGCTCGGTGGTTGTGGTGTTTCAGGAACGTTCGATGGCCGACAAGATCGACCGTCAACTGACCCATCGTGCCGCTGCCCGTTCGGTGTCCGGCCTTGCCTCGATGCTGGCCCACGAAATCAAGAACCCGCTTTCGGGCATTCGTGGTGCAGCACAGCTTCTCGAGACATCGGTTGCCGATGATGACCGTGCGCTGACACGCCTGATCTGTGACGAGACCGACCGTATCGTGTCGCTGGTTGACCGTATGGAAGTGTTTTCCGACGAGCGTCCCGTGGACCGCGTTCCCGTCAACATCCACTCGGTGCTGGATCACGTGAAGGCTGTTGCCAAGGCGGGCTTTGCCCGCAACATCAAGATCAGCGAAAATTACGATCCGTCCTTGCCGCCGGTTTATGCCAACCGCGACCAGCTCGTGCAGATTTTCCTCAATCTGGTCAAGAACGCCTCCGAGGCGATTGGCAACCAGCAGGATGGCGAAATCGTTCTGACCACAGCTTACCGTCCGGGCATCCGGCTTTCGGTTGCCGGAACGCGTGAGCGTATTTCGCTGCCGCTTGAGTTTTGTGTGGTGGATAATGGTCCCGGCGTTCCGTCGGACCTTTTGCCGTATCTTTTTGACCCGTTCATTACCACCAAGACCAATGGCTCCGGCCTCGGTCTGGCGCTGGTGGCCAAGCTGATTGGTGCCCATGGCGGCATTATCGAATGCGACAGCCAGAACCATCGCACAACATTCCGTGTTCTCATGCCCGTTTCACCGGAAATAGCGCAGGAAGAGCGTACAATTCCGAACCCGACAGGAAATACCCCATGACAGCGACGATCCTTGTGGCCGACGATGACGCGGCCATCCGCACTGTGCTTAACCAGGCTCTCAGCCGAGCCGGTTATGACGTGCGTATTACTTCCAATGCCGCCACATTGTGGCGCTGGATTTCTGCAGGTGAGGGGGACCTGGTTATCACCGACGTGATAATGCCTGACGAAAATGCATTTGACCTGCTGCCACGCATCAAGAAGGCTCGTCCCGAACTGCCCGTGCTCGTCATGAGTGCGCAGAACACCTTCATGACGGCCATCAAGGCGTCGGAAAAGGGTGCCTATGATTATCTGCCAAAGCCATTCGACCTGACTGAGCTGATTGCCATCATTGGTCGCGCCCTGGCTGAGCCGAAGCGCAAGCCTGCCAAGCTGGATGACGACATGCAGGACGGCATGCCGCTGGTCGGCCGCTCCGCTGCCATGCAGGAAATCTACCGCGTGCTGGCGCGTCTGATGCAGACCGACCTGACGCTGATGATCACAGGTGAATCCGGTACGGGCAAGGAACTGGTGGCACGGGCGCTGCATGATTATGGCAAGCGTCGCAACGGTCCTTTCGTGGCGATCAACATGGCGGCCATTCCGCGTGACCTGATTGAATCCGAACTGTTCGGCCACGAAAAGGGTGCCTTTACCGGCGCACAGAACCGCTCCACCGGCCGGTTTGAGCAGGCCGAAGGCGGTACACTGTTCCTCGATGAAATTGGCGATATGCCAATGGATGCACAGACCCGACTGTTGCGGGTGCTGCAGCAGGGCGAATACACCACTGTTGGCGGTCGTACACCGATCCGCACCGATGTCCGCATTGTTGCTGCCACCAACAAGGATCTGAAACAGTCCATCAATCAGGGTCTGTTCCGTGAAGACCTTTACTACCGCCTTAACGTGGTGCCGCTGCGCCTGCCGCCGTTGCGTGACCGTGCAGAAGACATTGCCGATCTGGTGCGCCACTTCATCCAGCAGGGTGAAAAGGAAGGACTTGAAGGCAAGCGATTCGAAACCGAAGCGCTGGAACTGATGAAGGCCTATGCCTGGCCTGGCAACGTGCGCGAGCTGGAAAACCTTATTCGTCGTTTGATGGCTCTTTATCCGCAGGAAGTCATCACCAAGGAGATCATCGATTCGGAATTGAATTCCGATGTGCCTGAACGTCCGATGGACAAGATGAATGTCCGCACCGGTACGCTAACAATCTCGCAGGCCGTGGAAGAAAATATGCGCGAGTATTTCTCCGGTTTTGGGGACGATTTACCGCCTGCTGGCCTCTATGACCGTGTCCTGCGCGAGATGGAATATCCGCTTATTCTCGCGGCTTTAACGGCCACGCGGGGCAACCAGATCAAGGCAGCCGATCTTCTCGGTCTCAACCGCAACACGTTGCGCAAGAAAATCCGTGAGCTGGGTGTCTCGGTGTATCGTAGCTCGCGTACGACCTGAGATATTGACAGGCGCGAAATTCTCGTTGCATTTTCGCCACATTGTGTTGCTTGAAAAACACGCGGGACAATTTCATCAGAGTGATTCCGCTGTCAGGCTGCCATTGGACAAGTGGCTGCAATCAGGAGAATTGAATGCGAACACCTGCCGCCGACTACGCTGCGGACAGTGACGTGAGTGATGCAAGTGTGAAAGACCGGCGCATATCCTTTGCGTTGCCCGGTCTTTTGCTGGCTGGCGCTGCGCTTTCGTGCGCCATCTTCTCCCTGTTTATTCTCGTTGGCCTGACCCCCATTTCGCCAACATCCAACGTTGTGATTGGCCTTGGTGTCATCAACGGCTTGTTCGTGCTTGGCCTGATGTATCTGATCGGTCGTGAAGTCAGCCGTCTGCTGAAAGCCCGCCGGGTGGGACGCGCCGCTGCGCGCCTTCATATCCGCATCGTTGTGCTGTTTTCGATTGTGGCGATTACACCGGCGGTTCTGGTGGCGATTTTTGCCAGTATCACCCTCAATGCCGGTCTTGATCGCTGGTTCTCGATCAGAACCCAGTCGATTGTGGAATCCTCCAGCAATGTGGCGCAGGCCTATATGATGGAAAATGCCTCCTATGTTCAGGGGCAGACGCTTTCCATGGCCAATGACCTCGAGCGCAACCGCGCTCTTTTCTATCTCGACCGTACCGGTTTTGTGGACCTGCTGACACGGCAGGCGAAGGGCCGTGGGCTACTTGGCGCGTTTTTGGTGCGTGAAGATGGCGATGCCATCGTGCAGGCAAATATCGAAACGGAAAAACCACTGCCAGCCATTCCGCAGGATGCGTTGGAAAAGGCCGCTGCCGGTCAGCCGACGCTTATTCCGCCTGGCATTACCAACCTGGTTGGCGCCATCATCAAGCTCGACAGCATCGGTGGCACGTTCCTTTATACCGTGCGCGCGGTTGACCCGAAGGTCATGGTCGCCATGCGGTTGATGGATGAAAACCGCGATGAATACAAAGCCATGGAGGCGGGCCGCGCCTCGTTGCAGGTGGCCTTTGCGATTCTTTATCTCGGTTTTGCGCTAATCGTGCTGCTGGCCGCCATCTGGACCGCCATTGCGGTGGCCGACCGTATCGTGCGGCCGATCCGCCTGTTGATCGGTGCGGCTGACAGTGTGGCAACCGGCAACATGAATGTGCTGGTGCCAGTGCGCGCCGTTGACGGCGACGTTGGAAGGTTGTCGCGCACCTTCAACAAGATGATTTCGGAAATCCGCACCCAGCAGCGCGAAATTCTCGAAGCCAAGGACGATATCGATGCACGCCGGCGCTTTATCGAGGCTGTGCTGTCAGGTGTGACAGCGGCGGTTATCGGTGTGGATGAGGACCGGCAGATCACCATTGCCAATCCATCGGCCGAGGATTTCCTCGCCATGCCATCCGACAAGCTGATGGGCGTGAAGTTGGGTGATGCAGCGCCTGAGATCGATCAGGTGGTGACTGAGGCTGCCGTCTGGTCGCGTGGTGAGTTCCACAAGCAGATCAACATCATGCGACGTGGCAAGGAACGGGCGCTCAACGTGAAGGTAACGCGCGAAGCGGCCCGTGACGCCTATGTCATTACGCTTGATGACATTACCGATCTGGTGATTGCGCAGCGCTCTACCGCTTGGTCGGATGTGGCGCGCCGTATTGCCCATGAAATCAAAAACCCGCTGACGCCGATCCAGCTGTCTGCCGAGCGCATCAAGCGCCGCTTCGGCAAGCAGATTGCCGATGAGGATCGGCAGGTCTTTGACCAGTGTACCGACACGATCGTGCGCCAGGTGGGCGATATCGGCCGCATGGTCGACGAGTTCTCGGCGTTCGCACGCATGCCGAAGCCGACAAAGGAAAAGTCCGATCTACGCGATATTCTGAAGGATGCGGCATTCCTGCGGGAAATTGGCGCAAGCCACGTGAAGATCAGCACCGAACTGGGTGAAGATGCCCAGAACGGGTTGTTTGATGCACGTATGCTGGGGCAGGCTTTTGGCAATCTGATCAAGAACGCTGTCGAGGCGATCGATGCCATTGACGTTGATGGCGGCGAGCGTCGTGAAGGCCGAGTTCTGGTGCGCAGCCAGTTCGATACGGATCACTTCGTGGTTGACGTCATCGACAACGGCCGTGGCCTGCCAGCTGAAAATCGGCACCGCATTCTGGAGCCCTATATGACGATGCGGGACAAGGGCACCGGCCTTGGTCTGGCAATCGTCAAAAAGATTATTGAAGAGCATGGCGGGCAGATCGAACTGCATGATGCACCCGCCGATTTCGACCATGGCCATGGTGCCATGATTAGAGTGATTCTGCCGCATCTTGATGCGACCGAAGCAGCAAGTGACAAGGAAGTGGCCTATGGCGTCTGATATTCTGGTCGTGGATGACGAAGCTGACATTCGCGAGATTGTTGCGGGTATTCTGTCCGATGAAGGGCATGAAACACGTATGGCGCATGACGCCGACAGCGCGCTTGCAGCGATTTCGGAACGCGTGCCGAGGCTGGTGTTTCTGGATATCTGGATGCAGGGCAGCCGTCTTGACGGTCTGGCATTGCTGGATGAAATCAAAAGCCGCCACCCGGACCTGCCGGTGGTGATGATTTCCGGTCACGGTAATATCGAAACGGCCGTCAACGCAATCAAGCGCGGTGCGTTTGACTTCATTGAAAAGCCGTTCAAGACCGACCGCCTTATTCTGATTGCTGAACGTGCGCTGGAAAACTCCAAGCTGAAGCGTGAAGTGCAAGAACTGAAAAAGCGCACCGGTGATTCGGCGGAACTGATCGGTGCGTCGCTTGCCGTATCGCAACTGCGCCAGACCATTGATCGTACAGCCCCGACCAATAGCCGTATCATGATCCTTGGGCCTTCCGGTTCCGGCAAGGAGCTTGTGGCGCGCATGATCCACAAGAAGTCCAGCCGTGCTTCCGGCCCGTTCGTGGCGCTGAATGCCGCGACGATTACGCCGGACCGCATGGAGATTGCGCTGTTTGGCACCGAAGGTCAGCCGGGACAGCCGCGCAAGATCGGTGCGATGGAAGAGGCGCATCGCGGTATTCTCTACCTTGATGAGGTCGGGGAAATGCCACGCGAAACACAGAACAAGATCCTGCGCGTGCTGATCGATCAGCAGTTTGAACGTGTGGGTGGCGGCAAGCGGGTGAAGGTGGATATCCGCATCATCTCGTCGACAGCCTATAATCTTGAAAGCCTGATTGCCGAAGGGCGTTTCCGCGAAGATCTCTATCACCGTCTGGCGGTGGTGCCGGTCAAGGTCCCTGCCTTGTCGGAACGCCGAGAGGATATTCCTTATCTGGTCGACATGTTCATTCGCCAGATTTCCGAGCAGGCCGGTATTCGCTCACGCAAGATTGGCGATGATGCGATGGCCGTGCTGCAGAGCCATGACTGGCCCGGCAATATTCGCCAGCTGCGTAACAATATCGAGCGGTTGATGATCCTGGCGCGTCCTGAAGGTGGTGATCCGACGATTACTGCCGACATGCTGCCGTCCGATATTGGCGACATGCTACCGAAGATTTCCGCGCAGGGTGATCAGCACATCATGACGCTGCCACTGCGTGAAGCGCGTGAAATGTTCGAGCGGGATTATCTGGTGGCGCAGATCAACCGGTTCGGTGGCAATATTTCCCGCACGGCAGAATTTGTCGGAATGGAGCGTTCCGCACTGCATCGCAAATTGAAATCACTCGGCGTATAAGCATCGGGAAGGCACGCGATCTGCGTGTCGATTCGGCGGGTGAAGAGGTATCATGAAGGTCATCATTTGTGGTGCGGGGCAGGTTGGCTACGGCATTGCCGAGCAGCTGTCGCGGGAAGACAATGAAGTCTCCGTCATTGATACATCCGCCGCGCTGATTACTGCCATTACCGAGACGCTCGACGTGCGTGGTTATGTCGGGCACGGCGCGCATCCTGACATGCTGGCCAAGGCCGGTGCCGATCAGGCCGACATGATCATTGCCGTGACGTTGCACGACGAAATCAACATCGTTGCCTGTGAGGTCGCACATGCACTGTTCAGCGTGCCGACCAAGATTGCCCGTATCCGTGACCAGAGCTATCTGCAGCCGGAATATGCCGACCTGTTCAGCCGCGAAAACATGTCGATCGACGTGACGATTTCGCCGGAGGTTGAGGTCGGTAAAATGGTGCTGCGGCGCATCGCCTTTCCCGGCGCCAATGACGTTGTGCGTTTTGCCGACGACAATATTTCCATGCTGGCAATTGAATGCATGGAAGACTGCCCTGTCATCAACACGCCTCTGCACCAGCTGAGCAGCCTGTTTCCGGATCTGATTGCCACTGTGACCGGCATCTACCGTAACGGCCTGCTGATCGTGCCACGCTCCTCCGATCAGTTGCGCACCGGTGACTTGGCCTATGTGATCTGTCAGCGCCAGCATGCGCGCCGCACGCTTGGTCTGTTTGGCCATGACGAGCAGGAGGCGCGGCGCATCATCATCGCCGGTGCCGGTAATATCGGCCATTACGTGGCCAGCAAGATCGAGGAATTGCAGCCCAATACCAGGGTCAAGATCATCGAATTTGATCGTGAAAAAGCAGTCACAGCGTCTGACCTGTTGTCAAAGACCATTGTTCTCAATGGTTCTGTGGTCGATCAGAAGATATTGCTGCAGGCCGATATTCAGGATGCAGACCTGATCGTAACGCTGACCAACAATGACCAGACGAATATTCTTGGTGCGGTCATGGCAAAGCAGCTTGGCTGCAAGTCAAACCTCGTTTTGTTGAACAGCACGTCTTTCCATGATGTGACGAAATCACTTGGCATTGATGCCTTCATCAATCCGCGTGCCGTGACCATTTCGCGTGTGTTGCAGCATGTGCGCAAGGGGCGCATTCGCTCGGTCTATTCGGTGCAGAAGGGCTCTGGCGAGGTCATTGAGGCCGAAGCACTGGAAACGTCACCATTGGTTGGGCAGATGTTGCGTGACCTCGATTTGCCTGACGGTATCCGTATTGGTGCCATCTATCGTGAAGGCAAGGTGCTGCGTCCGGATGGCTCGATGAAAATCAAGGCCAGGGACCGGGTTGTGCTATTTGCCGCCGCAGATGCGGTGCGTGATGTGGAACAATTGTTCCGGGTGTCGATACAGTATTTTTAGGCTGGTTTTTCTTTGCGGAATTGGTGCATCATATGTTGCTGGCGAACCATTCCGTACGCTTTCGACATTGCGCAAAATTGCGCGATTTGGTACCAGAGTCGCGGACGAGGGTTATGAGGGGTTGAACCTACTCAACCAGCGGTTATTGATTGATTATTTTCCGGCGTTTTTGCCGGCAAGAAAGAAAGAAGCGGCGCCATGGCGGAACGTTCTCAGAATTTGCAAGATCTCTTCCTTAATACCGTTCGCAAACAAAAGATTTCGCTGACGATTTTCCTTATCAATGGTGTGAAGCTGACGGGTGTTGTCACGTCGTTTGACAATTTCTGCGTTCTTCTTCGTCGTGATGGCCATTCGCAGCTTGTTTACAAGCACGCGATTTCGACCATCATGCCCGGTCAGCCGATGCAGATGTTTGAAACCGAAGAGGGTGCTGCCTAAATATAGGCTGACCTCGCGGTTAGAGCGTTAAAAACATAGCGATCCAAAAGGGCAAGGGAACGTTTAGGCGTGTTTCCCGTTTGCCCTTTAGGCGTTTTCTAGACAGGATATAAGACCATTTCGACACGCGACACATCAAGTGAATCCATTATTCCCGAACTGGAAAAGCATCGGGACGATATGCGCGCGGTGGTGCTGGTGCCGGTTCTCAAGCAGGGACGTGAGTCAAAAGACCCTTCGATAATCGTCGCTCCAGTGCGCTCCAGCGATGCAAAGCTGGAAGAGGCAAAGGGTCTGGCGCTCGCCATTGATCTTGAAGTTGTTGCCGGTCTGGTCGTCTCAGTGAACCAGCCGCGCCCGGCCACTCTGTTTGGCACTGGCAAGATTGAAGAAATCAACCACCTGCTGAATGAGCATGATGCCGGCCTGGTCATCGTCGACCATCCTCTGACACCGGTGCAACAGCGCAATCTTGAAAAACACTGGAATGCCAAGGTCATTGACCGTACCGGCCTCATTCTGGAAATCTTTGGACGTCGTGCATCCACCAAGGAAGGCACGCTGCAGGTTGATCTTGCCCACCTGAACTACCAGAAGGGCCGTCTGGTCCGCAGCTGGACCCACTTGGAGCGTCAGCGCGGTGGTGCCGGTTTCATGGGTGGTCCAGGTGAAACTCAGATCGAAGCCGACCGTCGTCTGTTGCAGGATCGTATCGTCAAGCTGGAACGTGAACTGGAACAGGTTGTTCGCACGCGCCAGCTGCACCGTTCAAAACGCCGCAAGGTGCCGCATCCGATCGTCGCGCTAGTGGGCTATACCAATGCCGGCAAGTCAACGCTGTTCAACCGCATTACCGGTGCTGGCGTGCTGGCCGAGGACATGCTGTTTGCCACGCTTGACCCGACGCTGCGTCGCATGAAGCTGCCGCATGGCCGCACCGTCATTCTCTCCGATACCGTGGGGTTCATTTCCGACCTGCCAACCCACCTTGTCGCGGCGTTCCGCGCGACGTTGGAAGAGGTGCTGGAAGCCGATCTCATTCTGCATGTGCGTGACATGTCGGACCCCGACAATGCCGCGCAGTCGGCTGACGTGCTGCGTATTCTCGCCGATCTCGGGATCGATGAGAAGGAAATGTCCGAACGCGTTGTCGAGGTGTGGAACAAGGTCGACAGGCTGGAAACCGAGGCCCATGACGCCATCATGCAGCGCGTGCAAGGGCGTGACAACATCAAGGCCGTATCGGCTGTGACGGGTGAGGGCGTTGATGCCCTGATGGACGAGATTTCGGTGCGTCTGTCCGGCGTGTTGACCGAAACGACGGTCATCCTGCCAGTCGATAAGCTTCATCTGCTTTCATGGGTTTATGACAATGCAATTGTCGATGAGCGTGAGGACCGTGAAGATGGTTCCGTCGCGCTTGATGTGCGCATGTCGGAAGCGCAGACCGCGCAGCTGGAACGCAAGCTCGGCAAGGTAGCGATAAGCGAGCCCGAGGAATGGGAGCGGTAATCACCGCTTCCAACACACATTCACAGGATAAACTTGCAGACAGGCTTAACGAAGTGCATGGGACTGGTGGCGTGATCGCTGTGCAGATAGTTTTATCTTAAAACAAAGAGTTAGCGCTCAATGTTGATATATCAGAACCGCTGTTGGGGCATTTTTCGCCTCCAGCGTGTGCGGCTGATATTGTCAAATCCCGGTTGTTTTTTCTATTTTTTTACTTTTTTGCGCAACGAGGTTTTATCGGTTGTGGTTTGGGAGGGCCTTTCTGATAATAGGCATACTGTACCGATGAGTTTTTGAATGACTGAACCTCTTGATACGCAAACCGTCCTGCTGCTGCACCAGATGTCGTTTTTTGTCGGTGCGCTGTGTTTCCTTTACGTGCGCTCACGCTCGTCTGGCAATATTGGTCTCGGTCTTCTGTCGATCGGTTTTTTCCTCAGCGCCCTTGCTTCAACCTTTGTGATTTTTGGACGCAAGACGCCCGAGCAGATCTACTTGTGGTCGGTGGTGGCGTTTATGGCGGGTGCGATTGGTTATGCAGTCTTCGTCGTGGGCGTGTGCCGCGTCAGCAGCCAACGCAAAAGCAACCGGCAGTGGCTGGTCATGCTGGTTCCCATCATAGGTACAGGTTTTCTGGTTGGTGCCGCTTGGTATATGGTCGCCGAACTGCGGGCGAGCCTTTATAATGCACTGGCCGCGATGTTGTTGTTGATTGCCGCATTTTGCGTGTACCGCGACCGCATGCTGGAGAAATTGCCAGTGCGCGTGGTGCTGAGCCTTGCGCTTGCAACCTCCGCCATGCTGCGGATCATGGCCATTGTCGGGTATCAGTTTCCAACGGTTGCAATCATTGCGCCGACCAACGCGTTTTTCCTGTCGATTGTCTGCCACTTTGCCATTGCGGTTTTTGTGATGGCGTTGGTCAAGGAACGGGCCGAGGCAGACTTGCTGCGCCTTGCCAACATTGATGCGCTGACCGGCATTTCCAACCGTCGTTCGTTTTTTGAAAGACTGCCGGAAACGCTGCGGGTGGGTGATGCCATCGTCATGGCCGATATTGATCACTTCAAGAAGATCAACGACACGCATGGCCACTTGGCTGGCGACGAGGTACTGGCGCGGGTGGCGCAGGAACTGTCGGCCATGCTGCGCCCCAATGATGTGATTGCCCGGTTCGGCGGCGAGGAATTTGTCATTTTCCTGCGTGCTTCCGGCAAGGACAATCCTGCCATCCTGGCCGAGAAGATACGCACCTGCGTCAGCGCCATCATTCACACAGCTGAAGACAAGGAAATATCGGCCACTCTCAGCATGGGCATTGCCGTGTGCGAGGAGAAGGTGAGCTTTGCCAAGCTGCTGTTGAAAAAGGCCGATATCGCCCTTTATGCGGCCAAGGGTGCCGGACGTAACCGCCTGACGGTGTTCCGTTTGCAAGACCTTGAGCCGGTGGAGGCTGGATCGGCTGACGCCATACGCACAGCAATCTCCTGATATGGCACCTATGGCCCGTCACCGGGCCATAGCGGTAGATACACGCAATCAGTCCAGTTGCCGCTCGATAGCCTTGGCCGCCTGCCACAGCGCTTCCATGCGCTCAAGGCCCGCGTCTTCAAGGCGCTCATTATTTGATTCAAGGCTTTGTTCTATGTGGTTGAAACGGCGACGGAACTTTGTGTTCGTTCCTCTCAGCGCCGTCTCAGGATCCGCACTGACATGGCGTCCGATATTGACCAGTGCAAAAATCAGATCGCCGAGTTCGTCAGCCACTTTTTCCGGTTTGCCAGATGCCAGCGCCTCGCGCAGTTCTGCCACTTCCTCCTCGATCTTGTCGAGGATCGGTTCCGGCTTGGACCAGTCGAAACCGACCCGTGCAGCCTGTTCCTGCAGTTTCAGTGCTTCGGTCAATGCCGGCTGGCTGCGGTGGACATTGCCCAGGAAACCGGCCTTGAAATCCTCGGTGATACCACGCTTGGCGCGGCGCTCCGCACGCTCGCGCTTCTCGGCGGCCTTGATGGCATCCCATTGCAGTTTTACCGTTTCAGGCGTGTCCGCGTCGGACACGGCAAAGACATGCGGGTGCCGGCGGATCATTTTTGAGGTGACGGCATGAACCACGTCACCAAAGGAAAACTCACCCATTTCCTCGGCAATGCGGGAATGGAATACCACCTGCAGCAGAAGGTCACCGAGTTCCTCGCAAAGATCATCCGTGTCCTTGCGTTCGATAGCGTCTGCGACCTCATAGGCTTCTTCGATCGTGTAAGGTTTGATCGTTTCAAAGGTTTGCACGATATCCCACGGGCAACCGGTTTCCGGCTGACGTAACGCCTCCATGATCTCGATGAGGCGGGAGATGTCCTTCGAGGCTTCCATGCTGCTGCTTTCGGCTATGTCCGTTACGGGGTCAGTTAAGGGGAATGTCGTTGTCGGTTTTGGAGGATTGGTAGGTGTCGGAAAGGCTGTTGTAAATCGCCTTGATGCGATCTGTCTGCGCTTTCAGCTGCGCGCGGGCCGGTTCGGCCTCGCTGTCCACAAGGTCGGCAATGAAATAGGAATTCCAGAACGCATTGTTGCGGCGATATCCGCCCGGTTCGAGGCCAAAAACCTCCTTCAGGATTTTCAGGTCATGTGGAATGGCGAAGGCATCGCGTGAATCCTCATGGCTGAAGAAAGAGTAGAAATTATCAAATCCCGCCCAGGTGATGGCCGACATACACATGGTGCAAGGCTCGTGGGTAGACAGGAAAATCAGGTCCTTGGTGTTGAGCTTTTCACCCATCTCGTAGAAGCGTTTCAAGGTGTGAACCTCACCGTGCCACAGCGGGTTTTCAAGCTCGTTATTGGTCTCGGCAATCACCAGCGACAGGTCGGATTTTCGCAGGATGGCGGCGCCAAAAACCTTGTTTCCGGTCGCGACACCTTTTGTCGTGAGCGGTAATATGTCATGCTCGATAACATCGAGAAGGCGGGACGCAAGTGTTGTGGTTTCCACGGTTTCATTCCTCGAAATTTGTCCCCGACCATATTCGCGTTTTGCCTAAAATGTGAAGCAAAAACATCGGTTTTTCGATGGATTTAGGGCTTTTTAGGCGTATGTTTTAGGGAGGGTTGGTTAGTTATCCTCAAAAGCCAGCAATCGCAGAAAAGAAAAATCCAGCTATTGGGTTAGGTGGAATTTCTGTTTCTTCAAGTATTTGGCCGGATCAGCGATACTTTGAAACATGTATCAGGACAGTGCCTCCCCATATGCCAGTGACCGGCTTTCAACCTTTCCCGCCTTCTTCAAGGTGGAGGGCAAGTGCGTTGCCGTGTTTGGCAATGGCGATGAGGCTTTTGCCAAGGTCCGCCTGCTGTTGAACACCAATGCCGGTATCATCGCCTATGCCGATCAGCCGGAAGCAGACTATGCCGGTTTTCTGCGTGAGCATGAAGGCCGTGGTGTGCAGCATGTGGCGCAGGCTTTTGTCCCTGATGTGCTTGCTGGTGCATCGCTGGTTTTTGCCGCCACCGGTGACGGTGCGCAGGACCGCGCCATCGTCGATTCTGCCCGTGCAGCCCGCATTCCGGCCAATGCTGTCGACCAGCCTGATTATTGCGATTTCTTCACACCAGCACTGGTGTCGCGTGCACCGGTGGCCATTGCCATCGGCACGGAGGGTGCAGGCCCGGTTCTGGCGCAGATGATCCGTGCGCGCATTGACCAGATGCTGTCGCCATCGCTTGGTGCCCTGGCGCGTCTGGCTGTCGAATATCGTGATGCGGCTGAAAAGCTGGTGCCGAAGGGTGCCTTGCGACGCAGCTTCTGGCGTCAGTTCTTTTCGGGTCCTGTTGCCGACGCGGTTGCTGTCAATGATGGCGCTTCGGCGCGCTCCGAGGCCAACAGGCTGCTGAATACGGCTGGCAACGCCAAGGGTTATGTCTGGCTGGTGGGTGCCGGCCCAGGTGCCGAAGACCTTTTGACGCTGCGGGCGCAGCGCGTGCTGATGGAAGCCGATGTGATCGTTTATGACGCGCTTGTTCCGCAGGCTGTTGTCGATATGGGCCGGCGTGATGCCGAGCGTCTGTCGGTTGGCAAGCGCAAGGGCTGCCACAGCAAGTCGCAGGACGAGATCAACAAGTTGCTGGTGCAGTTGGGACTGGAAGGCAAACGTGTGGTGCGCCTGAAATCCGGCGATCCCCTGGTCTATGGCCGTGCGGCCGAAGAAATGGCGGCACTGCGTGAAGCCGGTATTTCCTACCAGATCGTTCCGGGCATCACCTCTGCCTTTGCTGCAGCTGCCGATTTCGAACTACCGTTGACCCTGCGTGGCGTTGCCTCCTCGCTAATCTTCACCACCGGCCATGATCTGACCGGCGATATCCTGCCGGACTGGGCAAGCCTTGCTGTGTCAGGTGCGACGGTTGCCGTTTACATGGGGCGTACAGTTGCCGCCTCTGTGGCAACCCGTCTGATGAATGCGGGGCTGGCTGCGGAAACCACTGTGGCGGTTATTGAAAATGCAAGCCGAAGCGATAAACGCCTGTTGCACGGCACGTTGAACGATTTGCCCGACCTCGAATTCCGGGATGAACTGACAGGTCCTGTCATGGTTATCATTGGGGAAGCGGTTGCTGGCGCGAATTTTGAGAGATCCGAGGCTCTGGCCCTGTCTGGCCGGGTCGCGGATCGCAAGAAGGAGTATGAAAATGGCTGACAAGGTTCTGACTGCGAACCGGCTGGGCGATGGCATTGCCGTATGGCTTGATGCCAATGGCACATGGACGGAAGACCTGCAGGCGGCCTTTGTTGCCCGCCACGCCGAAGCGGTTGCTTCGCTGGAAGAGGTTGGCAAACGCGACTTTTCCGCAAACCGTGTGGTCGATGTCAATCTGGTTGATGTCGCCGAACAGGATGGCCGTCTTTGGCCGACGCGTTTGAGAGAGCGCATTCGTGCCGCTGGCCCGACCATTCATTATGCAGCGGGCTTCAAGCCTGCCGATTCCGCCTTTATTGCAGTCTGAGGAATAACATGTACCGCTACGACGAATTCGATCACGCTTTCGTAAAGAGCCGTGTGGACCAGTTTCGTGATCAGGTAGAGCGCCGCCTTTCTGGCGAATTGGCTGAAGATGCGTTCAAGCCCCTCCGACTGATGAATGGTGTTTACCTTCAGCTGCATGCCTACATGCTGCGTGTTGCCATTCCCTATGGTACGTTGAATGCGCGGCAGATGCGCATGCTGGCGCATATCGCCCGCAAATATGACCGGGGTTACGGCCATTTCACCACCCGCCAGAACATCCAGTACAACTGGCCAAAACTGTCGGATACGCCCGATATTCTGCACGAGCTTGCCAGCGTGGAAATGCACGCGCTGCAAACATCCGGCAACTGCATTCGCAATGTGACTGCCGACCATTTTGCCGGCGCTGCCGCCGATGAGGTGGCAGACCCACGGCCTTACGCGGAAATCCTGCGCCAGTGGTCGTCCGTGCACCCAGAGTTTTCCTACCTGCCGCGCAAGTTCAAGATTGCCGTGACCGGTGCCGAGCGCGACCGCGCCGCCATTCAGGTTCATGACATTGGTCTGCACCTGAAGAAAAACGACAAGGGCGAGATCGGTTTTGCCGTTTACGTCGGTGGCGGGCAGGGCAGAACGCCGATGATTGCCAAGAAACTGCGCGACTTCCTGCCGGAAGAGGACCTGCTGTCCTACATCACGGCCATCATGCGCGTGTATAACCTGCATGGCCGCCGCGACAACAAATACAAGGCACGCATCAAGATCCTGGTCCATGAAACCGGCACGGAAGAGCTGGCCCGTCAGGTGGACGAAGAATTTGCGCACCTGCGCAATGGCGAGTTGAAGCTGCCGGAAGCCGATGTTCAGGCCATCACGACCTATTTTGCCGCCCCTGACCTGCAGGCGCGTGCCGAGGGCTGGGAAAGCCTTGCCCGCTGGAAAAAGGCTGATCCAGCCTTTGCCCGCTGGGTGGATCAGAATGTACAGCCGCACCAGCACCCTGACTACGGCATGGTGACGATTTCCCTGAAGCCGATTGGCGGCATTCCAGGCGATGCGACCGATGCACAAATGGATATCGTGGCAGACATTGCCGAGGAATATGCGCTGGATGAGATCCGCATCAGCCATGAGCAGAATATCATTTTGCCGCATGTGGCGCTGGCCGATCTGGAGCCGGTTTACCGGGCTCTCGCCGAAGCGGGCCTGGCAACCGCCAATGCCGGTTTGATCACCGATATCATTGCCTGTCCCGGGCTGGATTATTGCGCGCTTGCCAATGCGCGTTCCATTCCCGTGTCGCAGGAAATCTCCACCCGTTTTGGTTCGCCAGAGCGTCAGGCGGAAATTGGTGAGCTGAAGATCAAGATTTCCGGCTGCATCAATGCCTGCGGCCACCACCATGTTGGCCATATCGGCCTGCTGGGCGTGGAAAAGAAGGGTGCGGAGCTTTACCAGATCACGCTGGGTGGTTCTGGTGATGAAAACACCTCGATCGGTGAAATCATCGGCCGTGGTTTCGAGCCTGAAAAGGTAACCGACGCCATCGAGACGATTGTCGACACCTATATTGGCCTGCGCCTGTCGAAAGAGGAGACTTTCCTTGAAGCCTACCGTCGTGTCGGGCAGCAACCTTTCAAGGATGCGCTTTATGGCACTGCGGCAGAAGCGGCATAAGGAAAATTGGACATGACAAAAATCTGGAACGAAAGCGGCTTTGTTGAGAACGACCCCTGGGTTATCGAAACCGAGGACGTAAAGGCCACGGACGATCAACAGTCGATCCTTGATCTTGATAACTTCCTTGTGAAGGTAGAGGAAAGCAATGACGTGAACCTTGGCGTGCTGATCAAGCCTGCCGATGATGTGTTGCGTCTTGCACCTTATCTGGACCGTATCGCGCTGGTCGCCATTTCATTTCCGGCCTATAATGACGGTCGCGGCTTTAGCCATGCCTCATTGCTGCGCTCGCGCCTTGGCTTTGCTGGCGAGGTGAGGGCGGTGGGCGATGTGCTGCTTGACCAGATTCCGCATATGTTGCGCACCGGTTTTTCCAGCCTGTCGGTGACCAATGAAACGGCGATCCGCAGACTGTCTGAACATCGTATTCCAGGCATTGATGTTCACTATCAGCCAGCAGTCAAGGAAGCTCTGACCACTGATTCATACAGCTGGCGTCGGCGTGCGGCAGTATGACATCTCGTATTTTGCAAGCCGAAGCTTAATTTTGGTGGGTGGTTTGCAACTGATCTCATGAAAACATGAGATTTTGGTGCATATTTTTCAAACGTAGACCAGCTATGACATTCCATGCCTTTAAAAGCGGCATGGAATGGTATAATTGCCCTGCAATATCCATCGTAGACCTGAAATGGACGGACCAACGCATGAATGCTCCAGCCAAGAATGAAGAATTCGCAGCCAAGATTCCGGACGGCGTTTACGCCGAGACGGTGATTTCGGTTGAGCATTATACCGACCGTCTGTTCCGTTTCCGCATGACACGCCCGGCCGGTTTCCGTTTCCGCTCTGGCGAGTTTGCCATGATCGGCCTGATGGTCGGTGAAAAGCCTGTTTACCGTGCCTATTCGATTGCCAGCCCGGCTTGGGACGAAGAACTTGAGTTCTTCTCGATCAAGGTGCCAGATGGTCCTTTGACCTCGCACCTGCAGGCCATCAAGCCAGGCGACACGGTGCTGATGCGCAAGAAGCCGACAGGCACGCTGGTGCTGGACGCGCTGACGCCCGGCAAACGTCTTTACATGTTCTCGACCGGTACCGGCATTGCGCCTTTCGCAAGCCTTATCCGTGACCCCGAAACCTACGAAAAGTTCGAGGAAGTCATTCTCACGCATACATGCCGTGACGTGGCTGAGCTGAAATATGGTTTTGATCTGGTCGAGGAAATCAAGAACCACGAGTTCCTGAGCGAACTGGTTGGCGACAAGTTGAAACATTACGCAACGGTGACCCGTGAAGATTATCCCTTCACCGGCCGCATCACCGATCTGATCGAAAACGGCAAGATGTTTGCCGATCTTGGTGTACCTGCGTTCGATCCTGAAATCGATCGCGGCATGATCTGCGGATCGTCCGCAATGCTGAAAGACACCAAGGAACTGCTGGAAAAGGCTGGCCTCAATGAAGGCGCCAACAATAAGCCAGCGGAATTCGTGATCGAACGCGCCTTCGTCGGTTGATCGACAAGACCTTGTGAATTGAAAAAGGAGACCTCGCGGTCTCCTTTTTGCATTCAGGCCGTTTCCGTATCCTTTGGCGGCACGATGTCGTGTCGGAACAGCAGGAACAAGGCGATAGCAATGGCCGCGATGCCGCCGCCAACAAGATGCGAAAGCGCATAACCACCCTTGGTGGTCAACCAGCCTGCAACGCCGTTGCTCAAGGAGGCGCCGATGCCTTGCAGTGTCATGACGCTGGCAAGGCCGACATTAAAGCGGCCCGTGCCTTTCAAAATACGTTCCACCGCAACCGGCGTGGCAATGCCCAGCAGGCCAGCACCAATGCCATCAAGCAATTGCACGGGGTAAATCACCCAGAACTGTTCGAAGGACGCGGCAAGCAGGCCGCGAATGGGCAAAGCGATCAGCGCAATCAGAAACACGGTCGACAGACCAAACCGGCGAATGAGCCACGGTGCTGCGGCTGCCACGAAGATCATGGCAAATTGCGCGACACCGGTAATGATGGCGGTGGTACGAAACGGCGAGTTGAGCTCAATGGCAAAATCCTGCGCGATCAAGCGGCCCATCGGTGCGTTGCCGAAGTGAAAAATCAGCAGGATGATGGCCAGGAAAATCAGGCCTTTTTCATTCAGCAATATCTTTATTCCGGACGGCCCCGGCTCACCCTTGTCCTCGGCCAAGCCGCGGGCAACCTTGTGATCAATGCGTTTCGGATCAATGGCAGCAATTGCGGCCAGTGCTCCGACAGCGGTGGCGATCATCAACCCGATGACACCCGAAATACCAAAGGCCGACACGGCCATATAGGTGGCAAATAACGAGACGAAATTGCCGCCATGGTTCCAGAACTCGTTGCGGGAAATCTGGCGTGGAAAGAGTTTCTCGCCAACAAGACCGAGCGTCAGGCCAGCAAGGGCGGGTCCTATGACTGCGCCAACAACCGCCGTCATGATTTGGCCGGTCCAAACAACTGCCTCCTTGGTAAAGATCAACGTGATCAATGCACCAACGGTGACGATGATGACCGGCACGGCAATCAGCAGCCGTTTCCAGGTCGAACTGTCGACCAGTGCCCCACACAGGGGCGTTGCTGCAAGACCGATCAGCCCGCCGACCGTTGCAATCAGGCCAAGCTGCATGGCCGACCAGCCATTGGTGGCGAGAAACGCATCCAGAAATGGCCCCAGCCCATCCCGCGCATCGGCCAGGAAAAAGTTCAGCACAGCCAGTGCCAGCAGTGAACGGTCAGAGATGCCGGAATGCGGGGTTTTGCCTAGGGATTGGGAGTCTGAGTGGATGGGTGTTGTTAGCGTTGTCATCGACAGCTCTTTCTGATGCGAGGCGAAGCTGGCGTGAAACGCGCGATTTTGAAATTGGTTGCTGTTACGGTTAACGCTTCTGTGTGAAGGAACTATCGGCACTGCTGGACGTTGGCTGTTCATGTGAAAAGGAACAGCGTCATGAGCTATAAGTTAGCATCGATCATTATGCTTGCCGCAGTTGTTGCTGCACCGCCCGCAATGGCGAATGAAAGCCAGTTTCTCGCTAGTCTTGGCGGCAGCTGGAAGGGCACCGGCACCGTGCGAATGCGAACCAATGCATCGCCGGTGAAGGTTACTTGCACATTCCAGTCCAATCCGGCGGGCCAATCGCTGCGCATGGAAGGCACGTGCCGTGGACTGGTGGTGGTCAAACGCGAGATATCTGCCGACTTGGCGGCCAGTGGCAACAGCTATAAAGGCAATTATGTTGGCCCGTCCGGCCGCCCGTCAGCGCTCAGCGGAAAACGTCAGGGTGATGCTATAAATCTGACCGTGCGCTGGAACCGTGAAATCAATGGCGACCGGGTGGCCAATATGACCATCAGCAAGGTGGGCAATAATGGCCTGCGCCTTCGTACCACCGACAAAGACGGTGCAAACGGAAAGAACGTTGTGACGAGCGATATTCAGCTGACGCGGTAAACGGTTCAGTCGCGCTTGATGGTGAGCAGCATGTTCCACATGTCTGCGCCGGTTTCAAAGACGAGCGCATTGGCGTTGAAGCCGATTTCGGCATTGATGCTATCAAGCATCTCGCTGGCGAGGTCGACGCTGACGCCATCGCTGGATGGGCTGATAGAATCGGAAACGCCACCAGAGGCACTGCTTGAAAAGCTGGTTTCAAGGCGGGCATAACCTGGCGTGCTGACATTGGCGACATTGTTGGCGGTCGCCGCAAGGCTTCTGCTATGGGCCTGCATGCCTGATAGAGCGTTGCTGGTGATTGCTGAAATGCTCATGCGTTGCCCTGCCTGTTCTGGCCCTATTTACCTGTCGTGCACATTAAGCGGCACGGCTTAGGGAAAGGTGAAGCGACGCGGTAAGCGAAATCTTGCTCGGTTTGGCGTCACTGTCGCAAAACAGGACATGTCCGTGCCGTGCACTTAAAAGAAAAGCGCCGCTGGTAAGGGCGGCGCTTTCTGTTTGGGCAGGAAGTTCTGTCTTACGCTGCGTAACGGCTTTGCGCGTAACCTTGCGTCTGCTGCTGGCCGAGCTTGAACTGGCTCATCAGCTGTTTCATGCGTGATGCTTCAGAGGCGAGTGTAGCACTGGCCGCATTGGTCTCTTCGACCATGGCAGCGTTCTGCTGGGTGACCTGATCCATCTGGTTGACGGCAACATTGACCTCGGACATGCCCGTGGATTGTTCACGCGACGATGTTGCGATGGATTCAACATGGTGGTTGATCTCGTCAATCATCTCCTCGATGGACTTCAGCGCGGTTCCTGTTTCGGAAACGAGCTTCACACCGTTTTCAACTTCGTTGCCGGAATTACGGATCAGTTCCTTGATTTCCTTGGCGGCCTGCGCGGAACGTTGTGCCAGTTCGCGCACTTCCTGCGCGACAACGGCAAAGCCCTTGCCAGCTTCGCCAGCGCGGGCAGCTTCAACACCTGCGTTCAGAGCCAGAAGGTTGGTCTGGAAGGCGATTTCATCGATCACACCGATGATGCTGGAGATCTGCGTCGAGGACTGGACGATTTTCTGCATGGCGGCCACCGCATTCGCGACCACTTCGCCAGACTTTTTAGCGTTTTCGTTGGCCTGTCCAGTCAACTTGCGGGCGTCGCTGGTGCGCTGTGCGGAGTTGGATACATTGGCGGTGATCTGGTCGAGCGCTGCTGCGGTTTCTTCCAGAGATGCTGCCTGCTGTTCGGTACGGCGCGAGAGGTCGGTTGCGCTCTGGCTGATCTCGAATGTACCGCTTTCAATGCTGAATGCGGCCTGGGTGATTTCGATCATGGTGGTGTTCAGCTGGCTGACAGCACTGTTGAGGTTGTGGCGCAGCGCATCGAAATCTGCCGAGAAGGGTTCGGTGATTTGGAAAGCAAGATCACCAGCAGCAAGGCGCTGCAGGCCTGTTGCAAGGCCCGATGTTGCGGCTTCAAGCCGTGCCTGGGCTGCGGCTTCCGCCTCTGCTGTCAGGCGTGCGCGTTCCTGCTCGGCGCGCGCACGGGCACCGGCGGCATCTGCTTCCAGTTGACGGTTGGTAATGGCAGATTGTTGGAACACGGCAACGGCAGCGATCATCTTGCCGATTTCATCTTTACGATCTTCGCCAAACAGCTTTACCTCAAGGTCGCCAGAGGCGATGCGGCGCATCAGGTTTTCAAGCCGCGACAGGGGTTTGGAGACTCCGCCGGTAACGACAGCTACCGAGAAACCCACGATGCCAAGTGCGACGAGGCTAAGAGCACTCATCCAGAAGAATATGGAATTCTTTTCCTTGAGCGTTGCCTGATAATCGGACTTTGCAGTTTCGATTTGCAAATTGATCAGATCGTTGATCGGGCCGGAAAGCGGGTCAATCGTCGGATAGAGCTTGGTGCGGCTGAACATCACCAAAGACTGCATGTCGCGCTTTGCAATGATTTGCGACAATTCGTTCAAGACAGGGCCGGATTCGGCAAGATGCGCTTTGAATGTCGTCGCAAGATTTTTTTCCTCCGGCGTCATGTAGCTGCTCTCGTAAGCACTCCAAGCCTTGTCAATGTTTGACTGAGCGCTTGCCAGACTGCTGCTGCCGTCCTCCCAGCTCATTTCACCACCAGCGATTTTGTGCGTGGTGTCGACAATATTGACGGCATACATGTCTGCAACCATCTTGAGCTGGGCCATTGGCTGAATTCTGTCTTGCAGCAATGAATAAGTGCGCTCGGAAATGGTGGAAATACTGAAAAATGAAACAGCAACGATTGTGGCAATAGCTGCCGATAGCATCGAGATGCTTGCAATTAGCTTGAAGCGGATAGACATATGCTTGGGATCCACAGGGAGGGAAGTAGGAGGGGATATGCTGTGGATATAATTAGTTATATTTGTTTTATCGTTTGTTAATGAAACTAATTTTTTGGGAGCGCTGTTCTGCAGTGAGCTATGCTTTGCGCTAAAAAAAAGGCCCGCCAGAGGCGGGCCATTTCATTTTATTCTGCAGCTTCCTGGTACTCGCTCATCGGCGGGCATGTGCAGATGAGGTTACGGTCACCATAGACGTTGTCGATGCGGTTGACCGGCGACCAGTATTTGTCGATGCGGAAGGCGCCGGGCGGGAAGCAACCCTTTTCGCGGGAATAAGGACGATCCCATTCGCCAACCAGATCTTCCACCGTGTGCGGCGCATTCTTCAGCGGGTTGTTGAGCTTGTCGCTGCGGCCTTCCTCGATGTCGCGGGCTTCCTCACGGATGGCCAGCATGGCATCGCAGAAACGGTCGAGTTCTGCCTTGGTTTCCGATTCTGTCGGCTCGATCATCAGGGTGCCGGCAACCGGCCAGCTCATGGTCGGTGCGTGGAAACCGCAGTCGATCAGACGTTTTGCCACGTCATCCACCGTCACGCCGCAGCTATCGACCAGCGGGCGGGTGTCGATGATGCACTCATGCGCTACACGGCCGGTCTCGGACTTGTAGAGCACATCGTAAGCGCCCTTGAGGCGGGCCGCGATGTAGTTGGCGTTGAGGATGGCAACCTTGGTTGCCTGCGTCAGGCCTTCACCGCCCATCATCAGGCAGTAACTCCATGAGATCGGCAGGATCGATGGTGAACCGAACGGTGCAGCAGAGACCGCGCCTTCACGACCATCGCTTGCCACGTGACCGGGCAGGAACGGTGCAAGATGTGCCTTGACGCCGATCGGTCCCATGCCAGGACCACCACCGCCATGCGGAATGCAGAAGGTCTTGTGCAGGTTGAGGTGCGAGACGTCTGAGCCGATGTCACCTGGGCGAGCAAGGCCGACCATGGCGTTCATGTTGGCGCCGTCGAGATAGACCTGGCCGCCATGCTTGTGGGTGACATCGCAAATTTCGCGAACCGTTTCCTCAAACACGCCGTGGGTGGACGGGTAGGTGATCATGCAGCATGAAAGGTTTGCCGCATATTGTTCAGCCTTTTCACGGAAATCATCGATATCGATGTCGCCGTTTTCGCGAACCTTGATTGGTACAACCTTCATGCCAACCATTTGTGCCGACGCCGGGTTGGTGCCGTGCGCGGAGGTTGGGATAAGGCAGACGTCGCGGTGCGTGTCACCATTGGCGAGGTGATAGTTGCGAATGGTCAAAAGGCCGGCATATTCGCCTTGCGCGCCGGAATTCGGCTGCATGGAGAAGGCGTCATAACCGGTGACCGAGCACAGCTTTTCGGAGAGATCATCGATCATTTCCTTGTAGCCCAGCGCCTGGTTGGCCGGGACAAAAGGATGGATGTCGGAGAATTCCGGCCAGGTGATCGGTAGCATTTCGGCTGTTGCGTTCAGCTTCATGGTGCAGGAGCCGAGCGGGATCATTGAGCGGTCGAGCGCCAGATCGCGGTCCGAAAGGCGGCGGATGTAACGGGTCATCTCGCTTTCGGCGCGGTTCATGTGGAAGATCGGATGCGTCATGTACTGGCTGGAGCGCAGCAGATCCTTCGGCAGACGGTAATCAGCGTCAAAATCTGCAACAACAAAGTTGCCGCCAAATGCGCGCCAGACTGCTTCGAGTGTTGCCGGGCGGGTACGCTCGTCAAGGCTCATGCCGATCTTGGTGGCACCGACCTTGCGCAGGTTCACACCTTCGGCGACGGCTGAGCGCATGATGACGCCCTGCATGTGGCCAACATCAACGGTGATGGTGTCGAAGAAGGTTTCCGGCTCGATGGTGTAACCAAGCTTTTCCAGACCCTTGGCCATCAGAACAGCCTTCTTGTGGGTCTGCTGGGCAATGGCCTTGATGCCCTGTGGGCCGTGGAACACGCCGTACATCGATGCCATGACGGCCAGAAGCACCTGCGCGGTGCAGATGTTGGACGTGGCCTTTTCGCGGCGGATGTGCTGTTCGCGGGTCTGCAGCGACAGGCGGTAGGCGCGGTTGCCGCGTGCATCGACCGATACACCGACCAGACGGCCCGGCATGGAGCGCTTGATGGCGTCCTTGACCGACATGAAGGCGGCGTGCGGGCCGCCGTAACCGACAGGTACGCCGAAACGCTGCGAGGAACCGATAGCGATATCGGCGCCCATTTCACCCGGAGATTTCAGCAGCGTCAAGGCCAGCAAGTCGGTGGCAACGGCCGCAATCGCGCCGGTTTGGTGCAGACGGGCAATCAGGCCGGAGAAGTCAGTGACGTGACCGTGGGTGCCGGGATACTGGAAGATTGCGCCAAACACGTCGACCGGGTCCAGATCGGTGAACGGGTTGCCGACAATGACTTTCCAGCCAAGTGGAGCGGCACGGGTTTCGATCAGCGCAATGGTCTGCGGATGGCAGTTTGCATCAACGAAGAACGATGTTGCCTTGGACTTTGCAACGCGCTGGCACATGGCCATGGCTTCGGCGGCAGCGGTTGCTTCGTCGAGAAGCGAGGCGTTGGCAACGTCAAGTCCGGTCAGGTCGCAGATCATGGTCTGGAAGTTCAGGAGCGCTTCAAGGCGCCCCTGCGAAATCTCCGGCTGGTAGGGCGTATAGGCCGTGTACCAGGCCGGGTTTTCCAGAATGTTGCGCTGGATAACAGGCGGCGTGATGGTGCCGTAATAGCCCTGACCGATCAGCGAGGTCAGAACCTGGTTCTTGTTGGCGGTTTCGCGCAGGCGGTCCAGCGCTTCACGCTCGGACAGTGCCGCACCCCAGGTGAGCGGGGTTTTCTGGCGAATGGAGGAGGGCACGGTGGCATCGATCAGCGCATCAAGGCTGCGATAACCGATAACTTTGAGCATTTCCTCCATTTCAGCTGGCGACGGGCCGATATGACGACGGTTTGCGAAGTCATAGGGCTGGTAGTCGGTGAACTGGAAATCAGCGGGCGTTGTCATTACGCAATCAGCTCCTTGTAGGCTGCTTCGTCGAGCAGCGCATCAGCATCTGACGGGTTGGTAAGTTTCAGCTTGAAGAACCAGCCGGCACCCTGCGGGTCGGAGTTAACGAGCGAAGGGTCGTCAACGATTGCCTGGTTGATCTCGGTGATTTCGCCATCAAGTGGACAATAAACGTCTGATGCAGCCTTCACGGATTCAACGGTTGACGCTTCGCCATTCTTTGCGAATGTCGCGCCAACTTCCGGCAGTTCGACAAACACGAGGTCGCCCAGCTGTTCGGCAGCGTGGCTGGTGATGCCAACAGTGGCAACGCCGTCTTCAAGTTTCAGCCATTCGTGTTCAGCGGTAAATTTCAACATGGTTCTCTCCGGGAGGTCTTGAAAGAGTTTATCGTTTGTAAGTCGGTGTGATGAAGGGCAGCGCCGCGACCGATACGGGCAGATACTTGCCGCGAACTTCGGCGAAAATTGCGGTGCCAGCAGCCGAGTATTCCTTCGGTACGTAGCCCATGGCAACAGGACCTTCCACGGAAGGACCAAAACCACCTGAGGTCACTTCACCAATTTCGGTCTTGCCTTCAGCGTCTGCAAACAGCTTGGCATGGCCACGAACCGGAGCCTTGCCTTCGGGTTTAAGGCCCACGCGGCGGCGCGATGTGCCATTTGCCTGTTCCGTCAGAATGCGCGATGCGCCGGGGTAACCGCCTTCGCGTTCGCCACCCGCACGTCTGGCCTTTTGAATGGCCCATTCCAGTGCAGCCTCGATTGGCGAAGTGGTGGTGTCGATGTCGTTGCCGTAAAGGCAAAGACCGGCTTCCAGACGCAGGCTGTCGCGTGCACCAAGGCCAATCGGCTCACAGTCGGGATGCTCAAGCAGTGCCTTGGCAATAAATTCCGCCTTGTCGGCCGGTACGGAGATTTCAAAACCGTCTTCACCGGAATAACCGGAGCGGGAAACGATGCAGGACACGTCAAGCAATGGCACTTCACGCACATCCATGAATTTCATGCCGGAAACACCGGCCCACAGCTCTGCCAGAACTGCTTCCGCGCGCGGGCCTTGCAGGGCAATCAGCGCGCGGTCATCAAGAAGAGTAATGTCGCAGCTGTCGGAAAGATGCGCCTTCATATGCGCTAGATCGGCGTCCTTGCAAGAAGCGTTGACGACGACAAACAAATGATCACCCCGGTTGGTGATCATCAGGTCATCGAGAATACAGCCATTGTCATCGGTGAAGAAACCGTAACGTTGGCGGCCTTCTTTCAGCGCCAGGATATCAACAGGAACCAGCGTTTCCAGCGCAAGCGCTGCATCTTCAACCTTGCCGGATTTTGCCTTGATGATGACCTGACCCATGTGGGACACGTCAAACAGACCAGCAGAGGTGCGCGTCTGGATATGCTCCTTCATGACACCGGCTGGATATTGCACAGGCATGTCATAACCGGCAAATGGCACCATGCGGGCGCCAAGCGACAGATGCAGGGAATGAAGCGGGGTGATTTTAAGCTCGGCGGTATCGTCCAAAAGACGCCTCCAGGGTTGCGCGAAAACGCGCGGGCTCGTGTTTTGGCGCAAATGCGCCGGTTCAAGAGCCCCCTCTGTCCTTGTCGCCTGAGATTGTTATCCCTTCGGCGAGCCTATTCCTTCATGCAAAGGCGGCTTCTCTCCAGAGTCATGCATTCCCCGCTGGTCCTTTTGCCTGAGAGTTTCCGGGGCGGTTGCTCCTTCGGCACCGCACCTAAGCGGCTTCTCCCAGCGGTGAAGTTTGCTCATTATCTGTGAACCCCGTGGCTTGGCAAGGACCAAATGCCGCAGGCGAACAGATAATTGTCGTCGTGACGTTACCCAAGCATTTTTACGCGTGCGTCACAAGGTGGGCTATCGGCTCAATCTTTTTTATCGACATGCTCCGGCAGACCCTTATGGTCGGTGGAGGCGAACTCCTCAAGTTGCTTTTTTGTCATGGACTTGGCCATTTCTTTTGAAGCGCCTTGTAAGGACGATTTCTTGATCTCACCGCGCTTGGCGGCGAGGGCAGCGCCTGCTGCTTTCTGCTGTGCCTTGGATTTTGCGGGCATGATTTCATCTCCTGAAACTGCACATTGATGAAATTAAAAGCCGTGGGAAAACCAATTGTTCCTTTTGCAGGACACGTTATAAATCGTGCGTGTTTGATTTGCGGCAAAAAGCAGAGAGCGCTTTGCTGTAAACAGGTGGGCCATGAACAAGAGATCAAAATCGACAGAGAGGTTTGTGCGCATTTTCTGCGCCATCCTGATGCTGTCGCTTGGATTTGCCCACAAGCCGGTTGAGGCGGCAATTACCGCGCCGGTGCTGGATGAAAGCTATCGTCTGCCAGACGGTACTTTTGCCGAAATATGCTTTGGTCATGATGGCGAGGATGCGCCAGGCGCAACCGTTGGTCATGCCGGTGATCCCACTGGCCACCTCGATATCAGCGGCAAGCTGTTCTGTGAGGCTTGCCTGCTTGCCTCATCCATTTTGCTGCCGCTGCCGGACGAAGAAGCGTGGCTTGTCACCAGCTTTACCTGGCTGGACAATACACCAGCCCCGCCGCGTTTCCTTGCCGATACCACTGTTCTGGAAAGATCCCGAGCCCGCGCACCTCCCTTTTTCATCTGATCCGTTGTTACGCATTGAATGAAAACGCCTGTTTTGGGCATAAGGCGGCAGATGGTCCGGGGGGCCGGCCGCAGGGATAACAAGATGAAAAAGATTAGCGTTCTGGCCTATGCCACATTGCTTACTTCGGTTGCTGCAACACAGGGCTTTGCCCATTCTACCTTCGTCAATGAAAATGCGACGGCGGAGAGCACATTTGTCGCTGCTCTTCAGGTACCGCATGGCTGCGATGGTGGTCTCGCCACCACAGAGGTTCAGGTACAGCTGCCGGAGGGTTTCATTTCCGCCAAGCCACAGCCAAAGGCTGGTTGGGAGTTGGAAATCATCAAGGGCGATTACCAGAAGGCCTACAGCAACCACGGCAAGGAAATCAAAAGCGGCCCGGTTGAGTTTCGCTGGAAGAACGGCAATCTGCCGGACGAGTTTTACGATACCTTCGTTTTTCAGGGCAAGATATCAGGCGTAGAGGCGGGTACCGACCTGCCGTTCAAGGTCAAGCAGCTGTGCGGCGACAAGGGCACCGTTGTCTGGGATCAGGTGGCTGAAAAGGGTGCGGACCCGCATTCGCTCGCCAATCCCGCTCCGGTTTTGAAGGTGGCCGCCAAGGCCGAGCATGGCGGTGGTCATGATCATGGTGCGGCACCTGCCGGACATGGCGCTGATCATGCTGCGGCTGCCGTCAAGGTTGGTGATCTCGAAGTGGCTGGCGGTTTCTCCAAGGCCATGTTGCCGGGCCAGCCGGTTGGCGGTGGTTTTGTAACCATTACCAATTCCGGCAAGGTCGATGACAAGCTGGTATCGGCGGTATCAGATGTCGCTGGCCGTGTTGAGTTACATGAAATGGCCATGCAGGGCGAAGTGATGAAAATGCGCAAGCTGGATGACGGCATTACTGTTCCGGCAGGCGAGACGGTTGAGTTAAAGCCCGGCGGTCTGCACTTCATGTTCTTTGAAGTCAAAAAGCCGTTTGCCGAAGGTGACACTGTGCCTGTTACCCTGACCTTCGAAAAGGCAGGCAAGGTTAACATTACCCTGTCGGTGCAGAGCGCCAAGCCAGGTGAGGCCAGCGAACACAAGCACAACTGAGGCATTACTCTGAGAAGTCAGAGTGTTGTTAAAAACAAGAAGCGCCGTAGAAATCTCTCCGGCGCTTTTCTCTTGGGGGGGATTTAAAACGGGCAGTCCTTACGTGGCCTATGCGGCCTCGTGTTTGCTTTCATTATCCTCATAGGCTTCTTGAACCTGTTCATAGGTCGCCTGGGGATTCTGATGATGGCTGCTGGTCAGGAAATAAAGCGCCAATGATGGTGGTTTGACCACGTTGATGAGCGCGCGCAGTTGTTGGTCGCTGCCTTGCTCCACCCGGCGAGCAAGCGCATGGATCGCTTCTTCCACGACCGTCTTTTTCGGTTCGCGTTGAGCCGGCTTTAACGCCTCCATAGCGTATGCGGCAGTATTTGCCGAAATGCTTAAGACCTGCGTCATGATCTCTTTCCACTATCTGACAATCTTGACCATAGTTCATCCTATGTCCTGCAAGTTGCATTCCTGCTAAATCTCGTGGTTGTATTTTAGTAAAATTGGATTTTGTTTGGCGTGGTGTATCGGGACGAAACGCATTGAATTATGCTGCAAGCATGATTCATGTTTTACTTGTTGCCATTGGCGGTGCAGTCGGTTCTGTTGCTCGTTATTTCGTGAACCTTTGGGCGTTTCGCCTGTGGGGTGCACATTTTCCGTGGGGAACGCTGGCCGTGAATGTTGTCGGCGGCCTGGCAATTGGCTTCTTGTCGGAAGTGATTGCGCGCAAGTTCAATGCGTCCACGGAAATGCGGCTGCTGGTCGTGACCGGCGTGCTGGGAGGCTTCACGACCTTTTCTTCATTCTCTCTTGATGCTGTCGGCCTGTTTGAGCGCGGGGAAATGGCACTTTCGGCGGTTTATATTGTTGCCAGTGTCGTTATTTCAATTCTTGCGGTTTGCGTCGGGCTGGCCTTGGGCCGCGCTTTGTTTTAAAGGCTCGTTCTAAATAATAGAGCCTGCCGGATAATTGGTGCAGGCAGAACAAACGAGACTGGAATTTTCCCATGGCAGGTATCGAGCATATCAAGGTTGAAGCCGATGAGGCTGGTATGCGGTTGGACCGCTGGTTCAAGGTGCATTATCCCGGCCTAGGTTTCGGTCAATTGCAGAAGCTGATGCGCTCCGGCCAGGTGCGCGTTGATGGCGGACGTGTAAAGACCGATGCCCGCGTGCAGCCAGGCCAGATGGTGCGCGTGCCACCGATCGATTCTGATGCCAAGGTCAAAGGCGGGCCGATTGGCTCCAAGGACCTCAAGCACGCTGAAGACGGTGAGCTGCTGCGTCGCATGCTGCTGCATGAAGACGACAAGGTGTTCGTGTTCAACAAGCCGGCCGGCATTGCCGTGCAGGGTGGTTCGGGTGTTACACGCCATATAGACGGCCTGCTGGAAGCCTGGGTCAGCCCGAAGGGTGAAAAACCGCGCCTCGTGCACCGTCTCGACCGTGATACGTCAGGCGTGTTGGTTGTTGCCCGTACACGCGGTGCCGCGCAGAAGCTGACGGCGGCGTTTCGTGAGCGTGACACCAAGAAGACCTACTGGGCCCTGGTGCGGGGCGTGCCGCGCAAACATCAGGACAAGATTTCAAGCTGGCTGGTGAAAGAGCAAACGCCGGATGGCGACCGCATGCGTGTTGCCACCCATGGTGAGGAGGGTGCCGACCACGCCATTTCCTATTACCGTGTGATCGATACGGCCGCGCAGACCATGGCGTGGCTTGAGATGGAGCCTTATACCGGCCGTACGCACCAGCTTCGCGTTCACGCCTTGCAGATGGGCCATCCGATCATTGGCGACCCGAAATATTATATCGATGATCCCAACTGGGATTTCCCCGGTGGTGTTCAGAAGCGCCTGCATCTTCATGCCCGCCACATCGACATTCCGCATCCATCCGGTGGTCGTCTGCGCGTATCGGCACCTTTGTCACCACACATGGTGCAAACCTGGAACCTTCTCGGGTTCGACCAGGCTGATGGCGACAAGGACGACGAATGAAACTGGTACTTTTCGACTGTGACGGCACACTGGTTGACAGTGTGAAGCTCATTCATGAAGTCATGGCGCGCACGTTCGTACATTTTGGTTATGATCGCCCGACCATCGAGCAGACCAAGTCGATTATCGGCCTGACTCTGGATATTGCGATTGCCCGTATGCAGGGCAAACCGCATGTCGATGATGAAGCAACGGCAATGACCGCGCATTACAAGTCGATCTTTTCGGAAACGCGCGCCGAAGAGGGGCTGCAAGAGCCTTTGTTCGACGGCATTTCCGAGATGATTGCCGCGCTTGCGACACGTGAAGAAATCCTGATGGGTGCGGTGACCGGCAAATCCCGCCGTGGCCTGAACCTGATCATGGACACGCATGGTTTTCGCAAACATTTCATCGTGTCGCGTACTGCTGACGACTGCCCGTCGAAACCGCATCCGGGCATGGTGACCGAATGCTGTGACGAAACCGGCATGGTGCCAGCCGATACGATCGTGATTGGCGATGCCATCTATGATATGCAGATGGCAAAGGCTGCGGGTGCCACGGCAATTGGCGTGGCGTGGGGATATGCCAGTGAGCCTGAGCTTTGGGCGGCCGGTGCCGATGCCGTTGTTGCTCACCCCAGAGAAATACCCGGCTATATCAAGGCGAATTGACGAGGCTTAATCATGCGTGATCTGTTGAACGATCTGACCGAAGGCTTGAGCCATCCGGACCCTATTTTGCGTGCGCAAATCCAGATGCAGAAACCGCTGCCAAAGCGCTTCTACAAGGAGGTCACGGTTGGCGAGGCCGAAGACGGCCAGTTCTCGGTGTTGCTGGATGGCAAGCCAGTTCGTACGCCGGCCAAGAAGCCGCTGGTGGTGCCGACACAGGCACTTGCTGACCTGCTGCGTCTGGAATGGGATGCGCAGAAAGAGGTCGTCAACCCGGCGGTGATGCCAATCACCCGCACGGTCAACACGGCGATTGACGGTGTGGCCATTGATACGCAGGCGGTGTTTGAAGATATCTTACGTTTCTCATCGAGCGATCTCCTGTGCTACCGCGCCGGTGAACCGCAGGAGCTTGTGGAGCGTCAGGGCGATCTGTGGGATCCGGTTATCGACTGGGCCGCGAACAATCTCGGCGCACGCTTCATTCTGGTGGAAGGCATTATTCATCAGGAACAGCCGCGCGAGGCCGTTGCCGCCTTTGCGGTGACGCTGCGCAAATACGATACGGCCCTTGAGTTGGCAGCACTGCACACCATGACCACCATCACCGGTTCGGCCATTCTGGCGGTGGCCTTTGCTGAGGGCGCCTGGAGCCTGGAAGACATCTGGACCTTTGCCCATCTGGACGAAGACTGGACCGCCGAACATTGGGGCGAAGACGAAGAGGCCACGCAGCGGCGTGCTCACCGCCTTGTGGATATGCAGGCCGCAGCCGATGTTTTTGCATCGCTGAGAAGCGGTTCTTAACGCTTCCGTAACCCTAACGGGAAATCATAGCGGCATATTCCCAGGGACGGGGTTGTCGTTATTATGAGACGTCAGTTGCAGCGCATCACAGCGTTCTGGTCGGTTTTCGTGTTCGGAAACCGGGCGGGAATTGCACGCGCGCATACTTCTGGTTCAACAGACGTTTTCGGTTTTTCCGTGCTGCGTTCCGGCGCGTTTCTAGTGTGTTGTCTGGCGTTGATGTCGTTTCGGCTAATGCCTGACGATGCCGATAAAAACAGGCTGGTCTATGATGTGCGCGGCGCCTTTGTTGCCGCCCAGCCGGAAATTTCGCACCGTCTGATGCAGATGGTGCATTCCTACGTTTCTGAATCGATCGATGTCACCAGCCGCGCCACTGTGCGGCCGCGTGTGGTGCTGACCATTCGTCTGGCATCGGTGAAAAAGGAACCGTTCCTGCTGGGCGCACGCTCATCGGCACGGGTCGTGGTGCGGGCCGCGTCGGTGACGACGGGGGAAGTGATTGCCGAGGCGAAGTTTACCGCCACGGTTTACGGCCTGGACAAGGATAGCCTTGAGGGTGATCTGGCGTATGGCGTTGCCTCGCGGGTCATTCAGGAATTCCAGCTGGCCAAGCCAGCGCCGGCAACGCTGGCGACCGCGCTTTTTCCTTGAAATAATAGCTGCTTATATCGTGTTCATCGCGCTTACGTTTTTGCATAACGTAAGGTTAGCTGCCTGTGAGCGCATATCTATGTGACGCATGCTTGCGCCACTCTTCCTCTTGCCTGTCCTCGGGTATGACCCGAGGGATGTCACAGGGATCCAGTCGCCGCGCAGACGCGCGACGAAAAGAGTATATTTTCCATCCCAAGTCCTTGGGATGACTAGATTCCCGCACCACGTGCGGGAATGAGGGGCCTTGGTGGCGCAACGGCATTCAGAAAGTCGTGAGCCAAGCAGCTATCCGCCAATCAGCCCAAACGTTCAGCATGCCATTTCAGGTGATCATCCATGAAGGTCGAGATGAAGTAATAGGAGTGGTCGTAACGCTCGTGCATGCGCAGCGTGAGGCCGATGTCCGTTCCCTGGATGGCTTCTTCAAACAGCCATGGGCGCAGGCCGGTTTCAAGGAAGCTGTCTGCCTTGCCCTGATCGATCAGGAATTCAGGGAAACGCGCGCCGTCCTTGACCAGTTCGCAGGCGTCGTATTTGCGCCATGTCGCCTTGTCTTCTCCGAGATATTTTTCCAGTGCCGGTGCCGACCAGTCAGCGCTTGTTGGTGCAACGATTGGTGCAAAGGCCGAGCAGCTCTTGAAACGTTCCGGGTTTTTCAGGGCGATGGTCATCGCGCCATGGCCACCCATGGAATGGCCAAAAATGCCCTGACGGTTCATGTCGATGCGGAAATGCTGCGAGACGAGGGCAGGCAGTTCCTCTGTGATGTAGGTGTACATCTGGAAATGTTCGGCCCAGGGCTTTTCGGTGGCATCCAGGTAGAAACCAGCGCCTTTACCCATCTGCCAGTTGGTCAGTTCGTCCGGCACGTCATTGCCGCGCGGGCTGGTATCCGGGCAGACGACGATCAGGCCCAGTTCCGATGCCATGCGGCGGTATTCGCCCTTTTCCATGACGTTGGCATGGGTGCAGGTGAGGCCGGAGAGATACCAGACAACAGGGCAAGGCTCCGAGATCGCCTTCGGTGGCACATAGACCGCAAAGGTCATTTCGGATTTGCAGCTTTGGGAATCATGGGCAAATACGCCCTGCATGCCGCCGAAAGATGTGTTCTGGGAGATGATTTTCATGCAATTTTCCTTGGGGTATAGGGATCAACCGGCCAGTGACACCGCAGCGTTGACGAAGGCTGCGACAAGCACGGTGTTGAAGAAAAACGAAACGATGGAATGGGCAAGCGTTGCCTTGCGCATTACCGTGGTGGTGACACCAACGTCGGAGGTTTGCGCCGTCATGCCAATGACGAAGGCGAAATAGAGAAATTCATAAACGCCGGGTTCTTCCGTGTCTGGAAAATCCATGCCGCCCTTATGTTCGGTATGGCCAGCGCGACCGGCCGGGCGCCAGAACAGATGGGCGTAATGCATGGCGGCCATGGTGTGGATGGTGACCCAGCCAAGCAGCACGGAAGCAAATGCCATGGCAAGTGCTGGCACTGTTTCACCTTCTGCGTGGTTCAGGGCAAAAAACAGCGAGACAACCGACACGGCAACGGCAACCAGCGTCACGGTAATGATTGCAATGGCCGGCGCATCATCACTATCGGCATGGGCTTTAAAATGGGCTGCCGTCAACAAATGCAGGCGTCGCGCGATCTGCGCCAGATAACTTAAGAAAAAGATCAGCGCGGCAATTTCGATGGCCAGTTCGGGGATCAGGTAAAGGGAGACGGGCAGGGAGAGCGCCGCCAGCAAAAGCGCGATCAGGAATGGGCGATGACGCCTGTCTATGCCGTGCCGTTTTCCGCCTTCACGCATGGCTTTCCCCTGTTTGCAGGTTTATTTTTTGACCCTGCGGCAAAGACGGTCAAGTGTCTCGAGAAAAGCTGAGCGGTCACGCGGGCTGAAAACCGGGTTGTAACCCTTGCTTTCGCCGGTTTCGCGCAGGTGCTGGCCAAGGTCACGCATGGCGGTTGCCATGCCGATATTGGCAACATCAAATATCCGTCCGGTCGGGCCTGTCACCAATGCGCCTGCGGACACGCAGCGTCCGGCCAGTGGCACATCGGCGGTGACAACAATGTCACCGTCCTTGGCGCGTTCGGCAATCCAGTCATCGGCGGCGTCAAAGCCGTTGGATACGATGACATTCTTTATCATCGGATCACGCGACGGGCGCAGTCCTGAATTGGCGACGAATGTCACTTCCAGACCGTGCCGTTCGGCGACTTTGAGGATTTCGGGTTTGACCGGGCAGGCATCGGCGTCAACATAGATCATGGTACAGACCGTATCATGTCGACGTGCGGAATGCCGTCCTCGACATATTCTTCCGATGTGACTGTAAAGCCGAGCGACCCGTAAAAGCGCTGCAAATGGCTTTGCGCCGATATCTCAATGGCCTCGCCGGGATATTCGCGTTCGCAGGCGATAATGGCTTCCCGCATCAGTGCTTCGCCGAGTTTCTTGCCACGGTGATCGGGCGACACGGCAACGCGGCCAATGCGCGGCAGCACCTCATTTGAGGGGCGCCACAGCCGCGCGCAGGCCAGCAACTCGTTACCATCCATCAACCGCAAATGCAGGCAGGCGATGTCATTGCCATCCAGCTCCGGGTAGGGGCATTCCTGCTCGACAACGAACACATCCACGCGCAGTTTCAGCATGGCGTAAAGTTCGATGGCGGAGAACTCGTTGAGCCTCCGCACATCGACCGTATAGGGTTGCGAGGTAATCAATAAACCACCACGCCGCGAATGCTTTCACCGGAATGCATCAGCTCGAAGCCCTTGTTGATGTCTTCCAGTGGCATGGTGTGCGTGATCATCGGATCGATCTGGATCTTGCCTTCCATGTACCAGTCCACGATCTTCGGAACGTCGGTACGGCCACGGGCGCCACCAAAGGCAGTGCCCATCCAGTTACGGCCGGTGACCAGCTGGAACGGACGGGTGTTGATTTCCTGGCCCGCGCCGGCCACGCCGATGATGACAGACTTGCCCCAGCCGCGGTGCGATGCTTCCAGCGCCTGACGCATGACCTTGGTGTTGCCGGTGCAGTCGAATGTGTAGTCCGCGCCGCCAATCAGGTCGCCGTTACGCTTGGTCATGTTGACGAGGTAAGGCACGATGTCGTCACCGACTTCCTTCGGGTTGACGAAGTGCGTCATGCCGAACTTTTCGCCCCATTGCTTGCGGTCATTGTTGATGTCAACGCCGATGATCATGTCCGCACCGGCAAGGCGCAGGCCCTGCAGCACGTTGAGGCCAATGCCGCCGAGACCGAAAACGATCGCCGTCGAGCCAATCTCGACCTTGGCGGTGTTGATGACCGCACCGATGCCGGTGGTGACGCCGCAACCGATGTAGCAGATCTTGTCGAACGGCGCGTCGGGGTTGACCTTGGCCAGCGCGATTTCCGGCAGAACCGTGTAGTTCGCGAAGGTCGAGCAGCCCATGTAGTGGTGGATCTTGTCCTTGCCGATCGAGAAGCGCGAGGTGCCGTCAGGCATCACGCCCTGACCTTGGGTGGAGCGAATCGACGTGCAGAGATTGGTCTTGCGCGACAGGCAGGAGTAGCACTCGCGGCATTCCGGCGTGTAGAGCGGAATAACGTGGTCGCCCTTCTTCACCGAGGTCACGCCGGGGCCAACGTCAACAACAATACCGGCACCTTCGTGGCCGAGGATGGCCGGGAACAGGCCTTCCGGATCAGCGCCCGACAGCGTGAAATCATCAGTGTGGCAGATACCCGTTGCCTTGACTTCGATGAGCACTTCACCGGCGCGTGGGCCGTCAAGCTGGACGGTCATGACTTCGAGCGGTTTGCCTGCCTGCACGGCGACTGCTGCGCGTACATCCATCGGGTATCTCCTTGAGCGAATTGTTATATGTCAGACTTTTGCCTGAGCTTGTTATTCTAAACAAGGCGAAAAATGCAAAAAACTAATTCGTTATAAGGCAATAGCGGGGTTTCATGCGCCCCGTGCGAAGCTGGACCAAAGGATGTCGCACGGGGGTGGGTTTCAGGCTTTGGCGGCGTCGCTAAACAGCATGTCGGAATTGAGTTGCAGCCAGCCATTGCTTTGCATGCGGGAGGATTTGCGGGCTGACAGGGTTTTGACGGTTTCCATCAGTTCCACCCAGTCGGGATGGTTGCCATCTTCTTTGACGGCGTTATCGATATGGCGCAGCACTGCAAGCTCGGCTGCCTGGAGGGATGTTTCAGTTGACTGCAATGGCAGGTCGATCAGGCTGGCAATATAGTCCATGTCCTGCGCGGTAATGACCGCATCATCAGAACGGAAATCTGCATAGGCGCCCTTGCGGGCAATAATGGCCAGCCGCAACTGGTTGAGCGCCAGCACCCGCAGTGACACCGGTGTATAACGGGCCTTGCGGATGATGTTTTGTAACAGTGCCAGTTTCAGCTTGTTGTGAATAATGCCTTCCGGCGCAAAGGTCGCAACAAACCAGTCGGCATTGTAAGTATCCATCGACCCTTGCGGATAGCTGTGAAAGACAATGAAGTCAGTCAGGCTATCGACAAAAAATCTTGCCCAGCCGTCCGAGTCGGGAGAAATCGTCCGGTTCAACGCAATAAGTGCCGTAACGTCTGCTGTTGTCTTGATGCCGTCTGGAAATGCTCGTTTTCGTAAAAAGGTCGTATCATCAATGTAACGCTGCCCTGTTTCCTCGCCGGGAAGCGGGAAAGCAGCACCCATATTATTCATCTTTCGTCTCTCCGTTTCATCATGAAACTGGGCAAAGCGTAGATGCGAACGGTTTACGAGATGCCAATAAAGACGGCTAATGAAGCCTTCACATTTCAGGTAAAATTTGAATGATCTGTTGTTCTTGTGCCAGTCCGAGACGCGGGCTTCTGTGACCGTAAAAGACTGTTTCAATGCCTGTGACATTGAGAGATCAACGGGAGAAATGCACAAAGATATTTGAGAGAAATAGTACCGCACCTTTCTGCTTAATAGTGCGGATCGCCAGCAAACCGGATGATTTTTTCCGGTTTTTTCCTTGTCGAATCTTGTCCGTTATCTTGTGCAACAGCTATCTTGCTGGTGTCGGGAAATGAATTTTCCTCCCATTCATATGCCGATTTATCCGTCAGGTGGCGCGAACACGCTCCCGCCAGATGATGAAAAGGCCCGATGCAACGATGATAAGGATGCCGAGCCACTTGGATGGGCTTGGGAAATCACTGAACAGAACGAATCCCAGCGCCGTTGCCGAGATGATTTCGAAATACTGGAAGGGCGCCAAAAGCGAGATTGGGGCGAGTCGAAACGCTTTGACGACCAGCAGGTGCATATAACCGGAGATCGCGCCGAGCAGAATCAGCAGCAGCCATGCCTGGCTGTTACCAGGCAGTGATATTTCAAAATCCACGTCGCCAAGCGAATGGCCAATGCCAAGCGCCACCGCCATGAATAATGTGCCGCCAATGCCGGCCATGGTCTGCATGGTCAAAGGTGTGTCGCCATCACCCATGGCGCGGTTAAGGAACAGGTAGAGTGTAAAGAGGAATGCGCATGCCACCGGCAGCAGCGACTTCAGACCAAAGATTTCAAAACTTGGCTGAATGACGATCATCGCCCCGCCAAAACCGATGACGATGGCCAGCCACCGCCGCCAGCCAACCTTTTCGCCCAGAAATAGTGCGGACATCATGGTCAGCATGAAGGGCTCAACAAAGTAGATGGCAAAGACGTCTGCCAGCGGCATGTATTTGACCGCCACGAAAAACATCAGGCTGGCGGCGGCATGCAGCACACCGCGAAACAGGTTGAGAAACGGCCGGCGGGTAGACAACAGCGCTTTGGGCGACACGGCCAGCAACAGCGGCAGCGTGCAAACCAGCTGGAAAAAGAAACGGTAGAAGGTGACCTGGCCCGGTGACATGCCGCCATAGGTGGCCATGTATTTGGCAATGGCATCCATGGCTGGCAAGACCACCATGCACCCGGCCATGATCATCATGCCACGAAAAGAATTGCTGCTGGAATTATCCTGCGTCATTGCCATGTCTGCTGCCACCACATTTGCTGTTTGTCATCACCGAACAGCAGCGGCAGAAAAAGGGGCGCTGGTTGCGCCCCTTGTTGCTTATGCAGCCTGTTTGGGCAAACTCTTCATATCAATGACGAAGCGATAACGCACATCGCTTTTTATCATGCGTTCATAAGCATCGTTGATCTGATCGATGTTGATCATCTCGATTTCGGCGGCAATGCCCTTCTGGGCGCAGAAATCCAGCATCTCCTGTGTTTCAGGAATGCCACCGATCATCGAACCGGCAAAGGTCTTGCGGCCGGGAATAAGGCTGAAGGCATGAACCGATAGCGGCTTTTCCGGTGCGCCAACCTGCACCAGCGCGCCATCGCGCTTGAGAAGCGCAAGATAGGCATTGATATCGTGGTCGGCGGCAACCGCATCGATGATCAGATCGAGGCTGGAAGCGGCCTTTGCCATCTGGTCTGCATCACGCGACACGATCACCTCGTGCGCGCCAAGCTTCTTGGCGTCATCGGCCTTGGAAGGCGAGGTGGTAATCATCACAACCGTTGCGCCCATGGCATTGGCGAGTTTTACCGCCATGTGGCCAAGGCCGCCGAGACCAACAACACCAACCCGCTTGCCGGGGCCAGCCTTCCAGTGACGCAGGGGCGAATAGGTGGTGATGCCGGCGCAGAGCAGCGGTGCAGCGGCTGCTGCATCCAGAGTTTCTGGAATACGCAGCACGTAACGTCTATCGACAACGATATGGCCAGAATAACCGCCAAGTGTATGGGCATTGCCACCCATCGCCTTGTCGGGCGCATTATAGGTGCCGGTCATGCCGTTTTCGCAATATTGCTCCAGACCTTCACGGCAGCTGTCGCAGGCGCGGCAACTGTCAACGATACAGCCAACGCCGACGCGGTCGCCCTGTTTGAGGTTGGTGACCTTGGCGCCGATGCGGCCAACACGACCGATGATTTCATGGCCGGGCACGCAAGGATAAAGGCTGCCCGCCCATTCGCCGCGTGCCGTGTGGATATCGGAGTGGCAGACGCCGCAGAATTCGATTTCAATTTCAACATCGTTCTCACCGGGATCGCGGCGTTTGATCGAGGCGAGTTTCAGAGGGGAAGAACCGTCGTCACAGGCATAGGCTGATGTTGTGAACATGATTGTCTCTTTCCTTATGGGGTTGTTGTAAAATCGAAAGGAGCGGGCCGGGTCCTCCACCCGTTATCAATCAGTTTTCAGGCCGTCTCGTTGATCGTCTCGCCAAACACTTCCTCAAAGGACTGGCGCAACAGCGGGTCGACATCGCTCACCATCACCAGGAGACCCAGATCCACCAGGCTGGTGACGCCGAATTCCGAAATGCCACAGGGCACTATACCGGAAAAATGTGACAGGTCAGGATCGACGTTAATGGCAAGCCCGTGGAAACTTACCCACTTTCGCAAGCGAATGCCAAGGGCAGCAATCTTGTCTTCGGCAATACGTCCATCCAGCAGGCGAGGGCGCTCCGGCCGCTGCACCCACACGCCAACACGGTCTTCCCGACGTTCGCCGCGCACATTCATCTTGTCCAGCGTGCGGATAATCACTTCCTCAAGACAGCTGACATAGGCGCGCACATCCTGACGGCGGCGCTTGAGATCCAGCATCACATAGGCAACACGCTGGCCGGGGCCGTGATAGGTATATTCGCCACCGCGCCCGGTCTGGTAGACGGGAAAGCGGCTTGGCTCCAGCAAATCGGCTGATGTTGCGCTTGTGCCGGCCGTATAAAGGGGCGGATGCTCCAGAAGCCAGACCAGTTCGTTTGCCTTGCCCTCTGAAATGGCGCCGACGCGAGCTTCCATCTCGGCCATGGCCTCTTCATAGGGCACGGGACAGTCCGAGATTCGCCACTCAACAGGCGCTGACTCGACCGTTGGCAGCATTGTTTTTTCAAAATCGGTGCGTGTGAGCATAATATGCGTCCTTTCCACAGCCTTTTCGCAGAATGATTATAGGGCTGCAAGGCCCGGTTTCCGGGCTTCTTGAATGTAGGAATTCACCTTCAGATTTTTAATTTCAAAAAACTGTCACGACACACTTGTGTACCGGAAATGCTTTTGCTACATGCTCGTTCGTCGCCGCAAGGACGACACTCTACCACGATGCGGTCGTGGCGGAATTGGTAGACGCGCAGCGTTGAGGTCGCTGTGGGGCAACCCGTGGAAGTTCGAGTCTTCTCGACCGCACCAATTAAATCAACGACTTGTTGGTTTAAAAATAAAAATGGCGGCTCTGCCGCCTTTTTTATTGCCTAAATTTCAGAGCCTCTTTTCTCCCAGAAAATGATGATTGTGCGCTGCCGAAGGGTGGGTGTTTTGGGCTGAAATGTTTTCAGCAAAATTGTAGTTACGCTGGTTCGAAAATCCGCAGTGCTAAGACGGCAAAGTCATGCATCCAGAGTGGTGGATGCATGGTCTCCTTGGACTTGTCTGCAGCCAAAAACGTTGCTGTTTAAGATTTGGCCCCCATGATTTTTCCATGAAGGCCGGCATTAATAGCCTCGGTGAAATCCGGAGGTTCAATGCCGTCCGGGCCATGGCCAGGAACCGGGCGGAATATTGCCCATAACATCATGGGTAGTGCACGTTCATCTGTCATGCCATCGCCGGTGAGTGAGTAGTAACTATCCATGATGGTGGCGCGCTGATCAGCGTCATCCATGATGACCAACGACCTCATTAGAATTCGAACTGCTATTTTTAACGTCCAGAAGTAAGAAACTAGGGGTACGGCCACGATTCCTATGCGCGCAAGTTGTAGTCCGATTGCTCCAGCAGGACTACTTTGAAGGACAAGGGTTTTGATGTTGAGTGGGATTAGGAAATCAATGATAGCCTGACCCTTAAAGATCAAAATCAAAAAGGCAGCAAGCATCAGGAAAATTATAAAAACTCCTGCGCCAATCAGAGTCAGTTTCGCTCTACGCTTTACGTCCTGCCATCGCTGAGTGACATGTTTGAGTTTTAGGCGTTCTTCAACTGTGGTTTTGTGATTTTCTAATTCTTTTGTGAGGTCGAACTGAAGGTTTTCAATTTGTTGCCGAACTTGACCACTGATGAGTTGCGCGTTTTTGAGAGCCTTTTTTTGTTTTTCTTCAGTTGTCTCAATGGATCTTTGAGCCTGAACAATCTCAGTTCGTAACTCGCTTATAGAATTTGAATGAGTTTCTCTTTGGCTTTTTAGCTCAGTATTTGCGTCTAAGAGATTTTTTCTTATATCTTTTAAAATATTGTTTAGCGGGTTTATTTGTTTTTCGAAATTAGAAATTTCTGATTTGTAGTATAGATACTCCATTGTGTATGTCAGGTAAGCAGCGTTGTTGTTTATGTCTACGCGAAAATCAAGCGTCGGTACGCGAGAAACCTCGAATCCGATGGCTGCGATCAGGAAACTTCCTATAGAGTCCATCTCCTCAGGAGAATTTTCTTGCGCAGCAATATTTACGCTAGAAAAAAAGCTTTCAACATCAGATCTGTTCAGAGACGGCATTGTGATATCGGTAGTCGTGCCGATCTTGCTGTTTTTGATGTGGTTCTGATCTTTGTTAAATAATCTGTCCTGAATTGATCTAATAACGTTATCAATGTCTTCGTTTCTAAAAACGATCATTAAAGCTGTAGATATCAGTTCTTCGTAGAGTTGTCTTTGCTCAAAGAAGTTAGCGACTTCGTCGAGTGTATCTTTTCCTTGTTCGCGTATTTTTTCTTTGTTCGATAAAATTTGAACTACGTCGTGCTTGAATTGTTCAACGTTCATTTGGTCCCCCTGCGCTTTTTTTCTTTTAATGTTTAGCGACTATGAGGGCAGCATTCGAGTTTGCATCTCCACAGGTTTTGCAGCTTTTGTGATCAATTTTTAATCAGAGATGGCTCTTCCAATTGCATTTTCTTTCAGGATTGGCTCTCATGAAACTAGCTTCTACTAATCCATGAACCTCCGTGCGAATCCCGTGTTTGAACCTGAACCACCGCCAATCTTTGATGATGTGCCCGATACCGTGCCGACCAAGCGCATGTTGTCATGGGCCAAGAACTCGACGCTCTACCGTTTGCAGCGGCAGATCATGTCCGAGCAGCAGTTGGCCACTGCCATCAAACGCAAGGCGCAAAAGAAGTTCGAGGGCATAACGCCGGAGCAGGTGCAGGCCTTGGCGGATGCGGCGGTCAAGATCGGCTATGATCTCAAAGCGCTGGATGATGAGGTCTTTGCCGGTATTACCACCCGCAATGCAGTCAGAAACGGCAAATCCCGGCGGATGATTGCCCAGAAACTGTCGATCAAGGGCGTGGCATCAGAGACGGCAGCCGTGGCGCTGGATGAGGCGGATGATCTCTACGCTGCTGTGGTGTTTGCGCGCAAACGGGCATTTGGGCCGTTCCGGCGTGTCGATCTCGATGAAAAACGCCATGGCAAGGAAATGTCGTCCTTTGCGCGCAGCGGCTTCAGCTTCGATATTGGCAAGAAGGTATTTGCCATGAGCTTTGAGGATGCCGAAGAGGTTCTGGCCAACGGCCCGTGATCAGCCTCTCTTTATGGTTTCGGTGCCTGTTGTTCGGCAGACTGTTCTTTCAGATAGGCGATGAGGTCATCGACCTTGTCCTCGGTCCAGAAGCCGAAAAACCGCATCGACGTGCCGGGCAGGAATTTCTTCGGGCTGGCCAGGAATTGCGACAGCTGATCCTCTGACCACACTAGGCCATTGGCGCCTGCATCTTTCATCGCCTGCGAATAGGCTTTGTAGTCCTCGATTGACCCGGCAGGCCTGTCCATGATGCCGACCAGATGCGGTCCCATGCGGTTGCTTGGCTGTTCAATGGCATGGCAGGGCGCGCAGATGCTGAACACCTGTTTGCCACGGGCCGCATCACCTTCGGCATGGGCCGGTATAGAAAAACAGAGCAGACAGGCTGTTGTCACCAGCAGGGTACGGCGTGTCACGTCACGGTCTCCATTTGCGTTTCATCCTTGTCATATGAAAATTCCGGCCGGCATGTGAAGACGCTGCGGTGTCGTGCGACGTTTTACCACGAGTGGTTTTTAAAGTCGTGATGCCGTGGTGTGGCCGATATTGAAGTTCAGAAAAAATAATAGTAAGGTCGCTTCGTTCAAATTATTTTGAAGGCGCGTTTCATGACCGTTCCGTTTCGCCAGCCCTTGCCGTTGCTGGACAATGATATTCTGAGAACGTTTGTGGCCATTGCCGAAACGGGCAATTTCTCCACGGCGGCTGAGGTGGTGTTTCGCACGCCCTCGGCGGTCTCCATGCAGATCAAGAAACTTGAGGAGCAGTTGCGCACCACATTGTTCCTGCGCGACGCGCGTTCCGTAACGCTGACGGCGCATGGCGAAATGCTGCTGACCTATGCGCGGCGGATGATTGCGCTGTCCAACGAGGCGGTCTCGCGTTTCATCATGCCGGAGCTGTCAGGCGTCGTGCGGCTGGGGGCGCCCGAGGATATTGGTGAGCGTGGGCTGCTGCCGGGTATCCTCAAGAGCTTTGCGGAAGTGTTTCCCGGCATCATGGTGGATGTGACGATTGATTCCAGCTCCAGCCTTTATAAGCGTATGGATGAAAAACGTCTGGATCTGGCTCTGGTCAACTGTGCTTCACACCCGCTGCGCAACACCGGTGAGGTGATGATGCGTGAAAGGCTCGTCTGGGCCGGTGCGAAATGTGGAACGGCGCATCTGCGTGACCCGCTGCCGATTTCCATCTGGGAAGATGGCTGCATCTGGCGTTCCGACGCCATTACCGCGCTCGATAAACGCAACCGCTCTTACCGCGTTGCTTATCTGAGCGGCCACACCATGGCGCAGCATGCGGCAATTGCCGCCGATCTCGCCATTGCGCCTTTGCCGCGTTCTTATGTGCAGAATGACATGGTCATTCTGGGCGATAAGGAAGGGCTGCCGGAACTTGGCTGGTTCGATATTCGTCTGCTGGTTTGCGACAAGCCATCCCGTCCGATTGAGACGGTGGCGGAAAGCATTCGCAATGCCTTTGCCGAACTGGTGAAATCGGTCTGAGTGATCAAGCATCGCTTATGACGGCGATGCGCGATCATTTTATAGAGTAGCAGCGCCCTGGGTGGGGGAGAGAGAAGGTGGCCATGTGCCGCGCTCTCGCAACCACTGCGCCGAATTGACCAGACCACCAAATGGGAAAACATGCATTTGGCGGATGGCGCTGTCAGGATTGTTGAGCCAAAAATCCTCAATCGGTTTCACCACGCCCTCAGGAGAATGGCGGGTGGCAAGGGCGGTCAGCGACAGGGCGTTCTTGCGCAGATAAGCAATGGAATTGCCGACGCCGCACAAGGCTGCATATTTAATGAGTGTGGTCACCTTCGCCGGACCTGCCACACCAATGTGGACGGGCAGGGTAATGCCCTGTTGTTTCAGCGTTTCAGACCAGTTGATGAATTTGTCTGGTGCAAAGCCGAACTGGGTCAACAGGCGCAGTTCAGTGCCGCTGGTGTCAGCATAAAGTTGTTTCTGCTGTAGAGCCTCCAACGCAACCGCGTCATTAAAGTCCGGGCTTCCCTCGGGGTGGCCGGCAACAGCCATGCGGTTGATGCCGTATTTTTCAAACAGGCGGCTGTTAATCAGATCCATGGCGCTGGTGAATTCACCCAGCGGTTTTGGCACACCACCCCCGATGATCAGCACATCTTTGACGCCAGCTTCGCTGGCTGAGCGTTTGATACGTGTTTCCAGCAACTCGCGCGATGGCACGCGGCGCGCTGCAAAATGCGGCACAGGTTCATAGCCCAGATCGCGCAGCCGCTTTGCCGCGCCGATCATGGTGTCCAGCGGTTCGGTGCCGATATCCGTCAGATAGACCGACGTCCCCTCGGGAAACAGGCCGGGCAAGTCTTTCGATTCGACTGCCTGTTTGGGGGAAACTTCGATGGAGGCTGCGATTTGTTTCAAGGTGTGCACATTCCTTTTTGTGAAACATGCCTGTTTCTATTGGATGCTTCTTTAATTAACACGACACTTCTATTGTAGAAATGCGACTGGCGACTACCAGATATTCCTTTTTATGCCGTGCCACAGCCAAATCCACACCGGTGGAGGGAAACGCAGCACGGACTTCCCTGCCGGATGATACGGTTTCAGGGTGCCCGACAGAGCATCTTCGATGGCAGAAATGGCGATGCCCGTGGAAACCGCCGTCAATAAGAGCGGGTAGGTGGCCATGGTATCGGCCTTATCAGGTGTGGTGCGCTGCTCGTACAAAGTGCCGCCGGTATCCACGCCCTTGTCGACCAGATGCACCGTTGCGCCAAAATTGCCGGCGTCATGTTCGACCAACGACCAGTAACCACCCATCTGGCCACGATACATCGGGTTGATGCCCGCATGAAAATTGATGACCGGGCATGGTATCGCTGCCAGGGTTTTTTCCGAAAGAATACGGCAGGAAATGGTGAAGACCACATCGGGTCTCACTGCTACCACCGCCCGGCGACATTCGTCACTGTTGAGTGACAGGACGTTGATGACAGGAATATCAGGGTTTTCGTCAGCTTTCAGGCCCTGCTGCGCAATGATTTCAGCGGAGCGTTTGGCAGCGACAGTCTTGTAAAGCCGCGAGGCAATCATCGTTGCCAGTTGTCCAAAAGCATTGATCCAGCCAAGACGTCTGGCGCGACGTTTTACAATCGAGCCTTTTGATTCCGGCTGTTCCTGGATGATGTGAATATCAGCAAAACGATCTGACAAGGCGTTGATCATCACCTGCGGGTTGAGACCGCCGGCGGTCAATATAACGATCCGGCCCTGCACGGCTGCGGGTTGCAGCTTTTGCACGTCATCTGTCTCATTATCCGGCATCCAAATGCTCCACTGTTTGGCCAGCAGATTGCGCATGTTGTTTCAAAAATGAATTAAGCGCGCAGAGGTTTTATTTTTTCTTGTCGCCGCGGGAACCAAATGCACATCGCGACGTTACGCTTCCGCAAGTTCCAACGTTCCTTTTGAACGTCCTACACGGGGAGACATCTTATGACATCACGTAAACTTACCGCCATCGTTACTGTTCTCGCTGCCGTCACCATGCTGAGCGCCTGCGGCAATACAATTCGCGGCGTTGGCAGAGACACAGCAAATGCTGTTGATGCAACGCAGGATGCCGGTCGCAGTGTAGACCGCGCAGCATCGCGCTAAAATCTCCAGGAGATGCGGCAAACAAAAGCACCGCCTGACGTCTTTCGAGGGAACGTCGGCGGCGTTTTTGAAGTCATGGTCAGGCCGTCTGAGAAATCAGGCGGCTTTTTTCGTTGTTCTGGAAACAGCAGGCACGGACTTTGCGGTGGCTCTTGGTACAAGGGCCAGGATTTCGCTGGCGAGTGCAAATGCGTTGTCTTTGGCTTTGTCCAGATTGCTGACGCGTTCCGGGTCCATGCTATCAAGCGAACCGCCGGATACAAAGATGTCGCGGTAGGCAGCACGTTCAATCAACGGAGTGTCGAGAACATGGACCTGGCGCTCGGCCAGAAGGCCCTTGACCGCCTGCATGGAGCGGGTGGTGATGATTGGGCTGATGCGCGTCAACACAACCGAATGCGGAATGTGGATGTCGCATTTTTCGGACAGGTCTTTCATCAGTTCAAGAATTTGCGCGCCGCCAATGGCGTCCATGGCGCAACCCTGAACCGGCACCATCACGTGGTTGGCAAAACCGATTGCCTTGGCCAGCAGTGGCGAGCGGCCACCGTGCAGGTCGATCAGGATATAGCCGCCGCGTTTTTTGGCGCTCTTGATGCAGTCTTCAATATTGTCGTCGGTGATACCGGATACCACGGAAAGATTCTTGGGTGCTTTTGCAAGGGCATGCCAGCGCGATACCCACTGCTGAGGGTCCGCATCCATTAGGGTTACACGGTGGCCAAGCCGTGCAAGTTCACTGGCCACAATAACGGCAACTGTTGTTTTTCCAGCGCCACCCTTTGTATTTGCAATAGTAATGATTGGCATAATATCTGAACCCCTAGATGTGTTCGAGCCTTCTCATCGCCCGTTAAAGGCACCTTGGTCATTCATGGTGCTGAAGCGGAGTAAGCATTAATCATGGTTAACAGCTGGTTAATTTTGACGCCTCGAAACCCGCAGATTTTGCTTTTGTTAACCACTATTGACGCATTCTTACCGCCAACCCGCCAGATTTGGCGGGTATCACACAGATGAAATGGGAGGTTTGGCGCGTTGGTTTGGTCGAGACTGGCAGTTGTTGCAGGGTGTTTTTTGCTGGCGGGTGGAGTGAATACGGTGGCCGCATGTGAAGATATTGAACATGCAGGCGCAAATTACACCGTCTGCACCTTTGACCCGCACACTGATTCTATCCGCATTTTTGACCGCGACCCTATAACAGGCCAGTTTTTTGGCTCCTTTGCCAATCTGTCTTCCTCCCTTTGGGGACGTGGACTGTTCACCAGATTTGCCATGAATGGCGGCATGTACCACCGCAACCTGTCACCGGTCGGTTTATATGTGGAGTATGGGCGGGAGCTGAAACGCATCAGCACCGGTTTCGGCTGGGGCAATTTTCACCTGAAACCAAACGGGGTGTTTTACCTGCAAGGCGATAAGGCAGGGGTGCTGGAAACAGATGCCTATGTGAAGAGTGGCATAAAGCCTGATTTTGCCACCCAGTCCGGGCCGATGTTGCTGATAGACGGTAATGTGCATCCGCGCTTTCTGCCGGAAAGCGACAGCTTGAACCGTCGTAACGGTGTGGGTGTGTCAGACGATGGCAAGGTGCATTTTGTCATCGTCGACGCACTGGTGCGGTTCTATGATTTTGCGACGCTGTTCCGTGACAAGCTGAATGTGAAAAACGCGCTGTACCTGGACGGTTCTATTTCCAGTGTCGAAATACCCGAGCGCAACCGGCGCGATGATCATTCGCCGCTGGGGCCGATCATCGCGGTGGTCGAAAAGATGCCCTAAGGTTTGGGATCAGAGTGCAGATTTCGGGTAGGCTTTTTCAAGTCCGCCCGATTTGCCAAGACCTTTCTTGAAGGCGGCAAAGGCCGGATGCTGGCTGGAGCGCGAAACCTCGTTCAGGCGGATCTGCAAACGGGCGGGTGCATTGGTGCCAAGCCACTCCCCACCGGTTTCTAGTTTCAACGAGTTCAGGAAGCGCGCCGCCGACTGCTGCTCAAGGTAAAGCTGCAAACCGCCAAGCAGGCTTTCGTCCTGCTGGGCATTCTCCATCAGCAGTTTCAGCCATGCCTGATCCTCGCCCGACAGGCTGGTCAATTTCGCTGCAACGGTGTCGCGGTCTGGAAAAGAAGGGGAAGCCTGCATGGGAATGCCTCTGATGTTTAAGCCAACGAATCCGAATTAGAAAATACCGGACGCTCTGGCAAGTGCGGGAATTGGCAACGACTACAGGTGTATCACAACGATGCATTATAAAGTCTCTGGTTGTGCAAAACTGGTCGCCTGTCACAAAAAGTGGGTCGGTTGGTTACACTTTGGACCAAAATGAGACATTTCCACTCTCATAAGGCGAGCGCAAAAGCCCCTGTAACGGCTTGATTTTTCTTATACCCATGCGCCAAGGGCATGGCTGCTTTTCAAAATTGCCTCCATTTCGCCTTCTTTTGCAATTGCATCTGTCGTGAGATTTTAATAAATGCTTCACCAACGGCGACCGCAGTGAATGCGGGCCGGAGAGTAAACAAGCTGGAGTAATCATGGAAGAAACCGCTCAGAAATCCTGCTGGGGTGTAACTATTCGCGCACTCGCAGGTTTTGCCGCTTTTCTCGCATTGACGTACATTTTTGGCAGCCCGTAATAGTCTCTCGTATTTTAGTTCTTTTAAAAAACAGCATGGCCCCAAGCCATGCTGTTTTTGTTTTCAGAGCCATGTTGTCTGCGGCCACGCCGCTTTGGCGCTGATATGTCGCCACGACCACAGCGTCTGACGCTAATCGATGGCGAATGTCTTCGCTTTGCGCTAAAATGATTGCCGTCAATGCAATTGAATAAGGCGTAGCAATGTTTCTTTCGGTCTTCGACGTCTTCAAGATCGGTATCGGTCCGTCCAGTTCTCACACCATGGGCCCGATGTCGGCGGCAAACCGTTTTCTGGCGCTGCTGCTGACGGATGACTGGCCCAAACCCGCCACCGCAGTTGTCAGCCACATCAAGGTCAGCCTGCACGGCTCACTGGCCTTTACCGGCATTGGCCACGGCTCCGGTCGTGCGGTCATTCTGGGACTGGCGGGTGAAAAGCCGGATACGGTGGATCCTGACGCCATGGACGGCATCATCGCCAAGGTCGAGGAAACCGCTCAGGTCTGTCCGCCCGGTCACCCGGCCTATGGCTTCAAGCCGGATGAAGATCTGGTGTTCGACAAAAAGAACCCGCTGCCCGGCCATGCCAATGGCATGACGTTTTCGGCGCTCGACAAGCAAGGTCGCGTGCTGTTGAAGCGAATCTATTATTCGATCGGCGGCGGTTTTGTCGTCACCGACACAGAGCTTGAGGCGCTGCGCAACGGCGGCAGTGATTCTACTAAGACCGTGCGCGTGCCGTATCCTTTCTCTTCGGCACGCGAAATGCTGGAGATGGCACGCAGTTCCGGCCGCACCATTGCCCAGATGAAACGTGCCAATGAAGAGATCATTGTGTCGCGTGATGAGCTGAATGCCCGTCTCGACCAGATCTGGGACGCAATGAATGGCTGTATCGACCGTGGTTTGCGCAATGAAGGCATCATGCCTGGCGGCCTCAAGGTAAAACGCCGTGCCCACGACATTCATGAAAAGCTGAATGTTGAATGGCGCAGCAATCGACCCAATCCGCTGCTCGCCAATGACTGGCTGAGCGTTTATGCCATGGCCGTGAACGAAGAAAACGCTTCCGGTGGCCGGGTCGTAACAGCCCCCACCAATGGCGCTGCCGGTGTGGTGCCGGCGACCGTGCGTTATTTCCGTCATTTCCACGAGGATGCGTCGATTGATGACGTCAGGGACTTCCTGCTGACGGCAGCGGCGATTGGCGGCATCATCAAGCACAATGCCTCTATCTCCGGTGCCGAGGTTGGTTGCCAGGGTGAGGTTGGTTCTGCATCGGCCATGGCGGCTGCCGGTTTTGCTGCCGTGCTGGGTGGTTCGCCCGAACAGGTGGAAAATGCCGCTGAAATCGCGCTTGAACACCATCTGGGCATGACCTGCGACCCGATTGCCGGTCTTGTGCAGATACCGTGCATCGAGCGCAATGCGCTCGGTGCGGTGAAGGCGGTTACTGCCGCTTCGCTGGCGCTCAAGGGCAATGGCGAACATTTCGTGCCACTGGATGCCTGCATTGAAACCATGCGTCAGACCGGCAACGACATGAGCGAGAAATACAAGGAAACCTCGACCGGCGGTCTTGCCGTCAATGTGGTGGAGTGCTGAGTTTAAAGGGACGGCACTGCCGACCTTTCCTGTCGCACGCCATGGGGCGTGCGGCCAAAGGCTTTGTTAATAAGATGCCGACATGTCTTGACGACTGCGCCAAATAGGCATTGATGAAGACCATGGCACTTCATCTTCTCAAATTATGCGTTGGCGCAGATTCGCTTCAGGATTTGCGGGATTGGGTTTCTCAGCGGTCGCTGCTGGCCATTGCTGCCGGGCTTGAGCCGCACAGCATTCACACCACACGCATGATCCCCAAGCGCGTTGAAGAGCTGCTGGATGGCGGCTCTCTTTATTGGGTGATCAAGGGGCAGGTTCTGGCGCGCCAGCGTTTTCTCGATATCAAGACCTTCAAGGGCGATGACGGCATTTCCAGATGTGATCTGGTGCTGGGACCGGAGGTCATTGAAACATCGCCTGCACCGAAGCGGCCGTTTCAGGGTTGGCGCTATCTGACATCAGAAGATGCGCCGCGTGATCTCGGTGGTTCGGATGGCGGTGCGGATGATCTTCCCTCTGATCTGAAGCGCGAACTGGCCGAACTCGGCCTACTTTAAAGCCTGTCACCAAAAGATGACATGCGGCTGAAACAGCCTGCAATCGCACTGTCGTGCCCAGATTATCCCGTGATTTCGGCAGTTTACTGACCCCAAAAAAAAGAGTGAGCCGGTTCCGGGGCAACGGAACCGGCTCATGGCTCGGTCAGGGGACGGGGTAGGGGGACGGACCGGGCCAATTCCTCTCAAGTATAGGTTTCATCCCAAACCGGCCTGCGGTCCGGGATGACATTGTTAGTTGATACCGCCTACGGCTGTTGCGCGGCCATCCTGGATCTTTTCCCACCGGGCCGGATTGCCGGCCGACTGGCGCTTCAGATAGGTGTATTCGGTTTCCGACCAGTCCATGACCCGGTTGCGCATGTTGTCGAGAATGAAGTCACCATGGTCTGTCCGCACGGTCAGCACGGCATGGCCTTCGCCATTCGGCTGCAGAACGACTGTGATCAGCAGGTTGGAGGCTTCGATGCCCTTGTTCATCAGCATCTTGCGCTTCAGAAGAACAAAGTCTTCGCAGTCACCCACTGTCGTCGGGTAGGCCCAACGTTCTTCCACACCATAGACTTCCATATCGGTCATTGGAGTAATGGTGGTGTTAACGGTGTAGTTGACGTCCAGAATCATCTTCCAGAGGTCTTTGTTCAGTTTGAGCGGTCCGCGATCAGCCGATGTGGCGACGCATTCGCTTTTGTAGGTCTGGCAGAATTCGTAGTGGCCAATTGGCGGATTTGCTTTTCCGATAATACGCATTGCGGCGGCTGGCGAAGCATATGCCTGAGATGTGAAGGCCATCATAAAAAGTGTAGCGGCCAAGAAACCAAGTTGTTTTTTGTTGTTCATTACCTGTCTCCCGTGTTGAGGAGACAATCGCATGCAAATTTTTAGGTCACGCAAATATTGCCGCGTAAATTTGATGTTGTTTTTCTGAAATTCTTCGACTTATTTGAATTTATATTTAAGCGTATTTGAGCTTTATTTTATGCGTATTTGACTAAAATTTTAGCGAATTTCAGAGGTCGCATTGTCGGTTATTTTCTGCTTATCTCTCTGAAAAAGAATGATATTTGCCTTTTTGTGGCCTTGGTGTCCGAGCGATGAAGTCTGGCCAGAATGCGCCAAAATGGGTCAATGTGATGGTGTGCGTTTCTGTTTTTTGCGGAAATATACTTGCAAAAACACCATGTGGCACAGGCAAGGTGAATTTTGACCGCAAAAAATATTTTGATGTTCTCGAAAAAAAACATCAAAGGCCGTTGATTGGATGTGTGGGGTAAAAACGGTCTGTTTTCTGCCAAAACCTGCATCAGACTGGCACAGGCGGTCACAGTTCGGCATCGCGCGTTAGGTTATCGGCAAAAGAAAAGGCCGCATTGCGGCGGCCTTGATGTGGTCAGATCTGGTGAGAGCGGATCGCTTAAAGGAATTCCAGCAGCGCATCGCGCGACTGTACCCGATCGAATTCGATCGCGACACCTTCCATGAAGTGGCGCACGATGCGGCCCTTCATGGCGCCAAGTCTGACGATGGTGCCCATGGCGGGGCGATCGTCAACTTCGATGGCGGCACCGGACAGTGAAAGGTCGATGATGCGGCATAAAACGACGTTGCCATCTTCCAGAGTCAGTTCGGCGCGTGATTTGCGCGGCGCCAGACGATCGTGGCGACGATCTTCCGGCAGGCCGAGCTCCTGGCGCTTGGCAATCCATGCCAGCTGCGCAGAAAGTTTTTCCCGTTTGCGTTCGGTCGCGGTAATCGAAATCGTAAAACCGGACGCGTAAATCGCAGTAATCTTGCCTTCAAGTCTACCAATGTGCTGCAGGTAGGCGATAACGCGATCGCCCTGATGTCCCATCGCCGCGCAGGTGAAGTGCGCGATTTCCGAAGTCATGTCCGTGATGGTGCAGTCATATTCCTCATAGTCCGGCAGCATGATGCGGCCCGACAGATTGACGGACACAGTCTGTACCTCGCGCACCGGGTGCGCGGGTTCTGCATGTGCAAAGCTGGTGGATTTAACTGAAAACATCAATATCGCACTATGGTGATTGAACAGTGCATCTCTACTGCTGTCGAGTTAACAGACCGTTCTACTTTTCGACATGAATGCAACTGTTATGCAATAAAACCAAAATTCTCGCCTCACGCGTGGTTTTTCAGGGGAGTTTCCGTCGAAACGCTCTCCAAAATACGACAGGTTTCCGGGATTAGCGTCGCCACTGGCCTAATATAGACATGCTTGCGATTTTGCGGAAACAGGCCACCGATCAATCGTGGCTCGGACGGCTGGGATGATCTGAGCGGTAACAGCAACATTTCATAACTGATGTCATCATCTGGTGACTGGCTTTTGGATAGCTCGGTTGAGTCCTGCTGTTCCACGCCGCGTACCGTGAGGATGGCAGGTATTTCCCGGTGCATCACCGTCTTGGCAATTGTCACCATGCTTTGCGCATTTTGCGGTAGCCAGAGTTTGGAAAATTCAGTCTTGTGCAGTTCCCGTCCGAAAATCGAATACAGACGTGTTCCGGTAAGCCGGAAAACGGGTGATGTCTCGGCCTCGTCCGACAGGATGAAAAGATCCGGCAACAGATGGCGGATTTTTTCAGGTTCAATGTTTTGACGTACCGGGGCGGGTGTGTCACCGCGCAGGTCATTCCAGTACGAATATAGCTCCATGCTTGCTACAATGTTCATGGATCGCCTCCATATGTCTCATTCCAGCACAGGGGACACTGGTTCTGGTGGTCTTAAGGATAGCGATGCCAGTTTCGTGCCACGGGGAAATTAAGGTTAATGAATGGTTTAGATTGAGTTCGGCTGACCGACGTGGCATTGAGATCCTGTCATTTAAGGGGAAACTCTTTCAGCACAGATTTACGGGGCGGGTTAAAACCGGGGGCTCCGAAGCCGTCCTGCCAGTCAGGGCGGCTTTTTTTTCGTTCAATGGTCCTGTATGCCGTTGATGAACCGACAGTTTTGTTGCCGACGCACCGGGTTTTGACTGGGCGGTTCGGGTAAAAGGGTGAAGTGATGACAGATAATCGCGACGATGTTCCTTCCGCAGACCAAGCGCCCGCTGAAAGACCGTCAGAACCTGTCTTCAATCTGCCGGGCTTGCTGGTCATCACCCTTGCGCTTCTGGCCGTTGTTTATCTGGTTGGTGAGTACCTGCTGTCGGACGATGGTTATGCCTGGTACCTGTTCACCTTCGGCTTTATACCCATGCGCTACGTTGTTCCGTTTTCGCAGCAGGGCATGGAGTGGCTGTGGACACCGATCACCTATTCGCTGATGCATGGCAGCACCATGCATATCGTGTTCAACGGTCTGTGGTTGGCCGCCTTTGGCACGCCGGTCATGCGCCGCATCGGTGCCGTTCGCTTCATTCTTTTGTGGTGCCTCAGTGCTGCGGCGTCGGCTTTCGGCCACGCTGCCCTCAACTGGCATGACATGACCGTACTGATTGGTGCGTCGGGTGTGGTGTCTGCGCTGATGGGGGCTGCCTGCCGGTTTGCATTTCCACCGCATGGTGGCGGTTTTAATCCGGCGCTTGGCCATCTCTATCCACGCCAGAGCATTATTGCAGCCTTCATGAACCGCACAGTGGTGATCTTCACGGTCATGTGGTTGCTGGGTAACGTGCTGGTGGCGGTTGGCGTGCCGATTTTCGGCGATGCTGCAGGCGCTATTGCCTGGGACGCGCATATTTTCGGTTTCGCGTTCGGCTTCCTGCTGTTTGACCTTTTCGATCCGCTGCCACGGCAAAAACACCGCCTCTGAGATCACAGACTGCATACGTATTGTTGGAAGTTGTGTCTTGCATTCCACCGCATGCAAGCGCAGCATTGCTGTGCCGTGGGTATGGAATAGGGGAGCTTCCATACCGGAACCGGTGGATTTTGAGGAGGAATATATGCCGATATTCGTGAAGGATTTGCTGGATGCGAAAGGTCGCGACGTTGTAACCGTATCGCCTGATGTGACGATTGCTGAAGCAGCCAAAACATTGAATCATCACAAGATCGGTGCTGTCGTGGTTGTGGATGCCAAAGGTGGCATCAAAGGCATTTTCACCGAGCGCGATATGGTGCGCGCCATTGCCGGCAAAGGTGCTGCGTCACTGGAAGAAAAGGTTTCCGGCGCGATGACCAAAAACGTGATTCGCTGTCAGGAGACATCGACCACCGACCAGCTGATGGAAATCATGACCGGTGGCCGCTTCCGCCATCTGCCGGTGGAAGACAATGGCAAGATTGCCGGAATTATCTCGATTGGTGACGTGGTCAAGGCGCGCATTGGCGAAGTCGAGGCTGAAGCTGAACAGATCAAGGCTTATATAGCCGGATAAATAGTGGCCCGAAACATGCTCTCGTGGTCATCCTCGGGCCTGTCCCGAGGATCTAGTCACGCCTGCGCAAGTGTGAGGTTTGTGGCTGATTGGGTTAGGTCCTCGGAACAAGCCCGAGGATAACGGCTGACGCTGAACCCAATCAACGCATCAAAACCTGCTGCATGCGTTGCAGTTCTGGAATTCGGGCACGTGTTTCCTCGTAACCACGGGTTATGGCTTCGCCGGCCCGGTGGAATTCCGACAGGCCGATATCATTGATCCGTGGATGCAGTGTCAGGTCCGGCGGATCGCCTGCCAGACGAGAACGGGAAATACGGTCCTGAATGATGTTGAAAGCCTGCACCATTACGCCCGGCAGGCCGGGGCGCTGCGCGGAGGTCGGCACGGGCAGTGGCGTCGCACCGGGTGCGCCCGCACCATGTTTGACCACGGCCGAACGCCCGAAAATGTCGTAGTTGAGGTTGACGGCAATGACCAGCGGTTGCTCATGCGCGCGGCAGACTGACACTGGCACCGGGTTGACCAATGCGCCATCAATCAATGTGCGACCGTTACAATAGACCGGTTCGAAAATGCCGGGCAATGCGTAGGATGAGCGCAATGCGGTGATCAGATCGCCTTGATGGATCCATACCTCATGGCCGGTCGTCAATTCGGTGGCGACCGCCACGAAAGGACGGTCGAGGCCTTCAATCGTCAATCCCTCAAGATGTTCCTGCATACGTTTGGTCAGGCGCATGCCACCAAACAGGCCACCGCCGCCAATCGTCAGGTCGAGCAGGCCGGCAATGCGGCGCATGGTCAGGGAGCGGGCAAAACTTTCCAGCTCATCCAGTTTGCCAGCGAGATAACAGCCGCCGACCAGCGCGCCGATCGACGTGCCGGCAATCATGCCAATCTTGATGCCTGCCTCATCAAGGGCGCGCAGAACGCCAATATGCGCCCAGCCGCGGGCAGCACCGCCGCCCAGCGCCAATGCAATACGTGTATCGCCCCGCAGTTTGGCTTCGTTTTCGGGAAATGTCGGCTCATTACCATCAATTGTGGATAATGTGCCGCTGTTGCCGCGATTGATACCCCACCCCAACATCGCTACGACACTCCTCCTGCACATTGCGAACAAGCGTCATTAAACGCTTCTGCGGTTTCAAAACGGTTATCGCATCGAAACCGGGCAGCAGAATGGAGAAATAACGTCAGGTGTTATTTGTCGCTGTAAACGGTTGCCGGATCGAAATGCCGTTCATTATCGGTAATTTTTGTAACAGCCTCGCCATTTTCAAGGGAGACAGTACGATAAAAACACGACCGGCGGCCAGTATGGCAGGTTGCGTCATGACCGGCCACGGAAACCTTGAGCCAGATGGCGTCCTGATCGCAATCGGTGCGGATTTCGCGCACGGTCTGCAGGTTGCCGGAGGTTTCACCCTTTTTCCAGATCTTGCCACGTGAGCGGCTGAAATAGTGGGCGACACCGGTTTCCAGTGTCAGGGCAACGGCTTGCGCATTCATGTGGGCAACCATCAGCAATTCGCCATCGGTCGCGTCGGTGACAACGGCGGTCACCAGGCCATGGGCATCAAACTTCGGGGTGAAGCTGCCTGCGCCTTCAAGAATGGTTTTGTCGCTTGCGGGCAGGGGAAATTGTGTGCCGGTCATGTTTATACCACTGTTCAGGAGGTGGCGAAAAGCCGCGTTTAGCGGCTGCGCACCATTGTCATGAAACGAACCTGCTCGGCAGGGTCTGTCTTGAAAGTGCCGGTGAAGCTGGTGGTCAGGGTTGAAGAACCCTGCTTCTGCACACCGCGCATGGACATGCACATATGCTCTGCATCAATCATCACGGCCACGCCGCGCGGTTTCAGAATGCCATCAATCGCGCTGGTGATCTGTGCCGTCATGTTTTCCTGCGTCTGCAGGCGGCGACCAAAAATCTCGACCACGCGGGCAATCTTCGACAGGCCAAGAACACGGCCGTCAGGCAAATAGGCAACATGGGCCTTGCCGACGATTGGCACCATGTGATGCTCACAGTGGGAGAAGAATGGAATGTCGCGCACCAGCACGATGTCGTCATAACCGCCGACTTCCTCGAAGGTCGTACCGAGAACCTCTTCCGGTTCCTGTGCGTAGCCCGAAAAAAGCTCGCCATAGGCTTTGGCGACACGGCGTGGGGTGTCCAGCAGGCCTTCGCGGTCCGGGTTGTCACCGGCCCAGCGCAGGAGAACCTTCACTGCTTCTTCGGCTTCTGCCTGTGTCGGACGCATGATTTCAACGTCAGACGTTGCGCCGGCAGCAGGAAAATTCTTCACAATGGCATCCATCTTCTATCTCCCGATGCGGTTAAAGGCCGCACCTGAACTATGCAACGTGCGTGGCCATTTCCCACGCACTGTCTGCTATCTGGTTGTTTTGCACCGTTTTGGCAAGCGCTAACCCTGTTTTTCGATCAATTCAGCGGAATTTCACGACGGCTTGATGATGACGGGGCAAAATAACATATAATGTATTGGGTTGGGCAGAAAAGCCGTGCCAAGGGTGACGCTGTGTTTGAAAAAGATAACCGGTTTGACCTTTGGGCGTGCTGATACAGGTTGGTTGATGGACGATATTTACAACAACAAGATACTGGCTTTTGCCGGAAACATTCCGCTGACCGGCCCGATGGTCGATGCGGATGCCAGTGCGCAGAAACATTCGAAACTGTGTGGCTCCCGGGTAAAAGTGTATCTGAAAGTGGAAGATGGTGCCGTCAGTGCCTTTTCGCACGAAGTGAAAGCCTGTGCGCTTGGGCAGGCGTCTTCCTCCATCATGGCGCATCATGTGGTGGGTGCCAGCGTTGATGAACTGCGTCAGGCGCGGCTGGATATGCTAGCCATGCTGACCAATGGCGGTGATGGCCCTATCGGTCGGTTTGAAGACATGCGGGTGCTGAAGCCTGTCAAGGATTACAAGGCCCGCCACGCCTCCACCATGCTGACTTTTGATGCGGTGGTGGATTGCCTTGACCAGATCGCAGCTCATCAGCCCGAGGCTGTTTCAGCCGCCACTGTTGCGGGCTGAGCCATGTGTGGCGCGCCCGGCTGCAACCACGAACCGCAGCCAACTCCACGCAAGACTGCCTCGCGCAACTGGCAGGGACCGTTTCGCAAGACGCCTGGACGCCTGCTCGGCATGGCGTTCATCCGCTTTTACCAGCTGACCTTTTCCGGTTTCATCGGCAATTCCTGCCGCCATATCCCGACCTGTTCGGAATATGGTTATGAGGCGATTGCCCGCCACGGCTTTTGGGCCGGGGGATGGCTGACGCTGTTTCGCGTGGCGCGTTGCGGGCCGGGTGGCACCAGCGGTCTTGATCCGGTGCGCGAAACGCTTGGGGCAAACCAGCACTGGTGGGCACCCTGGCGATATTGGTCGCGTCGCCACTGATCGCATCTTTACCCTTTGCAGGAACGGCGCTAAAAGGCCTGCCAGATAAGTAAGGACTTACTTATCACACGTAAAAACCACCCGCATTGGTTGGCGGGACTGGATCAAGGAGCATTGATATCATGTCAGCAGCTATTTCCCTTACATTTCCCGATGGATCGGCCCGCGAGTTTGCGCCTGGCACCACAGGCCGTGACGTCGCAGAATCCATCTCCAAATCCCTGGTCAAGAAAGCGGTTGCCATCACCATCGATGGTGAGTTGCGCGACCTGTCTGACGTTGTGACTGCTGGCAAAATTGAGATTGTGACCCGCACCGATCCGCGTGCGCTGGAGCTTATCCGCCACGACGCAGCCCACGTGATGGCTGAAGCTGTGCAGCAGCTGTGGCCCGGCACGCAGGTGACGATTGGCCCGGTTATCGAAAACGGCTTCTATTACGACTTTGCCAAGAACGAACCTTTTACGCCTGAAGATCTGCCGAAGATCGAAGCGAAGATGAAGGAAATCATTGCGCGCAATGCTGCCTTCACCAAGCAGGTCTGGTCGCGCGACAAGGCGAAGGAAGTGTTTGCTGCCAAGGGCGAAAGCTACAAGGTTGAGCTGATCGACGCGATCCCGGAAGACCAGGATCTCAAGATCTATTACCAAGGCGATTGGTTTGACCTTTGCCGCGGCCCGCACATGGCCTCTACCGGCCAGATCGGCACGGCGTTCAAGCTGATGAAGGTTGCCGGTGCTTACTGGCGTGGTGACAGCAACAATCCAATGCTGACACGTATCTACGGCACGGCCTGGGCAACACAGGAAGAGCTCGACCGTTACCTGCACATTCTGGCCGAAGCTGAAAAGCGCGACCACCGCCGTCTTGGCCGCGAAATGGATCTGTTCCATTTCCAGGAAGAAGGTCCGGGCGTGGTGTTCTGGCACGGCAAGGGCTGGCGCATGTTCCAGGCTCTGACAAGCTACATGCGCCGTAACCTTGAAGGCACCTATCAGGAAGTCAATGCACCGCAGGTGCTGGATGCGTCGCTGTGGGAAACCTCCGGTCACTGGGGCTGGTACCAGGAAAACATGTTTGCGGTGAAGTCGGCCTATGCCTTCACGCACCCGGAAGACAAGGAAGCGGACAACCGCGTCTTTGCGCTGAAGCCGATGAACTGCCCGGGTCACGTGCAGATCTTCAAACATGGCCTGAAGTCCTACCGCGAACTGCCGGTACGTCTGGCGGAGTTTGGTACCGTTCACCGTTATGAGGCTTCTGGCGCTCTGCACGGCCTGATGCGCGTCCGCGGCTTTACGCAGGACGACGCGCACGTTTTCTGCACGGAAGAGCAGATGGCAGCGGAATGCCTGCGCATCAACGAACTCATCCTGTCGGTCTACAAGGACTTCGGCTTTGATGAAGTGGTGGTGAAGCTGTCCACACGCCCTGAAAAGCGCGTTGGTAACGATGCCCTGTGGGATCGTGCTGAAAGCGTGATGATGGATGTGTTGAAGACCATCGAGGAACAGTCGGAAGGCCGCATCAAGACTGGGATTCTGCCGGGCGAGGGCGCGTTCTATGGTCCGAAGTTCGAATATACCCTGCGCGATGCGATCGGCCGTGAATGGCAGTGCGGCACGACGCAGGTGGACTTCAACCTGCCGGAACGTTTTGGTGCCTTCTACATCGACCAGAACTCGGAAAAGACCCAGCCAGTGATGATCCACCGCGCGATCTGCGGTTCGATGGAACGCTTCCTTGGCATTCTGATCGAAAACTTCGCCGGTCACATGCCGCTGTGGTTTGCACCTTTGCAGGTTGTTGTTGCGACGATTACCTCCGAGGCTGACGATTACGGCCGCGAGGTTGCCGAAGCGCTGCGCGATGCCGGCATGACGGTTGAAACCGACTTCCGCAACGAGAAGATCAATTACAAGGTGCGCGAACATTCTGTCACGAAGGTTCCTGTCATTATCGTTTGCGGACGGAAGGAAGCCGAGGAACGCTCGGTCAACATCCGCCGTCTTGGCAGCCAGGCGCAGACATCCATGTCGCTGGAAGAGGCAATCACCAGCCTCGTTGACGAGGCAACACCGCCAGACGTCAAGCGCAAGCGCGCAGCCAAGGCTGCCCGCGTAACCAGCGCAGCATGAAACAGAAACGGCGCCGAAAGGCGCCGTTTTCATATCTGCTGTTAGTGTCTGATTTTGATGATGTCTCTGCGCGGTGATGCCACGGGAGACTTGACGTTACGTCAGGATCAGAAGTCGCCGCTGCCGTCGTCGGTGTTTTCAGGCTCCTTCATCAGCACTTCCACGTCGGTATCGTGGCTTGCCTCAACGGTGAAATTGCTCTGGTAGACCTTGTCCTTGTTGCGGGCGATGGCGGTATATTCGCCTTCAGCCAGCACCATGGTGGAGAAGGCGCTGACGCTTTCGCTAACGATATCACCGCCGCTGGTCAGAACCGACCATGCGGTATCGGCAATGGCTTCGCCGCCTTTTTCAGACACCAGTTTCAGCGTTGCCTGTGCTGCGTGGTGCTGCAAGGTTGCTTCGGTCAGCTTGCCGGCTTCAACCTGAATATCGGCACGGACAACGGCGTTGATGCCGCCATATTCCGACACGACGTGATAGGTGCCGGCATTCAGGCGGATGATGGTGTTGGGCTTGACATCGTTCATGACCAGCTTGCGCTCGCCATCGTCGCTGACGTCAGAGGAATAAACCGAAAATTTCAGCAGGTTTCCGGGGATCTTGCGGTCTGTCCCGGCCGTTGCATTGAGCACGAAGCCGCCCGCATCAAGAATGAGAACCTGCTTGTCGACCTTGCCGGACATCGGGACAACCAGCTTCTTTGTGACGCCAGCGCGGCCAAAGGTAACATTGATGAAATAGTCACCGGGCAACAGGTGGAAGGTGGCGGTGCCGCCTTCGGAACTGGCCAACATCGGCAGCTTGCCATCTTCACCGGGAATAGGGCTAAACACGCGCCAGGCAAGACCTTGCTGCATGGCCTCACCATCACCGGTCAGCTTGGCCTCGAGAATGACATCAGATGCGGTTTGTGCCGGTTCGCTGGCCGATGGCGGCGTGAAGGCATTGAGCTTTGGCATTTTGGCGGTGCCGCCAAGCTGCTTGAAACCCTGGAACGCATCATTGGCAAAAACGGCATGAGACGGCATAACAATTGCGCCGACCGCGATTGCCAGACTTGCCGCAAATTTGATGGCTTTCATGATTGTTACCAATTGACTTCTGTATTTCCGGGGACCACTTGAAACCGAAGGTCATGGCTATTTCAAGACCCATACCCTTACATGCCACAGCAATGGAAGACCGTTATCATGAAAAGTGACATCACGCTTCTGGATTATCTCAATGTCCGTCGCTCAATTCCCGCTTTCCAGCTTTCAGAACCTGGCCCGGAAAAGGCCGAGATTGAAGAAATCTTGCGCCTTTCGGTGCGTGTGCCTGACCATGGCAAGCTGGCCCCTTGGCGTTTTATCGTTTACCGCGGCGAGCAGCGTGAGAAACTGGGACGTGAGATGCTGGAGCTGGCGCTGGCTGACAAGCCGGAGATGAGCGACGAACAGAAGCAGGTGGAACTGACACGCTTTACCCGCGCCCCGGTTGTTGTTGCTGTTATCAGCACCGCCGGTCCGCATGTGAAAATCCCTGAATGGGAGCAGATCATGTCGGCTGGTGCAGTGTGCCTTAACCTGATCATGGCGGCCAATGCCCATGGTTATGCGGCCAACTGGTTGACCGAATGGATGGCATTTGACGCCAAGGCATGGCCAGCACTCGGCATTGATGCCAGCGAAAAGGTTGCGGGCTTTATCCATATTGGTTCCACGACATTCCCGCCGGTTGAACGTCCGCGCCCCAACGTATCAGATGTAGTGACCTGGGTGGGCTAAGGGTATGTTCTACGAGACAGCAGCGAATGCTCACGGCCTGCGACATGATCCATTCAAGGCGATTGTCGCACCACGGCCGATTGGCTGGATTGGTACCAAGGGTAATGACGGGTCTTTTAACCTGTCTCCCTATTCCTTTTTTAACGTTGTCTCGGACAATCCCAAAATCGTGATGTTCTCGTCCAGCGGTCGCAAGCACAGCCTGCGCAATGCCGAGGAAACAGGTGTGTTTACCGCAAGTCTCGTCAGCAGAGATCTGGTGGAAAAGACCAATCTTTCCTCACGTGCGGTCGACTACGGCGTCGATGAGTTCCAGCTTGCAGGCCTGACCTCTAAAATGGGCCGTGTGGCGGAGGCGCCTTTCGTTGCTGAAGCCCATGCGGCGCTGGAGTGCCGTGTCACGCAAATCCTGCAGCCGGTTGGTCTTGACGGTGAGGCGGCGGATAGCTGGATGGTGTTTGGGCAAGTGGTTGCCATTCACATTGACGATTCGATCATCCGCGATGGTCGTCTCGACATGGGCCTTGCCCGGCCGATCGGCCGCATGGGTTATATGGATTATTGTGATGGCGGTTCGGATGTTTTCGAGCTGCAAAGACCATAGGATGTTCGCAATGCGCTGAAACCCTTGGGGATTCAGTCTGTTGCGCTCGATGCCTTCCATGAAATCAGGACGCCGGGATGCTTTACCGCATTGCCGGCGTTTTTGTTTTCTTGCGCAAATTCTTATGGTTTTGCAGCCGTTAACAAGCATGGTGAACCAAACGTAAACCATTTGCTCCTAGGGTGCATGAACGGGCAGAGATGAGGCGGGACCGTTTTTCGTACGCTTCTCCTGTTCGGCCTGAAATGTGGTGATGTATTCAAGAGGCTGCTGTGATCGTTAAGGCATTCCTTCGCTGGTCTGAGACGGCAAAAGTTGCAGATAGAGCTAGTGCAGCCAATGCTCTTGGTCGCGCCTATCTCGTCGAAGGCATGAACAAGGAACAGCATGAGGCCGCCTATATGGCGTTGACCTATCTGCTGGATGATCCGTCGCCACGCGTGCGTCTTTCGCTTGCGGAAGCCATTTGTGATTCTCCTGTTGCGCCACGCGCCATTGTTTTTGCGCTGGCCGAAGACCAGCCGGAGATTTCCGGCACTGTCATCATGCGCTCGCCGGTTCTGCGCGACATGGATCTGGTTGATCTTGTCGGCCGTGGTGATGTGGCAACCCGTTCCTTTATCGCTGCACGTCCTTATCTGAGCCGTGGCGTGTGCGCCGCGCTGGCGGAAGTCGCCGATCTCGGCGAACTGTTCATTCTGCTGGAAAACGAACTGATTGATATCTCGCGCATTTCACTGCGCCGTATTGTCGAGCGTTTTGGCGAACAGGCCGAAATTCGCAACCTGCTTCTGGAGCGTGATGACCTGCCAGCTGACGCCCGCCATGCGCTGTTGAACCATGTCGGCAGTGCGCTTGCCTGTTCTGATCTGGTCAATGCCTTTGTCGACCGCTCGCGCATTGATTACGTCATTCGTGACGCCGGTGACACTGCAACCGTTGAAATTCTTGCTTCGGTGCCACAGGCCGATATGCCCGCCTTTGTCGACCATCTGCGCAAAAGCGGTGAGTTGAACCCGGCATTGCTTATTTATGCGCTGTGTGCCGGTCGCCTGAGCTTCTTCAGTGAAGCCATGTCCAATCTGTCACAGTTGGATGAAAAGCGCGTACGCTCCATTCTGGCAACTGGTCGCGTGCCGGCAGTGCAGGTGCTTTTCCATTCTGCCGGGCTGTCGAAAGACATCTGCGCCGTGTTTGTGGATGCAACGCTGTTGTGGCGTGATGCGGCGCAGTCGATTTCCGGCGTGGCGCTGGAAGATATTTGCGGCAATCTTGTTGCCAAGTTCCGTGCGCGTCACGGGCTGCCAGCGGTCGTCGATGAACTTCTCGATATGCTGGAAAAGCTGCAGATGAACGAGCAGCGCCAGAGAGCGCGCTCTTATGCCAGCGGCCTGATGATTGATGCTGCCTGATCCTGATTTTTGGTGAAACGCCTTATTTGGTAAAGCGTTTCGCCATCCAGGAATAACTGTCTTCAACAATTCGCACCGGTTTGACAAACAGGTTTTTGACGCCTTCCGTTGATGGAAGAATACGTCTGACGCGGGTAATGGCCTGTGCGGTCAGGGACTGTTCGTGTTCAGCCGTCATCGGTGCCTGTCCGTCAGCCTCGACATGCGCTTCTGCCGTCGTTGCGGCATCTGTGGCCTTTGGCTCGCTTGTCGGGGCGCTAGCTGTCTGGGCATCCGGTGTCTGGCACACGGCAACGACAACCGGGTAGGGCGCATTGGCGTAATTGCCCAGTTCCTTTTCGGAAGCGGCATCACACAGCTCGATACTGGTCCATTGCTGCTGCAAGGTGGCCACGTGATGGCAATCGACGGCGCTGTCGTCGCAGCCAAGAATGGTCATGAGGACAAAGGCTGTTTTCATATCTCTGGCTGCCTTGAATGATGAAATCGCACCGTAGAAACTGTATTTTGGGAATTGCACGCCAATTGCAGTTACAATAGGGCAGAGGAATTCTCACAAAACAGACGTGGCATAATTTTATGACGATCTCAATTCAGCTGGAACAGGCCGATCAACCGGATATCATCACGCTGCTGGAAATGTCGGACGCCTATATGGCGTCGCTCTATCCCGCGGAAAGCAATCACCTGCTTGATGTCACCACCCTGATGAAGCCGGAGGTTTCGTTTCTGGTGGCGCGCAAGGAGGGGCAGATTGTCGGCTGCTGTGCGCTGGTGTCGCAGGATGACGGTTTTGCAGAGATCAAACGGATGTTTGTCGACCCCAATGCTCGTGGTTTGAAAATCGGGCAGAAGCTGATGGACGCTATTGAAACGCTCGGTCGTGATCTTGGCCTGCGGGCCATTCGTCTGGAAACCGGTATCAGCCAGCCAGCAGCGATTGGTCTCTACCGCAAGGCGGGTTTTGAGGATGTGCCGGCCTTTGCGCCTTACCAGCCTGACCCGCTCAGTCTTTTTATGCAAAAGACCCTCTGAATGACAAAACCCGCTAAATCAGGTTTAGCGGGTTTTCTTTTGGGGCGTTTAAGAGGCCGCTTTTCGAAGTGGCGGCGGTGGTGCCTGTGTACCGTCAGTCGATGCGGATATGTCCACGGTCTCTGCCGGAGTGGATGACAGTTCCACCTCACGCACCCATTCACGCCAGATGGCAACCAGAAGCGCCATCAGCACCGGACCGATGAACAGGCCGAGGAAACCCATGGTTTTCACGCCGCCAACCAGACCGAAGAAGGTTGGCAGAAAGGGCAGCTTGATCGGGCCACCGACCAGACGCGGACGAATGGTCTTGTCAACAATGAACAGTTCCACCGAACCCCAGACGAACAGGCCAACACCGGCTGCGACCGAACCACTGGCCACCAGATAGATCGACACCAGCGTAAAGGACAGCGGTGCGCCACCAGGAATAAGCGCCATGACGCCGGTCAGCACACCGAGTGTGACAGGCGAGGGTACACCAGCAATCCAGTAGGCGATGCCGAGAATGATACCTTCACCGATCGCGATCAGCGTCATGCCTGTGACGGTCGAGCTGATGGTGGCCGGTACAACGCGCGAAATCCGCTCCCAGCGGGTTGGCAGAATGCGCTCGCCGAGCAGGTCCACCTGTTTGGAGAAGGAAGCGCCGTTGCGATAGACGAAGAACAGCGCAATCAGCAGAAACAGCAGCGTCAGGATAAGGTGGAAGGCGCCATTACCGGCGGCCAGAACGGCGCGGTAGATGTTGCCGATGTTTGCGCCACTGACCAGTTGAATGACCTCACCGATCGCACCTGGCGTGCCGATATATTTTGTCCATTGTTCTGTCAGCCATACGCCAACACCCGGCATGCCGGAAATCCATGCCGGTACCGGTGCGCCATACCGGTTTGCCTCAACCGCCCAGCCAAACCATTCGCGAATTTCACTGGCCGTATAGGACGCGGCAATGACGATTGGCACGATCAGGAAGGTGATGATGAGAATGATGGCAATGGTGGCGCCAACGGTTGTGTTGCCGCCGACATTCTTCAGCAGCTTTCTGTAAAGCGGCCAGCTTGCAAAGCCGATGACCAATGCGGCCAGCACCGGCACTAAAAAGCCGTGAAAGAAGTAGATACCGGCAGCGACGATCAGAATTAGAAGCCAGCGAGCAGCGGATATGGAAGGTATGAGCGCCATACGGGACGGCGTGACAGGGCCGAGCCATTTCTGCTCGCTCTGTGGTCTATGGGTGTCTGCGCTGCTCACAACGAATGTCTCTTTCGCATTTCGAAATGTTTCCCTTCAGTGTCACACGGCGACGTTGTTTTGTGCAAACCTTAAAGGGTCATTCCATCGTTTTTATTGTCCTCACTTAATATAGTGAAGGATTTTGGTAAAAATAACGCAACACCCTTGGCTCAAATATATAAATATGACAATTACCCATCACTTTTCGCATGCTGCGATGTGATTGCGGCGACTACCGGAAGTAGATGAGATGCTGAAGCGGTTCTTTTCCTATTATCGCCCTTACCGGGGTTTGTTCATAATCGACTTTTCCTGCGCCGTGTTATCCGGCGTGCTGGAACTCGGCTTTCCCATGGCCGTCAAAGCGTTCGTGGACATTCTTTTGCCGCAGGGTGACTGGCCGGTTATCTTGCTGGCGTCGATCGGATTGCTGGTGGTTTACGTGGTCAATACAGGCCTGATGGCAATCGTAACCTATTGGGGACATATGCTTGGCATCAATATCGAAACCGATATGCGCCGGCTGGCCTTTGACCATTTGCAGAAACTGTCCTTCCGCTTTTTCGACAATCAGAAGACCGGCCACCTTGTTGGCCGCCTGACCAAGGATCTGGAAGAGATTGGTGAGGTGGCCCATCACGGCCCTGAAGACCTGTTCATTGCCATCATGACCTTTATCGGTGCCTTGTTGCTGATGATGTCGGTTAACGTGCATCTGGCGCTGATCACTGCCGCTGTGGTGCCAGTGACCGCCTGGGTGACCAGCCGTTACGGTGGCCGCATGACGCAGAACTTCCGCGCACTTTACGGCCGGGTTGGCGACTTCAATGCCCGCATCGAGGAAAATGTCGGCGGCATGCGCGTTGTGCAGGCTTTTGCCAATGAGGACCACGAGCGCAAGCTGTTTGAGACCGACAACCAGAACTACCGCACCACCAAGCTGAATGCTTATCGCATCATGGCGGCCAGCACGTCGCTCAGCTACATGAGCATGCGTCTGACGCAGATGATCGTCATGATTGCTGGCGCCTGGTTCGTGCTGAAGGGCGACCTGACCAATGGTGGTTTCGTTGGCTTCCTGCTGCTGGTTGGCGTGTTCTTCCGTCCGGTTGAAAAGATCAACTCGGTTATTGAGACCTATCCCAAGGGTATTGCCGGTTTCCGTCGTTTCCTGGAGTTGATGGAAACTGCGCCGGATATTGAAGATGCACCCGACGCCATTGATGCACCGGCGCTGCGTGGCAATATTTCCTACAGCAATGTCGGTTTCAGCTACAGCGACAAGCGCGACATTCTTCGTGGCATCAATCTTGACATCAAGGCCGGGGAAACCGTTGCTTTTGTTGGTCCCTCGGGTGCCGGTAAAACAACGCTTTGCTCGCTGCTACCGCGTTTTTATGACGTAACGTCAGGTTCGATCTCGATCGATGGCATCGACATCAGAAAGATGAAACTATCGTCTCTGCGCAGCCAGATCGGTATCGTGCAGCAGGATGTGTTCCTGTTTGGCGGTACGGTGCGTGAAAACATCGCTTACGGACGCCTTGGTGCGACCGAGGCCGAGATCAAGAGTGCGGCGGCGCGCGCCAAGCTCGACACGGTCATTGCCGCCATGCCGAACGGGCTGGATACGGTGATTGGCGAACGCGGTGTGAAACTGTCCGGTGGCCAGAAGCAGCGTCTGGCGATTGCCCGCATGTTCCTGAAAAACCCGTCCATCCTTATTCTGGACGAAGCGACATCGGCGCTGGATACGGAAACCGAACGGGCCATCCAGCAATCGCTGGCCGAGCTTTCCAAGGGCCGCACCACACTGGTTATCGCCCACCGCCTGGCAACCATCCGTGATGCCTCGCGCATCGTGGTGGTGGATGAAACCGGCATTGCCGAAACTGGCAACCACGAACAGCTGATCGAGGCAAAAGGCCCTTACAGCCGTTTGCATGCGGCACAGTTCGGTCTGGCTGGCGCGTGACGCCTGCCTGAACCACGTGATTTGGAAATGATGAAGCCGGCGTGGTCCTGATGGAACATGCCGGTTTTGCTTTTTGGGGTTAGACGAAGTGCGCAACAACTGCACCACATCGCAGCCTGGCTTTGGCTCATGGGTGTTCTCTTGCCTCATGGTCCTATCACTGCCAAAAACGTACAACCCTGTTTTCTCAACTATGAGTCGTGCATGTTGCAGTTTTTGAAGCGATTGAGCCGATCTTCTAAACCGCGTAGTGACGCCGTTGAGGCACCGGTCGACCCCAAGGCGTACCGGGTGTTTACCCGTGAGTTTGACGTGGTTACCCACGCTGGCGAATTGAGTTCAGTGATTGGGCCGATGTCTGGCGAGGAAAAGGCTGATCTCAGGCAGGCGTTTGATACGTTTAAGGACGCATTGCTAGGCTGGAAGACGAAAGCGCGGATCGCCAGTCTCGAAGCGTCAAACTAGCTGAGAAACGTCAAAACGACGGAAGATCTGGAAAATACCGTCGTCACAATCCTTGTTGATCACTCCAGATCGATGGCCGGTCGCAACATGCTGCTGGCCGCTGCTGCGTGTCAGATTGCCATGGAATTTCTGGGCGCGATGAATGTCAAACTTGAAGTGCTCGGTTTCACCACGGTTGGCTGGCGGGGCGGAAAGTGCAGACGATTGTGGGAGCAACAGGGCAAGCGCGCGGCGCCTGGTCGCTTGGCTGAAACGCTTCATATCATCTACAAATCTTCTGAACTCGCCTATCGCGAGGGCAGGGCATATCTGTTGGAGCCGATGCTTCGGCTCGGCCTGCTCAAAGAAAACATCGACGGCGAGGCGATTGAATGGGCCATATCAAGGCAAATGGATATCCAGGCTGAGCGACGCATTGTCGTTGTGCTGTCAGACGGGGTGCCCTGCGATGACGCGACACTGTCAGCCAATGATACAAACTACCTCAGTCGCCATCTCAAGCAGGTGATCGCCCAGACCGAGATGCAAGGTGCCGTTGAACTGGTCGGTGTCGGCGTCGGTTACGACGCCTCGCAATATTACCGTACCTCGGCCCGGATTGATGAAATCGATGATCTGGGAACTACGCTGATTGATGTGTTGCGTGAAGCGCTGAAAAAGGATTTTGCTTGAAGCGGTGAGGGGCGTTCCGCCCCGCGCAGATCTGTGATGACTGGGTTTCTAACGGTGATAGGGGCTTTTACCATCATCACGTCTCGTGTTCACGTCATCCTAGGGCTTGTCCCTAGGATCTAACCACATCTCGTCAAACGAAACTGATATGGCTGGGTGGTTAGATCCTCGCCACAAGGGCGAGGATGACGCCAAGAAGATAGCGCTCGCGCGAGCACAGCAATATGCACCCGAAAATGGCGCGGCGGACTGTTTTTACAAATAGATAAGCCGCAGCGGCTGTTACCCCGAAGCGTTGGCGCTTCGGGGCATATGACTTAGATGTCGAGGTTTTCGGCGAAAGCGGCGCGTTCCTGAATGAAGCGGAAGCGGGCGTCAGCCTTGGTTCCCATCAGGTTATCAACGGCCTCCCTGGTGCCTTCGAAGTCGACGTCATCGATGACGACGCGCAGCAGGGTACGCTTGGACGGATCCATGGTGGTTTCCTTCAGCTGCGCGGGCAGCATTTCACCAAGACCTTTAAAGCGGCTGATTTCCACTTTGCCACGGCCCTTGAACTCTGTTTCCATCAGTTCGGTACGGTGGGCATCGTCACGCGCATAGGCCGATTTTGAGCCCTGCGTGATTTTGTAAAGTGGTGGCACGGCCAGATACAGGTGGTTGCCACGGATCAGTTCAGGCATTTCCTGATAGAAGAAGGTAATCAGCAGCGATGCGATATGCGCGCCGTCGACGTCGGCATCGGTCATGATGACGATACGTTCGTAACGCAGGTCTTCATCACGATATTTGGTGCGCGTGCCGCAGCCGAGCGCCTGAATGAGATCGGCAATCTGCTGGTTGGCGGACAGCTTTTCACGGCTGGCGCTACCCACGTTGAGGATTTTACCACGCAGCGGCAAAATGGCCTGATTGGCGCGGTTACGGGCCTGCTTGGCGGAACCGCCAGCCGAATCACCTTCCACGATAAACAGTTCAGCGCCTTCGGCGGTGTTTTGCGAGCAGTCTGCCAGCTTGCCGGGCAGGCGCAGCTTGCGCACGGCCGTCTTGCGGTTGACTTCCTTTTCCTTGCGGCGACGCAGGCGCTCTTCCGCACGCTCGATCACCCAGTCGAGCAGTTTTGCTGCTTCATTGGGGTTGCCAGCGAGATAATGGTCGAACGGGTCACGCAAGGCGTTTTCAACGATACGCTGTGCTTCGACGGTTGCGAGCTTATCCTTGGTCTGGCCGACAAATTCCGGTTCGCGAATGAACACCGACAACATGCCGACGGCCGAGATCATCACGTCATCGGTGGTGATCTGCGCTGCACGCTTGTTCTGCGTCAGTTCGGCATAGGCTTTCAGCCCCTTGGTCAGCGCAATACGAAGACCGGCTTCGTGTGTGCCGCCCTCAGGGGTCGGAATGGTGTTACAATAGGAATGGATCTGTGTATCGCCACCATACCAGGTGACCGCCCATTCCATGGCGCCGTGGCCGCCGGTCTTTTCCGTCTTGCCGGAGAAGATTTCGCGCGTAACGGTGAAATCCTTGCCAAGCGTTGCGGACAGATAATCCTTCAGACCGCCGGGGAAGTGGAAAACAGCCTTTTCCGGGATTTCGCCACCGGCCTGTACAACGCCGGGATCGCAGCTCCAGCGAATTTCCACGCCGCCGAAAAGATAGGCTTTCGAGCGGGCCATGCGGAAAATGCGAGCCGGATCAAACCTGGCGTGATCACCAAAGATCTGTGGGTCGGGGTGAAACTTGACGCGTGTGCCGCGACGGTTGTGCACATCGCCCAGCTCTTCCAGCGGGCCCTGTGGCACACCGCGAGAAAAACGCTGGCGGTACAGTTTGCGGTTACGGGCAACTTCGACCTCAAGCAGGTCGGACAGTGCGTTCACAACGGAAACACCCACGCCGTGCAGACCGCCCGAGGTCTCATAGGCCTTGCCGTCGAATTTACCACCGGCATGCAGCTTGGTCATGATGACTTCAAGCGTCGACTTGCCCGGCACCTGCGGGTGGTTTTCGACCGGGATACCACGGCCGTTATCGCTGACAGTCAGGTTGCCCTGCGTATCCAGATGCACTTCAATGAAGTTTGCATGTCCTGCAACCGCTTCGTCCATCGAGTTGTCGATGACTTCGGCAAACAGGTGGTGCAGCGCCTTTTCGTCGGTGCCGCCAATATACATGCCCGGACGCATACGGACCGGTTCAAGCCCTTCCAGAACACGGATCGACGATGCACCATAGTCATCGCCGGATGACGATGCCGGAGGTGCAACGGACACCGCTGACGGCTTGCTGTTGGTGTTAGCAGCAGGTGCAGGCGTTTCATTGACTGTAGTGCCGGTATCCGATGGCTCTGTCACCACCGGGATACTTGAGAATAGATCGTTACCGTTATCCATGTTGCCTAATCGTTGTCGTGCGCCATCTTATGGCCATCCGAATCAGCGCGATTTTGCCACAAATGCCAATCGAGCGCGATTCCGCGCAATTTATCAGGGTTTTTCCGGATGAGGATTGCGCTGCCTTACCGTCAATGGCAAGGGAGTGGCTGTCAATCAAAATGGTTTTCGCTGCATGTCCACAGTTCATTTCGCATTTTTCGTGTTTCTTGTCACGGTATTTGGGGCTTCAACCTCCTCGGCGCAAGGCTCTGATGGTCCGCTGAAACCCTATAAGGACAACCTGTTTTCGCGCCAAAGCGTGCTGGAACAGGCCGATGGCGGTCGTTACGAAACGATCGATTACCAGGAATTACGCGACATCAACGAGCGCGATGAAATCCCCGAACGACGCGTCAAGCGCAGCTATGTCACGCCGATTGCCAGAAAGGCGCAGGCGCTGGAAACGGTGCAGGCTGACAGCCGCACCATCGAGGTGGGACGCACCGGACAGGCATCCGGCCAGACCTTTACGGTGATCTTCATTCACGGTCGTGGCGGTGATCGCAGGCTTGGCATGAATGATTACAGTTTTGGCGGCAACTTCAACCGGCTGAAGAACCTGGCGCTGGACAATGGCGGCACCTATTACGCCCCCAGTGTCAAAAGCTTTGACGCGCAGGGCGTGGCCGATGTGGCGGCGCTGATTTCCCATGCGCGCCAGCAATCTGGTGGTCGTCCGGTTATTCTTTCCTGCGCCTCGATGGGCAGCTTCATTTGTTATGGCATCAGCCGTGACGCGCAGGCGGTGGCCAATCTGCAGGGCATGGCACTTTTGGGTGGGGCGCCTGACCCGGAACTGCCGACCAGCGCTGCGGCCAAGGCAAAATTGCCGATCTGGTTTACGCACGGCGCCAATGACAGTGTCTATAAATCCGGCGACCAGGTGTCCATCTACCGGCAATTGCTGAAAGCCGGACAACCGGTTCGTTTCACCATGTTCCAGACGGGTTCGCATGGAACACCGGTGCGCATGAGCGACTGGCGGGCAATTCTAAACTGGATTTTGGTGCAATAAATCGCCGCAGGGCGTTTTTGACATTAATTTGAACGCGCCATAGGCAATTTTAACCAATGTTTTGAACCAAATTTCTTATTTCCTGTACCAATTGTTTCCCGATACAGCTAATGGGAGAGATGAGGGGGAGGCGGTACTGGATTTCATGCGCTTTACACCCCTGAATTGGTTCGTATGTGACGTTTGGTTGCCCTCTATTTTTGCTTGAGGGCGTACAAGAGCAGGAATGGAAATCTCATGACCCCTGATGTTCGCCCGCTTGTTGCGGGAAACTGGAAAATGAATGGAACTCGTTCTTCGCTGGATCAGATCAAAGCGATGGCGCAGGGCGTTAAAGGTCCGCTTTCTGACAAAGTGGAAACACTGATTTGCCCTCCCTCTACGTTACTTTACGTTGCGACAGCTCTTTGCGACGACAGCCCGCTGTTGATTGGCGCGCAGGATTGCCATGAAAAGGAATCGGGTGCCCATACCGGTGATATCTCTGCCGAGATGATTGCCGATTGCTTTGGCACGCATGTCATCGTTGGCCATTCCGAACGTCGCATCGACCACGCGGAAACCGACCATCTGGTCCGCGCCAAGGCACAAGCCGCCTATGCAGCCGAGCTGGTGGCTATTGTCTGCATCGGTGAAACCGCAGATGAGCGCAAAGGCGGCCAGACGCTCGATATCTTGAAGCGCCAGCTGTCCGGCTCTGTTCCTGACGATGCCAATGCACAAAACACGGTTATTGCCTATGAGCCTGTCTGGGCCATCGGTACCGGCCTGACGCCAACTGTGGATGATGTGCGTGATGCCCATGCCTTCATGCGTAACGAGCTTGTGGCGCGCTTTGGTGACGAAGGAAAACGCGTTCGTATTCTCTATGGCGGTTCGGTAAAACCCTCCAATGCATTGCAGCTGATGGGCGTTGAAAACGTCGATGGCGCATTGATTGGTGGTGCAAGCTTGAAAGCCGATGACTTCCTCTCCATCTACGCTGCTTATGAGCAATTGACCGCCTGATGTTCTTTAAGGTGTGTTGGGGGCTTGGAATACGCGCCTAGCTCATGTAAAGAGCGGCCAACATGTTTTTGACTGTGTCCGTTAAGGGCAAGACTGGATTACCATGCAGACCGTTTTGATTGTCATCCATCTCATGATCGTGCTGGCGCTTGTTGGCGTGGTGCTGATTCAGCGTTCAGAAGGCGGCGGCCTTGGTATTGGCGGCGGTTCCGGCTTTATGTCGGCCCGCGGTACGGCCAATGCCTTGACGCGTACAACCGGCATTCTTGCTGCGTTGTTCTTCCTGACGTCTCTGGGCCTTGGCCTGTTGACCCGTTATGAAGCGCGTCCGACCGACATTCTCGATCGTATTCCTGCAACGCAGGGTCAGGGCAACGGCATTCTCGATACGCTCGGCCCGGCAACGACACCTGCCGCACCTGCACCAGCTGGTAACGGCGTTCCTAACAGCTCTGAAGGGGCAGCAGCTCCGGCGCAATCAACACCAGCGCCTGCGGCACCTGCCGACCCGACAGCAGTTCCGACCGGTCAATAATCCCGGTCAGCGCATAACACTCCGGCAGGCCAAAACCTGCCGGTTTTCTTTTGTCCATATTCCGGCCGGTTGCCTCGTTTTCCACGTGTGATTTCGGGGTTCGAAAAATTTGGGCTGGCGGAATCAATAAAATGAAGGTATCCGGTGAATCCCATGGCGCGATATGTATTCATCACAGGCGGCGTGGTCTCTTCCCTTGGTAAGGGCATTGCAGCCGCAGCACTCGGAGCATTGTTGCAATCCCGTGGATATCGGGTGCGGCTTCGTAAACTCGACCCCTATCTCAATGTCGATCCCGGCACCATGAGCCCGACACAACACGGTGAAGTGTTTGTGACGGACGACGGCGCAGAGACCGATCTTGATCTTGGTCACTATGAACGTTTTACCGGACGTTCTGCCACCAAGACCGACAACATCACCACGGGTCGCATTTATAAAAATATCATCGATAAGGAACGTCGTGGTGACTACCTCGGCGCGACAGTGCAGGTCATTCCGCACGTTACCAATGAAATCAAGAACTTCGTGATCGAAGGCAATGACGAATATGATTTCGTCATCTGTGAGATTGGCGGCACGGTGGGCGACATCGAAGCCATGCCGTTCATGGAAGCCATTCGTCAGCTTGGTAACGACTTGCCACGTGGCACTGCCATTTACGTTCACCTGACATTGATGCCGTATATTCCGGCAGCAGGCGAGTTGAAGACCAAGCCAACACAGCATTCCGTAAAGGAACTGCAGGCACTTGGTATTCATCCTGACATTCTGCTGGTGCGTGCAGACCGCGAAATTCCGGAAGCGGAACGTCGCAAGCTTTCCCTGTTCTGCAATGTGCGCGAATCTGCCGTTATTCAGGCGCTGGATGTAGCAAACATCTATGACGTGCCGATGGCCTACCACAAGGAAGGTCTCGACAATGAAGTGCTCGCTGCCTTTGGCATCGAGCCTGCACCAAAGCCACGCCTTGAGCAGTGGGAAGAGGTTTGCAACCGTATCAAGACGCCTGAAGGCGAAGTTACGATTGCCATCGTCGGCAAATATACCGGCCTCAAGGATGCCTATAAGTCCCTGATCGAAGCCCTGCATCACGGTGGCATTGCCAACCGGGTCAAGGTCAAGCTGGAATGGATCGAATCCGAAGTCTTCGAAAAGGAAGACCCGGCGCCGTATCTGGAAAAGGTCAATGCGATCCTGGTTCCAGGCGGCTTTGGCGAGCGTGGTTCGGAAGGCAAGATCAAGGCGGCACAGTTTGCGCGTGAGCGTAACGTTCCTTATTTCGGCATCTGCTTTGGTATGCAGATGGCGGTTGTGGAAGCTGCACGTCACCTGGCTGGCATCGAAAACGCATCCTCGACCGAGTTTGGCCCGACCAAGGAGCCGGTTGTTGGCCTGATGACCGAATGGGTCAAGGGCAACGAACTTGAGAAGCGTTCATCCAAGGGTGACCTTGGTGGCACGATGCGCCTTGGCGCATACAAGGCTGCGCTGAAAAAAGACACCAAGATTGCCGATATCTATGGTTCGACCGATATCTCCGAGCGTCACCGCCACCGTTACGAAGTGAACGTGGACTATAAGGAACGTCTGGAGAAATGCGGTCTGGTATTCTCGGGCATGTCGCCTGACGGTGTTCTGCCGGAAACGGTTGAATATCCTGACCATCCTTGGTTTATCGGCGTTCAGTACCATCCGGAACTGAAGAGCCGCCCGCTCGATCCACATCCGCTGTTTGCCAGCTTCGTTGAAGCGGCGCTGGAGCGTAGCCGTTTGGTCTGATTTTCACAGACAGATATGACATTTAAACGCCGCCCGACAGATATGCCGGGCGGCGTTTTTTTGTTTTTGATGGGGAATGAGGGAAATACATTTTCAAATGCACGCATTGATTGATTTTGTGTGTGGGTCTGATAAGTCCGAAACGATATCGGCGTGACTTATCAATGAGGGGCACAGTGGACGAATACCGAGAAATATGGACCGATGCCGACTTTGACGACATGAGGTCGTCCGACGCGACGCTATATTCCATGGATATGCCACGGGATGGAACTCTCTCCTTCGACATAGATCATCTCTTCAAATGGCACCACGTGGGGGATCGGTGCGAAGGTTGGGACATTGCTCCCTGCACTCTGAGATTTGAGAATGTATCCGGCTTGAATGCATCTTTGAATTGGATGAATTTGGGCCATACGATCTATGGTTATCCCAGCATTCATTACATCACTCGCCGCAACGCTAGGCCAACGTCCAATGGCAAGTTAACTGTCTGGGATTACGAAATCCTACTCAATTTGGGGGAAATTCATTTCAGTTCGACTGGTTATAAACAGACGCTGCGAAGCCCGGCTGTCTTTTCTGAAACACAGGATCTTCCTAGGGCCACTTGGCGCCCCTAACCTCTACCCTTGTGGGAGAGGAAGAAAAATCATGGTCTTGGCTTTAGCCAAGTCATAGATTTTTCAGGTGAGGGGTTGGTGTACCTGCACACCGTCAATTGTTTGATGCGGACGCTTCTCACCAAATATCCCTCAACGCTGATTGTCTGGCTCCAACCGTTCCCACACGCGGCCCTCATGCCTCGTGCTTGTCACGGGGATGCAGGTCAGTCCCAGTCCTGGAGCTGTCTTTTGACGCGCAGACGCGCGTCTGCTGGATCCCTGTGACGGGCACGGGAAGAGGGTGGTTGAGGTGACTGTCGCGGCAAATGACCCTGCCAAGCGATAAACGTCAATGCAGATGTACGACGGCCTGCAAGGCAATAAACCTCAATGCAGATGCGCGAAGGCCTGAGCGGCAAAGACCGACATGGGTTGCGGCAGGTTGTCGAGATCAAACCAGCCGATTTCAGACAGCTTGTCCGGTTCCGTCAGTATGGCGTCACCAGAGGCGTCATCGGTCACGTAGATAAACGCGACCCAGTGCTGTTTTTCGTCGGGAATGATCTGTTCGGTCACGCAGAGGAAGGAAACTTCGCCGATTTGCAGGCCGGTTTCTTCGTTGGCTTCTCGCCGTGCCGCTTCAAAGGCCGGTTCGAGGTGATCCACCTTGCCACCGGGAATGCTCCAGTGGCCGGATTCCGGTGCTTTCATGCGACGGCAAAGTAAAACCTTGCCGTCACGTCTTATAACAAGCCCACAGCCGACGCCGGGAAAATTAATGCCGGGAAGACCGTTCATTCCATTCTCACTTACATGTTTTCCAATCAGCCTTAAGGCCAACAGGATATTGCGACCAATCAGGCCTTGGCGTTGGCCACAATCAGCATGAAGGCAGGAATGTCGTCGCCGAAACCGACAGGTGTCGGGCCATCATCATTGTCACGATAGTGGCGGCGGCGGTCGCGGTTGTCATTATTGGCGTTGTCGCCATTATTCTGACGGTCAAAATGACGGGGTGCCCTGTCAGTTCTCTGTTCGGATTTCACCCTTGTCTCTCCCGTAGGTTCTGGTGTTGTAACAACGACTGCTGCCGGTTGTTCGGCTGGTGCTGCTTCGCTCGGACGGCGGGGTTTCTCGCGGCTCTTGCTGCGATCACGCTCCTTGCCACCACGGCCGCGCTTCTGGCGGTCATTGTCGTAGCTTTCCATCGGCTCGGGCAAAGCGGTCAGGTCACCGCTCATCCATTCGAGTTTTTGACCGGTCATCTTCTCGATGGCATCAAGGAACTTGGTGTCTTTTGCTGTCACAAGGCTGAATGCCTTGCCTGAACGACCGGCGCGGCCGGTTCTGCCGATACGGTGTACGTAATCTTCAGAATGGATCGGCAGGTCGAAATTGAAAACGTGGCTCACATCAGGAATGTCGAGACCGCGTGCAGCAACGTCGGATGCGACGAGCAGCTTGAGATTGCCTTCCTTGAAGCTGGCCAGCATATTGGTGCGCGAACGCTGGTCCATGTCGCCGTGCAGGGCACCAACGGAAAAACCATGACGATCCAGCGAACGGAACAGATCTGCAACGTCTTTTTTGCGGTTGCAGAAAATGATCGCGTTCTTCAGGTCGTCTTCTTCGCTCTTGATCAGATCGCGCAGCACAGCTCGCTTCTCGTAATCCTTGGCGTTGGCCGCAACGATACGCTGCGTCACCGTCGTGGCGGTCGAAGAGGGCTTTGCCACTTCGATGCGGACTGGGTTTTGCAGGAAGCGGTCGGCCAGCTTCTGGATTTCTGCCGGCATGGTGGCCGAAAAGAACAGTGTCTGGCGTGTGAACGGGATCATCTTGGCGATGCGTTCGATATCAGGGATAAAGCCCATGTCCAGCATGCGGTCGGCTTCGTCGATGACCAGAATTTCAACGCCGGTCATCAGCAGCTTGCCGCGCTCACAGTGGTCGAGCAGACGGCCGGGGGTGCAGATCAATACGTCTGCGCCACGCTCCAGCTTGCGGTCCTGCTCTTCAAATGAAACGCCACCAATCAGAAGCGCAATGTTGAGCTTGTGATTCTTGCCGTATTTTTCGAAGTTTTCGGCAACCTGTGCTGCCAGTTCGCGTGTCGGCTCGAGAATGAGCGTGCGCGGCATTCTTGCACGGGCGCGGCCCTTTTCAAGCAGTGTCAACATAGGTAGCACGAAAGACGCTGTCTTTCCTGTTCCTGTCTGCGCAATGCCACAGATATCGCGGCGCTCAAGCGCCGGAGGAATTGCGCCAGCCTGAATCGGCGTCGGTATTGTGTAACCGGCATCCGTAACGGCGGAGAGGACTTTCGGGCTCAGGCCCAGATCAGAAAATGTTGTCAAAGGAAAATTGTTTCCATTCGAATTGGCAGAACGCTGCGTCACACCGCCGGAACGTTAACGGCGATTGGGCGCGGCATAGGCCGAAATTGGCTGAAAGTCAAGGAATTCGCCACAATTGGCGGGACTGAAGGTCACATATGTTAACGCTTCGCAACTGTATTTGTGAAAAACAATTTGCAAGCACCGCATTTGGCGCGTTGACGACGTTTTTCAGCCTTTCACCATGCGGAGAGATTTTGCCGGGAAACCGCCAGCATAGCCGGCGGAATAGTTAGTTCAGGTAGGATTGCAACTTCACGCCCGCGCTCAGGAAACGCATCGGGTCGATCGGGCTGTCGTTGCGACGTACTTCGTAATGTACGTGCGGGCCGGTGGAGCGGCCAGTGCTGCCTGCGCGGCCAACAATGTCGCCAGCTTCAATAGTGTCGCCAACCTTGACGAGGATGGCTGACATATGTCCGTAGCGTGTGGTGATGCCCTGTCCGTGGTCGACCTCGACCATGTTGCCGTAACCGCCGGAATTGGCGGCAACCGTCACGGTGCCCGCGCCGGTCGACCGCACGTTTGCACCGGTCTCTGCCTGAAAATCAATGCCTGCATGCAGGGCCGGGCGACCAAGAAACGGGTCCATGCGGTTGCCAAAGCGGCTGGTGATGTTGCGGCCCGGGGCAGGGTTGCCAAACGGCAGCTCACCTGCAGTACTGCGCATGATCTCAAGCCGATTGAGGGCCACATCAAGATCATTCATCGAATTTTCGAAAATGCTGCCATTGGCGTCCTGCGGTTCGACGAAGGGACCACCGATGCCGGATGGCTTGAGGTCATCGATCTTGATGCCGGTGCGGGTCATGATCGCCGCCATTTCCTCGGTCTTCTTGTCGGCGCCACGGGTCAGTTGGGTGATTCGGTGCAGCTGGTCCTGTTCGATTGTCTTGAGCGATAGCGTGACCTTGGAAAATACCCGGTCGGCTCGGTCCGACGAGTTTTCGCCAACAGGGGCATAACCAAGGGCGGCGACTGCTGCAGGCGTTACTGCCTTTTTCGAGGTACCGAGAAGGTTTTCAATGGCGTTTACGCCGCCAGACAGGCTGGCCTGTTTGCCCGGTGTTGCTGTTGCGGATGGTTCTTCCGTGCCAAGGCCGGATTCTTCGGCGCGCTCCAGCAATCCGCCAAGGCGGCTGTGGCGCGAGGTGAGGGCGGCCTGCTGCTCGAAAAGCTTTTCCACTTTCTGTTCAACCACTTGCTGGTCCAGCAGCTGGCGTGATGTGACGCGGTCGATCTGGGCGCGCAGTGCAGAAATGCGGTCTTCATAGTCGTGTTGCATACGGGCCTGATGGGCAATGGTTGCGCCAATCAGGTCATCGCGGAAAATCAGATAAGCGGTTGCAGCAAGATAACCGATGCCGAGAACGCAGACGAAACACAGTGTCATTGCTGCCATCCACGGGCGGATGGTCAGGTGGCGCACATGGTCACCACTGGCAAGGATCAGCACATGCTGCTTTTTTTGCTTGCCGAATGTACGGTGCTCTGCGGGATGAGCCAAAATCACGTCCTCAGCGGTTTCGTTATGCTGAAGGATGGTATTTTGTTATGGTTAATGAAGTTTTGATGCTGCCGGTATTTATGGGGTAAACACCGGCAGAAATGCTTATTTGAAGAACCTTTTAGGCGCTCAGGCCCTGTGCTGCTTCAAGCACTTGCTGGGCGTGGCCAGCCACTTTCACCTTGTTCCAGACGTGGGTAATCTTGCCGTCAGGCCCGATCAGGAATGTGGTTCTTTCCACGCCCATGTACTTTTTGCCGTACATGCTTTTTTCTTTCCACACGCCATAGGCTTCCAGCGTGGCTTTGTCCTCATCGGAGGCCAGCATCACGGTCAGCGCGTGTTTGGCAGCGAATTTGTCGTGGCTTTTGACCGAATCAGGCGAGATGCCGATAACCACGGTATTTGCGGCCTCAAACTGCGCCGCAAGGGCGCTGAAATCGATTGCTTCGACCGTGCAGCCGGATGTGTCGTCTTTGGGATAAAAGTACAGGGCCACATTTTTTCCCGAAAGAGCCGATAAAGTAACAGTTCCGGCCCCGTTTTTAGAAAGCGTGAAATCGGGTGCCTTGTCGCCGACAAGCAAATCTGCCATGAGCTTAACCTTATGTTTCGCCTTGGTGTTGAGGATTATTCCTATCAACCGTTATAGACTGCAACGAAAACCGTCCAGTGCCTGGACACGATGTTTCAGGAGACGAGCGCGGACGAATGGCTGAGATTCGCGGCGAAAAAGTAAAATTTCGCAAGCAGGATATTATTCCGCTGCACGATCTGCCTTCTGCGAAAGCGGAAGAACCCCTTATCGTGCATTGCCCGCCGCCACGGTCCGTCAGTCGCGTCTGCCTGAAATTTGTCACCGGCATTTTTGTTGTGGTGTTTCTGTTCTTGGGCGGCGTTGTCGCCGCCATTGAAACCGGCTCGGTCGACGGCATCTTGTCCTCGCAGGCTGAAATGGCGCTGAAGCGGGCGATTGACCCGCGTTACGAGGCGCGCATCGGTTCTACCGCCATCCGTTTTGTCAAAGGGTTCCGGTTGGCGCTTGAGGCGCGTGACGTCGATATTGTCGATACGCAAGGCCAGAAACACCTCAGCCGCGCTGCCGTCATTCGTATGGCGTTAAACCCGATGGCGTTGCTGACCGGCCAGATTTCGCTTGAGAGCATCGATGCCTCGTCGCTGTCGCTGGACGTGGCGTCGCTGCCGGCCGGCAAACCGATTGATATCTCGACCTGGCGGGTGGATGCCATTCCTGAGGTGCTGGAAACGGCATTTGGTTCGCTGGATGGCATGTTGTCCAATTTTGAGCGGGCAGGCACCGACCGCATCAGTATTGACGGTATCTCGATCACCATTCCGAAAAAGGACGGCGGAAAACCGCTGTTGTTTGACGTTCGACAGATGGCGATGACCCGCAATCCACAGGGCGGCTATAATCTGGACGGTGAATTGGCCTTCAATGGTGAACTTGCCGCCTTCTCTTTGTCGATTGAGAGTGCGGGCGGCAAGATAACGGCGTTTGAAGCCAATCTGGACGGGCTTGATCTCAATCCGCTGACCATCCGGCGCGATCCGGAAGGTTTCATGCACGAGGGGGCCGACCTCAAGGCCGGTGTTCGCATTATCGCAAAACGCCAGAGCCCCGAGGTGGCGCCGCTTTTGAGCGTGATGTTGGGTGTCGGTAATGGCAGCCTTTATATTGGCGGTGAAGAACAGCTGGTTTCCACCGGCCGCATGACCGCACAGTATGATTTTGAGAAACGCGAAATCGAAATTGCAAAGTCGCGGCTGGAGCTGGAGCGTACCGTCGTTCCGTTTGAAGGCAGTATCAAGGATACGGCAGACGATCAGGCGCAGCAGGGTTTTGATCTGGCGCTGTCTGTTACCGACGGTATTGCGGCGGCCGCTATGTCTGGCGAAGCGCCTGTGCCCTTCGGGCTGACTGCAAATGGCCAATATCTCAAGGCGACCAAAGAGCTGAATGTGCCGTCGCTTTATGTGGCGGGGCCGCTGGGTGATATGGCCGGATCGCTGAAAATCCGCTTTGCCGAGCAGGGATCGCCGGAAATCAGCTTTGGCGGACAGATTCCCAAGATGGAGGCAACCGCAGTCAAGCAGCTGTGGCCGTTCTGGATGGCGCGCAAGGTGCGCCCGTGGGTGGTTGGCAATATTTTTGGTGGCACCGTTACCAATGGTTCGATTGCGGTGTTTATCCCGCAGGGCAGAATGTGCGGCATCGGTTGCCCGCTGGAACTGCATGACGACGAAATCCAGATCCAGTTCGATATCGAAAATACCCGGCTCAACATAACAGGTGATATTCCGCCGCTGCGTGATGCGGTGGCGCATTTCAATCTCAAGGGCGAGAAGGTTGATGTAACGGTTGCCAAGGCAACGTCCTACTTCCCGTCCAACCGTTCGCTGGCGGTGGAAAGCGGCCGTTTCACCATACCGTCGACCTATGCCAAACCGCTGATGGCTGATCTTGACCTGTTCGTGTCCGGCAGTGCCGATACGATCGCGGAAATGGCCAATTTCAAACCGATCAATGCCTTGAAGGATACGACCTTTAAACCCGAGGATTTCCGGGGCAATGTGAAGGCGCAGGTCAACGCAACCTTCGGTCTGCTTAGCAGCCAGAATCCGCCGCATCCGGCATGGGCGGCCAGCCTGACGCTGGACAATGTCTCGTTGGCAAAACCCTTTGCCAACCGTCAGGTGGCCGATCTGAACGGTGCGCTGAACATCGACAACAATGTTCTGCGCCTGCAGGGCAACGGCAAGGTCGATGATGTGGCGATGGACATCAACCTGATCGAACCCCTGAGGGACAGCAGCAAGATTGCCCGTGAATTTTCGTTGAAGGCGGTGATTGGCAATGATCAGATTGCCAAATTTGCGCCGGGGCTTGGCAGTATCGTCAGCGGACCGATAACGATGCAATTGGATGGCAAGGGTGAAACCGACCAGACCATCCGGCTTGATCTGACCAAGTCGTCGCTGACCGTTCCCGGTATTGGCTGGAGCAAGGGTCCGGGCGTCAAGGCGGACGCGACCTTCCATATGCAGTCGGATCAGGGGCGGGTGTCGATCCGCGACTTTGAGTTGAAGGGCGATGGTTTCGGTGCCAAGGGCAATCTGGAACTGGCGCAGGGCGGGCTGGTTTCCGCTGACTTCTCGCATATGAAACTGTCGGCGTCTGATGACTATGCCGTGCAGATCAAGGCCGCCAAACGTGATTATGTGGTGACGGCCTCGGGCAAGTCGGTTGATATCCGGCCGCTGATTGCGCGTATTCGCAGTTCAGAAAAATCCGGTTCTGACGACGGTGCTGGCGACATAAAGATCAATGCGCGGTTTGACCGGGTGATCGGGTTCAACAATGAGGCCCTGTCCAACGTCACATCCAACGTCTTCCTGCGCAACGGTAAACTCAACTCCCTGCAAATGGACGGTGTCACCGACAGCCGTCAGGCAATTGTCGCGCAAACCAGTGCCGGTGGCGGACGCCAGACCATCAACCTGACCAGCAGCGATGCCGGTGCCATTATCCGTTTCGCCAATATCTACACCCGCATCAATGGCGGCCTGCTGAACATCGTGTTCAACACCGTCAATGGTGATGACTGGTTCGGCTCTGTCGATATGCGCAACTTCTCTGTGTCGAACGAACAGAAGCTGCAGGACATTGTTGCGACGCCGGTTGGTCAGGACGGACGCAGCCTCAACAAGGCGGTGCGTCGGGACATCGACGTCAGCTCGGAAAAGTTCCAGCGTGGTTTTGCCCGCGTCATTTATGGCGGCGGCGCGCTGAATGTCGAAAATGGCGTTGTGCGTGGCGAGCAGGTGGGTGCGACCTTCCAGGGCACGCTGAAGGACGCCAATGGCAATATGGACATGACCGGCACGTTCATGCCTGCCTATGGCCTCAACCGGCTGTTTGGCGAACTGCCCTTCATCGGCGTCATTCTGGGCAATGGCCGCGACCGTGGTCTGCTGGGCATCACCTTCAAATTGTCTGGCCGTTCCGACACGCCACGGCTGACGGTCAATCCGCTGTCGCTGATTGCACCTGGCGTTTTCCGGCAGATTTTCGAGTTTCAGTAAACGAGAGTTTCAGGCCTCACCCGCATTTCCAGCAGTTGGGCTTTGCTTCAAGATGTTGAAATCGCTTCCTCTCCCACGAAGGGATGATGGGCGGTGCTGCGCCGTTTTATTATCCCGTTACGCTCTCTGTCTGGCCTCGGCGGCCCAGCCCCCCACTCCTCATTCCTGTACTCGTTACAGGAATCCAGTCGACGCGCGTCTGCGCGGCGGAAAGGGGTTTTTCATCCCAAGGACTTGGGATGGGCCTGGATTCCCGCAACAAGTGCGGGAATGAGGGAGGCTGGGGTGAGCGTCGGTTTTCAAACTGTGCGTCCCAAACAAAAAGGCCGCTTGCGCGGCCTTTCCATCCATCATTCATGGGTGCTGACCATCAGGCCGGGCGAACCAGAATGTGCTTTTTCTTGCCCAGCGACAGCTTGATGACATTGTCTGCCGTCACGTCGCCCGTGCCGATGATCTGACGTTCGTCGGACACGGCGTTGTCGTTGATGCGCACCGCACCACCCTGAATGTGGCGGCGGGCTTCGCCATTCGATGTGGCAAGGCCAGCGCGAACGATCAGCGACAGCAGGCCAAGACCGGCTTCCAGCTCGGAAGCAGGAACCTCGATCGACGGCAGGTTATCGGCCAGCGCGCCTTCTTCGAAAGTCTTGCGCGCGGTTTCTGCCGCTTCTTCGGCAGCCGTGCGGCCGTGCAGCATGGCGGTGATTTCGGTCGCGAGGATTTTCTTGACCTCGTTGATCTCGGAACCAGCCAGCGCCGAGAGGCGAGCAATTTCGTCCATCGGCAGCGTGGTGTAGAGCTTGAGGAAGCGGGAAACATCCGCATCCTCGGTGTTGCGCCAGTACTGCCAGAAATCATAGGCCGACAGCATGTCCGGGTTCAGCCAGACAGCGCCGTTCAGCGACTTGCCCATCTTGGCACCGGAGGCGGTGGTCAGTAGCGGCGAGGTCAGCGCGTAAAGCTGCGGTGTACCCATGCGGTGACCAAGGTCGATACCGTTGATGATATTGCCCCACTGGTCGGAACCGCCCATCTGGAGGCGGCAACCGTAGCGCTTGTTCAGCTCCACGAAGTCGTAGGCCTGCAGGATCATGTAGTTGAATTCGAGGAAGGACAGCGACTGCTCGCGGTCAAGGCGTGTCTTGACGCTGTCGAAGGACAACATGCGGTTGACCGAGAAGTGACGGCCGACATCGCGCAGGAATTCCAGGTAGTTGATGTCACGCAGCCAGTCGCCGTTGTTGATCATCAGCGCAGGCTTGCCGGACTTGTCGTAATCGAGATAGTTGGCAAACACGCGCTTGATGGAGGCGATGTTGCTTTCAATGGTGTCGATGGTCATCAGCTGGCGGGCATCATCCTTGAAGGACGGATCGCCAACCATGCCGGTGCCGCCACCCATCAGCGAGATCGGCTGGTGGCCGGTCTGCTGCATCCAGTGCAGCATCATGATCTGGATCAGGCCGCCGGCGTGCAGGCTAGGTGCTGTCGGGTCGAAGCCTATATAGGCGGTCACGGTTTCCTTGGCGAACAATTCGTCAAGACCTGCCTCGTCGGAGATCTGGTGAATGAAGCCGCGCTCATCGAGCGTGCGGAGGAAATCGGACTTAAACCTGGACATAACCTTTTGTTCTCTCTGGTGTCATGTTTTCAAGTGCTGGCAAGCAGCAAACGCCGGGGCTTTAGCATTGTTTTTTGAATTGTGCACCAGTTTCAGCCATGAATGTTAAAAACGAATCCTTGATCAGGCAGGAGTAGCGGTGTGGGCACTATAAAAACGGCAATTGGCCTGATGAGCGGCACGTCGATGGACGGCATCGACATTGCCATGCTGCGCACCGATGGCGACTCATTCGTCGAGCGTGGACCAAGTGGTTATTTCCCCTATGACGCCACCCTGCGGGCCAAATGGCAGCAGGCACTGGTCACTGCGAAAAAGATCAATGAGCGTCGCGAACGGCCGGATGATTTGGCCGAGGCCGAGGCGGCGCTGACGCTGTGCCATGCCGCCGTCGTGCAATCCTTTCTCAAGCAGAATGGTCTGGTGCCCTCGGATGTCGATGTCATCGGTTTTCACGGGCAGACGGTTTTGCACCGGCCTGACGATGCGCTGACGGTGCAGATTGGCGACGGTCCGCTTCTGGCGTGTGAAACCGGTATCGATGTGGTCTATGACATGCGCGCCAATGACATGGTACATGGCGGGCAGGGCGCTCCGCTTATCCCGGCCTATCACGCTGCCCTTTCGGCCAATCTGCCGGAGGCTTTTGAAACACCTGCGGTCTTCGTCAATATTGGTGGCATTTCCAACCTGACCTTTATCGGCAATGGCGGCGCACTTGTGGCTTTTGACGGCGGTCCCGGCAACATGCTGATCGACCAGTGGATGGAGGCGCATACCGGCCAGACCTTTGACAAGGGCGGGCAGGTTGCGGCCAAGGGCAGTGTCAACGCGGCGTTGAGCGAACGTTATATGGCAAGCCCGTTCTTTTCGGCCAACCAGCGGCGGTCGCTCGACCGCGGTGATTTTCTGCCGCCCCAAAACGGTGAAATCTCGCTGGAAGATGGCGCGCGCACGTTGTCTCATGTTACGGCAGCCGCCATTCTCAAATCCGCGACCTATCTGCCCGACCATGCCAAGACCTATATTGTCTGCGGCGGCGGACGCCTGAACCCGGTGATCATGGCGGAGTTTGCCACGCTTGCTGCTGAAAAGGGTGCCAAGGTTGTTTCGGCAGAGGCGGCCGGTTTTGATGGCGGCGCGATGGAGGCTGAGGCCTGGGCCTACCTTGCCGTGCGCTCGCTGCGCGGTCTGCCGCTGACATACCCTGGCACAACCGGTGTCAAGGAACCGGTGAGTGGCGGGGTTCTGGCAAAGGCATGAGGTTCTGGCCGTTCCAAAGACGTGAGAAAGTCCCGATGCCCAAAGACCGTATCGATGATTTGCAGCTGCACATTGAGACCCTTTGGGCCAGTATCGGTATGACTGCGGCTGTGCCGATTATGCGACGCCCTCAGGATGATGGCAGCCCGCATGTGGAAATGCGTGGTGACCTCTATGATATCGTTATTACCGAACGTGGATCGGAAAATAAGCGTATTGCCGGTCTTACACTCAACGATGCAGCGCGCTGGTTTGTGTTCGTCATGGCGGTTGGCCACGGCCAGAAAGAAGAACTGGAAAACCGCCACGTACCTGACGATGCGCCTTTGCTGGCATCTGGGCTGAAGGATCACGGTTATTCCCGCTGGAACTGGATGGCACCAGCAATCGAGATCATGGCTAAAATTTCACCGGAGTTTGGCGTATGGGCTGAGGATTATTACGGCCAAGTGCTGAAGCTCGCTCCGCTTGAGGCGTATGAGAAACGCAATTCCCGCTACCCATTGCCTGTTGAATAGTGCTGTGCCTGTCGAATAATGCGGTCGAGGAGGGTGTTGCCACCCTCCTCGTAACCTGTTGCTCAAATTCCTGATGTGGTCAAATCTGCGCCTGACCACCATCAACGAACAATTCGATGCCGTTGACGAAGGAGGCTTCGTCGGAGGCCAGGAACAGCACCGCTTTGGCGATTTCTTCCGGTTGGCCGATGCGACCGGCGGGAATGAGGCTGGACAGGTAGTTCTTGGTGTTTTCGGCACTTTCGCCGTTGCCGAACAGTTCATTGAGGCCGGCGGTGTCGGTCAGGCCGGGGCTGACGGCGTTGACGCGGATGTGGCGGTCCTTCAGGTCCAGGATCCAGTTGCGGGCAAAGTTGCGCACTGCAGCCTTGGTGGCAGAGTAGACGCTGAAGGCCGGTGTGCCTGATATGCTTGTTGTCGATGATGTCAGGATGATCGAGGCACCATCACGCAGCAGGGGCAGAGCCTTTTGTACCGTAAACAGCGTGCCCTTTACGTTGGTATCGAAGGTTTTCTGGTAATGCTCTTCGGTGATGGCACCGAGGGCTGCCATTTCACCGCCGCCCGCATTGGCAAACACCACGTCAATCTGGGCATGTTTCTGCTGTACGGCGTCATAAAGGCGGTCGATATCGACCAGCTTGCTCATGTCGGCCTGCACGCCAGTAACACGGCCACCAATTTCCTTGATGGCGGCATCCAGTGCATCCTTGCGGCGTCCGGTGATGAACACGAATGCGCCCTGCTGCGAGAAGGCTTTTGCCGTGGCGAGGCCAATGCCGCTGGTGCCGCCGGTGACGATTACAACCTTGTTTTCAAATGTCTTGCTCATTGTCTTGTCTCCTTGTTGACGACCCGTTGTCGTTGGAATGAACATGACAGCAGAACGATGATGCAAATAGTCAGCAAAACTGTTACCCATCGTTCCGTATGGAGAACGATGATGCGATCTGATCTGAATGATCTCGTGTATTTTGCTGAAGTGGTCACCCATGGCGGGTTTGCAGCGGCGGGCCGGGCACTGCGGGAGCCGAAGTCAAAGCTGAGCCGCCGGGTTGCCGGGCTGGAGGCGCGTCTCGGTGTGCGGCTGATCGAAAGATCCAGCCGGCGCTTTCGGGTGACCGATGTCGGGCAAACTTTCTATGAGCGGTGCAAGGCGATGCTTGAGGAGGCGGAACGCGCCGAAGCGCTGGTCGCAGAGGCGCAGTCCGAACCCCATGGGCTAATTCGCATGAGTTGCCCGACCGGTCTGGTGGAACCGATCTCTGCGCTGATAACCCGGTTTCTCGGGCAATATCCCAAGGTGAGGCTGCAACTGGTGGCGATTGACCGCCCGGTCGATCTTATCGAGGAACGTATTGATATTGCGCTGCGTGTCCGCACGTCACTGGACGGTGATGCATCGCTGACCATGCGCTCGCTTGGCAATTCGGTGCGTATTCTGGTTGCAAGCCCGCAACTGGCCGGACGCATTGGCGAGATCGACCAGCTTGCTGCGCAGGCGACACTGTCGACCACCGACGATCATGGCGAGGTCGACTGGTTTCTGGAAACCGATGATGGGCGCAGCCACACGCTGCGACATGAACCACGAATGGGTTGCGCTGATTTTACCGCTGTGAGAGCAGCGGCCATTGCCGGGCTTGGTGTGGCGCTATTGCCTGACCATACCTGCCGTCAGGCGCTGGACGAGGGCAGGCTGGTGCGCGTGCTGCCAGCATGGCGCGGCGTGAAGGGGCTGGTGCATCTGGTTTTCACGACACGGCGTGGCCTGCCGCCGGCGGTGCGCAAATTCATCGACAGTCTGGCGGCGGAATTTCCCAAGGACGCCTTGGCGCGCTGATGGGAAAATCCAGCCAGCCACCCCTCAAAAAAGAGAGTGGAGGCTGGCGGAATGGCTTACCGTGCGAAGTGTTTGGCGCCCGCCACGCAGGCAATGACGGCAACCGTTACGGCAAGCATGCCCCAGGTTACCGGTTCGTTGAGCAGGGCTGCGGCCAGCGCAAGACCAAGGAAGGGCTGCAGCAGTTGCAACTGGCCAACGGCGGCAATGCCACCCTGCGACAGGCCGCGATACCAGAATACAAAACCAATCAACATGCTGAACAGCGAGACGTAAGCAAGTCCGATGAAGGCGGGCATGTGAATGTCTGAAAATGTCGTGGGCATGTAGAGAAAGGCAGCAGGCAGCATCAACGGCAGGGACAGAACCAGCGCCCAGCAGATCACCTGCCAGCCGCCCAGCGTGCGTGACAGTCTGCCGCCTTCGGCATAACCCAGACCGCAGACGATGACGGCGGCCACCATCATCAGGTCACCAAATGGCGACACACTCAGTCCCTGAAATAGTGCAAAACCGGCAACCAATGTGCTGCCAAGAATGGAAAAGGCCCAGAAGGCTGGCTTGGGTCGCTCGCCGCCACGGATTGCGCCAAAGACCGCGGTTGCCAGCGGCAGCAGCCCAATGAACACGATGGAATGTGCCGAAGTCACGTGTTGCAGCGCCAGCGCCGTCAGAAGCGGAAAGCCGACCACCACACCACCGGCCACCACGGCCAGTGACACCAGTTCGCGGGGTGACGGACGTTTCTGTTTCAGCGCCAGCAAAAAGGCGAGCGCCAGCAGGCCAGCGATTGCGCCACGTGCCACGGTCAGAAACACCGGGTCAAACTGCATGACGGCCACACGGGTGGCCGGAAGCGACCCGCTGAAAATGACCACGCCGATGAAGCCGTTGATCCAGCCCGCACTTGTCCGTTCCATAATTCACTCCATTCATTGTCTCCCTGTTATCCAGCAAAGCCTTGGCGACACCAGTTACAGTCTGGTACAGTCTGCCGAAACTGTTATGGACACAAAGGCAGTACAGATGGCGGAAAATGCCAAGGGGCAGACACGGGTAGCCAGCGTCATGTCGACGATCCGCCAGCGGATTGCCGGGCGATCACTCACGCCGGGTGCAAAGCTGCCTTCAGTGCGGCGGCTGGCCTCAAGCCTCGATGTTTCGACGTCAACCGTGGTGGAAGCCTATGACCGGCTGGTGGCGGAAGGTGCCATCCTGTCGCGTCCTGGGTCCGGCTTTTATGTCGCCAGTCAGGTGGCGCCGTTCACGCTGACGCAGGCCGGCCCAAAGGTTGACCGGGCGGTTGACCCGTTCTGGGTGTCGCGCCAGTCGCTGGAAGCCAATGATGATAATCTCAAGCCCGGTTGCGGTTGGCTGCCGCCATCCTGGCTTCCCGAAGACAGTATCCGGCGGGCGTTGCGCACACTGTCGCGGGCTGACGGCGCAACACTTGCCGATTATGGTTCACCGCTTGGGCTTCCTGGGCTTCGTCAACTGGTGGCCCGGCGCATGGCCGAAAAGGGCATGGAGGCATCTCCCGACCAGATCATGCTGACGGAGTCGGGAACGCAGGCCATTGATCTCTTGTGCCGTTTCCTGCTGGAGCCGGGGGATACAGTGCTGGTGGATGATCCCTGTTATTTCAATTTCCATGCGCTGCTGCGCGCCCACCGTGCTAAGATTGTCAGTGTGCCCTATACGCCGAACGGGCCATCTATCGACGCCTTCGCCACTACGGTCAGCGAGCACCGTCCGCGCCTCTACATCACCAATTCCGGCATACATAATCCCACCGGTGCGGCACTTTCGCCTGTCACCGCGCACCGGGTGCTGAAGATCGCCAATGAGTTCGATCTGACGATCATAGAGGATGACATCTTCTCAGATCTGGAGCAGGTGCCGGCACCACGACTTGCGGCCTTTGACGGTCTGGACCGGGTCATCCACATCGGCAGTTTTTCCAAGACGCTTTCGGCCTCGGCGCGCTGCGGATTTGTTGCGGCAAAACCGGAATGGATCGAAGGGCTGACTGATCTGAAGATCGCCACGTCCTTTGGCGGTGGCCGCATGACGGCGGAACTGGTTTTGAATGCGCTGAGTGACGGCAGCTACCGCAAACATCTGGATGCGACGCGGCTGAGACTGAGCCAGGCAATGAATGACGTGTCGTCCCGGCTGGAAAAACTTGGCGTGACGCCGTGGATCAGGCCGACGGCCGGCATGTTTCTGTGGTGCCAATTGCCTGACGGGGCGGATGCAACAGATGTTGCCCGGGCAGCGCTTGAGCGCAAGGTGGTGATGGCGCCGGGCAACGCCTTCAGCCTTAGCCAGTCGGCCACCAGTTTCATGCGTTTTAATGTGTCGCAAAGTCTCGACCCACGGGTGTTTGAGGTGCTGGGCGATATTCTCAGGCGGCGAGTGTAACGGAAACGCATTGGCGCGGTGCCAGGCGCCAGCACGCAAAAAACCGTAAAAAGCCTCTTGCGCCGTACCCAACGTCATACCTTACATCAGGGGCATGATTGAGCGGGAACGAGTGCATGCATATGGCAGCAAGCGATGAAAATTTCGAACTGACGGCGGCGCAATGTGCGCGGCGTGTCGGCATTTCGGTGCGCGCCTTGCGACACTACGAACAGGCCGGAATTATCAAACCCCGCCGGACCGACAAGAACTGGCGTCTCTATGGCGCGAGGGAAGTCGCACGTCTCTATGAAATTCTGACGCTGAAACATCTTGGCCTCAGCCTGCAGGAAATTCGCGGCATTCTGGTTGGCAGGACCACCGATCTCGCTGGCTTGCTTGGCATGCAAAGCGAGACGCTGCAGGCGCAGCTGGAGCGCGCACAAAACAGTCTGGCCACCATCAATACGCTGCGCGGCAAGATCGCGGCTGGTGGCGATCTGTCGATTGAAGATCTGTTGAAACTGACCAAGGAGGCAAACATGGCTGACATATCGCCCGATGCCGTGGCATGGCGCCGTTATGAACAGGCGCGGCCGCGCAGTGAAAAAAAGATCGATCCGTCGCTCTATGGCCAATATGCCGGAAATTACGTGCTGGACGGGCTGGGTTACGTCATCACGCAGAAAGACGGCAGGCTTTTTACCCGCATGACAGGGCAGCCGGAGCTGGAAATCTTTTCTGAAGATGTCGACCGGTTTTTCTACAAGGCGGTTCAGGCGCAATTGACCTTTACCCGCGATCACACCGGTGCCGTTACCGGGCTGGTGCTGCACCAGAACGGTTATGAGCAGGCAGCCCCACGGGTGCAGGAGGTCGTGGTCAGCGAGCTGGAAAAAGGCCTTTCCGAGCGGGTGAAAAACCGTCAGCCATTTGAAAACAGCGAAGCGCTGTTGCGCCAGCTGATTGAGCAGCACCAACGTGGTGAGCCGGATTACGAGCGGATGAGCCCGCTTCTGGCCCAGGCAGCCAGCGAGCAGATCGATGTCATAAAGGCTGATCTGGCACGGCTGGGGCCTCTTCGTGACATCAGTTTCAAGGGTGTCTCAGCCGAGGGCTGGGATGTCTATGATGTCAGGTTTGAAGAGGGTGAATTGGAATGGCGGTTCACACTGGCGGCGGATGGCAAATTTGCCGGTATCCTCATCCGTCCGCCACTGTGAGTGCCGTTATGAGTGTGGTTTCGACGCTGGTCTCTGTTGTGGTTGAGATTGCGCGCCTGTCGCAAACTCTTTTCTAGAACAAGCCGACGGCACCCTCGCGCAGGATCTTCTCCGTCTGCGGGCTGGCAACCAGCGGTGACGATGCACCATCATCCTCCAGCGTGGTGAAATATGTGGCCGGTGTTGTGCCCGGTTTGAACATTTCTTGCACGCCGTCTGGATCATCCTGCGTGGTTGCCATGCCGGTGGTGCGGCTGATCAGATAGGCGCTCATGCCAGCGGGAACGTGGAAGTTTGAGACAGGCACCTTGTCCAGCGCCTCAGACATGAAGTCATTGAACACAGGTGCTGCCAGTCCGCCGCCGCTGCCGGCACGGCCAAGGCTGCTTGGTTCGTCAAAACCGATATAGATGCCGGTGACCAGTTCCGGCGTAAAGCCGACGAACCATGCATCATGGTTGGCATTTGTCGTGCCGGTCTTGCCAGCGACCGGGCGACCAAGCTTGACGTGGCGCGAGGCTGTGCCACGTTCAACCACGCCCTGCATCATTGATATGGTCTGGTAAGCGGTCATCGGGTCAAGCACCCGCTCGCGCGTATCGGTCAGTTCCGGTTCCGACTGTCCATCCCATTTTTCGACGTTGCAGTTGTCACACTGGCGCTGGTCCTGACGGAACACTGTCTTGCCGGTGCGATCCTGCGTGCGGTCAATCAGGCTTGGCGTAACCTGCAAACCGCCATTGGCAATCACCGAATAGGCGGCGACCATTTTCATCAACGTGGTTTCACCTGAACCAAGCGACATCGACAGGACCGGCGTGCGGTGGTCGTAGATGCCCAAACGGTCCGCGTATTCCATCACGGTGTCCATGCCGACGGCATTGGCAAGTTTTGCGGCCATGACATTGCGGGAATGTTCGATGCCGAAACGTAGCGTCTGCGGCCCGGCATAGCTGTCGCCGTCATTCTTTGGTGCCCACACCTGATCACCGAGGCGGAATTCGACCGGTTCGTCACGGATAACGGTGGCGGGAGAAAAACCATTGTCGAGGGCGGCAGCATAAACAATCGGCTTGAACACCGAGCCGGGCTGGCGCAGTGCCTGCGTGGCACGGTTGAATTGCGACTGGGTGTAAGAAAAGCCACCGACCATTGCCACGACGCGACCCGTCTGTGGCTGCATGGAAACCAGGGCGCCCTGCACCTTGGGAAACTGCCGCAAACGATAGTCGCCGGAGGACTGTTTCTCGACCAGCACCACGTCACCGGCTTTCAGCAAGTCGCGGGGTTTCTTTTTGCCCAGCGCCCATTTCATGCCGGCCGCAGCAAGGCGAACACGGCTGTTATCGGCGTCCTTCAGGGTCAATTCAGCGTCGTCAGGGCCAATGGCATTGACGATTGCAACGGACCAGTCCGGTACATCAGTATCGGTCTTGATCTTGGCAAATGCCTCCTGCCAATTTTTGACGAGATCGATATGGTCAATCGGGCCGCGATAACCGCGCTGTTCATCATAGGCGAGCAGGGCGGTTTGCAGCGCCGAGCGGGCCTCACGCTGCAATTTCGGGTCAAGCGTGGTGCGGATGGAATATCCGCCCTGATAGAGCGCCTGTTCGCCCAGTTCGTCGACCATGGTCTTTCTGACGTCATCGATGAAATAACCAGCCTCGGCAAATCTGGTCGGTGCCGGTTGGCGGACCACGCCAAGCGGTTTCTGTTTTTCAGCCAAGGCAAGATCGGCGGCGACGTAACCGTTTTCCACCATGCGGTCGATCACCCAGTTGCGCCGTTCCACTGCCGCCTTCTCGTAAAGGAAGGGGTTGTAGTTGGACGGACCTTTGGGCAGTGCGGCAAGATAGGCTGCCTCGGCAATGGAGATTTCGCTGACCGGTTTGCCGAAATAGGTCAAAGCCGCCTGGGCAATGCCATAGGAGCGCTGGCCGAAGAAAATCTGGTTCAGGTAAAGCTCGAGAATACGATCCTTGGAAAACGTGCCTTCCATACGGATCGACAACAGGGCTTCCTTGATCTTGCGGGTCATGGTCTGGTCGGAGGTCAGCAGCAGGTTCTTGGCGACCTGCTGGGTAATGGTGGACGCACCAACCATACGTTTGTCGCTGCCCATATTCGTCAGGTTGACGGTGATGGCGCGCGCCAGACCAATGAAGTCCAGACCGTTATGCTGGTAAAAATTCTTGTCTTCTGCGGAAATGAAGGCCGCCTTGACGCGGTCCGGCACCGACTGGATGGGCAGGAACAGCCGTGGTTCAGAGGCAAACTCGGCGACCACATCACCATTTGATGCGTAAAGCCGCGACTTCAGCGGCGGGGTATAATCCTGCAAGCTGGTATAATCGGGCAGGTCCTGCTGAACCGTGGCAACCAGCACGGCAACGCCAGCGGCGCAAAGCAGCAGGCCCATACAGGCAATGGAAAAGAAGTAACCGAGAAGTCTGAACAACTGTATTCTCACTTGCGGGAATTTGCGGGCTTGCCGGCGGCCATTCAGCCGCGGGCGAGGTCACCGGGGAAACCGGTGATGTGTCATTGCGATCATCATTGCGGCGGGGCTGAACGATTTGAGGCGTTGCGGCCGCACAGCAGGTTTCACGTCGAGTTCACGAAGTGAACTTTCGCAGCAGCGCTGGTGGGGGCGCAGAAATCACGGACGAACGAAGCCCGAAAACGCATCGTCATATTGTCACTGTTCTTTCTCGGCATTGATGGTGTCATCGGTGGAGGCCAGATCGGTCAAGGTCTTGCAATGCTGATGTCACCGGTTGGGTGGGGCCGACACGATTGCCGCGTCGCGCCCGAGATGGCGGATCGTCATGGCGAAATCTGGGCAACCGAGATCAATAGGGTGTGACTTTATGCTGAATCCACAGGATAATCTGAGCTGGATCAGGTGAGGCAAAACGCGCCATGCTTGACGGTGGATCCGGGCGCAGTCAGTTCCCGTCACAAGGGTTTTTCCAACGAAACGATAAAGCCGCAATGCTGTTGCGGCCTTTGTTTTGTTGCTTCCGGTTTGCATGAGAACCGTGCCTTACTCGCCCTTCGACCAGGCAATGGCGTCCACGCCAGCTGGCAGGACAGTTGGGCAGGCCGGGTCAGTTACAGCACGGAAAACCGCTTCTGCTACGTCCTGCGCCGTGGTCACGGCACTGGGGTCATGTGCTTGCATCTGCGCCAGCGTCTGCTGCGCAAAGTCCTGATAGGCAGGGGGAAACCAGCCGCGTTTTGCGATCATTTCCTGCGCATTCGAGGCAAAGCTGGTCGATGGCGCGAGACCGGGAACAACAACGCGAGCCTGAATGCCGAATTGGGCAAGCTCTGGCACTGCAGCCTCCGTCATGGCGGTCAGTGCCGCCTTGCTTGCGCGGTAGACGGACAGAAGCGGCACCGGTTTGTAGATGGTGCTTGAGCTGACATTGACGATGACGCCGGAGCGGCGCTCACGCATGCCTGGCAATACTGCCTGCATCATGGCCATGGCGCCAAACAGATTGGCTTCGAAAATCTCGCGTGCCGTATTGAGCGGAGTGCCTTCAATGGCGTTCAGCCAGCCGATGCCGGCATTGTTGACGAGGACGTCGACTTCACCTGCCTTTGCGACGGCGTCAGTAATGCTGTTCGGATCGGTGACGTCGAGTGGCAAGACATGCAGCGCATCGGAGGCTGGAAGCGTGCTGGCCTCAGGATTGCGCATGGTGGCAAAAACCTGCCAGCCCTTGTCGAGGAAGTGTAGTGCGATTTCGCGGCCAAACCCGGTCGAGCAACCGGTTATGAGAACGGTGTTCATGAAATAATACCTTTGCTTTGGAAGGACCATTTCAATATATGAATGTTTCCTCAGGTTTGGTATTCGCATCATGAACAGGCTCGGTCCAACGCTGCTAAAGCCCAGAAAAGCGCCGAAACAGACGCGCTCTGTCGCCACGATAGAGGCCGTTCACACCGCCACCATTCAGGTTTTATTGGCCGAGGGGGTGGCGCGTCTAACCACGACACGGGTGGCGGAACGGGCCGGTGTCTCAATCGGCACTATGTATCAATATTATCCGCACAAACAGGCGCTGTTGTTTGCGATTGTCGAACAGCAGCTAGAAACGGTGACAGCCTTCATGCTGGCGGCGGCCGAGCGGCTGCATGGCAGGCATGTCGGGGACGTTGCTGAAGGTCTGGCCACCGCTTGGCTTGACGTCAAGACCTCCGACAGCCAGGCCTTCCGGGCTATCTACAGCATCGCTGCCGAGTTTGATCTGGCGGAAGGCATGGGGCGGGCACTCAAACATATGGCTGAGGTGATGTCTCAATTGCTGGCAGCCGCACCGGATGCCAATTTTGAAGATTGCGATGCTGTTGCCTTCATGCTGGCATCAATGATTGGCGGTTCGGTGCGCACGGTGATGGATGCGGCGGCGTCGGAAGAAAACCTGATGCGCCTGCGACGCGAACTGCCCTTGGCCTGCCGCGCCTATGTGACGGCAGCGCGATAATCTGTTCTGGGCTGAAAGTCGACCCGCAGGAAAAATAACAAAATTCAATTCTGAGAAGCTAAGGTAAGATTATAACAACCGGAAATGGATAAATAGAGCACGGTTGCGTTGATCCCGATGTTTTCAAGGAAACAGACATGCGGCGAAACAGTGTTCTGGCAGTTGCATTCGGTCTGGCGATCTGCGCCGGCGTTTTGCCGCTCCTCGCCGCCTACTACATTTCGCGTGAACGGGCATTCTTGCTAGAACGTCGCCACCTTGCCGATTATGCCGAATGGACGTTGCAGCGCGCCGATCTGAATATTTCCAGAGCCAGAACTGCGCTAGAGACCGTGATGTCAGAACAACGCGAGACCTGTTCGGCCGCCGATATTACGCGTCTTCAGGAGATCACCACAGCAACCCTGTCTGTTGAGGAAATTGCCATCACCAACGGTGGTCGCGTGATTTGCAATAGTTGGGGACCAATGCGTGATGAGGAGCATGTTAGCGGTGAGCCGATACCGCTCTCAGGCGGTTATATGTTGCGTCTGAACGGTGGTGGTCTTTCGGATCCCTCGCAGGGCATGCTGGTGGTCAGCCATGGCGAGTTTCATGCGCTGTTAAAACGTGAACGGTTGGTGGATGTGTTGCATGACACACCGATGCTGCTTGGCATTGCATCACTGTCCGGCCAGCTGATCATGGTGTCCGGTGACGTTGACCCGGCGCTTGTCTCGCGGTTGGTCAGCCAGCAGGTCAGCGGCTTCAACGAAAGTGAAGTGTTTTCATCGCGCCGTGGCAAGGACTTTGCCGCGTTTGCTATCTCCAGCCGCAGCGTGGTTGATTGGCGAACGGACGGACAACTCTGGAAGATGATTCCAATCGGCATTGGCGTGTCTTTGGCGCTGATTGCGCTGGTTGTCTGGATATCGCGGCAACGCCTGTCACTGGCCGGTGAGTTGATGACAGGCATTCGCCGCAAGGAGTTTGTCGCGCACTATCAGCCCATCATCGAATTATCGACTGGACGTTGCGTCGGTGCCGAAGCGCTTATCCGCTGGCCACGACCCGATGGCTCGACCGCCAGGCCAGACCATTTCATTCCGTTTGCTGAAGATCATGGGATGATTGGCCAGATCACCGAACTTGTGATCGGCAATGTCATTGCCAACATGAAGACGGCGCTGGTTGAGCATCGCGACATGCATATTGCCATCAATCTTTCTCCTGAAGACGTGGAAAGCGGTCATTTCCTGACGGTGGTATCCGACGCATTGAAACACACCGGCATAGAGACCTCGCAAATCTGGCTGGAGGTAACGGAACGTGGTTTCATTCACGCCGATATTGCCCGCGCGACACTGACCAAGGCGCGCGACGCCGGTCATGTGATTGCGATTGATGATTTCGGTACCGGATATTCCAGCCTTTCTTTGCTGGAAAGCCTGCCGGTCTCGGTGCTGAAAATCGACAAGTCCTTTGTCGATGCGATTGGCCAGAATGCCGCCACCAGTCTGGTGACCCCACATATCATCGAAATGGCCCACAGCCTGAAACTGAAGATGGTGGCGGAAGGCATTGAGACCGTGGAGCAGGAGGCCATCCTTGTGCAGTCGGGCGTGCAATATGGGCAGGGCTGGCTATACTCCAAGGCGCTGCCCTTCGATGAATTCATGGCCTTTTACAAAAAGCGCAATGCCGGCCTTGAGGAGGGCGGCGCTGCTGTGCCGGTCGGTGCCGCGTCCGGAAATGTGTAAAAACTGAGAGCGGCAGCGGTTGGGGTGATCCAGCGTTCACCGCAACGCTCTCAAGGAAGGTGATCATGCAGACAGAAGCTTTTCCTGATAATTCTGATGACTTGCGGCGTTCCCTTGAGGAAACCGGTCTTCAACCTGATGTCATTTCGCATCTGGTTGCGCAGGCGCGTGCCGCCATTCTGTTGAGCACGAGTGAAAGCGACGAGGATGACATTCCGCTTGGAGCATCCAAGATCGGCGGCCGGCCGGACCTGCCACGTGGCATGGCATGGCCAACACGGCCAGCCTATCCCGATGCGGTGGCAAGAGCCTCGGGCCATCGCAAGGAAGCGGAGCGACTGTTGGCAGATTCCAAAAAACCGCGCTCATGGATGACACCGGAACAGGGCGAACGGTTCAGCGCCGAATACAAGGCCAAGGCCGATGCGATAGAGACAGAGTTTCCTTTGGCGTTTCTAGGCCAGATCAATCTTGCCGAATTGTCTGTTGAAAGCGGGTTTGATCCGATGTTTCCGAACAAGGGTCGTTTGCTGCTGTTTTACGATTACTGGGAACAGCCGGAAGATTTTACGCCGGAATCCTCTGTCGGCTGGCAGGTGCTGTTTGATGAAACGCCTCAGGATGCGCTGGTGCGGACAGACATACCATCAGCTTTGACTGGCATTTCCGATGATCAGTGGTCGTGTGTGTTCAAGGCAGCGCGCATTTCGACGCGTAGCATCCTCACGCCCATTCCACCGAATGATAAGGGTTGGGATGCCTTTTCCTTGGAAGATGACGAGGCACTCGATGAATATCAGGAGTGGTTATCACAGTTCGGAACGCCAGACATGGAAGGGCGCGACAACCATCAGTTCGGCGGCTTTCCGCAGACTTTGCAAAATGGTCTGCAGGCCACTGCGCAGTTGGTGACACATGGCCTGAACTGCGGCAGAAGCGAGGTGTGGAAGACCGGTGAGGCAAAGGAACTGGTCAAATCGGCTGGCGAATGGCGGTTGGTGATGCAGCTTGGCGTGGACACGCATGCCGGTATTCCATCACCCGGCGCCTATTACGTGATCATGCGCGATGAGGACATTGCCGCACGCCGTTTTGATAGGGCAAGGATTACCTATCAGTGTGATTGAGAGGGGGCGTATCACGCGGCCCTCATTCCCGTGCTTGTCACGGGAATCTAGTCGACGCGCGTCGGCGCGGCGAGAGGATGTCTTTTCAGCCCGAAGACTCGGGCTGGCCTGGATCCCTGTCACAGGTACAGGGATGAGGGAGGTCGGGGCTACGTCATAGGCCAAACAATCACCCAAACAAAAAGGCCGCAACGATGTTACGGCCTTTCTGCATGTATCAGTTCTTGGCTTCGCTTAGCGAATACGCTTGGCGGCCGGTTCCGGCACCAGTTCGCCATTCAGGCGGCGGTCGAGGTAGTCCTCGCACTCGGCCATCAGCGTATCGACCTTGGCGTTGAAGAAGTGGTTGGCACCCGGCACCGTGCGGTGGGTGATGAGAATGCCCTTCTGGGTCTTCAGCTTCTCAACCAGATTGTTGACGTCCTTTTCAGGCGCAACCTTGTCCGAATCGCCATTGATGATCAGACCCGAAGACGGGCAGGGTGCCAGGAACGAGAAGTCGTAGGTGTTCGGCTGCGGGGCAATCGACATGAAACCTTCGATTTCTGGACGGCGCATCAGAAGCTGCATGCCAATCCAGGCACCGAAGGAATAACCGGCGACCCAACAGCTCTTGGAATCTGGATGCAGGCTCTGTACCCAGTCCAGTGCCGATGCGGCATCCGACAATTCGCCCGCGCCGTGGTCGAATTCGCCCTGGCTGCGGCCGATGGAACGGAAGTTGAACCGGAGCGTGGTAAAGCCGCGCTTCTGGAACATGTAGAACAACTGATAGACAATCTGGTTGTTCATGGTTCCGCCAAACTGCGGATGCGGGTGCAGGATAATGGCGATTGGGGCGCTTTTTTCTTTCGATGGCTGGTAACGGCCTTCGAGGCGGCCGGCTGGGCCGTTGAAGATGACTTCGGGCATTGATACTCCGGTCGTGTTTTCTGTTCCAAATGATTTTCAGGGCGCAACAAGACTTGACGTGGTGTGTCAGGTTTTCTAGAACCCAGTTTAGAACAATTCGAAACTATTGCGTGTTTTGAACACTTGAACGTGTCATAAGGCAATGGTGGCTGAAATTTCAAGGAAAATGCGCTGCGGCGTAAACGGGAAGTAGAGAAGCAGGTTCCTCAGATATGGCAAATACATCGCGCATATATCTGGATTGGAATGCGACGGCACCGCTTTTGCCGTGCGTTCGCGATGCCCTGCTGCATGCTTTCGATCTCTCGGGAAATCCGTCGTCGGTCCACAAGGAAGGGCGTGCCGCCCGTATGGCAGTCGAATCGGCACGCCGCAATGTGGCAAATCTGGTCGGTGCACAGGCGTCGCATGTGGTGTTTACCAGCGGTGCCACCGAGGCTGCCAATTTGGTGCTGACGCCGGATTACAAGATGGGTCGCTCCGCTTTGCGGATTGGCAGGCTTTATGTTTCGGCAATCGAACATCCCGCCGTGCGCGAGGGTGGCCGGTTTTCCAAGGATAACGTAACGGAAATTGCTGTTACGTCAGATGGTGTTCTGGACCTCGACGCGCTGAAAAAGCTGCTGGAGGACCATGACAAGACAACCGGCCTGCCCATGGTTGCGGTGATGCTGGTCAATAACGAGACCGGTATCGTGCAGCCGGTGGCAGAAGCCGCAAGACTGGTGCATGCCGCCGGTGGCCTGATGGTGGTCGACGCCGTACAGGCTGCGGGACGCCTGCCTATTGATATTCAGGCGCTGGATGCCGATTTCCTGTTTGTCTCCTCGCACAAGATTGGTGGCCCCAAAGGGGTTGGTGCTCTTGTCACGCGCGGTGAAGCCATGATGCCGAAGGCACTTATTCATGGTGGCGGGCAGGAAAAGGGTCATCGCTCTGGAACGGAAAACACAACGGCGATCATCGGCTTTGGTGCCGCTGCCGCTTTTGTGCTTGACGAACTTGTCGAACGCAATGCCGCAATTGCGACCTTGCGTGAGCGTCTTGAAACCGGCATGCGCAAGGCCGCGGTGGATGTCATCATCCATGGGGCCGAGGTTGAACGGGTGGCGAATACGACTTTCTTCACCCTGCCAAGTCTCAAGGCGGAGACAGGGCAGATTGCCTTTGATATTGAAGGCATCGCGCTGTCTGCAGGGTCGGCGTGTTCGTCTGGCAAGGTGGGCGAAAGCCATGTGCTGACGGCGATGGGTAAAGACCCGAAGCTGGGTGGCTTGCGCATCTCTCTCGGTGTTTCGACATCTGAGGCCGAGATTGACCTGGCGCTTGCCGCATTTGAAAAGATCGCCAGCCGCAGGAAACCTGCCGGGCAGGCGGCCTAAAGTGAATTGAATTTGCGGAAAGTCAAATTTTCGCTTGCCGGAACTGGTGAAAAACGCCATCCGGACAACTACATCAAGGCGGACTAATCCGTCTTAACGTTGACAAGCCACCGGACCTTGGATCCGGCGAGATTGGAGAACGCAATGGCTGCGGTGCAGGAAACAATCGATCAGGTACGCCAGATCGATGTCGACCAGTACAAATACGGGTTTGAAACCCATATCGAAGTAGACAAGGCCCCGAAGGGACTGTCTGAAGAGGTGATCCGTTTCATTTCTGCCAAGAAGCAGGAACCGGAATGGATGCTCGAGTGGCGTCTTGACGCCTATCGTCGCTGGTTGACGATGGAAGAGCCGACCTGGGCACGTGTGAGCTATCCAAAGATCGACTTCAACGATCTCTATTATTATGCCGCACCAAAGAACATGACCGGCCCGATGTCGATTGACGATGTCGACCCGGAACTGATCAAGACCTATGAAAAGCTTGGTATTCCGCTGCGTGAGCAGGAAATTCTGGCTGGCGTGCAGACCTCGAGAGTTGCCGTTGATGCGGTGTTCGACAGTGTGTCCGTTGTGACGACCTTCAAGGAAGAGCTGAAAAAGGCCGGCGTGATCTTCATGTCGATTTCTGAAGCCATCCGCGAACATCCTGACTTGATCAAGAAGTATCTCGGTTCGGTTGTTCCAACCACCGACAACTTCTATGCGACGCTGAATGCGGCGGTGTTTACCGACGGTTCCTTCGTGTTCGTGCCAAAGGGCGTTCGCTGCCCGATGGAGCTTTCGACCTATTTCCGTATCAATGAAAAGAACACGGGCCAGTTCGAACGCACGCTGATCATTGCCGAGGACGGCGCTTACGTGTCCTACCTCGAAGGCTGTACAGCTCCACAGCGCGACGAAAACCAGCTTCATGCTGCCGTGGTCGAGCTTGTGGCGCTTGATGATGCCGAAATCAAATATTCTACCGTCCAGAACTGGTATCCCGGCGACAAGGACGGCAAGGGCGGTATCTACAACTTCGTGACCAAGCGTGGCGACTGCCGTGGCAACCGTTCGAAGATTTCCTGGACGCAGGTTGAAACCGGTTCGGCGATTACCTGGAAGTACCCATCGTGCATTCTGCGTGGCGATGACAGCCGTGGCGAGTTCTACTCGATTGCGGTGTCCAACGGTCACCAGCAGATCGACAGCGGCACCAAGATGATCCACCTCGGCAAGAACACGTCGAGCCGTATCATCGCCAAGGGTATTGCGGCCGGTTTTTCGGAAAACGTCTACCGTGGTCAGGTGTCTGCCCACCGCAAGGCAACCAACACCCGCAACTTCACCCAGTGTGACAGCTTGCTGATTGGCGACAAGTGCGGCGCGCATACCGTGCCTTACATCGAGGCAAAGAACTCGTCCGCTCACTTCGAGCACGAAGCAACAACCTCGAAGATTTCCGAAGACCAGCTCTTCTACTGCCTGCAGCGCGGTATTCCTGAGGAAGCGGCGATAGCGTTGATCGTCAATGGCTTCGTCAAGGAAGTCATTCAGGAGCTGCCGATGGAATTTGCCGTTGAAGCACAAAAGCTGATCGGCATCTCGCTCGAAGGTTCCGTGGGCTGAGCCTTTTACGAATACGACCCTGAGTGCGCGGCTTTCGCGCACCATCGATCACACTATTCTTAGGAAAACATCATGCTTGAAATCATCGACCTGCACGCAAAGATCGCAGATACCGAAACCGAAATCATCCGTGGCCTGAACCTGAAGGTTGCGGCCGGCGAAGTGGCTGCCATCATGGGCCCGAACGGTTCCGGCAAGTCCACGCTGTCCTACATCCTGTCGGGCCGCGAAGATTACGAAGTGACCTCCGGTGACATTCTTTATAACGGCGAAAGCATTCTGGAACTCGACGCTGCAGAGCGTGCGGCTAAGGGCGTTTTCCTGGCCTTCCAGTACCCGGTAGAAATTCCAGGTGTTGCCACCATGCAGTTCCTCAAGGTTGCGATGAACGAGCAGCGCAAGGCACGTGGTGAATCCGAACTGACAACGCCTGACTTCATCAAGCGCGTCAAGGAAGCTGCTGGCGATCTGAAGATCGACATGGACATGCTGAAGCGTCCGCTCAACGTCGGTTTCTCCGGCGGTGAAAAGAAGCGTGCGGAAATCCTGCAGATGGCACTGCTTGAGCCGAAGCTGTGCGTTCTCGACGAAACCGACAGCGGCCTCGACATCGACGCGCTGAAGATCGTGGCTGACGGCGTCAATGCCCTGCGGTCTCCTGACCGTGCGACCGTTGTCATCACCCACTATCAGCGCCTGCTGGACTACATCGTGCCGGATACCGTCCACGTTCTCTACAAGGGCCAGATCATCCGCAGCGGCGACAAGACGCTGGCGCACGAACTGGAAGCCAACGGTTACGCCGACATCATCGGTGAAGCAGCCTGATCGGGCGCGAAAGGGATGATGCGATGAATATTCAAAACACAAACAGGCAAACAGCCGCAGAGACTGCGCTTGTTGAAGCCTATACCGCGCAACTGGGCGATCTGCCGGGCAACGGTGCCGTGATTGCAGCGCGTGACAACCTGCTGGAAAACCTCAAGACGCTTGGTCTGCCGACCCGCCGTATCGAGGCCTGGCACTATACGGACCTCAAGACGCTGCTGCGTGCCTTGCCTGACACCGTGCCGGTTCCGGTTCTGTCTGCTGCTGCCCCAATCGTTAGCGGTTCGCCTGTCATCGCGTCCTTGCAGGGCGTGGCGGCAAAGGGTGTGACAGCCGAAGGTTTTTCCGTTTCCAGCTTTGGCGAAGCCCTGCTTGACGGTTCTGCCGCAGCCGGTCTCAGCGAACTGGACAAGGACGATGTCATTGGCCGTATCAACGGCAGCTTCGTGCGCGACGGTTTTGTGGTGGACATTCCCGCCAATGCCGAGATTGAAACACCGATCGAAATTCAGGCGATCCACGGCGGTGGCCAGGTTCACAACCGTTTTCCGGTCCGTTTTGGCGCTGGCGCCAAGGCAACCATCATTGAGCGTCACCTTGCCGCGACGGAAGACGGCGCATTCGTGTCCTCGATCAGTGACATCACGCTCGAAGACGGCGCGGAAGTCACCTGGGTTCTGCTGCAGCAGCAGGGCGCGGCTGACACCCATCTTGGCCAGTTGCGCATCCGCATGGGTGCGGATGTCAAGCTGCGTCTGTTCTTCATCAATGCCGGTGGCAAGCTGGTTCGCCAGGAACTGCGCATCGATGTTGAAGGTGAAGGCAGCGATCTGATCGTTCGTGGCGTTAACCTGCTCGGCGGCGAAACGCATACCGACGTGACCATGGTTCTTGGCCATAACGTACCGAACACGACCTCGACGGAAATTTTCCGCAACGTCGTGTTCGACCGTGCCAAGGGCATTTTCCAGGGCATGATCCGGGTTGCTCCCGACGCCCAGAAGACCGATGCCAAGATGGCGTGCAACACGCTGCTGATGTCTGACGATGGCGAGTTTTCGGCAAAGCCGGAGCTTGAAATCTTTGCTGACGACGTTCAGTGCGGTCACGGCGCGACGGTTGCCGATATCAGCGACACCCATCTCTATTACCTGATGGCGCGCGGTGTCCCTCGGGCAAAGGCACGTGCCATGCTCGTCAACGCTTTCGTTGCTGAAATCGTAGAAGAACTGGAAGATGAACACCTGGTAGAGGCGTTGGAAACCATCATTTCCAATTGGCTGGAAAATCATGCCTGATAGCGAACGCGCCGCAGTGGTGGCCCCTTATGACGTTGAAGCCGTGCGCCGGGATTTTCCAATCCTGTCGCGCGAAGTCTATGGCAAACCGCTTGTCTATCTCGACAACGGCGCGTCCGCACAAAAACCACAGGTCGTGATCGACGCGGTGTCGCATGCCTATTCGAATGAATATGCCAATGTCCATCGCGGCCTTCATTTCCTGTCCAATGCCGCAACCGATGCGTATGAAGCGTCGCGCGAAAAAGTGCGCCGCTTTCTGAATGCCGGTTCGGTGGATGAAATCATCTTCACCAAGTCGTCGACCGAAGCGATCAACACGGTTGCCTACGGTTACGGCATGCCAAAGATCGGCGAGGGTGACGAGATCGTCATTTCGATCATGGAGCACCACTCCAACATCGTTCCCTGGCATTTCATTCGTGAACGCCAGGGCGCCAAGCTGGTCTGGGTGCCCGTTGATGACGAGGGCGCCTTCCATATCGAGGCATTTGAAAAAAGCCTGACCGAGCGCACCAAACTGGTTGCCATCACGCATATGTCCAATGCGCTGGGTACCGTGGTACCGGTGAAGGAAATTTGCCGTATTGCGCATGAGCGCGGCATTCCGGTGCTGGTGGATGGCTCTCAGGGCGCTGTCCATATGCCCGTCGACGTGCGTGACATTGACTGCGACTGGTATGTGATGACCGGTCACAAGCTGTATGGGCCGTCGGGGATTGGCGTTCTCTACGGCAAGGCTGACCGTTTGAAAGAAATGCGCCCGTTCATGGGTGGCGGTGAAATGATCCTTGATGTGTCGGAAGACATGGTCACCTACAATGATCCACCGCACCGTTTTGAAGCTGGCACACCGCCTATCGTGCAGGCAATTGGCCTTGGTTACGCGCTTGATTACATGGACAATCTCGGCCGCGCTGCCATTGCTGCGCATGAGGCAGATTTGGCCGCTTACGCCAAGGAACGCCTACAGGCGATCAACTCCTTGCGGATTATTGGCGATGCCCCCGGCAAGGGTGGTATATTCTCGTTCGAGCTTGCCGGTATTCACGCCCATGACGTTTCCATGGTCATTGACCGGCGCGGCGTTGCCGTGCGGGCCGGAACACATTGCGCCATGCCGCTCTTGAAAAGGTTCGGCGTGACGTCCACATGCAGGGCATCCTTCGGTCTTTACAATACACGGGCCGAGGTTGATGCACTGGCCGATGCGCTGGAATATGCGCGCAATTTCTTTGCCTGAGGATCAGGATTATGAGTGCCGAAACAAGCGAAAAGACTGTCGATATCGTAGAAACTTCATCCGCTTCGTCCATCTCGCCGGCCGAGCTGGCGCGTCTGAGCGATGACGTTATTGCTGCGCTGAAAACGGTTTACGACCCTGAAATTCCGGCAGATATTTTCGAGCTTGGCCTTGTCTATAAGATTGATATCGAAGACGACCGCATGGTCAAGATCGTCATGACGTTGACCGCGCCCGGTTGCCCGGTGGCTGGCGAAATGCCGGGCTGGGTGGAAAATGCCGTTGGCGCCGTTGAAGGTGTATCCGGCGTTGAGGTGTCGATGACGTTTGATCCCCCATGGACACCCGACCGCATGTCCGAAGAAGCCCAGGTTGCCGTTGGCTGGTACTAAGCCACGCTGGGTTCTGGCAGTTTAGATTGATGCCAGTCTTGCGAAATCAGGTTGCTGGTTTCGCGGGATTTACGAGTAGCGATACAGTCTCACCCATTTTTGACGAATGCCATCTCTTGATATCAAGGGGGGCTAGGGCTAAATTCAGTGTATGAAAACATCGGGCCTTTACCCCGGTGGTATTTTAATAGCGTCGCTTCCAGACAATACGCTTTGGTGTTTTTGAAGGTTCGATGCGACAGGAGAATGAGCCAATGGGCTTTGCCGTGATGACTATGACCGAGGCCGCCGCCAACCGCGTGAAGGCTATTGTCGCCAATTCCGGACCAGATGCGCTGGGTGTTCGCGTCGGTATCAAAAAAGGTGGCTGTGCCGGCATGGAATACACCATCGATCTGGTCAAGGAACCTGACGCCAAGGATGACCTGATCGAGTCTGCAGGTGCCAAGGTCTGGATCCAGCCATCTGCCGTGCTTTATCTTCTCGGCACCCAGATGGACTTCGAAGTCACAAAAATGCGCTCTGGCTTCATCTTCAGTAACCCCAACCAGACATCAGCATGCGGTTGCGGTGAATCGGTTGAGCTGCAGGCAGCAGACCTTGCCGAGCTTGCCAAGCAGCGCGAAGCGGCCACCGCCTGATTTTATTGTTGCCCCGGGATTAAAACGGGTAGCGATTTTCATACCAGGGCCTGTCCCTGATATCGCCCGCACTTCCTCAAGCGTCGCTAATTTGGTTTGCGTGATTGGATCCTCGGGTCAGGCCCGAGGATGACGCCGAGACAATGGTTGGCGCAGGGGTCTCAAAAAACTCCCCTCATACCTCTCCTTGGGTCACGTCCGAGGATGATGGTGGATAGGGTAGACATTTCAATTCCTGCGATTTTGAATGCCCGCGTGTCACCAAAACCTCCCTCATTGCCGTGCTCGTCACGAGAATCCAGGCCAGCCCAAGTGCTTGGGCTGAAGAGACTCTTTTGTCGCGCGGACGCGCTCCAATAGATCTCTGTGACGAGCACAGAGATGAGGGGAGGTTGGGGCAAAGGTTTCCGCGTAAAGCCAAGGCATCGGGTTCACCCCTCAGTTGCAATTTCTAACACTTAAGGGCTTTGCGCGCTTCAAGATGTTGAAATCGCTTTCCCTCCCACACGGGGAGAGATGGGTGGGCGCCGCGCCATCCAGCAAGTCAGAACCAGTTGAGACTGATGTGATCTTCCGATGTAATGCCCTGTTGTCGAGATGGTGCACGAAGGAGCCGCTTGCGCCCCTACCTCTACCCTTGTGGGAGAGGAAGAAAAATCATGGTCTTAGCTTGCTAAGTCATAGATTTTTCAGGTGAGGGGTTATGTACTTGCACACTGCTCACTGCTCACTGCTTGGCATCGACACGACGCTAGCAGACGTCAACCACCTCAACCACTCAACCACCCACTTACGTTGTTGCGTGATGCGACAGCAGCTTTGTATCTGCCTGTTCGGCCCGTTCTGGATTGCCATCCAACAAGGCGTTGATGATATCCAGATGCATTTGCACTGCGGTTTTAAGTGCCGAGGTATCGGCGGATGAAAACCATATACGTCGGAAATGCGTTTGCAGCGGCCACAGCGACGAGGCTATAAAATTGTTGGGGCAGGCCTCGGCAACAATTTCATCGAGATGTTTGTCGGCCTCGTAAAAGGCGAGGATGTCGTCATTATCAGAGGACTGCACCATTTTGCCAGAACAGTCTTCCAGTGCGCGGCGCAGCGGCTCACAGATGTTCTGTGCAGCAAGGGCAACCGCCATTGGTTCAAGCTGACAGCGCGCTTGAAGGATGTTGTTGCGGTCCATGGGGTTGATATGGGTAATCTGCAGGCCAACACGCGGCCGCACGCGAATGAGATTTTCCCAGGCCAGCCTCTGGATGGCCTCCCGCACCGGCGTTCTGCCGTGACCGGTCAGTTCGATAAGCTGTCTTTCGTTTACGATAGCACCGGGTTCTACACCCAGTGTAACAATGAGCTTTTCAAGGGCCAGATAGGCAAGGTGGCTCTGCGAAGCCTGCGTCATGAAAGTCGATTCTTTATTGCACTCGCTCCAGTAGTGGCACGAAGGCCTGCGACATGCAATATTCCGAACTGCGCATATAAGCTTGTGTCACACAGTCAGGATTAAGCCGACTTGCTCCATTATTCGTGTCGCAGTGCCTCGATCGGACTAAGACTTGCGGCGCGGCGGGCCGGGAAATAACCGAAAACCACGCCGATAGCGGCTGAAAACGCAAAGGCCAGGAAGATGATGGACGGGCTTGCGACAAAGGGCACATTGAGGAAGCTGACAACCGCATAAGCGAGGCCGAGGCCTGTCAGAATGCCAACAATGCCGCCAAAGGCCGACAGCATGACGGCCTCCACCAGAAATTGTCGCAGAACCTGCGTTTCAAGAGCGCCGATCGCCAGACGAATGCCGATTTCACGGGTGCGTTCGGTGACCGATACCAGCATGATATTCATGATGCCGATACCGCCGACCAACAGGCTGACGGCGGCGACCGAGCCAAGGAGACCGGTCAGCAGTGTTGTTGTGCCAGTCATGGCCGAGGCAATCTGCGTCATGTCATTGACGGAAAAATCGTCTTCGCGACCAATGACGATGCGGCGTCTCTCCCGCAGCAGCGATTCCAGATCGGACTGAACTTTCGATGTTTGCACACCATCCTGCGCCGATACCATGATGCTGGATATGGTGCTGGTGCCGCCAATGCGGCGTTGATGAATTTTCAGCGGCATCAGGATGGTATCGTCCTGATCATCGCCCATGCCAGACTGGCCCTTGGTGGCGAGAACGCCCACCACCGGACAGGAGATGTTGCTGACGCGCACGCTCTGGCCAATCGGGTTGCTGTCGCCAAACAGTTCCTTGCGCACGGTCTCGCCAAGAATACAGGCAATCTGGCCGCCACGTTCCTCGGCTGGGCTAAAGTCACGACCCAGTGACAGTGGCCAGTCCTGCGCAATCAGGTAGTCGTTTGTGGTGCCAAGTGCACTGCTGGAATGGTTCTTGCCGCCAAAAATTGCGGTTGCCGTGCTGCGGTTGACCGGTGCCACGGCACGCAGGCCGCTGATCTGGTCACGCATGGCTTGCACGTCATTGTCGTTAAAGCGTTTCGCCTCTGTACTTGCGCGGCCAGGACCAAACTGGCCGGGGCGCACAAACAGCATGTTGGTACCCAGCCTTGAGAGTTCGGATTTTACCTGCGCCGTTGTGCCATTTCCAACCGTGACCATGGCGATAACTGCGGCCACGCCGATTACCACGCCAAGAACCGTGAGGAACGAGCGCAGCAGGTTGCGGCTGATGGCGCGCATTGCCAGTTTGATAGTTTCAGGAAACACGGGCGGGCTCTCCATGGGTGTTGATGCTGTCGGACGCCAAATGGCCATCAACGAAGCGCAGCAGACGCTTGGCGTAGGCGGCAATATCGTCTTCATGGGTGACCATGATGACGGTGATGCCCTGTTCACGGTTCAGTTCCGTAATCAGTTCCATGATTTCAACGCTGGTCTTGGTGTCGAGATTGCCGGTCGGCTCATCGGCCAGCAGAACGGCGGGATTGGTGACAATGGCGCGGGCAATGGCAACGCGCTGTTGCTGGCCACCGGATAGCTCCTGCGTGGTGTGACCTTCGCGTCCCTTCAGGCCAACCCTTTCCAGGGCGCGCATGGCCATCTGGCGGCGCTCATGGGCCGGTGTGCCACGATAAACCAGCGGCAGTTCGACATTTTCCACCGCAGAGGTTCGGGGCAGAAGATTGAAACCCTGAAACACGAAGCCCAGCATATGACGGCGCAGCAGCGTCAATTGACCACCGGAAAAACCTGACGTCGATATGCCCTGAAACAGGTAATCGCCCGATGTCGCCACGTCGAGACAGCCGATAATGTTCATGGCGGTGGATTTTCCGGAACCGGACGGACCCATGATGGCCACGAATTCATGTTCGTGAATGGCAAGGTCGACACCGGCCAGAGCACGGATGGTCGCTTCGCCCATGCCGTATTCCTTGACCACGTTGCGAAACTCTATGAGGGGAGCCGTCTGCATGTCTGGCACCTTCCGTTCAGTTCCTGCGGGCAATGGCGTCGGTAATCAGTTCATCATCCGGTTGGATGTTGCCGGATTTTACCACGGTGAACTGCCCGTCTGTCGATCCGGTTTCCACACGCTCGGAGACCGGCGTGCCGTTTTTCAGCACCCACACGGTGCGCTGGCCAGCCGCGGCACTGGCGCTGTCACCACCGCGGCCACCACCACGCCCCATGCGTGGCGGACGAAACAGGCTCATCAGACCGCCAGCGGAAGAGGCATTCTGTCGCGGCGGGCTGTAACGCAGCGCGGCGTTTGGAATGAGCAGCGCGTCCTTGATCGATTCCACCACAATATTGGCGGTCGCTGTCATGCCGGGGCGCAGTTTCAGGTTGCTGTTATCAACCGTCAGGATGGCCTTATAGGTCACGACATTGGCCACGGTTTCAGAGGCGTAGCGCACGGTCTGGATTTCGGCCGGAAAACTTTCTTCCGGGTAGGCATCAACGCTGAATGTTGCCTGCTGACCATTGCTGACCTTGCCGACATCTGCCTCGTCGACGGCCACCTGCAATTCCATTTCCCGGAGGTCGCCGGCCATGGTGAACAGAACAGGGGCATTCAGTGACGAGGCAACGGTGGCACCGGGGTCAACGTCACGCGTCAGGATGACGCCGTTGATTGGCGCGACGATCTTGCCTTTGCCCAGGTTCAGCTCGGCCAGACGCAGATCGGCTTCGGCAGACAGCACGGAGGCCTCATTGACCTCCAGCGTCGCTGCAGCAGAATTGTAGTTATACTGGGCTGCATCCAGATCCTGTTGGGTAGAGACGCGGTTCTGCACCAGGTTTTTCAGACGGTTCAGCGATGTCTCGGCCGAGCCCAGTTCTGCCTTGGCTTTCAGCACACTGGCCTTGGCGGATGCCAGCTTGGCTCTGGCGCTTTGCACGTCGGCTTCCAATTTGTTGGTGTCGAGTTCCAGCAACACGTCGCCGGCCTTAACCTCGCTGTTATAGGTCACGTTGACCTTGCGGACAGTACCAGACAATTCGCTTGAGATATCGACCTGATCGGTCGGTTGTACCGAGCCGGTGGAGGTGACGATGACCGACAGGTCATCCTTCTTGGCCGCCGTGGTGGTGTAGGTGTAGGTGGAGCCGCTGGAGGCGGAGAAATAATAATAACCACCTGCGGCCGCAATGATAATGGCAGCACCAAACAGGTAGGTGTATTTGCGGCTTTTACGACGTTTCGAGCCCGTAGACGCAAGTATCTCCTGCAGGCTGGGCTGCGTAGAGGCGCTCTTGGTCTTGTCGTCGATATTTTCCCGCTTGTTCATCGCGTCCGCCTGTAAAAAAGAATTCCTGAAATCAATGCTCTTGAAGATTGACCGGAATTTGCTCGCTCTATCTTACATTGATGTAGGGATGGCAGTTACACAGGTCACGGGGTTGTAAAAGTGAAATCTTGGTAATGTTACATTTGCAGTTGTACCAGAGCCGTCGTGACGCTGTTACTGAATGGATTTCGTTGCTTTCTGCCAATTGAAGACGGGAAAATTGCCGCTATCTAGATATCAGGGTGTTTTATCGATGCGGACACGCACCGAAAGACGAGATGTCAGCAGCGCATGGAGATATGAGTGACGGAAGACAGCAGCCACATGCGACGCAATGAGACACCGCCGGTACGCCGCCGCAAGCCGCTGTGGCCGTGGGTGGTCTTGCTGGTGCTGACACTGTGCGCCATATACACCTACACTCAGGTCACCCACATCATCGAGACGATACGCCACGAAGTACCGCCGGAGTTCTGGGATATCATCGAATGGATGTTGCGCCAAAGCGGCGTGATCCCTGACAATGGCAGGCAGGCACCGGACTTTGCCATGGGGTTTTTTCAGCCCGTACGTGCCGCGTAATTCAAAGCACCAAATTCGCTTGCTGCAATCGAATTGAGGGAGGACCTGATGTCCACGATCTTACCGCTGGACTTGGCGTCATACATCAGCTTGTCGGCCTGATCGAGAAGGACGTCGAAGGTCATGCCGGCCTGGGCCTCGGCAATGCCGATGGCTGCACCCACCTGCACCATCTTGTCATCAATGGTGACGTGCTGGGCGATCTGGGTGCCGAGATCAAAAAACCGCAAGGCGGAAAATTCGAATGCGGCCGGGATAACTGAAACGATTGCAAATTCGTCACCGCCGAGACGGGCAATAAAGTCGCCCTTGCTGGTCCAGCCACGCAGGCGATCGGCAATAACACGCAACAGCTTGTCACCAATCGAGTGGCCGTGCTGGTCATTGACCTGCTTGAAGCGATTGAGATCGATGTAGGCAAGCGTGATCCGGCAGCCCGGTTCAAGCGTTGCCAACGCCTGACGCAGGTAACTTTCAAACGAGGCGCGGTTCTGTAGCCCCGTCATTGAATCCACAAAAGCTGCTTCCATGATGGCGCGCTCATAAGCCTTGCGCTCGGAATTGTCGAGAATGATTTCAATGTCGAAACTCTCGCCATCAATGCGGCGGCGCTGTGCACTGATCAATCCGGGAATGACACGGCCGCTGGAATGCAGCATGTCCACTTCGGCAAGCTCGTAAAACCCTTGCGTGTCGAGCAGATGCAGTCTTTTCATACGGGCAGGATCGTCGAGCGGGTAGGGCAGGTCGTTGCCCAGTGACTGGCCGTTCAACTCTTCCCAACTGCGGCCAACCAGCCGCAGATAGGCCGGGTTCACCTTGATGTAACGGGAATCGTGATCAATCGTGGAGATGGAAAATGGTACTGGCGAAAGATCAAAAAGCTCTTTCAAGGCTGCGTCCAGAACGCTTTCTGAAATCATCTGCCACACCTGTATCCGCTGAAAATGACTGAGTTATCGTCCCGCAGTTTGCGGCAGGTCGATTCGGTTGCGCACGTATAAGCATGCAATTTGCGCGCAAGACATTAATGATTGTTATATGACTGATACATAATTTTCAGGAAAATGGTGTCAGCACCATTAGTCGGCACAATACGTAATTGTGATCGAAGAAATTTCATCGTGCTGTTGGAAAAATTGATCGATAAAACAAATGGTTGCGGGCAATACAATAGGCCGCAGTTCGCCTAACCCCTAATATCACATAGACATAGGACACAATAAGCGTAAACTCCGCGCCATCGTTTCCAACCGATTTCGTAGGCGGTGACGACCGAGAGTTACTATGTGCTCCCGTCTGCAAAAGGAGGGCAGCCGCATGACATTTTCGTACAGCGACACTTTGAAGGACGTGCTTTACGACCGCGCTACCTTGTACAGCGGCAACGAACGGATTCGTCTCGATCTCATAGATCGTACGGTGCGTGCGGTGTCGCATATCGATCTTGGTGTCGACGCCAATATCGAGGAAGCGCTGTTCCATCTGATGGACCAGATCGCCGGTTCTGACGCGTCTAAGCCAACCTTGTGAGGGAACAAGGTTTTTCCTTGTCCATGTTGTGTTGTTACCAGGTTGTCAGTTGATGACCTGGTTTTTTGTTGTGCTGACTGTCACATCACGACCTTATTTTAACGATTTCATCCGCTCTCAAGCACCACCTTGTCGAAGGCTGGAAGTGCTGTCATGTTAATGACACTGTAACAGTAGCTGCGTGAGCCTTGCGACGATGCACCGAATGGGGGATGGAAGTCTGGCTGGGCAAGGAGAGGCAACGAATACCGTTCCTGTTGCCACCCTGCTGGACACTGTAGACTGGCGTTCGACACCGCTTGGTCCAAGGTCCGAATGGCCAGCCTGTCTGCATGCCGCCATAGACATCATGGTGCCCTCCCAGGCGCAGATCGTGATGTTCTGGGGGCCAGAATTCGTTGCCCTTTACAATGACGTTTATGCGCCGACCATCGGCGACAAACATCCGCATGCCTTTGGCCGGCCGGGTCGTGAATACTGGAGCGAGCTGTGGGACGACCTTGAGCCGTTGCTGAAGCGTGTGCTTGAGCATGGCGAAACGGTCGCTGCCAGGGATCGGCCGTTTTACATCGAACGGCATGGCTTTCCCGAAACCGTGTATTTCGACATTTCCTATTCACCGGTGCGGGATCTGGACAGAAATGTTGTTGGCGTTTTCTGCATCGTCAACGAAACCACGGAGCGGGTTAAGACCGATGCTGCGATGCGTGAAAGTGAAGAGCGCTTCCGGGCGATATTTTCACAATCAGCAGCCGGCATCGCGCTGAGCGATCTCACGGGAAAGCTGACCGACGTCAACCAGCGCTACTGCGAGATTGTCGGTCGAACGGCTGATGAGCTGATTGGTACGCAGATGCAGGACGTGACCTTTGCCGGGGACCTGCCAGCCAATGTCGCACTGTTTCAAAGACTGATCGAAACCGGTGAAAGTTTCGATATTGAAAAACGTTACCTGCGTCCTGATGGCAGCCTGATCTGGGTTGCCAATTCCGTCTCTGCCATCCGGGATGAAGATGGCGAGATAGAGCAAACGGTGGCCATCGTGGTCGATATTACTGAACGCAAGCGTGCTCAGGAGATTGAAAAACATCTGGCCTCGATCATTGGTTCTTCCAATGACGCAATCCTTGGCATTGATCTCGACATGACAATCACCAGCTGGAACGCGGCGGCGCAGCGGCTGTATGGCTATTACGAGGACGAAGCGGTTGGCCATTCGGTGTTGATGCTGGTGCCCGACGATCGCAAGGAAGAAGAGCCGTCGATCCTGCGGCAGATCAAGGCGGGGCGTATTGTCGAACCCTATGAGACAAAGCGCCTTCGCAAGGATGGCACGCTGGTTGACGTGTTGCTGAGTGTTTCTCCCATTCTCGACCCCTTGGGACATGTGATCGGCGCGTCAAAGGTTACGCATGATATCTCGACCCGCAAGGAGGCGGAGCGGCTGCAGGCCATTCTGGTGGGAGAGTTGCACCACCGCGTGAAAAATGTGCTGGCGACCGTCACGGCAATTGCCCGCCAGACCATGGGGCGCGACACGGCAAACCGAGAGGATGTGGAGGCCTTTACCAACCGTCTGTCATCGCTCAGCCGCGCGCAGGACCTGCTGCTGCACGGCGACTGGCAATATGCCGATCTCAAATCCGTGGTGATGCAGGCAATGGCGCCTTATGCGGTGGAGACATTTACCGTCAGCGGGCCCGCCGTGCCATTGCCACCCAAGGCCGTCGTCTCGTTGTCGCTGGCCCTGCATGAGCTTGCCACCAATGCCGCCAAATATGGTGCGCTTTCGGTATCCACAGGTCATATTACCGTCAGTTGGGACTATGACCGTTCAAGCTCGCATCTGCGACTGCAATGGCGGGAAGAGGGCGGCCCCGAGGTGGTAACACCAACCCGCAAAGGGTTTGGCTCGACACTGGTGGAGCGGTTGTTGACAGCCGAACTGAAGGGCTACGCGCAGATCTCCTACGAAGAAAGTGGTGTTATCTGCGTCGTGGAAGCGGACCTCTCACAAGTCTGATCGCAACCATCCAGGTTTCCATCCGTCGGCGTCGGTCATTTCGTCAGTGGCGGAATGGGACGTTGAATGTGTCAGGGGTGGAAACCTTCCAGCACGACCTTGCCGAACAAGCCGCCGGTTTCCATGCGCCGGTGTGCATCTGCCACCTGCGTGAAAGGATATACGGCGCCGATAACCGGGTGCACGGACTTGCCGAGCAAAGGCAGGACCTTGTCCCTGAAACGAGCGACCATCTGCCGTTTTTCTGTCCGGGACCGTGACTTCATGACCGTGCCGATAAGCTGCAAGTGGTTGTGCAAGACGACGTCCAGCGGGATGATGGCATTGTCTTCGCGGCCGAGCAACCCAACCTGAACAAGGCGGCCGCCCGGCGCAAGACCGCGGATGTTGCGGGCAAGGTAGGCACCGCCCACGAAATCGACAATCAGATCAACGCCATGCGACGCGGTTGCATCAATGACATCTGCCTCGAAATCGGAGCGTCGGTAGTCAAACACCGCGTCGGCACCGATAGACAGGACATTGTCTATGTTGGCAGAGGCGGCGGTTGCTAGAACATGTACCCCTGACGCTTTTGCCAATTGAACCGTAGCAGAGCCGATACCTCCGGCTGCGGCATGGATGAGCACGGTTTCGGCTGTGTCGACACGACCGAGGTGGCCAACAGCTTCCCAGCCGGTCACGAAGCTTTCCATAATAGCGGCCGCCTGCGTAAACGACAGTCCGTCAGGGATTTTGGCGGCCATACCGCTGTCGAGGCGGGCATATTGCGCATAGGCGCCGCCGCCGACAATGCCCATGACACGGTCACCGACGGCGAAACCTTGCACGGCGCTGCCCGTGGCCAAAACCTCGCCAGCGATCTCCAGACCCAACAAGGTGCTGTCGCCATAACACCGGGTACCATAGACGCCTTCGCGCTGGAGGATGTCGGCGCGATTGACGCCGGCTGCCATGACTTTGACCAGCAGATCGTCTGGGCGGATTTCAGGCCGTGGAGCATCACCGAGGTGCAGAACATCCGCACCTCCGAAGTCGTCAAACAGGACGGCTTTCATCATTCTGTCCCTTAGTTTGCCTGTGCTACGGCTGCCAGTGCCCGACGTGCGATGCTGGCAGCGAAAAGGGGTGTCTCACGGCTGTTATGGTCGCCACCTGCAGCCTGGCGTGCAGCGGCGGCGTCTTCATAGCTGACGCCGTGGCTTTCAATGAATGTCATGAAAGCATCGGTTGGATGGGCGGTGACACGATTTGTGTAGCGAGTGCGGTTTTCGCTGACCTTTTCGGCAATCAGTTCCCAGACCACGTTGACCTGCGTGCGACCGCTGGCGGTGAACACATCCGAGATGGAATTCATGCGGCAATAGGCGGGTTCTGCGACCTCTGCCACATAGTGCTGGACAACCAGGCCGGTGCCGATCTGCTCGACATTGATCGACATGCGGCGTCCGTCGTCTGTCCATGTGATGCCGGCGGCGATGTGGTCTGGTGCACAGCAGCGCAGATATTCGGCTTCCGGCAGCGTGAACAGCCAGTCAGCAATGTCGATCTTTTCAAAGGGGACGTCGATTTCTGCAGAATATGCCGATTGCGAGAGAATGGTATCGAGAACCTTGACCATGTTGTCATTCCTTCTGTTAAGTGAGCGTTGATTGCCCGTTGACGAGAAGGAATGTGCTCCGGATGCCCGCAAATGATAACGAACTGAATGCTCGAAACAGTTTTGCGCTGTAAGCAAAGATGACGGGGTCAAACGGGTAACGGGGCAGACATGAAAGATCCAAGGTTCGCGGAACATCTTGCCGTCTATGTCGATGTGGTGCGCACAGGCAGTTTTTCTGCAGCGTCGCGCCGGCGTGCCGTCACACCCTCTGCGGTGGTACGGCAGATCGATGCGCTGGAGCAGGATCTTGGGGTGACGCTTCTGGTGCGATCCACCCGGGCGCTGGGGCTGACAGATGCCGGGCAGCATTTATTTGACCGCGCACAACGGCTGCTTGAGGATTTGGCCGATACCCATGCCGAGGTCGCCGCCTTCGATAGCGAAGTGACGGGCACCCTGCGTGTTGCCTGTTTTCCGACATTCGGAAAACGGTATGTCATCCCTGTGATGGCGTCGCTGGCGCAACAACACCCAAACTTGCATGTGAAACTCGACCTTACCGAACGGCTTGCCGATCCCGTTGCCGAGCGGCTGGATCTGGTTATCAGGATGGGGGAGTTGCAGGACAGTTCGCTTATTGCCATGCGGCTTGCGCCGCTGACACGAATTCTGGTGGCAAGTGCGGACTATCTGGAAAAACACGGCGTACCGAGCACAGTTGCTGACCTGCGTACCCACCGCCTGCTCGACAAATTACATGGCAACGACCTGCTTGAATGGTCTCGTGTGCTGGGCTGTGCCGCAGGCGATGCGGCTGGCAAAGTGGTATTTCGCTGCGATGATTTTGAAGCCTTGAATGGCGCTGCCTTGACGGGAATGGGCATTGCGCTGTTGCCCAGTTGGGTGGCAGGGCCTTCTGTCAAATCGGGCGATCTCATACGACTTCCGCTTTCGGCAGAAGCATTTTCAGGAGAGCCCTGGAACGAAAATCCTTCCGGCATATATTTGTTGCGGGCACTTCAGGTGCCGTCGGCAAAAATCCGGGCTTTCACGGATGCGCTCAAATCCTTCATCGGCACGCCGCCCCGTTGGGATTGATGCCACCGTGCCTCGCTCCTGGAAGAGGTGTCTCTGCCCGGTGATGTGGCACTAGCAAGGGCGTTGTTGTCTCGCCGAAACAAAATGTGGCACGGTAGGGAACCGTAACGGCAGGTTTGCTGTTTACGCGCTGGTGAAAAACGGTTGTGTTCCGTTCGCAGCCGTTTTTGAAATCACAATTCCGGGGAGTCAAATTGTGAAAAGCCTTATCGTAGCCATTGCTCTTGCCGTTTCGCTGCCAGTTGCGCCAGCGTTTTCCCAAGTCGTTGTATCCTCAAAGATCGACACCGAAGGTGGCGTGTTGGGAAATATCATCCTGTCGGTCCTGAGCCATAACGGCATTGAGGTCAGCGACAAATTGCAGCTTGGCGCGACGCCAGTTGTGCGTGAGGCGCTGGTGACTGGCGCGATCGATATTTACCCGGAATACACGGGCAATGCGGCCTATTTCTTCAACCGCGCCGAGGACCCGATCTGGAAAGACGCGGCCAAAGCCTATGAAGAGGCTGCCAAGCTTGATCTGGAAGCCAACAAGCTGGTCTGGCTGACGCCATCCAGCGCCAACAACACCTGGGGTGTTGCCATCCGCAAGGACCTGGCCAACAGCGAAAAGATCATCACCTTCAGCGACTTTGGCAAATACATTGCCGGTGGTGGTCAGGTCGTGCTGGCGGCATCCTCCGAGTTCGTCAATTCCGCTGCGGCGCTGCCTGCCTTCCAGACAGCCTATGGTTTTACGCTGAAGCCTGACCAGCTGATTACGCTGTCGGGTGGTGATACGGCGGCAACCATTGCAGCTGCAGCCAACCAGACCAACAATGCCAATGCAGCGATGGTTTATGGCACGGATGGCGGCATTGCGGCCTCTGGTCTGGTGCTGTTGGAGGACGACAAATCCGTTCAGCCGGTTTACCAGCCAGCGCCGGTTATCCGCAAAGACATCCTCGACAAGAACCCGCAGATTGCCGAACTGCTGAAGCCGGTATTCGGTAAGCTTGATGCCGCAACCTTGCAGGAACTGAACGGACGAGTGCAGGTGGGCGGTGAACCTGCCAAGGCAGTGGCCACGGACTTCCTGACCAAAAATGGGTTCCTGAAATAAGCGGAGCCGACGCGACTTGGCCGTCATTAATCCTGAGAAGACCGGGTTTGTCGGGGTAAAACCTGACAAGCCCGGCATCGTCATTGCGCTTATGCTGGTTGCCGGTGCCTTCGGCCTGCCATTCGTCATCCTGCGGCCAAACCGCATTGTGGCGGGTGAGGCGCTGTCGATTTTCCAATCGCTGCCTGTGTCTTTGATGACGGCACTGGCCTGTCTTCTGGTGGTGACAGCGCTTGCCATGTCCATCAGAATATCGGCTGCGCTGCGGCTTGGGCTTGTTGCCGTGACACTGGCATTGTTGGTTGTTGCTGCCGGCATGGCTGCCAGTTTCGTGATGCCGGAAGGCAACAGCTATGCCCGTGTCTCGCCGGGGTCTGGCGTGTGGGTGCTGCTGGCAGCACTGCTGCTGGCCACTGCCGACTGTGTAACACGGCTTCGCCCACATCCGCTGTTTCGCATCGTGCTGCTGGTTCTCGGTTTTGCCGGTGCTGCAGCCGTGCTGATGACCGGCGTGTGGGACAATCTTTCGATCATGAAGGAATACGCCAATCGTGCCGATGTTTTCTGGCGCGAAGGTGCGCGTCACATCACGCTGGCGGTCGGATCACCGGCGGCGGCAATCGTGGTTGGGTTGCCGCTGGGCATTGTGGCGCACAGGGTAACGGCGCTGCGCAGTGCTGTTCTCAACACGCTGAACATGATCCAGACCATTCCGTCGATTGCACTGTTTGCCATTCTAATCGCGCCGCTTGGCTGGATTGCGGTCAATGTGCCCGGCGCGTCTGCGCTTGGTATTGCCGGTATCGGTGCAGCTCCGGCCTTTGTGGCGCTGTTTCTCTACTCCCTTCTGCCGGTTGTTGCCAACACGGTGGCGGGCCTTGCGGGGGTGCCGCAATCCATCACCGAGGCAGCGAAGGGTGTTGGCATGACGAGAGGCCAACGTCTGCTGGGCGTTGAAATGCCGCTTGCCGCGCCGGTCATCCTCACAGGAATTCGCATCGTCCTGGTTCAGAATATCGGCATGGCAACGATTGCCGCGCTCATTGGCGGCGGCGGTTTTGGAGTGTTTGTTTTTCAGGGTGTCGGGCAGATGGCCATGGATCTGGTGCTGCTGGGCGCGATACCCACGGTGGCACTGGCCTTTGCCGGTGCCATCATTTTTGACGCCTTGATTGAATTGTCTGCCAGAAAAGAAGGCGGGAGTGCCACAGCATGATCGAGATCGACCATCTGACCAAACGTTTTGAAGGTGCGGTTGCCGTCAATGATGTGTCCCTTACCGTCAAAGCGCATAGCGTGACGGTTATCGTGGGCTCCTCGGGCTCCGGTAAGACGACCTTGCTGCGGATGATCAACCGGCTGATCGAGCCAACCTCCGGCAGTGTGCGGATCAATGGACGCGACAATAAATCCATTGCCGGGCACGAACTGCGCCGCAGCATCGGTTACGCCATTCAGGGTTACGGCCTGTTTCCGCACCGTAGCGTTGCGCAAAACATTGCCACGGTGCCGCAGTTGCTGGGCTGGGACAAGGCACGGATCGATGCGCGGGTGCGTGAATTGCTGGAGCTTTTCCAGCTTGAGCCAGATGTGTTTGCCAAACGGTTTCCGCATGAATTGTCCGGCGGCCAGCAGCAGCGCATTGGCGTGGCGCGGGCGCTGGCGGCCGAGCCTGAACTGTTGTTGATGGACGAACCCTTTGGCGCGCTGGATCCGGTTATCCGCACCAGAGCCCGGCGCGACCTTCTTGATATCAAGGCGCTGTTGGGCACGACCATCATTCTAGTGACCCACGATATGGATGAGGCTTTTGCCATTGCCGACCATATTGCTGTTATGGACAAGGGCGTTCTCGTCCAATACGGCACACCGGCGGAGTTGGTGCACAAGCCGGCAACAGAGTTTGTCGCGGCAATGATCGGACCGGAGGAGCGGCCTTTCCGGTTGCTGGCATTACGGCCGGTGTCTGAGGCAATAGAGCAGGGTACTGCCGGGGGCGAGCCGATCCCTGCAGCACTCAGTCAGCGCGAAGCCCTGTCAAATCTTGTCTGGACGGGACGGCAGGAAGCCCCTGTTGCGAATGATGAGGGACAGGTGCTCGGCAAGGTAACCATGGCAGCACTTTGCCAGCAGGCTGCGGGCAGCTCATGACCATTCAAACAACGACCGCGACCAGCGAGATGAAGGCTGCAAAAATACCAACGCAGTGGCTGGCGCACGCATTGCGGGTGTTTGGTCTTGTGCTTCTGGTGGCATTTCTCGTGCAGCCACATTGGTTTGAACCGGTTTTCCGGCCGCTGGCGCCAGCCAATGCGCCTGCCATCTATACCCAGGCCGACTTGCTGGTGTTGACCGGACAACATCTGCGCACGGTGCTGATTGCCACGGTGCTGGCGAGTCTGCTGGCGATAACGCTGGCGATCATCGTGACACGGCCATCCTGCCGGGAGTTTCTGCCCTTGTCGCGTCTGGTGGTGAATACCGGGCAAACATTCCCCCCTGTTGCCGTGCTGGCGCTTGCGGTGCCGATGCTGGGTTTTGGTGAAACACCGACGCTTGTGGCGTTGTTTCTTTATGCGCTGTTGCCGATTTTCGAGAGCACGCTGACTGGGCTTGCCAATGTGCCTGATGTGACGAAAGAAGCGGCACGTGGCACTGGCATGACGCCTTGGCAAAGCCTTGTGAGCGTGGAATTGCCACTGGCCTTGCCGGTCATCCTGTCAGGCGTGCGCATATCGGTTGTCATCAGTCTGGCGACGGCAACGATCGGCTCGACGGTTGCCGCGAAAACGCTCGGCGAGGTGATTATTGCTGGTCTGCAATCCAGCAATATGGCGTTTATTTTGCAAGGCGGGCTGTTGGTTGGTTTGCTCGCGATATTTGTCTATGACGCCTTAATGGCGTTGGAACGCATGGTTACGCGTTGGCAGCATGTGTCCCGCTCACGCTAAGTGGGGCCAAATGTCAGGCCCCAACCGGTTGTTGAAACATGGTTCAGATCGCCTCAAGAAATGCAATCAGCGCTTCGCGTTCTCTTACCGTCAGTGAAAATGGCTTGAGGAACGGCGATGTCATGCCGGCATAGGGCATGAAGGGATTGGCGCGTTCCCGCTCGTTGCGTGGCCGCGTTCTGCCGCCACCCACTTCATAGAAACGCACGACGCGCCGCAAATCCCTGATGATGCCGTTGTGCATGTAAGGGGCTGTTTGCGAGACGTGGCGAATGCTGGGGGTTCTGAACCGGCCCACATCGAGCAACTGGTTGGTAATGGCATATCGTCCAACGTCCTCACGCGGACGGCCCAGCAACGAAAGCCCAAGATTGTGAAACTTGTTGTCGGTCAGCAGCGGACCATTGTGACAGTTGGCGCAACCACCCTTGGTGCGGAACAGATGCATGCCCCAAATCTGCTCATTATTGAAGGCGCGGTACTGACCCGACAGGAAACGGTCGAGCCGTGTCGGCTCCTCAAGCGTGCGCTGGAAGGTGGCGATGGCATCGGTCAGTTCTGCGGCTGTTGGCGTTGCTACGTTGTAGACCGCCTGAAAAGCTTCCTGATAATCCGGCCGTGCGGCAATCCGCTGTACGGCAGAGGCAATGTCGTGGTTTGCCATTTCGCGTTGGTCTGTCATGGGCATCAGCGCCTGTTCCTCCAGCGTCTCTGCGCGGCCATCCCAGAACAAAGTTGAGCGCAAACCGACATTGAACAATGGCGGGGCGTTGCGTTTTCCCTTGGCGCGGTCATGGCCGAAGGAGCTTTGCAGGCCATCGCCCCAGCCAAGCTCCCTGTTATGACAGTTCTGGCAGGAAATCTGGCCAGAGCGCGAAAGCTGAGGATCGCGGAACAGCTTGAAGCCAAGCTGAGCCTTGGCCAGTTGCTGGCCTTGCGGGCGGGGCGGTATTGGCAGCGGTGCCAGCTCTTCTGCTTTGATACCTGAAAATAGCGACAGCGGCGGAAAGTTTTCCGCCGGTTGTCGGTAGGCTTGTGCGAGGAACGACAGGTCGTGTTCGGTTGGATTTACTGGAAACTCGACCAGCAGATTTTGCCGGCGCTGTTCAATGGCCCGTTCTTGCAGCGCCGCCATCCGTTCTTCATTTGCCAGCCTGCGTCCCTTGGCAACCTCGTAGCACGAGATTGCCAGGATGACGGATGCAGCGATTGCACAAAAGACATAGAGCATTCTAAGATGCGTCGACATTAGAAGGTTGCCTTTGCACCTAGCCATACCATGCGGCCTGGGATCCATGGCTGGGCGGGTGTCGCGGTGCGATTGCCGGTTTCGTTGAAGGCGTTCTGCACCTTCATTTCCAGATCAAGCGAACCATACTTGGATTCGAAGGCGCGGTAATTTGCGTTCAAATCTACCGTTACGGCTGTTCGGAAGCGGAAATCCTCATAAATGTCATGCGACATGCCCAAACCTTCAGAACCCGCCGGCAATTTGCAGGTAGCTGTAGCACTGATGGATGGCGTGCAGAACGTTTCGGTATTGCGAACGCCGTCATAGGGGAGATTCATGTTGCCCGAGACGCCGAAGGTAAATCTGTCGTCAAACCAGGTGGTAACAAGGTCAAGCGACGTTCTGATGGGAATGTCCTTATTGCCCTGTGCGACCGCGAAGTCGCCCAGCGAATAGGACTGGTTGTTGTACCAGATGCGCGTGTCGGTCGGATCGTCGAAGTAACCGTTTGCGGTTGTTCTGCTCTTGGCCCAGGTCAAACTTCCGGACAGGCGTACGGTTTCCATATTGGCGTTTTGAAGCGCCCATGTCTTGCCATATTCAATGCTCGCGGAGTGGTATGAGGATTCACCCTCGTTGGTCAGTACTGAATTCAAGGTGGTGGATGCCGAAGACTTTTGGTATTGGTCCTTGCCCTGACGGTAGACATAACGCACACGCAGATCACCATCGAGCCAGGGGTCATTCCATTTTACCGCCGCAGTAAATTCATCATTGTAAGGCGTATCGAGATATGCGCCTTTGAACGAATAAAGGCGTCCGACAGCAGTGGGGTTACCCCAATTATTCACGAGGCCTGTCGTGGCGTTGTGTGAACGGGAATAGGCTTGCGCCTGCGGTATGCCGTCGCGAATGGCGTAATAAAGGGAATTGGCGTTGTAATAACGGTTGAAGCCGCCGGTGATCGACAGATCTTCAGTCGGTGATACGGTCGCGCTCACACGTGGCGCGAAGTTTAGATTTCCGAAATAGTCTTCATAACTGACATGCACACCGGCGCGCACATTCAGCCAGTCCCATGTCTGATCGACTTCAGCATAGCCATCAAACGCGTTGATCGCTGCTTTGTTGTGGTAGGCAGGCGACACCGTTTTGATACGTGTATATTGCTCATACGTGCAGGCCGTGTCACCCACCGGGCATGTGAATGACAAAGTTGGGGCGAGATTGAGCCGCGTAACGTTGTTTGAATACTGCGTGTATTCCTCTGCCTTCCGGTAAGCGTCTATTCTGCGGTAATCAAAACCTGTCGAGAACGTGCCGGCCAGAAAATCACCGTCGATATCTGCCTTGAACCCTTTTTCTTCCTGTCCTTGCGCCTTGTTACCAAAGCCACCCTCACGGCAAACCTGAGCGGTTCCTGTTAACTCGGCGGCCAATGGTGTCTGGCACCATGACAGCAGGTTAGGGTCGGTGGAGTTGAACCATGTCGTGGGATCATTGTTGTTGACGCCTGATCTCGCCCAAACGGTTCGGACATAAAAATTGTTGTCACCGCCATCATTTATGGTGCGGGATCTGTTGAAGTAGCTCTTCGCGTCGATTTTGACATTCTCAATGCCCAGTGGCTCGAAGACGATGGCATCGAGATCGTTTTCCCAGCGCAGTTGCGTGGTAAAGCTTTTGGTCTGCGCATAGATTTGTGCGCCACGAAAGGCATATGCGTCCCACTCTTGCTCATAATCAGTGTAGGAGCCATCCAGTGTAAACACACCAAAGTCGGTGTCGTGGCGGCTGGCAAGACGGTAGAAGTTATTTTCTGACACGTCCTCCGCAGTGTAACCATACAAGCGGTAATCCTTGACTTTGCTCGTATCGGCGGCAGAGCGGCTGTATTGACCAATCACCGCCCAATTGTCTGTTATCGGCACATTGACGGTGGCTGATGTTTTATAACGATAAAAATCGGGTGGCGGGTTGTTTTGTGGATTAAGCCCGTCTTTTGTGCCCAACACGTAGCTTGTTGTGCTGTCGCTTTCAAAACCATAACTGACCGAACCGGTGACCTTGTCTGTTTTGGGTTTTGCCAGTGTATATTCAACCACGCCGCCCTGGAACTGACCGTAGCGCGCCGAGACGTTGCTATCGAGGACGTTTACCTCATCCAGAAAGTCAGACGGGACGAACATCGTCTGGGAATGAAGGCCAAACACCGCATAAATATTGGGTGTCATTTCATAGCTTGGGAGATCACTAACGAATGACTCCTGCGATCCCGTGACAGTGTTAATGCCAATGCCGTTGAGAATGAAGTTGTTTTCATAGACCTTGGCGCCAGAGATCGACAACTCCTGCGGACGCAGGTTGATCATGTCCTGACCATCGACACCGGCATCATTGTCGGAATCGTTCTGATACTGGACATGGGGCAGGTTGCGCAGGATCGAGTTGGCATCGCCCAATCCTGTCACCTTATTGGAGATCAATGCGCCTTCAAGGGTCGTCGTGCCCGTATCCGATTTGCCTTTGCCACCGAAGCGCAGCCAGTTGGGTAGCTTGACAATGATGTCATCAAGAACCGTCGCGTTGGCTGGTGCAAGAGTTGTGTCCTGCGCCATGACAGGTGAAATGGAGACGATACCACCAACGGTAACAAGCAGGCACACGGAAGCCTTCGCCACGTGTCGTGACGTTTTAAAGTTCGGATACATGTTTGAAAAACCTCCAGAAAATTCTGCGTTATGGCGCGTTGGAGGTGGGATAATAAAATGTGACTGTATGAGTCAAGATTTCGCCGTAATAAATATGATATTTTGACACAACTTTGTCATGATGCGTTGCGCGAGCAACAGCCGGGCGAGGTGAAGTGACGCCTTGTAGTTGTTTGTCGTCGATTTTTATTTTCTAAAGTTGTGTGGTGTGGCTTTGCTATTGCGCTGAGTCTTGAGCGTGGCAACGCAACCGCCCCGCACCGGAAATCAATGCCATCGCGTTCTGGCTGGCGCCTTTTTACGTTTAAAATCTTTAAGCTGTACTTTCCGGCGCATAGCGTCACAATGCCACGCGCGCCAGATTACCGCGCGGTAATTGATCACAGCGCGTTCGGTTATTGTTTCAAATAGACCAGAGATCCATTTCACTCATTGATGGAGATCAAAGTGTTTGAAGGTTTCAGCGCCGAGATTCTGGCACGAATACAGTTTGCCTTTACTGTGTCGTTCCACTTTCTGTTTCCGGCGTTTTCCATTGGCACGGCGAGTTATCTTGCCGTTCTCAATGCGTTGTGGCTGTGGAAGCGCGATCCCGTTTATCTCAAGCTGTTCGAATACTGGAAACCGATCTTTGCCATTACCTTCGGCATGGGCGTGGTGTCCGGCATCGTCATGAGCTACCAGTTCGGCACCAACTGGGCGGTGTTTTCCGACAAGGCTGGTCCGGTGATTGGCCCGCTGATGGGATATGAAGTGCTGACCGCCTTTTTCCTGGAGGCAGGTTTTCTTGGTATTGCGTTGTTCGGGCGCAAACGTGTCGGTGATCGGCTGCACATGTTTGCCGTCGCCATGGTGGCCGTGGGTACCTTGATTTCCGCCACCTGGATCCTGTCTGCCAATAGCTGGATGCATACGCCGCAAGGTCACATCATTGGTGAAAACGGCCAGTTTCTGCCACAGGACTGGTGGAAGATCATTTTCAACCCATCCTTTCCGTATCGGCTCACCCATACCGTGCTTGCCGCGTTCCTGACGACGGCTTTCGGCGTTGGCGCAGTGGGTGCGTTCCATCTGTTGCGAGACCGCACGAATAAACAGGCGCGGGTGATGTTTTCCATGGCGATGTGGATGGCGGCACTGGTGACGCCGGTGCAGATTTTCGTTGGTGACCTGCATGGCATCAACACACTGGAGCATCAGCCGGCAAAGATTGCCGCCATGGAAGGCCATTATGAAAGCCATAATGGCGCGCCGCTCATTCTGTTCGGCATTCCCGATGATAAGGCCGAAGTCACCCGATATGCAGTCGAAATTCCAAAGCTCGGCTCGTTGATCCTCACCCATGATCTCAATGGCGAAATCAAGGGCCTGAAAGAGTGGGCTCCCGAGGACCGGCCACCGGCGCTTATTCCCTTCATGGCCTTCCGGGTGATGGTTGGGCTTGGCATGTTGATGCTGGGTGTTGGCCTTTGGTCGCTATTGGCCAGGTGGCGAGGCTGTCTTTACGAAAGCCGGTTGTTGCACCGTGCCGCCATCTGCATGGGGCCATCGGGTTTCATTGCGGTGCTGGCAGGCTGGTTTACCACCGAAGTCGGCCGTCAGCCCTATACGGTTTACGGGCTGTTGCGCACATCTGAGAGCCTGTCGCCGGTCGATGCGCCCGCTGTCGGTGCGTCGCTGATGGCCTTTATCGTGGTGTATTTCATCGTGTTCGGGGCAGGGGTCTTTTACCTGCTGCGGCTGATGTACCGCACGCCGGTACTGGATGAAGACCATGAGCTGGACCACGCCCCATCACGAGCAACGGGAATTACCCCGGCGATTGCTCATGAACTTAATGCGGGAGGCCGCCATGATGTTTGATCTTGCGTTTATCTGGGCGGCGCTGATCGCCTTTGCCGTGTTGGCCTATGTCATTCTTGATGGGTTTGACCTCGGCATTGGCATATTGTTTCCGATGTTCCCCAACCGGCATGACCGGGACGTGATGACCAATTCCATTGCGCCTGTTTGGGACGGTAATGAAACCTGGCTGGTGCTGGGTGGCGGTGGCCTGATGGCGGTGTTTCCGCTGGCCTATGCCACTGTGCTGCCAGCCCTCTATATGCCGATTATTCTGATGCTGCTCGGGCTGATCTTTCGCGGTGTGGCGTTTGAATTTCGTTGGCGCACCAAACGCGGCAGCATCTGGTGGGACGGAGGTTTCTTTGTCGGCTCCACCGTTGCGGCCTTCATGCAGGGCGTGGCGCTTGGCGCGCTAGTGCAGGGTATCAAGGTGGTGGACCGCGCCTATGCCGGTGGCTGGTGGGACTGGCTGACACCATTCAGCATCGTTACCGGCCTAGCGGTGGTCGTCGGTTACGCATTGTTGGGCGCCACGTGGCTCAACCTGAAAACCACAGGTGATTTGCAGGCCCGGTGCCGCAAACTCTCCATGGTCGCGGGTGTCGGTACGCTGCTTTTGATCGGCACTGTCAGCCTGTGGACACCGTTTATCGACCGCGTTTACTTTGATCGCTGGTTCGGTTGGCCAACGGCGTTTTTCTCGGCACTGGTGCCATTGCTGGTTGCCATCTGCGCATTGGCGCTGTGGCATGGCCTGACGCACGACAAACACCTGCAACCGTTTCTGGCGGCACTGGGACTGTTCGTCCTCAGTTTTGCAGGCATCGGCATCAGCTTTTACCCCTATATTGTGCCGGGTTCGCTCACCATCTGGGAAGCGGCGGCACCTGAAAGTTCGCTTGCCTTCCTGCTGGTTGGCGCGCTGGTGCTGATCCCCACCATTCTTGCCTATACCGGTTATGCCTATTGGGTATTTCGCGGCAAGATCGATCCGGAAGAGGGCTATCACTAATGGCTGACCCAGCACCTCAAGAACGTTTGCCCAAGCGCCTGCTGTGGTTTGCGGCGATATGGCTGGCCAGCGTGCTGGCGCTGACGGTGGTGGCCTATGCCATCCGGTTGATGATCATGCCATAGGGACCGTCAGATGGCGGGTGGGGCGGTACGCTCCATCCGCCATTTCTCGGAACCAAACACCTTCATTTGCTTTTACTGATATAGCAAGGGAGGAAGACATGTTTTCTAAACACGCAATTTCCACCGACCGAATAAGTACCGACACGTGGCTGAAGATCATGTGCGGATTGATGGTCAATGCGATGCTGTTTGGTGTCGGTGTTGTCACCACGCTGTCTATCCCGGCATTGGCGGAACACGCCAAATACCTGATCCCCGCCGTCGTCGTTGCCAGTTTTGTGCTGACACCTTTTCTGGTCGGCTTTTTCGCTCGCCGCATGCGCATCCGCAATTGGGGTGTCAAAGGCTGGCAGAAGGGCGACCTGATTTCTGGATAGAAGTCGGTCGCCAGCTGCGCCGTTTCCGCGGCAGGGTAACCCGTCGGCGGCCAGCTTATCTCGTGGTCTGGGTCGTCTTCGTTGTCTTTGCTGCAGCCGCGGCTGCCTTTGCTGCGTTCGATTTGGTGTAATCAAACTTGACTGGCTGGCGGTATGTCTGATTGGCTCTCGGGTTCGGTATCTTGTGATAAAATGCCAGCAGCGCCAGATGAAGCGCCATACCATCTTTCTTACGATCCCCGGTGACACTGCTGAGTTGCGTCGACGAAATATTACCCCGCGCATCCGTCTTGATCGTCACATAAACGGTATCGGAATGGACGGTCGTTCAGGCCTGAAGCAAAAGCGCCAATGCGCCAACAACGACTGGAAAACGGAATTTCATCTCAAAGGCTTTCTGAAGAATATGTATCCAGCGGAAGCATTATTTTGTGCCGGACGCACTCTTGGTTTTTTCCTTGGTATCTGCCGCGCTCTTTTCTTTGGTAGTGATCAGTGGTCTTACTTCACTAATTTCGACGGGCTGTCTGTATGTGTGCGAAGCTTGAGGTTGCGGAACCTTTGATTTGAAATAGTTTTTTGCCAAATTGACCGCATAGGCGTCTTTGTCCATGTCACCTGAAGATTTGGCGATTGTCGTTGATGCAAGTTTGCCCTTGGCATCCGTGTGCAACATCACCACCGTAAGCGTACTGTCTTTCGCTGAACATCCCTGCAGCGAAAGAGCCAAAGCGCCAACCAGTATCGGAAAAACAAACTTCATCTCAAATGCCTCTGAAAATACGCAAGCGGTTGTTATCGAATCATATCGCGATTTTCAGGTCTAGTAGTTTGTGGATTTGCAATCAGCAAGCGAATACGACAACCCTAGAGTTGTTTTCTGCTTTACCTTTTCGTGTCGATCCAAATGAGTGAGGAACTCATTCAGCGTTTGCGTCGCCAAATTCTTGGCCCTTGGCAAGAATGCGCAAAACCACCACACCGTCTTCCTCGACAATGAACGCCACACTGGCGCTGCGTTCAAATCCGATAATACGTAATCCGGAGCGAACGTCATCGCGGACCGTGCCGCGTTCGGGGAATACGTTTAACGAACTCAGAAAACCGCTGATGCGGTCAATGTAGCGGTCGGCGGTGACGGGTGAGCCAGACTTCTCAACGATATAGGCATGTATCTGCACAATGTCGGTCTGCGCCTCCGGCGATAGGCGCACAGTGTGATATTTCATTTAATCGCGGCCTTCGCCCTTGGCGATGCGGGCACGGACGTTCGCCATTCCTTCATTCAGTGAAACGGCACGGGTGGGATCAGTTTTGTGCGCGTCATAAGCTGGAGCAACCTCGTCACGTAGCCAGCGCTCTACCGCAGCGTCTCGCGCGGCAAGTGTACGCAGGCCATCACGAATGACTTCGCTTTCGGTGGCGTATTCACCGGAAGCAACTTTTGCTTTGACCATTTCAGCCATCTCGATGGGCAGGGTTATGCTGAGAGATTGAGTTGTGCGCATGATCGTCACTTTCGTTTCTGACGCCATTATATCACGCGACACGATTTAATCCTACGCCTCCGTGAGACAGAAGCGATGCCAATGAGAATCGTCGAGCAGAATCACAGCAGCAGGTCGCGGGTGATTCGTTTGTCATGATTGCGTTTTGGTGGAACGTGCCAGAGCGCGAATGGTGACCCAAGGCGGGTAGGGCCTGTAAAGCCGAAAAGGCTTATTGCGCGGTATGTGGGGATTGTTGTGGTTTATAGACTTGATTTGATATCAACCACTTCGTTGAGAGAAGTGGTGAGAGCACAGGGATTCGAACCCTGGACCTACTGATTAAAAGTCAGTTGCTCTACCGGCTGAGCTATGCTCTCCCTTGCAGTTCGTCTGCCCTGCGGAAGTGGGCGGAACATATTTACGGCCTCGGTTCGGGTCAACCCTCAAAAACAACTTTATTGCACTATTCCGCGTTTTTTTGTCTCACCCCCTAAAAGGTGATTGGCGAAGCAGTGATGCAAAGATTAAAACTCCTTGAAAAATACGGAGTTACACGTGTCCATCGCCGAAATTTCCCTGTTCAGTGCATTGTTTGCCGGTGCCCTGTCTTTTCTTTCGCCCTGTGTATTGCCGCTGGTTCCGCCGTACCTCTGTTACATGGCGGGTGTGTCGGTTGAGCAGTTCAAGTCGGAGAATGTGCAGGCGGAACCGCGTGTCAAATGGGCGGTGCTGCTATCGGCGCTTTTCTTCACGCTTGGTTTTTCTACTGTGTTTATCGGCCTTGGTGCGGCAGCCTCCAGCATTGGCATGCTGCTTCGCCAGAACCTCGATATTCTGGCAAAGATCGGCGGCTTGATCATCATCATCATGGGCCTGAACTTCCTTGGCGTGTTCCGCATCGGTATTCTGTCGCGTGAGGCGCGTTTTCAGGGCGGCGGCAAACCGGCGACGCTGTCTGGCGCCTATGTCATGGGCCTTGCCTTTGCCTTTGGCTGGACACCCTGCATTGGCCCGGTTCTTGGCGCTATCCTCGGTGTTGCTTCCATGCGTGATACGGTGGGTGATGGCGCCATTCTGCTGGCGATCTATTCGCTGGGTCTTGCTGTGCCGTTCTGGATTGCCGCTAGTTTCTCCAGTTCTTTCATGCGCTTCATGGTGCGTTTCCGCCGCCATCTGGGTCTGATCGAAAAGATCATGGGTGTGTTCCTGATCCTCACCGGTATTGCTTTCATGACCGGCTTTATCACCAACATGGCAATCTGGTTCCAGGAAACCTTCCCAATCCTGATGCAAATAGGCTAAGCGTCGCCCCGTCGATCCATCTCCCAATCGACGGGTAGGGTATTATGTCTGACATTATCAGTCTGTTGCTGCCGTTTTTCGGCATGATTCTCATTGGCTATGTCGCCGCGAAGTTGATCCGCCAACCGGCAGAGGCCATGGGCTGGCTGAATGTGTTCATCATTTACGCGGCCCTGCCGGCGCTGTTCTTCAAGCTGATTTCCAAAACACCAATGGAGCAGCTGGCGCGGATGGATTTTGTCGGCACCAGCCTGCTCGCCACCTATTCGATTTTTGCGTTGCTGTTCGTTATTGGTGTGTTCATTCGCAAAAACAGCGTAGCCGAGACCACGATCCAGAGTTTTGCCGGCAGTTACGGCAATATCGGTTACATGGGACCGGGGCTTTCGCTGCTGGTGTTTGGCGAGACGGCGGCCGTGCCGGTGGCGCTGATCGTCTGTCTGGAAAATGCCACGCATTTTATTGTGGCGCCGGCGATGATGGCGATTGCCGGAGGAGACAAACGTTCACCGTTGAAGCTGGCCGCTGACATCCTGAAAAAGGTACTGACCCATCCATTCATTCTGGCTGTCATTGCCGGGTTTCTGGCGGCCGGAACCTCATGGGAGCCACCTTTGGCCTTCCAGCGATTGATCGATTATCTGGCGCAGACGGCGGCACCCTGTGCGCTGTTTGCCATGGGGGTCACGCTGGCGCTGCGGCCGATCAAACGTTTGTCGGTCGAAATGGCCTATATCGTGCCGGCGAAGCTCATCTTGCACCCGCTGGTGGCCTATCTGTTCCTGACGTCGTTTGGCACATTCGACCCGATCTGGGTCTATTCTGCCGTGCTGCTGGCAGCCTTGCCGACGGCGACCAATGTGTTTGTCATCGGCCAGCAATATCAGGTGTGGCAGGAGAGGGCGTCCGCTTCGATCTTGATCAGCACGGTGCTGTCGGTCGTGACGCTGACCGCGGTGCTTTATCTTGTGCGGCAGCTTGCGGGGTCGTAATGCCTCGGCATTTTACGCCATGCTGTACCACGTACTCCTTCATTCCTGTGCTCGTCACAGGAATCTAGTCAGCCCAAGTCTTTGGGCTGAAAAGGCTTTTTGTCGCGCCGACGCACTCCGCTGGATTCCCGCAACAAGTGCGGGAATAAGGGAGGTCGGGGTTGGCATCCGAAGACATAAGCAACATTCGAAAGTGTCGTCTCGGTATTCAAGGGTGATCCGGTCGGCGGTCTTATCTTTTGAGACCGGCCCACAGCAATGACGGAATGGCTTTCAACCCACGGCCAGGCTCGATGCCTTCGCGCATGATGGTGCTGCGCAGTGGCGACAGGCCAGACAGCAGGTGCAGACCGGCGGCGCGCAACATCTGCACCGGCAGGAAAGACGACAGCAGCGAACGGTTGAGCAGGTCAACGCTCCAGGTGCGGCTCATAACATCCACCTTGCGGCGGCGCTCAAAGACGTTACCGGCATCGCCAGCAATCGGCTTGTCGGTAGAGGCGCCGAGAAGATCGGTCAAGGTCATGATATCGCGCAGGCTGAGGTTCAGGCCCTGCGCACCAATTGGCGGGAAGGCGTGGCCGGCTTCGCCAACCAGTGCCACGCGCCCCTTGCCAAAACGGTCGGCCGTCATGCTGGACAATGGCCAGCTCTGCACGCCGTCTTCCACCGTGACCTTGCCAAGCATGGATTGCATGCGCTGTTCGACACGGGCGCTCAATTCTTCTGTCGACAGTGCCAGCATCTCGGCTGCCTGTTCTGGTTTGACCACCCAGACGAGGCTGGAGCGGTTGCCCGGCAACGGCACCTGCGTAAACGGGCCGGTTGGGGTGTGAAACTCAGTCGAGACATTGCCGTGCGGCAATGTGTGGGCGAAGTTCATGACCAGCGCGGTTTGCGGGTAACCCCAGCTGCGCACGCCAATGCCGGCGGCATCACGCACCTTGGATTTGCGGCCATCGGCGCCAATCACAAACGCGGAAGTCACGGTTTCACCGTTGTCCAGCGTGATCTTAACCTGTTCCGGTGTCAGCTCTATCGTGTCGGCAACGGCTTCAATGACGGTGATGTTGGGTTCAATCGCAATGGCCTGTTCCAACGCGTCATTGAGCGGTTTGTTGGGAATGTTCCAGCCAAAGGCTGGCAGGCTGATCTCGGAGGAACGGAATTGCACGGTTGGCGCGCGCAGCAACCTGTCGGTGCCATCGATAATCTGCATGATGGACAGGGCGGCCGAGGACGGTTCGATATTTTTCCACAGGCCCAACCGGTCCAGAAAACGGATGGACTGGTCCATAAGTGCGGTGGTGCGCTGATCGTTGCGGGCAGTGTTTGGCGCAATGAGTGCGACGTGGCGGCCAGAACGCGCCAGTGCAATGGCTGCGATCTGTCCGGCAAGGCCAGCGCCAACAACTGAAATATCGTAATCCGTCATGGTCATTATCCGTTTATCTGCGCGTCAAGCATAAAGACATTGCCGTTTGAAATCCACTGCAACCGCTGTTTGTCTTATGCTTCTGTTCCTGTAACATGCTGTAAGATGCCTTAGGATAATACATTTTCGACGGTTGCATTGCGTGTTGAATGGTCGCATACCGGACGTGGACTGAAGATTGAAAAACGAGGCGCACCCGCAGTGATGAAAATATTCAAATACAAGCGCGTGCCCTATGCGGAAATCCGCGCTTTTTCCGTGCATATACTGACCGCATCCGGTTCTTTCCTGGCGTTCCTTGGCGTTGTTGCCGCCGCAGAACATCGTTTTGTCGATATGTTCTGGTGGCTTGGTCTTGCATTGCTTGTGGACGGTATAGATGGACCTATTGCCCGCAAGGTTCGGGTAAAGGAAGTTCTGCCCAATTGGTCGGGTGATACGCTCGACAATATTATCGACTACGTGACCTATGTGCTGTTGCCGGCCTTTGCGCTTTATCAAAGCGGCATGATCGGCGAACCCTGGTCGTTTGTTGCCGCCGGCATGATTGTTGTCTCGAGTGCCATTTATTATGCCGACATGGGCATGAAGACCGATGAATATTTCTTCTCCGGTTTCCCCGTGGTGTGGAACATGGTGGTGTTCACGCTGTTCGTCATCGATGCCAGTGCGATGGCCGCCATGGCCGTTGTCACCGTGTCCGTTGTCTTGACCTTCCTGCCGATCAACTTCCTGCACCCGGTGCGCGTCAAGCGTCTGCGCGGCCTCAATATGGCAATTTTCCTGCTGTGGTGCGCGCTTGGCGGTTACGCGCTGCTTCTGCACTTCGACACACCTGTCTGGGTCAGCACCGGCGTTGTCGTTTCCGGCATCTACCTCTACTGCATCGGTGGAATATTGCAGCTTTTCCCGTCGCTTGGCACCAAATAAGGCGCCTGCCGCTGCACATTAGGCTTAATAATGAAATTCTGTTGTGCATGGCAGCAAAGTCTTTATCAATAAGTCAAAAAACATATTGAGTAAGTGCTGAAACGTCGTAGAAAAGCATAGAGTTTGTTTTGTCAAAGCCTCGTAGAAGGCAGACGAAAGAGGGGAATGGTGACGCAATCGACCGCGCAGCAGAATGCGCCACTCTTAGCTGTTTCTCAGCTTTCCAAATATTTCGGCAATTTCGCAGCATGCAACGAAATTGACCTGACTGTTCAGCGCGGCGAAATTCACGCCCTTCTGGGTGAAAATGGCGCGGGAAAATCCACGCTCGTCAAAATGCTGTTCGGGGTGCTGGAACCGACAAGCGGCGACATTCTCTGGCACGGGAAACCGGTTCGCATCAGCTCGCCCGGCGTGGCGCGCAAAACCGGCATCGGCATGGTATTCCAGCATTTTTCGCTGTTTGAAGCGCTGACCGTTGCAGAAAACATTGCGCTGTCTCTCGATCCGGGCATTTCGATCAAGGAAATTGCCCGCAAGGCGGAAGAGCTTTCCAACGCTTACGGCCTGCCGCTCGACCCCAATGCCCATGTTGCCGACCTTTCGGTGGGTGAGCGCCAGCGCATCGAAATTGTCCGCGCATTGCTGCAAAATCCGGAACTGATCATTCTCGATGAGCCAACCTCGGTTCTGACCCCGCAGGAAGCCGACCGACTGTTTGAAACCCTTGCGAAACTGAAGGCCGAAGGCCGTTCCGTTCTTTATATCAGCCACCGTCTGGAAGAAGTGCAGCGCATCTGTGATCGCGCCACGGTGCTGCGGCACGGCAAGGTCACCGGCAGCTGTGACCCAAGGCAGGAAACGCCTGCCTCGCTTGCCCGCATGATGGTGGGCAATGACGTGGCGGGCATTGAGCGTGACGCCTATTGCACGCTGGGCGACAACCAGCTGGAAGTCACGGCGCTTTCGGTACCGGCCCGCACTCCTTTTGCAGTGTCGCTCAAATCCGTCACCATGAAGGTCCGCGCCGGCGAGATTTTGGCCATTGCCGGTATTGCTGGCAACGGGCAGGGCGAGTTGTTCGATGCGCTCTCGGGTGAATATCCCGTTGCAAATGATCAGGCGATCCTTATCAGGGGCAAGGCGGTTGGCCGCACCGGCATCAATGGGCGACGCCTTTTGGGGGCTGGTTTCGTGCCGGAGGAACGCCACGGCCATGCGGCGGTCACTGCACTCAGCCTGTCTGAAAACCTGCTGCTGGCCCGCCATCGTTCGGACGCCAAGAGTTTCCTCGGTGGTGGCCTGTTCAACGTCATCCGTTATTCCGCCATCAAACAGGCAACCAAGCGTATCTGTGACACCATGGATGTGCGTAAAAGTGCGGAAGACCCGGCAGCCGGTTCGCTGTCTGGCGGCAACCTGCAGAAATTCATCGTGGGACGTGAACTGGACCGCCAGCCATCGCTGCTGGTGGTGAACCAGCCGACCTGGGGTGTGGATGCCGGTGCAGCCAGCCGTATTCGTCAGGCGCTGGTTGATCTCGCCAAAAGCGGTTCTGCGCTTGTTGTCATCAGCCAAGACCTCGACGAAATCTTTGAAGTCGCAACCAACATTGCGGTTATCTCCGATGGCCGCCTGTCGGATGCCTATGCACGGGAAGACATGACGCGTGAGAAGATCGGATTGCTGATGGGTGGTCTGCACGAAAGCAAACCGGAGGCTGTCGCCCATGCGCATTGAGCTTGAAAGGCGCAGCGGCGTTTCCGCGTTCTTCGCGATTTTTTCGCCCTTGCTGGCGCTGCTGCTGACATTGGTTTTCGGCGCCATCATGTTTGCGATGCTGGGCAAGGACCCGTTTAATGCGCTCTACAGCTTTTTTGTAGAGCCGCTACTTGAAGTGTGGTCGCTGCATGAACTGGTCATCAAGGCCGGGCCGCTGATCCTGATCGCCGTTGGACTATCGATCTGTTATCGCTCCAATAACTGGAATATCGGCGCGGAAGGTCAGTTCACCATCGGCGCGATTGCAGGCTCCATTATACCGGTGCTCTATCCTGAATGGCATTCGCCGCTGGTGCTGCCGCTGATGATGATCATGGGCTTTATCGGTGGCGCGCTTTACGCCTCCATTCCCGCCCTGCTGAAGACCCGCTTCAACACCAATGAAATCCTGACCAGCCTGATGCTGGTCTATATTGCCCAGCTGTTTCTGGACTGGCTGGTGCGCGGTATCTGGCGCGATCCGAAGGGTTATAACTTCCCGCAAACACAGCCGTTTTCGAGTGACGCCGTTCTACCGGAACTGCTGTCATCCGGCCGTGCGCATTGGGGTTTCGTTTTCGCAATTGTGGCCGCCGTCGCGCTGTGGTTCATGATGCGCTACATGCTGAAAGGCTTCCAGATTGGCGTGCTTGGCCAGTCGGCACGGGCAGGCCGCTTTGCAGGTTTCTCGACGTCCGGCACGGTATGGTTCTCGCTGCTTCTGTCTGGCGCACTGGCGGGTCTTGCCGGTATTTCGGAAGTGTCCGGTTCGATTGGTCATTTGCAGCCGGCCATTTCGCCCGGTTACGGTTTTACCGCTATCATCGTTGCCTTCCTTGGACGCCTCAACCCGCTTGGCATCATTGCTTCGGGTCTGGTTCTGGCGCTGACCTATCTCGGGGGTGAAGCGGCACAGCTTTCTATCGGTATTTCGGACAAGGTGACCCGCGTGTTCCAGGGGCTGATGCTGTTTTTCGTGTTGTCCTGCGACACACTCATTCTCTACAGGATCCGCATCAGATTTAACCGGGGTGTATCCAGTGAGGGGGCCGTCTAATGGATATGGCGCAGGCGATACTTCTCACGGTCATTACCGCGGCAACACCGCTGGTGATTGCATCCCTGGGTGAACTGGTCACGGAACGTTCGGGTGTGCTGAACCTTGGCGTGGAAGGCATGATGATCATGGGTGCGGTCTGCGCCTTTGCTGCCGCCCACATGTCCGGCTCTCCCTATCTCGGAATTATCGCCGGTATTACCGGCGGCACGGTGTTTTCGCTGTTGTTCGGTTTCCTGACGCTGACGCTGGTCACCAACCAGGTGGCAACGGGTCTGGCATTGACCATTCTCGGCCTTGGCCTTTCCGGCATGCTGGGTGAAAGTTTCGTCGGCCTGCCGGGCGTTAAATTGCAGCCGATCGTCTTTCCGCTCCTGTCGGACATTCCATTCATCGGGCCTCTGCTGTTTCGCCAGGACCTGATCTTCTACATGTCGATTGCGCTGGTGGTCGGTATCAGCTGGTTCCTGTTCAAAAGCCGTACGGGCCTCAAGCTGCGGGCGATTGGCGACAGCCACGCCTCGGCGCATGCGCTTGGTATCAATGTGATTGCCACCCGCTATCTGGCCATCATGTTTGGTGGTGCCTGTGCGGGTCTGGCAGGCGCACAGCTGTCGCTGGTCTACACACCGCAATGGGTGGAAAACATGTCGGCCGGTCGCGGCTGGATTGCACTGGCGCTGGTGGTGTTTGCCTCATGGCGACCATGGCGGGTGCTGGCCGGTGGCTACCTGTTTGGCGCCGTCACCATTGGCCAGCTGCATGCGCAGGCCTTTGGCCTTGGCATTCCGTCACAGCTGCTTTCGGCCATGCCTTATGCGGCAACAATCATCGTGCTGGTTCTTATTTCCTATAATCGCCGCACCACACTTATCAATACTCCGGCATCGCTTGGCAAACCATTCGTGCCGGACCGGTAACAGCATTCGAAGCTTAAAACGCCTTGTCTTGGATGAAAAACAATGTCTTGGATGAAGAGACAATGCGTTTTGGAATAACTGCAATCAAACCACAGCAGGGGTAAAAATGAAGAAGTTCATTCTCGCACTCACCGCAACGGCAGCCGTTCTCGGCGGCCTGTCTTCGGCCGCTCGCGCCGAAGATCCAAAGAAGATCTGCTTCGTCTACGTCGGTTCCCGCACCGATGGTGGCTGGACACAGGCGCACGACATTGGTCGTCTCGAACTGCAGAAGCATTTCGGCGACAAGATCGAAACGCCTTTCCTTGAAAGCGTTCCGGAAGGTCCAGATGCCGAGCGCGCTATCGAGCGTATGGCCCGTTCTGGCTGCGAAATGATCTTCACGACCTCGTTCGGCTTCATGGACGCCACCGTCAAGGTTGCCGAGAAGTTCCCGAAGGTGAAGTTCGAACACGCGACCGGCTTCAAGACAGCTGAAAACCTGGCGACCTACAACTCGCGCTTCTACGAAGGCCGTTACATTCAGGGCCAGATCGCTGCGAAGATGTCGCAGAAGGGTGTTGCAGGCTACATCGCGTCCTTCCCGATTCCGGAAGTTGTGATGGGCATTGACGCCTTCGTTCTCGGCGCACAGTCCGTGAACCCAGAATTCAAGGTGAAGGTTGTTTGGGCCAACACCTGGTTTGACCCAGGCAAGGAAGCCGACGCTGCCAAGGCTCTTATCGACCAGGGCGTTGATATCCTGACGCAGCACACCGACACGACTGCTCCAATGCAGGTTGCGACCGAGCGTGGCATCAAGGCTTTCGGCCAGGCTTCCGACATGATCAAGGCTGGTCCTGAGACCCAGCTGACCGCGATTGTCGACACCTGGGGTGCTTATTACATCAAGCGCACGCAGGACCTGCTCGACGGCAAGTGGAAGTCGGAATCGGTTTGGGACGGCCTGAAAGACGGCATCCTGACCATGGCGCCTTACACAAATATGCCTGACGATGTGAAGAAAATGGCGGAAGAAACCGAAGCCAAGATCAAGTCCGGCGAACTTCATCCGTTCACCGGCCCGATCAAGAAGCAGGACGGTTCCGAGTGGCTGAAGGACGGCGAAAAGGCTGAAGACGGCGTACTTCTCGGCCTGAACTTCTATGTTGCTGGCGTTGACGACAAGCTGCCGCAATAATCTGCCGCAGTCATGACTACGAAAAGCCGCGCGTGATTACCCCGCGCGGCTTTTTGGCGGAAAGAGCCGCTGTTTGAATTTTGGACTGCCGATGCGGCCAAGTTGCCGATTGCAACCGGCTGGTGATTTTTGTTAGTTTTGCATCTTATTTGTTGAAATGGCGTTTTCTTGGCGTTGCTGATTACCAGTGTTACGACACGACTTTGGTTTGATAACCGACTGAATCGTTACAGATTGAGTGTGTCACACGGGCGATCCGGCAATCGAAACGTCCAATAATAATAATGGGGTCTGGTCTTTGGTTCGAGAAAATCTCGATAATGTCATGAAGGTGGCGCGTCCGCGCACCAGCCATGCGCAGGTCGTTCACAAGCTGGGGCAGGGCATTGTTTCCGGCGAATTTTCAGCCGGTGAGATTTTGCCCGGAGATGCTGAGCTTGTTGGCCGCTTCAAGGTATCCCGCACCATTCTGCGCGAGGCGATGAAAACCCTGACGGCCAAGGGCATGGTGGCGCCGAAGGCAAGAATTGGCACGCGTGTGACTTCGCGCGACAAGTGGAACATGTTCGACAGCGATGTCCTGCACTGGCACTTCGAGACCGGTATCAACACTGAATTTCTGCTGCATCTCTACGACATGCGGTTGGCATTCGAGCCCTTTGCGGCGTCGCTGGCCGCAACACATGCGTCTGATGCCGATCTTGTCAGGCTGGAAATGCTGGCAACCACGATGGGTGATCCTTCGTTTTCCAAGGAAAAGCGCGCCATTGCCGATATGGAGTTTCATATTCTGCTGGCAGAAGTGTCTGGCAATCCGTTCATGCGCACGGTCGGCACGCTGATCAAGGCGTCGCTGATCGGGATTTTCCGCATGAGCAATCCGGAAACCGACAGCAATGAGATTGCCGATGTTTCCCGTACCCATTTGCAGTTGGTGGAGGCGTTGCGCGCCCATGATGCAGCCAATGCCCGCAAGCAGATGGAAACGCTGATCGAGAATGGTCGCAACCAGATCATGTCTTTTGTGAATTCCCGCACGACCGCCTGATATTTGCGGATTATCCACGTTTTGCTGCCATTTTTAGAAGCCAAACGTGGATTTCTTAAGCTGTGCGCTGTAACTCATCACGCAAACGTATAAATACGCGAACTGAATGGTACTTGGATAAATGCCTGCCGGACGGGGTGCCCGTCGCTGCAGCATGGAGGTTTTATGGAACGTAGTTGTCTTTCTGTTATTCTGGCTGCGGGCGAAAGCACGCGCATGAAATCCTCCATATCGAAGGTTCTGCATCCCGTTGCTGGCCGGCCGATGATTGCCCATGTCATGCAGGCGATTGCAGGTGCTGGGGTCAGTACCGCAGCACTCGTGGTTGGCCGCGATGCCGAAAACGTCAGCAGGGCTGCCGAACGGCCGGATGTCGAGGTTGAATCCTATCTCCAGAAAGAGCGCCTTGGCACTGGCAACGCCGTGCTAGCAGCAAAGGCGGCAATCGAGCGTGGATATGATGACGTTCTGATTGCTTACGGCGATGTACCGCTGTTGACGTCTGAGACGCTGAATGCGGCGCGGGCAGAACTGGCGCAGGATGTTGATGTTGTGGTCATCGGTTTCCACACCGCCAACCCGACCGGTTATGGTCGTCTGCTGGTGGAAAATGGTGAGCTGGTTGCTATCCGTGAGGAAAAGGACGCCACGGACGAGGAGCGCAAGGTTACCTGGTGCAACAGCGGCCTGATGGCGATCAAGGGTGCCAAGGCACTGGACCTTTTGAACCGCATTGGCAACAACAATGCCAAGGGCGAATATTACCTGACCGACATCGTGGAAATTGCCCGCTCGCTGGGCGGCAAGACCGTTGCCATCGATGCGCCGGAAACTGAACTGACCGGCTGCAACAACCGCGCGGAGCTGGCCTATGTCGAGCGTCTGTGGCAGGAGCGTCGCCGCAATGAGCTGATGATTTCGGGCGTGTCGATGATTGCGCCGGAAACCGTATTCCTGTCCTGGGACACTGCGATTGGCCGGGACGCGCTGATTGAGCCGAATGTGGTGATTGGACCCGGCGTGACCATTGAAAGCGGCGCGGTTATTCACGCCTTTTCGCATCTGGAAGGTGCCTATGTCAGCGCCGGCGCCACGGTTGGTCCATATGCGCGGCTTCGCCCCGGTGCCAATCTGGCCGCAGATGCCAAGGTCGGCAATTTCTGTGAGGTCAAGAAGGCCGAGATCGGCGCTGGCGCCAAGGTCAACCATCTGACTTACATTGGCGACGCCTTTGTCGGCGCTGGCAGCAATATTGGTGCCGGTACGATCACCTGCAACTATGACGGCATCAACAAACACATCACCAGAATCGGTGAGGGTGCCTTTATCGGCTCTAACTCCTCGCTGGTCGCACCGGTCAGCGTTGGCGATGGTGCCTATGTGGCTTCCGGCAGCGTGATCACCGCAGATGTGCCTGCCGATGCGCTGGCGTTGGGCCGTGCGCGCCAGGAGATAAAGGAAGGTCGTGCAACGGTAATTCGTGAGCGGGCAAAGGCACTTAAGGCGGAAAAGAGTAAGAAGGCCTGACCTTCGTTACCGGCCGAAACCGAAAGTGACCGGCGACGGAATTGCGGATTTCCGCGAAATGATTAGGACTGGCGGCCATAGAAGTGCCGTATGGAGAATTGCATGTGCGGAATTGTCGGAATTGTCGGAACACAGCCGGTATCGGAGCGTCTTGTCGATGCGCTGAAACGCCTCGAATATCGTGGTTATGATTCTGCCGGTGTCGCAACCATTGATAATGGCGTGATGGCCCGTCGCCGCGCCGAGGGCAAACTTTTCAACCTTGAAAAAAGACTGGCCGACGAGCCTCTGCCAGGTAAGACAGGCATTGCCCACACCCGTTGGGCAACCCACGGCGTGCCGAACGAAACCAATGCCCACCCGCATTTCATTGATGGCGTCGCGGTTGTTCACAACGGCATTATCGAAAACTTCTCCGAACTGCGTGACGAGCTTTCCGCCGAAGGTGCTGTGTTTACCACCCAGACCGATACGGAAGTTGTGGCACAGCTGCTGGCCAAGTTTACCCGCGAAGGCCTTGGCCACCGCGAAGCCATGCTGGCCATGCTGAACCGTGTCACCGGCGCTTACGCACTGGTGGTGATGTTCCAGGATGATCCCGACACGCTGCTGGCCGCCCGTTTTGGACCGCCGCTTGCGGTTGGGTACGGCAAGGGTGAAATGTTCCTCGGTTCAGACGCCATTGCGCTGTCGCCGTTCACCAATGAAATCAGCTACCTGGTGGATGGTGACTGTGCGGTTGTGACCCATGCTGGTGCCGATATTACCGATTTTACCGGCAAACCTGTCACCCGCGCCCGCCAGATTTCGCAGGCAACCGCATACGTGGTCGACAAGGGCAACCACCGCCACTTCATGGAAAAGGAAATCTACGAACAGCCGGAAGTGATTTCGCATGCGCTGAGCCACTATGTGGACTTTGCTGCCGGCGCCATCAAGCCGATTGACCCGGCGATTGATTTCTCCAAGGTTTCCGGTCTGGCCATTTCCGCATGCGGCACGGCCTATCTGTCAGGCCTGGTTGGCAAATACTGGTTTGAGCGTTATGCGCGCCTGCCGGTGGAAATCGACGTGGCCTCCGAGTTCCGTTACCGCGAAATGCCGTTGTTGCCGACACAGGCGGCGCTGTTCATTTCGCAGTCCGGTGAAACGGCTGATACGCTGGCCTCGCTGCGCTATTGCAAGGATGCCGGTTTGAAGATTGGCGCCGTGGTCAATGTCAAGGAATCGACGATTGCGCGTGAATCCGACGCCATCTTCCCGATCCTGGCCGGTCCGGAAATCGGCGTTGCCTCGACCAAGGCGTTTACCTGCCAGCTCGCGGTGCTGGCTTCGCTTGCCGTTGCGGCAGGCAAGGCACGCGGCACCATTACGCCGGAGCAGGAAAAGGAAATCGTCAAACATCTCATCGAGATGCCGCGTGTGATGAGTTCCATTCTCAACAGCATCCAACCACAGATCGAAGCGCTGTCGCGTGACCTGTCACGCTTCAAGGACGTGCTTTATCTCGGCCGTGGAACCAGCTTCCCGCTGGCGCTCGAAGGTGCGTTGAAGCTGAAGGAAATTTCCTACATTCACGCCGAAGGTTATGCCGCTGGCGAGCTGAAACATGGTCCGATTGCGCTGATCGACGAGAATATGCCTGTCATCGTCATTGCACCGTATGACCGGTTCTTTGAAAAGACCGTGTCCAACATGCAGGAAGTGGCAGCCCGCGGCGGCAAGATCATTTTCATCACCGATGAAAAGGGTGCCGCAGCCTCCAAGCTGCCGACCATGGCAACGATCATTCTGCCGAATGTCGATGAAATCACCACGCCGATGGTGTTCTCTCTGCCAATCCAGCTGCTCGCCTACCACACTGCTGTGTTCATGGGCACGGATGTGGACCAGCCGCGTAACCTGGCAAAATCGGTCACCGTGGAATGATCATCCGTCCCGAAAAGCCTGCCGATGCTGAGGCAATCTCCGCAGTAACGCAAGCGGCGTTTCGGGACATGGAACAGAGCGATCAGACCGAGCATCTGATTATCGATCGGTTAAGGGCGGCAGACGCCCTGACCATTTCTCTTGTGGCGGAAGACAGCGAAGGCATTGTGGGACACATTGCCTTTTCGCATGTCAGCGTGGAAGGTGAAGGCAGTTGGTACGGGCTTGGCCCGCTGTCAGTTGCGCCGGAACGGCAGGGGCAGGGCATTGGCAGCCGTCTGGTAAAGGCGGGGCTGGATATGCTGGAGCGCATGCAGGCCGCAGGCTGCGTTGTCGCTGGCGATCCGGAGTTTTACGGCCGCTTCGGTTTTGTAAATTCCGAGACGCTGAACACCGACGGCATACCTAACGAATATTTCATGTTCGTCAGCTTGCATGGCAACAAGCCATCCGGCATTGTGCATTATCACCCGGGTTTTTACGGCGATGCGGGCACATAGTTGCAGGCGCAGATTGCCGCCACAAAATGAATGAGTAATGGCCGATAACCCCCTCAGAATTTCGCTTGCCTCACGTATCAGGAACAATTTCCTGACGGGCGTCATCATACTTGCGCCTGTTGCGATAACCATCTGGATTGTTTGGTCTTTCCTGCAGTGGGCAGATAGCTGGGTCAAACCCTACATTCCCGCACGTTACGACCCGGAGCAGTATTTCGACATTGCCATTCCAGGCTTTGGCCTGCTGATTGCGATGGTTGGCATTACCATCATTGGCTTTCTCGGCAACAACCTGATTGGCAAATGGGTTGTCGGTTTCAGCGAATCTCTCGTCAATCGCATGCCGCTGGTTCGCCCGGTCTATAAGAGCCTGAAACAGATTTTCGAATCCGTTCTGAAGGAGCATTCCAGCTCGTTCAAGAAGGTCGGCATGATCGAGTTTCCATCATCCGGCACCTGGGCGCTGGTATTCGTGTCGTCCGACGCCAAAGGTGAACTTGCCTATCGTTTTAACGAGATGGGGCAGGAAATGGTGGCTGTGTTTCTGCCGCCAACCCCGGTACCGACAGCGGGTTTCCTGCTGTTCGTGCCCAAGGACAAGATCATCATGTTGGACATGACGCCTGAAGACGGCGCCAAGTTGCTGATATCAGGCGGTCTGGTGGCACCTGACTTCAAGCTGCCGGGGTGATGGTGGCTGCGCTTGACTACGGAAACCACACGCTGATCTGACCCCTCACTTGCAATTTCTGACACTTAAGGGCTTCGCGCGCTTCAAGATGTTGAAATCGCTTTCTCTCCCACAAGGGGAGAGATAAGGCGGGTGCTGAGCCGCTTGCGCCTTTACCTCTACCCTTGTGGGAGAGGAAGAAAAATCATCACCTTAGCTTGCTAAATGATAGATTTTTCAGGTGAGGGGTTTTGCCATGGGGCAATTCAACCTCAGGAATAATCATCCTCGTCATAGATGTTGTCATTGTCCTGTTCGGCGCGCTCGCTGTTGGAGGAATAGAACACTGGCACGAACATGCGCATATAGACGAATTTTACCGTCCAGCCTTCGTCCTGCGCCTCTTTCCATTGTTTCTTGCGCTTCTTTTTCTTGCGGAACTTGGAGGCAATGGCCTTGGCTTCCGTGTGGCGGAAGCTGTCCGGTTGCAGGATGTTATCCGGCGAACAAAGGGCATAGCCCTTTGTATAGGCCGACGGCGGTCTGATATCTGTGGTCATGATGTTTTCCTGACATTACCCTGCATGCAGGAAGCGAATGGCCTCATCCCGGCGGTGAAGATAAAGAAGAACGCGCAAGTTCTGGCCACGCGGGCTGGTAAGCTCCGGGTCGCGGTCAATCATATAGGCGGCGTCCTTGCGGGCGATTTCCAGGAGGTCGGAATGGGCTTCGAGGCTGGCGATCTTGAAACCCGGCGTCCCTGACTGGCGGGTGCCGAGAACCTCACCTTCACCGCGCAGTTTCAGGTCTTCCTCGGCAATCAGGAAACCGTCTTCGCTGTCGCGCAGGATGGAAAGTCGCGCCTTTCCGGTTTCGCCCAGCGGCCCCTTGTAAAGCAGAATACAGGTGGAGGCTTCATCACCACGTCCGACACGGCCGCGCAGCTGGTGAAGCTGGGCAAGGCCGAAGCGTTCGGCATGTTCAATGACCATGATGGTGGCGTCGGGCACGTCAACACCCACTTCAACCACGGTGGTTGCGACCAGAAGCCGTGTTTCGCCATTCTTGAAGGCCAGCATGGCTGCGTCTTTTTCCGGACCGCTCAAGCGGCCGTGAATGAGACCGATCGGTGCATTGATGGCCTTTGAGAGAATGCCGTGGCGCTCCTCGGCCGACATCAGGTCGACTTCTTCTGACTCTTCGACCAGCGGGCAAATCCAGTAGGCCTTCTTGCCCTCTGCAATAGCGCTGCGCAGTCGGTCGATAATGTCGCCCAAACGTTCGGTCGGGATGGTCACGGTCTGGATGGGTTTGCGGCCGGCCGGTTTTTCCGTGAGCTTTGACACATCCATGTCGCCAAAGGCGGCCAGCACCAGCGTGCGGGGAATGGGTGTGGCAGTCATGACCAGCATATGCGGCGTGATGCCCTTGGCTGTCAGCCGCAGGCGCTGGTGCACGCCAAAACGATGCTGCTCGTCCACCACGGCTAAAAGCAGGTTCTTGTAGTTGACGCTGTCCTGAAACAGCGCGTGGGTGCCGATGATGATCTGCGCCTCGCCAGAGGCAATGCGTTCCTCAATCGCCTGGCGTTCCTTGCCCTTGGTGCGGCCGGTCAGAACCTCAACCGTGATATTGGCCGCGGCAGCAAATCGCGAAATCGTGGCGTGGTGCTGGCGGGCCAGAATTTCTGTCGGGGCCATCAGCACGGCCTGTCCGCCGGCCTCGACCACCGTTGCCATGGCCATCAGGGCCACAAGGGTTTTGCCGGCACCGACGTCCCCCTGCAACAGGCGCAGCATTCTAGTGTCACCGGCCATGTCTTTCAGGATGTCGTCGACTGCAGCCCGCTGGCTGTTGGTCATGGAAAAGGGCAAAGCGTGCAGGATGCTGGCGGCCATGTCCCCCTTCACGACCACAGGATTGCCCGCAACCTTGCGCAGCCTTTGGCGCACCAGGGTCAGCGAGAGCTGCCCGGCCAGGAACTCGTCATAAGCAAGCCTGCGGCGGCTGATCGACTGCGGATCGATATCCAGCCCATCGCGCGGGTCATGCAGCAGGCGGAAACTTTCTCGGGCGTCGTGAAAACCCTGTCGTACCATCAGGGTTTCATCAATCCATTCCGGCAAATCCGGCAGTCTGGTCACGGCATTATCTATGGCCTTGCGTAGCACCTTGGCGGAAAGACCTGCGGTCAGCGGATAAACCGGCTCGATCAGCGGCAGGTTTTCTGCCTCCGAGGCTTTGACCATAAAATCGGGATGCACCATGGAGGCGCGACCGTTAAACCAGTCGACCTTGCCACTGATCAGAACTTCCTCGTCAATCGGCAGCGCCTTCATCAGCCAGTCGCCCTTGGCATGGAAAAAGGTCAGCGCCAACTCGCCGGTATCATCATGAATGAACACGCGGTAGGGAACCGAGCGATTGCCGGGTGGTGGTGGCTGGTGGCGGTCCACACGTCCCTTGATGGTGACAATGGAGCCGGTTGGTGCCAGCGCAATGCCGGGCTGGTTTCTGCGGTCGATAACGCCTGACGGGGCGTGAAACAGCAGGTCGATGACACGGCAGTCATCGGCATTTTCGCGGCCCAGCAACCTTGCCAACAGGTCGGCAAGTTTCGGACCGACGCCCGGCAGTGTCGAGATGGAGGCAAATAACGGATCAAGCAGTGTTGGGCGCATGGCGGCAAAATCGGGGAAGGTGTCGTTCAATGCAAGAGCTGCCAGCAGATAAACAGCGTTTTTTCACCACCAGTTTGCGGATGTGACGCAAATAAATGCACAAAACAGGTTCCCAAACGTTCCTGTCCTGTTCTATAGGAGATCGAAATATATAAGGCATGAATTGAAGGGCACGCTGGCAGTTTGCATCCGGTTGTTTTCACGCAATGTTCGGCTGTTCCTGTTGTCTGTGATAACAACTGACAACAGGGGTGGAATGAAGCGGCAGATGGCATGACCGGATCGCGTATCGTGCACCCGTACAGGAAGGAAAATACGATGACAGGACTGGTGAGAAGCAGCGTGGACCTCGATGAGCGTCGCAGACGGATCCTCTACCGTTGCTGGCATCGTGGTATCCGCGAAATGGATCTGGTGCTGGGCCAGTTTGCCGAGGAAAACATTGCCGATCTTACGGATGTGGAACTGGACGAGCTGGAAGTCATTATGGACGAGGAAGACAATGATCTCGTAAAGATGGTGACGGAAGCTCTGCCTGTGCCAGAACGTTTCCAGACACCGCTGTTTGAACGCATTGCCTCCTACCGGCCAGACTTCGATCCGGTCACCAACTGATCAGGCCGGTTACCAACTGATCAGGGCTCGCCGCATGAAACGGCTTCATGCGTCACGCTTTAACTGTTTGTTTTTACGCATGTCGTTTCGCAAAAACCGTTCTGTTTTTCTGCGGCATGCGTCAAGTTTGTGAAGTACACGCCCATGATCCCCGGTTTTGACGCCAAGACAGTTCTTTCCTTCGATACATCCCTGACCATCGGCAATGTACCGTCAGGCATGGAAGCGATCTTGCTTGCTGAGATGGCGCGCACCGGGCAATCCATCGCCTATGTAATGTCGGATGGCCAGCGCATGGCCGATCTTGAGCAAATGCTGGGTTTCGTGGCACCTGACATTCCGGTGCTAACACTGCCTGCCTGGGATTGCTTGCCCTATGACCGCGTGTCACCCAGTGCCGACACTTCGGCAAGGCGGCTGGCGGCACTGTCCGGCCTGATCAGCCACGGCAAGAAACCGCATCCGGCCATCGTGCTCGTCACCGTCAATGCCATGCTGCAGAAGATGGCACCGCGCGACATCATTGAAAGTCTGGCGTTTTCGGCCAAGCCCGGCAACCAGATCCGGATGGATGACATTGCTGCACGGCTGGAGCGCAACGGTTTTGACCGTGTAGCGACGGTGCGTGAAGTCGGCGAATTTGCCGTGCGTGGTGGCATTCTCGACGTGTTCGTTCCCGGCACGGAAGAACCTGTGCGCCTGGACTTTTTTGGCGATACGCTGGAAAGTATCCGCACCTTCGATCCGGCCAGCCAGCGCACCATCGGACAGGCGCGTTCGCTGGATCTCAACCCGATGAGCGAAGTGACGCTGACACCGGATACGATTGCCCGTTTCCGCAAGAATTACCTGTCGCTGTTTGGTGCCGCGACCCGCGACGATGCGCTCTATCAGGCCGTATCCGAAGGCCGCCGTTATGCCGGCATGGAACACTGGCTGCCGCTGTTTTACGAAAAGCTGGAAACGGCCTTCGATTATCTCGCAGGCTTCCGCATCGTCACCGACCATACGGCACGCGAGGCGGCGGCCGAACGCTCCAAGTTGGTGCTGGATTATTTTGAAGCGCGCCGCACCTCCGGCGAGACCAAGGGCGCAACACAGGGCGCACCGTACAAGCCGGTATCCCCGGGCCAGCTCTACCTTGACGGAAAGGGCTTCGAGGCGACGCTGGAGGCCGTCAGCGCCATTCGCCTGACACCGTTCAATGAACATGATGTTGCCGGTCGGCCGGTTGCGACGCTGGATGCCCATACCGGGCCACGGTGGGCACGGCCCGTCACCGAAAATACCGATGAAGAGCGGGTCAACGTGTTTGATCTTGCCGTCAAGCACATTGCAGACAAGCGCGCCAAGGGCTGGAAGGTGCTGATTACCGGCTGGTCGGAAGGTTCTCTCGACCGCCTGTTGCAGGTGTTGAACGAACACGGTCTCGAAAAGATCAAGCCGATACAGGCGCTGAAAGAGGTAGACAAGCTCGGCAAGGGCGAGGCGGCGTCTGCGGTGCTAAGCCTTGAAGCGGGCTTTGAAACCGGCAATCTCGCTGTCATTGGCGAACAGGATATTCTCGGCGACCGTATGGTGCGCCGCTCCAAGCGTCGCAAGCGGGCCGCCGACTTCATTTCGGAAGTGGCCGGTCTCGATGTCGGTTCGCTGGTCGTGCATGCTGAACATGGTATCGGCAAGTTCGTCGGGCTTCGCACCATTGAGGCTGCGGGTGCGCCACGTGACTGCCTGGAACTGCATTATGCCGATGATGCCAAGCTGTTCCTGCCGGTCGAAAACATCGATCTTCTGTCGCGTTACGGTTCCGATGCTGCCGAAGCGCAACTCGACAAGCTGGGCGGTGGCGCCTGGCAGATGCGCAAGGCCAAGCTCAAGAAACGCCTTTTGGATATGGCTGGCGATCTTATTCGCGTGGCGGCCGAACGCATGGTGCGCAAGGCACCGGTGCTGGTGGCGCCGGATGGTCTTTACGACGAGTTTGCGGCGCGTTTCCCCTATGATGAAACCGAAGACCAGCTGAACGCCATCGATTCCATCCGCGACGATCTCGGTCTTGGCCGGCCAATGGACCGCCTGATTTGCGGTGACGTGGGCTTTGGCAAGACAGAAGTTGCGCTGCGTGCTGCTTTCCTCGCCGCCATGAATGGCGTGCAGGTGGCGGTTGTCGTGCCAACCACGCTGTTGGCCCGCCAGCACTTCCGTACCTTCTCGGAACGTTTCCGTGGCCTGCCAATCCGCGTGCAACAGGCCTCGCGTCTTGTTGGCACCAAGGAACTGGCGCTGACCAAAAAGGAAGTGGCCGAGGGCAAGACGGATATCGTCGTTGGTACCCATGCGCTGCTCGGTCAGGGCATCAGCTTTGCCAATCTTGGCCTGCTGATTATCGATGAAGAGCAGCATTTCGGCGTCAAACACAAGGAACGTTTGAAGGAGCTGAAAGGCGATATTCACGTGCTGACGCTGTCTGCCACGCCTATTCCGCGTACCCTGCAGCTGGCGATGACCGGGGTGCGCGAATTGTCGCTGATCACCACGCCGCCGGTTGACCGCATGGCGGTGCGCACCTTCATTTCGCCGTTTGACGCGCTGGTCATTCGCGAAACGCTGATGCGTGAACATTACCGTGGCGGCCAGAGTTTCTATGTCTGCCCGCGTCTGGCCGACCTTGCCGACATTCATGCCTTCCTGCAATCGGATGTGCCGGAGCTGCGTGTTGCCGTCGCCCACGGCCAGATGGCGGCCGGTGAACTGGAAGACATCATGAATGCCTTCTATGACGGCAAATATGACGTGCTGCTGTCCACCACCATCGTCGAATCCGGGCTTGATGTGCCGACGGCTAATACGCTGATCGTACACCGAGCCGACATGTTTGGCCTGGCGCAGCTTTACCAGCTGCGTGGTCGTGTCGGTCGTTCCAAGGTTCGGGCTTTCGCGCTGTTTACCCTGCCGGTCAACAAGGTGCTGACAACCATGGCCGAGCGCCGGTTGAAGGTGCTGCAGTCACTCGACACGCTGGGAGCCGGTTTCCAGCTGGCCAGCCATGATCTAGATATTCGTGGTGCCGGCAATCTGCTGGGCGAAGAACAGTCGGGCCATATCAAGGAAGTCGGTTTTGAACTCTACCAGCAGATGCTGGAAGAGGCGGTTGCCGAAGTGAAAGGCGATGACGATGTGCAGGAAAGCGGCTGGTCGCCGCAGATCTCGCTTGGCACATCGGTGATGATCCCGGAAAATTACGTGCCGGATCTGCATCTGCGCATGGGTCTTTACCGTCGCCTTGGCGAACTGACCGAGCTTTCGGAAATCGATGGTTTCGGTGCGGAGATGATCGACCGTTTCGGCCCGTTGCCAAAGGAAGTACAGCACCTGCTCAAGGTGGTTTACATCAAGTCGCTGTGCCGCACCGCCAATGTCGAAAAGCTGGATGCTGGCCCGAAGGGCGTTGTCGTGCAGTTCCGCAACCGCGAATTCCCGAACCCGGCCGGTCTGGTCGGGTACATCGCCAAGCAGGGCTCACTGGCCAAGATCAGGCCGGATCACAGCGTGTTCCTGACCCGCGACCTGCCGACGCCGGAAAAACGTCTGGCCGGTGCAGCCATGGTCATGACGCAACTGGCGGAACTGGCAAAGGGCTGAGAGACTATCGGGGCAGGGTGGCCAGCACCTTGCCTGCCCGGTCCAGCACTGTGCCATCAGGCGGCAGCAGAATGGCGTCATCCTCGACGCCTTCCTTCGGCGTCAGCAGCCAGGCATTTGGGTAACCGTCGCGGATATGGCGCGGATTAAAGCGGATGAGGGTGCCGGCAGGATAGGTATCTTCGCCAAAACTCGTGTCTTTGGCCAAGCTGCCGCTGCTGACTTCATAGAGTTTTTTGTGTTCGTCCAACATGATGCGCGGGCTTGAAATCTCCAGCCCGTCGACCAGCACGGTCTTGTCACGTGGTATGTCCATCACCCAGCGGTCGGTATCGGTAAAACCATCGGTGTAGACATTGCCGGTTGAGGTCCAGACTTCCGTGCCAGAGGGCAGGCTTATGCCATCTGCCACATTGCCTGCCGCCAGCACGCAGCGCTTGAAGGCTTTGACGCTGCCATCTTCATTCACGTCAAATTCCACTGGGGTTGTTGCCATGCAGGTCCAGCCCTGCTGTTCGCTCGTGCCTTCGCCGACGACCCGCATATTATCCGGCGCAAACCCGGTGACATTGTAGCTGTCGTCATATTTGATGGCGATGTAACGATCGACAGCCAGCGCATTGATACCGGCAATCTCGACCGGATGCGGGAAGGTGGCGCGGCCGAATGATTCCAGTTTCTGGGCCGCCGCCAGGCGCAGTTTGGTGCCTTCGGGCATGTCGATCTGGCCAATGCGCTGCGGCTTATCAAGCGTCGGCTGGAAATTTGTTTCCCGCTCCCTGTCCAGTGCGCGCAGTTCCAGCGAGACAGTAACGACATGGTAGATGGTGTAAATTGCCATGAATGTGGTCGTGCCATAGATCAGCATGGCGAGCATGGGCCAAGGCTTGTTGGTTTTGCGGAAAAACAACAGCCATATGGTCCAGACCAGCCAGACGATGGTGGCAAGGAAAAACAGGCCGAGAAGTGCCAGAAATTCTACGGAAGGAAGTGCGACGGGTATCATGACATGCCGAGGTGAGTTATGCGCTGACCCTCAACAGAGGGTATTGATGCACCTTGGTTTAAACGTCACGGCGTCTGATGGCCAGACCATCATAGGGCCAATGTCAACGGTGGGATTTGAACCCCGAAACCGTCATGGGTTTCGGGGCGCTGTGTTCAAAGCGAGCTTTCAGGCCTTGGTATCTGTGTCTTGGTTTTCCGGTGTGATCGCCAATGCGACGTTCTGATCGGCGGCAACCGAGCTTGGCAGCGGCGTGTGGCGCTGCTTTTCACGGATCAGCGTCAACATGCCGGAACCGATGATCAGCACGATGCCACACAGCATCCATTGGTCGACATGGTCGCCAAAGATCAGATAACCCAACAGAATGGCCCATAACATCTGGCTATATTGAGTTGGGCCAATCACCGTGGCTGGCGCATATTGCGCGGCATACATCAACAGCACGTTGGCAAGTGCCGCAAACAGGCCATATCCGGCGAGCCACAGCCATTGTTCGGCATTGGGTGGCTGGAAATCCGGGATCATGGCCAGACCACAGAGGAACAGCGTGCCGAGAACACCGGCGCCATAAAGCGAAATGTTCTTTTCCGACGGCCCCATGGCGCGGAAGATGACGATGGAGAGCGCACCGCTCAAGCCGCCGATGATCGCGCCGAGATGGCCGATCGACAGTTCACGGAAACCGGGGCGCAGAATGATAAGCACACCGACAAAACCGATGATGACGGCTGACCAGCGCTTGATGCCGACCTGTTCTTTCAGAAACACCACCGACATGATGGTGACGAAGGATGGTAACAGGAAGATCAGTGCAAAGGCTTCTGCCATTGAGAGGTGCGTAAAGGCGGTTACACTGCCAATGGCTCCCATGCCTGACGACACGAAACGAAGCAGCCACAGCGGCCGGTTGGTGGTGCGCAGCACATCGCGCCACTGATCTTTTCTTTTGCGCAGGAATGGAAGGGCAACCGTACCGAACACGGCACCAAAAAATGCCGATTCGATAGGGGAGATTTGCCCCTCGATCAATTTTACGCTGGCATCGCTCCATGCGAATGCGGCGAAGGACGCAAAGGCAATAAGAATGCCTTTCAGTGTGCTGTCGAACACAGGATCAAACTCGAGTTTTTAAGTACGGGGAGTGCCGACAGCGGGAGGTCTGACGGTCAGTTCAATTCCCTATGAGCCTGCTCTTTGAGTTTTGCAATCTCTTTAAAAGCATTGACCAAAACATCCGCAGTTTGTGCACCGCTTATAGCGTACTGATGATCTACAATGAAAAATGGCACTCCATTGACGCCCATTTGCTGCGCTGCATCAATTTCAGCGACAATTGTGTCCTTGTCGGCGTCGGATGCCAGCAGCTTTTCAACCACCTTGCGGTCCATGCCAGCCTGCTCGGCAATGTCGAGAAGAACAGCGTGATCACCGACATTGCGACCCTCTTCAAAGTTGGCCTTGAACAGCAGGGAAATGACCTTGTCCTGCAACTCGCGGTTCTCGGAATGAGCCCAAAGTGCGAGGCGGTGTGCGTCCAGCGTGTTGGGGCCGATCTTGATGGCGTCGAAGTCGAAGGCAATGCCGACTTCCTTGCCGAGATCGGTCAGGATGCCATGGGCCTTTTCAACTTTTTCCTTGCCGCCCAGCTTCTTTTCAAGCTCTACCTTCTGGTCCACACCTTCTGGCGGGTAATCCGGATTCAGGCGGTAAGGGCGCCAGTTGATGTCAAAACCGATCTTGTCCTGCACTTCTGCAATGGCCAGATCGAGCCGCGCCTTGCCGAGGTAGCACCATGGGCAGACCACATCCGAAACGATATCAATAGTAAGCCGCAGCATGGTGTTTCCTTACGTCAATTTTGTAATATGCAGGCATTTATGCATTTCAACGCCGCCATTCAACCGGTTACCTCTACGTAACCGCCCGGTTTTGCCTCATGGCTCCTGGTCCTGGAAGGCAATATTGCCGGGATTATTGGGCGCGCCTGTTATTGAGCTCTATTGTCCCACCATACCGGTTTTTGATAGCCGAAAAGTGGCGTTACATCCGGTTTGCCGAGATGTTTCCAGTGGGCCACCCACTGCGCGCCAATGTAATAAAGCGGAATGACGTAGTGCCCGGACACCAGCAGGCGATCATACCCGCGCACCGCGGCTTCAAAATCCTCGGTGGAGCGTGCCTGCAGCAGCGCCTCGATCATGCGGTCGATATCGGGGTCTGCCGCGCCGGCATAGTTGAAGCTGCCCGGCGCATCTCTGGAGGTCGAATCCCAGCGGTTATATTGCTCGATACCCGGGGACAGCGACGACGGGAACGAGCGGATGATCATATCGTAATCAAAATTGTTTGACCGGGCCTGATACTGACCGTCATCGACAGAGCGAATGGCCATGTTGACGCCAATCAGCTTCAGCGACCGCTGATAGGCCAGTGCAATGCGTTCCTGCGCCGGGTTCTGGGTCATCACCTCAAAGGCCAGTTGTCTGCCATTGGCATCGACCATGCGGCCACCGGTAATCTTGTAACCGGCCTCCTGCAGCAGATCCACGGCCATGCGCAGCACCTTGCGGTCGGCGCCCGAGCCATCGCTTACCGGCATCATATAGGTTCCGGCAAGTATTTCTGGTGACAGGCGCTTGGCGGCATCGCCCAGCAGGGCCAGTTCCTTTTCATTGGCCGGGTTGCCATAGGCACCCAGCGATGAATTTTGCCAGTAACTCTGGGTGCGACTGAAGGCGCCACCGAGAATGTTGCGGTTCAGCCATTCAAAATCCAGCACGTAAGACAGGCCTTCGCGCACCTTTTCATCGGCGAAGATAGGCTTGCGGGTGTTGAACACGAAACCGAACATGCCAGAGGGCAGGCGCGGTTCGAACACTTCTTTCAATATGTCGCCACGATTGGCGGCGGGGAAGTTGTAGGCGCTGCCCCAATGCGACGAATCGGCATTGCCATTAATGGCATCACCTTCCGGATACATGTCGATATCGCCCTTTTTGAAGGCTTCGAACATCGAATTGACCTGCAGGAAATAGGTAATGCTGATTTCGTCGTAATTATCGAAACCGACCTTGGACGGCACATCCTTACCCCAATAATTGGGGTCACGTTCCCAGATGATCTTTTCACCCGGGCGCATCGACTTGATCTTGTAGGGACCAGAGCCGACAACCGGGCCAAGGCCTGCCTTTTCAAAGGTTTCGGGATCGATGGCGTGTTTGGGCAGGATAGGCGTCGATGAGGCGAGAATCAGCGGTGTTTCGCGATTGGCCTTGTCGTTAAAGGTAAAACGAACGCCGTGTTCGCCAACCTTCTCCATTTTTTCCACCGCGGTCAGGCGGTTGTTGAAGGGCGGGCGGCCCTTCTCTTTCAACAGTTCAAGCGTGAACATCACGTCTTCAGGCGTCACGGGTTTACCGTCCTGCCAGCGCGCCTTTGGATTGAGGTTGAACTGGGTGTAGGTGCGCTCGTCGTCCCATTCGACACTTTCGGCCAACAGGCCGTAAAGCGAAAAGGGTTCGTCATTGGACCGTTGCATCAACGGTTCATAAAGCAGGTTGCCGAAATCAGGGTCCCACACGCCGCGTGCGGTGGTGCGCATGCCCCTCAAGACAAAGGGATTGAGGCTATCGAAGGTACCGACCACGCCATAGGCAATCTTGCCGCCCTTTTTAACGTTCGGGTTGACGTAAGGGAAGCTCTTGTAATCTGCCGAAAGGGCAGGTGTGCCGTGCATGGAAATGCCATGGACAGGTTCGGCCAGCGCTGCGCTGCTGAGCAGCAAGGCCGGAATGACAGCCATCAGGCATCTGCGCATTTCATTCTCCTATGCGGAAGTCGGTTGTCTGATTCCTGCGGAATTTACCACAGGCGTCGGTCTACAGACATGAATGGTCGGGAAATCTTAAGGCAGTCGTCAAAATTCTTAAAGAAATGCTGGATATCGACGCATTCGACATGTAACAGGTGTGCCAGAATTGGTGGGTCACGCATTTGCCTCAATTGAAAGACAGTTGAACAGGTAAGCGGATCGCGCCAACGACGGGCATAGGTTCAAAACTGACCCGACCGAATTTCAGGAGACGGAACTCTTATGATGTACAAGGCAAACAAGTTCACCCGGACAGCACTGTCCGCTCTCGTTCTTTCCATTGGCGCCGTTTCCGCCCCGGCTGTTTCCCAGGCTCAGCAGGCTGCGGCTCCGGCTGGCGCACCGCCACTTGGCTGGTTCAAGACTTGCTCCAAGCAGGAAGACAACGACGTTTGCGTCGTTCAGAACGTTGTTCTGGCGCAGAACGGCCAGATGATCACTGCCGTTGGCCTCATCAGCGTTACAGGCAAGGTAAACCGCAAGATCCTGCAGGTTTCCGTGCCGTCCGCACGTCTTATTCCTCCTGGCGTTATGATGCAGATCGACGGCGCCAAGGGCGTTCAGCTTGATTACGCAGTTTGCCTTCCAGACAAGTGCACCGCTGAAGTACCACTGACAGATGCGATGATCGCCAGCCTGAAGAAGGGCAACGAAGTGGTCTTCACATCGATCAACTTCCGCCGCGCACCAAACCCGATCAAGATTGCGCTGAACGGCTTCACCGGTGCGTATGACGGCGAAGCAATCTCGCAGTCGCAGTTGGCTGAAAGCCAGCGCACCCTGCAGGAAGGCATGCAGAAGAAGGCTGAAGAGGCTCGCAAGAAGCTCGAAGCTGCTCAGGAAGCTGCAAAGACTGCACCTGCACAATAATTCGTTTCGCAAGAGACAGAAAAAACCGGCCCCTGTGGCCGGTTTTTTTATGCGCGTTTTTTGGGGTGGGGAGCGTTGGGAGGGGTTATGCTTCCTGCCCGCGCGCCCACAAAAAAACCGGCCTGGGAGGCCGGTTCTGATGATTTAGTGCGACATGATCGGCTTGGGTTTCAAGTGGCCGCCGGAATCCGTATCGAAGATCCTGGTGATGTTGGGATTGCGCAGAGGCTTTCCACTATCGTCATGGATCAGATTCTGTTCCGAAACATAGGCGACATATTCCGTGTCATCGTTTTCGGCCAGCAGGTGATAAAAGGGCTGGTCGCGTTCGGGACGGATTTCTGCCGGTATCGAGTTCCACCATTCTTCCGTATTGGAAAATTCCGCATCGACATCAAAGATAACGCCGCGGAAAGGAAATATCCTGTGACGAACCACTTCTCCGATCGTGAATTTTGCATTTCTTTGCTTCATGGCTGAAACATCCTTTCGAAGAATAATTTGGGACGTCTTGCTGCAGATATCAAGTGTTTATGGTTTTTGGCCCTCTCATGCATCGCCCGATTGGCGCTGTTGCAAGAATAACGCCGCTCATGACAAGAACGATCCCTATGGCGTGATAGGTTTCGAAAGTTTCGGCAAGAAAAAGCCAGGCCAGTACGATGGAAATTGGTGGCATGATGTAGAGCGTCACACCCGCCGTGGTGGGTCCAAACACCCGCACCGTATGGGTAAAACACAGGAATGCCGCCAGTGAAGCGATGAGAATGATGCCGGCCATCTTCATCCATGCGGTGGCGGTAACCGGCAGGCTTCCGCCTTGCGCAAACTCCACCACCGTAATCGGCAACAGCACCAGGGCGCCTGATGCGGCAATCAGGCCAAACAGGCTGAATGACTTGAGCTTGTTGACGGCAGGTTTGCGCAGCAGCAGCGAATAGACCGCAAAGGCAATGGCGGCCGTCAAGATGCCGAAATCGCCAAGGTTGAAGTTGAGGTGCAGCAGCGCGTTGATATCACCCTTCAGCACAATGACGGTCACGCCGGCAAAAGCGATGATCATGCCGGCTACTTCCAGCGGGCGTATCGGCCGGTTCTGGAAAAAGCGCTGGAAGATGATGATGAACAGCGCCGATGTCGTGTAGATCAGCGTGCCGTTGGCAGCAGATGTGTAGTTCAGCGACCAGTAGACGACGCCACCGCAAATGCCCATGCCGAGAAAACCAATGACCAGCCACAACATGCTGTTGTTGCGCACGAAGTCGATGCAAGCCTTGCGGTCGGCATAAACGAAGGGTGCCATGATGAGTGCCGATGCGGTCCAGCGAATGAAGGCGGTGGTGAAGGGGGCGACTTCGCCAATCACGCCGCGGCCGAAAATGATGTTGGTGGCGAAACACAACGGCGCAAGAAGGAAGATGACCCAGTCTAACAGCCGGGGTTGCGAGGTTTCTGCGCTCATGTCTTGTATTCCACTTCAGGCAATGTCTGGCCATACGGCCAGTTCGCATGTCGGTCTGTGCGACCCACGAATAAGAATTGAATTGATGCCATAAAAAACGGCGGCCCGTGAGCCGCCGCTTAAAAAAGAAATGCGCCAGCAGAGCCAGCGCATATCCGTTATCAAGCCGAGTAGTACATGTCGAATTCGACTGGATGCGGGGTCATTTCGAAACGCATGACTTCCTGCATCTTCAACTCGATGAAGCTGTCGATCTGGTCGTCATCGAACACGCCGCCAGCCGTCAGGAACTTGCGGTCCTTGTCGAGGCTTTCAAGCGCTTCACGCAACGAGCCGCAAACGGTTGGGATCTTCTTCAATTCCTTTGCAGGAAGATCGTAGAGATCCTTGTCCATTGGCTTGCCAGGATGGATCTTGTTCTTGATGCCGTCTAGACCAGCCATCAGCATTGCTGCAAAACCGAGGTACGGGTTCTGTGTCGGGTCCGGGAAGCGGACTTCAACGCGCTTTGCCTTCGGGTTGGAGCCGAATGGAATACGGCACGAAGCAGAACGGTTACGAGCGGAGTATGCCAACAGAACAGGCGCTTCATAACCTGGAACCAGACGCTTGTAGGAGTTGGTTGTCGGGTTGGTGAAGGCGTTGATGGCCTTGGCGTGCTTGATGATGCCGCCGATGTAGTACAGGCAGCTTTCAGACAGACCTGCATATTCGTCGCCAGCGAAGGTTGGCTTGCCGCCCTTCCAGATGGACTGGTGAACGTGCATGCCCGAACCATTGTCACCGAAGATTGGCTTCGGCATGAAGGTTGCGGTCTTGCCATAAGCGTTGGCAACCTGGTGCACGACATACTTGTAGATCTGCATCTTGTCGGCGCTGTGAACCAGCGTGTCGAACTTCACACCAAGTTCGTGCTGGGCAGATGCCACTTCGTGGTGATGCTTTTCAACGACAACGCCCATTTCCGAGAGAACCGTGAGCATTTCGGAACGCATGTCCTGCAGGCTGTCGATTGGCGGAACAGGGAAGTAACCACCCTTGACGCGCGGACGGTGGCCGAGGTTGCCTGTCTCATAATCGGTGTCGTCGTTGGACGGCAGCTCGGAAGAATCAAGCTTGAAGCCGGTGTTGTACGGGTCGGCCTTGTACTTGACGTCGTCGAAGACGAAAAATTCTGGCTCAGGGCCGACAAAAACCGTGTCGCCGATACCGGATGCCTTGAGGTAGGCTTCTGCCTTCTTGGCAGTGCCGCGTGGGTCGCGGTTGTAGGATTCACCCGAGACAGGGTCGAGAATGTCGCAAAGGATGACCATGGTGGACTGTGCGAAGAACGGGTCCATGTGAACCGTCGCAGGGTCAGGCATCAGAACCATGTCGGATTCGTTGATAGCCTTCCAGCCGGCAATAGACGAGCCGTCGAACATTACGCCATCGGCAAACATGTCTTCGTCAACACAGACAACGTCCATGGTAACGTGTTGCAGCTTGCCCTTCGGGTCCGTGAAGCGCAGATCGACGAACTTTACGTCGTTGTCCTTGATCTGTTTCAAGATATCATTTGCAGTCGTCATTTTAAGGTTTTCCTTGAGTGTGGGATGACGAGGTGGCGATTTACCTGAGCCAGTTTCCGGACTCAGGTGCTTTTTTATATGGCGTCAACGCCCGTTTCACCTGTCCGGATACGGATGACTTCTTCTACATTCGAGACGAAAATCTTGCCGTCACCGATACGGCCTGTCTGGGCCGCATTTCGTATTGCTTCGATCACTGCATCTGCATTTTCGTCAGCCAAAACAACCTCGACCTTCACCTTGGGCAGAAAGTCGACGACGTATTCAGCACCGCGATAAAGTTCGGTATGGCCCTTTTGGCGACCGAAGCCTTTTGCTTCAGTTACAGTTATTCCCTGAAGACCGACTTCCTGAAGGGCTTCCTTCACTTCGTCGAGCTTGAAAGGCTTAATGATCGCTTCGATCTTTTTCATTTGAAAATATCTCTCCGCTTCTCCCGTTAAAGCAGGGTCTGCCCGCCTCCCGAACAGAATGCACATAGCATGCCAAATTGAAACGAAGATTTTGAATTTTTTCTCAAAAAAGCATCCAACGAATGTAGTTTGACCTGTTTTGCATCAAAAGACAGTACTGTTTTGCCAAAAATGGTGCGTTGATGTGTCATTATTTCGTATTTTCGATATGAATTTTCGCCGGTTTATATTTTGCTAATTGCATCGTCATTTGATGAAAATATAGTCAATTGCGTATAATTTGAGCGATGTGGCTTGCCTGTTTTATGCACATTGATTTGGCAGCCAAATTGCTATCAATATTCAGCATGAAGTTTTCCGCTCGCCATTGCCTTTATAACCCCGCCGCCATGACTGCCATCGACAAGGATGCTGCCGATAGCGGGCTTTACTCCTATGCGCTGATGGAGCGGGCAGGGCAGGCGATATCAGCACTGGTGCTGCGCCATTACCCGGAGGCTGGGCGTTACATCGTGCTGTGCGGGCCGGGCAATAATGGTGGCGATGGTTATGTGGCGGCGGCCGCCCTTGCTGCCTGCGGTGCTGCACCGATTGTTTTTCATTTTGCAGATCAGGACCGGCTCTGCGGTGATGCGCGGCGCGCCATGCTGGCGTGTCCCATCAAAAGCAAACCGATGGAAAGCTATACGCCTGAAGTCGGCGATGTGGTTGTTGATGCGTTGTTTGGGGCCGGATTGTCACGTGACGTGCCGGAAACCGTGGCCACGCTGTTTGAGACGATCAACGGCTTGCAGTTGAATGTGGTGGCTGCCGACCTTCCTTCGGGTGTCTGTGGCCGGCGTGGCACGATTTTGGGCGCTGCGCTGAAAGCCCGCCACACCGTAACCTTCATGGCGCTCAAACCCGGCCACCTGCTGATGCCAGGGCGGGAACTGGCCGGGGAGATCGAGGTGTTTGATATCGGCATTCCCCAGCGCATTCTGGAGCGACATAACGACCGGCTGGCGCAAAATGACCCGTTGTTCTGGCAGGACCATCTGGCGCATCCTGGTTCTGCTTCGCACAAGTTCACACGCGGTCATCTGACGGTTTTTTCCGGCCCGCAGTATGCCACTGGTGCTGCAAGGCTTTCGGCGGGTGCCGGTTTGAAAACCGGCGCTGGCCTTGTGACCGTTGCAGCACCGTCCGACGCCCTGCCGGTTCTGGCTACGACGCTGACCGCAGTGATGCTGACGGCAATCGACACTGTGCAGCATCTGCGGGATTGGCTGACAGACAGCCGTCATGCGACCTTTGTTATTGGTCCCGGTTTTTCTGATCTGCAGAAGATCCGCCAGTTCGTGCCCGAATTGGCCGACAAGGCACTGGTGCTGGATGCAGATGCGATTACTGCCTTTCGTGATGAGACGGATCTGCTGTTTGAGATGTTTGCCAAAGCGCAGGCACCACGGGTGATGACGCCACATGGGGGTGAATTTGCCCGGCTGTTTCCCGACATTGCTGGCGATGATCAACTGAGCAAGGTTGAGAAGGCGCGGGCAGCGAGCGCCCGTTCGCATGCGGTGGTGGTCTACAAGGGTGCCGATACGGTGATTGCCGCGCCGGATGGCCGGGCGCTGATCAATGCCAATGCGCCGCCCAATCTGGCGACGGCCGGTTCCGGCGATGTGCTGTCGGGCATTGTTGGCGGCCTGCTGGCGCAGGGCGTGCCGGCCTTTGAGGCGGCGGCAGCGGCAGTATGGTTGCATGGTGAGGCGGGGCAGAGGGCCGGTCACGGCAGTACGGCAGAAGACATTCTGGCCGCCGTCAAACCCTATTTGTAATGCGCCTTATCGTTATTTTCATTTGCGGCTTTTGCCGCTCTGCCCCTGTTGGTGTGGCCCATGTCAATCCGGGCCAATTCAGTATGTCAGGCTCAGTGCGGGCCGGACATGAAGGCAATTGGTTCCTTGCGCAGCGATGACACCACAATCTTGCGTTCCGCACGCTCCTGCTGCGGTGAACGATTGTAGATTTCGCGATAACACTTGGAAAAATGCGATGCGGAGACAAAACCGCAGGCAACGGCCACCTCGACCACCGGCATGGCCGACTGCACCAGCAGATGGCGCGCCCGGTCAAGGCGGATTTCAAGGTAATAACGGGCCGGCGAGCGGCCCATTTCCTGCCGGAACAGTCGCTCCACCTGACGGCGGGACAGATCGGCACCATCGGCAATATCAAGCAGCGACAGCGGTTCGGACAGATTGCTTTCCATCAGTTCGATGATCGACAGCACCTTGCTGTTCTGTACGCCCAGCCGGGCCCGCAGCGGCAGGCGCTGGCGGTCACGCGGGTTGCGCACCCGGTCCGTCAATTGCTGTTCGCAGACGCGGTTGACGAGGTTGTCGCCAAAATCCTGTCCGATCAGGTTCAGCATCATGTCCAGCGAGGCCGTGCCACCGGCGCAGGTGTAGATGTTGCTGTCGACCTCGTAGAGGTCGGCATAGACCTCGACCTGCGGGAAGTTTTCCGAAAAACCGGGCAGGTTTTCCCAGTGGATTGCGCAGCGCTTGCCATTCAGCAGGCCGGCTTGCGCCAGAATATGCGCGGCGGTACAGAGGCTGCCGACCGAGATGCCGCGGTTATAGGCTTCGCGCAACCAGGCATTCACGGACTTGTTGTGATACTGCTCTATGTCGATGCCCGAACAGACGATGACCATGTTGGAGCGCTTGTCACCGCTCAGATTGCGACGCTCGTCGGCAAGCGAGGTATCGACGTCAAGAGAGATGCCAGCGGAGGATTGGACCTTCAGTCCGTCAGCGGAGGCCAGCCGCCATTCATAGGCATCATAGCCCAGCATTCTGTTGGCTATTCGCAATGTCTCAACTGCGCCCATGAAGGGCAGCATCGTAAATTGAGGAACGAGAAAAAAGACTATCGAGCGTTTTTTCGGGCCGATTTTGCTCATAGTGTCCATGCTCCGTTGCGAAAGCACAATTCCTTGCTTGGAAACCTTGAACTGGATATCCAGATTGCGACATTATAATAGCAAACCACGCCAATGAGCGACAATTTTTAATTTTTATGCGGCCAAATTATACAGGCAAAATGCAACGCATCCAAAATAGGCAGCGGCGAGATTAAAATCGCGCCTTGAGAGTTCATTTTACAGGCATTTCCTGCGTTTTACACTCAGGATATTTGATGAATGGCAGATTGCCGCTGTCTGCATCTTTCACGCGAGAAACTTGATGCTTCTCAATTTGGCACAACGGGCCGGATTGCGTAAATGCGACATAGGCAATTGGGTTGTGCGCGAGGAGATGAATGGGGGTGTTGTGGTCATTTGCAGCCGGCTGTTGGATGGCCTTTCGCACGTTTTGCAATGTGGGACGGCCCATAGTTCAGCCCTCATTCCTGGGCTTGTCACAGGAGTCCAGGTCAGCCCCAGTCCTGGGGCTGAGAAGAGTTCTTCCCGTCGTGCAGACGCACGACGACTAGATTCCTGTGACGAGCACAGGGTGAGGGAGGCAGGGTGTCGAGCGTCGTGCCACAAAACACAAAAAAAAGCGCGGATGCCTGAACACCATCCGCGCTTTTTCGATCAGCCTTGGCTGCTCTTAACATCTCCACCGTATTTTAAGACAGGCAATCCTTGATAGAGGTGGCGATGCCGCGCATCAGGTCGAAATAGAGTGACGGGCCTTCCTTGAAGGTTGCTGCTTCCGGATCCAGCGTTCCCGACTTGGCGTCAGTGCCTTCGGTCACGACCCTGACCAGCTTCGGTTCAAACTGCGGTTCTGCAAACACGCAGGTCGCATTGAGGCTCTTGATCTTGTCGTGGATCTGGCGCACGCGGTCGGCACCGGGCATGGTTTCCGGGCTGACGGTGATGGAGCCGGCAACGCGCACCTTATAGCGGTGTTCGAAATACTGGTAGGCATCGTGGAACACCACGAATGGCTTGTCCTTCACAGGTTCAAGCGTCGTAGCAAGCTCGGTGTCGAGCTTGTCGAGGTTCTCCATCAGCTTCTTGGCGTTTTCCTGATATTTGGCGGCATTGGACGGGTCTGCCTGAATAAGCGTCGTTTCAATGGCAGCGGCCATGGCCTTGGCATTCATCGGGTCCAGCCACAGATGCATGTCATATTCGCCGTGGTCGTGACCAGCGTGATCATGCCCCTCATGACCTTCCTCGGCCTCGTGGGCGTGTTCACCGTCCTTGTGTTCACCTTCTTCATGCGCATGGTCGTGGCCTTCATCCCCATGAGCGTGCTCACCGTGACCTTCATCACCATGGTCATGGGCTTCAAAAGCGCCGCCTTCACGGAATTTCAGCTTTTCCAGACCCTTGGCATCTTCCAGTTCAATGACCGTTGCCTTGGTGGCCAAAGCCTCAAGGGGCTTTTCCAGGAAGGCTTCCAGACCATGGCCAACCCAGAACACCACATCGGCGTCTTGCAACGTCTTGGCGTTGGAGGGCTTCAGACTATATGTGTGCGGGGAGGCTGCGCCTTCAACGATGAGTTTGGGTTCGCCAACACCGTCCATGACCGCCGCGACCAGTGAATGAATGGGCTTTATAGACACAACGACATTGGGGGCAGCCATGGCGCTGGAATAGCTGAAAACGCTGGCAGACAGGCAAAGCAGGGCAGTGATTGAACGCATGTTGGACCTCTTGCAGACAGATGTAATGTTATTACATATATTGATGTGATGCTATAACGTATGCAATAAGCATCTGCAACAACGACTTTGGAAAAAAAACGAATGCTCCATACGGCAGGCAAAAACGACAACAGGCTGGTGCACCTTCATGGTGCCGGCATTTATCGCGGCAATCGCTGGCTTGTCCGCAATGTCGGTTTCTCGGTCGGGCGGGGGGAGATTGTTACGCTGATCGGCCCGAATGGGTCTGGCAAATCCACCACGGCAAAAATGGCGATCGGTGTGTTGAAACCATCGGAGGGCCGGGTGGAGCGCACTGGCGATCTGAAGATCGGTTACGTGCCGCAAAAGCTGTCCGTTGACTGGACAATGCCATTGACTGTGCGGCGGCTGATTACCCTGACTGGCAATCTGCCTGCCAAGGAGATTGACCGGGCGCTGGATGCGACCGGCATTCTGCATCTGTCGCGGGCCGAGGTGCAGCATCTCTCGGGCGGGGAGTTCCAGCGTGCGCTGCTGGCGCGTGCCATTGCCCGCAAGCCGGACCTGCTGGTGCTTGACGAGCCTGTGCAGGGGGTGGATTTCGCTGGCGAGATTGCGCTGTATGACTTGATTAAAAACATAAAGAAAACAACCAATTGCGGCATTCTGCTGATTTCGCACGATCTGCATGTGGTGATGGCCGAAACCGATACGGTGATTTGTCTCAACGGCCATGTGTGCTGCACCGGCACGCCACAGGCGGTCAGCCAGAGCCCGGAATATATGCGGTTGTTCGGCACGGCTGCGGCCAAGACGCTTGCGGTTTACAGCCACCATCACGACCATACCCATCTGCCTGATGGCCGCGTGCAGCACAGTGACGGTTCGATAACCGAACATTGCCATCCCGATGACGGACATCATCATGACGGCCACCATCATGGTGGGCATGACCATTCCGATCATCACCATGCCGATCATAACCATGCCCACACACATGCCCATGACGATGGTTGCGGCTGTGGAAACCATGATCACGTCCATAGTCATGGCGAAGGTCACGCCCATAACCACGACCATCAGCATCAGCAGACTGGCGGGAGCCACAAACATGTTTGACGACTTTTTTATCCGGGCAATCGTGGCTGGTCTCGGCATCGCCTTGATGACCGGCCCTTTGGGCTGCTTTGTCGTTTGGCGGCGCATGGCCTATTTCGGCGATACGATGGCGCATTCGGCACTGCTGGGCGTGGCACTTTCACTGATGTTTGAACTCAATCTGATTGTCAGCGTGTTCTTCGTCGCTACTCTGGTGTCGCTGCTGTTGCTGTTCTTGCAGCGCCGTCAGGCGCTGTCCGCCGACGCGCTGCTTGGCATTCTCTCGCATTCGGCGCTGGCCTTCGGTCTGGTGCTGGTCGCCTTCATGACATGGGTGCGGATCGACCTCATTGCCTTCCTGTTCGGTGACATTCTGGCGGTCACGACAAGCGATATCCAGATGATATGGGGCGGCGGTATATTGGTGATCGGCGCGATCATCTATCTGTGGAAACCGCTGCTTGCTTCTACCGTCAATGCAGAACTGGCCGAAGCCGAAGGTTTGAAGCCAGAGCGCACCAAGCTGTTTTTCATGCTGCTGATGGCGCTGGTGATTGCCATTGCCATGAAGATTGTCGGTATCATGCTGATTACGTCTCTGTTGATCATTCCGGCGGCGGCGGCACGGCGCTTTTCGTCCACACCGGAAATGATGGCGATTTTTTCAGCCCTGATCGGCATGGTGGCGGTGATTGGCGGCCTGTTTGGATCACTTCACTTTGATACGCCGTCCGGACCGTCAATCGTGGTTGCAGCGGTGGTTCTTTTTGTTCTAAGTCTGCTGCCGGCGCCCGGCAGAAACCGCGATGCCCGTCCATTGAATGAAGGAGGTTCATCATGATTACTCCAGCGCTGACCAAAAACCAGACGCTTGTGTTTGAAACGCTGTCCGGTTCGCAAGGGCCACTCAGTGCCTACAACATTCTGGACAAGCTGCGTGACCATGGTTTCCGTGCGCCGTTGCAGGTGTACCGCGCGCTTGAAAAGCTTGTGGAATTCGGGCTGGTACACCGGCTGGAAAGCCTCAATGCCTTCGTTGCCTGTGCACACACACAAACCGATTGCTGTTCATCGCACCACGGCACCGTGGCGTTTGCCATTTGCAATTCCTGTGGTCAGGTCAGTGAATTCCATGACCATGAGATCGACCATCGCCTGCAGACCTGGGTCAACGGACAGAAGTTCAAAGCGGAAAAGACCACGATCGAAATTCGTGGGCTTTGTGAGGCCTGTGCGGCCTGAGGCTGGCGGGAGCGGTGCATTGACCATACGGATTGCCCGCCCGTCTGAAGCTGCCATTCTTGCGGCCATATCGATCGAGGTATGGCTTGGCACCTATATCAGGCGCGGTGTGAATGCGTTTTTTGCCGACTATGCGCTGAGTGAATTTACTGCCGCACGGTTTTCTGCGCTTCTGGAAAATCCGAAAGAACATATCTGGGTGTCGGAAAACGAGGATGGTCTGGACGGATTTATCCGGGTCAGCGAAGGGCAGGTGGCACCGGTTGCCAACTGCTCAACAACCGAAATATCTACCCTCTATGTGCAGCCGCGTCATCACGGCAAGGGTATTGGATTGCAGCTGCTGGAAAAGGGATTGGCGTTTGCGCATCAATCCGGTAGCGCTTCTGTATGGCTGACGACAAACTCCGAAAATGCCCCGGCAATCGGCTTTTACCTGAGACAGGGGTTTGAAAAGGTCGGAACCACGGATTTCCGTATTCAGGATCAGGCCTATAGGAACGACGTGTTTAAGCGCGTCTTTTGATGGCTGTGGTGGCCTGACAACGTTCAGATCTCGTGCAGGTCTTTCGCAAACCGCTTCCAGTTGCCGATATATTTCTGCGCCGAGAGTTTCAGCCCGGCAATGGCATCATCATCAAGTGTACGAATGACGCGGGCGGGTGAACCGACAATCAGCGAATTGTCAGGAAATTCCTTGCCTTCGGTGATCAGCGCATTGGCGCCGACCAGGCAGTTCTTGCCGATCTTTGCGCCGTTGAGAATAGTCGCGCCCATGCCGACCAACGAGTTGTCGCCAATGGTACAGCCATGCACGATGGCGTGGTGGCCGATGGTACAACCTTCACCGATGGTGGCAGGAAAACCGGGGTCGCTATGGACCATCACGCCTTCCTGGATGTTGGTGCCGGCACCCACTGTGATCGGTTCGTTATCACCGCGCAGCGTGGCGCCAAACCAGATGCCGACATCGTCGTCCAGCGTTACCAAGCCAATGACATTGGCATCCGGCGCCACCCAGTAGCGGTCAGCGTCCGGCAGCGTTGGTGCGTTGTCGCCAAGGCGGTAAATCGGCATGATGTTTCTCCTCCCACATATCTCCCGAAACATGACACGGCTTCGGGATTAGGCTGTTCTCGCGACGGATCAAGCGACCTTGACGGTCAGTGTGCCGATGCCATCGACACCACATTCCATCACGTCACCGGCAACGATGGCGCCAACCCCGGCCGGCGTTCCGGTCATGATGACATCGCCGGGCGCAAGCACAAACAGCTTGGATAGTTCGGCAATGATTTCAGGCACTTTCCAGATCATCTGGTTGAGATCGCCAGACTGGCGGCGTGTGCCGTTGACATCAAGCCAGATCGCGCCGTGATCGAGGTGGCCGGCGTCGGTTGCAGCAACCAGTGCCGAGACCGGTGCAGAGGCTTCAAAGGCCTTGGCTGCTTCCCATGGGCGCGACATCTTCTTGGCAACGTCCTGCACGTCACGGCGCGTCATGTCGATACCGACTGCGTAACCCCACACGCAGTCCAGCGCGTCTTCAACGGCAATGTTGGCACCGCCATGTTTCAGCGCGACGACAAATTCCACTTCGTAATGCACGTTGGAAGACAGCGACGGATAGGGAAAGTCCTGACCTGCGGGCAGCAGGTTATCGGCATTTTTCTGGAAAAAGAACGGCGGCTCACGCGACGGATCATGGCCCATTTCAATGGCGTGGTCGGCGTAGTTGCGGCCAACGCAATAAACGCGGCGCACCGGGAACACGCTGTCCGTTCCAGCAACAGGCAAGGTCACCAGCTTGGGTGCGGGGATAACAGTCTCAGCCATGGAAATGTCCTTCCGAAAGGAGTGGCCCGAAGGGTGGGGCAAAGGGGCGGGGTATTAGATGCGAAGCAGAATAATCGGGCAGGGGTCTCCGGCCTTTAATGGCGGGGCGTTGGGCGGGCGCACAATCAGCGCGTGGGAATTGGCCAGCGTCTTCATCATCGATGAATCCTGCTTGTCGAAACTTTTTGCCACCAGCGTACCATCGTCACGGATGGCCAGCGTGGCACGCACGTAATCCTGCCTGTGGTCATTGGCCTTGAGGTCGGTTTCGGTTACGGCCTGAACCTCGCGACGGCGCGATGACGTGCGCGCCAATTTCTGCACCAGCGGCTCCAGAAACAGCAGACTGCACACAAGGCTCGCCACGGGGTTTCCGGGCAGGCCAAGCACCTGCATGGTATCGATGGCGCCGACCATCAGCGGTTTGCCGGGGCGCATGGCGATGCGCCAGAAATCCAGCTCCATGCCCTTGGCCTTGAGGCTGGCCTGCACCAGATCATGATCGCCGACCGATGCACCGCCCAGCGTTACCAGCACGTCGGCCTTGGCGGTTATGGCGCGCTCGATGGCTTTGCCGATCAGTTCCTTGTCGTCGCTGATAATGCCGAGATCCAACACCTCTGCACCGGCATTGCGGGCAATGGCCGCCACACCAAAGGTGTTGGAGGCAATGATCTGGTCGCTCTTTGGCACGCTGCCCGGCTGCACCAGTTCGTCGCCGGTGGCAAGAATGGCAACCAGCGGCTTGCGATAAACACGCAGTTCCGCATGGTTCATGCCAGCGGCAACCGTCACATCTGCAAAGGACAGCAGCCGGTCTTTTTGAAGAACCACTTCACCTTCCATGAAGTCCTGCCCCTTTGGGCGGATATGGCGGTCCCTGACCACTTCGAATGTGCTGCGGATCTGATTATTATCGAGCAGGTCGGCATCTTCCTGTATGAGAATGGTGTCAGCGCCTTCAGGCACCGGTGCGCCGGTGAAGATCCGCACCGCCTCACCCTTGCCCACCTTGCCGTCAAAGGCGTGACCGGCCGACGCCGTGCCGATGACGGTCATGACCGAACCGAGTTGAGGCGCGTCTTCGGCCCGCAGCGCATAACCATCCATGGCGGAGGAATTGAACGGAGGCTGGGTCAGCCGGGCAGTGACATCTTCGCCGAGAATACGTCCATCAGCATAGGCCAGCAGCACCGTTTCCGTTTCAACGACAGGCTTTGCGCGCGACAGCAATCGGTCCAAAGCGTCTTCTACTGGCAGCAATGACACGTCTAGTTCTCCTGACGTTTATAGTCCCCGGATTTTCCGCCGGTCTTTTCAGACACGACAATGCCGCCAATTTCCATGGCCTTATCAACCGCTTTGGCCATGTCGTAAATGGTAAGGCAAGTCACGGAAACGGCGGTCAACGCTTCCATTTCAACACCGGTCTTGCCGGTCAGTTTTACGGTGGCGCGCACGCGAAGGCCCGGCAGGTCATCGTCTTCGGTAATGTCGACGGAAACCTTGCTCAGCATCAGCGGATGACACAGCGGAATGAGATTGGATGTCTGTTTGGCGGCCATGATGCCGGCAATGCGGGCGGTGCCAATGACATCGCCCTTCTTGGAATCACCCTCGCGGATGATGCGCAGGGTTTCAGCCTGCATGCGCACGTATCCCTCGGCGCTGGCAACACGAACCGTTTCGTTCTTGTCACCGACATCAACCATATGCGCCTCGCCGGAAGCGCTGATATGGGAGAGTTTGTCACCTGAGTTCACGAGGCATGCCCCTTATTCTGCGGCCTGTATATTTGCCTGTCCGGTCAGCAATGTGTGGGTTGCAGCGGTCACGTCGTCCTTGCGCATCAGGCTTTCGCCGACCAGGAAGGTGCTGATGCCGACCTTCTGTAGGCGCAGGCAATCCTCATGGGTGAAGATGCCGCTTTCTCCGACCAGCAGGCGATCAGCAGGCACCATGCCGGCCAGCTTTTCACTGGTTTCCAACGTGACTTCGAAGGTGCGCAGGTTGCGATTGTTGATGCCAACCAGCGGAGAGGCCAGTTTCAGCGCGCGCTCCATTTCTTCGGCGTCGTGCACTTCCACCAGAACATCCATGCCAAGGCCAAAGGCCTCGTCTTCAAGGCGCTTTGCCTCATCATCGGACAGCGATGCCATGATCAGCAAAATGCAATCGGCACCCCAGGCGCGGGCTTCATGCACCTGATAGGTTTCAAACATGAAATCCTTGCGCAGCGCCGGCAGGCCGCAGGCGTCGCGTGCGGCCGTCAGGAACTCCGGCGCACCCTCAAAACTTGGCGTGTCGGTCAGCACGGAAAGACAGGCAGCATCACCGGCTTCATAGGCGCGGGCCAGTGCCGGCGGATCAAAATCCGGGCGGATCAGACCCTTGGACGGGCTTGCCTTCTTGATCTCGGCAATCAGGCCAAATTTGCCGTCGGCCTGTTTCTGCTGCAATGCCTTGTAGAACCCGCGTGGTGCGCTCTGGTCCTTGGCCATGGCCTTCAGATCGGCCAGAGAGACTTTTGCCTTGGCCGCAGCGATTTCTTCACGCTTGTACAGCTCGATCTTTTTCAGAATGTCGCTCATGGCTTTGTCTCTGGCCTTCGTGGCAAATATTACGCTTCGTTCGATACCGCGACCAGCCGCTCAAGCGCCAGCGTCGCATTACCATCGTCAAGGGAGGCAGAGGCAAGGCGCATGCCGTCAGCAATGGTGCCAGCCTTGCCAGAAATGACCAGTGCAGCAGCGGCATTGCACAGCGCGATATCGCGGTAGGCATTGCGCTTGCCAGACAGCACGTCGCGCAGGGCTGCGGCGTTGACGAGGCCGTCTCCGCCCTTCAAATCGTCCATCTGTGCAACCGGCACACCAAAATCTTTCGGTGTCAGCTCGAAGGTTCTGATCTTGCCATCTTCAAGGGCGGCAACATGGGTTGTGCCCGTGGTGGTGATTTCGTCCATGCCGTCGCCGTAGACGACCCAGATATGTTCGGAGCCGAGATCGCGCAGCACTTCAGCCAGCGGCACCACCCACTTGTGGGCAAACACGCCAAGCAGCTGCTTTTTCACGCCAGCCGGATTGGACAGCGGACCGAGCAGGTTGAAAATCGTGCGTGTGCCAAGCTCGACGCGCGACGGGCCAACATGGCGCATCGAACTGTGGTGCATCTGGGCAAACATGAAGCCGATATTGGCATTGGCAATGCAGTTCTCGATCTGCTGCGGGCCGTTATCCAGCTTGACGCCAAGATTGGACAAAGCATCGGCTGTGCCGGACTTGGAGCTGAGTGCGCGGTTGCCATGTTTGGCAACGGTCACGCCTGCACCGGCAACAATCAGCGCTGCCAGGGTGGAAATATTATAGGTACCGATGCCATCGCCACCGGTACCAACAATATCAACTGCCGTTTCAGGCGCTTTGACGGTGAGCATTCTGGAGCGCATCGATGACACGGCGCCGACGATTTCATCAACCGTTTCGCCGCGCACCCGAAGCGCCATCAGGAAACCGCCTATCTGGGAAGGGGTGGCTTCACCGGACATCAGAATATCGAAGGCGCTTCGAGACTCTTCCTTTGTCAGGCTTTCGCCGTTTGCCACCTTTGCGATAAGCGGTTTCAACTCAGCCATTTCAAAATGCTCCCCCCGGGATCAAAAACCAACCATTGCCTGATCGGCTGCGGCCTGGTTGATCGTCACACCATAATCGGACTGCAGACGGTTGACCATCTGATCCAGGATATCGTCGCCAGCGGCCTTCGCCATGGCAGTCAGCTGCTGGTCGTCATTGTTGAGTGCGTCGGGCAGGGCGTCTGCATCAACAGCTGTAACCTGCAACAGGATGCGGGATTCGCCATCGGCACCCGGAGTGCTGGCAGTGGCGCCAACCGGACCGGAGAAGGCGGCAGTCACAGCCTGGGCACCAAGAACGGCGTCCTCGCCGTTACGCTTCAGGCCAGTCTTGTTTTCAACCACAATACCGAGATCGTCGGCAATGGCTGCCAGTGTCTCACCCTTTTCAAGGCGGGCTTTCAGCTCGTCTGCCTTGGTGGCCAGTGCTGCCTTCTGCTGTTCGGCAGTCCAGTCAGCCTGTGCGTCTTCGCGAACTTCAGCCAGTGTGCGGTCACGCTCAGGGATGATCTGCTCAACGTCGAACCAGACATAACCTTCACGGCCAAGGTTGATTGGCAGTGATTCTGCGCCAGGCTCAGTCTTGAACACTTCGGTCACCAGCGAAGGTGCCGGCAGGTCCTTGACCGCATCACCCTTGTCGTCAAGACCGGTGGTGTCGACGGCAGCAACGGTAACGGCTTTGAGGTTCAGCTGGTTTGCAGCATCGGCCAGCGAGGAACCGGAAGCGCGCAGGTCTTCATAACGGTCATGAACGCTGTTGATCTGGTCTACGGCTGCGGCCGTTGCCAGTTCGGTTCTGATCTGCTCGCGGGATTCGTCGAGTGTCTTTACGGTTTCAGGCTTGATGCCGGATACGCGCAGGATAACCGGGCCAAAGGCGCCGCTGAGTGCGCCGGTTGCGCCGCCGTCCTTCTGGACAGCAAAAGCGTCGGCAGCAATCGACTGGTCAGGCATGGTGTCCTTGGTGAACTCGCCAAGCATCACGTCGTTTGGTGTCTTGCCCTGATCCTTCACGACCTGATCGAAGGTGGTGGTGCCTTCGCGCAGCTGCGTTGCAGCGGCGTCTGCCATTTCGCGATTCGGGAACACGATCTGTTCGATGGTGCGGCGGCCGGCGGTGCGGAAGCTGTCCTTGTGGCCGTTATAGTACTCATCGATCTGCGCTTCGGTCACAGCGGATGCATCGGCTATATCCGACGGTTCCAGCTTGACGTAGGAGAACTTGCGGTATTCCGGCGCGCGGTAACGGTTCTTCACACCTTCAAACCATGCAGCCAGGACATCGTCGGCCGGTGCCTTGACCGGGTCGATATTGGCGTTGGACAGAATGAGGTAGTCGATAGAGCGACGTTCATTGCGGTACTGCTTGAGCGCATCGACCAGCACTTTTGGTGCGGTAAAGCCATCCGATACGGCGTCAACGATCTGGCTGCGAACAGCGACCTTGCTTCTTTCCTGGATGTAATCGTCTTCGCGCAGACCGGAGTTGCGCAGACGCTCACTGAACAGGTTACGGTCAAACTGGCCGTTTACCGAGCGGAATGCCGGGTCTTCGGCGATCAGCGAGGCCAAACGATCTTCAGACAGACCAAGGTTCATGTCTTCGGAAAGCTGGTCGAGGGCTGCGCCGGCTGCAAGCTGGCTAAACACCTGACGATCAATACCGAAGGCCTTGGCCTGTTCGGTCGTCAACCGGGTGCCAAACTGGCGGCTCAGATCCGAGATCTGGCGCTGGTAGGCAAGGCGGAAATCATTCGGCGAAACCGTCTGATCGCCAACCGTCACCACCGAGTTCGAGGCTGATGTAACCAGCGAGGCCGAAACACCCCACACACCGAAGGAAACCACAAGAAGCAAAAGCAGCAGTTTTGCGGCCATCGTTTTGGAAGCATTTCGCAGGGAATCGAGCATCGTCAGGCAAACCTCGTCTTTTCACTCTGGCATAGCCACGAGTTGATTGTTGCGGGTTCCTTAGAACAATCCTTGAGGAATTTGAAGGCTAAATGCGCGAGAGAATAATGTGAATGAATTCACAATGATCTTATCTTGCTGCTCAGCGGTGATTTCGCATGTGTCAAAGCGGCTTTGGCCATGCTGGCAAGCGCTATTCACCGGGCAATGAAATGCCGCCCATCGCGGTTGGGCGAGGGCGGCGAAAACTTTGCCGTGAGGCCAATGACATCAGCCGATGTTTCATCGTTAAAGCGATCAGATTCGCGTCGATCAAACTTAAAAAGGCTTGTTACGCTCCAGAACGGCGCGAACCTCTTCATGTTCCCGTTTCAGTTCTGTCAGGGCGGTAATAAACGAGGCCATGAACATCAAACTTATCAATGCTGCAAGTGCTGTAAGGATAACGAACATAGCCGGGTACTCCACAAAGGCTTGGCGATGTTCCTCGCCTACCTCAGTAGTAGTTCATATATTGATAACGGGAGGAAACCTGCGGGAATTCAGGACCCTGTTTTTCGATTTGTTGTTCATAAAGGGTAAATGTGGTGGCCAACATGGTAAACACCAGAACCATCCAGGCTGTGCTGATCGCGCCAATCTTCGTCGAAGTTGACTGTTTTCCCTTGATAAACATATGTTTATTCCTTCCTCGAGTGGGTCGTTTTGCCCATCATTGTCGCGTTGTTCGCGCCATCATAAAAATCGATTAGCATCCCGCCTCTGAAGCTTCCTTGAATGGTCCGTTCATCTGGCGTTCATCTTTCTCGGAGACCTGCCTTAAAATCTTTCACCGTAGAGCGCGTATTCAACGGCAAACGAAACGGCAATGGCACCCAAAACCAACACGATAATCACGTTACGTAATCCCTTTACCCCTGATGTCTTTCGACAACGTCTAGCCCGAAGACAGGTGTAGAGGAGCGGCGCTGAAACGGCCCTGAATGATGCATTCATGTGCCGTTCAGCATGGGGTGCTGACAGATAAAACGCGTAATTGTCATGTGGTCACTGCAACAAGTTACAGAACTGGTTTTAGTTCCAAAGCTTTTGAATAAAGGATTGGTAATGATTGACGCGGTCCGCGGAAACGACATCAAAACGTTGCCAAAAGTCTTTGCCTCATGGGTTGATGTTGAATTGGCGGTTCATGAGCTCGTGGCTGCCAAGTCCGACATTCAACGAGACACCTTTGAAAATACATCTGTGCTGATCCGTTTTGCCTCGGATCGATATCCTGTGCCCGATAAGGTCTGTCTTGGGTATTGGCCTACCATTCGTCTTTGCTGGAGTTCGAGCGAATCTACCTGCGAGATCGAGGTGAATGAAAACCAATATGAGTTTTATCGCTTTTCTGACGCGGCGTCCCAGATCACGCATGTGGATGTGACGTGCGGCGATGTCCTCGATGAGGTGCGTGCGCTTATGGACGGCGCATTGTTGCAGGTTGGTGGGTAGGGGGTGTCTGTAGCCATGTTGCCCGGACTTCAGCATGTGTCTGAAAACGGCAACGGGCTATCCTCAGATGTCTGTAGGGCATAGAAATTTTGTCTGCTTTGTCGGGTAAGTGCGGCGTCACAGGTTGCGGCTTTGTGCGGGATGCCCCAAATATGGCGTCGCAACCGCGTGTATGGTTGCAAGAAACGGCAAAACTCTTGCGATGCGCTGCTGTCCATGACAAAAGGCGGCGACATCGTACTGGCTTGAGAGCGAAATGACGGTTGCTTTTTACCCTGGGTCTTTTGACCCGATGACCAATGGACATCTGGATGTGCTCGTCCAGTCGCTGAATATTGCATCCAGCGTCATCGTGGCCGTAGGCATCCATCCCGGCAAAACACCGCTTTTTTCGTTCGATGAACGGGCGGGGCTGATCAAGGATTCGCTTGTTCAGGCGCTGCCTGATGCCGCACACCGTATTTCAGTCGTCTCCTTTGATAATCTGGTGGTGGATGCCGCCCGCAAGCACGGCGCCAGCATTTTGCTGCGCGGTCTGCGCGATGGTACCGACCTGGATTATGAAATGCAGATGGCTGGCATGAACAGGCAGATGGCTCCGGATATACAGACCGTACTCATTCCGGCCGGAAGCGCATCACGACCCATTACCGCCACATTGGTTCGCCAGATCGCTGCCATGGGAGGCAATGTTTCTGCCTTTGTACCGACCGCAGTGCTTAATGCGCTGAGTGGTAAATTCAAACGCCAGAGTTGACCTGGTTCACATTAATGAATTCCGGAGCTTGATATGAAATTGCTTCACCTTGCCCTTGCTGGCGCACTCTTTCTTGGCGCGGCCATCACCAACGCGGTGGCTGCCGACGACGACTTCCTGACCATTCAGCTGAAGGATGGTCCGGTGGTTATCCAGCTTATGCCGGAAGTTGCACCAAAGCACGTTGCGCAGATCAAGGAACTGGCCAAGGCCGGTGAATATGACAATGTTGCATTTCACCGTGTGATCGACGGTTTCATGGCGCAGACTGGCGACGTGGAATTTGGCGACATGGAAAACGGCTTTAACGCCCGTCGCGCTGGCACAGGCGGTTCCAAGCTGCCGGATATTCCTGCAGAATTTTCAAAGACACCGTTTGAGCGTGGCACGGTTGGCATGGCCCGTTCGCAAAACCCGAATTCCGCCAATTCGCAGTTCTTCATCATGTTCGATCAGGGTCCGTTCCTGAACGGCCAGTACACCGTGGTTGGCAAGGTCGTTTCCGGCATGGAAGCGGTTGACAAGATCAAGCGTGGCGAAGGCGGCAACGGCGAAGTTTCCGACCCGGACAGAATGACTAAAGTCACTGTCGGCAAAAACTGAAACAGGGCCAGAAAGCCCGATTGAAGGAGATAAAAATGGCCGAGATCAAAGATCCGCAGAACACCCTGATTATGGAAACCACCAAGGGTAAGGTTGTTATCCAGCTTCTTCCCGAAGTTGCCCCTGGTCACGTTGCCCGCATCAAGGAACTGACTGCGGAAAAGGCATATGACGGCGTTGTTTTCCACCGCGTTATCGAAGACTTCATGGCGCAGACCGGCGACGTGCAGTTCGGCAAGCAGGGTTCTGAAAACTTCAACCCGGCCCGCGCTGGCATGGGCGGTTCCGACAAGCCGGACCTGAAGGCTGAGTTTTCCGCAACCTCGCACATTCGCGGCACCTGCTCGATGGCCCGTTCGCAGAACCCGAACTCCGCCAATTCGCAGTTCTTCATCTGCTTCACCGACGCTCCTTGGCTGAACAAGCAGTACACGGTCTGGGGCCAGGTTATTGAAGGCATGGAAGTTGTCGACAAGATCAAGCGCGGCGAACCTGTTCGCGATCCTGATTCCATCGTTTCGATCCGTCTGGCTTCCGAAGCCTGATTTGCGATTTTAACGGCAGAACCCGCTTCGCAGACATGCGGAGCGGGTTTTGATGTTTTTTTGAGAGTCTTGAAATGCGTGTAGACCTGTTCGATTTCGACCTGCCAGATGAAAATATTGCGCTGCGCCCGGCCAATCCGCGCCATAGCGCACGCCTGCTGGTGGTTGATCCGAACACTGGGGCCTTGGCAACAGAATTGTCTGACCACAGCGTCATTGACCTGCCAACGTTCCTGAAGCCGGGCGATGCGCTGGTGTTTAACGACACGCGCGTTATTCCAGCCCAGCTTGAAGGTGTACGCCTGCGCGAAGGTGCGCCGGAAACGCCGGTTTCTGCGACGCTGCATATGCGGGTTGGTGCATCGCGCTGGAAAGCCTTTGCCAAACCCGGCAAACGAATCAAGGCCGGAGACCGCATCCGTTTCGGTACGGGTGCCAGTGGTGGGCACAGTGAGTCCTGCCTGATTGGCACGCTGGATGCGACCGTCGAGGAAAAGGGCGAGGAGGGTGAAATCACCCTGCTGTTCGATTTTTCCGGTCCGGCTCTCGATGAGGCGATTGCGTCAGTCGGCCATATTCCATTGCCGCCCTATATTGCGGCCAAGCGTCCTGAAGATGAACAGGACCAGACCGATTACCAGACCATTTATGCGCGGGAAAAAGGTGCGGTTGCCGCCCCGACCGCCGGTCTGCATTTTACGCCAGAGCTGTTTGAGGCGCTGGACAAGGCCGGTATCGAGCGCCACTTCGTGACGCTGCATGTCGGCGCCGGCACCTTTCTGCCCGTCAAGGCCGACGATACAAATGACCACCGCATGCACCATGAGGTTGGTTATGTCTCTGAGGAAACGGCTGCCAAGCTCAATGCGGTGAAGGCACGGGGCGGGCGCATCATCTGCGTTGGCACCACGTCGCTTCGCCTGATTGAAAGTGCAGCCGACGACAGCGGCGCCATTCAGCCATGGTCCGGTTCCACCGATATTTTCATCACGCCCGGTTACCGCTTCAAGGCAGTTGATGTGCTGATGACAAACTTCCATTTGCCGCGGTCCACACTGTTCATGCTGGTCTCAGCATTCAGTGGCCTGGAAACGATGAGCCGTGCTTACACGCACGCCATTTCCTCCGGCTACCGTTTTTATTCCTACGGCGATTCCAGCCTGCTTTTCCGGAAAAACTGATGCACGACAAATTTACGTTCACCCTCAAGGCCACCAGCGCTGGCGCCCGTCTTGGCGAAGTGGCCATGCCGCGCGGCGTTATTCGCACGCCAGCCTTCATGCCGGTTGGTACTGTCGGTACCGTCAAGGCCATGTATCTCGATCAGGTCCGTGATCTCGGCGCCGACATCATTCTTGGCAACACCTATCACCTGATGCTGCGTCCAGGCCCGGAGCGCGTGGCACGCCTTGGCGGTCTGCATGAATTGATCCGCTGGAAACACCCGATCCTGACCGACAGTGGCGGTTTCCAGGTGATGTCGCTGTCTGGTCTGCGCAAGCTGGACGAGCAGGGCGTGACCTTCAAGAGCCATATCGATGGCAGCCTGCACCACATGTCGCCGGAACGGTCGATTGAAATTCAGGGGCTTCTGGGTTCCGATATCCAGATGCAGCTGGACGAATGCGTGGCGCTGCCTGCCGAGCGGCGGGAAATCGAGCGCGCCATGGAAATGTCGCTGCGCTGGGCAGAACGTTGCCGTGTGGCGTTTGGCGAACAGCCAGGCAAGGCGATGTTCGGTATCGTGCAGGGCGGTGATGTTCCTGAACTGCGTATCCGTTCGGCCGAAGGCCTGAAGCAGCTTGACCTCAAGGGTTATGCGGTTGGCGGTCTGGCCGTGGGTGAGCCGCAGGAAGTGATGCTGCGCATGCTCGACACCACCTTGCCGGTGCTGCCAAGCGAAAAGCCACGTTACCTGATGGGCGTTGGTACACCTGATGACATCCTCAAGTCTGTAGCACGCGGTATCGACATGTTCGACTGCGTGATGCCAACCCGTTCAGGCCGTCATGGTCTGGCCTTTACCCGCCGTGGCCGCGTCAATATTCGCAACGCCCGCCATGCCGAAGACATGCGCCCGCTGGACGAACAGTCCAACTGCCCGGCGTCGCGTGATTATTCGCGCGCTTACCTGCATCACCTTGCCCGCTCCAACGAGGCACTGGGTGGAATGCTGCTATCCTGGCACAACCTGGCCTATTATCAGGAGCTGATGCAGGGCATCCGCAAGTCCATCGAAGAGGGGCGTTTTGAGGACTTTTATGCGGAAACGCAGGAGATGTGGGCCAAGGGTGATATTGACCCAATCTGACGTAACGGCAGGCCGGTCAAACCGGCCTGCGTTAACCGGTTGCTAACCATAACCAATACAATTTTACCGAAAAAGGCATCAGGACTCGCATTTTCGCCATGTTGTCCACAAGATTAAGCATCTGTTAGACGCTTGGTGGCAGGTCAATACCATCAAGCATCGCGGCCAGTGTGGAAGCTGGCCAGACAGCAGGATGGGGCGTAGTTTTGACTTTTGACGGCAATAAATTCGGATTGAGCGCAAGATTTTTCGCGGTCGCAGCTTTGTGTGTGGCGACGGCATCCTGTTCAACAACATCCGAGCCTAAGAAGAAAACACGGAGCAAGGAATACTTCTCCGAATCCGAGTATGGCGTGAAGGCAAGTCCTCGCGTGGCCACGGGCAAAAACGTTCCCAAAGGGGGCGGGCGCTTCATGGTCGGTGATGCATATACAGTGAAAGGCCGCCGGTATTTTCCGAAGGAAGATCCCGGTTATGACAAGAGTGGTCTGGCCTCGTGGTACGGCTCTGCCTTCCACGGTCGCCTGACAGCGAATGGCGAAGTTTACGATTCTGATCATCTCTCGGGTGCGCACCCGACATTTCCGCTACCCAGCTATGCCCGCGTTACCAATACTGAAAACGGCTCCTCGGTCATTGTTCGCGTCAATGACCGTGGACCGTTCCATGAAGGCCGTATCATCGACGTTTCCAGCAAGACGGCTGAACTTCTCGACATGAAGCGCACCGGCACTGCCAATGTGCGCGTGCAATATGTGGGTCGTGCCCGCATGGACGGCCATGACATGCCGTATCTGATGGCATCCTATATTCCGAAGGGGTCGCGCAGCCCGGCTGTGAACCCTGAAGGGCAGATTGCAACAGGTGTGATGGTGGCGTCCGCCTCACGGGATAATATTCCGGTGCCATCCTTCAATCCAACCTATTCCGGCTCTGCGCAGACATCGCTGGTTGGCAATACGCCAAGCCATACGCTGCAGGCGCCCACACCGTTTGCCAATGCAGCGCCTGCCGCGCGGTCGCAGCAGGGCTACGAGCAATTTATGGTTCTGCCGGAAATTGGCCCCTTCGTGCAGCAGCGTCCGGATAGCAACTATCTGAGACTGCCATCTGCCAAATATGCCTCTGCCTATTCTGCCGACAATGACACGAACTCCAAGACCGAAGCCGTGTTCCTGCAGGTTCTGACAGGTGATCGTGGCGAGTTGACCGAGCAGTCCATTCTCAGCTTCGTGAAAAAGAAGCAGGCCAGACAGTAAAATCTGTTCACGGGTCATTGATCTGGCGGTACGCTTTAACCGGCAGACAGGGTTCAATGCGTATCATCGCAAAAATGAGACGACGATTCGGGCCTTTCATGCGTAAGACCACACTCCATTCCCTTTGCCTTTTGGCCGTTCTGGTAACAGGTACGGTTGTTGAGCCGGTGGTTGCGTATGCCCAGACGGCCGCCTTTACCGTGAAGGCGAAACAGGCCTATGTCATCGATGCCGAAACCGGCACGGTGCTTTTGTCGCAAAATGAGGAGGAGGTGTTTCCGCCTGCCTCGCTTTCTAAGCTGATGACCGTTGATCTGGTGCTGGATGCGGTGGTGGAGGGCGAACTGAGCCCCACGCAGACCTACGCCGTATCGGAATATGCCTGGCGCACCGGTGGCGCGCCATCGCGCACCTCCACCATGTTTGCGGCGCTGAAATCCCAAATCCCCGTCAAGGACCTTCTGACCGGTATCATCGTGCAGAATGCCAATGATGCCTGCATCATTCTGGCCGAAGGCATGACCGGCTCTGACGCCAGTTTTGCCAAACGCATGACCGAGCGCGGCGTTGAGCTGGGGCTGGAACATAGCGCGTTCACCAACTCCACCGGCCTGCCGGACCCCGGCAACAAAACCACCGTCAAGGATATGGTGGTGTTGGCGCAGCACCTGCACCAGACCTATCCGGCATTTTACAGCCTGTTCACCAAGCCGGATTTCGAGTGGAACAAGATCTACCAGCGCAACAAGAACACGGTTCTGGGTGCGGCACCGGGCATTGACGGGTTGGGACTTGGTTTCGATCAGGCCAATGGTTTTGCGGTTGTTGCCTCTGCTGAACGTGATGGCCGCCGCATCTATCTTGGCATGGCCGGTCTGCCCGATGACAAGGTGCGGTTTGAAGAAACCCGCCGTGTGGTGGAATGGGGCCTGACGAGTTTTCAGAAACGCACACTCTACACCAAGGGCGAGACCGTGGGTGCCGTCAGTGTTTACGGTGGTACGCAGTCGTCGATCGATGTTGCGGTGGCAGAGCCGGTCAATATTGTCGTGCCGATCAGCAATCCGGAGCGCCTGACCGGCAATATTGTCTACCACTGGCCGCTCAACGCGCCGGTAGAACCCGGCTTTACGGTCGGTACCTTGCAGATTTTTGCCGGTGACCGCTTGCTTCGCGAGGTTCCGCTGGTCACAACCGCGTCTGTGGAAAAGGGTACTCTTTCGCAAAACGCCGGAGATGCGCTTATGGAGCTTCTGTTCTTCTGGTTATAACAACACCGGTGTTGCGACTGGTCGCCCACCGAATATTCAACTATGCTTGAAAATTGATGATTTGCCGATCAAGCAAACGGGAATGCTGAAATTGTCCGATAAACGTGGATTGTTCATAACCTTTGAAGGTGGCGAGGGCGCCGGAAAATCCACGCAGATTCGCATGCTGGCAGAGCAACTGCGTGAGCGCGACCTCGACGTTATCATTACCCGCGAGCCGGGCGGCTCGACCGGTGCAGAGGCCGTGCGCCATGTGCTGCTGTCTGGTGCTGCGGAATCCTTCGGCGTGCGCATGGAGGCAATTCTGTTTGCTGCTGCGCGCAACGACCATGTGGAAGAGGTTATTCGCCCGGCGCTTGAAAAAGGCACCGTTGTTCTGTGTGACCGTTTTCTGGATTCCTCGCGCGTCTATCAGGGCACCACAGGCAATCTTGAACCGGACTTTATCGAGACATTACAGCGTATTGCGGTCGACGGCTTTATGCCCGACGTGACTCTGATTTTCGATATTCCCGCTGCGGCAGGCCTTGCACGTGCACGTAAACGTGCTGACGACGGTGCGGTGCCTGACCGTTTCGAGAAGGAAGAGATCGAGACGCATGAAAAGCGCCGTGAAGCCTATCTGGATATTGCGCTTGCTGATCCGCGTCGTTGCCGGGTGATCAATGCTGACCAGCCGCTGGAACAGGTGGCGGAAGATGTATGGGCGATGGTTGAGCCATTGCTGAACACACCAGCTGCGCAGAAGCAGGCATCGAAATGAGCGACATTCCCGGCGTTCTCGAAGGTGCCATTCCACCGGCGCAGAACACGAAACTTTTCGGACATGCCGAGGCTGAACAGTTTCTGGCAACTTCCTACCGCTCCGGTAAAGGCCACCATGCCATTCTGGTCGAGGGACCTGAAGGCATTGGCAAGGCAACGCTTGCCTTCCGGTTTGCCAACCACATCCTGTCCTATCCTGATCCGGCCAGCGCGCCTGAGGTGATTGCCGATCCCGTGCCTGATAGTGCCGTCAGCCGTCAGATCATGTCCGGTGCGTCCCATAACCTGCTGCACCTGTCGCGTCCGGTCGATGAAAAGACCGGCCGGGTGAAGTCTGCCATCACCGTCGATGAAGTGCGCCGTGCCGGGCACTTCTTTTCGCAGACCTCGGGCACCGGCAGCTGGCGTATCGTGATCATCGATCCCGCAGATGATCTGAACCGCAACGCCGCTAATGCCATTTTGAAGATATTGGAAGAACCGCCGAAACGGGCGATGTTTCTGGTGCTGTCGCATGCGCCGGGCAAGTTGCTGCCAACCATCCGTTCGCGCTGCCTGCCATTGAAACTCAACCCGCTTGATGACGGTAATCTGGAACGCTCCTTGGCCAATCTTGGCGTTGGTGTGCCTGACGACAAGAAGGCCGAGTTGCTGACGGCGGCGCGTGGCAGCGTGGCGCAAGCGCTGAAGCTGCTGAACTATGGCGGCGCCGACATTATCGAGGCCTTTGGCGTGATCATGAGCAATACTGGCCCTGCGGCCAGAAAATCCATGCACAAGCTGGCCGAGGTGCTGTCACAGAAGGACAGCGACACGGTTTTGAGCTTCTTTATGGATTATGCCAGCGAAGAACTGATTGCCCGCGCCAAGGCTGCAGCGCTGGCCGGTGATCTGCACGCGGCCGACTATCACGCCCGGCTATCATCCTCGATCGGTGAGCGCATTACCATTGCGCAGGCCTATAACCTTGACCGCAAGCAGACGGTGCTTTCCATTCTCGAGGAAATGCAGCGCTGACTGCGCGCTGGTTCACGTCACCTCCCGTCATATAAAAAGCCCCGTCGCGTCCAAGTTGGTGTTTCGCTTGTGCGAACAATAGGCTATGAGCGGTTTACCTAGGAAACATAGTGTAAAGCTGATAGCCGTCATGACAGACAAGACACCTTTTTATATCACCACCGCGATTTCTTACCCCAATGGCAAGCCGCATATCGGCCACGCCTATGAGCTGATCGCAACCGATGCCATGGCGCGTTTCCAGCGTCTGGACGGTCGTGATGTGTTCTTTCTGACCGGAACCGACGAGCATGGCCAGAAGATGCAGCAGACCGCCAAGGCAGAGGGCATTACGCCGGAAGCACTGGCGCAGCGCAATTCCGACCAGTTCCGTGACATGGGCAAGCTGCTGAACGCGTCCAATGATGATTTCATCCGCACCACCGAAGAGCGTCACCACGAGACATCGCGCAATATCTGGAACCTGATGGCCGACAACGGCGACATCTACAAGGACAGCTATGCCGGCTGGTATTCCGTGCGTGACGAAGCCTATTACGGCGAAGACGAAACCGAAGTGCGCGCCGATGGCGTGCGTTACGGTCCGCAGGGCACGCCGGTGGAGTGGGTTCAGGAAGAAAGCTATTTCTTCAAGCTGTCCGAATACCAGGATAAGCTGCTGAAGCTCTACGAAGAAAACCCAGACTTCATCGGTCCGGCCGAGCGTCGCAATGAAGTGATCTCCTTCGTCAAGTCTGGCCTGCGTGACCTCTCGGTGTCGCGCACCACCTTTGACTGGGGCATCAAGGTGCCGAACGATCCCGCACACGTCATGTATGTGTGGGTGGATGCGCTGACCAACTACATTACCGCCACCGGTTACATTGAAGACAAGGATGGCCCACGCGCCAAGTACTGGCCAGCCGACGTGCATATCATCGGCAAGGACATCATTCGTTTCCACGCCGTTTACTGGCCTGCATTCCTGATGAGCGCCGGTCTGCCGCTGCCAAAGCGCGTCTTTGCCCACGGCTTCCTGCTCAACAAGGGCGAGAAGATGTCGAAGTCGCTCGGCAACGTGGTTGATCCGGTCAATCTGGTGAACCATTTCGGCCTTGATCAGGTGCGTTATTTCTTCCTGCGCGAAGTCTCATTTGGCCAGGACGGCAGCTACAGCGAAGAAGGTATCGGCATCCGTATCAATGCCGACCTTGCCAATGGCGTTGGCAACCTTGCCAGCCGTTCGCTGTCGATGATCGTCAAGAACTGCGATGGCAAGATCCCGGCACCGGGCGCTTACACCGATGAAGACAAGGCGATGCTGGCCTCTGCCGATGCGCTGTTGGAAATCTGCCGGGACGAAATGGGCAAGCAGATGATCCACAAGGCACTGGCGGCCATCATTGCTGTTGTGTCTGAAACCGACCGTTACTTTGCCGGTCAGGAGCCATGGGCGCTGAAGAAGACCGACCCGGAACGTATGGGCACTGTGCTTTACGTGACGGCGGAAGTCGTGCGCCAGATTGCGCTTCTGTTGCAGCCATTCATGCCTGACAGCACCGCAAAGCTGCTGGATCTGGTGGCAGCACCGGCCGACAAACGTGATTTTGCAGCACTGGGTGAGGCGGGGCGTCTGGTTCCCGGCACACCGCTTGAGGCGCCGACACCGGTCTTCCCGCGTTATGTGGCGCCGGAAGCGTAAGGTATAACAGATGCTGATCGATACCCATTGCCATCTGGATTTTCCGGATTTCGAAGCGGAGCGCGATGACATCATCGCGCGCGCGCATGCGGCAGGCGTCAAGCAGATGGTGACGATTTCAACCCGTGTCCGGCGTTTGCCTGAGCTGTTGAAAATCACGGAAAAGTACCCGTCAGTGTTCTGCTCGGTGGGTACCCATCCTAACAATGCAGATGAAGAACTCGACATAACTGCCCAGGAACTCATCAAGATCGCCAATAGCCATGACAAGATCGTGGCGATTGGCGAGGCGGGTCTGGACTATTTTTACGACACGCAAAAGCCGGAAGACCAGAAGACCGGATTGCTGCGCCATATCGAGGCCGCACGGGTCACCGGTCTGCCGCTGGTCATTCACAGCCGCAGTGCCGATGATGACATGGCAGCCATTTTGAAAGACGAGAGCGACAAGGGTGCCTTTCCGTTTATCCTGCATTGTTTCTCGGCCGGGCCTGAACTGGCAAAGACCGGTGCGGAGCTTGGTGGTTATGTGTCGTTCTCCGGCATTTTGACTTTCCCGAAGTCGCAGGACATCAGGGACATTGCCGCAACCGTGCCGCTCGATCGCCTTTTGGTGGAAACCGACGCACCTTATCTGGCGCCGAAGCGCTGGCGCGGCAAACGCAACGAGCCGTCCTATGTCATCAACACCGCCGAGGTTCTGGCCGAGGTGCATGACATGAGCTACGCCGAGATGGCGCGCATCACCACCGAAAATGCATTCCGGTGCTTTTCAAAAATGCCGAGGCTGGGATGAGCGTCTATAAAAGACGCTTTACAGTTCTAGGCTGCGCATCGTCCCCCGGTGTGCCGCGCATCAACGGTGACTGGGGCGCCTGCGACCCTGATAATCCGAAAAACCGGCGCAGCCGGGCCGCCTTCATGGTGGAGCAGTTTGCGCCTGATGGCGGCAAGACCACAGTCGTTGTCGATACCGGGCCTGATTTTCGCCATCAAATGATCAGCGCCGGTGTCGACCATATCGACGCCGTTATCTACACCCATGCCCATGCCGACCATCTGCACGGCATTGATGACCTGCGGGTCTACTGGGCGCTGCAGCGACAGCGTATTCACATCTATGCCGACCAGGCGACCCTGGACCGCATTCGCGACGGTTTCGCTTATTGCCTGAAGACACCGGTGGGCAGCAATTACCCCGCGATCATCGAGGCCAATATCATTGACCCGAAGGCCGGTACATTCGTGATTGCGGGCGAGGGTGGGCCAATCGATTTTACGCCGCATCTGCAACACCATGGCGATATTTTTTCGCTTGGTTTCCGCATGGGTGATGTCGCCTATTGCACAGATGTCAGCCGTTTTCCTACGCAAAGCCTTGCGCAGTTGCAGGGGCTTGATGTGCTTGTTATCGATGCGCTGCAATACCAGCCGCACCCCAGCCACCTGTCCTTGTCGCAGGCGCTGGAATGCATCAATACGCTGTTGCCAAAACGTGCAGTGCTGACGCACATGCATACGCCGCTGGATTACGATACCGTGATGCGCGAAACGCCAGATCATGTTGAACCGGCCTACGACCAGATGCGTTTCGAGGTCGAAATCCACGCTCCCTGATACTGCCTGTGAAGGACTACCATGTCGACCAAGCCTTTCCGTGCTCCCAATATGGCAAGCTTTTTCGACAATGTGCGCGCCAGCCGCTTGCGCGCCATGTTCCGGCGTGGCGAACTGGGCTTGGTGGCCTTGGCTGTCATCATCGGCATTGCCGCCGGTCTTCTTGTCTGGCTGATTGGCGCGATGAGCACAGCGTTGCATGTGCTGGTGTTCGGGGTAGAACGGTTAAGCAGCAGCAGTCTTTCGGGCTGGGTTGTTTTTGTCGGGCCCATGGCCGGTGGCGCTGTGCTTGGCCTGATCATTTTTATTTTGTCGAAAACCCGCAAAAAACCGATGATCGACCCCATTGAGGCCAACGCGCTGCATGGCGGGCGTATTTCCCTGACCGACAGTATTCTGGTGTGCCTGCAAAACATCGTGTCCAACGGTTTTGGCGCGTCGGTGGGCCTTGAGGCCGGTTACACGCAGATTGCCAGTGGTGTTGCCTCAAAGCTTGGCACCAAGCTGAAACTGCGGCGCGGCGACATGCGTATTCTCGTCGGCTGCGGGGCCGCCGGTGCCATTGCCGCCGCCTTCAATGCGCCGCTGACCGGGGCGTTTTACGCCATTGAACTGATCATTGGCACCTATACGATTGTCACGCTGGCACCGCTGATCGTCTCGGCGCTGGTTGCGACCATCGTCATCGGTTTTATTGGTGGCCACGGCCTGACAATCGACCTGTTTGATGCCAGCCGCGTGACGGCACCGGATTATGTGCCGGCCATCATTCTTGGCATTATCTGCGCGGCGATCGGTATCGTGCTCATGCAGGCGGTGTCCTTCATCGAGGAAACGGCGCGCAAAAGCGCTATTCCCACCTGGTTGCGCCCGACGCTGGGCGGCGCTGTGGTGGGGGCACTTGCGCTGATTTCACCGCAGGTTCTGTCCAGCGGCCATGGGGCGCTGCATCTCAACATCGATGCCGACCTGCCAATTTACATGCTGGCCGGTCTGTTCCTGCTGAAAGCCGCCGCCAGTGCGATTTCCATCGGCTCCAACTTCCGTGGTGGCCTGTTCTTCGCATCACTGTTCATGGGCGCGCTGCTGGGGAAGATTTTTGCCATTATCGTGCCCTTCATCGGCTACGGCCAGACCGCGCCCATCGTTTACGCCGTTATCGGCATGAGCGCCTTTGCCGCCGCCATTATTGGCGGGCCACTGACCATGACCTTTCTGGCGCTGGAACTGACCGGGGACTTCCAGATTTCCGTGCTGGTGCTGGCAGCCGTTGTCACCACATCGCTGGTGGTGAGAACCACCTTCGGTTACTCCTTCGCCACATGGCGTTTTCACCTGCGCGGTGAAAGCATTCGCAGCGCCCACGATATTGGCTGGATCCGTGACCTGACGGTGGGCCGCATGATGCGTGCCGACATTCGCAAGGCCAATGTCAGCATGGGGCTTTCCGACTTCAAGGAAAAGTTTCCGCTGGGTTCCACGCAGCGGGTGATCATGACCGATGATGACGGCCGTTATGCCGGCATGGTTCTGTTGCCGGAAATCTATGCAGACCCGATGGACCGTGATCCGGAAACCATAAATCTTGGAACCTATCTGCATTACAAGAACGACATTCTGCTGCCGACCATGAATGCGCGCCAGGCGGCAGCGGCCTTTGACGCGGCGGAAAGCGAAGCGCTGGTTGTCGTCAACAACAAGATCGAGAACCGGCCGGTTGGCCTGTTGACTGAAAGCCACACGCTGCGCCGTTACAGTGAAGAGTTGGAACAGCGCCGCCGCGAGGCATCGGGCGAGCTTTGAGCATGGTTGACGATTCCGACGCGATTTACCCGCGCCTTCATTTCGCACAGGGGCGGGCAGGGTCTATCGCCACCGCCATACCTTCATCATCGACAGCCACCACATGGAATGGTCCCACCACTGATGACTGAACTTGCTGCCCTCTCGGGCTTGTTTATGGCCGCCTTTGTGGCCGCCACCATTTTGCCCGCCCAATCGGAAGCGGTGCTGGTGGGGCTGATCTATACCGGGCATTATGCCGTGTGGATATTGGTTGCAGTCGCCAGCGTCGGCAATGTGCTCGGCTCCGTCGTCAACTGGCTGCTGGGGCGCGGCATCGAACGCTTCCGCAACCGGCCATGGTTTCCGGTCAAGCAGGCATCGCTGCAGCGCGCGCAGAACTGGTATCAGCGTTACGGCAAATGGTCACTGCTGCTCAGCTGGGCACCGATTATCGGTGATCCCTTGACCGTGGTTGCCGGCGTGATGCGCGAACCTTTTCCGGTGTTTCTTTTGCTCGTTACCATCGCCAAGGTCGGCCGCTATGTGGTGCTGGCGAGCGTGACGTTGAGTTTGGTGTGAGTGTTTCGAGAGATCGGTCACGCCGAAACCTCAAGTTGCAATTGTGAGAAATTCATTGCTACAAAGTAGCAGTGCTTACTGAATCATCGAGGCCGAAAATCAAACGCGTATTATTCATCTGCAGTCAAAACAAACTGCGCAGCCCCACTGCCGAACAGGTGTTCGCACGATGGGACAATCTTGAGGTTTCGTCTGCCGGAACCAATAATGACGCTTTTAATCCGCTCGATGGTGAACAGATCGAGTGGGCGGATATCATCTTCGTCATGGAAAAGGCGCACCGGAACAAAGTTCAGCAAAAGTACAAAAAGTTCCTGCTCGGCAAACGGCTTATCTGTCTGGACATCCCTGATGATTACGAGTTCATGGACCCTGAACTGGTGAAGATACTTCAAGCGCGAGTTCCGCGTTATCTGCCGTGACAACTGGTGGACCCGGCACCAGCGGGCGCGGCGTGGCAAAACGGAAAATGACCTGTGAATGCGGACATGATGACACTGATTGATTTTGAGCCTGCGCACTTTCCCGTTTTGCGCAGCTGGCTTTCCAGCGAACGAGAGCTTGTGCAGTGGGGCGGGCCGGACCTGACCTTTCCTGTCAGTGATGAGCAACTGGAGCAGATGCGGGCCGAGGCGTCTGGTACGCCGCCCAAACGCCTGTGCTGGATGGCGGTTGATGCTGATCAGGCACTGGCCGGGCATATTCAGTTGGCCATGGATTGGCGGCATGGCGTTGCCCGCATCGGACGGGTGATCATTGCGCCGGATCATCGCGGCAAGGGGCTTGCCGGGCCGTTGCTGCAAGCGGTTCTCGAACGGGCTTTTTCGTACCCTGAAATCGAACGGGTAGAGTTGAACGTCTATACCTGGAATACGCCGGCCATGCGTACCTATGCGAAGGTGGGTTTTGTGCCGGAGGGGGTGCGGCGCTCGTCTGTTCAGGTGGGTGACGAGCGCTGGGACACCGCTATCATGGGCTTGTTGCGAGCCGAATGGGAGGCCATTTAAGCCTGGTGTGTGTTCAGAGTGGCTGGCCCCTTCCGGCCATCTGCGCATTCTATGATGTCTGTTTCAAACCGCGGCGCGTAGCCGTATGAGCGGGAAAATGCCCGTGAAAACGCAGCTGCACTGCCGAAACCAACGTCTGCGGCAACGGATTTGACACTGCGGCCTGAACGCAGTTGCGCGCGTGCCAGCGACAGCCGCCACTGCGTGAGATAAGCGGCCGGTGGTTGGCCGACCACATGTTTGAAGGTTGCGATGAAGGTGCTGCGTTTCATGCCCGCACGTTGCGCCAGTTCACTGATTTGCCAGTCACGTGCCGGGTCTTCATGCATGGCAATCAGGCTGACATGCAGCTCAGCATGCGCAAGTCCGGCCAGCAGCCCGGCATTGACGGTGCCTGCGGCAATGGCCTTGCGGATGGCCAGAACCACGACCACTTCGCACAGCCGGGCAAAGATCGTGCCGCCGCCACAGCGCCGTTCAAGGCTTTCTGTGACGATGAGGTCTGACAGCCCGCGCAAGTGTGGTTCCTGCGAAAGATCAAACGACAATGTGTCGGGCAGGGTGTTGATCAACGGATTGATGATGCCGTTGAAATCAATGACAGCGGCGGTCAGCAGCGTGGTGCCCGGCAGGGGCGCCCCGGCGCTGCGCGGCACGTAAAGCAGGTGGGTTGGCGCGCCTGCGCCATCCGCATCCAGAATGAACAGATTGGCATTGCCAAGCTGTTCGGCGTGATGGGCTTGAAGGCCATAGGTGCGCAGGAAGGCTGCCAGCCGGTCATGCTTTTGGTTCGGATTTGAACGTTCGATCATGCAATTAGCCATAGGCTTGATCGATGTTGAGGTAAACTGATGACAACGCACTCATGCCATAAAATGGACTGCCGTCATGTCAGACACACCCGCAAACTCTGTCACCAAATTTGATCAGTCACGCGCAGAGGAATATGCGCACCAAAGCCGGATTGCGCTTGCCGGTTACGATGCCTGCCATGAACTGTCTGCCTGCATGGTGTCGGCCTCTCTCGCCGATGTCAGTCAGGCCCGCATTCTGGTGGTTGGGGCAGGTGGCACGGCTGGCGAAATCATCGCCCTTGCGGGACTGGAACCTGACTGGTCGTTTGTGGCTATCGATCCGTCCGCACCGATGCTGGACGCGGCGCAGGAAAACATTGCCAATGCCGGGCTGGCGGCGCGGGTTACCTGCATAGCCGGTGACCTTTCGTGTGTGGACGGAGATGCGGTGTTTGATGCCGCCATCATGATTGGGGTTTTGCACCACCTGCCCGGTGATGCCGCCAAGCGTGACATCATGCGCCAGCTGGCAGCCCACCTGAAAGACGGTGCACCGCTTGTGGTGGCCGGAAATTACCGGGCCTACCAGTCTCAGCCACTGTTCATGGCGGCATGGGCGCGACGGTGGAAAATGTCCGGCGCGCAGCCGGACGAGATCAGGGCAAAGATGGACCCGATATTGAAAGGTGCCGAACCACCGGTCTCGCAAGAGGCAGTCGATACGCTGTTTACACAAAACGGGTTTGAACACCCCACGCAGTTTTTTGCCAGCCTGTTCTGGGGCGCATGGATTTCAAGGCGTCGCCTGATGCCCTGATTGCCAAGGCGGTTACTGGCGGCAAATGCGGATGCGCTTTGCCCCCTTCTTTTCCTCAACATCAAGCCATTGTTCGGTGAAAGCGGTTGGCGGGTCGTTCAGAAGGGCGTCGATGTCGAGACCATGGCGCAACATGTCGCGCCGCGCCTTTGACGGCAGAAGTTTCGCCAGCAATTGCAGCGGCGTGACGGGCAACTGCAGTTTTTCCACGCAGATGCCATCGACATATTTTTCGATAAGAAGTGTGCTCACGGGTTTGTCCTTTGACGGTGATGTTGAGTGGAAAGGAAGGTGCTGCGGGGCTATCTGCGCCGGGCTGGTACAACCCGTGCCCGGGTCAGAAACGCATCGATGCGTTGTTGCTGTGGCAACAACCAGCGCCAGATCAAGACCATGGCAAACAAAGTCAGCAGCCAGCCAAGCATGACATCAGACAGGAAATGGGCGCCAAACAGCACGCGATTAAGCGCAATCACCGCAAGGAAAGGCGTGAGAACGAGGGCGGCGATGCTGCGCAATTTCTCAGGGATGAATACGAGAAGTGAAAGAGCGGCTGCAGCGCCCGATGCCTCGCCTGAGGGGAAGGAGCAGTTGCGTGCGCAGGTGGCGGCAAACTGCCAGACCGGCGTAAAATCTGCACTGCCGCCAAATTCCAGAAGGTGGCGGGGCCGGGCGCGACCAATCAGGGCCTTTAATGTTTCGACAATGATGACCGGCCCCGCGGCAAAGCTGAGCAGTACAAACAGAGGTTTGTGCAACTGGCAGAACCGGTATTTGCGCGGCAAAGCCAGGTTGAGGCCAAGGAGCAGCAGCATGGCCCCGATGATGTAATAGACGCTGCCACGGCTGACGTTTCGCACCGCTTTCAGGAAGGGTTGCTCTGCCAGAACAAACACCGAGCCGTGCGCAAACCAGCGTGATGCCGCAAGGTCCACCATGGGAAAGACCACGAAGAAAAAGCTGGTCAACACAATGGCTGTGCCAAGCAGGCTGATTGCCCTTTCCGTACCTGTCTGTGTGGTCGGCTGGTGTTTTTGAAGGGACGCGCTGGACAGAAAGTCCGATGCGGTTTTTGACATGCTGGTCATTCCTGGGGCCACGGCACAGACCGGAAAATGCTGCAAGATTTTCCACCGGCCTGATGCGTAAGTTCAACGAGATGGAGCAGCCTTGCGCCGTTGAGTGACGCCAGGTGCCCGTGTGTGGCCGGAATTTGAAATTCAATTGTCAAGAAACGGCCAAGACACGATCAAGGGCCTGTTCAGATTGGGTTTTCCGACGATCAAGAGACTGTTTGGAATTGCGTGAGGGCGGTTTATTTCCCATAGTCGCGGCGGCTTTGACGGCCAAATGTAAGACCTAAATGATAGCCAGGGACAAAAGTGGACAATAATCTTGTTCTCATCGTTGAGGATGAGCCGGCAATTGCAATGATCCTTGAAGGATATCTGCAGCGTGACGGCTTTCGCACCGTGCATGCCGCCGATGGTGAAACCGCCCTGCAGCACCATGCCATTCTAAAGCCGGACCTTGTGCTTCTGGATGTACGCATTCCCAAGCTGGATGGTCTGGGTGTGCTGGCGCGCCTTCGCCAGACCAGTTCGACACCTGTCATCATGGTCACTGCACTGGCCGATGATCTGGACCGGTTGAGCGGCCTGCATCTGGGCGCCGATGACTATGTGGTAAAGCCGTTCAACCCGCAGGAGGTTGTGGCGCGGGTGAGGGCGGTGTTGCGCCGGACACTGGGGGAGCGAAAGGACACAATACGACGGTTTCGGGCGATTGAAGTGGATTTCGGCAGTTATTCGGTTTTCGTCAACAAGGATGGGCAACGTATTGCCCTGACATTGACGCTGAGTGAATTTCGCATTCTGGCGCATATGATCCGCCACCCGACGCAGGCATTTGGCCGCGCCGACATTCTTGATGCCTGCCTGCCGGAAAGTGACGCGCTGGTGCGCACCGTCGATACGCATATTTCCAACCTTCGCCGCAAGCTGGAAGAGTTGGGGCAAACCGGTTTCTTTTCCGCCGTGCGTGGCATCGGCTACCGGTTTTCTGATCCGCTATGAGGTTGCCGAGATTTAAAAACCTGTCGCTTGCAACGCTGACAGCCATTGTCATCGCAACCATGTTATTGCTCAGCGTTGGCATGGCCTATGTCGGGGTAAACCGGTATTCGGCTTATCTGGATGACACTATCAACAGCAACCTGCCGCCAGAGGCCGCAGCGGCCTATAAGGCATTGACCGAAGGCGATGTGCCCGATGGTGCTGGGGTCAAAATCCTTGTTGAACATCTGAACGCCCAGGATGCGCAGACCGATTTGCAAATTCAGCTTGCCGCCCTTGTGTGTGGACTGCTGTCCGCGCTGGTTTGCGCCATTATCGGCATCTATCTGGCGCGGCGCATCGCCCGGCCGCTGGAAGATCTGACCGTAGCGGCAGAGGCGCTGAAATCGGGCGACTTTTCAGCACGGGTTGCGGTTTCCACCAGCAATACGCAGGAAGTTTCAAGCCTTGTCGAGACATTCAATGCGCTGGCCACCAGCCTTGATACGATGGAAAAGCGTCTGCGTTTCAACAATATGGCCATTGCCCATGAGTTGCGCACGCCGCTGACCATTCTGCAGGGCGCGCTGCAGGGCATGATCGACGGCGTGTTTCCGATGGAGCGGAAGATTATCTCCGACCTTCTGCTGCAGGTGGAGGGGCTGGGGCGAATTGTCGAGGATTTGCGCACCCTGTCGCTGGCGATTGGCCATAAGCTGGTGATGCAACGCCAGCCGCTTGATGTGGCGCAGGTGGTGGAGGCGGTTGTTGCAGCGGCCCGGCCGATGCTCGAGGAACGCGCGTTCGAGATTGAAATTGCACTGAAACCGGCAATGATCTTAGCCGACCCATCACGGGTGCGCCAGGCGGTGCTGGCCCTCCTCAACAATGCCTGTCGTTATGCCGAAAGCGGTCGCTGGCTGCGCTGTGAGACGGAAAGTCTGCCCGACGACAGCGTGGTTATCCGTGTTCTCGATCGCGGCCCCGGTTTTCCTGAAGATATGGACGCGGTGGCCGTCAATCCCTTCTGGCGCGGTGATCCATCACGATCGCGGGCAACCGGCGGCACCGGGCTTGGATTGTCTGTCGTGCAGGCCATCGCAACCGCACATGGCGGCCATCTTGAATTCAGCAATCGCCCGGAGGGCGGCGCGATGGTGGTCATTCATCTGCGCCCGGAGTGATGAAGGCCAAGGCTGACCATATGGCAGCCTCCCGTATCTCCAGCCCGGTGCGGCGGTGAACTACACCGTTCGCTTGGCTTATCAGCGGCTTAATATATGTTACCGTCATCAACCCCAGGTTTTGTTTTTGTTAAGCACATATCCATTTGCCAGACTTCTGGTCTTATTGCCGCGCATATCCGTCCGTAGAGGCTGACAGCATCGACATTCTTTGGGCGGAGACTTGCGCGTGCAACATAATATTCAAAAGATCATGCTGGCAGCACTGATGGCTGGCGTCAGCGTTACCGGTACCGCAACGCAAACTTATGCGCAGTCAGCACCAAAGGCGCAGGCGGGTGAGGGGCGGGCCTATGAGATAATCGGTAGTGAGGTCTGGGATGTGCCTGATCCGGTTTCAGGGCGCGGCTACCAGGTCTTTGTTGCTTTGCCGCCGTCCTATGCCACCCAGCCAAACCGGCGCTATCCCGTGCTTTATGTCACGGATGCTGACTACGCTTTCCCTGTTATTCGGCAGATCGGCCGTCGCCTGAACGTCGAGGGGCCGCAGATCAAGGAATTCATCCTTGTTGGCCTGTCCTATGCCAAGGGTGAGGATGGAAAAGTCAGTCGTCAGCGTGATTATACCCCGACCCCAAGAGGTCCGAGCACGGCAACAGCAGGCGCAGTGCATGGTGAAGGAAAAGCCTATCAGCACTATCTGGCCGATCAGGTCAAACCGTTCATCGCCACCCGTTACCGGACCGACCCGGCTGCATCGTTTTTCCTTGGACACTCCTACGGGTCTTTGCTCGGCGCGCAGATTTTGTTGACGCAGCCTGACCTGTTTAACGGCTATGTGCTCGGTAGCCCGTCGCTGTGGTATGACAAACGCCATGCTTTGAAGCTGGAAGAGATGTACGCGAAAAACAACAAGGACTTGAGCGCCAAGGTCTATCTTTATGTCGGCGCTTACGAAGCCTTGCGCAAAGGCGACAGACGCTACAACCAGTCGGTGGATATGGTGGCGGATAACAAGGCTTTCGAAGCGGCTTTGAAAAGCCGTCACTATCCGAACCTGCAATTGAAATCAGTTGTGCTTGAGGACGAAGATCACCTGACTGTTGCGCCACGCGGTTTCACTCAAGGCCTGAAATACCTTCTGTCCGTGCGTTGAGCACATTGCAGCGAAACGGCCTAGGCGCTCTTGCCACTCCGGTCGGCATGTCGTCTAAAGACGTTGATTTTCAAGCGAGGTTTTAAATGCGTATAGCGGTGTTGTCAGATGTTCATGGAAATCGTGTCGCACTTGAAGCCGTTGTAGAACATTTGCGCCGAGCTAACCCTGATGTCGTCGTGAACCTCGGTGACCTTGTGTCTGGGCCATTTGACCCTGCCGGTTGTGCGGATCTGCTTATGAGCTTGGGTTACGAAACCATTGCGGGAAACCACGAGCGACAATTGCTTGAAACCGGAACAGGCGCTTCCGACGCTTTCGCACGGCCGCGCCTGACCGAAGCACATTTCAAATGGATTGCTGGATTGCCTGCGACCCTGACGCTTGCCGATGGAGAGGTTTTTGCATGCCATGGAAGCCCCGCTGGCGGCGATCTTGAATACATGCTTGAAGACGTTCGCTCTGGAAGGGCTACTCTTGCCCCGGAGGATGCTATTATTGGCAAGCTCACGGGTATAGGAGACGCCCGTGTGGTCTTATGTGGACACACCCATATTCCTCGTGTTGCTTATGTTCGCGATGTTCTGATCGTAAACCCCGGTAGCGTGGGAATGCCCGCATACAGTGACGATATGCCTGTGGCTCATGTGATTGAATCCGGCGCGCCTCACGCACGGTATGCTCTGCTTGAAAAGCTCTCTTCCGGCTGGTCCGTGGATTTGCGCGCTGTTCCCTATGATTTTGGGGTTGCAGCACGCCAGGCAGAACAGGCAGGCCGCTATGAAGTCGCATATTCTTTGCGCACCGGGCGCATGCCTGCGGAATAGTGCGCTGTGAGGCACCGCAGTTCTGATGTGTTGCGGCGGTCAGTCTTTCAATTGGCCAGATGGGCCAGTCTGCTTTATGCTCCAGTTGCTATATCCGCGTCGTTATCTCAAGGCGTCTGGTGGCTTTGACTGGTGAGGCTGATCTTCTGTTTGCGGGCTTTGACTGCGCGGTTGATGGCGCGTTGGAACGGGCCTTCCAGCAGAATGGCGAAGACCAGGGTGACGAGAGCGGTCACCGGAATGGTCAGCCAGGGCGAGAGTTCAAGGCTTTCACGCATGTCCGCCATGATTGGGAAATGCAGCACGTAAACGGCGTAAGAGACCGGGGCCAGCAAGGCAAAGGGCGCAAATAGCGGCCGGAACCATTTCCAGCCGTTGAGCGACCAGACAAACATGGTAAGCGCAATGACCAAGGCACCCGCAAAGTGGCGAAGTTCCAGAAACGGAAACAGCACACTTGAACCGATATCAATCTCGACATCGCTGTTGGACGCCAAAAGAGCAAGGCAGAGTGCCACAAAAGCAACCGGCAGCAGCGCCAGGAAAAACTCCTTTGCCTGCGCGCGGCCAATATAGATTTCACTCATGACTGCACCCAGCCACCAGATGCAGAAATAGGCCAGAAAGCGGCTAAGCTGATTGGGGTAGGCCAGCATGACCAGGAAAAACACCACAGAGGTGATGCCTACAACGACGGTTCGGTGTGCCGGCGGCGTAAAGCGCACCAGCACATAATAAAACAGGTAAAAGGCCACTTCGTAGGACAACGACCACAGCGCCTGATTGCCCATGTAGGGTTCAACAATGGTACCGAGGCGAGGGCGGTCCTGCAGCATCAGCGCATTGCCGATAAAGGTGCCGAGGTCGATGTCAATCCATTCACGGGCTGCCAGTGCGGTAAAGAGATAGGTGGCAAGCAGTGCGACCAGAAAGATCGGCATGATGCGGACCAGCCGGTCACGGGCAAAAATGCGGAAAGTCTTTTCTGGCCGTTGCGACCAGGAATAGTTGATTGAAAAACCTGACAACAAGAAAAACAGGATGACCGCCTCCTGCCCGAAGCGGAAGGGAATGGACAGGATGTAGGAATATTCCTGAACCTCTGGCCGCAACACGTGGAAAAAAACCACATAAAGAGCTGCAAAGCCGCGCAAGCATTCAATCTCGAAGAGGCGATTTGTCTTCGGGTCTTTACTGAAAATCAATTGCGGCTCACCGTAGGGTCACGTCATCGCTGCTTGGCGGAAGAGGGGTGTTTTCATGCTGTTTCGTTTTCTGCAACGCCCAGATTAAAGGTCAATTGTTAATTAGCAGGAACATGCCGCTTGTAAAAAGGCCGCTCAGGCTGCCGCGACACGATGGTGTATCGTCAACGTCCTTGCCAAATGGCACAACTATGGTATTTATACGCCAGAATGTGAGGTTGCCATGTTGTTACAGCCAATTGTGCCCACGCTGGCCGATGCCAGTTCAACGGACATCAGCGATGCGGAATCCGGAGCTTTGGCACGCACCACGGTAAACCTGTTTAATGCCTGGAAGCTGACGGATGCGCAGGCCTGCACGTTGTTGGGCGGGCTTTCCGCCCGCACCTGGGCACGCTGGAAAGAGGGCAGCCCCGGCCGCATAGACCGTGATCTGCGAATGCGGATGGCGCATTTGATGGGCATCCACAAGGGGGTGCGTTATCTGTTCAAGGATGTGGCGCGCGGTTACGAGTGGATCAAGGCGCCCAACGCCGCCTTTGCTGGCAAGTCGGCACTCGACATCATGCTGCAGGGCGAGTTGTCGGATCTGGCCGTGATGCGCGAATGGCTCGATGCCGAGAGAAGCGCATGGTAGGGCACCTGTCCGTTCGCGCCCATGTGCGTTCGCAGACCTACCGTATCATTCGGTCTATCTTTCCCCCCATCCACCTGTTTGAAGACATTGCCGATCCGCGTGACTGGGAAGCGCTGGTGGCCGTGGAGGAAAAGACCAATCCACGGGTGCGTTACGAGGTGGGTGATCTGGGCAAGGTGCCGGCCGACCGGCGTGTGTCGGGTCCGGGGTCCAGCCTTGTTATGGCACCCTTCGTGCATTGTTCCACCGACCGGCCGGGTCGGTTCAGCGATGGCAGCTATGGCATTTATTATGCCGGCGGCACGGAAGATGTGGCGGTGGCAGAAACCGTGCATCACCACCAGAATTTTATGCGCGCCACCCAGCAGGCACCCGGCTGGACATCCGATTTCCGGGTGCTGGTGGGCCGTATCGATAGGACATTGGATGATGTGAACGCTGTGCCTGGCGTGCTGCATCCCACGGATTACAGTGCATCGCATGTCGAGGGAAAGCGGCTGCGGACCGCCGGCAGTGACGGGCTGTTATGGGACAGCGTACGCATGCCGGGTGGACGTTGCATCGGCGTGTTCTGGCCTGACGTGATCAGCATTCCCGATCAGGGGCGACATTATTGTTATCACTGGAACGGCAAACGTGTGGACTATGTGCGCCAATACGACACCGGCGCGGTGCTGAAGGTGGATTGAACAGGGCGGGTGCGTTGAGGCAAACTCTGTTTCGTATTTCATGCTGACAGATGCCATGTGTTGGGACGTTTATTACTTTCCTTCGAGCCCGGCGTAACAGGTCTGCAGCGCGGACACCGCTTTGTCTGATTGATCCGACCTGAAAGTATAGGGGCCGACGCTGATGGTTCTGGTTTTGGCGACCTCATTGAACCAGTCGACATGCCCCTCCAGTTCCACAAGGAAAACGCCAGCCTTTGGCTGGGCTCCCGCCGCAATCGGTTTGTCGTTGATGATGACGGGAAAGTATTCGACGTCATCGGGAAATTCCTGTGTCACGGAGACAATGACAGACAAACGCGGTGCCTTCTGGTCGGCGGTTGCCTTGACCACAAGCATGTCAAAACTGCTGTCACTGGAACCGGGCAGAGACAGCATGCAGGAACATTTTGCGTGAAACAGCGTCCATGCGCCGAAAGATTGTTGCGACAAGGCGTTATCGCCATTTTCAGCGATGCATTCTTTCGCGGCGTCTGGTGGCAGGGCCGTCACCGACGCGGCCAACAGGACTAAGCTGTAGAAAAATACAGGCATCTTTCACCAAAGGCTATTGTGAGGCCGCAAACGGGATCGCGCCTTCAAAAAGAAAGTCCCGGCTGGTGAGAGCCGAGACCTTCGAGGTTAACCCAGTTACGTCTCAGATTGGGTTATTGCTTCGTCAGTGCTTCAAACGAAGCGCAACGGTCGGCAACCGTCATTCCGGTTCCCTGTGCAATATCTTCCATCGACACGCCGGAACTGCCGTCAAAGCTGTTTCCCTTTGCGCCTTCCGCTTCATACGCGTCACCTTCCGTGGTGCTGGCAGGGGTAGGCAGAACGCCTACGATATTCTGGTAGGCCTTTACTGTATCGTCGCTCAGGTGGCCTTGCTCAACGCAATATTTGATCAGGCCGAGCTGGTTTCGCGAGTTGTTGTACAATTGCTGCGTTTCATCCGCAGATGCAGCCGATGCCAGCATCATAAGCGGTACAGTTGCTGCCGAGAGAAGTGCCAGGTAACGGTTTTTCATCGAGTATCCTCTTCCTGTATCGATTATTTGCCGGCTTTGTTTTTCGCCATCATGCGTCCAAGGGTGATTTGGCCCCGGTACTGGCCGCAGACCTCATCGACGCTAACGCCATTTGCTGCAGCCAGATCTGTTAGTGACTGTTCGTCGCCCTGAAGATAGGAAATTCCCTCGCGGCCCTTCTGCTCATGCAGCTCGGCTTCGGGCGTGTTTTCGACTTCGCCAAAAATCTCATCCGTGCCAACCTTGAAAAACTGCTCCGCATCTGGGTCCAGCAAACCCTTGCCACTGCAATATACAACTATACCGTGATCGTTTCGCCGCTCCAAATAGGCGGAATCCGCTGTTCCTTGCGCGGCAGCGCCGGATAACGAAGCCACAATCGACAGTAAAACAGACAGGGCAAAGATTGGCGTTTGAAAAGTATTTTCGGTCATATGTCGACACCTATGTCTAGGCTTCGTCAAGCGAGATCGACGTTGCCTCTTCCGCATTCATCACTGTGCTTTTCACCGTGTGGCCGTCTGTTTTTGCAAACGAAAGATCAGTCGTAACAGCTTTTTTGCACTATTGGCGGCTTATGGATTAAAATTTGGGCAATTGCAATACTTTTGGTACGTGGTTTCGTTTTTGATTAACGTCATGGTTGCGTATCAATTTTCGTGCTGATGTAGCGGAAAACATGGCCAAAACCATTGCTGTTGATGCCTGGCCGCCAAGGCGAAATCTTGAGAGGCACGTCTTGATGGCGGGGTCTTCATGCCGGAAATTCTGACATCAAGGCGAGTAAAGAGCCGTCCGCGACAGTTGTGCTTTTTGTGAGCGTTCGGTATGGGTAGCAATGTATACATCTACTTTAACGTGTTTTATGCGTAGCTGGGAATGGGTGTCATGCCTGGAATGCGGGTGATTTTGTACGTCTTTGGTTTTTGCGCCGCGAGTTCATGCTGGGCGCCGGGCCATGCGGCTGGTGAGGCTTATACGCCGACAGGTGAGGGATTGGCCGCGTTGCGTGCCGAGGCGAAATCTCATTACGAGAAAGGCGACAAACGTCAGCTTCTCAGGCTTTCCGGCGTATTGGACCCGATGGGGAAAGACAAACGCCTCGATATCAGCTGCCGACTTGCCGCAACGGGCATCGCACGCGAGGTGAAGGGGTATATCGGCGGGCTTGATGCGCGTGATGCGGATGCGAGGAAAATCGCTGAATCACGGGTCCGCATCGCTGCAATCTCGGTCAAGCGCGACCTCGCAAACTGCGAATAACTACAAGCAATATATCATCGAAAGGATAGATCATGTCGAATTTTCGCTCTGCACTGATGGCTGGCGTGCTGCTCCTACTTGTGCCGGGTGCATCTCATGCACAGGAAGCGGGCTTGGCGGAGCGCCGTGCCATTGCGGCCTACGCCAAGGAGACATGGCCGTCTTTGGAGAAGGCAATCCAGACTGCGGCAGGGTTTGCGGTGCCCGTCACTCTTGATCAGAAAAGCCTGGCGCTGCCAGGCTTGGCGGAATCATATACTAGCGATGACTATCTCCGTAAAACCATCATCGATCCTCTGATCCAGTCTCTTACGGACATTGCTTCGAGCGACATCGGCAAGGACGCGCTGCAGGAAAAACTGAAATCGATCGTCATCCACTATGACGAGGCGTCAGCGCCGGCTTCGAACTACGCGGATGGCGTTTCATTCGATGACGGTGTGTTGACCGTGAACTGGAGGCCGTTCACGAATGTTGATGACATCCAGCCGCGCACAAAGGCGCTGACGACAAAGCTCGAACAGAAGCTGTAACCGTCGTCTCATGCGCTCGCCGTTCAAGAACGGTTGGCCACTCACCATTCTGCGCCGCAAAGATTGGTCCTTGCGGCGCAGACTTTAATACAGGTCCTGTGACTTTTGGGGCAGGGATTTGGCGGATACCATGTAGCTGCCCGTTCATGCACCCCAGGCCCCAACGGGCAAGAAAAAATTCATATTCACTGTAGGATGTGGTCGCAATTCATTGAAAATGAATATTTTTTACGCCGAGGTGTTGAGTGGATACTGTAACGTTGTGGAGGCCTGTGGGTCCCGTTGAACTGGATCTGATCAGGCAGAGCGGCATGACGGCGTTTCCGCCACGCTTGCCTGATCAGCCAATTTTTTATCCTGTGCTGACAGAGGATTATGCCATTCGTATTGCACGGGATTGGAATGTCGGTCGAGATGGCGCGGGCTATGTCACGCGTTTTGACGTTCAGGCTGCATTTCTTTCCGCCTATGCTCCGCAAGAGGCTGGCGGCCAGGCGTTGAAGGAATACTGGATACCGGCGGAAGATCTCGAAAAATTCAATGCTGCGATTGTCGGCGAAATCGTCGTGACCAAAAGCTTTGAACGGAACCAGTGATATTGAAAGCATGGCGCGTGAATTCGGGGTGATTTCCAGGGCAAGGATTTACCATGCAACATGACATTCCAGACGAAGTTAACGGCGATGTCGTGCGCAGATTGGTGGCAGACGGAGATAATCTGTCCGTGCCACGGACGATTGATTTCCAGGTCATATTTCCAGATGAAAAATCAGCGACACGATTTGCAGAGGTCGTCAATTCGAAATTTGACAGTGTCAAAATAGAGCTTTTTTAGGAAGGCACGCCTGGACTTGCCTGGGATGTCACTACCAGTCGAATGATGCTTCCAGACCATAAAGAGATCACGGAAGTGGAAATGTTTCTGGAAGACACGGCAGCTCTGTTCGGCGGTGAGAATGACGGTTGGGGATGTTTTTCAATTGACTGAACGTTGAACGTTTCGATGTTGCGTTCGACTGTGCCGTTCTTTCGGATGATTATTCGCGAGGGAGGCGCTTCACTCTTGAGCCCGCCCAAGCCCACACATAAATCGCATAAGATATATTATGGAACTTATTCGTATGGGTAATAGCCCAGAATGCCTGAAAACCTGGTCTTGGACGCTTTGGATGTTGCCTGTCTTACGCTGTGGGTTTGCTGACTGCCATATGCATTGCTGAGTGTCGCCGTCCTGCTGTGTCATCCTCCGCAACGCGCTACGACGCGCTGCGCTGTGTTGAGCCGCCTTTGGTCACTGTACAAAGTACGGCGCGAAGATGTGCATATGTGGCACCACCGCCAATGGGCTTACCATGCCAACGAGAACAATTGAGCTGATCGACGCCAAAGCCCAGATGATCCAGAACGCACGAAACCGACGTGTCAGAAATCCGATCAGACAAATCAGCAATACGAGCGTCAGGAATGTAAATGCGGTCATGAGGCTCTGGTGACCGACGCTGAGAAAAAGCACACGCGGAACCAAACCAACCAGCAGCACCAGCACAATCAATTGCGGTGCCTATTTCGCATCGACCAAGCGTCTCGCATTCAACACGATATCATTGCTCTCTGTGACGTCGCATGGCCATATCAGCTGTCTGTCTGCACGCTATACGGACGGTCTTTAGATGGTGTTGTCTGCGTGTGCCACAGTACAGTATGCAAGTTCAAGTTCAGTCGATGAGCATGGTAATTCTGCGTGCCGATGCATGTTCAGTCCGTTAGCAGGACGCGATGAAATGGTCACTTGTCTGGATACACTGACAGCGCATTTCACTTCAAAATGGCTCTCGAAGAAACGAAGCAGTCGGTTTTTCACATCCTGAAATTGGTGTGGTCGAGAAGACCTGAATAACTGAAATACTCAGTTTTCAGGAGTAGGGCGCTCCCCTACCCTTTGGCTCTTATCGTACCTGTGGATGTCAGACATGAATTTTCTATCATTCCTGTTTAGCAGTGTTGGTTAGTTAATTGAAATAATGTAGAAAAATGTATTCTGATTTTGTTGGTTTCTGGTGTTGGTGGCGAGTTTGACCGTTTTCGCATAATGTGGATTAATATAAAGAAATACTGAACTGATTTTGCTTGTTAAATGACATTTCCAGTTCTGAATTTTTCATCGCTGTCTTTATAAGGGGTATGGTGCTGTGGATGTCAAGGAATATGCCGAGATATGGGGATGGTATCAGCAGTTTTCGCATAAGCCCGGTACAGCCTACGACCATGAGGCTGGCAATTTTTTCATACGTGTGGAGCCAGAAGACATCGCAGACTTCAAGGATGAGTTCGGTGATATCCTTCCGCCGATATATGAAAAGTTCCTGTTGGAAATAGGGGCTGGATGTTTGTCCAGAGATGTCAATTCGAATGTTTCAATTGCTTCTTACAATGAGTTTCCAGATCTCGGCCAGATAGCTGCCATCTTGCGAGAAGAAACGTCCGATTGGGTGGTTTATCCTGATTTTATTGCCAAGGATGAAGTGCCGATTTTTATGGCCTATGCACATGCAGTATTTGTACTGCGGCCTCGGCAAGAAGCGGTTTTCTGTCCGCATTCGGATAGGAAATTTGCCTCTTCATTTTGCGACTTCTTGCGCAGGCTGATGATGGATACGTCGTTCCATGAAAAGGATCAGCTACACTGATTTTGCTGTTGCGGCAGGCCGCAGACGCGTCTAGCCGTTCCACAATTGCGGGTAGGGTTTCCCCTGCCCGATTTGTCTGCCTTTAGCTGCGAGAGTTTGTGCTACGGGTATCAGACGTCTTGCCGGAACTTGCAGGCAATGCCCACAACTCGTTTTCCGTCGCTGCTGGAACTTCAGACGGATGGTGGAGCAGGCCTGAGCAATCCTCGATGTTAGCGGTGCAATTCCTCACGCGTTACTCTTGGCCGAAAGTGTCTGTTCGAAGGTTTGCAGACATTGGCGCGCTTTCGTTTGCCAGTCGTAACTCACCAGCACGCGTGCTCGTCCAGCCTCGCCCATCACACGTATGCGAGCGGGATCGTCCATGAGTTGCTGTATGGCATCCGCGAAGCCAGCAATGAAACTTGCCCGGTCGATGGGGTCTACCAGAATGCCGTCGACGCCATCCTGCACGACATCCTCAGCCCCACCCCAGCGCGTTGCGATGACAGGCACACCGGCCGCTAAGGCCTCCAGACAGACATTGCCGCCAGCCTCGCGCATGGAGGGCAACAGAAGTGCGGCTGCGTCCTGATAAATTTCGACGATTTCCTCGTGGCCCTTGAAGCCAACAAAGGAGATGGAGCCCTTGCCGCTTGCCGCGAGCTTTTCGAGGCGTGGTCTCTCCGGCCCCTCACCGACGATGGTCAGGCGTGCCCGCCCTTCCAGCCGATGGATTGCCTCGATGGCGAGGTCTACCACCTTCCAGTCAATCAGGCGGCCGACATAAACGAAATGGGTCGGATCAATCGCACCGCTACGATCCACGTTCTGCCAATTGGCAGCGTCGATCGTGGCGTCGAAAGAGCGAAATCGAGGCACGTTCTTCGTGGCCACGGGAAGGTTCATGAGTGTGCGGTCGTTTGCGTAGAACAGGCCTGCTGCGTTGCGTTTTGCCGGAAAGATGTAGTGCAACGGCTCCGCAATGTACCGCCCCGCTGCGATCAGATATTTTCCGGCTTCGCTGGTCTTGTCGCGCATGCCAGGCGGATAGTCCATTACGCCGTTCAGCGGACCGAAAAAGACGGGAACGCCGATATCCGTGATCAAGCTGATCGCCTTGGGAGGGATAGGTATCGGCACGAATACGCAATCGATATCACGAGCCTTCGCGCGTTGCCGAAGCTCCTTGCGCTGTCTCGCCTCTGTGGCGAGGCGGATGATCTGGTCGGTATAGGCTTCGCGCACGCGGCCCGGCAGGTAAAGGCCAAGACGGTAGACAATCTTTTGAAGCTTGAGGTCGGAGAAAAGCGTGACATCGTTTAGCTCGTCGGCTGTCAGCGACGCATGAAGATCCGGCTCCACTCTGGCATGCGACAAAAGCTGAGGTTTCAGGCCGAGTTGGCGAAACGCGCGGAAGAAACGCAGTGGAATGGCGGCCTCTCCGCCCTTGGTGAAAGATGCGTTGTCGCAGACTATCGCTATTTTCAATGCACTCCCCCGAAACACCAAGACATGAAGATCGAATATTAGGTTGTATTATTGATTAAATAGTATGCATATGAATTGTTTGATGTTTGCTGAAGTCAATATACCGTCATTACGCGATTTTTGTTTAAGGCAATAATTGACGATGGCCCCATTCACGCCCGTCTACACCTTTTTGGTGGAGCGTAAGGCTACCCGCAGTGCGTGAAGGCCCTTTCCTTTGCTGAGGCCTTAAGCGGTCGCCTTGATGTGGCGGGGCAGTTCCACGCCGGCACTATGGCCATAAATAACGAACAGGTCGTCTTCCTCAGTGAATGGAATGTTCAGGCGAATGAGGATGTCGCGGAACTGGTCCGAGTGATCTTCGATAAGAGGCTCGATCAATTGCCCTCGATGCGTGACCTTTTTGGCGTAAACCTTGATCCACTCGATATGAAGTCCCAACGCGCATTCAGGAATGCGTGCCCAGTTGCCTAGATAAGGTTGAGGCTCTTTCGATAGGAGATACTTTTCTTCGTAGCCTGGTACAAAGGCCATTTCCTCGATGACGGCCTTACATAACTTGTACCACTTGGTATCGTTCATATGGGATGTCAGGCCACGCTCGGTCAGTGCGTTGTGTATCTCTGTGCGCAGATCGTCATTGATGCCGCCGATGTAAAACATGGTCTGTATCCGGGCGTTCGTTTGTACTGTTGTGACGCATCATACGAAAACGCGCGAGAGTTGCAATCGGCGAGATTTTTGATCCTTATAGCAACTGCTTTTCCCCTCACCCCTACCCCCTAACCTCGGTTTTATCCTGGTGTCAGCACTGCGGGCGCGCGAAACAAAGCGGTCGAAGTCGGTGCTGCTGCGAGCGATATGCCTCATCTGACCCTGCTATCTGCCGGGTTGTTTGAAGTCCGATTGATCTCAAATTTCGCTATTGCAACTCATTCGCAGAAGTGTCAAGCTGCATGTCGCAACGCCATGTTGCGTGTGAGTGTGGTTATGAAACGTGATTTATACTCTCAACCAGATGACATCTGTCCCGCCGGCCATTGCGCCAAGGACGGTCGACAGAGGTCACTTTTGCCATTCAAGGCGACCCTGCCCTCATCGCGCAGTGTCTCGGTTCTGTCGCGTGGCGTGATTGCTGCGACGCTGCTGATTGCTTTTGTCGATGGAAGAATTCATATTGCAACACAAGATGTTGCGGAAAGTTCTTCAAGCATTTATTCAGCCGATTGATAGCTGAAAACCACCCTCAAAGCAGTGCTGGATAGCGGTTTAAGCCGCCATCAGATGTTCGTAGAGGATAGACGAACCAAGGCCAATCAGCACGATGCCGGCAATGCCTTCGGCATAACGGCCGAACCGTTCACCCAGCAAACGACCGACCATGATACCGCCTGAGGCGAAGATGAAGGTCGCAAGGCCAATGCCGAGGGCGATGACGGCAATGTTCACATCAAGGAAGGCCAGCGACACGCCGACGGCCATGGCATCGAGGCTGGTTCCGATGGCGGTTGCCACCAGCACCAGGAAGGATGCATTGACGCTGGACTGTTCGTCCTGCTCGTCCCCCTTCAGTGCGGAATAGATCATGTTGAGGCCAACCGCACCCAGCAGCACGAAGGCCACCCAGTGGTCGATGGTGGAGATATAGGCGGCAGCGGCAACGCCGGCTGCCCAGCCGATCAACGGCGTGATGGCTTCCACCACACCAAACACGATGCCGGTGCGCAACGCTTCCCTGAATGGCGGGCGACCGAGTGCCGCGCCACGCCCCACGGACACGGCAAAGGCGTCCATGGACATGCTGATGGATAGCAGGATGATTGCCATGATAGACATAACAAGACCTCGCGGACATAGACCCCGGGCGTCATCTGCCCGTCCGATATGGCAGATCTCAGCCACGGTCTCGTTGAGCCGAATTAATCGACTGAGTACGCCACGTGCTGCTGCACGAGTATGTTGACGCACTCCCGCTGAACCTCAGCGGTGACTACTCCCCGATGCGCCGGTGTTTAAAAAACTGCCCTTGATCTGTCAATATGAACTCTGTGAAAAATACGTGAAATATCTCTAGATAACAATGACTTGCAACTGCAATCAGAAGTGTTTTGTGCAGTTCGGAAGCATTCTCAATTGTGGGTGGGGAACATGGGTTGGGGCGGTGGTTGGTTCGATGTCTTATCGTTATGCGCGCCCGGCACTCCAACCGCCCTCATTCTCGCACTCGTTGCGGGAATCTAGTCGTCACGCGTCTGCGTGACGGAAGATGTCTTTCCAGCCCCAGTACTGGGGCTGGCTGGATGCCTGTGGCCTCCCCGTGGGTCAAGCCCGAGGAGAGGCATGAGGGCCGGTTAGATGGCTGTTTGGGCCAGACAATGAGCGTGGTGCAAGCACATAACCCCTCACCTGAAAAATCTATGACTTAGCGTTGCTAAGGCCATGATTTTTCTTCCTCTCCCACAAGGGTAGAGATAAGGGCGCAAGTCGCGCTGCCTCACCTCATCAAAAACGTTTGAGATGTGCCTTAGGGTGCTGAGTTGTTGAATGGGTTCGATGGTGTTTGCTGGCTGCAAAAAAAAGTCTCAAATACAAATTTAGGAAACCGCAGTTCAGTTTTTTAATACTCCATCGCTATCTGCAATTTTGGCGAGTAATTGCGGAGTGTGCAGATGGATGTCACTGGTTTTCAATTCGGGCGCGGTTTTCTGGTGCGCTTGGGTATATTTGTACTCATTACGTTGGCATTTCCTTTTTTTGTCGCCAGCGTTATTGAGCTTTCAGGCGCACGCAATGTTGGCGGTGCGTCTGGCGCTGTTGCTCTTGTATTGGGAGCTTATTTAAAGCCGCTTATTTATCTCTTGTTTGTTTGTTCGATGTTTCGGATATCGCGCAACCGTGCGCGAAGCATGGGCATTTCTGGATGGATCGGAATTTGCATTCCACTGCTCATTTTAGGTGATATCTCGTTCGGAATGACCTTTGGAAGTTTCTGGGCGGTCGGTTTTTCCCTTGGCGTGATGTCAGTTTCAGTACCTGGTTCACTGCTGGCCGCATTGATTGCATGTGCGACGTTGAGTTTCTTGCCAGAGTTTGAGGAGCCAATGGAGGCACGTACGGAAAATCTTTACGTCTTATGGAAAGGTTTTTTATTCGTACTTCTCGGATTTGCACTGGTTTCGATTTTGCCCAGTCTCTGGCTGTTGGTATTTGGCCTTAGCGGCCGTGGCGTCATCAGTCTGTTGATGAAGGCGGTCATGTATCTCAAAATGGTGGTGCTTTATCCGTTCTTGCCACTCATTGGATTTGCCATTGTTTCGGCCCTTCTCGTAAGAGAAAGCAAGCGACCCCGAACCGGCGGAACGATCGGACGGCCTGAGACAATTAACAGGCCAATGTTTGGCAAACACGCGCCAAAGTGATCACGCAGTGAACTGAATGACCTGTTCCATGATCAGCAGCAGCGCGATGGTGATCATTGCCGCACCCGATGTTTTGCTGACCAGCCGGGCAACACGCGGGCGGGTGCGCAAAACGGCGCGGGAACTGGCGGACACTGCCGTATAGATAACGGCGCAATTGACGATATGGGCAAGGCCGAGCGCTGCGATCTGGCCGGAGATGGGCCAGGTGGCGGTCTGGCTGGTAAATTGCGGCAGGATGGCCAGAAACAGCAGCAGTGCCTTGGGGTTCACGCCGCTGACACCAAAGCCACGAATGAGCCAGTTGGACCATGAGGCAATGTCAGACTCTGTGGCTTGCGGCACTGGCGGGTTGAGAAAAACACCCACGCCGAGATAAAGCAGATAGGCGGAGCCTAACAGCGTCAGGGCTGTCAGCATCAACGGCACACTGGCGACAATGGTGCCAACACCGGCTGCCACCACGGCGGTAATGGCGACATAACCCAGCACCATGCCACTGACGGCAGGTGCAATGGCGCGGTTGCGCATGCCCGCCGAAATCGCATAGGCCCAGTCTGCACCCGGTGTCAGAACCAGCGACAATGACAAGGCCCAGAAAGCACCAAGCAGACCAATTTCCATTTCATCTCTTCTCCGTTGCGGCGAGCGAGATGTATGAGATTTGTTTGAGAAGGTGCTCCCTATTTCTTGCCAAACCCTGCCCTGTTGAGGCAGAATATCCCCCATGGATGCTACTGACCGCAAGATAATCGCAATATTGCAAAAAGAGGGACGCATTTCTGCTACGGAACTGGCAGATCGCGTTGGCCTTAGCCTATCTCCCTGCCACCGGCGGCTACGGACGCTGGAAGAAACGGGCGTGATAACTGACTACCGGGCAACGGTGGATCCCTTGAAGCTCGGTATCGGATTTTCAGCCATCGTTTACGCAACGCTGCGCGAGGCCAGCAAAGACAGCGTATCGGCCTTTGAGGCGGCGCTGCTGAAGGTGCCAGAGATCGTGCAGGCGCAGCGGCTGTTTGGCGAGCCTGACTATATGCTGCATGTGGTTGCCAAGGACCTTGCGGCGTTCCAGCGGCTTTACGATAAAAGCCTGCTCGGCCTGCCGCATGTCATGCGGCTCAACTCCACGCTGGTAATGAAAAATGTCATCCCCAGCCGGCCATTTCCGATTTGATCGTTGTGCGGTGAGGTCAACGGAACCCCTTCCCGTACTTGTCGCGGGAAACCATTCACGTCGCGATTTTGGTGGATGGCTTGGATCCTCGCCACAGGCAAGAGGATGACGTGGATAGGTTGGTTTTCCAGTCGCTACCGGCTTTCGGATAGTGACGCTTCAACCTTATAAAATGCATGAGGCAGAGAGTGCGCACTGCCATCCACTCCGAATTCCCGTCCTTCCCCGTCTAATCAACGAAAACAATCAGCGCATAGCATCGGCAATGCGCAGCAGTGCGGCATAGATAACATCAGGGTCGTCAGGTGCCACGGCGTTGCGCACATCCGTTTCGGCATTGGCGGCAATTTCATGGGCTGCCCGCACGGCCTGTCGGCCGTCATCTGTCAATTCTGTGGTCAGGATCCTGCCATTGTCCGGATGTGCGACCCGTTTGATGAGACCGGCCTTTTCCAGCGTGACGATGATGGCCTGCATGGTTTGCGGTGTCACGAAGGCGCGGCGCGCCAGGTCGGCATTGGACAGGCCGCTGCTTTTTTCCAGTCCGGCCAGAACAGAATATTGCGGTGTCGTCAGCCCAATGTCGCGCAGCGCCGTATCAAGTCGGCCGCGCAACGCCTGCTGGGCGCGCTTCAAGGCATAACCAAGTGAACGATAGGTATCGTCGACAGGCGGGTTTATCAGGCTGGACATATCAGGGCCCTTACATTATCTAGATATCAGCACCCTGATACTATCGGGTGATATTGAAAAAGGAAAGATAGAGATGCCGAAACTGATTGGCCCCGACTTCATTGGCATCCAGACGAAGGATCTGGATGGCGCCCTCACCTTTTATCGTGATGTGGTTGGCCTGACGCCTTCGCCCAAGGCGCCGCCGGGCGCGGTGGTGTTTGACACAAAACCCATTGCCTTTGCGGTGCGTACGCCAATCGAAGCGTTTGATGATGGCGAAAAACTCGGTGTTGGCATCGCTATCTGGTTCGGTTGCGATGATGCCGATGCACTGCATGCGCATTTGCAGGCCAAGGGTGTGGAGATTGCCTTTGCCCCGAAGGATGGGCCGTTCGGGCGCTACTTCGCCTTTGTCGACCCGTTTGGCTACACGATCACCGCCCATACGGTTTTGCCGATTTGAACTGAACGCTAACGCAGGGCCCATCTGCGTAGATGGGCGCTGCGATTTCCTCGCCTAGTTATGCCTCGGCGCGGACTTCTGTCGCAATGGATTGCTGGTGGGCGCTGGTAATGTTGCTGCCAATCTGCAATGCCCTGACAAGGCCCGCTTGCGACGAGGCTGTGTCCAGCGGCAGTATCAGTTCCGTGCCGATTACCCGGGCACCGATGTAGCCGAAAATACCCTGATCGATCTGGGTTTTCATGGCCTGCGAATATCCGCGGTGCTGATAGGTGCGCTCTGTTGCGCCGCCAATCGCAATGGTCTGCACGGACAAGCGGTTGAGCAGACGGATGGTGTCCTTGCCGCTTTCGTCGAAATAGGCCCAGCCTTGCGTAAACACCCGGTCGATCCAGCCTTTCATCACGGCTGGCATGGTCCACCAGAACACCGGGTAGATCAGGATCAGCGCATCAGCGCGATCGATCCGCGCCTGTTCTGCCAAGACATCATCCGGCGGCGTGGCATTTTCGCGAAACACAGCATAGTCGGCGGTGTTGAACGTTGCGTCAAAGCCGCTTGTTGCGAGATCAAGCAGTTCATATGTGTGATCAGGTGTGGCCTTGATACCGGATATTACTTCGCGGGCAACAGCGTGGGTATAGGCATTCGGTTCCGGTTGAGCCGTGACAATGAGGGAGTGCATGAGATAACCTTGTTGCATGAGTTGAATCGAGTGGGAGCTCGCTATATACTCATAGTAGGTTACTATTGGTAGGTTGATTGTCAAGTATGCAGGAAACAGCGTCACCCCGGCGAAGATTGTCACGCGATGAGCGGCACACGCAGCTTATTGAAACGGCACGGCATCTGGTGTTGCAGTCCGGAACCGACAGTCTGACACTTGGCCGTCTGGCGGAAGAAGCCGGCGTGTCGAAGCCTGTGGTCTATGATCACTTCGAGACGCGCAATGCGCTGCTTGCTGCGCTGTACAGGGATTATGATATTCGCCAATCGGAGTTGATGGACAGCGGCCTGTCCTCCTGCCCGGCCACCTTGGCCGACCGCGCCAGTGTCATTGCCAATGCCTATGTAGACTGTGTGTTGACGCAGGGTCAGGAAATTCCAGGCGTTGCCGCAGCGCTTGTCGGTTCGCCGGAAATGGAGGCGGTGATACGCAGTTATCAAACCCGCTTCATAACCAAGTGCCGTGAGGCATTGGCACCCTTCAGCGAAGACGGTTCCATTCCCCTTGCTGCCCTGTGGGGCATGATGGGGGCGGCTGACGCCCTGTCGACCGCAACGGCCTATGGCGAAATTTCCAAACAGCAGGCGCTTGATGAGTTGCGTCACACGATCATGAGCATGATCCGGCGTGAGCCTGCGCCTTAAGGATAATAACGACAACTGACTGCTGTACGACGCGGCGATTTTTTCCGCGTGGTTGCAACCATTCCCTGAGCAAATGAATTGCCACCTTGCCGTGCCCGTCAAAAAGCGCGGCGAAGTTTAATGTTCATGGAGACTATCCTGTGCGTCCATCGTCCACGTTATTTTCGGCAGCTGTGTTGTCCTCAGCCGCCAGCCTGCTTTTCATGACGGCTCCTGCCCATGCGCAGAATGATGATTTTCATCTGGCCTATCATGTCGAACGCACGCCCTCTGAAAAACTCAGCATTGAGACCTGCGGGTCGGTGGTGACGGCTGCGGCACAGAAGGTTGGGTTGAATGTCGGTTCGCAAAACTTCCCCGGCCAGCTGGTTCTCGTCAGTGGTGGGCTCAAGGGCAAGGGTGCCTTTGTCGTGCAGTGCATTTCTGTAGAGGATATTACCGTCAGCGTGGTGCAGGGTATTGATTACAGCCAGCAAAAAGGCGCGCTCGGCAATTTTGCCGACAATGTGCATGAGGAGTTGAAGGCGGCCACCAATTAGGGTGGTCCCATAGTTCCGTCGCGCAACACAGCGCGACGGGGTGGTGGTTGTTCGAGCCTGCGCCTGCTCATGAGTCGGTAAATCCGCCACCGTGAAAATGATTGAGGTGCCAGGACTTGGACACTGTTATCAGCCCCACCCGCCCCTTACCCTGTCCTCGGGTCACGCCCGAGGACGAGGATGAGGGGCGCGTGGGATTCGGATGTGCCGGAATTGATTAGCCGCGGCTGCAGTTGGCTAAACGCGAAAATGAACGAGGCGTGAGAGAGTGGACACTGCCATCAACTTCGAACTGCCTCGTCCTTATTTTTCTGTCTGTATCTGGATATCTGTCGGGCTTGAAGGCCGGAATTTCATGATCAGTTTTGGGCCGTCGTAGAGATCGATCTCCGTACAGGGCTCTTCAAATTGCACAAGCCTGCTAAAGTGCAAATGAGCTGGTTGGGGTGTCTTTGTGATGACGCCATCGGGGACTTGCAGGACCACTTCGCACATGGTGCAACCACCAACGACCGAAGCCGAGGGCCGCAGATTGTTGTGATAGTCCCATGGCGTTTCTTCAAGCCGGAACACGTTGCCGGATATTTTCATCGCAACAAGATGCATGAACCCCTCATCAACACTTTTAAGCCCGACTGTAACAAACCACACCAAAACAAAAGAGCGGGTAAACCCCGCTCTTTCAAGCTTTTGCAATCGTTGAAACCCGATCAGCCCTTTTTTGCCGTGGCTGTCGTTCTGCGGCAGCGCCAGTTCCAGTCACGTGCTTCGCCAATGTCCATGTGCACGGATTCGGTGTGGCAGTAGGTGCCAACGCCGCCACGGTTTGGCAGCGAACGCAGGTAGTTGGCCAGTTCCCACTTGGAAACGCCCTTGATCTGGATATCGGCGGCTTCACAGGTGTGGTGTTTGGAACCCTGGCGCACGCCACCCTTGGGCGGGCGGTAACCTGAGGTGACGATGGCCTTTTCTTTATAGTGGTTTTCCACCGCGTTGATCATCTGCACCAGTTCCGGCTTGAAGCAGCCGACATTGACCTTTTCGGTCTGCAGAACCAGTCCATTGGGGGCAACACGCGTCAGGCCGGACAGCGAAGCCAGCTTCATCAGGCCGGCCGGTGCGTCATCTTCTTCCAGATGTTCGTCATCAAATTCGTCACCCATGGTGGCGCGGCCCTGCAAGGCAATGCCCATCTGGGATATATCAGTGGTGGTGTTGGTTGGCAGTTGCGCCACTTCCACACCGGTTGCCTTTTCTCCGGACTGTTCGACATCTGCGGCTTTGCCAGTGCGCTTTTTGGCAGCGCCGGCAAAAAAGGCCGCAAGCGTCATGCCGGATTTGCCTGTCGGTGTTTCATCACTTTTTGCCGTTGTGCTGGCCGCGACCGGCGGCGTTGGCGCGGTCAATGTGGCCTGTGGTGCTGTAGCCTGTGCTGCGGCCTGCGCAGGGGCTGCATTGGCGGCTGCTGCAGCATTCATTGCTGCGGCCTGCGCCTCCAGCGTCTGTGGCTGCACTTCGGCAATCGGTGGTTTGACCGGTGCCGGTGCCGAATAAACGCTTGAAAGTGACGGGTTTACGCCCGGTACCGGCACGTAAGCGGTGTCAGGCGCGCTGACGCCTGTCTCGCCTGCCACGGGCATGTCCTGCACAGGTGCCGCGTTGTTGGCGAAAATGCTGGTATTGCCGGCGGAAATGGATGTGGACTGGTGAACGGCGCTGGCAAGATCCGGCCGCGCTTCGTTCATCTGCTGGCCTTCTGCCATTTGCGGTGCGCCCGCCTGCTGTGCGCCACCGGACGCAACCAGCGCCGGGTCAACATAACCGCCATTGGCGGCAACAGCGTTGCCCGTGGCAGCATTATTATTGGCAGTTGTATTGGTGTCGCCCTTGTTCAGTGCCGTTGCGGCATTGACGGAGGGTGAAAGTGACGCCGTATCGCCGTCTTCGGTGACCGCAGAAACGCAGCCAGACAACGCCAGAAGCGAGACGGCGACCAGCAATTTATGCCGCCAGACGGTCGTCAAGTTCCTTGCTTCAATCATGGATATTGAGACCTCCGCTCAGTTCGTTTTTTCTGCCGGATAACACTTTAAAGGTGTATCCGGCATAGCTAACTATCTGCCTGAAAAGGCCTTTTCGATTCGGCGGCACTATGCCCCATGACGCGCATGGAACGCAAGACAGGCTTTGTTTACCATTTTTATCCCCGATATCGCAGTAGCATTTGACGTCTAGGATTTCCTGGGAGGCCTGCCTTAGCTGGTGTTACCAGGCGCCGGTGTTCTGCATAGATATCCATGGCTCGGCTGGTGCCAGGCTTGCGCCTTTTTGCAATATCTCAATGGAAATGCCGTCTGGCGAACGCACAAAGGCCATGTGGCCATCACGCGGCGGGCGGTTGATGGTCACGCCGGCGTCATGCAATTTCTGGCAGGTCTCATAGATATTGTCGACTTCATAGGCCAGATGACCGAAATTGCGGCCGCCCTGGTAATCTTCGGTATCCCAGTTATAGGTCAACTCAAGGCATGGCGCTTTTGCGTCCTTGGCCACAGTCACGTCATCGCGCGCTGCAAGAAACACCAAGGTAAAACGGCCCTTTTCGTTTTCAATTCTGCGTATCTCCTCAAGACCAAAGATATTGCTGTAGAAATTCAGAGACTGATCCAAATCTCGTACACGCACCATGGTGTGCAAATATCGCATTTTGTTTTCCTCCTTTGTTGGGGTACCTTGCAAGACATGCGTCGAAAGTCAGCTTTGGGCAAGCCCGGGCCTGTAGAAACCTATGGGTAATTTCCAAACTGGGCTTGCGTTAAACCGTTACCAAGATGTTAATCTAGTCCGCAGGAATCAGTTAACCGTAGTATGGCGCGTAATCGAGGGGTTGGCAGGATATGACGAACAGGGTTTCATCGAATAACGTACTAGATTTCGAAGACCTTTCGGGCGATCCGGTTGAACTGACCGAGATCACCGGCGTTGTGAAATGGTTTGATGTTGCCAAAGGGTTTGGTTTTATTGTGCCAGACAACGGCATGCAGGATGTGTTGCTTCATGTGTCCTGCCTGCGCCGCGACGGTTACCAGACTATTCTTGAAGGCACCCGCATTGTTGCGCTGATCCAGCGCGGCGGCCGTGGCTTCCAGGCGTTCCGCATCCTGTCCATGGATCAGTCGACCGCCGTTCATCCTTCGCAGCTCCCGCCCGTGCGCACCCATGTTCAGGTGACGGCATCGAGTGGACTGGAGCGCGCCATCGTCAAGTGGTTCAACCGCACCAAGGGCTTTGGTTTTCTGACGCGCGGCGAAGGCACTGAAGACATTTTTGTTCATATGGAAACGCTGCGCCGCTACGGCCTGGCAGAACTTCGCCCCGGTCAGGTGGTGCTGGTTCGCTTTGGTGACGGCGACAAGGGCCTGATGGCCGCCGAAATCCACCCGGACAATCCAAGCCCCATCAACATGGCGCACTGAGATGATGATGAGAATTGGTCTTATGATGAGAAGCGTCTTTGTGGCGCTTCTTTTTTTGTTTTCAGGCCTGGCCTCTTTGGCCAGCGCGCAAGGCTCTGAGACATTTGATCAGGAGCCGCTGATCATCATGAACTCCAAGGGCAGCCAGCACCGTTTTACGGTTGAGCTTGCGCTTGATAATGGCCAGCGCCAGCAAGGGCTGATGTATCGCAAGACGATGGCTGCCGATGCTGGCATGTTGTTCGACTTCGGCACGGACCGTGATGTGACCATGTGGATGCGCAACACCGTGCTGCCGCTCGACATGCTGTTCATCAATGCCGATGGCAGCATCCACCATATTCACCACGATGCCGTGCCCTACTCCGAATCCATCATCAGTTCGCGCGGGCCCATCCGTTTTGTGCTGGAATTGAACGCGGGAACGGCGGCAAAACTCGGAATCAACCCGGGAGATCGTGTCACCAGCCGGAGAATTTCTTCAACAAAATGAAGCGGTAAGGCGTTTTTCCTGCCATTTTGCTGCGTTTGCGAAATTGCGCACAGGTTTTTTGAAAAATAATCAGAATTCTTGCGAAAAATGTCATTTTGGGTGTTGCGGAAACAGAATGAACGATGTATCTCCGCATCAACACAGCGACGGAGTGTAGCGCAGTCTGGTAGCGCATCTGGTTTGGGACCAGAGGGTCGGGAGTTCGAATCTCTCCACTCCGACCACTTTCTCTAAAAAGAAAGAATGTTGTTGTGTCGACGCGGATAACTTTTTACCATCCCGTTCTTGCCTTTTGCATGGAGCAGTTTTCAAATGTCTGCCAAGATTTATCGCCCCGCAAAAACAGCAATGCAGTCCGGGAAAGCTAAAACTCACCTCTGGGTTCTCGAGTTTGATGCTGAAGCACCGCGCAAGATCGACCCTATCATGGGCTACACTTCCACGACTGATATGAACCAGCAGGTCAAGCTGACGTTTGATACTCTTGAGCAGGCCGAAGGTTATGCGCAGAGAAACGGCATCGAATACCGCGTTATTCAGCCACAGGAAGCCACACGCAAGACTGTCTCCTATACCGACAACTTCCGGTTCTCGCGCACCCAGCCTTGGACCCACTGATCTAAGCGCATTTTATTTTGCCATTTTGGCCCCTTAGCTCAACTGGATAGAGCAACTGCCTTCTAAGCAGTAGGTCGCAGGTTCGAGTCCTGCAGGGGTCGCCACTTCTATAGCTCTGATTTCCCTATATAAAATGCCGAATTTTATACTGTGCTGAACATCGCGCAGTTTGCCGGATTGTGTGCCAGTTTGCCAAATCCGTTGCCGCTGTGTTCCGTCAGAACCTGTGCGCGGCTTAGCGGCTGGGAGTTTTGAAGAAGACTAACGGGCGTCTGTGGTGAAAGACGGGGTTTAGCGTTTTAGAATGCGGTGAGTATCTTTGCGACCTCGTTATTGCTCATTGATCCAAGATCTCCGTCACTACAGGTGACATAGCGGTGGGCAAAGTTGGCCAATTTCGCGCCGCCTTCCCCGCTGTCGCAAATCGCATAGATTGGCCGGTTGATGGTCCAAAGCCATTCCGCGAGTTGTTTAGGGTCGTTGGATAATGTTGCGATCGCCGCGCATCCATGATTATGCAGCCTCACACAATCAAAGATGCCTTCAACGACATACAGTGGACCAGACCAGTTCCAGGTCTCCAGACCGAAAACCGCATGGCGACCGGTCGATTTGTATGTGAAGTATCGGCCATCATTCTGATCATTCTTTCTGACCTTATCGGCAGCCGGCCGATACTGTTGATACCCGGACACTGCGCCGCTGAGATCAAAAAGAAGGAATGTCGCCACACCTTCGTTTTCGTCAATCATGACGCTGTATCGGCTTACATCGGTGTGGCGATCCAGAAGATGCTGCGCGATGGTCATTCGCACTGCGCCGCAGCTTGCTCCCACAGGACAGGATCGCCGTCCTTTAGCACCGCAAGCAGGTTTTTCTTTTCAACCTTGTAGACCTGCCAAAAGCCGGGATCGAGGGTCGATATTGTTTTCGTGTTGTCGATAAGGTCTGCGAGCTTGATGGTTTTAGCTTCTGACGGCGCAAGTGCTGTGTGCTGCAGGTCCAGAGCCTTTCGTGCAACTCTGTTGCCATGATAAGGCGTCGAGATGTCACTGAGATACGCTACCAATGTTGCGACCTTGCGTCCAAAACGTTCATTGATTTCAGCCAGGGTTATGCCGCAATCCTCGACTGTGTCGTGCAGATAGGCAGCGGCTATCATTTCGGGCGTATGATCGACGGTGGCTACAATAGCCGCCACAGCAATCGGATGGTTGATGTAGGGTTCGCCAGTATATTTGCGCAGTTGACCCTCGTGCGCTTTCGTTGCGAACCTTAGTGCATGTTTTTCCAGATCATTCATGCCGCGATATCCACCTTACCGGACTGCGCCTTGTCAAGGGATTGGCGTGACGACACAGCTCAAACCCTGCAAGGTTGTTATTACCAGCGTGGTTTGTAGCCACCGTTGGACGAAATGCCGTACGAGTTGTTGTATCCATTATTGTTGCTGTTGTTGTACGTCTAATTGTTATTCGAACTTCCGCCATACGGATTGCTGTTGTAGGTGCGGGTTTCGTTGTTTGCGTTTCTTTCCGTCCACGAGCCGCTCAAGTTCTGAGACGTTGAACCGTAAGGGTTTCCGTTGCGCTCGGTGTTATAGCCACCACCAAGATTTTTCTCAGTGCGATACGTGCCGCCGGAACCGGTGGAACAACGTGTGGATGATGAAAGCTCGCAACCAGCATGTGCAGGCACCGTAAGTGTCGCCAGCGATAATGCCGATACGGACAGTAGCAGAATCTTCATAAAATCTCCTTTTAGTTGAGGAGGCACAAAGCAAACTGCACCTGGTTTGTCGAGCGGTTGGCCGATCACTACCTTTATTCGTTGGGCGGAGTTTGATGCAAAATAAAATGAATGCGCCTCTGCCTGGGCTTGCAGAACGCATTTCCATGCGAAAACTAACGCATGACGACGCGTGAAATGACATTGCTATATCCTGGGGGTAAACATGCAGGATGACGTGGAGGCTCTGGTCGAAAGGCTTTTTCAAGAGAGAGCATCGTGGCCGGAGTTGATCAAGGCAATTAGGGCTGCGGCGGAGGTCGGTATAGAGCCTGCGCAGAGGATTGCGCTTTCGCATGATGGCTGGCGAAGACTTTGCAACGTCAGGATCAACCAAGAGGCGCAATGCAGAAAACAAGCCCTGTCGCACTTGAAGACCTACGGCGCTGATTCCCTTGTTATCAGGGATGGCGACAGCCTCATCATTTCAGAACCAAAGAGCAGGTAAAGGGCAGCATGGGTCCATTGCGGCGCGTGGTTGTATCTCGCATCGCATGACTTCCCAAAATCAAAGCCGTCTTTTATGGTGCTGCAACTTGTGGGGGAAAGTAATGAAGCGTCTAATTGCGTTAGCTATCTCATTGTTAATACCAACTGTTTCTCAAGCCGAAACCACAGGTTCTTCCGGCGACACTATTGTGGGAACGATTAGCGTATCTGCGGAACCCAGCATGGTTAAAGGTAACCTGGCCGGCTGTGAGTTTGTGTTTAATGCGATTGCTAGAGATTGGATTTACAGGAACGGCGATCCGATCAAAGCCACCGGTTCGATCGGGATTATTTCAATCTCTGGAGAAATTAACGCGGTCGTGAAGGTCGCGGTCTATGAGATGCAGATTTCTGATGCGCTCAAGGTCGAATTTGTCCCGTCAGCGTCGGATCGTGTGTATCTGATGAATCGGCAACTCGAGACCAATCAAAAGTCGCTTGTCACGTCGTTTTCCTCAGACACAGGTGGGTTTGTTTCCATATTTGAAATTTCACCCACATTCGGCATGTTGATGGAGGCAATGAAAACGGGGGAAATTACGCTCGCGTTTAACAAGGCGGACGGCGCAATGGATATCAAAGTGCCGATCAATCTCAGGGTTGTGGATACAGACCACACGGGTAAGAGAACGGAATCCGACGAAACGATCCGTGATTTTGCCCTCTGTACTCAACGGTTGTTGGATACTCTGACTGAGGAATGATTTGCAGTTTCCGGATCTCAGAGGATTCGCTTTGCGGGGCGTCCACGATTTCAAGCCGCAGTCGCCCCTACTCCTGTCAGTTTCTGGAACCCAGCGCCAGACGGCAGGCGAGACCGGCAAACACCGTGGCCAGCAGATATTGCGGCAGTTTATTGAAACGGTTGCGGCCTGCAAAACGGCTGCGGATATGGCCGCTGAGCAGAATGACCGTGCCGTTGACGACAAGGCCTGTTACATTCAGCACCGTGGCGAGAACTAGCATTTGCAGGGGCAGTGAGCCGGTTTGCGGGGCCACAAATTGCGGGAACAGCGCCAGCACGAACAGGGCCATTTTGGGGTTGAGCAGATTGGTCAACAGCCCCTCGCCCAGAATACGCTGCATGGAAAAGTGCTTCAGCCCCGTGGTGGGTGAAAAGGGTGTCGCGTCCGAACGAATGGTTTTGACGGCGAGATAAACAAGATAGGCGGAGCCGGCCCAGCGAATGGCGTCATAGGCCATGGGAACGGCAATAAACAGTTGCGAGAGACCGAATGAGGCGGCAAGTGCGTGGCAGTAAGTGCCAAGGGCAATTCCGGCATAGGTGAGAAAACCGGCGGCGCGGCCCTGGCTGATACTGCGCGAGGCAATCAGCAACATGTCAGGTCCGGGCGTTGCAGTCAGAACAACGCAGGCGGCGGCAAAAAGCATAAGGGTGGAAAAATCCGGCATATCGTTTCCTTCGAGTTGGCCGGAATTCCGGTCTATCAAAAGCAGCCGGAATGGCAAGCGGCAACGCGGCCGATTTCACAATAAAACCTGTGGGGCTGGTGCCGGTCATGTCGTCGGTTTCCGTCATGCCGGGTCTTCAAGTGCTGAGGTCAGCGACTTGAACCGTTTGATGATATCGCCGGCATGCGGATTTACCCTGAGGATGGCCTGCAGCACATCCGGTGCATCATGGCGCACCATATCAACCGCCGACATCAGCGCCTGAAAGCTTCGCGTGGTCATGCGCGTTTCTCTGATATCCATTTTTACCAGCAGGTTGGCGACAAGATGGGTCAGTCCCTGCACCTGTGCAATCTCGCGGTCATGGTCCTCTGGCGTGGTCATGATGACCTCAAGTCCAGCCTTGCGGCAGAAGGCGGCGGCGCGAAAACGCGCCCCCCGGATGGGACATATGGCGATTTGCAGACCATGCAGGCCGTTACCGGCGCTTTTGGGGCCAAACAGCGGATGGGTGGCAACAATGTCGACGGTTGGTGGCAGCAGTTGCGCCATGATGGCGGCTGGTTCAACTTTCACGCTGCCGACGTCCAGCACCAGTGTGCCGACTTTAAGAAGCGGCGCCAGTGCCGTTGCCACGCTGCGCATGGCGCTGACGGGCACGGCGATAATGACCACCGGACATTTGGCCACGGTTTCAAAGGGCGCAACGGCAACATCAAGGGTTTTGGCCGTGGCAAGATCAGGCGCGATATCGCTCACAAGCACCTGAAAATGGGCGCGCAAATGCTGGGCAACCAACTGGCCAAAGGCACCAAAACCAATGATGCCGACCGGTCCGTTAAAGGATTTGGGAAGAGACTTAGACATGACATCCTCACAGGCCACACGGCCAGAGGCATCCGTCAATATCAACCGCTGGCCATGCAGCGGTTAAACAATATGATTTGCCCGCCGCTATTTCAGCAGCGCATAATACAGACCGGAAATGGTTGCAGCGGTAATCATGTCGCCCGGATAGCAACGCAACCGGGCCCTGTCAATTGCCGCCGAGACTGGTGCTGCCGAGACTGGTTCAGATCCAGGTTTGGTTCAGGCGGAGATATCAGCTACTGGGCGTATCGATTGTCTGCGTCAGCAGGTTGGTATTGTCTTCACTTGCAATGCCAACGATGTCCTGCGTGACGGCTGTTTTGTCGAGCGACAGATGCTCCAGCTTTTCCCAGCTTTCATCCATTGGCCAGGCGGTGAAGACATAGGGCAGACCAACATGACCGTAATAGAAGGACAGTTGGCCCTCGGCAAAATGTTCGCTCTTCTGCGCCACCCAGTGGCTATAAAGCGCAGAGGCCAGGCCGGAACGGTCGGCACCGGCCTGGCAATGGATGAGAATGGGTTTGGGCGCGGATTTCATCACGGCAACCAGTTCGGCTGCGCGTTCAGGGTCCAGTTCCTGCGATGCACTCATGCGGAAATCAATGTGTTTGATGCCCAGTTTTTCCGAAGTCGCGATTTCTTGTCTGTACCAGTCTGCGGTGTTTTCACCGCGCAGGTTGATGACTGTTTCAATGCCGTGGTCGCGGACATACCGTTCCAGCTGCGCCGAGGTCGGTTGTGCCGAGCGATAAAGTTGACCCGCAATGACCGTGTGGAAGTTACCCGAAATCTGCAAGGCACCCGCATAGGCTGCCAGACTGCCAAGCACCAAAGCAATCGCTGTTGCCGCAACACGGGTCTTTGAACGTTTCATCATTGGGTCTCCGATCAACTATCGTAGAGCCCAAATGCCCACCATTCCTGACAGGTAGCTGAATGTCAGTGGATGACGTTGTTTCTTACATTTTGCCGGGCTAAGGCCAGCTGAAACAACGCGCCTGTACGCGATGGCAGGGCCAATACATTGCCGCCATGCAGTGCAGGTTCGATGGACAGATTGTCTGCTGTTGCCAGCTGACGGTGTTGGTAAGAGCAGGACTGCACTGACAAGGACAACAGTCTAAGCGTCAGGAACGAAAAGAAATTTCGTCGCGTTAAGGCGTGGACGCAAAAATGAGCGGTAATATTCGCCACCTGCAATGTTGTTGCAATGTGCAGCAATCAGTGTGGTGGTCCGGTTTATGACTGTGCGCCGTTCACCGGCACGCGGGGGTCCTCCAGTCTCCCTGGCGGTGGATGGTGCATGTGCCATTCCGTTGTCGTTTCATTGTTGTCCTGATGTCGTTCAGGCGTCGTTCATGGGCGCAACGGCAAATGTCGAAGCGACCGCCACCCTTCTGCCCGTAATGGAGCCTTGCATGAAACCCACCCGAACAGCCCTTCTCGCGGCATTGCTGATCCCTTCGCTCGCCGTGGCCGGTCCGGCAGTGTCACAAACGCCAGAGGCGCCCGCCGATACACCAGCAAGTACACCAGCAAGTACGCCAGCAGGCACGGCGTCGGGTGCTGCCGCTGGCAAGGTGGAGCTGGCCGGTGTTGACGTGACAACCGTTGCCGCCCGTAACCTGGGCAGTGAAGTGCGTGTGTCCGGTTCACTTACTCCTATCCGGCGCACCAGCCTGACGGCGCGGGTTGCCGGCACCATTACCGAACTGCCGGTGCAGATTGGCGATGTGGTGAAAAAGGGTGACCTTCTGGTGCGCATCGACACCGAGGGTCTGGCGTCGGCGCTGACGGCCCGTAACGCCGAGGTGGAAGCGGTTGAGGCGCAGCTTGAGCTTGCTGAAAATGTGCTCGCCCGCAATGTCAGCCTGCGCGACACCGGCGCGACATCAGAGGCGGTGCGTCTGGAGGCCAATGCCAATGTGCTGAACCTGAAGGCGCAGTTGCGTGCCAAACAGGCCGCTGTTGCCGATGCAGAGAGAGCCTTGAGCGACGCGCAGGTGCATGCCGCGTTCGATGGCGTGGTATCGGCGCGGCCAGTGGAACAGGGCCAGACGGTGCCTGTGAATGGTGAGCTTTTGACCATTGTCGATCTGCGCCGCATGGAGGTGGATGCCGGTGTGCCGACCAGCCGCATTCCCCGCGTCCGTATTGGCCAGCCGGTGGAACTGACGGTTGAAGGTTTCTCGGACCGCAAATTTACCGGTGAAGTCACTCGCATTGCGCCCACGGCGGTCGCAGGTTCCCGTGCCGTGCGCGTGTTCATTGCCATAGACAATGACGACATGCTGCTGAAGGGCGGCATGTTTACCACGGGTGTTCTCAGCATCGACCAGCAGGACAATGTCATTGCCGTGCCGATTGCTGCCGTGCGCCACGATGCCACCGGCACTTTCGTGCTGAAGGTGGAGGACGGTTATCTGCGCCGCCAGGATGTGAAGCTTGGCACCACATGGAATGATCAGAACCTGGTCGAGATCAATGGGCTGAGCTCGGGCGAAGTGGTGGTGTCTGCGCCGTTGCCGCAGCTGGTGGCCGATACGCCCGTGACCGTGGTGGGGAAATAAGCCGATGTTCCTTACCCGCGTCAGCGTCAAACATCCGGTTTTTGCCACCATGATGATGGTGACGGTGCTCGTCATCGGGCTGTTTTCCTACAGCCGCCTTGGTGTCGACCAGTTTCCGGAAACCGATCTTCCCATCGTTGTGGTAACCGCCGCTTATACCGGCGCGTCGCCGGAAACGGTGGAAAGCGAAATTGCCCGCCCTATTGAATCCGCGCTGAACACCATTGGCGGTATCGATACGATTACCTCGGAATCCTATGAGGGCCGCGCCGTTGTGGTGGTGCAGTTCCAGCTGGATGTGGATTCGCAGGCCGCAGCGCAAGAGGTGCGTGACCGTGTTGCCCGCCTGCAGGCCGGTTTCCCTGACGCGGTTGATACACCGCAGGTCACCCGCTTCAACCCGGAGGATGCGCCAATCCTGTCTTTGGCGGTTTCCTCTTCCACACGCACGCTGTCGGAAATCACCACGCTTGCCGACCGGGTGATTACCAGCCGCCTCAACATCATTGCCGGTGTTGGCCAGATTACCCTTGTTGGCGGCAGTGAGCGGCAGATGCTTGTCGTGGTCGATCCTGACCGGCTGGAAGCCTATGGTGTCGGCGTCGCCTCTGTGATGGACGCCATCCGCCGGGAAAATCAGGACCGTGCCGCCGGTACGCTGATTTCCGGCATCAACCAGCGCATTGTCACCGTTGAGGGACGTATTGAAGATACCGCCGGGTTCAATAGCATCATTGTTGCGCAAAGCGGCGGTTACCCGGTCTATCTGTCTGACGTGGCAACGGTGCTGGATACCGGTGCCGAAGTCACCAGCCGCGCCACCTATCAGGGCGTGCCATCGCTTGGCATGGATATCGTCAAGGTTCAGGGCGCCAATACCGTGGCGGTGGCCGGTGATTTGCGCAGCGAGATTGACACGCTGAACACCGAACTGAAGGCCGAGGGTGTGGGGCTGACCATTACCCGCGACAATTCCCGCGCCATTGCCGCGCAGGTGTCTGAAGTGCAGAGAACGCTGATCGAAGGCGGCGTGCTGACCGTGGTCATCGTGTTCCTGTTTCTCAATTCCTGGCGCTCCACTGTCATCACCGGGCTGACGCTGCCGATCTCTGTCATCGGTACCTTTGCGGTGATTTATGCGCTGGGCTTTACGCTCAACACCATGACGCTGATGGCGCTGTCGCTGTCGATCGGTATTCTGATCGATGACGCGATTGTGGTGCGTGAAAACATCACCCGCCATTTGCAAATGGGCAAGGACCATGTGCGTGCCGCGCTTGATGGCACCAATGAGATTGGTCTTGCCGTGCTGGCCACCACTTTGTGTATCGTTGCGGTGTTCTTGCCGGTTGCCTTCATGGGCGGGTTGATCGGCCGGTTCTTCCTGCAATTTGGCGTGACCGTTGCCGTGGCGGTGCTGATTTCGCTGTTCGTGTCCTTCACGCTCGACCCGATGCTTTCCAGCGTCTGGTATGATCCGGATTCGGAAAAGAACGCCAAGCGCGGGCCGCTTGGCCGCTTGATCCATCGGTTCGATGTCTGGTTTGAAAAGCTGGCAGACCGTTATCGCAAGCTGATCCACTGGACGTTTGGCCACCGCAAGACAACCATTGGCATTGTGGTTGGCATGTTTGTCGCGAGCCTGATGCTGGTGCCGAAAATCGGTGCCGAGTTCCTGCCGGTCACCGACCAGGGTGAAGTGTCTGTTTCACTTGAGGCCAATCAGGGTGCGTCGCTGGAATATATGGCCGCCAAGGTTGGGCAGGTTGAAAATGCGCTGCGTGAATTCGATTATGTCGACACGATCTATTCCACCATCAATGCCAGCGGTGCGCGTGGTTTCAACCAGGCCAATGTCGCCGTGCAGCTGGTGCCCAATGACCAGCGCGAAATCAGGACATCGGAATCGCTGGAGCCCGTTCGCCAGCGTCTGGCCTTGATTGCCGGCTTGAAAGTTTCGGTCAGCCAGTCGGAAGGTGGTGCGACCGCCAAACCGTTGCAGCTTTCCGTGCTGGGGGATGGTGACGAGCAGTTGCGCAAGATTTCAAGCCAGATCACCACCGCGCTATCGGCCATTCCTGGTGCGACGGAAGTGGAATCCTCGATTGAGAACGAGCGCCCTACCCTTGCCGTCAAGGTACGGCGTGAAGCGGCCAGCGACCTAGGTGTGTCGATATCGATGATTGGTGACACGCTGCGGCCACTGGTGGCGGGTGATGCCGTATCGGTGTGGAATGCGCCTGACGGTGAGACCTATGATGTGATGGTGCGCCTGCCGGCCAAGGGACGACAGGATGCCGCGCAGCTTCGCAACCTGACGATTTCCACCAACCGCACCGATGAGGACGGCAAGCCGATTACCGTGCTGCTCGATCAGGTCGCCGATGTCGTTGAAAGCACGGCGCCTGATGCAATTACCCGCAAGGACCTGTCGCGTGAAATCCGCATTTCCAGCAATGTCGAGGGACGTCCGCTGGGTGATGTACGGCAGGATCTGGATGCAGCCATTGCCAAGATGGATATTCCCGCCGGTTACCGCGTGTCGTTTGGCGGTGACGTGCAGAGCCTGAATGAAAGCATGGGGTATGCCGTGCAGGCCTTGGTACTGGCGGTGATCTTCATCTACATCATTCTGGCGTCGCAGTTTGGCTCGTTCATCCAGCCGATTGCCATCATGATGACCCTGCCCTTGTCGCTGATCGGAGTGCTGATTGGCCTTCTGGCCACCGGATCGACCCTGAACATGTTTTCGATCATCGGTTTCATCATGCTGATGGGTCTTGTGACCAAGAACGCCATTCTGCTGGTCGATTATTCAAACCATGAGCGGCGGGACGGAAAGTCGTTGCAGGAAAGTCTGGCCAATGCCGGAGCCGTGCGTCTGCGCCCCATCGTCATGACAACGCTGGCGATGATCTTCGGCATGTTGCCCATGGCTATTGGCATTGGTGAAGGCGGAGAATCCCGCGCACCAATGGCCCATGCTGTGATTGGCGGTTTGATTTCGTCGACGCTGCTGACGCTGGTTTTCGTGCCTGTTGTCCTGACCTACCTTGATGCATTCAGCCGTCGTTTGTCAGCGCTGTTTCCCAAGGGGCCAGACCATCAGGCGGCAGAAAAATCCCTGTAAAGCTTACACCGGCGCTACGTAAAAACGTAGCGCCGGTAAAGTCAGGCCCATCAGCCCTTTACGATGATCTTGGCGCCCGGCGTGACGCGCTCATAGAGGTCCATCACGTCCTGGTTCATCATGCGAATGCAGCCGGCCGATACGCCCTTGCCGATGGAGCTTGGATCATTGGTGCCGTGGACACGGTAATAGGTGTCCTTGTTGTCCTTGTGCATGTAAAGCGCGCGTGCACCCATGGGGTTTTTCGGGCCGCCATCCACGCCGTCCTTGTGCGGGCCGTAATGGGCAGGGTTTCTTTTGACCATGTCAGGGGTTGGGATCCAGCGCGGCCATGCGGCCATTCTGGCAATGATGGCCTCGCCACCGTCAAAGGAGCGCGCCACCGGGCCAACGCCAACGGCGTAACGGATGGCCTTGTTGCCGGGCTGGATCAGATAAAGGAAACGGCTGTTCTGATCGACGACGATCGTGCCGGGCTTTTCTTCCGATGGGTAGCTGACGACCTGACGCACATATTGCGGGTTCAGCTTCTGCACATCAATGGCGGGAATTTCAAAACCGCCATCGGTTCTGGCCGCATACATTTGCACCGGGTCACTGCCGACAGATTTCAATGCGTCGTCTTCGGCGCGTTGCCTGACAAGCTGTGGCGTTGGCGCGGAACTGCCGTCGCCTGTGCTGGCACATGCCGACAGCAACAGGGGCAGCGCAATCGCCAACGCCTTGCGAGGAGAGAAGAGAACACGAATCATGGGGGGCCTGCCTAATGCGGATTGGAACTTTCCACGCTTGGCTGACGCCCCCACCTTAACACTGCCTTAAGATTGGTAAAACTAACGCAGCTGTGAACAGCTTCATTCGCCCGGTAGTGTCAAAACGACAACGAAGCCAGTTGTCGCTGCGCGAAAATCCAGCCTGCCGCCCAGCTTTTTCATGGCCATGTCGACAATGGCCAGCCCAAGGCCGCTGCCATCAACCGTTGGGGCGTGGCCGCGTTTGAACCGTTCACGCACACTGGCCTGATCTTCCAAGGCAATGCCCTGCCCGCGATCGATCACCTCGATCTGCATAGCGGCATCAGTGGTTTGAAGGCGGATGGTGACACTGGTGTCTTGCGGCGCATATTGAATGGCATTTTCAATGACATTGCGCAGCGCCAGACGCAGCAGATTGATGTTCCTGACAACCACGTCCTGCTGCACCGGCAGGTCAAAGTCCAGTGACGCCGAACGTTTGCTGCTTAAACCTTCGAGGTCGCAGCGTATGTCCTCCAGCACCCGGTCAAGGCGCGCTACCTCAACCTCGTCGCCACGGTCTGCGGAATCGACCGAGGCAAGGTCGATCAGCTGGCGCACAAGGCGGCCGGTTCTGTCGACGCTGGTCGAGATATGCGCCAGCGCCTTGTTTCTGACGTCCTCCTCATGGCTTTTTAGCGCCACCTGCGCCTGGGTTTTGAGACCCGCCAGCGGTGTCTTCAGCTCATGGGCGGCATAGGCGATGAAGGATTTTTCGCGCTCACGCGCTTCCTCAACCCGCAGGAACAGCGAGTTCAGCGACTTCAGCAGCGGCTTGATTTCGCTTGGCGCATCCTTCTGCTCGATGGCATGTAGCTCATCGGCGGTGCGCATGCCCAGCAAGGTCGCAATGCGGTTGAGCGGCCCCAACCCCTTGCCGACACTGAACCAGATCAACAGCGCCAGAATTGGCAACATGGCAACGGCCGGTACCAGCTGGCCCTTGACGACATCGGCCACCAGTCGGTCGCGGATTTCAAGACTGTCACCGATCAGCACCCGCACATTGAGGCTGGTATTGACCACGGCAAACACCCGCCAGCGCACGCCATCCACTGTCGTTTCACTGAAACCGCTGGTGTTGTCGGTCAGCGCATCATCCGGCGCACTGGCCGAACGGCTGACCAGCTTGCCCTGCAACGACCATATCTGGCAGGACAGCTGTCGGCGGTAATCGCCTTGCACATCAAATGGCGCGTCGGGAGAGCCTAAAGCATCGCTTGCCTTGGTGTCGTCAATGGCGGCGGCCACATCGATATGGTGATCGGTGATCAGTGAACTGACCATGCGCGCGGCTTCCATCAACCGCGCATCCAGCACCCGTTCCACCTGATGCTGCACGCTGAAATAGGTCCACAGCACCGCAAACAGCCACACGGCACCGGTGGTGGCGAGCAGAATGGCAAACAGCCGAAGACGTATCGAGCGCATCAACCCATCCCCAGCCGGTAACCGACGCCACGCACCGTCTCGATGACCGACGGGCCGAGTTTGGCGCGCAGCTTGTGCACATGCACCTCGATGGTGTTGCTTTCGACATCTTCCTGCCAGCCATAAAGCCGCTCTTCCAGCGCCTGTTTGGAATGGATGGCCTGCGGGCTTTCCATCAGGGCATGCAGAATGGAAAATTCCCGCCGCGACAGGCCAATCTCCACGTCGGCGCGGCGCACCAGCATTGAGGCTGGATCAAGCGTCAGGCCACGCAGGCTGATCTCTGCACTGGCGCGGCCGCTAGAGCGGCGGGTGATGGCGCGCAGGCGTGCAGCCACCTCATCCAGATCAAAGGGTTTGCCAATATAGTCATCGGCACCGGCATCCAGGCCGTCAATGCGGTCGCCCACCTCATCCTTGGCGGTCAATAGCAGCACGGGAATGCGGTTTCCGGCCTGGCGAATGCCGCGCAGCACATCCAGCCCCGACCCATCCGGCAACATTCTGTCGAGGACGACGGCATCAAAACGCCCGGTTTCCAGCGCCTCGGTGGCGTCGGCAACCGTGGTCACGCCATCGGCCACAAAACCGCTGAGTTTGAGGCCTTCGCGCAGGCCATCCAGCAGGATCGGGTCATCTTCGACAACAAGTATTCGCAAGTCACGTCTCCGCAAGCGGTCTATTCAACATTTCGTCCGGATTTTTAGTCCGATTTTCACCTTAAGGCTGCCTTAAGCTGCCGGTCGGATCAGTCCTGATAACAAAATGTAGACGAAAGGACATGGTGGATGCGCATATTGGCGTTCACGTTTGCGATGCTGACGCTGGTCGGCATGACACTGGCTGGCCTTGTAACGCCAGCCGTGGCAGTGCAAACACCGCTTGAAATGGATCTGGCCTTCAAGGTGTCCGTGGAGCAGGCAGCGGATAATCGCGCCGTGATCCGCTGGACCATAAATGACGGTTATTATCTGTACCGCGACTACCTCAGTGCCGAAGACAGCGCCGGTAACAAGCTGGAGCTGCAGACCCTGCCCGGCAAGGTCAAGGATGATCCGAATTTCGGCTCGACCGAGATTTATTACGCCACCGCAACGGCCTCGGTGCTCAACGCACCACAGACATTTCGCCTGACCTATCAGGGCTGCCAGGAAGACGGACTGTGTTACCCGCCCACCACCAAGGTGGTGGATATGGCAACGTTGTCACTGGATGGTGATCATGCTGGTAAAGGCCTGTTTTCACAAGGTGGATTTGCAGCGGCAGCCAAGGCGTCGAACGCCTTTTCCAGTGCGACCAGTACCGGCAATGCGACTGTTCGCCCTGATGACAATGGCAGCTTTACGCTGGCGGATGAACATGCCGAAACCGCCATCGACCGTATGCTCAGTGATGGCGGCTTGGCTCTGTTGCTGGCCGGGTTTCTGGGGTTTGGCGTGCTGCTGGCCTTCACGCCTTGTGTTTTTCCCATGTATCCGATCGTCGCCGCCATGCTAGCCCGCGAGGGTGAAAACCTGACGGCACGGCGCGGTTTTACCCTGTCATCGGCCTATGTGCTGGCACTGGCCTGCGCCTTCGGGCTGCTTGGCATGGTCGCGGCATGGTCAGGACAAAATCTGCAGGTGGCGTTGCAGAGCACCACGACGGTGGCCGCCATTGCCATTCTGTTTGTGGTGCTGGCGCTGTCGAATTTCGGTCTGTTCCATTTGCAGCTGCCCGCCTTTATCTCGGCGCGGTTCAGCAAGGGCAAAACAAGGGCCGGCACCGTGCCGGGCGCCATGGCGCTTGGTTTTTCCTCCGCGTTGTTGATTGGTCCCTGCGTGACGGCACCTTTGGCCGGTGCGCTGCTTTACATTGCCCGTACCGGTGACATTGCCATTGGAGCGGCGGCGCTGTTTGCGCTGGGGCTTGGAAAGGGCATTCCACTTGTGATCATGGCGACAGCCAGCGGCAAGGCGCTGCCAAAGGCCGGCATGTGGATGGAAAAGGTGCGCCAGATTTTCGGTTTCCTGTTTCTGGCGACGGCGCTGTGGCTGGCGACACCGCTTCTCCCGCAACCCCTCGTGTTGCTGGGCTGGGCTGTGCTGGCACTGTGCTTCGGGGTGTTTGCCTTTACCGCCGCTAGCGGCACCACCGGTTCCGGTTTCAGCGTGATCTCGCGCAGTGCTGGTCTGGCATCGATCATCTGGGCGGCCCTGCTGTTTGTCGGTCTCGGCCTTGGTGCGAGTGATCCGCTGGCTCCGCTGAAGCCGCTGCTATCAGGCGGTGGCGCACAGAGCGTGGCCAGAATAGAGAAATCGGACTTTGCCAAGGTCAACTCGCTGGCCGATCTTCAAAGCCGTATCGCGTCAGCGCCAAGCAATGAACCGACGCTGGTTTATATCACCGCCGACTGGTGTGTGACCTGCCGCACCATTGAACGTGCGCTGCTGACCAGCCCTGATGTTGTCGACGCGCTTGGCAAGGTCAACCTTGTCAGTCTCGACCTGACGCAGCTTAACGACGACAAACAGGCCATGCTGTCGGCGCTTGGGGTTATCGGTCCGCCGACCATGGTGTTTCTGAACGCCAAACGCCGCGAACCGGCGGCAACCCGGCTGGTCGGCGAATTTTCCGCCAGTGATCTGGCGGCCTCTGCCCGCAAGGCGCGGGAGGACAGTCTTTGAACACACTTTATCAGCACACAATTCTGCACATAACGCAGAAGGAGAATTCCGATGTTGTCACGTCGTGATGTCTTGGCAGGCGGGCTTGCGACTGCCGCAGGTCTGACTTTGCCTGGCGCGCGGGATAGCGCCGCTGCGCAAATGAGCACGAAGGAGATATTCTTCGACAAGGATGCACCGGTGCTTGGCAACCCCAAGGGATCGGTGACGGTTGTCGAATATTTCGATTATCAATGCCCCTATTGCAAAAGCTCCCATGCCGCCTTGAAAAAGGTGGTGGCCACCGATGGCGATGTGCGGTTGGTGCTGAAAGACTGGCCGATCCTCGGGGATGCCTCGGTTTTTGCCGCTCAGGCGGTGCTGGGGGCAGCGCAGATCGGTCACTATGAACCGGCTTTGGAAGCGCTGATGAAAACCAGAGGACGCCTGTCGCAAAGTCAGGTTGAAAAGGCGCTGGCCGGTGTGGGCCTGACGATGGAAATGCTGTCTGCCGCCGTCAATGAAAACAACAGCAAGATTTCCGCATTGCTGGATCGTAATTACAGCCAGGCCCTGTCGTTCAATTTTGTCGGTACGCCGTCCTTTGTCATTGGCAAGGATGTCTATCCCGGTGTTCTCAGTGAAAAGGCACTGAAAGACGCCATCAAACTGGCGCGTGCCTGAGCCGTGATCGGCCGCACGCCCATACTCCAAATCTTGAAAGTAACCTCCATGTCTCGTTTCTCCCTTACCCGCCATCTCATCGTTGTCACCTGCGCGCTTGGCCTGTTGTCAGCCCTGCCCGCCCGTGCCGAAGACAAGGCCGATCTGCCGCCAATCCTGCGCACAATTGAGGGTCAGGGCATCACCATCCTCGGTGAAATGAAGGTGCCGGGTGGCCTGCGGGCCTTTGCCGCCAAGGCCGGTTCACAGCCGCTTGCCATCTATCTGACGCCTGACAATGAACATGTGGTGGTTGGCACGCTGGTTGATGGTTCCGGTCAGGACATGGCCGAAACCCAGCTGAAGGAAATGGTCGAAAAGCCGATCATGGAAGATGGCTGGAAACAGCTGGAACAATCCGCCTGGGTGGCAGATGGCAAGGCCGATGCACCACGCATTGTTTATACCTTCACCGACCCCAACTGCCCCTACTGCAACAAGTTCTGGCAGGCTGCGCGGCCATGGATCGACAGCGGCAAGGTGCAGTTGCGCCACATCATGGTTGGTGTGATCAGGCAGGATTCTCCGGCCAAGGCGGCCGCTATTCTCGAGGCCAAGTCGCCATCTGAGGCGCTGACGGAAAATGAGCTGAAGCATAAAAGCGGCGGCATCAAAGCCCTGTCGAAGATCAGTGACAAGAGTACCGCGAGCCTCAACAGCAATGCCGAGCTGATGACCAGCCTTGGTTTCAACGGCACGCCGGCCATTGTTTTCAAAAAGGATGACGGCAGCATTGGCACCGTTTCCGGCCTGCCTGAGAATGGCGCGTTAAAGATGGTTCTGGGGCCCAAATGAATTATGGGACAAAGCCGAAGTCCGTTGGATAAGGCCATCAAGTGGCTTTATTCATCGCACAACTTCAGGTCATAGATATCTTTGGAAACGTCATATTCAAGCAGGTCAGGACAGATGAACATGAATATAGCAGCGGGTCATATTTCGCGTCGGTTGGTGTTGGGTGCCTGCCTTGCCCTTGGTCTGGCAGCCCCAGTGCTGGCGCAAGGCACTGACGATGCCGTTTTGAAAGGCCTGCTGCCCGACAGCTATATCGGGGCTGACAGTGCACCGGTGTCGCTGATTGTCTATTCCTCGCCAACCTGCAGCCACTGTGTTGATTTCCACGCCAATGAACTGCCGAAGCTGCAGGAAAAGTTTGTCAGCACGGGCAAGCTGAAAATCGCCTACCGCCCCTTCATGCGCAATTCGCTGGATGCGGTCATTTTCATGCTGGCGCATTCGCGGGGTGCAGACAAGTTCGATGAGACCGTCTCGACCTATATGGACAAGTTTGACGAACTGGCCGCCGCACAGGACACCGAACAGGCGGTAAGGTCGATTGCCGAGGGAATGGGCATCGACAAGGCCGGCTTTGACAAGGCCGTGGCCGACCAGCCCTATTTCGACCAGCTGAATGCAGCCACCAAACAGGCGCAGGAAGAGTTCAAGGTGGCGGGCACGCCGACCTTTTTCCTTGACGGTAAACAGCTGGAGATTGCCAGCAGCTTTGAGGAAGTGGGAACTGCCGTGGAAGCGGCCCTGCCGAAGCCCTGATCTCGCGCTCTCAGCGTGATCAAAGAGCCCATCATCGCGGGATTGATTGCCAAAACGACAAATATCCAGCCGCCCTTATGGCGGCCGGTTTATATCCAGTCATGTTGCAAGTGACCAACAGGGTCGGCCCACCGGCAACTATGCGTGGTTTCGCCGTGATGGTGGCGTCAGGTTTGCTTCGCCCGCGGCAAGCATGAACCGCTCACGCGCTTCTTCAGCTGATTTTCTGCCATCCAGTGCGGCGCGGCAAAAACGCCGAGCCTCGACATAGGCCGGTCCGCGTGCATCCGGCCATTCATTGGTCAGAATGGCAAGAGCGGAATATGGGCCATGGACAGTCTGTGTGCCACTATGCGGTGTTTTCACTTCGATTGGGTTGCCCCAAGATAATGTCGGCATCTGTTCCTCCTCCAGAACAAGCCTAAAACGGGGCGGACCGAAAAAGGTTCCGTCCTTTAGCGAGACTATTCTAGCCTCGAGAAACGATTTCGTTAAGCCCCTTCTAATAGGGCTTTGTTTTTATGGTTTCCGGTCGGATTTTCAGGGTGTTTTGGGCGCTGATCAGGCCAAGACGGGCCAAACTTTCGGCGGTTGCGCTGATCGCCTCTTCCCGCGAACGCGGTGCCCACTAAGCTATTTGTCATGGTGGCTATCCGCTCATCAATGTCGGTTCATCCACAGCTGTGCAAGTTCAAAGAAGGTCTTGGATGGTCGACCACCTGTGGCATCCAGCGGCGTTTCATTGTCCGTCGAACTGAACGACTTTCTAATGTCCAGCGCACCGGAAGACGCTTGCTGACAGATAAAATTTGCAGATTGCCGATCTCCGGCGGCGATCCGCTCAATGACTTGCGTCATATGATAGCGATAGGGTTGGTTTGGTGCCTCGGCTGCTATCGCGTCGTTCAGACTATAACCACTCCACAGGCCCGTCTGGCCTCGGCAACGTGCCGCAAGTTCGAGCATTTTGATGGCGACCGTGTCATGCCCATCTGTGTCTGCGATCGTTAAGTGCATCAATGCCGGTGTGTCGCAAGTAAATGCACCAGTAAAATGGAAGCTGGCGGGCATTTTGTCATTGCCTGATATTTGGAGGATCGACCAGAGCAGCTGATCCCAGGCGACAGGTTTAGCTCGGAACTCGATAAAGCCTTTTGAGCCGCGGCGCGGATGCACCGCAAGCACCGAACCATCAAGACGCTTCACGAGGGTGTCGTGTTTTGCCGACCATCCAGAACCTTTTGCCGCTGCACGCACAGCGGAATTCAAATCATCTTTCATAGAGGTCGGTCTATCTCACTTCTTTGCCGGTGTGCGGGCGGTCAGCTTGTTGCCGTCGGGGTCGCGCAGATAAGCGACGAAAGCGCCGTTGGGGCGCTCGGTGGGTGGCGTTTCAATGGAGGTGCCGCCATTGGCAACACCTGCATCATGCCATGCCTGGACGTTGGCAGCTGTTGCGGCCGCAATGCCGATGGTGCCGCCATTGGCGGCTGTTGCCGGTTTGCCATTGATCGGTGTGGTGATCATCAACCGGCTACCGTCATGCAGATATATCAGGCGACCTCTGGCATCCATCTCGCCCGGTTTGCCGCCCAGTGCCGTGAATGTCGCGTCGTAGAAACGTCTGGCCTGTTCCAGGTCATTGCTGCCAATCATGATGTGGGTGAACATGTTTTATCTCCCGTTAACGGCCCGGCGGGCGTGGTGTGAAGCTAACCGCAATCAACCAAGAATTCACTGCGAAAAATCCGCTAGCTGTGCCGGCATCCGTTTCGGGCAGTGCGGATGCCGCATCCAACGAGCTGCGTGAACGCTGGAACAACGGCTGATACCCCTACATGCAAGGCTTGAGCGTTGGCGAACAGCGCTCAAGCCGTTGTGGTTTGCTATGGTTTTGCCGCGACAAAACCGTCGTACTTTGCAGCCGTTGCTAGCCCCAAGGCCGAAAGCAATAACGCCAAGATTGCCCATGGGAATGAGGCTGGGCCGATATGATCAAGCAGCAGGCCGCCCACCAGACCACCACCAGCAATGCCGCAATTCCAGGCCGTCACGAACATGGCCTGCGCTATATCGGTCGCCTCACCCGCCGCCTTGGCCTGCGCGGTCTGGAACAGGGTTGGCGCAGCGCCGACGACACCGCCCCAGATAATCACGGCAACCAGAATGACGGATGGTGACGTGGTCGCAAAGGCGAGCACGAGGGCAATGGTTGCAAATATCAGCAGGCTGCCTAGCACCATCACGCGCAGGTGACGGTCGATGAATGTGCCGGCCAACCACAGCCCGATTATACCAGCGACACCGAACAGCAAAAGCACGAGGTCAACACGCGATGTCAGGCCCGAAGGCTGCAGGAAGGGTGCGATATAGGTGTAGAGAATGTTGTGCGCGACGACGAATATCAACATCGTCGCCAGGATGGCAACAAGGCCTGGAAGCATCAACACATGGCGAATGGACACTTGTTTGCCACGTTGCTGGCCGGGGAAATCTGGCAGCAAGACATAGGCTGACAGCACAAGTGCCAAGGCCAGCACACTCATGCCGCCAAAGGCCAGTCGCCAACCGAATATCGTGCCCAGGAATGTGCCAACGGGTACGCCAAGGGAAAAGGCCAGCGGGCCGCCAATACCGGTAATGGCTATGGCCCGGCCGATGAGATGCGCCGGTGCGATGCGTGCCGCGTAACCGACCAGCAGCGCCCATACCATGCCGCCGAACATGCCCGCGAAAAACCGCGCGACCAGTGTCAGCCAATAGAGATGAGACACCGCCGTAACGGCGTTGACGATGATAAACCCGACCAATGCGGTGAGTAACAGCCCGCGTCGCGGCAACGTCTGGGTCAATGTCATCAAAGGAATGGCCGTCAGCAAAGAGCCGGCCGCATAGGCGGTGACAAGTTGGCCGGACAGGCTGTCGGTTACGCCAAGCCCGCTGCTGATCTGCGGCAACAGGCCGGCGGGCATGACCTCCGTCATTAAGGTGACAAAACCTGCGCAGGCAAGCACCAGCAACTTGCCAAGCGGTAGACTGTGCGGCGGTGCAGCCGGCGATGCGGAGCTGGTTTGTGTCGTCATGCGTTAGAGCCTTTCGAAATTGGGGGGCAGTCCATAACCCTGCCGCAGATGGCGAAAGCGGCACGAGCGATGGGTGGCGGCTAGTTGTAAAGGCTCGTCAGACAAAGAAAAATTCTCTACAATTCACAACACTTTGGAATTTTTGTCGTGCATGGGGGGACGAGTTTTGGACAGTTTTGGTGCGCTCCACGCCTTTGTTCAAGCGGCCGATACCGGTGGTTTTACCGAGGCGGGTCGCAAGCTCGGTGTCACGGCATCGGCGGTGAGCAAGGCCGTGCAACGTCTGGAAGAGCGGCTTGGTGTGCGGTTGTTTCATCGCTCGACCCGCAGCATCACCCTGACCGAGGAAGGGGCGATGTTTCTCAAACGTTGTCGTCATATCCTCAGAGAGTTTGAGGCAGCCGAAACCGAACTGTCGCAGACGCGGCAGGCACCGCAGGGTAAATTACGCCTCAGCCTGCCCTCGATGGGCAGCCTGTTTTTGCAGAAGATTGCCGGGTTCAAACGGCTCTATCCGCGGATCGAACTGGAGCTGGATTTCACCGATCGCGTGGTTGATGTGATCGATGAGGGTTTCGATGCGGTGATCCGAACCGGTGACCATGCCGACAGCCGCCTAATGAAACGCACGCTTGGTTATTACCGCCGGGTGATCATCGGTTCGCCGGGCTATTTTCGCGATGCCGGTATTCCGAAACAACCACAGGACCTCGCCACGCATCCCTGCCTGATCTACCGCTTTGCCACCACTGGAAAGCTGGACAAATGGCCGCTGTCTGATGGCGGGAAACCGGTTCATGTCGAGCTTTTGAACAGCGCCGTCATGAACACGCTCGACCCGCAAATCTGTTTTGCCGAAAATGGTCTTGGCCTTGCCTGCGTTCCGGATCTCGCCGTGCGCAACCAGTTGCAAAGCGGCCGTCTGGTCAGTGTTCTCGATGACTATCTGCCCACGAAAACACAGATCAGCGTCATGTGGCCGACGAGCAAACATCTGTCGCCCAAACTACGCACCTTCGTGGATTTTGCCGCCGAACATCTACCGTGATGATGGGCGGCGGCAATCCCCTCGCCGCGCCCGATCAGGTATGCCGTCTAGAGCTGGCCGATGACATCAAGCACGATCTTGCCACGGGTGCGCCCGGCCTCGGAGAGATCAAAGGCCTGTTTGATCTCGGCAAGCGGCAGCACGGTTGCGACGGTGGGCTTCAGTTTCCCTGCTTCGACCAGTTCGCGGATCGACACCAGTTGTTGTGCATTGGCTTTGCAGAAAACGCGGGCAGCGCCAACACCATATCTGTCTGCCTCATCGGCGGGGAACGCCACGGCGGTGACCAGAAAACCGCCCTTCTTCAGCGGCAGGAACGCCTTGTCAAAGGTGTCGCCGCCCATCGTGTCGAACACCACATCGATATCTTTGGTCATGGTGTCAAACGGTTGGCTTTTGTAATCAATGAACTGATCTGCGCCGAGGCTGCGGATATAGTCTTCATTGCGGGCTGATCCCATGGCGGTGACATGCGCGCCCTTGGCCTTGGCAAGTTGCACGGCAAGCGAACCGACACCGCCAGAACTGTTTGTTATCAATAGCTTCTGGCCGCTCTGAAGTTTGGCGAGATCAAACATCGCCTGCCATGCGGTCAGCGCGCCGAGCGGTATGGCGGCACTTTCCATGAAATCGAGATTGGCCGGTTTGTGGGCAATGTCGTCCGCCCTGGCAATGGCATAATCTGCAAAACCGCCGGTCGGGATAATGCCATAGACCGCATCGCCCGGTTTGAAGTTGCTGACGGCATCGCCGCATTCTTCGACAGTGCCGGCAATTTCGCCACCAAGATGAATGGGCAGCGACAGGCCCATGCGCTGGCCAAGGCCGCCACGGATTTTCCAGTCGACGGGATTGACGCCTGCGGCGTGGACCCTGACCAGAACCTCACTTGGCCCCGGCACCGGGCGATCAACGTCGGTATACTCGACCACGTCATTATTGCCGTATTGTCTGATGACAACCGCTTTCATCTCTCGTTCCTCATTTCGGGTGCTTGTGCCGCTGGGCTTTGCACGCGCTCGACCTTTGATACTGGCCATGATAGACCAACGGCTTGGCGATGTGACGCCAATCCGCATCGCGCAAAGGCCAAACCGGATGCACAAACCGCCCTTTACCCTGCACCGTGGTTTCAAACAGCGTGGCATGGGCATGCCGACCCACACCCATGAAGAAGCGCAGCTGACCTTTGCCGCATCGGGCATGGTGCAGGTGTTGACGGAGGCCGGTCGCTGGCTGGTGCCGCCGCAGCTTGCCGTGTGGATACCGGCCGGCGTTTCACATCGGGTCGAGGTGCTGACCGATGCTGAACTGTGGATGGTCAACTGGGAACCAGTGGTGGCCGAGGCATGGGCGCCGCCAACCCAGTTGGACCGACCGTTTACGCTGCGGGTGACGCCGCTGATGCAGGCGCTGCTTGACGCTGCCTTTTCCGACACCACCGGGCCGGACAAGGTTGAACTGGTCGCAAGGCTGATGCTGCATGAACTGACCGAGACGGCGCACGCCCCGACCTTTCTGCCCCTGCCCGTCAGCCAGATTGGCAAACGGGTGGCGGATCTCGCCTTCGAGGACCGCCGGAACGCGATGAACATCGATGAGTTGGCGGCACGGGCGGCAACTTCGGTGCGCACGGTCAGCCGGCTTTTCCCGGAGGAAACCGGCATGACGCTGAAATCCTGGCGGCAGCGTGCCCGCATCGTGCAGGCCATGGACCAGCTGGGCCGAGGTTATGCCATTGCCCGCGTTGCCAGTGAGTTCGGCTTTTCCAGCACAGCGTCATTCTCCTGCGCCTTCCGGCAGGTCACGGCCATGACACCGACGATGTTTCTGGATTATCCGGGCTTAGCGCGGCCTGCCATCACCGGTCAGTGACTGCCGTCTTCGTGCGGTCACTGACCTCCTTGGATATTCTTATATTCTGCGAAACAGGGCAGCACGTCCTCTTCGAAATAGGGCTGCTGGTTGACCCAGAACATGTAGTTCACTTTGAGAAAATCTGCCGCGAAGGCGTGCAGCATCGGTACGAGATTTTTGCGCTTCTTGACGACCTTTTCAGTGCCGGTTTCGCCGATGTAATTGCCATCCTGCACGGCAATGCCAAGCGGTACCGTGAAGCTGTTCTCATGCATCATGGCAAGCGCGTGGTTCAGCTGGTTCTTACGGGTTACCATTAGGTCGGGTGCACCAAGGCCAACGCCGATCTGGTTGCCAAAGTCGTAGATGCCGCGCAGATAACCCTTGTCGTCCCACGGCAACCACTCATCCGGCATGAAGTTGGCATAGATCATGGTTGTCGATTTCGGGAATGCGGTCTTCAACGCCTGCATGTTGGCTTTAATGCCCTCAATGTAACGCGCGGCCGAGAAGGAATGATCGGACTTGGCGGTGACGCCAATTGCGGTTTCCTGCAGGTTTACGCCTTCAATGCGGCCATCGAATTCCTTGCCGAGTGCCAGCAACAGGCGCTCGAAGCGCGCATGAACAGCGTCGTTCCAGCGTTTGGCCACCCAGCCCTCAAGCTTGCCGTCATCGGTATATTGGCCGGTAACGCCACCGTCGAATTTGTCTGTCAGCAGGTAGTTCGGCACCGGCTTATATTCGGGGGAGAACGACGCATCCTGCAGCTGGATGAACAGCTTCTTGCCATGTTGGGCAAGGTAATCGACATCGGCCTTGATGTCGGAAAAGTCATATTGACCTTCGCTTGGTTCAAGGTTGCGCCAGGAATACATGATCTGTGCGCCGGAAAAGCGTGTGTTGGTCAACAGCGGATGGCCCTGGATTGCTTCACGGTCGCGGCTGAAATAGACGAAATTGTTGATGCCATCCGGTTTCACCGGGCATGTCGCCTTTGAATATGGCTCAGAGGCTTTCAGATAACGATTGGCGATGTTGTCAGCGGCGCTGGCAGGCGTGGCGATAAGGGCAGATAGTGGCGAGGCAAGCGCAATGGCAAGGCCAATCAGGAGCTTTACGTTCATTGGTTTTCCTATCGAATGAGCAGGCTTTGTGGTGCCTGCCTGGCCTGTCTAGCGTGCATCGCCCGCTGGTTCGCCTGTGGTGTCGTGCAGCATTGGTGCAGATTGTGTGCAGAGGTCAGTCGCTTGGAAAGTCTATCTCGAAGCGTGCGCCCTCTTCTTGGCGCACCGGACGCAGCGTTGCGCCGTAAAGATCCAGAATGGCAATGACGATGGCAAGCCCTAAGCCTGTGCCGCCCTCTTCGCGCCGCGTTGTGAAAAACGGTTGGCCAAGCTGGGTCAGATCAACGTCGGCAAATCCGCGACCATTGTCGGTAATGATCAGTTGTCGGCCATTCCAATGCAACAACAGCCTGTCGGCACCGTGGTGGCGGGCATTTTGCGCCATGTGGGACAGAATGGTGCGGCCATGCAGCAGTGAAAGCGGCAGCGTCGCCTGCCCGTCATTGACGGATATTTCCAGGCCATCTTCCGCTGGTAACATCTGGGATAAGCGGGTTGCCCCATGGCTGGATTGACCTGAAACCTGCTGCCGTGCCCGTGTTATTTCCCGCAACTGGTCCAGCAGTCTGGTCATGCGCTCGCCCTGCTCGCGGATTGTGGCGGCCAGCGCACGCTGGGTTTCCGGTGGCAGGTCGTCGTCTTCAAGCAGTTCGGCGGCCCCGACGATGGAGGTGACCGGCGATTTAAGCTCATGCGTGACATGATTGGTGTAGATGGCAATTTCTTTGGAGCGTTGTGACAGGCTGCCGGCCATGGTCAGCAATGCGTCACCCAGTTGCGCTATTTCGGCAATGCCGTAATGGGCAAGCGGCGCAAGATCGGTATCATCACCATTTGCAACCCGCCGCGCCTGATCGCGCAGAGCCAGCAGCGGCCGCAGCACAGCCCACACCAGAAACGACCCGATGATCAGCGCACCGAGCACCGTCACCGCGGCCAGCGTGATGAAGGCGGTTGCCTCCTGCGAGGAATAGTTTTCAAGCGGCCGCGGCGTGCGCGAAATATAGACCGCGCCAATTACCCGGTTGGCGCTGATGACGGGGTATGTGATCAACACACGAAAACCCGTGCCGCGGCTGACGGATAAAAACGGCCAGCGGGCATCGGCATCGCTGCGCCAGCGAAGTGCTGCACCCACCTCGCCCCGCAGTGCCTTTTCGACCTCTGGCACACTGGCAAAGCTCATCGGTGTGGCCGCTTGCAGATCAAGCCCCTGAAAATCCACAAACACCACGCTTGAAAGCGTCGTGCGACCGGCCCGTTCCGCCAAAGTCTTCAGTCCGTCTGCTATCTGCCGGTAGCGTGGACCCAGCGTCTTGTCGGTTTCCATCGCATCCGGCCGGGTCGGTTCAATGGTGTTGACGCGCAGATCCAGCAGCGAATTGAAGGTGCGTGCTTCGGCATTCCAGAAAACGCGCATTGGCGGCGGCAGGTAGTAACCCGGCGTGGCGGTGTCGCCTTCTGTCCTTGTGGCCTCAAAGGCCTGCGCATAGGCACCAGCATAGATGGCGGCCTGCTTGAGCAAGGCGGATTCTGTCTCGCGCATGAACCAGTTGGTCCCAAGTTGCAGGGCAAAAATTGCCACGGACGGCACGGCCAGCAGGCTGGCGCAGACCAATGTCACGACCAGTGCCATGCGCGGACGCCACTTGTGCGGCACACGGCTGACCAGCGGCCTTGTCATGTGTTTTGCCCATTCGGGCCAATTGTGCAGGGACCAAGCCGCAGGCCGACACCGCGTACCGTCTCGATGATGTCTGCGTAACCAAGAGCGGCGGCTTTTGCCCTGATGTTCCTGACATGGCTGTCAAGTGTGCGGCCGGACAGGCTGGAATTGTTGCCATAGGCCTGGTTGATCAGCATGTTGCGATCCAGAACGAAACCCGGCCGAGCCAGCAATATGCTGAGGACTGCAAATTCGGTTGCTGTCAGGTCAAGTGCCTGGTGGCGCAATGTGCAGGCATGGCGGTTGAGATCAACCACCAGATCGCCATGACTTATGACTCGGGGGCTGACGACGTGGTCCTGCACGGGCCTGACCCGTGCCAATATTGCCTTGATGCGCAGCACCAGTTCGCGCGGCGAAAAAGGTTTGGTCACGTAATCATCTGCACCCAGTTCGAAACCCAGCACGCGGTCTATTTCGTCATCCTGCGCGGTCAAAAACAGCACCGGCACGTTGGAATTTGCGCGGATGGCGCGGCAACAGGCAAAACCATCCATGTCGGGCATGCCGATATCAAGCACAACCAGATCACAATGATTTTCAGCGATTGCCTGCAGCGCGCCGCGTCCATCGCGGGCGTCCGCCACAGTCATGCCCGCCTTTTCCAGCGTCACCCGTACCACCGAGCGGATGGCGGGATCGTCATCGACAATCAAAATGTCCGGCTTCATCATGCCTCCCGGAACGCGTATTTATAGAGGCATCGCTGCCAGTGCGCCTGATATAACAGGCCGCCTTGCCGCTGGCGAGTTTGAAGGATGGTGCTTTGCTGTTTCAGCGGGTTAGCAGGACTGCGCTATGCAATTACCCGTCAAAACCAAAGGGCGGCGCATGAAATGCCCCGCCCCTTGTCTCAAAATGTTTGTGCTAAAATAGTCTGAAGCGTTTCCAGCGAAACCGGTTTCCAACTTCGCTGGAGATTCTCTAGTGATGCGAGGCGATCTCGTTCAGGCCCTTGTGACGCGCCATGGCGTTTTGCAGGTCCTGGAGGTTTCTGTTGCCCTCACGGTAGAGATTGAGGCAGATCTCGGCGGCTATGCTGACATCGGGATCATCCTTTGCCAGCGCATAATGACTGCGCCATGCCTGCAATGCAGTCTCGATGATTTTAAAATCCTTGGGTCCAAATGTGGTTTCCAGGAAGGACGACATTTTACTGCTATCTCCACGACGCGCGGGTCAAAAGCCGCTGTGTCGCACTGCCAATGATATGTTGTTGCTTAATCCGTGATGGCATTCAAATTACCGACGGCGGTTGGGAAGCGAAAAGCGGTGGCCAAGCTGGGCGGCAATCATCGGTACTGCTGTCGCGCCGGCGGCACCCAACCGGAAACGGTCTACAATGCGACCAAGCACGAAGGTTGCAGCGACCGTTGCAGCAATGCGCATCCAAGGGCGATCCTGGCCGATGGCGAGAAAGGATTCCGGTTCTTTGCGGGATTTCAGCGTGGCAAGCTGCTTGCTGAGGTCTGCTACCTGCTTTTGCAGCTGGGCAATTTCGCTCTTCAACTGCGTAGGGGTGAGTGATTTGGCTCGGGTTGTTGTCGTGGTTTTCATCCCTAATTCCTTTACCTTGAGTACGTAAGCGAAACAGCGAAAGCGGCAAGAAGTTCCACACGCTGCGGTATATGTTGGCTTGACGCTACTGGTCCGCTTGATGTTGCCGTCTGCGTGGCCAGGTGTTCGATCTGGCCAGGGGATCAGCGAGCGACAGCCCCCGCCTCACATGTGAGACAGGGGCTGCCTTCTTCAGGGGGAGCTTGGTTACTTTCTGTAGGCGAGACCACCCCAGATGCGACCTTCGTCGCGGTGACGACCACCGTGGACGGCACCAATGTAGGCGGCAACCGCTGCAACAAGGGCAGATGCACCCAGCAGGAAGGCTGTGAGAATGCCGGTGATACGGGCCTTCTCGGCAGCATCAGCTGCTGCAGTCTTGGCATCTTCGACGGCTTTTTCTGCCTGTGCCCGGACTTCAGTCAACTGTTTCTGGGCTTCGTCGATCTTGGCCTGCGCTTCGGTACGCACCGTCTTTACACGCTCTACTGTTTCGGCAACGCGAACTTCTGCATCGGTTGGGCTAAGACCTGTGCGGGCAACGATCTGGTTTGTCAGCCAGATGCGGTCACCATCACTGATTTCACCTGTCGACAGCAAAGTGCCGAGGATACCGCTGACCTGACGCTGGGTGTAGGCCATGTTCTGGGTATCATCCATCTGTGAAATCTGCGGGTCTGTGCGCAACAGAACATCAGTGAAGTAGTCAACCGGGTTGGCCTTGAAGCCGCCTGGCAACATGTCGTTGACCGTAGGGGCTGCAGCCTGACCAACGCCCTGTGCAACACCGCCAACTGCACTGCCTGCACCGGAAATGACGCCACCGGCAAGCTGTCCAGCACCCTGTGCCGCGCCGCCGACTGCTGAGCCGGTTGCTTCGATTGCGGTGGCTGCAACATTGCCTGCTGCCTTGACGCCGCCAGACACCAGACCAACCGCCAGAAGCGTTGAAATGATGGTGCCGATGCCCCAGACTACCAGACCATTGATGCCATCACGGAAGGTCAGTTCATCGCGCGATGTCTCTACAGATGGGTGACGCATGCGCCCGGTTACGTAACCGCCCAGCATGTAAGAGCCAACCATGGAGATAATGACGAACAATGCCGTCAGTACCAGCCATACTGTGCTGATATCGCCGCCATCATCAGCCGTGATGGAGCTAAGTCCCAAAGCGCCAGCAAACGTCGTCAGAACGGCCATGGAGCCGGACGCGATGACGGCGCCAGCAAAAATGGCTGGCCAATCGACATAGCTACGGTTTGGCGTTTCCACCGGGGGAGTTCCCACTGCGGGAGTTTCAACAATGGTGTGATCGGTCATCAGCGTAGTCCCAGGAACGAGAGAATGAACATGACGATAACAACGAGGCCGACTAGATAGATAATGGAGTTCATAGGGTTATCTCCTCTCCTGAACGAGCCTGACCCTCCGCTTGGAAGGCGGATCGCGAACAATTGAAGTGCGAGCAATTCGCTCCCTGCCTAAACTCCCAGATGGTGAAAAGGTTTCAGCATTGTTCAAAAATGCGTGACTGTGCGTGATGACTGACCGTCATTGTCCGCTATCAGACAAAACGTGCTGACATCCTAGAAGTCGATGACAACAGATGGAGCACTGCGTTTTGCCTCACCGTGGAAGACGGCTTCAATATTATTGCCGTCAGGATCAAGCACGAAAGCGGCGTAATAACCGGGATGATAATTCTCGCGCTCGCCGGGCGCGCCATTGTCCTGCCCGCCATGGTCAAGTGCTGTTTTGTAAAACGCATCCACCGTGGCGCGGTCCTTGGCCTGAAAGGCCAGATGGTGCCGGCCGGTCAACACACCGAGTGCCGCCGGACTTTTGGCTGAAGATACGACCAGTTCGTCGGCCCAGAAAAAATCCTCTGCCGTTTCGACAACCGGAATGTCGAGTACAGCAAGAACGGCGGTGTAAAAATGCTGGCTGACCTTCAGGTCACGCACGACAAGCTGGATATGGTCGATGAGCCGACCGCGATGCAGTTGGTTGGTTTCCATGCTCATTCCCACCTGTTTGTTATCCTGGCCATAGAGAATGCGGCATCAGGGCGTATCCGGCAAGGTGAAAGAGTTGGGCCTGAAACAGAAACGGGCCTGAAACAGAAACGGGCCGGAATGACCGGCCCGCACTGTCTTAATTTTATCCGGCGAAATAACCGAAGGTGATCACCGGGTCTGCTGCGGTTTCCACCCAGATGCTCTTGGTCTGGGTATAGGCCAGCAGCGCGTCGCGACCGCTGGAGCGGCCATAACCGCTTTTGCCAAAGCCACCGAATGGCGACATGACACTGATCGTCTTGTAACCGTTGATCCAGAAAGTACCGGCACGTACCTGCGAGGCGACGCGGTGGGCGCGGGCCACATTCTGTGTCCACACGGCACCGGCCAATCCGTATGGATTGTCATTGGCCAAGGCGATTGCTTCTTCTTCGCTGTCGAATGGTGTGACACCAACCACCGGGCCAAACACCTCTTCCTTTGACAGTGTTGCCTGTGGCGCGACATTGTCGAGAATGGTCGGAGCGAAATAATATCCGCCCGTTGCTTCCAGTTCTGATGGTTTGCGGCCGCCGGTGGCAAGCGTTGCGCCTTCCTTGAGGCCGGTTTCGACCATTTCACTGATCTTGTTCCACTGGCGCAGGTTGTTGATCGGGCCGATCTGGGTGGTGTCCAGGAAGGGGTCGCCAACCGGAATGCGCTGGGTGGCCTCGGTATATTTCTCGACGAATTTCTGGTGGATGGAGCGGTGCACCAGAAGGCGCGAACCGGCCACGCAGCTTTGGCCGGCACCGCCGAAAATGGCAGACTGCGCACCGAGAATGGCGCGGTCGATATCGGCATCGTCAAACACGATATTGGCGGATTTGCCACCGAGTTCCAGAATGCATGGCACGACATTCTTGGCGGCTTCTGCCGCGATGATCGAACCGGCAAAGGCCGAACCGACAAACACCACAAGTCCCGTCTGCGGGTGGGCAATGGCGGCCTGACCGGCCGTGGTGCCCTGCCCGGCAATAACATTGACCAGACCGCGCGGTGCGCCGCCCTTTTCGCACAACACACCCAACAGAATGGTGCTGAGTGGTGTCAGTTCCGATGGCTTGATGACCACGGCATTGCCAGCGCAGATGGCCGGCGCAATTTGCCAGCCGCCGGTGTTGAGCGGCGCATTCCACGGGGTGATCTGCACCACAGTGCCAATTGGCTCATTGCGGGTGTAGTTGAGGTGGGTTGTGGGCACGGGAATGACATCGCCATGCAGCTTGTCGCACCAGCCGGCATAATATTCGAACATTTCGGCGACCTTGGTCACCTCGCCCCTGATATCGCGGATCGGGCGGCCGGCAGAGCGGCTTTCCACCTCGGCAATCACGGCGGCATTGGCGCGGATCTGGCGGGCGATTTCAAACATCACCCGGCCACGGCCAGAGGCCGTCAGCTTCATCCACTCCTTCTGGGCGGTGGCTGCAGCATCCATGGCGGCATTGATGACCGACTTGTCGGCATCCTTGTACTGCGCAAAAACCTTGCCGGTGGATGGGTCTGTCAGCGCCAGTTCGGTGCCGGAGCCGGTGATGAATTCGCCGCCGACGAAGCTGGCAATGTCTTGCGTGCCAGTGATGGTTTTGTAGATTTCGCGGATGCGGGCGCCGGGCTCATTTGTCATGTTCAGATTATCCATTGATATCGCTCCTTAATTGCCTGCTGCCTTGAAGGCGCCCATACGTGTGAAATCATCGCCGTCCGTAAACTCGGTGGTTCCGGCCCACAGGTTGGCAACGGTTTGTGCGACAGGCAGATCGGCGCCGGTGCTGGCGGCCAGCTCACTGGCAAGGCGCACGTCCTTGCGCATCAGACCCATGGAAAAACCGCTGTCGAAGCGGCCGGACATGACCCAGGTGGGGAAATGCACTTCCGAGATCATCGAACGGCCGGACGCAGCATTTACGACGCGCAAGGCAGCTTCGGGATCAATACCGCCGGCCAGCGCCAGTTTCAGGCCCTCGCGGGTGGTGACCATGTGGGCTGCGGCCAGCATGTTGTTGACCAGCTTTGCCACGTTGCCAGCGCCGCTTGCGCCAACATGCAGTGCCTTGGAGGCCATGGTTTCAATGGCAGGGCTGGCCAGTGCCACGTCTTCGGCCGTGCCACCAATCATCATTGTCAGTTTGCCGGATGCTGCACCGGCCGGGCCGCCGCTGACCGGGGCATCGAGAAAGCCATGACCAAGGGCGCTCAGGCGCTTTGCAAGCTCACGGCTGACATCCGGCTCGGACGTGGAGGTGTCAATAATGACAACCTTGCTGCCCTGGCGTGCTTCCAGCGCATCGACATGGTCATTGACCACACCGGCCACATCCTTGGCGGTGGGCAGGGAAAACACCAGAAAATCACATTTTTCAAACAGTTCGCGGATGGCGGTAACTGGCACGATGCCGGACTTTTCCGCCAATGCGCGGCGCTCTGCCGACAGGTCAAAACCCAGCGTGACAAACCGCGCCACCAGGGTTTGCGCCATGCCCAACCCCATGCTGCCAAGGCCGACAACCCCGACCGTTTGCCTGTTTTCTTCTGACATTATTCCACCTCGTTTATCCGTTTTTCGCCGCTTGTGCGGTCGATCCGTCGGCAAAGAGGCTGTCATCAAACAGGGCGTTACGGTAGTTGGGCAACCGGGAACAAAGTGTTGCCGGTGAAGCAACACGGGGATGGAAATCAGGCTAAGAGGACGGTGTTATTGCTGGAAAGCGGCCATTTCGGCGGCCAGAAAACTGCTGAGACGTTCCACCGAATTTGGCAGGCGGCGACGGGCCTTGACCATGAGGTGGGCACTGGCCTGCACCAGAAGCGGGTCATTCAGTTCCACAATGCCAAGTGCGCCGCGGTTCAGTTCTGTCGAGACGGCAAAGCGCGGCAGGAAGGTCACGCCAAGGCCCGCCATGACAAAACGGCGCAGCACGTCAATCGACGGCGTGTCGATGAGTGGTGCGACCGCAATGCCGTGGTCGACAGCGACGCGCGACACCAGCTGGGTGACGCCATGGCCCTTGATCAGCAGCGAATAGGGAGACTGTGTCATGCACTGCGCCAGCGACACCGACTGTTCTTTCAACAGCGGATGGTCGAGCGGCGCAACAAGGCACAGCGGCTGGCGGGAAATGGCCAGCGAACGGATGCGGGTATCGATGACGGGATTATAGGCAATGCCGATATCGACATCGCCATTGGCGACCTCGTCCTGCACCTGATCGGTGCTGCCAAGTTTCAAGTAATAGCTGATGCCGGGATAGACTTTCACGAATTTCGACAGTGCGTGTTCGATAAGGTCGCCCAGAAACCCCTCGCCGCAGCAAATGCGCACCCGCGCCTGCTGGATGCCGCGCAGCTGGTCCAGCTGTTCGGCCAGCACGCCGCTGTCTTCCAGCACACGCTGGGCATGTTCATAAACCAGCCCGCCAGCATCCGTTAGGCCCACACCACGGCTGGTACGGTCAAACAGCGGCAGGCCGACGTTCTTTTCGGTATCGGCTATCTGTCGGCTGACGATAGAGGCGGCCACGCCGAGATGATCGGCGGCACTTCTGATCGATCCGCAGCGGACGACCGCGATGAACATGCGCAAGGCTTTTGCGTCTAGCGTTTCCATAAGTGTATTTTCGTCAAAACGTTAGGCCAGTCAACGTAGGATCTGGCAATTGCGCCCCGCACGCGTAGGCACGAGGCGCTGCTGGCTCAGGCCTTTGCCAGTTGCCCTTCAATCAGCGCACCCCACATGGCCACACCGGTGGTCAACAGCGCATCGTTGAAATCGAAATAGGCAGAATGCAGGCCGGGGTTTCGTCCCTCGCGCTTGGCGCCTAGCCAGAAATAACAACCGGGCTTTTCACGCAGCATGAAGGCGAAATCTTCCGCCGCCATGCTCGGTGGAACCTCCACCACATCAAGTCCCAATGCAGACTTGGCCGTGGCACGCACAATCCGGGCGCTTTCCGGGTCATTGATGGTGGCGGGGTAACGATATTCGTAATTGAGCGTTGCTTCGCACTCAAAACCTGCGGCAACCGCAGTGGCCAATGTTCTGATACGGTTTTCAATCTTGTCGCCAACCGCTTCCTCAAACCAGCGGGTGGTGCCGCGAATGACCACCTCTTCCGGGATAACGTTCCAGGCGTCACCACCATGGATCTGGGTGGCCGAGACAACGGCCGATTCCAGCGGCGAAACATTACGGGCAGCAATGGACTGCAGCGATGAGACGATCTGCGAGGCCGCAACAATCGGGTCTGCACCTTCATGGGGCATGGCGCCGTGGGCACCGCGACCGACCACCTTGATTTCAAAGGTGCCGAAGGCCGCCATCATGCGGTCATCGCGTGCCACGCATTTGCCCAGCTCCAGTGCCGGCCAGTTGTGCAGGCCGAAAATGCGGTCCATCGGGAAATCTTTAAACAGCCCCTGCTCCACCATGGCGCGGCCGCCGCCTTCGTTTTCTTCCGCAGGCTGGAACACGAAATGCACCGTGCCATCAAAATCGGTGTTGCTGGCAATGCGTGCTGCCGCCAATGCCATGGCGACGTGGCCATCATGCCCGCAGGCATGCATCTTGCCCGCCACCTTGGAGGCGTAAGCAACGCCGCTCTGTTCAAGAATGGGCAAGGCATCGATATCGGCACGGATGCCGATGGCCTTTGCTGAGCTGCCCTTGGACAGCGTGCCGACAACGCCGGTCTTGCCGTAACCTGTGTTGACCTTGAAACCCCAGTCGGACAGGTGTGCTGCGATGAAGGCCGCGGTATTGTGTTCCTCAAAGCCGAGTTCGGGGTTTTGGTGGAGGTGGTGGCGCCACTTGATGGCTTCCTCGATGTGTTCGCCCTGCATGATCGGCTCCAGTACACGTGTTTCATTCAAAAAGGCCGCCCGTTGCGGGGCGGCCAGATGTGATTCAAAGGGTGAGCTTACATGCCGGTGAGGCGCAGCGAAATATCCGCAATGATAACAGAGCCGATATAGGTGCCGAACATCACGCAAATGGCGACGATGACGATTTTCCAGCCGGACCGGCGGGCAATATCAAACTCGCCCTTGGTCAGCGCCAGACCACCATAGGCCAGTGCCGGAGTGGCCAGTGCCAGGAAGTTCAGCGCCTCAACCTGCGCCAGCACCCAGGCGGAACCGGGAATGGCTGGCACCGTGACCAGAATGGCCAGAAGCGACGTCCAGGCAACGCCTGGCAGGCTGAGCGGGATGAAACGCGCCATCACGATACCGGCGACCGACAGCAGGTACAGAACGACCATGCCGGGCAGCGCCGTCAGCGGGCTTGTGCCGGTTCCGACCCAGTTGGAGATGAGACCGATGACACAGGCAACCAGAAGCAGGACGGCGTAACGTGCCACATTGACCTTGCGTTCATCTTCACCGTGCTGGGGAATGACGTCTTCCATGGATGTTGTGTGCGCGGTGCTCATGCTGCGATCTCCTTGGTCTTGTAGTTCGCCGGGTCATTGGGGCGTGCCTTGCGGTACAGCCAGTCGGTCAGCGGCAGGGCCACGAACAGGCCAACATAAAGGCCGGTGGCGTAGGTCAGGATGTTGCTGGCGGCAGCAAGGGCCAGAATGACGTCCTTGTTGTCAGGCATGATGGTGACGAGGCCGCCTGTGCAGGCGGCAAGCATGCTGCCGGAACCAACGCCGCAGGACATGGCAAGCGCACGGAAATCAAACCAGCCAAGCGAGTGGATCAACGGCGGCATGATGGCAAAAACGAAGGTGCCGATCAGCGTGCCGGTGGCGTAAACGCCCATGGCGCCAGCGCCTTCCGGGCTGTTGAGGCCGTAACGGTCAGCAATCAGCGCAATGTTTGGCTCGCGGTCGATCGAATAGGTCGCACCGATGGATTCGCGGCCCATGCGCAGCAGAAACACCGCAACCGGGAAAGCAACGGCGATGGTGCCGAGGTTGCCGAGTTCCTGAATGACCAGTGCCGGACCAGCCTCGATGATGGCATCGATCTGTGGGCCAACGGTGGTACCGAACTTGGCGATGAAGGGCATGATCGCAATGGTGATCATGGTGCCCGACAGCTTGACCGCGCTTGGCGGAATAAGGGCTGCGGTCTTTTTGAGAATATGGGGGTTAAGGATGATGCCCATCGCAAAGGCATACAGAATTGGCAGAAACACCACCGTGCCAATACCGATCGGCAGGCGTTGTATGCCAATTATTTCCGCGATGATGACAATGCCGATGACCACGCAATGTAGCCACCAGCCATTCCCGGCTGCTTTACTCATGTCTTGTTCCTCTCGTCGATCACGCCGATCTTCTAGTTTTTTGGAGGCGGATAGTCGAGGATTATGGGCGGGGGTTATTTGATTGGTAGTCGGCGTCAGAGCAACGATGCGTTGTTAAGACAGCAACGCCAAAGCCCCTGTGCCGACGTGAGATGCCTGCTGCAAAAGGCTTTTTGCGTCATCTGCCGCGCGGTTGAGTTGTCCAGCGGTGCCCCTGAAAATTCCAGTATCATCAGGCGATTTTTCCACAGGTTCAGGTTTGCCTTGACTCTCCTGTAAATGAGAACATAAATAGAACAAATAGGTGCTGGGGCATCGATCATACGGTCAACATATCAGGTGAAATTTGGCTCTTAAGCAGGAGAACGGGACCGTGCGCCCTGAAAAAAATATCGACGTTGCCGACTATATCCTGTCCTGCCACGACGGTGATCCCAAGGCAGCCATCGAAGCGATGATCGAGGAGATCGAACATCTGCAGCACCAGTTGAACATTGCCGTGGCGGCCATGGGCCATGGCTACACACGCGGCTGGAAACCGGAGGCATCACGCGGACCGGAACAGGCTTAAAACCCCTGCCCGGCCGTTTATAATGCCCGTTGGAGGACGGGATTGGCTGCGATTGCAGCCACGGATGATCGACATTTTTCGCCAATAGCGCGATTTGCATAGCGTTTTACTTAATCGTTTAACGTGTGGGCTTGTTCGCAGTGCTACATATTAGGCGAAGGAATCGCATAGGGGCGGTGCACATGGCACCTGCCTGACAATTGGGGGCTGGATCGGGTGTTTCTGCGTTTAATGCTGTGGGCGGTTGTCGCCTGTCTTTGCTGGTCGAGTAGCGTCCGCGCCGAGATGACATATGAGGTCAGACCAATCAAAGGCGATGCGCCTTATTTGCTTGTCTCGGGCACGTTCGAGCCGTCTGATAATGCCGACCAACTTGCGCTTGAGGTCGCCGCCAGCGGTGCAGAAGGCATCGTTTTTGACAGTGCGGGCGGCGATGTCGCAAAGGCGATGGAGTTTGGCAGGGTAATCCGGTCTCTCGATCTGATGACAACACAGGTCAAAAATGTGGAATGTTATTCCGCTTGTGTCTACGCATTTATGGGTGGTGCCTATCGCTATGCGGGAGAAGGCTCACTTGCCATCGACAGGGCGATGTTCGACGGGAATGACAGCCTTACGACGAAAGAGTCTCTCCACGAGTTTGGCGGCAGTCTTGTTGATTATAGCGTTGAGATGGGTGTCGATCCGAACGTATTAAAACTCGCCGGATCGGTACCAGACGGTAATCCGCACTTTTTGACCGAAAGCGAGATGAAACAATATCTGGTAACAACACTTTTTATCGATGACGATGGCAAGGTTCAGCCGGCACTGGAAACCACACCCAAAACAGCACAAACGCAACGACACGGCAATGCTCCTTTGCCAGAAACACCAGTCCGTTCTGCAACGCCAGAACAACGGGCTCAGGACATGATGTTGGCCTATCTGCATGCACTGCGCCGGGGAGACGATGAGGCGCTGGATTTTCTGCAAAGGTCCTACTCAGACAAGGTCAAGACCGATGATGGCATGACATCAAAAGCGGGCTTGCTGAAAAAGAAACAGGCATTTTTCAAACAGTGGCCAGTACGGTTTTACAGTTCAGACCTTGGTTTGACGAAAACTGAGTGTAAGGCAACCTGTGCGGTTAGCGCCTTCGTCATGTGGTATTGGAAAAACGCTGCGACTGGAGAGGCCCGCTCCGGAATGTTAGCGACTGTTTTGAACTTTGATCCCAAGACAAACAAAATAATCGGAGATGTTGCCCAACTCAGTGGTGAGCGAGAGGAAAAATTCGGGCCAACCCATATGATCGCTTCCTGGGGTGTTGTTGAAGGAGACTGCCGTCTGCAGTCCGGTGACCCTGCAGAACTCAAGATCGCATGCCAGGTTCAGCAGGAGATTGAAGCGTTTTTAGCGGATATTGGCTGGTGTTACGGCATCGCAGGCAAAGCACGTAACGAGCGCTGGCATGAATGTGCCGTTGGTGGCGCAAACGGGCAGATCAAGGTGCCGCAGCTTTCGGATTATCCTGCAAGCCAGTACAAGGGAAAGTCCGTGTCGCCTGATTTCAAAGGGCGAGACGTCAAGTTTCGTAATGCCGCCACCATCATTCGTGACGAGATGCGTGAAGGGCCAAATTTTGCCGGGCATTACAGGCTTATAAAAATTGATTGCAACAACGAAGGCTGCCCTATGTACTTTGTTGTCAATCACAAGACAGGCAAACCGATTGCCCTGCCGAGACACAGTGATCGGGAGGGAGTGCGTGTCGGTTACCGCCCTGACAGCAGACTTATGTTCATGCAATACATATCTCCGGATAGTGCTGGCTGCATGATTGATGCTGTTGAAATCGCTGAGAGACAGGATGCCAGTTCGAACTGGAGGCTCATTGATAGGCTTGATATTGGTGATGCCAAGGCATGCGATCGTCCAATCATGAAAAATCTGACGCAATGACATGGACCCGCGACCTCTCGCTTTAGGTTGCGGTTCTCGTAAATTTTGGTCGTGGTAGCGACGTGATCGACGCCATGTTGAATGAGAGAAATTACCGGGTAATTGGGGGCTTGGTCTGGTGTTTGTGCGTTTCATGCTGTGGGCATTTGTCGCCTGTTTTTGCTGGTCGAATAGCGCCCGGGCCGAGATTACCTATGAACTGGTGACGACAGACGGCTTTTCACCCTACCTGGTGATCAGTGGCGAATTTGACGAAGAATATGATGTCGAGCAATTGAAGCTTGATTTCGCCGGATACGGCGTAAAAATTGTCTCCTTCAACAGCGATGGCGGGGATATCATGGAGGCGATGAAATTTGGCAGAGCCATCCGCGATCTTGGCCTCAACACCATTCAGGGCGTCGACAATAGCTGCGCTTCTGCCTGTGTTTACGCCTTCATGGGCGGTGTCGAGCGCGATGCCGCCGAGGGTTCGCTTGGTGTGCACCGGGGGATTTATTCGACGGATGAAGACGATGCAGATGTCGATACTGCAATTGAATATATGCAGGAAACAACGGGTGAACTGATCGGCTACCTCGATGATATGGGTGCCAATCCTGCATTGTTGCGGATTTCGTTATCCGTCTCACATGATGACGTCCGCTATCTAACGACCAGCGAAATGGAAAAATATCGGATAACAACCCCTCTCCTGTCCGTGCGCGAGGTGATCGACCGGCCGCCGGTGGCATCCACCCCGCTTTTGAAGGCGCAAGAGGAAAAAGCCCGTCGTTTTATGATGAGTTACATCGAAAATCTGGGACGCAACGACAGACCAGGCATGGCGTTCTGGAACAGGGCCTATGCCGGTGTTGTGGACAAGGGCGATATCGAGGCTGACGGAAAGACACTCAAGGCGGATGTGCTGAAAAAGAGACGGCAACTGTCTGCGGAGTGGCCAGTGCGGGCCTACACGCTGAATGAAGGCATATATCACATCATCTGCGAGGACATCTGCGTTCTGGAGTTTTCTGCGGATTGGTTCCAGAAAAATGCTGCCGGTACCAGCTTCTTTTCCGGGGTGACGATGTACAGCGTGTCCTGGAACCCAAGAACAGAAAAAATCACCGGCGAAATGGACGCGCCCCTGTTTGCTGAGCCGGACAGGAGCAGACCGGTTTCGATGCTGAGCCGTTGGGAAAGAATGGCTCTGGATTGCCGTAAGGGCGACAGACAGACGCGGGAGACGAAGTACGACTGTGACCATCACGTCGCGCTGGAGAAGACGCTGAAGTCCAATGGCTGGTGTTACAGGGAAAAGGGGCAGTCAGTTTCACAGTCGCAGTGGTACGCATGCGAGATGCCGTCCATTGAGAAAAAATCTGTCACCTACAAAGCCTGGCACAAGGAAAAGCCGGAGCCTCAGCAACAGGAGGTGGTATCGGTCCCCAAACCCAGGCCGCTTGCCCCACCCCAGGATTTTCTCGAGGTGACCGGAACCAAGGTTGCAGTACACGACAGCAAATTTGACGTTCCAGACCGGGAGGACTTTCCCGCCACGCGCTATACCGGGCAAACCCTGAAGCCGGATTTTCGCGATCGTCTCGCCGATGATAAGGCCGCCCAGACTGCAGTCCGCACGGCCATGTTAAGGCGCCCGAATTTTGCTGGTCAATATTCGCTCGTTGACATCAAGTGTTCGAAAAACTGCTCACCATTTATCGTCGCCGATCACAAATCAGGTGTTTTGATCGACCTGCCGGGCAGCAACAAACAGGGTGATGTGAAGGTCGATTACCGCCGCGACAGCCGACTTCTCACTGTGCAGTCCGTCGATCACCAATCCAAAAACTGTGTTTTGCAATATTTCACAATTGATGAAGACGCTAATGGCAAGTCCAAATGGACTTCGGTCAAGGACATCACAATCGGCAAACCGGAGCTGTGCAAACACTCGATCGAGAAAAACCTGTCGGAATGAAAGCCCTTGCGGCGCCGCTTGGCATTGATGCCGTGGTGATTGCCTGTCAGGGCAAGGTTTTCAGGTAGTCCTCGAAACGTTTGCCCTTTTCTGGACGAAAGCGGTCTCCGGTGCGTGTCGCGGTGTCGATACGGTCGACGCGCTCGATGGTGATGTGTTTGCCGATCTGGCATTTGCCGATAGTCGTAGCCGGGCGGAAGGCATTTGTGCCGGCTGGTTGGGACAGGCCGGGTGTGACGCCTTTCTGACGCTGATCGAACCCGTCAGCATGGAGTTTGGCACTGTGCTTTGAGGGATAACCGGCGTGGGGCGTGATCCGCCCTCGCCTGCATATCGCAAAGACAAAGCCGCCCTTGATGTCTCAGGGCGGCTTTGGTTTTCAGGAGTTGGCTGTCACTTGTTGATGGCGGTGACGGCAAGATTGGTCATCTTGCTGTTGGCCGCTTTTTCCTGGTCGAGAATTTCGCTGAGCAGCACATGTGCTTCTTCATTGCCCAGCACCTTCGCCCATTCACGCAATGAACCGTAACGGGCGATCTCGTAATGTTCGACCGCCTGACAGGCTGCGAGCAGACCGGCATCCAGCGCCACGCCTTTGGCTTCTTCCATGATGCCTTCGGCTTCCTTGATCAGGCCATCGGTCGCATCGCATTTGACGCCTTCTGGTTTGACGTTGATGGTCTTGAACACCTTGTCGAGGGTCTTGATCTGGCCCTTGGTTTCTTCCAGGTGGTGGTCAACCGCCTTTTTGAACTCGGCGCTTTTGACCGCCTTCGACACTTTGGGCAGTGCTTTTGCGATCGCGTTTTCCGCGTAGTAGACGTCTTTCAGGGTGTGCTCGAACAGTTCTGCCAGTGTTTGCATGACTTCCTCCGTTGGGTGATGGGGTATCGGTCTGAATGTGCCGATTTGGAGGCTGGAAAACGTGTCGGCGCCCTATTCGTTCCAGAACCGGATGACGTGATTTGGTTGTGTACGCTGGGTTACACCGCGCCGTAACGTAAGGTTACGTAACGCAAGGAGGCAGTGTGAAATACCTAGAAAGCGGTGTTTTGACTTAAACAAGCGTTCACCACCCTGTTTGACGGAATATTTGCGTCCGCTGTGTAAGATGACGTCAAAACAGGGAAAATAAAAAAATGAAACAACTTGCTGTCACATCGAAAATCATCAAGTCAGTCTATTTCAGCCCTGAAGACGGGCAGCTCCGTATCTGCTTCAAGAACGGAGAAGAGCGCAATTTCCGTGATGTACCGGAAGCTGAAGCCACTGCCATGTGCGCAGCACCGTCTCCCGGCCAGCATTACATCAGCAAAATCAGAACACACTATCCGCGCATCGCCGCCTGATCATTTCAGGCAATCGCTGAAACGCAAAAGGCACGCTCAGGTGTGAACCAGTAAGCGTGCCTTTTGAAGTCATTTGGCGGAGACCGCCTCTCCTCACCGCCTGATATTACCGGATGCGGATGTTGATGGGCGCGCGACCATAACGTGCCGAGATATGCAGGTGTATATTGGCTTCTGGCTGGTTGTTGCGCCATGCACGTGCACCGTGGCACAGAAGCAGATTGACCAGATCCTTGGTCTTGGCTTTTGATCTATTCAGGCCAACGTCAGCAATACGCATTGCCACCTCATGCAGAGGGTGCAAAACCGAGTTACCTCTTTGTACGGGTGCGGTTGTCATTGCTTCAGAGTAGTTTTCGTTGCTCGCCATTTTTGAACCTCGTTACGCAGAACAAGTCGAGGAAGGCACTGGCATGTCGAGAACAACGTCATGCCAGCAGTTGATAATCATTGAAGGGAAGCCCAGCAGCTGATGCCCTTCTTTTTCAATGCATTGCAGGCATTGACTGCTTTGTTCTGGTCAGTGAACCCGCCGAAGCGTGCACGGTAGACCTGAGCACCATCCTTGCTGAAAGCGACGGTGAAGGGGGTTGCGGAGTTGAGAACGTTGCCACCCTTGTCCTGTGCGTTCTGCAACAGGGCCATGGCGGAGTTCTTGTCCGGAGAAGCACCGATCTGGATAACCCAACCGGAAGCCTGGCGGGTGGAAGACGTGGTGACTTCATCAATATCAACAGCAGCTGCCTGACGGCTCTGGGCAATAGCAGCCGGCGGAACCATTGGTGCCGGTACTGGTGCCTGAGGGCGGGTTGCAGCTTCCATGGCCTGTACGGCTGCACGGGATGATGTTGGTGCAAAGGCACTGGCAACTTCGTTTTCGTAACGGGCCTGTGGCAGCGGGCCGGCATTTGGCAGATCCATACGCGATGCGGCGGATGCGGCCGAAGCGGAGGCTACAGCGGTGTTACCAACATCAGCAGATGGTGTGTTGGCAATGAGGTTGCTGTTGGCGCCACGTGATGCCTTTGGCAGGTAGGTCGCAACCAGCTTGCGCATCTGTGCGTCACGGCTCGCACCCGATGTACCGCCGATGACAACACCAACGATCGAACGACCATCAATCTGTACCGAGGTTACGAGGTTGAAGCCAGCTGCACGGATGTAACCGGTCTTGATGCCATCAACGCCAGCAACGTTGCCAAGCAGGCGGTTGTGGTTACCGATGGTCTGCTTGCCGAACTGGAACGAACGCGTTGAAAAGTAATGGTAATATTGTGGGTAATGCTGACGAAGCGCAATGCCGAGACGAGCCTGGTCACGGGCTGTCGTCATCTGTGCGGTGTTTGGCAGACCGTGGGCATTACGGTATGTCGTGCGGGTCATGCCAAGGGCGCGTGCCTTGTTGGTCATCATGCGGGCAAAACGATCTTCCGAACCGCCAATGAACTCACCGAGAGCCGTTGCCATGTCGTTTGCAGACCGTGTGACCAGCGCCTTGATGGCCTGTTCGACGGTGACGGTGCCACCGGCACGAACGCCTAGTTTGGATGGGGGTTCCTTGGATGCATTGGCCGAAACCGGCACTTTGCTATCGAGAGAGATGCGACCTGCACTCAACGCTTCAAACGTCAGGTACAACGTCATCATCTTGGTCAGCGACGCGGGATAACGCAGGCCATCCGGATCATCGCTGTATAAAACCTTGCCGGTCTTCGCATCAATGACGATGCCAGCATATTTGGGATTTGCAGACGCCTGTTGCACAGAGCACGAGGTCGCAAAGACCGAGGCCAGCAAAAACATGAAAACCTTAAGGAAAGACATCGAGGAGCCTTTTTCGGACAATACTCTAACCGTTTTTGGCACAGCTAAACTCACTATTTGCATCTTGATGTTCCGCCCGGACACATCCCCCGCCCGACCGTTCAATTTTTGTGACTTTAGTGCCACTGCGTTACCAACTGGTTTATGAAACGTATCTTTGACCGGTAAAATGAAGCTAAAATTCGCCGAAACCGTTAATTCGATTCAGGTTTTTCGCTTTGAATGCGCTGCTGCAGATAGTTAACGAGGCCGTCGTCCAATGCCTGCCATTGGTTAAGAAGGCTGACCGGAAAACGGTAGAGTACGGTGAGGTCCTGGCCTAACCGCACGTCGCGCTGGCAGTCACCACTGGTGGACGGGCGTTGCGGTGTTGGCATCAGGCAACGCACCACATAATCCGGCAAACCGTCACGTTTTGCGGTCAGAAGCACCTCGTCGCCATAACCGGCGTCCGGTTTGAAGCGGTAAAGTGTCAGCCCAAACTTGATGTCCTGCGGCGCACCCTGCACCAGATGCGAATAGATGGCGTCAAACCGGCCGGACATGTCGCGTGACATGGTGCTTTGCGACAGTTGCAGGAAAATAACCCTGTTGTTGTCGGCTTTCGCATCAAACAAGTCCTGGTTTTCTTGCGTGTAACCGGCCATTTGCGGCCAGGTCAGGTACATATCGACCCGTTCGGTTTTGCCAGATTTGCGCTGGGTGTCGAATCGAATCGTATTGGCGGCCAGTCTCAAGCTGTCCTGACCGATGGAAATATCAAAATTGTCTGTTGATGTGGTATGGCCCACCGCCTTGGCGCTTTGTCCGTACCAACCAACCGCCAGATTGGCGACAGTGGCGGCACCGGCCAACACGGCAAGAAAGACGACGGACTTCACGAGAAACAGTCCTGAAACCAGCTTCTGTTTTTCCGGCATCCAATCTCCCCTCACCCTTCGCTGCCTGTCTTACCGTGACGTCTGTGGCCATTTTGAGGGGCGCCAGACTTAAAATCTGCTGCAGTTAGATTTTCCCCAAAACAGGCGGCGATGTCTCGCGACGATATCTCGCGGCTATGCCTGATACAAAAACACCCCGTCTATCCTGGGGGATAAACGGGGTGTTTGTTTAGCAAAACATGGGTTCAGACCTTATTCGTCCGATGCTTCCGTCTGGGTGTCGGTACCGTCGACAACGGCATCGGCATCAAGTTCCGATTCGACGTCATCTTCACCTTCCGGCTCGCTGATGCGCTCCACGGACACAACCTTTTCATCCTTGGCGGTTGAGAAGATCGTGACACCCTTGGTGGCGCGGCTGGCGATGCGGATGCCGTTGACCGGCACGCGGATCAGCTGGCCACCATCGGAGACGAGCATGATCTGGTCGCCGTCTTCAACCGGGAAGGCTGCAACCAGCTCACCGATCTCCGTGGTCTTGGAGGTGTCCGTTGCACGGATACCCTTGCCGCCACGACCGGATGTGCGGAAGTCGTAGGAGGAAGAACGCTTGCCGAAGCCCTTTACAGATACCGTCAGCACGAACTGTTCGTGGTTCTTCAGGTATTCGTAACGCTCATCGCTGAGCTGACCTTCTTCGGTAACTTCTTCACCCACCAGCGCAATATCGTCTTCATCGACACCGGCTGCACGGCGCTCAGTCGCGGATCGCTTGAGGTAAGCGGCACGTTCCCAAGGCTCGGCATCCACATGGCCAACAATGGTCATGGAGATGATGCGGTCTTCTGCACCCAGCGAAATGCCACGCACACCAACCGAGTTACGGCCGGCAAACACGCGGACGTCATCGACCGGGAAGCGAATGCACTGGCCAAGCGCTGTGGTCAACAGAACGTCATCGCCCGGCTGATTGACGACCGGATCGGAGCCACGGCAGGTTTCAACGGACAGGATTTCATCACCGTCCTCTTCCAGCTTCATGGCGATCTTGCCGTTGCGGTTCACCTGCACGAAGTCGGAAAGCTTGTTACGGCGTACCGTTCCGCGTGTGGTGGAGAACATCACATCCAGCGTTTCCCAGGTGGTTTCATCCTCTGGAAGCGGCATGATGGTGGTGATGCGTTCGCCCGGCTGCAGCGGCAACATATTAATGAGTGCCTTGCCCTTGGACTGTGGTGTGCCGACCGGCAGGCGCCAGACCTTTTCCTTGTAGACGATGCCACGCGAGGAGAAGAACAGAACCGGGGTATGGGTGTTGGCCACGAACAGACGGTTGACGAAGTCTGCATCGCGCGTTGCCATGCCGGAACGCCCCTTGCCGCCGCGACGCTGCGCACGGTAGGTGGTGAGCGGCACACGCTTGATGTAACCAAGGTGCGATACGGTCACGACCATTTCTTCACGGGCGATGAGGTCTTCATCGTCCATGTCAGGACCGCCTTCGACAATCTCACTGCGACGTGGGGTGCCGAATTCGTCACGGATGGCGATCATCTCGTCCTTGACGATCTGCTGGATGCGAACCCGCGATGACAGGATTTCCAGATAATCGCGGATTTCGTCGCCGATCTTGTTCAGCTCGTCGCCGATTTCGTCACGACCCAGAGCCGTCAAACGGGCCAGGCGCAATTCGAGAATGGCGCGGGCCTGTTCTTCCGACAGGTTGTAGGTCTTGTCGTCGTTGATGCGGTGGCGCGGATCGTCGATCAGACGGATCAGGCTTTCCACATCTGCGGCCGGCCAGCGGCGGGTCATCAGCTCTTCACGGGCAGATGCCGGATCTGGCGCACTGCGGATAACGCGGATAACCTCGTCGATATTGGCAACGGCAATGGCCATACCAACCAGGACGTGGGCGCGGTCACGGGCCTTGCGCAGCAGGTACTTGGTGCGGCGGCTGACGACGTCTTCGCGGAAGGCCACGAAGGCGCGCAGCATATCAAGAAGTGTCAGCTGCTCCGGCTTGCCGCCATTCAGCGCCACCATGTTGCAGCCAAACGAGGTCTGCAGCGGCGTGTAGCGGTAAAGCTGGTTGAGGATAACCTCGGCATTGGCGTCGCGCTTCAGCTCGACAACCACGCGGTAGCCCTGACGGTCGGACTCGTCACGAAGGTCGGAAATGCCTTCAATGCGCTTGTCCTTGACCAGTTCGGCCATCTTTTCAATCATCGTTGCCTTGTTCACCTGGTAGGGAACTTCGGTGATGATGATCTGCTCACGGTCGCCGCGCATCGGCTCGATGGTGGCACGGCCACGCATGATAACCGAACCACGGCCGGTTTCATAAGCGGAGCGAATGCCGGCACGGCCGAGAATGAGCGCACCAGTCGGGAAGTCCGGACCAGGGATGATCTGCATCAGGTCCAACAGGTCAATGGCCGGATTGTCCATCAGGGCAATACAGCCGTCGATCACTTCCGACAGGTTGTGCGGCGGAATGTTGGTGGCCATACCCACCGCGATACCACCGGCGCCGTTGACCAGAAGGTTCGGGAACTTGGCGGGAACGACAACAGGCTCTTTCAGCGTGCCGTCATAGTTCTCGCGAAAATCAACCGTTTCCTTGTCAAGGTCATCCAGCAGCGCATGCGCCGACTTCTCCAGGCGGCACTCGGTATAACGTTCAGCCGCCGGCGGGTCACCGTCGATCGAGCCGAAGTTACCCTGACCGTCGATCAGTGGCAGGCGCAAGGACCAGTCCTGCGCCATACGGGCGAGCGCATCGTAAATGGCCGAGTTGCCGTGCGGATGGAATTTACCCATCACGTCACCGGTTACACGGGCGCATTTTACGTATTTCTTGTTCCAGTCGATGCCGAGTTCCGACATGCCGAAAAGGATGCGGCGATGCACGGGTTTGAGGCCGTCACGCACATCAGGAAGAGCACGGCTAACGATAACGCTCATCGCGTAATCGAGATACGACCGCTGCATTTCTTCCATAATCGAAATCGGTTCGATTCCGGGAGGAAGTTTTCCTCCGCCAGTAGGGCTATGCTCAGTCAAATCAGATCACATTCTATTTTAAGAATCGGATGGATTTTTATAGCGGAAAGAGCCGCATAGCGCCAATTTCACGGAGAGTTTTGAACAACCTTTTGCGGCATTTGCAAGGTGAAAACGCTTTTGTGGCCTCTGGTTGAGAAAATGCGCGACAAGAAGGCGAGAGTCAGGCAGTTTTCGGGGCGAAATTCATGGCATGACGTAACGAAAGGGACACAAGATGGTTAGCGGAGAAACATTGCTCAATGCCTTGACCACCCTGCTCGTTACGCTGGACCCGCCAGGTCTGGCCCCGGTTTTCCTTGGTTTGACGGCTGGCATGACGCGCGCCCAGCGCTCTCAGGTGGCGCTGCGGGGCACGCTGATTGCCTTTGCCATTCTGGCGGTGTTTGCGCTGTTTGGGGCTGCCGTGTTGCAGCTGCTTGGCATTTCGCTTGGTGCCTTCCGCATTGCCGGTGGCCTGCTGCTGTTCTGGATCGCGTTTGAGATGATTTTCGAAAAACGCCAGGAGCGTAAGGAAAAGACCTCGACCATCGCCATCACCAAGGACCACATTCATAATCTGGCGGTGTTTCCGCTGGCCATTCCGCTGATTGCCGGGCCCGGTGCCATTTCCGCCACCGTGCTGATTGCCGGTTCCATGCAGACCTATCTCGACAAGGCCATTCTCTTGGCCGTGCTCGCCTTTACGCTGCTGGTGGTCTATCTGGCGCTGGCCATTGCCGACCGCATGGACCGTTTCCTTGGCAATACCGGCCGCGCCATTCTGACCCGGCTGCTCGGCGTTATTCTCGCCGCCCTCTCCGTGCAGTTCGTGGTGGATGGTATCAAGTCGGCGTTTAACCTCGCCTGAGCGGCTGCTTTGCGCCAGAAGCGGACATACGTGGCTAACGGCCATTATGGGGCTGTATTTGGTTATGCTCGTTGCAAGCCAGTTTCGACCATCGTTTGCACCATGTCGGCATCACGACGCGGCGGCTCCCCGAAAAGGCGTTTATATTCTCTGCTAAATTGCGACGTCCTCTTGTAGCCCACAGCGAACGAGACAGATGCTGCGTCGGCCTCTTTCGAAACCATCCGGCGACGGGCTTCCTGTAATCGGATATGCTTTTGATATTGAAGCGGGCTAAGAGCGGTAACGGCTTTGAAGCGCCGGTGGAAAACGGACTCGCTCATGCCAGCAACCGCCGCCATATCCTCAATGCTGAGTTGCTCAGTGTAATGCTGGCGAATCCAACCCATAGCTCGCCGAATATGGGACAAACGGGAGTCGAAACCGGCTATCTGGCGCAACATCTCCGCATGCGGGCTTAGCATCAGCCGAAACATCAATTCATGCTCTAAATGCAGGGCCATTACAGGGATTTCCTTTGGGCGCTCGCAAACTTCTAGCAGCCTTTGCCAAGCGCCGATCAGTTCGGCATTGGCCACGCTGAATGCGAAGCCCGGCTGCATTTGCAGCTCGGGTGTCACCGAAAGGTAGAGCACCACATTCATGATCACGGCGGGATCAAGATTGAGATTGATCGCCAGAAACGGCTTTTCCGGTGATGCCTCTATGATTTGGCCCATGGCGGTGATTTCGGCGGCTACGACCATGGTCTGTCCGGGGCCGTAATCGAACACCTGATCACCAATGATTGTTCTCTTGGTACCTTGCAGCACAATGGACGCCATCGGGTCATAAACCAATGCGCTCAACTCAGTTGGTTGGGTGACACTGAGGATGCTTAGCCGTGGCATGCCGGAGTATTTCACGCCAGCATGGCGTAGCGCCAGAGTGCGGGTTTCATCGATTTTGTCCATGTTTCATCATGGGCGCCTTTGCCTGAAAAGATCAATACCCCGACGGGATCAGGCAATTATTCGAGATCATCAGGCATGGCGAACGTCCTGCGAATGGCCCAGTTTCTTATCACGACAAAAAAGGAAATCGACATGACCACTCCCATCGAACTTGTCTCTGAATTTTGCAATGTCTTCACGACGGATCACGGCAGAACCGCAATCAAGCGCTGGTTCACCCCAAACACTGTTTGGAATAACGTAGGCATTGCGTCCACCACGGGCATGGATGACGCGATCGCGTTCATCGAAGAGCTCGAGACATCCATGGGCATCGCTACGGTTCACATTGAAATGCTCGCGATTGCGGCAGACGGCGACCGCGTGCTTACCGAGCGGCTGGACATTTTCGAACGCGCTGACGGCAGCGAGATCGGCAGGGTGACCCTCATGGGCATCTTTGAAATCGAAGGTGATCGCATTGCCGCTTGGCGCGATTATGCGCACCCGAATTCAATGACGATGACGGCTGCCAGCTAGGGGCCGACTGTTCGCCGCACCCTCACCCTCGGAACGCGTTCGCGGGCACAGCCATTCATGTATCTATATGCGTGGTGCATCGATTTCTGCACAGCTTTTGCACCGTGCCATCTCAATAGCTTGGCTGGTGCAAAAGTCAGGTGCATCTTGGCGTCCGCTTTCGGCCGATAGCGGACTTCGCTCGTTAGGGCGTCATTTGGCGATCAGCCTGATCTGCCGGCACCTTGCATTGCACCTCCGCCTGAGCGGCCAGAATATGGTCGCGCAATATGGCGCAGGCGGTATCGCTGTCACCGGCACGATAGGCGGCCACCAGCCGCTCATGGTCATCCAGCCAGCGGGCGGTCTCCGTTGCCAGTTGCTGATAACCTGTGGCGTGGAGAATGCAGCTGGTGCGCAGCTCCTCTATGATGGCCAGCTGGCGATGGCGTCCGGCCGGGGCATATAATGTCTGGTGAAACAGCCAGTCACCGGCCTGCCAGCCGGGACGCCCGGCCTCCAGCGAAGACTTTTTCAGCGCATAATCGATCTCAACAAGGTCTGCCGCTGTGGCCTGTTTGATGGCGCGGGCCAAAAGATCACATTCCAGCATCACCCGCAGGTCAAAGATTTCATCCAGGCTGTGGCGCGACAGGCTGACGACGCGTGCGCTTTTGCCGGGCAGGACTTCAACGATCTTTTCGCCTGCCAGCATTTGCAGCGCATCGCGCACTGGAATGCGGCTGACGCCATAAAGCGCAGCCAGCTCCACCTGCGACAGCACAGCGCCGGCCTCAAATTTTCCGCTGAGGATATCGGCGCGGATGCGGTCTGTCAGGTTCATTGCAGGTTCCTTTGCCAGCGGCGTGAGCGTGGCGTGTTGTGATGCGTACACATGTATACAAATGTGCAAAAATGGATCAAGCGAATGATGTCTGGATATTGCTCTGCTCATCATCATCCTCATCATCATCATCATCGGCGTTGCGCAGGGACAGGTTTTCGTGGAATGAGTTGATCATGTCGAGAACCAGCCGCCTGTTTGAAATGCTCAGCGTTCTGCGCGCCAAACGCACGCCGGTGACTGCGCAGGACCTGGCAGACGAGCTTGGTGTTTCGCAGCGCAGTGTCTACCGCGACATTGAAACCTTGCGGCTGCTGGGTGCGCCCTTGGATGGGCAGGCTGGCGTTGGTTTTCTGCTGAAAGAAGGTTTTTTTCTTCCGCATTTTGCGTTTTCAGCCGACGAGCTGGACGCCATACGGCTGGGGCTGGAATGGGTGCAGCAACGCGCCGACCCTGCCCTTGTGCAAAGTGGCGAAAGCGCCATGGCCAAGATCTTGTCGGCGCGCAGTGACAAGGCCGCATCAAGCGCCACAGCAGTGCCGTTGATGATACCGGCGACCGCTTCCGAGCGCACGGACCCGGCCCATGTTGCGGCAATGCGTGACGCGATCCGCAGGCAGATGAAGATGTCCATTGATTACAGGGATGCTGAGGGCAACGTCACGCAGCGAACCATCTGGCCAATTGCGCTGGTTTATTTCGATGATGTGCGCATTCTGGCGGCCTGGTGCGAACATCGCGCCGGCTTCCGCCACTTCCGGGTGGACCGGGTTAGCGCAGCGTCTGTGTTGAGCGAACGGTACCCGGAGCGCCGTCCTGTGTTGATCAAACGCTGGCGTGAGCAGGATCGCGATTGGCGCTCAATGCTGACAGTTTCTGACAAACAGCCACGGTAAACTTGATGTTGAACCCACGCACGGTGTCACATCAAAGGAATAACCATGGTTACGATCAATCAAACCGCCCTCACCGACTTCCTGTCTGCCAAGGACGATACCCCCATCGTCATGTTGAACCTTCTGCGCTTTGAGCCCGATGGCGGACGGCAGCGGCATTTCGAATATCTTGAAATGGCAGCGCCGATCCTGGCGCGCTTTGGCGCCAAGATATTGTTTCGGGGCGATGGCCTGCCGTTGTTGACCGATGGCGAGGTGAAAATGTGGGACGCGGTGTTGCTGGTGCAATATCCAAGCCGTTCCGCCTTCATGGCCATGGTGGACGACCCGGACTATCAGGTGGCCTTTCAGGTTGGCAAATCAGCCCTTGTTGACATCGTGCTGCAACCGCTGAAGCAGACTGAGGTTCCCGGCTAAAAGCAGTTCAAGGGGTGCCGCGCAGATCGTGACGACAGATCTGCGCCTGCCCCACCACTGATATCGCAGATTTTTTTACCCTTGATGGCTCAAAGCGCTTCGGGATAGGTTTGCGTCCAATAGGACCGCTTATTGTGTGGGGAACTGCCTGACGCAGCGCCACGTCTTTCAAATCCGTTCGAAATCGATTGTGAGTAGATATGACGTTTGAAGAAAGCCTGGATTTTCTCGATTCTTATGAGCCAGACGATTTCCGATCGCTAAAAACCGCCCAGGAAAACTGGAAATCACTGATCAGCGAAGATCGTGGCAACGTTGAACGACTGTACGATATCTACTTTGCGACGATCAAAACCTTCCTCGGTGAAGAGGACGCTTTGGCGCTTGCCGGTGTGAAAGCTTATAATTTCATTCTTGCATTTTCAGGCACGACAACTGTCGCCAGCCATGGCGGCAAGGAAGAAGCGTGGCGCATTTTGAGCGAGCGGCACACCCAACATCTCGACCTTCTCAAGCGCGCGATCGAACGACCCAATAGTGTGATCAGCGAGAAATTCAGCCGGACACGAACGGGAACCTGGGCCGATATCGTGACATCGATGCTCGACCTTTATTATTGGCACAAGCCTTATAGCAACCACGACGATACCTTGCGAAGCGAAGCAGCCGTGCTGGTGCCCGCGATCTACCGGGCGTACCCAGACCATAAGAGTTTTCTGCTGCCCGACCATCTGATGCTGCACCCAGATGCAGTCCGCGAGGCGGGTGAGCTGATCCGGTTCTACATTCTGGGAAAAGGTCAGCTGGAAGCGCCTCTGCTGGTGGACCTTGCTTACGATATGTTCGGGTTCCACAGCGACAAACGCAAGCCGGCGCACGCGCAATCGGCCGCAATCCTGCAGCACGCTCTCAGCGACGCATCGTCCTGGACGGAGCAACAGCTCAACCAGTTCCTGGAGGAGGTCATCCTTACGCCTCTGGATATCCAGACATATTCTCGCCAAGAGGCTGAAGCTCTCCTGCAATCGACCATCGCCAATTACGAACGTCTGCTGCGGGAAAACAAATATGAAAGCCATCTCGGCACGTCAGCTGAAACCTACCGCGAACGCGACGAAAAAACCCTTCAGGCGCATCGTGCAACGCTCAACTTGATCCAGAGTGATTTCGACGCCTGGAACAGGAAACGTCGTGACAAGGCTGTGCAGCGGCTTGCCGTTTCTGCAACAACCCGCAAGGCGTTCAAGGTTGTCGAAACGAAGCTCCCTGCCCCTTATGCTGAGCGCATTGGCGCGCTTCTCAAAGAGGCCGCAGACTATTCAAGCCGTCCGAAACTCTACCCGCCGCACAAGCCGTCGGAAAATCGGTTCAAGGATTTTGGCTTGAAGCTGTTGGTCATCGAAGAGCTGATGTACCGGCAGAAAGTGCTCACGCCGCAATTCGATATCCACCTGTTTGCCAAGGAATATGAGAAGCGAGAAATTTCCGTCGAGATTGACGGTTACGAGATCATCCCGGAGGTCGAGACCTACTTCAAAAATCTGCCCATATCGGACGAGCTGCTGGCCAAGGTCGTAACGCTGCACCAATCCAGCGGGTTGAACGGCGGGTCTGAATTTATCTATCACCTCTACCCCTTCTGGGACCCCGGCAGTGGCGATGAAGCCATTCCCGTCAGCAACAAGGCGATTACGGACCTTGAGCTTTTGCCAAACCTGAAATCGATCAGCGGACTGGAAAACAGCAAGCCTGGTCCGAAGCTGCTGAAGGCGCTTGCTGCGCGCGACATCAAGGTTTCGGCTGAGGAGTAGCGCCTATCCTGGTGCGCTTTGGCGCAAGGGTGTTGCTCCGTGGCGACGGCGTGTAAAAAACGTCGACCAGACGTTTCAAAAATCATCCTTTGTCGTGCTCTAAATCTCTTCAATATATAGGCCGAATCGATCGGGTTTGCGCTTCAATTGCATCATTTTGATAGGTTTGTGCTTCGAAGCTAGCAGCGTGATCAGTTCTTTGTCTTGTTTAGATGTCCCGAGCCCAAAGATTACACCATCTAGTTCTTGGAGTGCAAAGAACTGATCTTCGAACTCCGTCGCCTTCTCTCTTCCAGATCCTAGACTGATGCGCCATTCCTGCTCGTACGACCAATGAACGGATTTTGTGTAGATAATCTTGTCTACTGCCATTCTAGCGCTCAACGGTCTCTTCGCCGTGAGGTGATCAATCAACTCTTGATCAGAATAGAGGTTCGGCAATTCGTCTAAATAATCTATCGGCTTGGCCATGAAGAACGGAGACTTTTCATCGCCGTTACGAAAGCGCAAAACGACGCCTCGATATGAGTCCGCGTAGTGGCTCCACATCGTTGGGATGTTCGGCCTCACGGTCAGACTGAGTATCTTGAAGTCTTTGATGAGTGGCTTTGCATCTTTATGCAACTGCGGGAGCATTTGCTGCATGTTATAAACCCATGCATCGATCGCCGCTGGAAACCGCTCTTTGAACGCTTTTTCTTGCTGGTCTCGCGGCAGTTTCCGGACCTGGGCAAGGGCATGTTTTAGCATTGATTCCCGCGGCACTGTACCTTCGGCGAACTGCTGCCAGCATATACGCCCGGCCTCTTTTTTAATCATGTCCACGTCTGGATTCATGGGCAGTTCGAAGTTCATGTCGAACGGATCGTTCAACATTGTGCTGCGTGACCACCGCAGGGTACCGTTATTTAGCACGATCTTCGCAGTAGTCGCGCTCATGTACTTGAAAAAGTGTTCACGCGTGTTCAGCGCGAAGGCAGGCGCGTAAGAAACCGTTGTATCGAAATTTTCGTAAATCATGGGGCTGAAAGAGGTGTTCCGCGTCGCGTCATTTCCGAATTTCACTATTTCACTGTCGATTTCAATCGGAAATTAAGTTTTCACACCTTCCCTCGCCTGCAGGATGTGAAAGATCGAAATAAATTTCGAAATTTCAGTAAGTTATGGCAGCGGCCATTGACTCAGGATCGCTGACTACCTCGACATTGACAGTAGATCGGCAGCTCATGCGCGAAGTATATATTGTGAATCATTCGCTTTCATTATGTATTATTCAGTGAATTTAAGTACGAATCATCGTTAATATTAGTCTTTAATGCGTGTCACCATCGTGACCTGTAGTAAGGGAGAGCTTTCAATGGCCAGATGCACTGCACCAGTAAGAGGTCATACAGGGGGCGGCGCAGCGAATTGCCCCGCATGTCGTGGTCGATGGGGCGGCGGTAGGTTTGGCGGCTTCAGCCCCAATTTCGGATCCATGCAGTTTTCGTCGACTTTTCAACCCTCGTCTGGCGGAGGTGCCGGGAGCCGGGCTAGCGTTGGGTCAGGGAAAACCTCAAGACCTAAATGGGCGCGAACAAGTTCCACCGTGTGGTATACTCCCGCAGAGGTCCGTGAACTGGAGCCTGTACGTGAGCAGATTGAGGCAAGGGCGACTGTACCCGATCTTCGCGACGTATTCCTCTGCCATGCGTGGGACGACCGACAGGGCGCAGCGAAGGAATTGTGCGATTTGCTTGAGGCACGTGGGGTGAAGGTCTGGTTTAGCGAGAAAGATATCGCGCTCGGCGAACCATTTCTGCGAGAAATCGACAGAGGATTGGCGAAATCTCGCGTCGGGATCGTTTTAGTGACTCCGAACTTCCTGAAGCGAATTCACGGACGTAGTATCGCCGACAAAGAACTTTCAGTGTTGCTACATGGAGGTAAGCTCGTTCCTGTCATTCACGGCACCACCTTCGCTGAGCTGAATGAGGAAAGTCCTATGCTCGCGTCGCGCAACGGGCTCAGCACAGCAGAAGACAGCATGGCTGATGTCGCGACCAAACTCGCTGATCTAGTATTCGTTTGAATTTTGCGGGGAGAGTGAGCGCCTGCACCGTATTGTAGAGCGCAGTGGCAACGGCGGCGTTTATTCCCTCCCATTGTCAAGTGACTGTTTAAGGGCCGCAGGCGGACCTCTTAGATGCTATCCCGCGCATTCGCGCGGGATTCTATTTTCACTCGGCGGCAACCAGAACTAAAGAAGTCGGTTTGAATAGCTGGGGGATGGAAAAGGTCGCGCTTCGATAAAGGACGATCTTCGATCTCCCCGGATGGCATGGAGTCGGGAAAGAGCTTGGCTTGACCGCCGGTTAGAGAAGCGCCGCCTCGAATTTTCCACTTAAAATACCTGCGCGCACACGGCCCGACGGGTTCTCTGGCCCTTCCTTGCTAACAGCATTTGCACGGCCTTTTCCAATGTGTATACATGTATACGAATCTTACGAAAAAGGACCGTACGCCTCATGGCACATGAATATACATCCGCTGTTATTTGGACTGGCAATCGCGGCAATGGCACCAGCAGTTACCGCGCCTATGACCGCACCTGGGATGTCGCCGTGCCCGGCAAGGCGGTCATTCATTGTTCCAATGATCCGCTGTTGGGTGGTGACCCCACCAAGATGAACCCGGAAGACCTGCTGCTTTCGGCATTATCGGCCTGTCACATGTTGTGGTACCTGCATTATGCGTCCGAGGCCAAGGTGGTGGTGGCGGCGTACGAGGACAGCCCTGTCGGGACAGGCGAAGTGGAAAAAAGCGGTGCTGGGCGTTTTACCTCAGCCGTTTTGCGGCCACGCATTACCGTGCTTGATGGTACCGATATCGAGGTCGCGACTGCCATTCACCACCGCATTCACGAGGTGTGTTTCATCGCCCGATCGGTGAATTTTCCGGTGACCTACGAGCCGACATTTGAGTTTGTGGCCAAGCCTGAAAGCTGAGATTGCACAGGCTGTGCAGGCAATAAAAAAGCCCGGAAGCGTTTGCTTGCCGGGCCTTTTTCATAGGGATTAATTGGTCGTTCAGAACGGGATATCGTCGTCCATGTCGTTGGAGAAGCCGCCCGCAGGCTGGCCGCCGCGTGCACCACCACCGCCGCCGCTGCGTGCTGGCTGCTGGTCGTAACCACCGCCATAACCGCCACCGGAGGAGCCGCCGCCGTAATCATTGCCGCCGCCGCCAAAGTCGCCGCCACGGCTGCCGCCGCCACCGCCTTCACCGCGACCATCCAGCATGGTCAGCGTGGAGCCGAAGCCCTGCAGCACCACTTCGGTTGAGTAACGGTCATTGCCCGTCTGGTCCTGCCACTTGCGGGTCTGCAGCGCGCCTTCGATGTAGAGCTTGGCGCCCTTCTTGACGTATTGTTCAATAACCTTGCAAAGACCTTCGTTGAACACGACAACCGTGTGCCATTCGGTCTTTTCTTTGCGCTCGCCGCTGTTGCGGTCACGCCAGGTTTCGGAGGTGGCAATACGAAGATTGGCAATTGGGCGTCCGTCCTGGGTGCGGCGAATTTCCGGGTCCGCCCCAACATTACCGATCAAAATTACCTTGTTTACACTGCCTGCCATCTCGTTATCCTTGCTCCGTGCATTTTGCCCGGAAAACTTTCTTTTCTAAAACTGGTGAGATCATAGACCATAGAGGTGGCCAATGGGCACCTTTACCGCCACACAATCCACAAGGAATGTTTGCATACAATTCACCGGGATTGCTTTCACGTCAAGTTTGTTCTTTCTTTGTTCTAATAAATCTCTATTATCTAGCGGAACAGAATCGAAAAGCAGCTATTCCATACGATTAAACTCGACACTGGGCTTGGCCGCACTACATAAGTGCCCGACCCTGCCCGCCAACATATATTCCGAGCCTTGTCATGAGCGAATTGAAAACGATTTCCATCCGTGGTGCACGAGAACATAACCTGAAAGGGATTGATCTCGACCTGCCGCGCAACAAGCTGATCGTGATGACGGGACTGTCCGGCTCCGGAAAATCATCGCTGGCATTCGACACCATCTATGCCGAGGGGCAGCGCCGCTACGTGGAAAGCCTGTCGGCCTATGCACGCCAGTTTCTGGAAATGATGCAGAAACCGGACGTCGACCAGATTGAGGGTCTGTCGCCGGCCATTTCCATCGAGCAGAAAACCACCTCGCGCAACCCGCGCTCGACGGTGGGCACCGTGACCGAAATCTACGACTATATGCGCCTGCTGTTTGCGCGTGTGGGCGTGCCCTATTCGCCGGCCACCGGCCTGCCGATTGAAAGCCAGACGGTGAGCCAGATGGTGGACCGTATTCTGGCGTTTGAGGAAGGCACGCGTCTTTATATTCTTGCGCCAATCGTGCGCGGCCGCAAAGGCGAATATAAAAAGGAAATGGCCGAGCTGCAGAAAAAGGGTTTTCAGCGCGTCAAGGTCGATGGCCAGTTCTATGAAATTGCCGATGTGCCGGCGCTGGACAAGAAATACAAACACGACATTGATGTGGTGGTGGACCGTGCGGTGGTGCGCGCCGACATGGCAAGCCGTCTGGCAGACAGCCTTGAGACATGTCTGCGGCTGGCCGATGGGCTGGCAATTGCCGAATTTGCCGACAAGCCGCTGCCGGCCGAAGAGACATCCGCCGGTGGTTCTGCCAACAAATCCCTGAACGAGACCCATGAGCGAGTGCTGTTTTCAGAAAAATTTGCCTGCCCTGTCTCCGGTTTTACCATTCCGGAAATCGAGCCGCGGCTGTTTTCCTTCAACAACCCGTTTGGTGCCTGCCCAACCTGTGACGGCCTTGGTTCGCAGCAGAAGGTGGATGAAAACCTGATCGTGCCGGAACCAAACCGCACGCTCAAAGACGGCGCGATTGCCCCATGGGCAAAATCGACCTCACCTTATTATAACCAGACGCTGGAAGCGCTGGGCAAAGCCTTCGGTTTCAAGCTGTCCAGCCGGTGGTCGGACCTGTCGTCGGCGGCCAAGGGCGCCATTTTGCAGGGCACCGAAGACAAGATCGAGTTCCAGTATGAAGATGGCGCACGCTCCTACAAGACCGTGAAGAATTTCGAAGGCATCGTGCCGAACCTCGAGCGCCGCTGGAAGGAAACCGACAGCGCATGGGCGCGTGAGGATATCGAGCGTTACATGTCGGCCGCGCCCTGCCCGGCCTGCGCCGGTCACCGCCTGAAGCCGGAAGCGCTGGCAGTGAAAATCAACAAGCTGCATATTGGCGAAGTCACGCAGATGTCGATCCGCACCGCGCGCGACTGGTTTGAGGTGCTGCCTGAGACGCTGAGCGCCAAGCAGAATGAAATTGCCGTGCGCATTCTCAAGGAAATCCGCGAACGTCTGCGCTTCCTTAATGATGTGGGGCTGGATTATCTCAGCCTGTCGCGCAATTCCGGCACGCTATCGGGTGGTGAAAGCCAGCGTATTCGCCTGGCCTCGCAGATCGGTTCGGGCCTGACGGGCGTTCTTTACGTGCTGGACGAGCCATCGATTGGCTTGCACCAGCGTGACAATGCCCGCCTGCTGGACACGTTGCAGCACCTGCGCGACATCGGCAACACGGTGATTGTGGTGGAGCATGACGAAGATGCCATCATGACCGCCGATTATGTGGTCGATATTGGCCCGGCCGCCGGTATTCACGGTGGTGAGGTCATTGCCCAGGGCAGCCCTGAAGCCGTGATGAACAACCCCAATTCGCTGACCGGCAAATATCTGTCGGGTGAAATGGGTGTGCCTGTGCCGGCGGAACGACGCAAGCCGAAAAAGGGCAAGGAAATCAAGGTGGTTGGCGCACGCGGCAACAACCTGAAAAATGTCACGGCTTCCGTGCCGCTTGGCGTGTTCACTGCGGTCACCGGTGTGTCCGGCGGTGGCAAGTCCACCTTCCTGATCGAGACTTTGTACAAGTCTGCGGCACGCCGCGTGATGGGTGCACGCGAAATTCCGGCCGAACATGACCGTATTGATGGCCTGGAATTCATCGACAAGGTGATCGATATCGACCAGTCGCCGATTGGCCGCACACCACGCTCCAACCCGGCCACCTATACCGGTGCGTTCACGCCGATCCGTGACTGGTTCGCCGGTCTGCCGGAGGCCAAGGCGCGCGGTTACCAGCCGGGCCGTTTTTCGTTCAATGTCAAGGGCGGTCGCTGCGAGGCCTGCCAGGGCGACGGCGTCATCAAGATTGAAATGCACTTCCTGCCGGACGTGTATGTGACCTGCGATGTCTGCCACGGCAAACGTTATAACCGCGAAACGCTCGACGTGACCTTCAAGGGCAAGTCGATTGCCGACGTGCTGGACATGACGGTTGAGGAAGGTGTCGAGTTCTTCTCGGCGGTTCCGGCGGTGCGTGACAAGCTGCAGTCGCTGTTTGATGTGGGCCTTGGTTACATCAAGGTCGGCCAGCAGGCCAACACGCTGTCTGGCGGTGAAGCGCAGCGCGTGAAACTGGCCAAGGAGCTGTCGAAACGCTCCACCGGCCGCACGCTTTATATTCTCGACGAGCCGACCACCGGCCTGCACTTCCACGACGTCGCCAAGCTCTTGGAAATGCTGCATGAGCTGGTCAATCAAGGCAACTCCGTGGTGGTTATCGAGCACAATCTCGAGGTCATCAAGACCGCCGACTGGGTGATCGACATCGGCCCTGAGGGCGGTACCGGCGGCGGTGAAGTGGTTGCAACCGGCACGCCGGAAACCATTGTCAAGGAAGAGCGCTCCTATACCGGCCACTTCCTGAAGGAGCTTCTGGAACGCAGACCGGGTAAAACCCGGGTGGCGGCAGAATAAGGGGAATTGTCATGACGGCTTCATCTGGCACGATCAGAACCGGCATTGGTGGCTGGACCTTTGATCCGTGGGAAGGCACTTTTTATCCGGAAAAACTGGCCAAGAAACGGCAGCTGGAACATGCCAGCCGCCAGTTGAGCGCCATTGAGGTCAATGGCACCTATTATGGCAGCCAGAAGCCGGCAACCTTTGCCAAATGGGCCTCGGAAGTGCCTGACGGTTTTGTGTTTTCGCTGAAAGCCAGCCGTTATGTCACCAACCGCAAGGTGCTGGCGGAAGCCGGTGACTCCATGGAAAAGTTCCTGACGCAGGGTCTGACCGAGCTTGGTGACCATCTTGGTCCAATCCTGTGGCAGTTTGCGCCAACCAAGAAGTTCGAGCCGGATGATTTTGCGGCGTTTCTGGCACTGCTGCCGCAAAAGCAGGACGGACTTACTTTGCAGCACGTGGTGGAAGTGCGCAACGAAACCTTCATGGTGCCCGAGTTCATCGAGCTTCTGGCCAAACACAAGGTGGCTGTTGTCTGCGCCGATCATCACGATTATCCGCTGCTGCCAGATGTGACGGCTGATTTTGTCTATTGCCGCCTGCAAAAGGGCGAGGACGATATCAAGACCTGTTACCCGGAAAAGGACATCAAGGATTGGGCCGGCCGGTTGAAAACCTATGCGGCGGGCGGTGTGCCCGATGATCTGCCGCTGGTGGCACCAGACCGCAAGCCGGAACAGAAAAAGCGTGACGTCTTTGCCTTCTTCATCACCGGCGGCAAGGTCAATGCACCTAATGGTGCTCAATACTTGGCCAAGCAGGTTTGATGGTTGATAGTGGGTGATGCCTCAGCGGCGGCATGAACCCCTCACCTGAAAAATCTATGACTTAGCGTTGCTAAGGCCATGATTTTTCTTCCTCTCCCACAAGGGTAGAGGTAACGCGCCGAGTGATGCTCCACCCTCCCTCTTCCCTGTGCTCGTCACAGGGATCCAGTCATCCCCAGTCTTGGGGATGGGAAAATCTATTTGTCACGCAGACGCGTGACGGCTGGATGCCTGTGATTGATCCTCGGGTCAGGGACAAGCACGAGGCATGAGGGCTGGGTGTTGGGTGTTGGGACTGTTGGAGCTAAACAGTAAGCGTCGTTCAAGCACGTGATACCTCACCTGAAAAATCTATGACTTAGCGTTGCTAAGACCATGATTTTTCTTCCTCTCCCACAAGGGTAGAGGTAACGCGCCGAGTGATGCTCCACCCTCCCTCTTCCCTGTGCTCGGGCTTTGCCCAAGGGATGTCACAGGGATCCAGTCATCCCCAGTCTTGGGGATGGGAGAATCTATTTGTCACGCAGACGCGTGACGGCTGGATGCCTGTGACAAGCACGAGGCATGAGGGCTGGGTGTTGGGACTGTTGGAGCTAAACAGTGAGCGTCGTGCAAGCACATGACCCCTCGCCTGAAAAAACTATCACTTAGCAAGCTAAGGTGATGATTTTTCGTCCTCTCCCACAAGGGTAGAGGAAAGGCGTCACCACCCCAACCTCAACCCGCAGCTTTCAGCGATGTGGCCTCGAAGTCGATTGCAGCGAAGGCGGCTTCGATAACCTCTGGCCCTGCGCCCGGTTTGGTGGCGTCTGATGACAGGATCTGGCGGAAGCGGCGTGCACCGGCAAAACCCTGGAACAGGCCAACCATGTGGCGGGTGACGTGGTTTAAACGACCGCTAGTGGTGATATAGTCGGCCGCAAACGTCATCATCGTCTGGCAAATCTGCTGCCAGTCCGGTGCTACAGCCGGTTTTCCATAGATGACATGATCGACATCGCCAAGAATATTGGTGTTGTGGTAGGCCGCGCGGCCCAGCATCACGCCATCGACATGCTCAAGATGTTTGCTGGCCTGAGCGAGATCGGAAATGCCGCCATTGATACCGATGAAGGTGTTCGGATTTGCGGCTTTCATGGCATAGACCAGGTCATAATCCAGCGGCGGAATTTCGCGATTTTCCTTCGGCGACAGGCCCTGCAGCCAGGCTTTTCGGGCGTGAATCCAAATGGCATCGGCACCGGCCTCGATCATGCGGCTTATAAAATCCGGCAACACATCCTCAGGGATCTGGTCATCGACGCCAATACGGCACTTTACGGTAACAGGCAGGTCCGTCACCGCTTTCATGGCCGCTACACAGCGCTGCACGGTTTCCGGTTCACGCATCAGGCAGGCGCCAAATGTGCCGGACTGGACGCGGTCCGATGGGCAGCCAACGTTGAGGTTGATCTCGTTGTAGTTGTATTCCAGCGCAATTTTGGTGGCTGCGGCCAGTTTCTCCGGCGCAGAACCGCCCAGTTGCAAGGCCACCGGATTTTCCGCATCATGATGGCTCAGCAGCTTTTCCTGCCGGCCGTGGATGATAGCATCGGCAACAATCATCTCCGTATACAGCAGCGCATGATGCGACATCTGACGGTGCAGATATCTGCAAAATTTGTCAGTCCAATCGATCATAGGTGCAACGGCGAAGGTTTTTTCGCGGTTAAGGTACTGATTTTTCATTATTTTCCAAAGTCGTGCCAAAGCGCTGGACAGGCCGCGCTACGATGTTTGGCCACTGTCTAACACAGCTCAGGCCTTGAATCCAATGAAAGGATAGACGGCATGGTTTCCACCGGGAACACCATGCGGTTACCGGTATGGTCGCAACATTTTCGGTTGAGTGGTGGAATTATTCCACTCTACCTAAAATTGGATATTGATTTTTCCAAATAACCTTTGCTAGAAACCTGTCGTATATTGCATCATGTTTTTAGGTATTGCTTTTTTAGCAGCGTCCACCCCGGCCTTTTGGCTGGGGTTTTTGCTTTTAAGGACGTGCGATGAGAAAGAACATCCGGATAACGACCTGTCAGAAGCTGCGTAGCGACTGCGACAGCGCAGTGCTGATCAGGGTGTTGGCGTAAAAACCTGATGACAGGATGATGGCAAAGGCGGCAAGTGCCGGGCCCCAGTCGCGCAAAACCGTTGCGGTCCATGATCTGGACTTAGAACGGGCTGCATCGATAAGCGACTTCATGGTTGCCATACCCTGAGAAATTTGGGATCTGGCGGAACAACCCGCAGGCTGTAAAAAGGTTCCGATAATTCTGCGCGGTTGCAAATGATGTGTTTGCTGACCGGAGTTTTTACCCCGCCCCCGTGATGTGACGGGCGGGGGTATGGTGATGTTGGCCGCAGTTTGCGGCCGCGTGCCGAGACTTACGAGACCAGCACTGGCTCGTGCTGAACGCGGAAGATGACATTGCCGGCACCGGCGATATCGCTTGCCACGTTAATTGCGCGGTAAAGGTCCTGCCGGGTTTCAACCGTTCCGCTCAATACAACGCAACCGCCTTCAACCGTGACAACGATATTTGTACCGGAGAAGTTCGGCAGATAGTGCAGTTCTTCCTCGATTGCGGCGCAACGGGCCGTGAGATTTCCGCCAGCGCCAAAGCTGAAGGCATTGGTATCGTGAAGAGTGCTCAAAAACATCGCGTGGCTCCAATTCAAAGATGAACGTCAGATGAATGAACTGTTATCTTACATTCATGTTCCGTTCAGAATCTTAAAAATTTACGGTTTTTACGCAAAAGTGAACGGTATGTTACAAAGCCGCAGCGCGGTAATAACGCGGAACTTGATTTCGCGTTGCAGCGCGGCGGTGTTATTTAGGGGCTGACTAGCTGTTTTCGTTGGTTTTTTCGACGTCTGTGCGTCGACCTCCATCGAGCATCACCAGGGTCACGCCGCGGCTCTGTCATCACGTAGTATTTCGCATTTGCGATATCCGGGAGGCTGTTTCAGGCCGTTTTTGCTGCCACATTTGGCATGTTGCCCGTTCATATTCAGATTTCGCGTTAACGAATCTGTTCATGTTGGAGTGATTCGAAAACTGTGATCACACCCAATTTCCCCGCCTGTCGCAGGACCTCGTGACGGCCATTTCTTAGCGGAAAGAGCTTTTTGGTCGCTTAGACGTGCGTCGACTGGATATCTGTGTCAGGCATAGCAATGAGGGCTGGGTGTTGCGACTGTTTGCGGCAAGAAACGCTGATCTTGCAACCTGTATCGACGTCATCCTCGACCTTGTGGCGAGGATCCAACCACGCCAGCCGCATTCGTTTCGTTTGGCGAAATGGGGTTAGATACTTGGGACAAGCCCAAGTATGACGGCGGGTATGGGTGAGGCAGGACGGAACCCCCCACCCGAAAAATCTATCACTTAGCGCGCTAAGATGATGATTTTTCTTCCTCTGTCACAGGGGTGGAGGTAAAGGCGCCGCGTGGCACCCAAATTTCCTTCATTCTCGCACATGTTGCGGGAATGCAGCCAGCTTCAGTCTTGGGCGCCATGTGCAATAGCTGCGTAAGCCAAGGATTGCCGCGTATCAGCCCTGCCGAACAATCGTGCCGATGGTGTTGACGAGAATGCGCGCCGCCATCAGCGCCGAAAGACCATCCACATCGGCTGGCGGGTAAAACTCGACAAGGTCAAAGCCCGCGATCCGCGCCTTTTGGCCGACCCCTGAAATCAGGTCGATGATTTGCGTATAGGTCAACCCGCCAGGCGTGCGGGCCGCGACACCGGGCATGATGGCGGGATCGATGCTGTCGCAATCCAGCGAAATGACCACGTTTACCCCGTCTGGAATATGGTTCAGCGCCGCTTCAACGCCTTGGCTATGCATGTCCCGCGCAGTGACAAAACGGCTGCCATAGGCAAGTGCGTCGTTGACATCGCTCACACGCGCACTGCCGACACTGCGCAGGCCAACCTGCACCATGCCGGCCACATCAGGCATTTCGCTGGCGCGGCGCATCGGGCTGGAATAGCCGTAACGTTCGCCCCTCACCTCGTCGCGCCAGTCAATATGCGCGTCGATCTGCAGCACCCAGATCGGGCCACGTCCGGCAAAGGCCGACAGAAACGGAATGGTGACGGAACAATCCCCACCCAAAAGGATTGGCACGGCCTTCTGGTCCAGTACCTGGCGGGTCTGCGCTTCGATGCGCGCGCGGTTGCCGGCATTGTCGTGATGCGTGGTTTTGATATTGCCAATGTCGATGCAGGACACCGGCTTGCCATCAAACAACGGCCCGCCAAGATCAAAATCGAAATGATCAATCAAAGGCGCGTCTTCCTGGGACGCAGCCCGAATGGCATCAGCGGCCAGCGCATGGCCGGTATCTTCACTGCCGGGATAGGCGCTACCAAACCCTGCCCCAAACAGCACGATGCGCGGCGTCCGCCCATCGCCGTTGATGTCCTTGGGATTATCGCCAAGGCCAAGAAACCGGTTCGAGACGCTCATATCGCTGCTCCAGACTGCACTTGCATAGGGCGTGCAGGTTACGCTGAAAGCTGGTGGTGAAGGAAGGGGCCGTTTCGAAATGGCGTGGCATTGCTGCCATCCCAGTTCAATATTTAAGCTCTAGCCGCCCCGTCAGCGTGGTCAGTCTATGATGTCAATGTGCCGTTGGACAGCGCCAGTAGCGCCACTGCGGATTAGCCGTTATTAACTGTGATGATCACACTCCTCAAATCTCCGGAGCCAGCCTTGTTTTTACAGTCATTCGTTACGCCGATTTTCACGTACAGAATGAATAGCACTGGGCAGCCAACAGCGTTAAATTTGATGGGCACAGGTTTCTTTGTTGGTAAGGGTGTGCTGCTGACAGCGGCTCACGTACTGCAAAATGCCACCGCCGAGGTAGAGGCTGGAACCGCGTCTGGCATCTGTGCAAACCCCAAGGTCTGTGACCCAGAAGGAGCCGGTCAAGACAGATTTATCGAGATCAAAGATTACGACGTTGCTGAACAACCATATGATATAGCGGTGGCATTGACAGATTACTCAACGCAGCCGAATAGACTTTTGAGAAAGATGACAGTTGAAATAGCTGATGACGTTTCTACTGTCGGCTACCCCGAGAGTGCCTTTCAGAAGCATGATGGCACTTTATATGTTCAAGCGCGTGTGCACCGTGGCTATGTGCAGCGAGTTATTCCAGCGAACCGGCTATTTGTGGGTCAGAGCAGCCCGCCAATGTTCGAATTGGACTTCCCCATTACGAAGGGGATGAGCGGCTCTCCCTTATTGTTTAACACAGGTAAAAAAGAGCTTGTTGTCGGTGTTTGTGTCGGCTCTGTCACATCGAGATTAATAGATTATTCGGAAACATATGTGAACGAGGCAGGCAAAGAATATTCTGAAGTTCAACAAAAAGTCCAAGAGTATGGGCTTGCTCACGATTTGACCCCTCTGCTCGATTGGCGCCCAAAGGTCCTTAACGGACTCACCTTGGGAGAAGCTGGCATCTGATCTTTGCGAGCAAACTGTGCCGCCAATTCGAGTGTAAGTCGCGCAGGTCCGTTAGCTATCAGCCCGGCATGTTGTTCACGCCGGGCCGCTCACCAGTAAATGCCTGTCTTACCGATCAGAACTTGACCTTCCAGCCGGAGCGAACCCACACGGTTGGGTCATCGCCCTGGGTCGTGACGTTGACATTCAGAGATGCCGTGCCGCCGGCAACATCGACTTCCGCACCGAGGCCACCGCGCAGCCAGAACTGGTTGGTGTCCTGCCCGTTGAAACTGAAGCCGGAAAGACCGGTGATGGTGCCGCTGGTCGCGGCGGTTTCGTTTTCAAAACGGTAAGCGGCTTCAGCACGGGCCAGCAGGCGGATGTCATTGGTGAGCGTGTGCACGCCATCAAGACCGATGCGCAGAACCGTATTGTGGTCTTTCACCTCATTGAAACTGGCGGGAAAACCACCGCCGGTTTCTGTGTAGGCATCCAGCGTGGAGCGTACATGTGTCAGGCTGGCGTAAGGAGTGAAGTTCCAGTCATTGGCTGAGAATGCGTTCAACCAGTCAAACCGCAGCTTTGCACCCCAGGTATCAAGGTCTGCCTCACCCATGGAATAATCCATGACGCCGCCATTGAGATAACCGCGGGTGACCGACAATTTGCCCGGTGCGTAATAACCGCCGACGGTGGCATAGATATTGCCAGCGACCGGGAGCGTCACTTCCGGCGCAATATAAAAGCCCTTGTTGATGAAGTTACCACCGGTATCGATATCCTGATCGGAATAAAGCCCGCCAAACGCAAACCGGGCTGTTGCGCCACCTTCAAGGCCAAGGCCGTAACCGAAGTCGGCCAGCCCAAATGCGCCATCGCTGGCGGAGCCATTGTCATAACCAATGTCTGACGTCACCCAGATCGACTGCTGACCAACGTCGAGCAGATTGCGCATCGGCTCACCATGCGCGCCGTTGAGAACTGTGCCCGCGTAATTTACTCCGACGTAGGCGGAGGGTTTGTTGGCAAGCGAACCGGCAAACTCGTTCACGTCGATGATGCCGGAGCCGGTTGAGGAAACACGCGCGATAAAAGCGGTGTCGTTTCCGGTCGTCCCGACCACGATACTGCCATCGGCGCTAACACCCGTTGCTTCTCTGGTGAAATCACTTGTGATGCTTACGCCACTGTTGCGCAACCAGTCTTCCACCGAGATCATGCCGGTCGCAGATGTCCAGCGAAAAGCGCGGAACATGTTGCCAGCACTGCCATCCTCCGACGCACCCACCACGACCGATCCATCGGCATTGACGCCACTAGCTTCGGAATACCCACCGCTATTCAGGGTTCCAAGGCTGACCATGGTGTTGGTGTCTTCTGTCCAGCGGAAGGCGCGCGTGGCGTTGGAGGCGTCGCCGTCAAATGCGCGACCGACAACGACCTTGCCATCGGCACTGACACCGAAGGCTACGGAATCGGCGCCGCTATTGAGGGCCCCAAGGCTAACCATGGTGTTTGATGCTTCGGTCCAGCGGAACGCGCTCATGTAGGTGGCGTTGCCGTCATGTGCGCTACCGACCACGACCTTGCCATCGGCACTGATACCGTAGGCTTCGGAAGAATGGCCGTTATTGAGAGTACCAAGGCTGACCATGGTGTTAGTGTCTTCTGTCCAGCGGAAGGCGCGGTAAACGTTACCGGCACTGCCATCAGCGGCAAAACCGACCACGACCTTGCCATCGGCACTAACGCCTCTGGCAAAGGAGGAAAAGCCGTTATTGAGAGTACCAAGGCTGACCATGGTGTTTGAGGCTTCGGTCCAGCGGAAAGCACGGTTCCTATTGCCAGCATTGCCATCATAGGCATAGCCGACCACGACCTTGCCATCGGCACTGACAGCTTGAGCATAGGACCTTGCCCCGCTATTGAGGGTGCCGAGGTTGGTTATGGTGTTTGAGCCTTCAGTCCAGCGGAAGGCGCGAATATCATTGCCCGCACCACCAACATCTGCATTACCGACCACGATCTTGCCATCGGCGCTGACAGCTTGAGCATTGGAAAATGATCCTCCATTGAGGATGCCCAAGTCCTGAAAACCATCCGGTTCCGCAGACAGGGCTGCACCGGCCGACAGCACGCCAAATGGGCAGGCCAGCAATGTGAGTGCTGTTGATGTCCTCAAGAGGTTTGCACGCAGGTCAGTGCCAATGTGGCTCAAATTATATATGGTATTCATAAGTAACAAGTTCCCCATTCCGGTCCGTCAGGACCGAAAACCCTCAAGTAGAAACGATTTTAAACAAATCAGTTACTTGCGATGTTGATGATCAATACGTTCAAGTCAAACTGTTTTACGCAGCTTAAAGTAGTGGCCGACATTGACAGGGTTGTCCTGCGCCAAGCTTGCGCAGGACCATTTTTCCGCAGATCAGAACTTGACCTTCCAGCCGGAGCGCAGCCACACGGTTGGGTCGTCACCCTGGGTCGTGACGTTGACGCTCATTGAGGCTGTGCCGCTGGCGACATCCACTTCCGCGCCCAGGCCACCGCGCAGCCAGAACTGGTGGGTTTTCTGTCCGTCGAAACTGAAGTCTGACAGGCCAATGATGCTGCCGCTGGTGGCGGCGGTTTCATTTTCAAACCGGTAAGCGGCTTCGGCGCGGGCCAGAAGGCGGATGTTATTGTCCAGCGTATGTACGCCATCCACACCGGCGCGCAGTACCGTGCTGTGGTCGCGCATTTCATCAAACATGGCCGGGAAACCACCACCGGTTTCGGTGTAGGCATCCAGCTTGGAGCGGGCATGTGTCAGGCTGGCATAGGGTGTGAGGTTCCAGTCATTGACAGTGGCGGCATTCAGCCAGTCCAGGCGCAGTTTTGCCGCCCAGCTTTCCACATCCGTTTCACCCCTGGAATAATCCATCACGCCGCCATTGTTGTACCCTCTGTTGATGGTCAACTTGCCCGGCGCATAAAATGCGCCAATGGTGGCATAGACATTGCCGGCCACCGGAAGCGTGACTTCCGGCGAGATATACAGGCCCTTGCTGATGTATTTGCCGCCGGTTTCGATGTCCTGATCGGAATAAACACCACCGAAGGTCATGCGCGCCGTGGCGCCGCCTTCCAGACCAATGCCGTAACCGAAATCGCCAAGTCCAAAACTGCCATCGCTGGCCGCGCCATTGTCATAGCCGATATCCGACGTAACCCAGACAGATTGCTGGCCGGCATCGAGCAGGTTGCGCATCGGCTCACCATGTGCGCCGTTGAGAATGGTGCCGGCGAAACTGAGAGCAACGCTGGCAGATGGTTTGGCGGCCAAGGAGCTGGCAAATTCTTCCACCTCGATGATGCCGGTGCCTTCTGACGACAGGCGGGCAATAAAGGCGGTTTCCTGCGTTGTAGACCCCACAATGATGGTGCCATCAGCGCTGACGCCACGTGCCACATCGGTGAAATCCTGGGCCACGGTCGCGCCATTGTTGCGCAACCAGTCCTCCACGGAAATCATGCCTGTTTCATTTGTCCAGCGGAAGGCGCGTTGAATGTTTCCAATGCCATTTTCGGCAGAACCAACGACCACGGAGCCATCGGCATTCACCGCCTGTGCGGAGGAATAAGTGCCGTTGTTCAGTTCGCCGATCCTGTCCATCAAACCGGACTCTGCTGTCCAGCGGAAGGCATGTTCCACCTCGTTATCTATCACATATCCAACAATGACAGACCCATTATAATTCACGCCTCTGGCCGCAGACGCGATTGTGCCGAGGCTGACCATCTGGTCCTCCTCAGTCCAGCGGAAGGCGCGGTCGCTCATGTTCTCATTCCATGCCTGACCGATGATGACCTTGCCATCGCCGCTGATACCATTGGCGCGGGAAAAACCACCTTCAACGAGGCTACCAAGGCTTTCTATCTGGTCATTTCCCGTCCAGCGCAGAGCGCGGATCTTGCTTGGGCCGTTATATGCGCCATCGTCACCATAACCGACAATAACGGCGCCGTCGGCACTGACGCCGGTCGCACGCGACTCTCGCCCATTATTCAGGGTGCCAAGGTTGCCGATAACGCCATTTCTCCAGACAACGGCGTGGGTATATCCGTTGTCAGCATCCGCATTGCCCACAACGACTGTACCATTGGCATTCACAGCCTGTGCGCTGGCGAAAGACCCACCTTGAAGGATGCCAAGGTCGACCATGCCGGTTTTGCTGCTGGACCAGCGAAAGGCGCGGTCATCCTGGCCGCTGTACAGCGATGCAGAACCAACGATGACTTTGCCATCGGCGCTGATGCCATTGGCGATGGAATAACGGCCGTTCAGCAGTGTTTTGAAATCCAGATAGCCTGCTTGCCCCTCAGCCCCATGGGCAATGCCTGCCGCAAAAAGCCCGCAGCCGCTGGCAAGTAGGGCAAGTGCCGTTGATGTCTTCAAGACGTTTGCACGCAGATGAGTGCCGATGTGGCTCAAATTATATACAGTATTCATAAAGTAACAGGTTCCCCATTCCGGTCCGCAAAGACCGAAAACCCTCAAGTAGAATCGATTTTAAATAAATCATTACTTGCGATGTTGATGATCACTGCCTTCAAGTCAACCGGATTTCAGCCACTTAAAGTAGTAATTGACGATGGCACACCTGCCCTGCGCCAGGCTTGTGTTGCAACTGTTGCGATTACTTGGAATCTGATTTTGACTTCGCACCGCCTGGCGCGCAGCGTTTCTAATACATGGTGTTCTGGTAATCTTCTTCCAACCCTGCATCGATCTTGCGCATCTCATCCTCGCCCGGTGCACCCGTGGTTTCATCCAGTATCATCTTGATCAAGGATGGCATTTGGTGGCGGTCCTGCCGGTGTTCTGGTTCCCAGATGCGTGAACGCCTGAGCGCCTTTGCGCAATGCAGAAACACTTCGTTGACCCGCACCACGATTGCGAGTGTGGGAACGCGGTTGTTGACCGACATGGTTTCAAGAAGTTCGGGCTCCGTGACCAGTCTGGCAAAGCCGTTTACACGCAACGTGTCATCAAAGCCGGGTATCATAAACAGCAGCCCCACGGCCGGGTTGGCGATAATGTTTGACAGGCTGTCCAACCGATTGTTTCCCGGACGATCGGGTATTGCCAATGTTTGATTGTCGAGGATTTTCACGAAACCAGCCGGGTCGCCACGGGGGCTGACATCGGCCCGGCCATCCAAATTCTGCGTGCCGAGACAAACAAAGGGGGACCGGCGGATGAATTCCTGCGCGTGCACGCCAAGCGTTGGCTGAAGTTTTTGAACCGCAAGCGCATGTGTTGGCGGATAAAGCGCCCGCAATTGCTCTTCACTTGTGATGGCAGAACCGTGTTGCATCGTTCCCTCCTCCCAGAGACTTGACACAGAATGAGGTACGTACCTCATCTTTGTCAAGAGCTACCTGCGGCGAGAGGATGCGGAGGTTCTTGCGCAACCTGCATCGGCAATTCCGGCCAGTCATCGGATATCTGCATTTCCTCCAACGGCCGGGTGGTCAGCAGCACCGATCTGTTTCGAAAACAATACAAGACAAAGGGCACCCACACCGGCTGCTTTGGCACGACAGCCAAAATCACCTGCGCCGGTGGCAGCTTTAAAACCACTGACGGCAACGGCAAGCTGACACGGTTGTCATCAGCCTTAAAGATGGCAAACCCGTCTCAATGTCCTGGCAATAAAGGACAAAACCGCCCTCTTCTCGTTGCAGAGAGAGGGCGGTGTCACTCACTGGAGATATTTATGCGACGGGGCGATATCGTTCGGCTGGAACGGCGTTTCCGAGGTTGGGGACCATCGCCTTGCGTGCGCCATCAAGGGCCTCCCACAGGCCCAAATCATGCAGCGGCGGGATTGTTACCGGTTCGCGACGGTCAAAACCAACCAGAGCCGCATCCACCAGATCGCCCACTTCCATGACATTGCTCATGCTGTTGACGTCAGCGCCAACATGGTCCCAGATTTCCGTGCGGGTTGCGGCGGGAAGCACGGCCTGAACGTAAACACCCTTGGGCCCAAGTTCCTGCTGCAACCCCTGCGACAGGAACAGCACGAAAGCCTTGGTCGCGCCATAAACCGTCATGTTAAATTCTGGTGCGAGGCCGACCACCGAGCCGATATTGATAATGGACCCCTCACCAGCCTGCGCAAGACGCGGTGCGATGGCGTTGGCAAGCCGCACCAGTGCGGTGGTGTTGAGTGCCATCAGCCTGGTCAGGTCATCGGCGCTTTGTTCGATAAAGGCACCGCCGACCGCCATGCCGGCATTGTTGACGAGAATGCCGATGCGCGCGTCGTCCCGCAATCTGGTCTCGACCTGTGCCAGATCCGACGTCTGGGTCAAATCGGCCTTGATGATATCGATCTTTACGCCGGTCTCCTGGCGCAGACGGCTTGATAGCGCCTCCATGCGGGCCACGTCTCTGGCCACCAGCACCAGATCATGTCCGCGCCGTGCGAAGCGTTCGGCATAGGTTGCGCCAATGCCGGTAGAGGCACCCGTTATCAGAACTGCAGGAATTTCGCTCATTGGATTGCTCTTTTCTCACATCGATCTTATATTCATGATGGTTGTCATGATTGAATTTAAATATGATAACCATCATGTAAAAGTCAACTGTCGTTGCGGAGAATTTTGAACATGAAGGTCAGCCGGGAACAGATGGCGCAAAACAGAGGCCGTATTCTTGAGGTCGCCAACCAGCTGTTTAAGGACAAGGGGTTTGATGCGGTCAGCGTTGCCGAGGTGATGAAGGCAGCTGGCCTGACCCATGGCGGTTTTTATGGCCATTTCAGTTCAAAGGATGATCTGGTGGCCCAAACGATCAGTCACGCCCTGGGTGCAGACAGTGTTGCCGGCGGCGGCTTTAATGATTTCGTTGGCTCGTATCTGTCGCCACGTCACCGCGACAACCCCGGCCAAGGATGCCCGACAGCCGGTTTGGCCGCCGCCATTCGTCACCAGACACCGGAGGCACAGGCCGCGATGACCGAGGGTTTGCGCGCCCAGATCACCCGCATTGAGCAGGCGCTTAAAACCGCTGGTTCAACCGATACCCGCCGCGCCGCGATTGGCAGTTGGGCAGCAATGGTGGGTGCCGTCATTCTGGCCAGAGCAGTCAATGATCCGGACCTGTCGGATGAGGTTCTTGCGCAGACCCGCGCCTGGATTGATGAGCGTAGCGAATAACCAGCAGTGGCTATAAAACCACGGATGGAGCGGCGCCCTGCTCTCACCCGTTCATTGTCACCGTCAGGCGACTGGGCGCTGTCTTCTGAACAAAAGGCGGTTGCGTTCTGGAAGGTGGCGCGCAAACACAAAACCCGCCTTCTGCAACACCCTTTGTGAGCCGCCGTTGTCCGGATGGGCCATCGCCCAGACCTCGGCAAGTTGAAGCTGCTGATCGGCAACGGCGAGTGCTGCGCCGACAAGTTCGGACGCGTAACCCTTGCCCCAAACATCAGGGCGAAAGTAATATCCCACTTCGAAATTCCAGCCCGGGTCGAACGGATCTTCGTACAGGCCACCCCAGCCGATGATGCGCCCATCTTCGCGGCGCACCACCACCCAGGGCGCGCAGCCATCCCGGCGTCTTCGCCACTCGTGAACCATCACGCGCCGCTGGCACTCCCGCAGCGTTTTATCGCTGTGGGTATGTTGCATGGCCACCGGATCTCCAAGAAATTCGAACAGTTCTGCAATGTCCGCCCTGCGGGATGGGCGTAAGATCAAACGTTCAGTTTCCACCATGGCTCCGACATGTCTTTGGGCGATAACAGACAAACATCGTCAGTGCGCCGCATCCGTCAACTGATTTTCTCAACCATTGAAAAGCTTAGAGAAATCTCCATACCCTATCGATGCGCGGACGAATGCTGAGGTTGGAGACGAGGCCATGGCAGGGTGGATCGGTTCTGTGAAACAATGGGCACGCGCCATCAAGCGTGATGTCATTGCCCTGTGGATCGCAGCGCGTGATCTGAAAACGCCGATAGCCGCGAAACTGGTTGCTGGTGCGGTTGCCGCTTACGCGCTGTCGCCCATCGATCTCATTCCGGACTTTATTCCGGTGCTCGGTTATCTGGATGATCTGCTGATCGTGCCACTTGGCATTCTGTTGGCCATTCGCATGATACCGCCCGACTTGATGACGGACTTCAGGCAACGCGCCGCGTTACAGCAAAACAGGCCCAGCAGCCGTGCGGGGCTTGTCGCCATCGTGCTGATCTGGCTTGCACTGTCGGCCTTGGCCGGTTGGGCGGCCTATCGGTATGTTTATCCGGCTTAAGACAACGACCAACCCGCACCCTCATCATCGTCAGGGTTTTTCGCGGTAGCGGGCACGCGGGCGGATGATTTCGCCGCTTTCCTGTTGTTCCATGGCGTGGGCAATCCAGCCAACCAGCCGGCCGGTGGCAAAAATCGTGAAGGCGGCCGTGTCAGGCAGGTTCTGCACCGCGCTTAAGGCCGCCAGTGCCGCATCGATATTGGGTGGCAGGCCCAACTGATCCGACAGTGATGTTATGGCGCTGACCACCGCGCCCTTGTCCGCCAGGCGATTGAGAATGATCCGTGCACGCGGATCACCATCCGGATAAAGCGGATGCCCAAAGCCGTAACTGTAGGGTGGCTGGTTGGCATGTTGCGCCAAAAAGTCCTGGGTTTTGCCACGCAACGCGGCCTGTAATGCACGCCGTGCCAGCGATGCGACGCCGCCATGGCGCGGGCCACTGAGTGTTGCAAGGCCGCAAAGCAGAGCGGCGGGCAGACTTGCCCCCGTTGAGGCTGCAACCCGCACCGCGAAGGTGGACGGGTTCAGCTCATGATCGCTCAACAACACCAGCGCGCAGCGCAGATTATCCAACCCGGCTGCATCAACACCCCATGCGTGCCCCAGTCGGTGATGGATCGGCCCGGTGGCCTGAACACCCAAAAGCGCATTGGTGACGATGGAGACCAACCTGCCGCCATGACGCGCAATGGTGTTGGCCGCACTGTCGTCAAGATCAGCGGCTTGCGGCACCTCTTGAGCGAGTGCTTGTAACGCCCTGCCCAGTGGGCCCAGCGCAGCATCAGGCCCAGCGGACGGATCAGGTGCATAACCGCTGACGAAGTCGGTTGGTTCGACAGCCCAAAGATGGGCGGCGACGCCTTCAACTGTCAGGTGTTCGGCACAGTCGGCAATCGATTTGCCCCGCAGCCACAACATGCCTTCGCGCACTTCCGTCAGTGAGGTGGTGAGAACCGGCTCTCCCCAGCGGATTGCGTGTTCGGCAATCTCGGCCCTAGCCCGTGGCCTGCGGCGCAGCCGGGCCAGATCCTCGACATCTGACTGTTTGTAGAGACTGTGGCGTGCATCCTGCGCATCGGCCTCGGCGCGCAAAAGACCACGGCTGACATAGGCATAGAGGGTTTGCGGTTTGACCCCCAGCATGTCGCAAGCGGTTGCGGCGTCGATCCAGTCTGATTTTTTCATATTGATTATGTTGATCAAGATTTACGGCGTGTCAATTGCGCGGCACCATCTGCTCACCATGTGAAGGAGATGCAAAATGCCTGATGATTTCAACCGACAGATCAACGAAGCGCTGGGCCTGGATTTGGCCGACGATATCAAGGTCGTGCAGCGCGGCAGCGGCGAGCTTTACGCCTGCTTTCGGGTGTCTGACATGGCCGAGGCGGCCGTGACGGCCGCAACGCGTGAACTCGCCGCCTTGCTGGGCGCGCGGGACATTTCAATCGACCGGCGCTTATGCCTGTTGTGGTTTGGCATGACGCTTCGCCCATCAGGCTGGAGCCTGCCATCGGCCTGGGACCCGTTGGCGGGAGATTACCAGGCCGCAGACGGCTGGATACGCCTGCACACCAATGCCAACCACCACCGCGAGGCAGCGTTGCGGGTGTTGAACTGCGATGCTGACAAGGCGCGGCTGACAGAGGTGATAGCCGACTGGAAAAAGAACGATCTGGAAGACGCGGTTGTCAATGAAGGTGGTGCAGCCGCCGCCATGCACAGCCTTGCCGAATGGGCACACCACCCGCAGGGGCAACAGGTGCGCAACGAACCGCTGATTGCCTGGCGTCAGTCTGGTCACGGACCCAAACTGACCGGTCTTCGCGGCCGCCGCGTGCTGGATCTCACCCGCATCCTGGCGGGACCTGTGGCAACACGTTTTCTGGCGGGTTTTGGTGCGGATGTTTTGAGGCTTGATCCGCCCAACTGGCATGAGCCGGCGCTGGAACCCGAGGTGACACTTGGCAAACGCCGCGCCGGTCTGGACCTGCATCTGGCAAGTGACCGCCAGATTTTTGAAAGGCTGATTGCGCAGGCCGATGTGCTCGTTCACGGCTATCGCCCCGGCGCGCTCGACAGGCTTGGTTACGACGCCGAGACACGGCAACGCCTGTCTCCCGGCCTGATTGAGGTCAGTCTGAATGCCTATGGCTGGGGTGGCGCATGGAAAGAGCGGCGCGGCTTTGACAGTCTGGTGCAGATGAGCTGCGGCATCGCTGATGAGGGCATGCGCCGCGCTAAGGACACAAAACCGGTGCCCCTGCCCGTGCAGGCGCTGGACCACGCGACAGGATATCTGATGGCAGCGGCCGTTCTGCGGGCATTGCGCCATTGCCAGTTAACGGGCGAAAGACTGTCTGCCCGGCTTTCCCTTGCCCGGACGGCCGGCCTGTTGGTGGATGGCGGGGCGCATGACTTTCACGGCAGCGCCATCAACGACACGACAGACGACCTATGTCACGACATGGAGACAACGTCCTGGGGGCCAGCAAAACGCTTGAAATTCCCGGCCTGTGTTGATGGCAAACCGCCGGAATGGCCACGGCCTGCCGGGTTGCTGCGGGTTGATGATGCGCGGTGGTGATGGGCTTTGATTTTAATCGGCCTTTGGAGGCTGACATGCCCGCCAGACTGCTCACAAGATGGTGTGATTGTGGATTCAAACATTGATGTATCTGGCAAATTTTCGTAATCGGGCTAACTCAAGCCTTTGATTTCACTGGCACTCGTGAAAAGGCCAACAAGGAGCCTGAAATCAACAGGGTTCAGCCGCCGACCTGCACAAGGTCCACACATCGACGCAACAGTTGATCCCAATTCCCATGAAAGACTGAAAGAATGCATTTCAAGAACCTGGTATCGCCCCTTGCCCTGCCCTTATTCGTCGGCGCCTTTTCCACCCCGCTTTTTGCGCAAGACCTTCTGCCAATCGACAAGGGACGGTACGTGCAGTCAAGCCATGCCTGCGACGACCCAAAAGGCACCATGCTGTTCATCTATGATGGGGCGAGCGCCAAGAGCAACAAGACCACATGCACCTTCAGCAACGTAACCAGTTCCGGAAACATCTATCAATTCAACGAAAGCTGCTCCTATTACCACCGCGCGTGGAGCATCCTTCCAACGACCGTTACGGAATACAAGACCACAATGGATATTCGAAACAGACAGGAATTCCTGTTGAAACGCGAAAACGAAAGTCTTGATTTCAACGAGCAGTACCGGTGGTGCGCGTCGGAATAAGGTTGGGCCTGCCGGTTGCGATGCGCCGGACGCAACCGCGTGAACTGTGGTCTAATTGGTTGATGGCGGGTGCGTGACTTTCACGGCAGCGCCGTCAACGACCCGGCAGACGATCTATATCACGACATGGAGACAACGTCCTGGGGTCCAGCAAAACGGCTGAAATTCCCGAGCACTGTTGATGAAACCGCAGGAATGGCCACGGCCTGCCGAGTTGCTGCGCATTGATGATGCGCGGTGGTGAAGCGTGTTAGAGACGGCACGCCTCTAGGTCCTCAGTTCAGACTTTATCAAAATTTACGCCGCTGCAAAACGGCGTTCTATTACTAGTTGCACTGCGTAGATAGTAAAGCTACGACTTTGTCTCTAGCCGGCTGTAACTTCAGGATAATTGATCTCGTGACCATCGCTGCCATACGCCAGTTCCTAAAGCATCCAGATTGCATCATTTTTGTTGGTTCGGGAATTTCCACTTGGTCAAACATTCCTGGCTGGTCGGGTTTACTTGAGGAACTTGCCACTTTTCTCGACGACGAGGGCCAGTCGTCCGAATTGGTGCGCCGAGAAATACGAAACGGTGATCTCCTGCAGGCGGCAAGCTTTGGTGTCAGTAAGCTTACACCTACCTCGTTCGGAACTTTTATACGCAATGCGGTGCGTGTAGGTGCTACAACCCCACACGTCATTCACAAGGCGATTGTGGAGCTTGGCCCGACCGGCTTCATTACGACCAACTACGATACTCTCATAGAACAAGCGCTTGGCACGTGGCGTACCGACGCATTTTTCCCGGCACCAGTTACGAACAAGCACCTCGTCGAGCTTGTTGATACCGTCAGAGCTCGATCTTCACATTTCATCTTCAAGCCACATGGAGACATCAATGACATATCTAGTGTCATTCTGACTCGCGAACAGTATCGGACATTAATGCCTGGCGGCGAGCGCCAAAGCGCACTCGAGACGCTTAAGATGCTGCTCATGACGCGTCCAGTTTTATATGTTGGTTTCGGGTTGCGTGATCCGGACTTCATCTACCTACGCGACCTATTGCTAAACATCTATCAAGGTGCGGTACGAGATCATTGGGCGATTATGCCTGATACAGGCGAAGAAGAGGCTGATTATTGGCGGCGACAATATGGCATTAAACTGTTCGGTTACGAAACGCACAAACGCTCAGATGGATCACGCGATCACCGCGAACTTCTTTCTGTACTCCAGTCCCTCGCGGAACCACACGCGATTACGGCAGCACAGATCGGCGAACCGAGTGAGGCAGAGCGCGTTCTTGCGGTCACTCGCTATAGTTCAGGTCTTGTCCGCCGCCTAACTCCCAAAAACACGCCGATCACGGTGAGGATTTCTGAAACAAGAAAAAATCGCGGCGCGCACACGCGGTTCGGCAACTATGAAAATTGGACTACGACACGCTTTCTAACTGAAGGCCCACATTCCGCTTATCTGATTGGCTTGCCGGGCTCGGGCAAGAGTTTTGCAATGCGGCTCGCTGCTTTGCAACTCGCATCCAAGGTACAGCAAGCGTGTATCGACGACACCCTCGCATCCACTCCTCTTACTATTCCAATATTACTTGACCTTAAGCTCTATCAGGGAGATTTGCGGACGCAGATCAATGCAGAATTGCCAGCAGGTTTGACTCTCAGTCAACTTCGCCGAGATCTCGGTCTAAAATTATTTCTCGATGCATTCAACGAAATGCCATCGGAGTATCTTGAGGACGGCACACTCTTCAAGTCACTAGATGAGATCAAGAGCGAGATTGGCGATTTCTCTTACGCAATAACCTCTCGCACATCCGACGGACTTTCAAATCGTCTAGGTGAAATTGATTTTTACGAGATTGACCGTTTTGAACTGCACCATGTCGATGCAGTCTTGGCGGAACACAACATAAAACTTTCGGGCAGATTTGCTAAGGATGTGCGGTATTTGCTGAGTCGGCCCTTTTTTCTGCAACTTGTCACCAAGCGACTTGTCGAAGTCCCAGAGAATGCTACGCCGCGTGACCTCTTTGCGTCCTTCATGACGAAGCTTCAGCTGGCATTCGACGACCGATTCAAGATCGATCTACAGCTGCTACCAATTTTCGCGAAGTTAGCCTATCGTGCGATCGAATCCGAAAGTGAAGCATTCCCGCTAACTTGGCTTTCTGATTTACTTGCGATGCAGGCACCTGGCACCGCGGCATGTAGTGCTAGCGATGTCGTCAACTGGTTAATTGCGCGCGAGATTCTGATCCCTTACACTGGGCGTAGGGCCTCGTTCGTCCATCAATCGATCACCGAGTATTGCGCCGCTATTGAACTTGTCCGGCGGTCGCGAACAGACACGCTATCTGTGCGCGATACAATTGCCTCGAAAAAATGGGATCAATGCCTCTTTTTAGCGCTTGCGCTTATGGAACCAGCAACCGCGAAGAAGATACTCAGCGAAACTATCAAAGCAGACTTTATGCTTGCTATCAATGCGGTACGCTATGCCGAGGAAGGTCAATCTGCGGCGGTGACAGAGTTACTAGAAGAGTTGATCAATCTAGGCAAAAAGGCTGAACAAGAGCAATTTCCCACGGTGTGGCTAAGTGAGTTGCCAGTAGACTCCGAACACGTCGAACTTCTTAAGCAGCTTGTTCTTTTGGGCGATACCATTGCTGGCGAAGCTGTGCTGTTAATTGCACAAGTTTTGGGTGCTCAATTCAAGCAGGAGCTTCTCGATCTTCTTGAAGCGCATGCCGATGATTTCAATTTGTCGGTAAATGGCATCGCTCCTGCGTTGAAGCCATTAATCGATGAAACCGACCTCGAGCGGTTGATGTTAATAGGCGAAAAGTGGATAGCAAACGGCGAGAACGACGATCACTATTTCGCAGTGAGCCAACTTATGGCATCGTTTCAGCCCAAAACTCTTTTTCATTCGTTGCAACAGACCGGAAGAGATTTATCTCCTGGCATGGCCGATTTACTCGCGGCAGCGCTATCCGAGCGGGACGATGACGAATCGTTTGCGGCGTTGGCCGATTTACTGCTTGAACATTCAGAGCAGACTGCATCTTCTTTCTCTTTCTCACTACAACGCCACCGAGATGAAGCAGACACAGCACGTTACAACTGCCTTGATCATCGTCATATCGACGCGATCTGGTGCGCACGGACCAGCCAAAGTTTATGGGACCATGCGTTGTCGCAGCTATGCCTCGTTCGCTCCGATCTTACGCCCTATGTCGAGCAGATGGCAGCCGAGAGCAATGGCATCGAGGCTATCGCATTACTTTACTGTTGCGGCCTCGATAACCAGACTTTGCTTGCTAAGGTCGAAGAGTTACTAGAACTAAGTGATGCGGATCTCAAACTGCAGCCTTTCGAGATATTCGAAGTCGGTGACCTTGAGTGGCGGGGCCGAGAAACGTTATTGGTGCAAAGCCTTGCACGTGAAATTCCTATGTTGCGGCAGTCGTTGGTATCTAGCTCGAACCTAATATCAGGTTTAGCGGGAGAAAGCGTCAACTTAGCTATCATGAAGCCAATTATCGAATTGGTGGAGGACTTACAGGAAAGTTCTCAAAGTTGGTGGATATCACGGCGGCTCGGACCGGTCGTGGCCCATCTCGGAGATATGGAGGTGCGTACCTTCTGCCTCAATTCACTCGTACATGGGTCTGAGCCTATTCGGCATTGGCTTAAGACCAGTTACCTGAGTTCATTGGAAGGTCTCACTAGTGACGCACTTAATGACGACATGATTGCAACATTGCTTGCTGACCTCAATGTTCCCAAACGAATCTCGGAGTATTGGTACAATCCCTTGGGCTATATTGCGACCGACCGTTTTGTGCAAGAGCGACTGCTTCCGCTTGTGGAGAGTGCCTCGACTACTTTCCTCGATAATCTCGAGATCGTTCTCAGGGCTGTAGGCGAACGTCATGGCAAGCGGTACCTGCTGCCTAAGTAAAATTGTGATTACCGTTTAATGGTGGCTGAGAACAAGCGGTGTCTACTTTCATCCCTTTGAGATTGCCCTGTTCCCTACAAAGAAACCCAAAGCAGCATCGGCTTCTGGTCATTGCGGGCGGTGGTGGCAAGGGACTGGATTTGTAACAGCAGGCGTGCGGCGTCATCTTCCGTCATGCCGCGCGCCATTGCCTCTTCCTGCTGAGACTAGGTTCTGGCAATGGGGCCGAGGTCATCTGCTTTAAGGTTGGCAAGGTGGTCGCGCAGGTCGTTGGGCAGCACATAAAGCCATGGTCCGTTTGCCTCGTCCTTAAAGGAATGCGGATCAAGCTCTTCAGTGGCGATGGCAAGCGCCGATTGGCCGAGCGCTTCGGCAAGGTCTGACAGCACCAGCGCGTCGAGCCCGGTGGTTTGCATGCCCGGCCAGTTTTTGGCGCCGGGCCAGTTGGCAATAATTGCCGGTGCATCTTGTGTTGGGGCAATCAGGATATCTGTCAGAACAGCCATTGAACCTCGCAAGCGTTTACCTGCTCGTATTCATAAAGCTTGACCAGCCGGATGCCTAGCAGATACCAGCAGCTTTAAATGCAAGAAAACGGATGATCGGGTGACTGATCTGCCGCGACAATGGAGAGCTGACATGATGAAGATCATGGTATTGCTGCACAGTGCTGTTGGCACGGGTTGGCAGGCACCCCCAAAAGGTTCGAGCCTCAAGACGCTTTATGAGGCGCAAGAGCAGGGTTATGTGGAAATTCGCGGGGAGTTTCAGAAACGGCAATTCCGCCTGACCGAAATGGGTGCGGAAACTGTTGAGCGTGACCGGCGACGCCTGAAGGCGCGCGAGAGCTGAGACCCGGACTTTGCCGCGTGTGATCATCGGCGACGTGTTTTTTGTCTGCGACGTGTTTTTTGTCGCCGACACACTGTCATGCGGCAAGTGACAGCCTGGACATATTGAGGTGGGTGGTCGGCATTGGCCTGTACTGCTCCATCAAGTGGCACCATGACCAAAACCAGAAGAAGAAAAACGACGCCCGCGCCGCCCAGCTGGCGGCGGAGGAACACTCGCTTGACGCGCCGGATGCAGCGGCCGGTGTTCGCTGACATGCCCGCCACCACTTAAGGTGTTGTGAGCCAGCAAAAGAAAACCCCTGTGACGGCCAGTTTACGGCGGTCATCAGGGGTTTAAAAAACTGCCAGCAAATCTACTGACAATAAAGGCTGATCAAGCCGAAGGCTCTATCAAGCAGACTGGCGCAGTGCAGGCGTGTTTTCAGCGCGCGCATGTGTCGCGTTCAGCTGCTTGGCCACGATATCGTGGTTCAGCCACTGAACCGGACCGGTTGGTGCGGTGGACGAGCGGAAAATCAACTGTCCGGTTGCTTCCACCACCAGCGTGCTGAGATGGTCGCTGATCAGCGCCTTGCCATCGCGGTGCATCTGCGAAATGTCGTGCGAGGTGCTGATGGTCAGATCCGCCTGCGCCTGGCTGTTTGGCATTGGCCAAGCCGAGAAATTGTAGAACGGCGTCATCACATCGCTGGCCTGCATGGTGTGGATCTTGTCCATCACGTCATCCAGCGTAACATTGTCCACCAACAGCGCCTGGCAGGTGTTCCACTGTTCGTCTGCCCATTCTGCGCCACCTTCTTTTTTCAAGGCAGACAGCAGTGGGATCAACGGCAGTTCGATGCCGGTGAACACGTCAGAGGAATTGGTGCGGATTTCCGGGCAGTTATAGACAGTGGCCTTGATGCCATTGTCCCATGCCTTTTCGGCAATGCCTTCCAGCCGCATCTTGGCATAGCCCTGCGTATAGTTGGTGTAGGTCTGCCAGCGGTACTGACCATCGATCAGGATTTCAGCGCCGTGGTAGCCATAGGCCGTGTAACGAACCTGGTTGCCAGAAGCTTCAACGCGCTGGCGAATGGCGGCACTGAACTCGATCAGGTGGCCAAATGTATCGGCCGACACGGCATCGAAGTTCTTCAGGATCAGCTTGCCGAGATCGCTCTCAAGCAGCGCCTGCGACGACATGTGGCGGGCACCGGTACCCTTGTAGATACGGTTAGCAAGAACCAGGAATACCTTGGCCTTGGGAATGCCACCGGCCATGGTGTGGGCAAAAAACACGTTCTGCCCCTGCCCGATCATGCCATCCAGCTCGGCCATGACCTTCTCCAGCGCATCCGTGAAGCGCTTGGTACCAACCTCGTGACACTGCTTTACATAATCCCAGTCCAGCTTGTCCTGTTCCCAGCTGCCAATGGTCATGCCGGACAGAAGGTCTGTCGGGGTCTTGCCACCTTCGGGCGCATCGAGATCAAAACCTGCCATCAGCGGGATGTTGATAATCTTGCCGCCCAGTCTTTCTTCGGCAGCGGCCAGTTCTTCAGCATCCAGCGGGCGCAGCGAATTGTCTTCGTTGCGGCGTCCAACGGTGATGCCAACAATTTTCATGCCGGCCTTGCGGGCTTCATCAATCAATCCCGTGGCGTAACCACGTCCAAAAAGTTCTCCGAAAAGAACGAAGACGTCGCCGCTTTTAAAGAGCTTGTTGTGAGGAAGCTGGCTGGGAGAGGACGAATTTTTCATTTTTTCTAACATTCTTGATTCGAGTCTTGGCGTCAGATTGCATTTCTTGGTGACGTGATGCCCAAATTCGCACGAATTGGAAACTCATATTGGGTTACAAAACATTTCAATGCGTGAGTGAGATGCCTCTGCGACGCAATTTTCCCCAGAAAACCGGCATTCCAGCGCCATTATAGGCCCATAACAATTAACGTTGCGTGCTGGTTTGGTCAGGCGGAATGCATCACCCGCCCCCTTGCCTCGATCCTCGTTCACCCAAAATGTCTGATGAAGGCGGGTCATTCGCCGCCAATGCCGGCCAATTGCCTTGTCTCAACTGCCCACTTCCGCAAGGGCGCGGCGCAGCGGTGTGTCACACCAAGCGGCCTGTTATCCTTTGCCACCACGTCTTTCTGACTGATGGGACCGTTTTGGGTGGCTGTGATGTGACTGGCCCGTCAGAATACATGTCTGCGCTCCAGTCCGGATCGCCATCCATGATGAAATAGACGACATCATCAGGTGTTTCCACGAACCGTGGCGCAGCTTCGAGCGACATATCACCGCCGCTTGTAAGGCGCGCTTGCGAGGCTTCGTATCCAGTTACTGCCATGAAGCTGGTCATGCCGTTCATGATGAATTTGGCACCGTCGGGCATTTCGATAAGTGTTGGTGAATAGCCCATGCGTATTTCGCACGCACGGCTACTCGCCTCGCGAACCGCGCGCGGCAGCGCAAAGGGACTTTCTTTCACGTCGGCAATCTCGCTGCCAAGACGGAAGTTAATGTGGCTGGCCACAGGCGCATCGGCCTGAACACAGATCATGGCCTTGTCAAAGCGCTCGCCGGCATGCGTTGTGACCTGACAGGGTGTGACGCGTCTTTCGCGGCCGTTGCCATACACATCTGGTGGAGTGGGCCCGATGCTGTCCACTATCCCCAAGTTTGCAGCCGACAGCGTGATGGCATTCTCATTCCATGCCAGCACAAGTGGCAGCCGCTCGGGTTGGACATGCGTCAGATTCCCTGGACCTGCGTCCAGATACCAGACCTCGTTGCACACGCCACAGCGAAAGAGTTGTCCACGCCGTAATGTCTGCCATTCCCTGAACGTCGCGACGTGGTTCAGCCCAGCTGCTGCCCCCCGCTCAATGGCATGGTGCCAGTTGAACGACAGCAACGAATTTGCACCACAAGCCTCGCATGTAGAGGCGGCTCCGAGGCGCGATGTTCTCAATGTTGTAACTGGAGAATCCGACATGCGAAATTTGTACCACCTTCTGTCACTCGCACGACCCGAAAACATGAAGCAAGACAACAGTTTCGGATTCAGAAATTGCGCAACAATTGCCTTGCCTCAACTGCCCACTTCCGCAAGGGCGCGGCGCAGCGGCGTGTCCGAAATCTGGATGACGCCCTGGAATGGAATGTCCATATCCAGCACCAGATGAAATGCGGTGGCGATGAGGCCGGCGCCCACGATGAATGACGTGACCACCACCGCATTGGCGGGTGCCCGGTACCCGAAACTGGCAAAGATAAGGGTGAGCCATGCCGCGACCAGCGCAATCAGTGGTCTTGGAATGGCGCCTTCTGCGTTTTCAACGATGCCCCAACGCTGTTCAACCACCCGGCGATATTGCTGGCGGATGTCCAGCAGCAGGGTTTGATGGAATTGATCCTTGGGTTCGATGGAAAGCAGCGCGTCTCCAACCGCGTCAAGTGCACGGCCTGCATTGTCAGGCATGGCCATGTCGGCCCTAGCTGGGTTGTTGATCGCGTGTTGCAGATAGTCGCGGATCCTGTCTCGCGTTTCCTTGCCCGCCAGCCCGTAGGTTCTTAGTGATCTATCGAGAAGAATGACGTTGGTGGAAAAGGCATGCAGGTTATCGTCGATGCTCTCATAGGTGTTTTTGGCCGAGTTGATCATTAGGCCGAACACGAGCGATGACATGACCACGAAGATGTTGGCGATGAGCCGCACCACCGCGCTGGTTTCATCATCGCGATGCCGCAGGTGCATTTTTGGAGACAGCAACATCGCGCCAATGGATGCTGTCGACAAACACCCGAAAATGATCGCGGCAATCCAGACATGGTTCATCAACGCCCCCCTCAGACAATGTCGCAACCGGTGCCATGCAATTATGAGCAGATTTTTGCCAACCGCCAATAGCGCTCGTTGCAATCGAACCGCAGACAAGGCTACGATTGTCCGGCAGATGACCTGAATGGCAAATTCACACCGTGCGGTGACACGTTCACCGTGGCAATCCAACACAGACAGAGCGGGATGCTGACAATAGAGAATGAAGATTTCCACCTGCGCAAGGCACGTCTTGCCGATGCAGACGCCGTTGCAGAGGTTGCTCGTCGCTCACGAAAACACTTTTTACCTTATCTACCAGACCTGCATACCCTAGAGGAGGACAAGGCGTTTTTCCGGGCTGTTGTTCTCAAGGACAATGATGTCTGGCTTGTTGAGGTTGAGAATGAAATCGTCGGATTTTGCGCCTTTAAAGACGGATGGGTAGAACACCTCTATTGCCTGCCCGCGCATGTCGGCAAAAAGCTGGGCTCCATGCTTTTGACCATAGCAAAGGAAGCCCATCCACATCTGCAATTATGGACGTTTCAGAAAAATACGCGGGCGATCAGCTTTTATCGGCGGCACGGCTTTATGCAGGTTAAACAAACAGATGGCTCCGGCAATGAAGAACGAATGCCCGATATTCTGTTTGAATGGCGAAAGCCATGATGTATCACCGCCCGGTGACCATACCGTTCCGCACCAGTTGTTGCGCAGAACGGGCAGCGGAGATTGCATTTGATATTGGCAATCCTCTACGATGGGGCATTGTTGTCGTCTGAGATTGATCATCACCTTGCCAGCTGTGTCTTCTTATCTGCTTGCCCCTGCGGCCATGTTTGTTGGCATCTATCTGCTGGTGCGGTGCATCATCATGCTTGGCCGGATTATCTTTCCACGCTTCCGGGTTCGGTTTGCGGCCCGTGCCGAGCCATTCCAGCTGACCATACCGAAGCAAGGGCGTTACGTGATCAATGTCTTGATACCGCCTTTGACCTTTTTTGCCGGCACGTCGCATTTCTCGGCCCGGTTCAGCATTTCAACGTCGCCTGAGGGAAAGCTGCTGCCTTACCGGTCCTATCGACGGGGGCTTTTTCAGGTCAAACGCACTGATATGAGCGGCAAACAGGCCATGCCGCTCGGTTCCTTCGAGTGTGCCGCGCCCGGTGACATCACCATTTCCTGCGACAATCCCGACACGATCCGCAGCAATTACCAGTTGGAAGTCTCGCGCCACATTCCGCCGCTCAGGCTCGTCTTTCTTGTCGTGGCAACGATTGTTTCATCGACCATGGCAATTGGCGGTTTTGTGATGACCATCCTGTGGATGGGCGGCAAGATCTGAGCGGTTCTGGCGCGGAGTTAAACTCCCTGCCCCGGCCTCCATGCAATTTGCCAGATACTTTTGCGCGCACCGGATGTAGGTTGGCGACGTCTGACATCAGGGAGGCGATGATGCCCCGGTTTCTTGCACTCTACACCATGAAGCACGAAGACTTTGCGGCGTTCCGAAACCTGCCGCAGGCCGAGCAGGATGCGATCAATGCCGAAGGCCTTAAACAATGGGGGCCGTGGGAGGATAAAATCTCCGCCGCCATTGTCGACGCCGGTGGCATGGTGGGAAAAACCACCCGCATTGACCGTGATGGTATTGCCCCGGCCAGCAACACGATCTGCGGTTATCTGGTTGTGGAGGCGGACACCGCCGAGGCTGCGGCGCAGCTGTTCCATGACAATCCGCATCTCACCGTCTTTCCCGGTGATGCGGTTGAGATCATGCCAATCGTCACGTGATGGTTATCTCAATCCATTGATTTAAAATCATTGTCGAGCTTTTCCACCACCTCAACTCGTGCCGGGTTGCGCAGGATTTTTGCATATTTGTATTTGAAAGCGCCGCCGGAGAGTTCGACAATCTGCTGCGCTGTCCAGCGCGGTTCCAGCATGGTGCTGGTGTCTTCGCCGGTGTGCTTCCAGAACGGTGTCTGGATGCCTGATGGTGCGACCACCAGCACCTTGCCAATGCCGGGATCGCGCACCAGCGATGCGCCAAGCATGGTCAAACCGGCCTTGGTTGCGGCGTAAGCCGGTTCCTGTGGCCGGGGTGTGTAGCCGGAACTTGAGGTGATCAACATCAATTTCAGCGGCGTTGGTGCCAGAGGTTTCAGCCGTGCGGCCAGCATCATCGGCGCAACAAGGCCGACATTGGTCATGGTCAGCAGCGCGTCATCATCCAAAGTTTCGATGGCACCGCGCTGCAGAAAACCGGCAGCGTAAACAAGTGTGTTGATACCAGTGAAGGACGTAACCAGACGGTCGATGCCCTCAGTCAGATCGGCTGATGATGCGGTGATCGGCAGCGGGAAAAAGCGCGCATCCGGCAGGTCAGGTTCGGTGCGGCCGGTGACGCAGACATTATGCCCTTCGCTGACATAATGCCGGGCCAGTTCCAGCCCGACGCCTGAACTGCCGCCGACAATAAGGATATTCTTTTTCATCACGTCCCCCCGGTCATTGCTCCCTTAGCAATCACACAACCGGGGGCACTATAACCGGACAATAAAAGGCTGCAACGGCCTTAAAACAGGTGCGGCGGTTGCGATGTGTCAGACGGATTTGTCGAAGGCATCCGCCTCATCTTGCGTGGCAAAGGTGAAGGTGATCAGTTCACTGTCATCGGCCTGGCGGATGCCAATGGCCGTTACAATCAATCGCGCAATCTCATCCTGCGCTTGCGTGCCGGAGCGCGTCATCGTCACCACTTTTTCGATGGCGGGGGCGAAGACCTCGCTGATGACACCAAGGCGCATATTGTGCTTCATGATGATGTCGCGGTCTTCGATGATAGCAGCCTGCTCTTCCTTGGGTAGGCCGGCATTGTCCATGGCTGAAATGGTGGCATTGGTCGCAAGTTTGATCGGACCTTCGGCAAGCCAGCGCTCAACCATCTGATGGAACTGGCGCATGCGCGCAGCGGGAATTGTTTTTTCAACCGTGAAAGACATCAACATTCCTTTGTCCGTTTTCATGCATGCCGATAGGCGCTCTCTACAGGGGGCCTGATATTGCATGCATCAAGAACCTGCGCGAGTAGTGCGTCTGGGCAGGAAAAACAAGCTGCAATGCATGTTTGCCTGATGTCTTCAACGGCCGTTTTCTGCGCGCCTTATGGTGTGATCGATAATGATCTGTGCCGCCTCGCGCGACGGGATGGAGGATGTATCGAGATCAATGCGGTTGGGGTGGTCGATATCCAGCAGACGATATTCCATGCGTTTTTTGTTGGCGGCGGCGACATCGGTCATTTTAAACCGTTCGGCGCGGTCTGGTGAGGGAACACGGGTTGCGTGAACCTCATCAGAGGCCGCCAGTATCACCGGCACAAACACACTGCCGCGTTTTTGCGACAAGGCCAGCGCCCGGTCGAAATATGCCCTGTCGCGCGGGTTTCCCTCAATCAGACAATTTGTCAGCACAAAGCTGGCATCGGGTGCGGTAAATTCCTCGATCGCCAGAAAAGCCTGTTCACGGATGACGCCAATCAGGTTCCAGATACGCTCCGGTATGGTCTTTGCGCCCTCCACGCCAACCAGCGAAAACACCACATTGTTGGCGAGGTGATTGTCAAACAGCTTTGCGCCGGTTGCAGCAGTGATTTCCTTGCCGATGGTATATTTGCCGACCCCGTAGTGGCCAATCAGATAGATTATTGCGTTGTTCACGGGCGCTCCCATTGATGAAACGACATTTGAATTCCGTTATTGCCAATACGTTCCGCGTGGCCTTGAAAATAAGCGGAGAAGAATTGCTTGTCACGCGATAGTGCCGCAAGCGGATGGGGCAGCCCGCATGGCTGCTGCGACACACATCTGGCGATTTGTCGCCGTTTCCATGGTGGAATGTCGCGCAAATCAGACTAATAACAGTGCGATCCCCTCCGGGATTTTACAGCTGGTAATGAAGGTAGATGACGTGAAAATTTGGGGCCGTATCAATTCAACCAATGTCCGCAAGGTGCTTTGGGCCGCCGAGGAAGTTGGCGTAACCTATGAACAAATCAATGCCGGTGGCGCATATGGCGTGGTCAATGATGCCGCATATCTGGCCATGAACCCCAATGGTCGTATCCCGTGCCTTGAAGACGGAGATCTGGTGCTGTGGGAATCCAACGCCATTGTGCGTTATCTTGCCCGGCAATATGGCCGCGAGCCGTTTGCAACCGGCGATGCCGCCAGCTGGGCTGCCGCTGACAAGTGGATGGATTGGACATCATTCAGCCTTGCCGCGCCGTTTCGTGATCTGTTCTGGAACCTGGTGCGCTACACGCCGGAACAGCGCAACGAGGAGGAGCTGAAACGCGCCCAGGAGCAATGCGCGCAGCTGCTGGCGGTGGCGGACAAGGCGCTTGGCGAGACACCTTATCTCTCCGGTGAACACCTTGGCATTGGCGATATTCCCTTGGGCTGCATGGCCTATGCCTGGTTCTCGCTGCCCATCGAGCGGCCGGACCTTAAAAATCTGGCGGCATGGTATGAGCGCCTTTGCCAACGGCCGGCCTACCAAAAGGCCGTGATGACGCCGCTGACCTGACGGTCATCGGAATAAGGTGCGGAGAGTTTGATCCCCGCACCCTGGCAAATTCAGCCGATCTTGATGACCAGCTTACCGAAGTGGCCTGCGTCACGCAGCGCGTCATAGGCGGCTTCCGCCTCGCTGAACGGGAAGACCTGATCAACCTGCGGCTTGATGCCGGTTTTGACCAGTGCTGCCAGCATTGCAACCGAGCCGACATAAATGCCCTGCAAGGTGATGCGTTTTGACAGGATGACGGCCGTATCAATGTGGCCTTCAAAGCCGGTCAGCACACCCATGAGCGAAATGCGACCGTCAAACCGGGTGGCGGCAAGGGTCTTGTTGAGTGTCGCCGGGCCACCCACGTCCACCGCCAGATCTGCGCCGATGCCATCGGTCAGTTTCAAGACCTCGTTCTGCCATTCTGGTGTGGTGTTGTAATTGATGACCGCGTCGGCACCCAGCGCACGGGCACGCGCCAGCTTTTCATCGGAGCTGGAGGAGATGATGACGCGGGCACCGGCCTGTTTGGCCAGTTGCAGCGCAAAGATCGAAACGCCACCGGTGCCAAGCAACAGCACCGTTTCACCCGGCTGGATTGGCCGGCGTTCAAACAGCGCGGCAAATGCGGTGACGCCAGCGCAGGGCAGCGTCGATGCTTCCTCAAATGTCATGGTGTCGGGAATGCGCACAATGCTGTCGGCCGGCACCACGATCTGCTCTGTCAGCACGCCGTCCATGCTTTGTCCGCCAAGGCTGGTTGCCTGTTTGGCCGGGGTGATCGGGCCATCTACCCAACCGGTCATGAAACCAATCACCACACGGTCGCCGACCTTCCAGCCCTCAACGCCCTCACCCACGGCGGAAATAACGCCGGCGCCATCCGACAGTGGCACATTGTCCTTGGCGTTTTTGGCAACGATCAGGTCACGGTAGTTGAGCGACGCGGCGCGCAAATCAACGGCGACCTCGCCTCTGGCAGGCTGGCGTGGTGTGGCCGAGGTCAGCTTGAGGCGTGGGGTTTCGTTTCCGGTCAATATGTAGTGTTGCATGCGAGGTATCTCCTTTTCAGGACCTCAACATAGGCATATAGATCCTATGCATGAAGTACGTACAAATTGAGCATGTAGTATCATGAATGATAGTACCCCCCTGAAAAGAACACGTCGTCGCGCCGACCGCACCGGCTGCGCCGTCGAGGCCACGCTGTCCGTTATCGGCGGCATCTGGAAACCGGTGATCCTGTTTCACCTGCTGGAGGGCAAGCTGCGTTTCAACGCGCTATGCCGGCTTGTGTCAGCGGCCACACCGCGCATGTTGACGCTGCAATTGCGGGAGCTGGAAGCCGATGGCGTGATCAAGCGCACGGTCTTTCCCGAAGTGCCGCCAAAGGTGGAATATGAGCTGACGCCGCTTGGCGTGTCGCTTGCGCCCATTCTCATCACCATGCGGGACTGGGGCAAAAAGCTTCAGGAGAGTGAAGGTGACGAGCGGGCCAACACGCCTGCGTGTGTCTGAACCAGGGCGCAAGAGCGGCATCCGTCACGCTGATGGCCGCTCTTGTCTTGTTCTAACGAGGGGCGATCAGCCCTGCCCGTCGCGGTTTGTCTGATCAAGCTGCAAGGTCAGCGCCAGAATGGTTTCGCAGGTCGGTGTTGGCACACCGGCCAGCTTGCCCAGCGTCACCACCATGCCGGTCAGCGGCATGATTTCCAGCTGTTTTCCGGCCAGACAATCCTGCAACATCGATGTGCGCACCGGGTCATAACCGCCGGGTCGGTCAACCAGTTCATCAAGGCTTTTTGCAAACGTCGCGCCAAATGCTTCACCAACACTTTTGGTTTCGCCCATGACATTGCGTACCTGCGCTGCGGTGTGCGGATTGGCCATGATGGCGTCCATGCGCGAGCGGGTCAAAGCGCTGATCGGGTTAAAGGCGGCGTTGTTGGTCAGCTTCAGCCAGATCTCATCGCGAATTCGTGGCGTCGGCAAAATGTTGAGACCGGCCGATGTCAGCAAGGCCGAGATATCATTCAGATCAGCAGACATGTCACCGGATGGTTCACCGAGGAAAAACCGGCCATTGCCGGACAGCCGCGTCGTGCCGGGCTCAATGACTTCTGCCCCCTGATAGGCCACGCAACCGATGACCCGCTGCGGGCCAACAAGGCTCCACAACTGCCCCTCCGGGTCCAGCTCCGGCAGTTGCCGTTCTGCAAAACGGCTGTGCTCATCGCCATGGAAATACCACCATGGAATGCCGTTCAGAATGTTGATGACGCGGGTCTTTTCATGCAGCAGCGCTGCAATGCCCTTGGCGGCATCCGCCAGTTGATGGCCCTTGAGGCCGGTGATGACGAGGTCCTGCGGCGGCAATTCAAAGGGATTATCCGTGGCATCAACCCGTGCCGTGACTGTCTCGACGCCGGCCTTTTCAATCGTCAGACCGTTGTTTTTGATGGCAGCAAGCTGCGCGCCACGGGCAATGACCGTAACCTTGACCTGATCACCGATTGTGTTGGCAATGGTTGCGGCAAACGCGCCACCCAGCGCGCCTGCACCGTAAACGCAGATGTTTCGAATTGTCATCACGGGCCTCATTTTGGGGAAACATGCGGGGCATAGGTAGCAGCAATCTGACCCCATGTCCGTGTTGTTTTTCATGTCATACAGAGCGGCGAAAAGCACTGATTGCGGCTTTGCCAAAACCCTGTATTCATGACGCCAACAGCAATGGGGCAATGAATGTCGCCTCAGCCTGCTGATATCCAGGACATACAGGGCAAGACCGGGCTTCAGATGAGCAACCACCAACGCAACTATATTCTGTTTCTGATTGCCGGTTCTGGTCTGGTGGCGGTGGCGCGCGCCATGACGCTGTCGTTTCTGGCCATCAAGCTGCAACAATCCTTTGGGCTTGGCCCGGCCGTCATCGGTGCCATTCTGGGGGCCGGTCCGCTGGTTGGCGCATTGACGGCACCCTTTGCCGGGGCAATGTCCGACAAGGTCGGGCGCAAGACCATCATGACCATTACCCTCATTTCAATGGCGCTGGCGCTGGTGGGCATGGGCACGGCGGAAACGGTGCTGGCCTTTTGTGTGGCGCAGATTGGCGGCGCTGTTGCGGTTGCGGTTTATGAGCCGATTTCCCGCGCCATGATGAGTGATGCCTGCCCCGAGCCACAACGGCTGAAATATTTCTCCTGGCGGTACACGGCCGCCAATGTTGGCTGGGCGGTTGGCCCGCTGATCGGCATTGCTGCCGGTGCAGCCTCGACATTTCTGTTCGTGATTGCCGGGGCAATGTATGCGCTGTTTGCACTGGCGCTGCACCTCTACAAGACACCTGTCATGACGACGTCAAGGACCGATCAGCAGACCTCATCGCTCTCGCTGTTCGAGACGGTAAAAACCGCGGCGCGCGATCCACGACTGGCATTTTTTATTGGTGGCGGCACGTTGCTGATTGCCGTTTACGGGCAGTTTTCGGCAACGCTTGCGCCCTATCTTGCGGCGAATTTTGAAGGCGGGGTCGAGATCTTTGCCTATATGCTGTCCATCAATGGCGTTGTGGTGCTTGTTGGTAATCCCTTTGCCCGCCGGTTTATTGAACGCACCGGCGCGCTTCGTGCACTCGTCATCGGCTGCATGTTCTTTTGCGCCGGTGAAATCGGCTATCTGCTATCGGGTGAATTCTGGGCCTTTGCCATTTCAATCGTCATCTTCACGATTGGCGAAATTCTGGTGGTGCCATCGGAATACATGCTGGTGGACGGCATTTCCAACGACCGCAACAGAGGCAGTTACTTCGGCGCGCATTCCTTTTCCACTGTCGGCAATTTTGTCGGGCCAACACTGGGCGGTGCGCTTCTAGGCATGCTGGGTGGCCCGGCCATGTTCCTGCTGTTTGCCGGCATGGCCGTTGCAAGCGCCATTCTGTTTACAATAGGCACAAAAATGCCGCCGCCGGCTATTCGCTCCAAGGCGCTGGCGCCGACATCACCCGCTCTGCTGCAGGACCCGAAGTTCAGAACGTCACTTTCCAGCCGGAGCGTATCCACACGGTTGGGTCATCGCCCTGCGTGGTGACATTGACGTTGAGAGAGGCCGTGCCGCCGGCCACATCCATTTCTGCGCCCAAACCACCACGCAGCCAGAACTGGTTGGTGTTCTGGCCAGCGAAATTGAAGCCGGACAGGCCGGTGATGATGCCGCTGGTTGCAGCGGCTTCATCTTCAAACCGATAGGCCGCTTCGGCCCGCGCCAGCAAGCGAATGTTGTTGTCCAGCCTGTGCACGCCATCCACACCGGCACGAATAACGGTGCTATGGTCTTTCACCGCATCAAAACTGGCCGGGAAACCACCGCCGGTCTCACTGTAGGCATCGAGCTTTGAATGGGCGTAAGTCAGGCTGGCATAGGGCGTCAGGTTCCAGTCGTTGATGGTCGCAGCATTCAACCAATCCAGGCGCAGTTTGGCAGCCCATGTATCAAGGTCGGCTTCACCCATGGAATAATCCATGACGCCGCCATTGAGATAACCTCTGTTAACCGTCAATTTGCCCGGCGCGTAATAGCCGCCAATGGTGGCGTAGAGATTGCCTGCAACCGGCAGCGTGAGTTCCGGCGCGAGATAAAAACCCTTATTGATGAAGTTACCACCGGCATCAATATCCTGATCGGTGTAAAGACCGCCAAAGGCAAACCGTGCCGTGCCGCCGCCTTCAAGGCCAAGGCCGTAACCGAAATCAGCCACGCCAAATGCGCCATCACTGGCGGAGCCATTGTCATAACCGATATCAGAGGTGACCCAGAGGGACTGCTGGCCTGCCTGCAGCAGGTTGCGCATCGGTTCGCCATGCGCGCCATTTAGAATTGTGCCTGCATAGTTGAGGCCGACATTGGCGGAGGGTTTGTTGGCCAGCGATGCGTAAAACTCGTTGACGTCGATGATGCCGGAACCGACCGAGGATACGCGGGCGATGAAGGCAGAATTGTTTTGCGTGACCCCAACCACAACATTGCCATCAGCGCTTACCCCCTCAGCAACTAATGTGAAATCAGAGGCAACTGGGACGCCGGCGGCTCGCAACCAGTCTTCAATAGAGATCAGTCCAGTATCTTCAGTCCAACGAAAAGCACGAGTGCCAACGTTGCTTATTGCTGCTTCACCGACGACCACCGATCCGTCCGCGTTAACAGCAAAAGCTCTTGACGCTAGACCCGGATTCAACGGGTTAAGATCGACCATCATGTTTGAAGCTTGTGTCCAGCGGTAGGCACGTTCTATCGAGTTGATGCCAACCGACCATCCCACCACAACAGAACCGTCGGCGTTTACGCCTCTTGCATATGACAGCTGGTCACCAACTAGCGTGCCAAGGCTCGTCATTGTACCCGAAATCGAATCCCAACGGAAAGCGCGATCATTATTGCTTGCGTTACCGTCAGCGGCGTCACCCACGATGACTGAGCCGTCAGCACTTACTGCGTGAGCAACAGACGACGATCCGTTGTTCAGCACACCAAGGTCGGACATGGTGCCCGTCGCTTCCGTCCAACGGAAGGCGTGTTGCCGACCGGAGTTACCGTTGAGCGAATAGCCGACCACCACTGATCCATCGCCATTTACGCCATAGGCAACTGAAAAGGTGCCACCGGGCAGAGCGCCAAGACTAACCATCGTATTGGTGGCATTGGTCCACCGAAAAGCCTGTGGAATACCACCCGCATTACTGTCGTTAGAAAAGCCGACCACGACCTGACCATCACCACTCACGCCATATGCGCTAGATGACGATCCGCCATTTAAAGTGCCGAGGTTTTGCAGCGTACCAGCGTTAAGATCCCAGCGCGTGGCAAAGAAACCTCCGCCCGAAAGGTTTGCATTTCCAACCACAACTGATCCGTCGGAACTGATCGAGAATGCGCCGGAACCGTTGCCTCCCAGCGTGGGGAGGATGTCGTAACCATTTCCGTCTGCAGCGTACGCGATATCAATTGAGAAAAGAGCAGTGCCTGTGAAGAGAAATGCCGTAACGAGATGCTTCACCATTTCAAAGTTCCCAATGCCAAGGATGGTTACGTCAGTTCAACCTGCAACAAATCTCGAAATTTCCTGCTTTCGCATGTAGAAATTCACTATTATTTACGCGACCAATCAGTAGAAACGGAGATGTTTACTTCATGTCCGATGAATTGGTATCACAACATAGATATCTGACGAATATTTATTATACAAAATACGTTTTTTAAAAAATCCTCTAAGTATCATTCATGCAACATTGCGTTGTGTTGCGCTCTAAATGTGGAATGACGGAATGCATCTGATCACCGTAATTTTGTGTTCGGCGACTTAACCTTGTTGTTTAACCACTTTGCAAAACTGTAGTTGTTTATCATCCATAACAAATGGTAGTGACGCGCTGTATATTGTGAGGGGTTTTTAGGTGTGATGTTTGAGCAGGTGTAACCCCGGCCTTGTCGATTGGCCGGGGTTTTATTTGCTGTTTGGCATGCCCCGCCCTGCCCGGTTTTCATGAATCTGCGCGACGGAAGACGGTCTTTCAGCCCAAGGACTTGGGCTGGCCTGGATTCCTGTGACGAGCACAGGAATGAGGTGAAGGTGGAGCAATATTGCCGCCCCGACCCGCCGTCATTTTCACCAAAAAAACCCAAAACCTCTCACCCAAATTGGGGAGGTTGGCGTTGCCGTCCCGGCTTATGCTTCGGCAGCAGAGTGGGGTGAGCGGGCATCCCCCCTTTACAGACGCCAGGGGATTTTGGGGAACGATGGACAATACGCAGAGTACCGGCTTGCGGGCATGGAATGCCCTCACGTTTTTGAGCGCAATGCTGATGGCAGTTTCACTGCTGTTTGTGCCACAGCAGGCCCGCGCCATGGTTGACGGCATCAATGTGTCGCAAGATCCGCTTGGCAATGCATCCGGTTTTGTCGTGTCGATCCAGGCCTATAAAAACAAGGGAGACCCGCAGTTCAGCCAATGTCTTGGGGCCGCCATTGCCCCTGACATCATCATCACGGCCGGGCACTGCGTATCGAAGGCGCGGCATGTGTTGGTCAAATTTCTCAAAAGCGCGACCCCGGTTAAAGTTGATACGATAGAGGCAAAAAAATGGGTGGTTCATCCGCTCTATAATGGCGGTTATCCCGAGCCGATGTATTCCAGCTTCACAAGAAGCGAGGCCAGCCAGTATCACGACCTGGCGCTGATCCAGCTTGAAAGACCTTCCGATTATGCCAAGCCGGTCACGATCGTTCCGCCGGAGTGGGACGCAACCTTGGAACGTGCGGATGGGCCGAAATATTACATTTTCGGCCATGGTCGGGATGCCATTTACAAACCAGTTTCCGAAATGTGGTTTGCCGAGATGGCCAGACCTAAAAAGGCGGATGGATTGGACCATTTCATGATGAGCACCCTGGTCCAAAAATCGAGCCTGATGTGCGTTGGTGACTCTGGAGGCCCGGTTACCGTAGCAGGTCCAAGTCAGGATGTTTCCGGCCAGCGTGTCCATTATTTGCTGGGAATTCAGTCATCCGCAGATGGCTACGGCAAGCTTCCTGACGACATGAAGGAGGCGCTGAAATTTTGGAAAAAGGAAAGCAATATTCCGCTGTGTTCCAATGCGCTTTCCTTCTTTCATGTGTCGTATCACCGCGAGTGGATCATGGACACACTGGATGAAATGGGCGCATCGAAAGCCAGATCCTATACAACCTGGGAACCGGATTATGCCGCATGGATGCGAGCAAAAGACCTGAATGCACGTCCGGTAGTGACGCGCGCCGAGGGTGAAAAGGTCTTTCCAAGCTGCATGCTTGGCCCAAGGATGGTCTACACGGATATCGATGGAAAATGCCTTGATTTTACGGCGTTGCAGGACGGCGACGAATTCAAATTCAAGGGCAAGTCAGTGATCTATGACGCTAAACATTCCGGCACTTTTCCGGAATGGGTTCAGGAGCAAACCGCGCAATGACGATGTCTTTTCAAGCAACCTTTAAGACCTGCTTTTGCCTTATAATGTCAGTTTTGCTGACGTCGCCTGTTGCAGCCAGTGAGGTTTGTCAGGACTTCAAAGCCGCACGTCTGGCACTGGAAAAATATGATGCAGATCCGGCTGCGGTGCTCGAGAGCCGTTCAGTGTCTACAAACGCCATGTTTGGTTTTCCGAATTGCCGTGTCCAGTACACACAAAACGGTCTCAATGCGCTGGAGCACGTTTGTGAATATAAGGTGGACCTTCCCCCTGCACAGGCAGGGGAAGACGTTATGGCCGCACAGGATGTATTTCTCACAGATCTCGCATCAGAGCTGAAAAGCTGTACCGGGTTTGACCAATCCGACGAAAGTGTCTCGGGTATGGTTGGTAGCCATTTTGGATATTTCATGTTCCAGCGTTTTGATGAAGGACTTGCCCTAGGTGTGGATATTACCGGCGGGATTGGTGACGACAAATATCAAGCCCAAACTGCGATTACGTACCTCAAGAAAAGACGCAACTGAACCAAGATGGCTGCACTGATGAGATTTGCACTTTGTTCGTTCCTGTCATTGCTTATGGCATCATCCGTCGCGGCCAGGGAGGTGTGTGATGATATCAAGAGCGTGCACGCTACTTTGGTGAAATTGAATAAGGACCCACAGCCGGTGACGGACAATGTAACCGTTTCAGCGAGTGCGGTGTTTGGCTTCCCAAAATGCTTTGTGCGCTGGACGGAAAACGACCTGAACATGCTGGAATATGTGTGTGAATATGGGGTTGAACTTCCCTCCGGAGGAGATGAGGAGCGCGTTATAAATGCGCAAGATATGTATCTCAGCGACCTCGTGGCAGAGATTAAAACGTGCGCAGAATCTAAAGAAACTGAAACCAACCTTGCTGGTTTCCAAGCAAGTGATCGCGCAAAATTCATGACATTATATTTTGACGACGACAGCGTGTTGACTGTGGATGTCAGTGGTTGGATAGGGCAAGGCAAATACAATGCCGATGTGGCCATGATGTATGTTGAGAAACGATGGGACTAAGCCGAAGGGAGAAGTCCTGATTGCGTATAAATTTTCCACATTATGTGCGCCGCGACAGTGTGGATTTAACACTGCCCCAGCCAAATATGTTTCGTTTCACGAGACGTGGTTAGATACTTGTGACAAGCCCAGGTATGACGGCGCACGAGTGACGAGCATGCGGACAAAAAGAACCCCTCACCTGAAAAATCTATGACTTAGCGTAGCTAAGACCATGATTTTTCTTCCTCTCCCACAAGGGTAGAGGTGGGGCGCCAGTGGCGCTACCGACAACAACGTTATCATCAGGAACTCGGTGGCGGCCACAATTTCCCTCATTCCCGCGCTTGTTGCGGGAATCCAGGCCCAGCCCAAGTCTTTGGGCTGAAAAAGACTCTTTCGCCGTGCAGACGCGCGGCACTGGATTCCTGTGACAGGCACAGGAATGAGGGTCGGTTGCGGCAACCAACCACTCCACGTCATCCCTGCCCCAATAGTGTCCTGACTTTATCAGGTGGCGGGTTGCCAGACCGGTTCTTTCACCGGCTTGAACTTGCGCCATGCGACAGACAGCGCAAAAACGCCGGCCATGAACCACAGCACCCCGAAGAAGCGTGGATCGCCATGAAGGCCCATTTCACCGGTAATGGGAATACCGAAAAAGATGCCAAGGAAGAAACTGCGGATGGCATAACGGAAGGCCGTGCGGATCTTGACCCGGTGCACGCGCTTGCGGAAGGTTGGCAACAGGCGCTTCTTTTCCGGCTCGTAAGACACGCCAGCCCAGATATCCTCCAATATCTTGGCAATCATCTGGCAGCGTTCCGGCATGCCGACATTGATGGCCTTTGGTTCGATACGGCCGCGAATGCTGATCTTGATGATGTGCTCGTCCCAGCTATAGCTTGTGATGTCTTCAAAGGCGTGCATTTCCTTGCCGTCAAACACCTGCTGGGTGCGGAAGTTGAATGCAAACTTCGAACAGGTAAAAATGCCGTCGCGGTCCCAGCCCAGATCGCCGGCGATAACGACCTTGCGGACGATGTTCATGATGCCGCCAGCGGCGGACGCGCCACCGACCACACCTGAGGCAATGCCCGCGCTCATAACCGCGCCAGCACCCACTGCATTGCTTGCTTCTCTCGACATTTCAAAACCCCCATTTGCCTTGATGGGGAGATAACAAACCAGCCTTTAAACGTTGCAAAAACAAATCGTTACAATTTGAAACGACCGCGTTTTATGTGGCGTATGCACGCGCTGTTACGCCGTACAGCAAACTGCAACGCATTGATTTCTCTTATTCTACACTGTAGAACTCTACGCTGTAGAAGAAAATCAGGACAACGGACAGAGGTGCCAGATGTTGACGCGGGCGCAGATCATAGAGACGGCGGCAGTGCTTATGGAAAGCCTTGGCGAACGCCAGTTCAGCCTGCGCAAACTGGCAGATGCGCTGGGCTGCGACCCCATGACAATTCTCTACCACTGCAAGTCCAAGGACGGGTTGTTGCGCGCGCTTTCCGACCAGCTGGTGGCGCGGCTTGAACCACCAGAACCGGATTTGCCCTGGCAAGAGCGGCTGCGCCACATTGCCTTTGAATATCGCCGTGTTGCGCTGGCCCACCCGCAGACATTCCAGTCCATGTCGCGCTTTTTGTCATCCGGTTCTGCCGAATACCGCCACATTGAAACGGTGCAGAGCGCGTTGCAGGATGCCGGCTTGGCACCTGAAATGGCGCTGCCCATCGGGCTTGGCTGGTATGCCTCGATCATCGGGCTGATCACGGCCGAGATATCCGGCTTCATGGGCCGGGTGGCCGGTGAGGACGCGCAGGCCTTTTTACAGCTGGATGAACAAGACTACCCTGCCACACGGCGCATTGCGCCCTTTTTATCAGAAATACCGCCAGACTCTGTCTTCGGCACCACGGTAGATGTGCTGGTTGCCGGCATATCCCGCATGTCCCGTCATGGTGACGTGTCGCTTGAGGCTGACAGTGCCACTCTGGCCCTTACGGAATAAATATCATGAACGAACAATCCCTGCTTAAACTCTCCATCGGCCTGACGGTGATGATGGCCGCCTTCGGCGTTATCATTGGTTTCACCTCCGGTTCCGCCGCCATCATGTTTGATGGCGTTTACGCGCTGACTGATGCCTTCATGACGGTCATTGCGCTGCTGGTGGCGCGGTTGATTACGGCGTCCGCCGCGCCATCGCCCACAAGCGGCAAAAAGAGCAAGTTCATGGACCGGTTTTCGGTCGGGTTCTGGCATCTGGAACCGATGGTTCTGGGGCTGAATGGCAGCCTGTTGATGGGTGCCGCCGGTGTGGCGCTGGTGGGTGCGATTTCAAGCATTCTTGACGGTGGCCGCGTGGTCGATTTCGGCCCGGCGATGATATTTGCATCTGTGGCAACTGTGGTGGCGCTCAGTGCCGGTTTCTTCCTGCGGCGGGCCAACGGCGAGGTGAAATCCGGCTTTGTGGATCTGGACGCCAAGGCGTGGTTCATGACAGCGGGTTTGACCGCAGCGCTTTTGGTGGCCTTTCTGGTCGGTTACGCCATTGAAGGCACGCAGTTTGCCTGGCTTTCCCCTTACGTTGACCCGGCGGTGCTGGCGCTGGCCTGCGTGTTCATTTTGCCGACGCCGATTGCCAATGTGCGCCAGGCGGTGGCCGATATTTTGCTGGTTGCGCCTACGGAACTGCGCGACAGCGTGGATGTGATTGCCAGGGAAATCGTGGCGAAATACGGCTTTACCGCGCACCGCGCCTATGTTGCCAAGGTTGGCCGCGCCAAGCAGATCGAGCTGTTTTTCATTGCGCCGAAGACCCTGCCGGCCAAAAGTTTGAGCGAGTGGGATGCGATACGCGATGAAATCGGCGCCCGCATTGGTGACGAAGGCCCCGACCGCTGGCTGACAATCGTGTTCACCGCCGATCAGGAATGGGCGGATTGATGGGGGTGTTGGGGCTGTTGGTGTCAAACAATAAGCGTTGCACGGGTAACAACCCCTCACCTGAAAAATCTATGACTTAGCAAGCTAAGACCATGATTTTTCTTCCTCTCCCACAGGGGTAGAAGTAGGGCACCGAGCGTAGACCACGGCTTCCCTCATCTCTGTGCTCGTCACAGAGATCCAGGCCCAGCCCCAGTCTTGGGGATGAGAAGACTCTTTCGCCGCGCAGACGCGCGTCGACTGGATACCTGTGACAAGCACGAGGTATGAGGGGTGGGTGTTGGGGCTGCTGGTGTAACGCAATAAGCGTTGCAGGGGGTAACAACCGCTCACCTGAAAAATCTATGACTTAGCAAGCTAAGACCTTGATTTTTCTTCCTCTCCCACAAGGGTAGAGGTAGGGCACCGAGCGTAGACCACGGCTTCCCTCATCTCTGTGCTCGTCACAGAGATCCAGGCCCAGCCCCAGTCTTGGGGATGAAGAGACTCTTTTCGTCACGCGGACGCGTGACGGCTGGATACCTGTGACAAGCACGAGGTATGAGGAGAGTTTGTTGGGGCTGCTGGTGTAACGCAATAAGAGTTGCAGGGGTAACAACCCCTCACCTGAAAAATCTATGACTTAGCAAGCTAAGACCATGATTTTTCTTCCTCTCCCACAAGGGTAGAGGTAAAGGCGCCAGCCCCCCCTAACCCAACACCTTTGAAAACCCGACGTCGAACGACAGGGTATCGCCATTGCCGGCGACCTGCCCGATGGCGACGTCCATACGGGTATTGGTGACGCGCACCACGCAAAAACCGCCCATGAATGCGGCCTTGGCCTTGAACACATCATAAGCGCCGACCTTGTAGGCCATCGGCGTATCATGCTCATGGCCGTGGAAGATGCCGATGACATTGTAACCGGACAGCGTATCAAGCAGCGCCTGACGCTGTTCTTCACCCCACCAGTGCGGCGGGCCGGAACCATCAGGCGTGAAGGTGTTCTTTACCGGGTCCCAATGCTCTAGCGAAAACTGGTCCCAACCATAATGCTGGAACAGCACCACCGGGCGGCCATCTGCGGCATAGGTGGCAAGGTCATGTTTCAACCATGCCAGGCTGCTGGCCGTGCCCTTGTCGGTATCGCCGCCGTAACGCTGGGCCTGCACCAGATGCAGACCACCCCAGTTCCAGGAATAATTGTTGGAGGCGGAATCGTAATTATCGGCGGGAACCTCAGGTGTCGCAAAGATGCTCGGCTTGTGGTTCATGCGCACATAGTCGCGCAACTCATCGCGGTACCAGTCGATTTGCGGCGGGCGGTCGTCCTGATCGAGGTCGTGATTGCCCATCCCAACATAAACCGGGTAACGAATGCGATCCGGCCCTTCGCCCTGACGGTAACGTTTGGAAAATTGTAGCAACTGCGTGCCCTCGCCAAGGTCCGGCATCTGACCGCCGCCATCATCGGTGGCATCACCGCAGACAATGACGCCGCGCGGCGCGGCGATGGGCTGGCCCGCGGAGGTAAAACCGCTTGGTTTTCCCAAAATGTCCTGCGGCCAGTTGTGTTGGTCTACGCCGTTGAGGCCACGGATATGGCGCAGAAGATTTTCATCGGTCTTGCCTTGCGCCGCGCAACCGGGGCTGAGGCTATCGCCAATCTGGCAGGCATGGATGTCATTGACCACAAGGAAGGTCACGTCGGTTTCTGGCAAGGCGGCGCGGGAGATGGCAGGCAGTGATAAAACCATGCCGGAGGCCAAACCCTGCCTCAGCAGCGATCGTCTTGTCAGCATTGTTGCCCCCGTTTTTGATCCGCGCGTAATGGATGGGCACAGACTAAAAGGCAAATCTTAACGGGGTTTCAACGGTGTAGGTGGGTATAGCCGCGTGGTGCTGCAGCCACCCTCACTCCAGTACTGGTTACAGGAGTCCAGTCATCCCAAGTCCTTGGGATGAAAAGAGTCTTCCCGCCGCGCAGACGCGCGACGACTGGATACCTGTGATTGATCCTCGGGTCAGGCCCGAGGACGAGGTATGAGATGTGAGTGGAGTAACGTCGGCGTCAAGCAATGAGCGTTGTGTAAGCTCACGAACCCCTCACCAAGAAAATCTACGACTTAGCTGGCGCTAAGACCGTGATTTTCTGTCCTCTCCCACAAGGGTAGAGGTAAGGCGCCAGCCGCGCTGTTTCACGTCATCAAAACGTTAGAGATGTGTCGCAATGGGTGCCCCAACCGCCCTCATCCCTGCAGCGGCTGCATGACCGGCCCGTCACAATCCTCTATCTCGCTTTGCAGGCGGTAATAATCATCGGTGTCGATGACGGCCACATAGGTTGCCAGCGTGCACAGGTCCATTCCAGAGCAGTAGAATGCGGCATTGCCATCACAGCCCGGCGGATAGGTGTTGGTGACAAACCCGCCAAACCGGTCGCAATAGACCACCGGCGCGCCATCGCGGAATTTTTCAACGCAACCGGCCACCCAATCGCCCGAGATGATGCGGGATTGCTGCGCCAGCGCCGCAGAGACCGGTGACAATAACAGGCCGGCACTGAGAACCGCACGGCATAACACGGACGACATAGATGACGCAGGCATCAAAGGCATGGGCTTACTCCAGATAGGGGTTGGTCAGTTCGAGTTTGCAAATGCCGCGCTCGATATCGTCAGGCACACATTCGCTGAGAATGGTGACGGTGCAGTTTTTCTGATGGTTCTGGCGGGCGAGATATGGGCTGTAGCGTGGCTTTTCACCCACTTTGATCTTCAGTCGGGCGACCCCGCCTTCACAATCCGTGTGGGTAAAGTGAATGTCGGAATTGCAACCATTGACCCAGCTGTCGCCCTGCATGGTCATGCAGCGCACATCGGCGCGGGCACTGGGTGGAAACAACAACAGGCTGAGGCATTGCGACAGCGCAAAACACAGCAATGATATCGATATTTTGCGCAACGCAGTGGCCCCCAAAAACCCTGTGCAGCACGCTAATAAAATCCGCCGCTGTCAGCATCACCCAAACGGGGGATTTCCCGTCTGTTATGGTCATATAGGCTGCTCGTATGTTGCTAAACTGGAGATATTTCTTTGCGATCCACTGGCAAGAGAAGCGCAGATTACACCGCCCAAACAAGCGCAGCCACGAAGGCACGCTGGAGCACTTATCTTTTGTCGTGTGTCGTATTCGGATTCATTTGTTGTGCAACGCTATCTGCCGGAGTCTCCTTCGCGTTTGAGCCTTCATGGTACAAAGAAGACTGGTCGATGGACCCAGAGATACACGCTTTACATCAAAAAATGATTGCTGCAGATCGAGCGCTTGATGCGGCTTCGAATCCCCCGCGGAACCAAGCTGAATTCGCGCGGCAAATGATTATAAACAGCACCTTGCACGAAGAATGGCGCGCGCTGATGCAGCGGAAGGCAAGCGGTTCCGCTGGCAGTGCCACGGCCAAATCTAACGCCCCGGCGGTTGGTAACAGTACGAAAATTGCTTCATGTGTTTCTCACAAAAAGCAACAAGGACTTGATGAATACAACAGGCCAGTTTGCAAAGTGGCGGTTCGTAACAGCTGCAAAGTCGCAGTAGAATGTTCCGCCGACATTAGCGGTACTGATGCAACCGGCACCCGCCATCGCCAACGTTATGCGCTTCATTTACCAGCGGGAAGCTCTGGTGAACGCGGAATAACACAGGTTATCGGATGTGACGAACCTGAAGTCAGTTGCAAGCCCTGGCAACAGTGACGTTGTGATTTGTTGGGCGGGTAAGAACTGAAATCCACGTTCTCACTGCGCATTGTCCAAATTGTTGCACACATCTTGCCGACCCTGCCGAAAGACAGGCTTATTGGTATGGACGCAGATAGGTGGTGATGTAATCGCCGCTGTGCCACGCCTCGGCCCGCACCCGCGCATCAATGCCGGATGATGTGGTGGGGGTTAGCGCAAACATGCGTTCTGCCAGCGCATCGCCCAGTTGCATGATGGCGTCGATTTCCGCCAGCTCATCTTCTAGCGCCATATCCTCGGGCATATCGCGGAAACGCTGGTCAGCAACCTTTGCGGCCTCATGCAGTTCTGCCTGCAAGGCAAGCAGCGCCTGATCATCCGCAGGCGTAGTGCCGGGCTGTTGCGCAGGCTTGATATCAGCGGGTTCAACGGTTTGCTCTGTCATATGTGCTAGACGTCTCCATCTGGTGTCATGCACCATGTCAGGGGTTTGAGGCTGGTTTTCGGTGTTGTCAGGATGGTTGGTGTGCTGTGTCATGATCAACCCGCCTGCCCGATACGGCTCGCCAGCAATGCAGCACGGCGCATTTGGTAAGCCGGCTCACTATCTGCGTTTGCCTGGTGATAGTCGTCAGTTTCAGCGTGGCACCAGTCTTCCACCGCCAGCATGTAGCGTGTGTATTCTGCGCCGGTATGCGGCCGGGTCGTAAATAGCAATTTGGCAAACGTGCCGGTCAGCCGGAATGGCCGGTTGGGGGACATTGTTTCAATACATCCGCCAAGGCTGAGGCCCGCAGAACGGCCAGCCGCCCCCGCACCAGCCTGCACTGGCGCCTTACGCTCAGGTTTTGGCTGGTGGGTGAAGTCTGCTGCGGCTGGCCGTTGATTTGCGGAATACATCTACAACTTCCTTCTGTAACTCATGGCAGGCATGATAGAGCTTCGCACCGCGCCGGGGATAAAGAAATGTGAATTAATTCCTATTCCCCGCCGTCATTTTGCAATTGATGATGATTTTCAGCGGTTTGGGGGTGATCTACGGTTTCAGGCGTCGGTGAAATTTACCCGCATGACGAGAAACAATGTAGAGCCTTCAGTGAAAGGATTTGGGCCGAAATGCTCTAATCCCTCTTTTTTGCGCAATGTCCGGACGAGAAACCGGTTTCCACTTTCTCTGGAATTGCTTGGTCAGTCGTCCATGCCCGGCCAGCGACGGGTTAAACCAGTTGCTTGTGCTGCTCCACCGCATCGGCCCATTCGATGGCCGCGTAACGGCCAATCACCGTCTTGTCGTTATGGATGACATTGACGATGCGCTTGAAAAGCTCCGTCTCGAAGGGCGTTTCGTCGCTGGCATCGTGGCTTAAGCAGCTGCCATCCTCCAGAAACACAGCCGTGACATAAAAATCATCCGCATCGCCTTCCAGTTCGGCGCGGCCGGAAATCAGAATGCCGCTGTCCATACGGCCATGGATGGCAATGTTCAGCTCATCAAAATCGAGAAGCGCGGTTATCGGTGCGATATTGAGCGATGCCATGGGCCAATCTCCTGATTTATCCTGTCTTCACGCATAACCTGCGCGTTAAATTGCACGGCGGCGAAGGCCATCAGCCCGGCCGCAAGCGCAAGGCCGGAAAGGTTCTGCAAAATGCCTGACATGTGACCGCCCTCCACTGAACGCAACATAAACACAACACAACAGCAACACTACAGACGCGCAAAACCGCCGGCTGTTACGGCCGGTCACGTACGGTTTGTCTCATTCCGTGACACTAGGCACGAACAAGGTTGTTAAGGTGAAATACTGGCGCCGTTAGAGGCTTTTCACATAGGTGGTCGCCCCTGCTCTGATGCGGAATTTATACGCGCCGCAACATCACCGTCAACACTACATCAACACAAATCGCAACGCTTTTAGTCGGCAGATTGCGGGTGGTTTGGTGTCGCAGCAATGCTGCTGTTCTCTTGCTAGAGGATTGAAAATGAATAAGTGCTGCACTCTTTCCTTCAAAGACTGAAGAGAGACAGAAACAGGAAGCGGCGGTGCTGCGTTAACAGGTGTTGAGTGCAAGGTTTATGGGCAGCAGGCTGCGCCACTTCAACATTATCATGGGTTTGGGCGGGGTTTCGGGTGTCAAAGCGCTGACGGTGAGCAAGCACACCAACCCCTCACCTGAAAAATCTATCACTTAGCAAGCTAAGATGATGATTTTTCTTCCTCTCCCACAAGGGTAGAGGTAAGGCGCCGAGCGGCAAACCACGGCTTCCCTCTTTCTCGCACTTGTTGCGGGAATCTAGTCATCCCCAGTCGTGGGGATGGGAGAAGGTCTTTTCGCCGCGCAGACGCGCGTCGGCTGGATTCCTGTGACAGGCACAGGAATGAGGATCGGTTGGCGCAATATTTGAGCAAGACGAGCATCGACAACTGACTAACCCCTCACCTGAAAAATCTATCACTTAGCACGCTAAGATGATGATTTTTCTTCCTCTCCCACAAGGGTAGAGGTAGGAGCGCCGAGCGGCACGATCCCAACCCATGAACGCTATCCTATGTCGTTCAGTGCAACCAACATACTCCCCCTCATCTCTGTGCTTGTCACAGAGATCCAGGCCAGCCCAAGTCTTTGGGCTGAAAAGAAGCCTTTCGCCGCGCCGACGCGCGTCGGCTGGATTCCTGTGACGAGCACAGGAATGAGGATCGGTTGGCGCAATATTTGAGCAAGACGAGCATCGACAGCTGACTAACCCCTCACCTGAAAAATCTATCACTTAGCACGCTAAGGTGATGATTTTTCTTCCTCTCCCACAAGGGTAGAGGAAAGGTGCCGAGCGGCAAACCCAACCCTAACGCCGTCGCCAGTCACTCAGTGGGCAACTCCAACTTCCCTCATCTCTGTGCTCGTCACAGAGATCCAGGCCAGCCCAAGTCTTGGGGCTGAAAAGAAGCCTTTTCGCCGCGCAGACGCGCGTCGGCTGGATTCCTGTGACAGGCACAGGAATGAGGATCGGTAGGCGCAATATTTGAGCAAGACGAGCATCGACAGCTGACTAACCCCTCACCTGAAAAATTGATCACTTAGCAAGCTAAGGTGATGATTTTTCTTCCTCTCCCACAGGGGTAGAGGAAAGGTGCCGAGTGCCGCCCCACCTCCCCTCTCCTTTGTGCTCGCTGCGGGCATGATACTGCCGTCGGTCACTGTGGCGCGCGGTCGCGCAAGCAATAACCTCAGCGAATAGAGTGGCCCGATCTTATTATTGGACGGACTGTTTTGCCGGTCCCATAGTGTCATGGTCGGATGATGACAGTGATCCTCCCAAGCGTCACTCAATCCGTCGCAAAACAACATGGGGAACAAAATGAACAAGACACTTACTCATCTGCCGGTGTTTGCCGCACTCGCTGTTCTGTCACTCAGCGGCCAGAGCCTTGCGCAGAGTTTCGACACCTCCTCCATCAAGGTTGAAGACAGTTTGGCCGCCCGATTGCCGGAAAAAATCAAGGCGAGCGGCGTTCTGACGATCGGCTCCGATACGGCCTATGCGCCCTGGGAGTTTCTGAGCGAAAAGGATGGCCAGACGCCTGAGGGTATTGATGTCGATATTGCCAATGCCATTGGCAGGAAGCTCGGCGTCAAGATCGATTTCCAGACATCGGCTTTTGAAGCCATTCTGCCGGCCCTTGGCAGCAAGTTTGACATTGGCGTTTCGGCGTTTTCCGTCACCAATGAACGCATGAAAGCCGTCAATTTTGTCAGCTATGCGGATACGGGTAGCATGTGGGCGGTGAAGGCCGGCAACCCGGCCAAGTTCGATCCTGCTGACCTGTGCGGCCGCAAGATCGCCATCCAGTCTGGCAGCTATCATGAAAAGGCAGTGATTGCTGAAAACGAGCTCTGCAAATCCGCAGGCAAGGCCGAAATCGACATTCTGCCGTTTTCCAAACAGCCGGAAGCGCTGACCCGCGTTGCGGCTGGCGGTGCAGATGCCACCGTGTCTGGCGAGGCAGGTATCGGCTATGCGGCAAAGCAGTCCAACGGTGCGTTTGAGACCATGAAGCCGGCTGGTGGTGCCTTAAGCAAGCATGGTCCAAACGGCATTGCCGTTGCCAAATCCGATATGGCGTTGACGCAGTTGATCGCCGACACCATCAACGCCCTGATCGCCGATGGTACCTACAAGGCGCTGCTCGACACCTGGGGTGTGGGTTCGGTGATCGTTGACCAGGCGCGCGTCAATCCCGAAGTGAAGATCTGAACCGATGGCCACTGATGTCGATAATATCGGAGCCGGCTTTACGCCGGTTCCCCTCGCAAAGGCGACCGTCACGCGCAACATCGTCGTGCCGCGTCGCCATCCCGGCCGCTGGCTTGCCATTGCAATCCTGGCTGTTGTTTCGCTGCAGATCGCGCAGGCTGTTTCGGTCAATCCCAATTTCCACTGGGATGTTTACGCCACCCATCTGTTTTCCCCACAGGTCATACGGGGGGTCGGCTGGACGCTGATTTTGACCGTGGTCGCAATGACCGTTGCGATCGTTATGGCTGCGCTATTGGTAATCATGCGCGACAGTGACAATCCCGTCTTGCGGGGCATTGCCTATGGCTGGGTGTGGTTCTTCCGGGGAACGCCAATCTATACTCAGCTGCTGTTCTGGGGTCTGTTTGCGGTTCTGTTTCCCAATCTCAGCCTTGCGATACCTTTTGGCCCCGAGGTCATCAGCGTCGAAACCAAATATATTGTCACGCCGGCCATGGCGGCCATTCTGGGCCTTGGCTTCAACGAGTCCGCCTATCTCACGGAAATCTTCCGGGCGGGTTTCAACTCGCTTGATCGTGGACAGGCCGAAGCGGCGCAGGCACTGGGCATGAAACCTGCAAAAATCTGGTGGCGTATTCTCATGCCGCAGGCGATGCGGGTGATTATACCGCCGACGGGCAACGAGACCATTGGCATGCTGAAAATGACATCGCTGGTGCTTGCCGTCCCGTTTACGCTCGACCTGACCTTTGCGACCAATGCCATTTCGAACCGGCTTTATCTGCCAATCCCGCTGCTGCTGGTTGCCGGCACCTGGTACCTCGCCATCACCAGCCTGCTGATGGTTGGCCAGCATTTCCTCGAACGCCATTTCGGTAAAGGCGTTTCCGTTCACCCGACACGGGCGGAGTAGACCATGAACGCACATGTTTCAGAGTTCTGCGTTGAAATGCAGAACATCCACAAATTCTATGGTCCCGTCCATGCGCTGAAGGGTGTGGACATGCGCGTGCGGCGTGGCGAAGTTTGCGTTGCCATAGGTCCGTCCGGTTCGGGAAAATCAACGCTGCTGCGATGCATCAACCAGCTGGAGAGCATTTCGGCCGGCCGGGTGTTTGTCAAAGGTGAGCTGCAGGGTTTTACCGAACGCAACGAGCGTTTTCACCCGCTCGCGCCGGCACAGATCGCCGCACAACGCCGCCTGACGGGCATGGTTTTTCAGCGTTTTCACCTGTTTCCGCACATGACTGCCCGCGAAAACGTCATGGAGGGTCCGCGCCACGTCAAGGGCTGGTCACGCGAGCAGGCCGGGAAAAAGGCCGATGATCTGCTGAGACGTGTCGGGCTGGATGGGTTTGGCAGCCGCTATCCCACGCAGCTTTCCGGTGGACAGCAGCAGCGCGTGGCGATCGCTCGCGCACTGGCGATGGAGCCTGAGGTGATGCTGTTCGATGAGCCGACCTCCGCACTCGATCCGGAACTGGTCGGCGAGGTTCTCGATGTCATCAAGGATCTGGCACGCAGCGGCATCACCATGGTGGTCGTCACGCATGAAATCGGTTTTGCCCGGGAAGTGGGAAACCATCTCGTGTTCATGGATCAAGGGCAGATCGTCGAGGAAGGACATCCGCGCACCATGCTCACCAGCCCACAAAACCCGCGCACAGCCGCCTTTCTCTCCAAGGTGCTGTGAGGCCGCGATGTTCATGACCAGGCCAAAGCACTCAAATCGCGTCGCGCAGCACCCGGATGAAGTCCTCCAGAATTGTGGACGGCAGACGATTGGGCGGCGTGATCAGCAGCGTTCTGAAATGGAGTGCCGGTTCGAAGGGTCGCAGGGTCAATCCATGGCCTTCGTAAGGTTCAGCCGTCAGCGGGTTGACCAAGCCAACGCCGATGCCAGCGGCCACCATGGCGCAGATCGTCGTCGAATACGGCGTTTCCATCACGGTGCGGACAGTAATGCCCGCCTGTGCAAAGGCGATTTCCGCTTCACGCCGGGTGGTGTCTTCGGGCGCCAGTGCAACAAAGGCCTGGCCGGCAAGATCGACCGGGCGGATCACCTCAAGGGCTTCAAGCGCATGTCCCCTGGGCAATGCGACGGCCACCCGGAACTGGGCGAATTCCTCAACCTCCACACCGGTGCGGTCAATCTCGTCTGCAACAATGCCAAGGTCGAATTGGCCAGATGCCACCAGATCGCGCACGTTGGACGACATGCGGGCCTGGAATGTGACGGCAACATTTGGATTGGCCAACATGAAGGCGTGAAGCGCACGCGGCAGGACATTGGTCGACAGCGCCGACAGACAGGCGATGCGGATTTCTCCGGAACCGTAGTCCCGGATACGGGCGGCCGCGCCGCGAAGATGGGTCAATCCGAGAAAGGCCTGCTCGACCTCGCGGAAAAACAACTGCCCCTCCTGGGTCGGTTGCAAGCGCCCCTTGATCCGCTTGAAAAGATCAAAGCCAAGCGAACGCTCCAGTTCCTGGATCATCTTGCTGATGGCGGGCTGGGAGACGTGAAGCACTTCGGCAGCGCGCGCCGTCGTGCCATTGGTCATCACCACGCGAAAGACTTCCACCTGTCTCAGGTTCACCAGCAGCTCCACCGACAATCAATAACTTTTACGAATAGCAGTAGCGCAGATTTCCCCGTTTCGGAATTGATTTCCGCAAACGCACAGCATTTGTTCCGAAAGGCCTTGCCATGAACGATCTCACCCAATGCGTCCTTACGCCCGCAGTACCAACGGAAGGTTTTACGCCGCTCGGTATTGGTACTCACCGCGCCTCGACGATCGTCTTCAAGGACGCCGCAGCCTATGCATCGCGTGGGGAACGCGGCCACGAGGGCTATTCCTACGGCCTTTACGGCACGCCAACCACCCGGACACTGGAAGCCAAGCTGACCAGCCTTGAGGAAGGTGCCTGGACATTTCTGACGCCTTCGGGCCAGGCGGCCAATGCACTGGCGGTTCTGCCGTTTCTGGCGGCCGGTGATCACATTCTGATTGCCGATACCGCCTACCCGCCAATGCGTGATCTGGCGGAAACCGATTTGCGCCGCCTTGGTGTCGAGGTGGAATTCTTCGATCCCCGTTCGCCTGACGATGTCGCTTCCAAAATGCGGCCAACCACCAGGATTGTCTGGTGCGAAAGCCCCGGTTCAACGACGATGGAAATTCTGGACCTGCCACGCATCGCGGCCATCGCCCATGAGCATGGTGCATTGGTCGGTGTCGACAACACCTGGGCGACACCGCTCAATTTCAAACCGCTGGCGCATGGCGCCGATATCGTTACCGAGGCGCTGACCAAGTTCGTATCCGGCCATTCCGATGTGCTGATGGGTTCCATCACCGTACGCGATGACAGCCTGATCAAACCGATCCGTTCGCTGATCGGCAGAATGGGCATCGGTGTCTCTCCTGATGATGCCTCGCTTGTGCTGCGTGGCTTTGAGACGCTTGGCGTGCGCCTGCGCCATTCAGAGCGGGTTGCGCTGGATTTTGCCCGCAGGATTGAAGGCCATCCTCTGGTGACGCAGGTTCTTCATCCTGCATTGGAATCTTTCGCCGATCACGCGGTGTGGAAGCGGGATTTTCTCGGCTCAAGCGGTGTTTTCAGCATCGTTTTCACACCAGAGGCATCGAGCCATGTCGCGGCGTCGCTTGACAGCTTGCAGGTGTTTGCGATTGGCGCATCCTGGGGCGGCACACGCAGCCTTGCCGCGCCCATGTCCATCACCGGTTTTCGCAGTGCGACCGACTGGAGCGGTCCCGACATCATATTGCGCCTCAGCATCGGGTTGGAAGATGAAGACGAACTCTGGGAGGACGTGACCCGCCTGCTGGCTTTCCTTGACGCAAAGTGCAGCGGCACAACAAGCGAGACATCCCTCAAAACGGCCCGTCATGGCTGATTTCGGACGCGATATTTCAACACTGCTGGAAGGAAAAGACGTGCCAAGAACAGAAGACGTGCTGCGCGATATCGACGACAGGTTTGACATCACGCTCAGCAAATTGCTTGAACTGGTTTCTATCCCGTCGATATCCAGCGACCCTTCCGGCAAACCCGGAATTGAACGGGCAGCCGAATGGCTGAAACATGAACTGTCGTCGATGGGTCTTGCGGCCGATATTATCGCCACCAAGGGGCACCCGGTGGTTCTTGCCCGCTCCTTTACGGCTTCGACTGACAGCCCTTCAGCCGGCAAAAAACCGCGTCTGCTGTTTTACGGGCATTACGACGTTCAGCCGGTGGGTGATGAAGGCGCGTGGAAACACCCGCCCTTTGCGCCTGAAATCATTGAGGAAGATGGCATCCACAGGTTTTATGGACGCGGGACATCGGACAGCAAGAGCCAGTTGTGGACATTCATCGAGGCGTTGCGGGCGTGGAAAAGCGTGCATGGCGAATTTCCAGCAGAGGTTATCGTGCTGCTGGAGGGCGAGGAAGAGTGCGGATCTGCCAGCTTGCCGGCCTTCATTGAGTCACACAGGCATGAACTGGCCTGTGATGTCGCCTTCATTTGTGATGCCGAGATGTGGACCGCCACCCAGCCGGCCATCACCACCCAGCTCAAAGGGCTGGTGCATGAACGTGTCACGATCCGTGCGCCCAATGCGGATCTGCATTCGGGACATTACGGCGCGGTTGCCGCCAACCCGATACGGATCCTGAGCAGCATTCTGGCAGGCCTGCATGACGACAAGGGCCGTGTGACTATCCATGGTTTTTATGATGGGGTTCACGATATTCCGGACACCATACGCCAACAGTGGCAGGACCTTTCCCGGCAACCGGAACTGTTTGCCGATGTCGATCTGACCGGCGGCATTACCGAGGAAGGTTACTCGCCGATTGAAGCGATGTGGGGCCGCCCAACTGTCGATATCAATGGCATTACCGGCGGTAATCAAGGCCCGGGTGAACGGTCCGTCCTGCCGGGGTCGGCAACGGCGCGGCTGTCGTTTCGGCTGGTGGCCGGACAATCGCCAGAGGCAATCCGCCAGCAATTCCGCAGCCATGTAGAACGGTTGATACCGAGAGGTTGCAGCGTTGAATTCGAGGGTGACGGTGGCAGTTCGGCGGTGGTGCTGTCGCAAGACAGCCCCTACCTGAAAGCGGCGGCCCGCGGCCTTGAAAAGGAATGGCAAAGCCCGGCCATTTTGCGCGGAACAGGTGGTGCCATCCCGCTGGTTGAACAGCTCGGCAAGGCACTGCAGACAGAATGCGTGGTCATCGGTTTCATCTTGCCAAGCGATGCTATCCACGCCCCTGACGAACACTATGACAGCGAGCGCCTGCGCCAGGGCGCACGCAGCTGGATTCGTATTTTCGAGGAGATTGAGGCAGCGACAGATATTCAGACTTAGGCAGTCGATGACACAGACAGAACCGCCCCGGCACAATCAACCCTCCACCCCCATCGTGCAGAGTTACCGGCGTTTGGCGCGCGGCATGCGAGGGGTGCGTCAAAAAGACCGCTCCTTATATCTTGCAACGAAGGCTTCGGAGGCGCATTTCGAGTGGGCGCTATCCTTGCGGATAGACAATTCCAAGCAACAGAATGGAAGTACTCGAAATGTCTGACGGTTCTTGGGTAGAATTGTTTCCTTACATCTTCTTCCCGTTCAAGATCATAGTGCTCGGCATCGGCATGTTTTATGCCATCAAGTGGCACCGCGATCAGGCTAAAAAGGATGAGGCAACCAAGGGACACTGAGCGTCAACTGGCGTCCGCTTGCTTCAAGCCCACATGAGGTTAGAAGCGTAAGGACCCGCTCCCAGGCCGCCACGACTAAATGTAGGGGCGATTTGCGTAGCAGAGTGTTGAGGACAACCTCGCCTCGTGCACCGGGTCCACACAATTTTGCCGAAAGCCTGTAGGCAGGAAACTCTCCCCCAACTCGACACCCCATCCCCCACGAGGATGGGCGGCTGTGGAGTTTTGACAGCCCAAACTGCGGAAAGAGATTGGCGGCGCAACCCGCATGACAGAACAACGCCGCCTGGATTAATCCAAGGCGGCATTGCATTGCCGTTGCTATCCCTCGCAAGCCGCGTCACGTAGGATTAGCCACTGATAAATCGAATGGTTTAGTTCTCTGTTCGCAATTCGTCTTTGGCGATTTCATGCAGGCGTTCGAATAAAGCGGTTTCGATATCAGGTTGAACGAAGAGCGCCGGATCAAGTGCGGCCGCCTCCAAAGTTCGGTCGGCAATCTTTCGCTTCTTCCACCTATTTGACGTATATAGGGATGCTCTATCGTAAAGAGCCTGTCGCACTTCAAAACGACTATCCTTGCGCGACGAAGGGTCCATGATGCTCCTCCATTATTCGCTGCTAAAGGATTATTTTAGCCAGAACTAAATAGGCTGTCGACTCATAAGTCAGCGTATTGTCGTGCTTGAACGAGCCACCCCAACATCATCTGATCGCAAATAAACAAAGCCGCCTGGAGTGATCCAAGGCGGCCTTTTGTTATCGCAATCCGTTCCTCACAAATCAGCGAACAACTTGTCAGCGGTATCTTCGCCGTTGCGATAGCGCTGCAAAATCAAACTGCAATGTGGCAGCAATTCTTCCGCGTTTCGGTCGTTTTTTTCGCACCACACAAGAAAAAGGTCGATTAGCAGTTCAAGTTCACCGGCCTCCACCTGCGCGGCGTGGCGTACAGGGTTATTTTGCACTGCTACCCCTCCCGTTGCCAAAGCTGATGTCCAATCGGACCGGGCTGGAACATGCTTTTGCTTATTTTTAGCTCCACAACGGCGGTCTCGTGCAGTAACCGTGCGAGCGCTATGTCGATGGAATCATCCTGCAAGATGGAGGGATCGCTCGTCGCCTTGAAAATTGTCTTTTCAACTATGCGCTGACGCATTTCCATGGACGATGTATAGAGCGCCACCCTCTTGGTGAGGAAGGGGCGTAGGTGAAACTGGACTACTGGATTTTCAATGGAGGGGATGGTCATGTGCCTCTCTCCGGTCCGGTAGGCTAGAGCACAGATCAACCCTCAGTCGTCAGCGCCTACGTGTTCGGTTGCTGACGATGGGCGATAATACGCCCTATTCTGCGGAGAGTCTAACAACCATTGCGGCCCGGTTACGAACCGCCGCCCCATCATCAAAGGTAGAGGCAGGGCAGAACCCCTCACCTGAAAAATCTATCACTTAGCAAGCTAAGGTGATGATTTTTCTTCCTCTCCCACAGGGGTAGAGGAAAGGGCGCGAGTGGCAGCCACATACTCCCCCTCATCTCTGTGCTCGTCACAGAGATCCAGGCCCAGCCCAAGTCATTGGGCTGAAAAGACTCCTTCGCCGCGCAAACGCGCGTCGACTGGATTCCTGTGACAGGCACAGGAATGAGGGTCGGTTGGCGCAATATTTGAGCAAGACGAGCATCGATAAGGTGACTTACCCCTCACCTGAAAAATCTATGACTTAGCGTTGCTAAGACCATGATTTTTCTTCCTCTCCCACAAGGGTAGAGGTAAGGGCGCGAGTGGCAACCCGACCACCCTCATTCCCGCGCTTGTTGCGGGAATCCAGGCCAGCCCAAGTCTTGGGGATGGGAGAAGGTCGTGCCGTCACGCAGACGCGCGACGACGGCTGGATGCCTGTGACATCCCCTGTAAGCGGAACATCATCAAAGCTCCCTCAGAAGGGAACATCGGCTATGCAATAACGGCTTGGATTTTACTCTTCCTGTGTCTGGCCCAGTCGATCTTCAGGTCTTATAAGATGCAATCTCCATGTCCGGGCTGTGCTTCGCACAGACACTGCACGGATGCGGTTTATTGCAAGCCTGCGGACATATTCTCAACAATCCAAACGATATGACTGATCGCCGTTTCCAATGCTTCGCTTTACGAAATTGAAAATGGCACCGTTTTTTTCTTGAGCAAATTTTGAAAGGTTATTTGATGAGTGTGAGTTGGACCGATGCTGCTATTCTTGGTCTGCTGCAGGGACTGACGGAATTTCTTCCGGTTTCCTCCAGTGCGCATCTCAGGATTGCCGGTGAGTTTCTGCCATCAGGGGCAGATCCCGGCGCTGCCTTTACGGCAATTACCCAGATTGGTACCGAAGCAGCAGTCATCGTGTATTTCTGGAAGGATATCATGAACATTGCGACTGCCTGGCTTCGTCAGGTGTTTCGCATGGGCGCTTATGATGAAGACAATGCCCGGATGGGCTGGCTGGTGATTGTCGGTTCCCTGCCGATCGTCATCCTTGGCCTGCTTTTCAAGGACAACATCGAGCATGGCTTGCGCAATCTCTATATTACCGCTGCCATGCTGATCATATTCGGCATAGCCTTGGGCGTGGCAGACCGCATCGGTCGCAAAACCCGCACCCTTCGTTCGCTTGGATGGAAAGACGGCATCATATTCGGTTTTGCGCAGGCCATGGCGCTTATTCCGGGTGTGTCGCGTTCTGGCGGCACGATTACCGCCGGTCTGCTGATGGGCTATACGCGCGAAGCTGCGGCCCGATATTCCTTCCTTCTCGCAATTCCGGCGGTGTTCGGCTCCGGTTTCTACCAACTGTTCAAGACGATGGGAGAGGAGACACCCGTTGCAGCAGGACCAACGGCGCTTGCAACCTTGCTGGCGTTTCTGCTTGGTTATGCCGTCATCGTGGTGTTTTTGAAACTTGTGTCGACCAAGAGCTACATGCCCTTCGTCATCTACCGCATCGTGGTGGGCGCTCTCGTCATTCTGGGCCTGACGGCCGGCTGGTTGATGCCTCTGTAACCCCCACACGTCTGAGCGTTTTACGGAGCCCATCCGGGTTCCGTAAAACCTTACCGTACGTGGCGTGTCACCACGTATCAAAATCGTCGAAAAACGCCTGCAGCTGGCGGTTTACTCTCGGCCAGACGGCCAGCACATAGGGCAGCACCACCACATATTGGTAGGCCAGAACCAGAAAACCCGACAGGACAAAGCCGCCAATCACCGCCAGCAGAATGCTGCTGGACACGCCGTAAAGGCCAAGCGCAACCAGCGCCAGCGCAACAACATACGACTTGTTGGTCAGGAACACCTGCGGTTTGAATATGCCAAGCATGGAACACACGCGCTGCAAACCATTGCGGTCATAGGTGAAATGCTGGCTGATATTATGGTTCTGGGCGGCGACCGTATAACCATCTCCCTTCAGCCGGTAGAGGCTGATGACGCTCATCATATCGTCTTCACCAACGCTGACGGCAAATGGCAGCTTGAACAGCTTTTCCTTGCCATCTTCAAAGCGCAAACGCACTTCGCTGGTTTCCCATTGTTCGCTTTGAACCGTGGAATAAACGTGGTTGTCGCCGTTGGCCATGTAGTTGTTGTGGTGTTTTGTATAGATCTGGCTGTGCTGCTTGACGCGGGAGCCGACAACCCGGCCGGAGATACGCTCCGCGTTAAATTCCACGCCATTGATGAAAACACGCTTTTCTTCGTCGCGTGGCATGACAATGCCATCACGATAGGTCGGCGTTGGTTGTGTAGTTTGAATTTCAGGCGCGAGAACTGCGGACATTGATTTAGCTACCCCTCTAATGTTGACAGTTTCGGATGCTCCCAAACGAAACAGTCCAGCCGAGGCCATTTACTCAGCCACAAAGGTTAGCGTTTTGAAAATCGCGCAGGGGGAAAACCCCTGTTCCGGCGTTTGAGTGTGCCAAAGTGATTTTTAGCGTTAAAAAACAATGGCTTTATTGCTCACAAATGAATGGGTTATGGGGCAAATGCGGGAGGCTGCAGGTCATGCAAAGATGCGAACAAGCGCTCTACGGCAGGTGCTCCGATTAACTCAACACACTATAGATACGTGTATAACACGCGGAGGTGATGACGCCTGGAAGGCTCACAAGGCTCTGCACACAAATTGACGGACGGAAAAAGCCAGTGATCAAGATCAGCGAAACAGAAGAACAGCGCCTCGCCGATATCCTTTCAGCAGCGAAGACTGGCGACTGGGATCGATTTGCGTGCCTCACCGATTGCCCCTTCTCGAATACCGAGGCGATGAAGGAACAATTTGAAGACTCTTCGAGACTCATAAGAGATATGAACAACAGGCTTCATACCAACACGGAAACCAAAAACGTTAAAGACGGCAGCCGCATAATCTTGACGAGAATCGCCATGGATATGCCAGCTGAAAATCCAATTCTCTTGACACTTCACAGCACATCGAAACACGCGGATAGTGTAATCAGTATCTGGACCTTCTTTCAAGAAGTCAGCTTCGATTGAAGCGCGCCTCCGTCGACTGTCGGCTTCTGAGTGGAAATGGTTCTTTCCGTCACGCAGACGCGTGACGACTGGATTCCTGTGACAGGCACAGGAATGAGGGCTGGGTGTTGCGACTGTTTCGGCAAGAAACGCGATCTTACAATCTGTATCGACGTCATCCTCGCCCTTGAGGCGAGGATCCAATCACGCCAGCCATATCCGTTTCGTCTGCGGAGATGTGGTTAGATCCTCGGGTCAGGCCCGAGGACGACGGCGGGTCTGGGTGATGCACAACAGAACCCCTCACCTGAAAAATCTATCACTTAGCAAGCTCAAGGTGATGACTTTTCTTCTTCTCCCACAAGGGTAGAGGTAAAGGCAGGATGCCCAAAGCTGGACCTCAACACCCCAATGTGCTAGGTGAACGCCAGCAACAGCGTTGTTGCTCCCTCCGGGACGGCCCGGATGCGGCATTGTGTGATCGGGGACGGCCCCAAAAGAGGTCGCATGACATGCCACGTATCCCCTCCCTTTCCCGGTTCACCCTGACCAAAGGCGTTTTGCCCAAGCTGATCATTGCATGGGCGGTTGTTGCGGCGTTTCAGCTGCAGTTCCACGCGCTGCTTGGCCCTGACATGTCCACCACGGTTGCCATCATCAGTTTTGCCGTGCTGTTTGCCACGATTTTGATGGCGGCATTTGGCGTGGTGCATGAGGCCGATGAACTGGCCCACCAACTGGGCGAGCCCTATGGCACGCTGATCCTGACGCTGTCGATCGTCTCCATTGAGGTGATTTTGATTGCCGCCGTGATGATGGGACCGGGCGAAAGCCCGACAATCGGCCGCGATTCCATTTTTGCCGTGATGATGATCATCATGAACCTGGTCACCGGCATCTGCCTGCTGGCAGGCGCAATGCGCTATGGCGAACAGGAATATAATGCGCCGGGCGCGATAACCTTCATCAGCATGATCCTGGTTTTGGCCGGCATTGCGCTGCTGCTGCCCAATGTGATTGGCGCGCGTGACGGCACCTTTACCAATGCGCAGGCCATCATGATCAGCCTGCTGACGGTGGCCGGTTACGGCGGTTTTCTGGCGCTACAAATGGGCCGTTATCGCAGCGATTACATGCAGCCGGAGGCCGGGCAGATGTCCATTCTTTTGGCGCAGGCACCACGCAGGTCAACGGGTGGTGACGACGCCAATTCCGCCGCCAATACCCGCAAAAACCTTGGCCATGCGGTAAAGCTGGTGGCGCTGATGTTGCCCATCGTTTTGTTGGCGCATGACCTCGCCATCATCATCGATTACGGCGTGGTGAAAGCCGGCGCGCCGGTGGCGGTTGGTGGTGTGCTGATTGCCATTATCGTGTTTACGCCGGAATCGATCACCGCCGTCAAAGCGGCGCTGAACAATGAAACGCAACGTGCGATTAACCTCTGCCTCGGTGCCTTTGTTTCCACCGTCGGGCTGACGGTGCCGGCCGTGCTGACGGTGGGTCTGTTGACTGGAAAGACGGTCATCCTGGGCATTTCCGCCGTGGAAACCGTGCTGTTTGCGCTGACGATTGGCCTGACGGCACTGACCTATCTTGGCCACCGCACCTCTGCCACGCAAGGGCTGCTGCACATGCTGCTGTTTGCGGTGTTTGGGCTGATGTTGTTTACCGCGTGAGGCCATGAACGCTGCCTTACGTAAGCGCAGGTTACGTTAGGGCATCAGGGGCAAATGGCCGTTGCAATCTGCCCCTTCTGCGGTTAAGACACCAGCGCGCGGGACGACCCGTGCCATTGAAACGTTCCGGGGACGGCCCCTTTTTCCAACATGGAAACTGGCCGCCCGCATGAGCATTTTCACCCCTTTTATTCAAATCATTGGTCCGCAGTGTGCGCGCGCCCGGCAGTGCTGTGGCGCTGGCGAATTGCGCGTGTGCCCTGCCATGGCCGCAGCACAGAGGAAGCCCCGTGGCCGGACCTGTTGAACAATTTGAAATCAAAAAAATCGTCGAGATCAGCCTTGGTGGCGTGGACATCAGCTTCACCAATGCCTCGGCCTCAATGTTTCTGACGGTTGCGCTTGCCACCGGTTTTCTGCTGCTGGCCACCGGCCGCAGGCAGCTGGTGCCCAGCCGCTGGCAATCGAGCGCGGAAATGGTGTTTGAGTTTGTGTCGCGTACGTTAAAGGACAATGTTGGCAAACAGGGAATGCACTTTTTCCCCTTCGTTTTCACGCTGTTCATGTTCATTCTGACCGCCAATCTGCTCGGCATGTTTCCCTATGCCTTTACGGTGACGGCGCAGATCATCGTCACCTTTGGGCTGGCCGCCATGGTTTTTCTAACCGTCACACTTTACGGCTTTTACAAACACGGATTTGGCTTTCTGAAACTGTTCAAGCCGGAGGGCGTGCCTGCCGTGCTGGCGCCCATTATCATTCCGATTGAGCTGATTTCTTATCTGTCACGCCCGGTCAGCCACTCGGTGCGTCTGTTCGCTGTCATGCTGGCTGGCCACATAACGCTGAAGGTGTTTGCCGGTTTTGTGGTGTCACTGGGCAGTTTTGGGGCGCTGGGTGTGGTTGGCGCCATCATGCCGCTGATGATGACCGTGGCGATTACCGCGCTGGAGTTTTTGATGGCGGTTATTCAGGCCTATGTGTTCACCATGCTGACCTGCATGTATCTGAACGACGCGCTGCACCCCGGCCACTGAGGCGGGGTTTGTTGATGCCCGGCGGGGTGCAAGCTACGCCGGGTTTTCAGGCTGGCGGAAGTGGTTTGTCGAAATCGACCGATGTGTCGGTGCGACCATTGGCGGGGTAAGAAAACCGGCCAAATTCCCGGTAATTGCAGCGCTGCCAGAAGCGCAAAGTCGCGTCCGCCAGTGCATCGGCGTGCAGATAAGAGGTGGCGTAATCCAGCTGCGCGGCGCGCTGTTCCAGCAGGGCCACGATGCGGGTGCCAAGCCCCTGCCCGCGCAGCTGCGGCCGCAGATAGACCCGCACCAATTGGCAGACCTCGTCGTGGTTTTGGTAGCGTTCACCCAGCCGTTTGGCCGTGCCTGGTTTACGTGAAAATGCGTGCAGGCCGCCGGTGGCAATCAGCCGGTTTTGAGCATCATACACCACGCAGAACGCGCCACGATTTGCCGCGCTATACCAGTTTTCTTCCGCCGGTTTCACGAGGGAATCCAGATCGGCGTGCCATACGGGGTTATAATCAATCGCGTAGGTATCGCGGATCATCTCAAGACAAAACTCTCGTGCCGCGGTGTACACTGCGCGGTCTTCGCTGCCATCAAGGGTTTTTAGTGTCAGGCTGGAAAGATCGGTTGGCATGGCAGGCTCCGGCGGTTTGCCCTGCTTTACTGCGGGTTGTGAGGTGGGGCAAGGATTTGTGGTGGGGTGGCGAGCGCTGGTGGTGAAGTACATAACCCCTCACCTGAAAAATCTATGACTTAGCGTCGCTAAGACCATGATTTTTCTTCCTCTCCCACAGGGGTAGAGGTAGGGGGGCGAGTGGCGCGGCCTCGCTTCACCAGCACTGTTTGCCATATGTCTCAATGGGAGCTGACTTGCTGGAGTGGCACGGCGCCCACCCATCTCTCCCCTTGTGGGAGAGAAAGCGATTTCAACATCTTGGGGCGAACGGCCGCAAGTGTTAGAAATCGCAAGTGAGGGGTTTTTCCGAGGCCTCATCATCACCAGCCCCCAAAGAGAAGACAGGTTGCACAACTCAAAAACACAACTTATTTTTCAAACAACTCTTTAAACCACAAAACGCACCACTACCTGCATAGTATCAGGCGTGCCGACGGCGCGCTGTCACCACAGGTTTAAGATGGACCAGAAGAAGCCGGGTATCTTCGAACGTATCGAAACCTTTCTCCACACATGCTGGTGCATCTTCATCATCCCCAGCTCCACACTTGCCGGCGCCTATATGGGCTTGCATACGCATGGCATTGGCGGGGCTATCGGTCTTGGCCTTGCCGGTCTTATTGTCGGGACGTTTTTAGCATGGGTGCCATCGATAGCGTGGCATATCATCGAGGCTCTTGGGCACTAAGGCGTAGGCCGTCATCTTTACCCGCCGCCTAAGCCTCAGTATTGAGAGGGTATGATTCACTTTCGCCTCTCAACTAAAGACGACCTGCCGCGCATCATGGATATCTGGCGCCGTGCCGTTGATGCCACGCATGATTTTCTCGCACCTGACGATCGCGATGCAATCCAAGCGGAACTGGTTACATTTTTCCCGCAGATCAGCCTGCTACTGGCCGTTCATGACAATGATACCCCGCTGGGTTTCATGTTCCTGCATGACGGCCATATGGAGGCGCTGTTCATTGACCCGGATCAGCACGGCAAAGGCATTGGCAAAGCGCTGATCCAGCGTGCCGTAGCCGAGCATCCGGCCTTGACGACCGACGTTAACGAGCAGAACCACAAGGCGCTTGGCTTTTATGAACATCAGGGTTTTGAGCGCACCGGCCGCTCCACCCATGACGGCCAAGGCCGACCCTACCCGCTTATCCACCTGCGTTACAAAGCAGCGGTTTGAGGGTTTTGGGTTGGCAAGCCCAACCCCTCACCTGAAAAATCTATCACTTAGCAAGCTAAGGTGATGATTTTTCTTCCTCTCCCACAAGGGTAGAGGTAGGGGGCGCAAGCGGCGCGGCGCCCACCCATCTCTCCCCTTGTGGGAGAGAAAGCGATTTCAACATCTTGGGGCAACGTACCCAAGTGTTAGAAATCGCAAGTGAGGGGTTTTGCAACCAGCACAACACAGGACCACCATTCACACCGACAACCATCTGCCCGCTAATACTGCCGCCCAAAAGAGGCGTGCGACCCGATGGAAAATGTGACGGCTGATCAGGCCGGTTTTGCCGAACATGATGGTGATGACCGCGAGACACTGTCGGCATCGATATTCTCCGATGATGAGAAGGCCGACATTTTCGGCGCGGATGCCTTCAGCGCAGACGCTGCCACAAGTGGCTTGCCAGCAGAAGCGGAAACAGTCGCAACGGAGGTGGTCGTGCCGGATATAGGGGTGGACGCTAAACCCGTAATCGCCGCACCCCAGCCAGCCGTTGATGCCGACTGGGTGCTGGCGCGGCTGGCCGAGCAGGCTGAGGCAGACATAGCCGACCTCTATGATGACAATGGCGATCTTTTGCCCGTCAAGGACTGGCCGGCGGTGTGGCGCACCGGGCTGGTGTCCGACGTGGAAATTACCGCGGTTTATGAAGGCCGTGGCGATGAGCGCAAGCTGGTTGGCCATGTGAAAAAACTGAAGCTGGTGGACCGCACCCGCCGCCTGGAAATGATTGGCAAACATGTGCGCGTTAACGCGTTTCAGGATGTGGTGAAACATCGTGGCCTGAAATCACTGGCCGACCGGCTGGAGCGGGCCCGCAAGCGTGATGCCGAGGCGAAACCATGACCGGTTTGTGCGCCATCACTATCCCGCTTTTTCCAAGGTAAAACCCATGCTGTTTTACCGCTTATCACCAGTTGGAGATAAATTGCGCACCGCTGTAAAAACCATATTAAAACAGTATTTTACCACCGTAAAACTTGCCCTAATCAAGCAACCATTGGCTGGCATTTCCGCGCATTTCCCGCCCATATCCCCAGCAGGAGACACTTATCATGACGGATGATATGGACCCGGGCGTTGACCCCGATGATGAGATCATCACGCTGGCTGCCGCCTGCCAGTTCAACCCCAAACGCTGGAGCCGTTTGGCCTGGGACTGGGGCGTGGGAGAGCTGCAGGGGTATGACGGGCCGCGTGGCTGGCAGGACGATATCAACGAGGTTATTTCCCGTCATTTGCAGGACCCGCAAAGCCGTTATCAGCCGCTGCAAATAGCGGTGGCGTCGGGCCACGGCATTGGCAAATCTGCCGCCATGGGCATGTTGTCCAACTGGGCAATGTCGTGTTTTGAAGACTGCAAGATTGTGACGACAGCCAATACCGAGGGGCAGTTGCGCACCAAAACCGCGCCGGAAATTGGCAAGTGGTTTCGCATGTCGATTACCGCCCACTGGTTTGATGTACAGGCCATGGCGATTAAAAGCCGCGACCCGGAGCGTGGCGAAAGCTGGCGGCAGGATTTCATTTCCTGGAGTGAAAACAACACGGAAGCCTTTGCCGGCCTGCACAACAAGGGCAAGATCATTCTGCTGCTGTTTGATGAGGCCTCAAAAATCCACGACAAGGTGTGGGAGGTGGCCGAGGGCGCGCTGACCGATGAAAACACCATCATCATCTGGGTGGTATTTGGCAACCCGACGCGCAACAGCGGTCGTTTTCGCGAATGTTTTCGCCGGTTTCGGCATCGCTGGATTGGACGGCAGATTGACAGCCGCACGGTGCCCGGCACCAACAAGCAGTTTTTGCAGCGCATGGTCGATGACCATGGCGAAGACAGCGATTATGTGAAGGTGCGCGTGCGCGGGCAGTTTCCATCGCAATCGGCCATGCAGTTCATTTCCGCTGATGATCTGGACCGGGCGCGCACCACGCATCTGCGGCCGGCGCAATATGCCTTTGCGCCCGTGATCATTGGCGTGGACCCCTCCTGGACGGGTGAAGACCCGACTGTCATCATGCTGCGGCAAGGGCTTTATTCCAAACGGCTGGCCACCATTCCGCGCAACGACAATGATGTGGAGGTGGCCATGCTGGTGGCGCGGTTTGAGGATGAATATCAGGCCGATGCGGTGTTTGTGGATGCCGGTTATGGCACCGGCATTGTCAGTGCTGGCACCACCATGGGCCGCAACTGGCAGCTGGTGTGGTTCGGCTCAACCAAGACAATCGACCCCGGTTATTACAACATCCGCGCCTATATCTGGGGCCAGATGAAACGCTGGATCAAGGCTGGCGGGGCAATCGATCCGCACAATGAAACGCTTTACCAAGACCTTGTCGGACCGGAAACCGTGGCGCGCATGGACGGCAAGATCCAGCTGGAAAGCAAACAGGACATGAAGGCGCGCGGCATTCCATCGCCCAATGAGGGCGACGCGCTGGCGCTGACCTTTACCCAGCCGGTGGCCAAGAAAACACGCAGCCCCAAACCGGTGATGCTGCCGGATGGCACGATTGTGTATGACAAGGCCGTTGCCCGCGCGCAGATGGACTATGATCCGTTGGGTGGGTGAAAGTGTGTGATTTCGAATGGGAGCGAATGGCTTTTTGGCCGTCCGACGCATCAAGCGTTGTGTGTATACCTGACTCTTCTCAGTGTTCAACTGTGGGTGACGTGTAGTATCGAGTTACCGCTTGCAGGTTTCATTCATGTGTCGCATTCTGTTCGCTTGAGACTTAAAGGTAATTCTGCGGTGAAAGGCGCTTACTAATGTTTTTCCAGAGTAACGAAAGCCGAAAGACCATCATCGCCCAGCTTGAAAAACAGGGCGTTTCTCAAGTGAAAACCCTTATTGCTGCTGGCAAGTGGCCCGATAACTTCATGCCAGCTACTTTGGACTGGTTGAAATCCAAAGAGGACGAAGCCACATCCTTTCAGAGTACGTCCCATTTGGAAATGGCATCCACAGCTTCACGCGCGGCGACCGCGGCAGAACGTGCAGCAACAGCAGCGGAGGCGCAAGCAGTTGCAGCGGTCGAACAAGCCCAAATTGCGCATAAAGCACTTATAACTGCGAGAATTGCTGCTGCTATTGGCGCAATAGCTCTCATTTCGTCAATCATCCCATATCTCCTGCGAACGCTATAAGGCAAGCTAGAGTGGTCCAACAGTCGGCACGTCATGACTGTAAGTGTCACAGGATCCAGTCGAAGCGCGTTTGCTAGGCGGTAAGTTTTTTCAGCCCAAAGACTTGGCTGGACTGTCTTCCTGTGACAGGCACAGGAATGAGGAGCGGTTGGGATTAATGTTGGAGCCAGACAATGAAATCTGTGCCGCTTTTACTCAGCCGCATCTGGCACCGGTGGCAACGTTCTGTTTTGCCACTGATCATATGTTTCCCCGGTCCCCCGGACACGCCATGCCGTACGGCCGTTAGCAGCCCGTCCATATATGACTGCTGCAGCAGCGCTCGGGCTGGCGAAAGTCACATCTTCTTTGAATACCCAGCGCCCCGCTTCATCGGTACCGATTTTACCTTGATGCTCAATGGCTGCCCGCAAGTTTCTATAGTGATGACTTTCAGTACCTTCCCATGCGGAGCGACATGATGAGCCTTGCTGAACCGTAAACTCCCCATCAATTTCTTGCGCGGAGGCGGTCAAACCGATGCGTTCGCTGGTAAGCTCGAACACTGGAGACAATGGAGGTTGAATTGCTGTTGTGGCTGGCTTGGGCAGGTCCCGTTTGATGGTGGGTACTTCGCGCAGGAAAGCGAAATCGAGCAACGGCAGAATAATGCGCAGTTGCGCAACAAAGTACTCCATATCTGCCCGGTCGGCCTCCGGAAGGTTTGATGGCTCGGGCGCAGTATCATTGGTGATACTGACCATACCGGACGCCTTGGCCACCGAGATCAACCGGCTTTCCAGATATTTTATGTGGCCACTGGTCAGATTGTGGTCCTTACTGGTGACCAGACAGGTCTTTTCCCAGAACGACTTTCTTTCATCCTTGTTGTGCTGCGTCAGACGTCTGCCAACATTCTCACTTTGACCGATGTAGACGACGTTTTGACCGTCATTGTCAGGATCGACACCCAACAGGAAATACACGCCAGCCTTACCCATCTCGTCCCGTGCCAGCAGTGAGGCTAGTTTAGAGCGCGGCGCAGTAATAATGTGTCCAGTCCAGTTTATGATCTCCGCCGTGAGAATACCCTGAGGATTGCCTTCAACGAGGTGTATGCGGACGGATTTGCCAAAATTCTCGGACATTTAACGCTCTGCCATGGTCGAAACGATTATTGGCAGCAGACTTAACCCACTGATTGTAAAATTATCGTAACAAAACCATAAATTTAGCATCGAGTTTCCCCTCACCCAGCCAGCAAGGTTTCCGCATCCACGAAACGGGCGAAGTCGGCTTCCAGATGGGCCATGGTTACGTCAAAAATGGTTTGGGCGGAGAGGTTCGCCGATGGCAGATCGAAGCCGAGCACAGCGTCGCGTACCACGGTCATGTTGAAACCAAGGTCAGCGCCGGCGCGCACGGTGGAATTGACGCAGAAACCGGCGACTGCGCCTGTTACCACCAAATCTTCGATGCCATTGCTGCGCAGGTATTCGGCCAGATCCGTTGAGGCAAAACCGGACGAGGTGTTTTTGACGAAGATAGGCTCGCCGTCCACCTCTTTCCCGCATGGCATGGGCTGGTAGCCCGGGGCACCTGGGTTAAATGGCGAGGCCGGATTACTCTCGGCGTGGCGAATGTGCAGGACCGGCAGGTTCTTGGCACGAAATGTGGTCGCCAGCGCGGTTATCTTCTCCGGCGCTTCACCGTTTACATGGTCGCGCCCGGCATCGATACGCTGCTGCATGTCCATCTGCATATCGATAATAATGAGCGCCGTTTTTGCCATGTCTCTGCCCTTGCCCCATAAGTGATGTTGGCGCGTAGCTTTGAGAAAAACCGGATAGATTCTCAAGTGTTTTTGTTGTGTGAGTGATATTGCATGGCAAAACCCCTCACCTGAAAAATCTATCACTTAGCAGGCTAAGATGATGATTTTTCTTCCTCTCCCACAGGGGTAGAGGTAAGGGCGCGAGTGGCGCTGCCTCACCTCATCAAACACGTTTGCAATGTGTCCCAATGGGTACCACGACCTCCCTCTTCTCTGTGCTTGTCACAGAGATCCAGTCATCCCCCGTCTTGGGGGGCGAGTCCTTTCGCCACGCAGACGCGTGACGGCTGGATTCCTGTAACGAATACAGGAATGAAGGGTGGTTGGGGCAGCGTTGGGGCCAGACGGTAGAATGGATAGATACCGTGTAAGTACAGGAACCCCTCACCTGAAAAATCTATCACTTAGCAAGCTAAGATGATGATTTTTCTTCCTCTCCCACAAGGGTAGAGGTAAGGCGCGAGTTGCGCTGCCTCACCTCATCAAACACGTTTACTATGTGTCCCAATGGGTGCCACGACCTCCCTCTTCTCTGTGCCTGTCACAGGCATCCAGTCGTCGCGCGTCTGCGCGGCGGGAAAAGTCTATTCAGCCCAAGGACTTGGGCTGGCCTGGATTCCTGTGACAGGGACAGGAATGAGGAGCGTTTGGAGGTGACGTCGACGTCAAACAATGAAAGGTGTGAGCCAAACGCCCGCCCAAAAAACAATCGCTTACAGCGCAGACACCCGGTTGCGGCCGACGCGTTTGGAAAGGCAGCCCACACCCAAGCAAACCGTGCTTACAGCGCAGACACCCGGTTGCGGCCGGCGCGTTTGGAAAGATACAGCCCCTCGTCCGCCCGTTTGAGGATTTCGCTGGACAGCCGGTCCGGCAGGCCGAATTCGCTGACACCGCCGCTGATGGTGGATTCGTAGCGCAGGTTCTGGCGGAAGGTGATTGGCACGTTCTTGCGCAGCTGTTCGGCAATTTCCAGTGCGTCCGGCTTGCGGGTGCCGGGCATGACGACGACGAATTCGTCGCCACCGAAACGGGCAATCATGTCGCTTTGGCGCAGGTTCTGGCGACACAGGCGGGCAATTTCCACCAGCGCCGCATCACCGGCATGGTGGCCCATTTCGTCATTGAGGCGTTTGAAATTATCAAGGTCGAACACCAGCACCGAGGTTTGGTCGCGTTCCCGCTCGAAAATGGCCAGACGGTCATCCAGCGTTTCAATAAGCTTGCGGCGGTTATAAAGGCCGGTCAGTGCATCGGTTTCGCTGAGCAGGCGCAGCTTGCACTGCACCTCGTTTTTTTCGGTAATGTTGCTGGCCACCCAGACAACGGCGTCTTCACCATCAACCGGAAAACCCAGGGCCTGAACGCGGCCTTCAAAACTGATGGCGTAATCAGGGCCATCGCCGCTGCCCTTCACGTCGCTGCCGCACAGCTGATATTCGACAATATGCAACACGCGACTGCGCAGTGCCTTTGCCACTTCGTCTGCAAACCACTGGGCTTTTTCCTGTTTCAGCACGTCAAACATGCTCATGCCGACAAGACCACTGCCATCATGGTAATGGCGAACGTCCTTGCCGCCGAACACTGCGGCGTAACGACCACTGCGCGTCAGAATAAACGCCGGGTCTGGCAATGAAGACAGGATGGAAGCCAACTGCTGCTGCGTAAACAAAGAATTTCGTTCCCACGTTACCTGACGACACGGCCGCCACCGAAACACCCGTATGTGCTAATCTGCACACGGCGTGTATTGGACTGCGAACCAGCCTTCCGATTGATCGAAATTAACACAACACTATTTCGTTTTTCTAAATAACCGTTTACGACCCAACAAAATAACCTTGAAACAACCTGTTTTCGGCGTGCTGGCAGCCAAATATTCTCGCGCTGGTTAGGTCGACAGACGCTCGACAATCAGCCGTATATGCTGCTGATCCAACATCTTAGGGTTCATGGCGTTGTGAATGGTGATTCCCTCAATCATCGCGTCCAGCGCATTGGCTTGCTGCACGGTGAAATGCAGCTGTAGCGCCCGGCGGCTGGCGGCCATCCAGTCCAGCATGACGGTTTTCAAAAGTGGGCGGCGCGAGGCATAGGCATAAAGCTCGAAGCTGAGAATAAGGTCCATGGTGCGCACCGGCCCGTCGTCACACAGATAATCTACCAGCGCGGTCCGCGCCGCAGCCTGGTCTGGCGCAGCCACCATGATCTGCGTGAGATGGTCCGACACCTGAACGGACAGCTGGCGAAACGCCGCGGCAATAATGTCATCCAGCCCTGAGAAATAATAGGTGAGTGAACCCAGCGGCAGACCGGCCGTTTCGGCAATGCGCCGATGGGTGGTATCGGCCACGCCAACACGGCCGATTGTTTCCAGCGCCGCTGTTATGATTTTTTCCCGCCTTTCCGGGTCATTGGCAGGCCGGCGGCTTTTGGCTGGGGCTTTTTCTCGGGTCATGTCCAATCTCGAATTCTTGACTTTGTGTACGCACGTACATATACGCATGGTCTCGTTCACGGACCAAGAGCTATCATGCCATCGCTTAACCAAAGACGTTTCGCACTTTTTGTTTTTTTCTTCATTCCCGGCGTTGCCATGGCTTCGTGGGTCACGCGCACCCCTGCCATTCGCGACCGGATTGATGTTTCGATTGCTGAAATGGGTCTGGTTCTGCTTGGTCTGTCTATCGGGTCGATGAGCGGCATTTTGATGTCTGCTTTTGCCGTTGGCCGGTTTGGCACCCGCGCCGTCATGCTGGCCGGCACCTGGCTGGTGGCCAGCAGTGTGGCCTTCATGGCGCTTGGCACCATAACCGCACAGCCGATTGTCGTTTCTGTCGGGCTGGCCTGTTTTGGGCTGGGCATGGGCTTGGCCGAAATTGCCGTCAATATTGATGGCGCGATGGTGGAGCGGGAATCCGGCCGGGCGGTGATGCACACGCTGCACGGCTGTTTCAGCCTTGGCACGGTGCTGGGCGCACTGGTGGGCTTGGGCGCCAATGCGCTGGCCGTGCCTGTCGAGGTTCATCTGGCAACCATTGCCATTTTCATCGTGCCGGCCATTGTCTATTTCATACGCCATATTCCCGCAGGCACCGCCAAGACCGACAAAAACCAGACGGTGGAAACGAAAGGCGCACCGAAGGACGATTACTGGCGTGACCCGCGCCTGCTGGCTATTGCGCTGATCGTGCTGGCGGTGGCACTGGCGGAAGGTGCGGCCAATGACTGGTTGCCAATCCTGATGGTGGATGAACATGGCTTTTCCAAAACGGCCGGTTCCTTGGTGTTTCTGGTGTTTGCATCGGCCATGACCTTTGGCCGGTTTGCCGGTGGTTATTTCCTGCACCGGTTTGGCCGCTCTGCGGTTATCCGTACCAGCGCGGTGTTTGGTGCGCTGGGTCTGGCGTGCGTGATTTTTGCCGACCATCCGATCCTGGCCGGTGCTTCCGTGCTGCTGTGGGGCCTTGGCGCATCGCTTGGTTTTCCGGTGGCCATTTCTGCGGCCGGTGACTCCGGCGCCAATTCCGCAGAACGGGTGAAAATCGTCACCATTGGCGGTTATGTCGCATTTCTGGTTGGCCCGCCGCTGCTGGGACTGCTGGGCGAAAACTTTGGCCTGCGCAATGCCATGCTGGTAGTGCTGGCGCTGTTGCTGTGCGCCATTCTGGCAGCACCTGCGGTGCGCCCGCGCAAGCTGGCCACAACAGATGAAGCCGTGTCTCATTCTGCATAAGGAACAGCCGATGACCGAAATGGAAAAAGCACTGGCCGGTTTGCTGTATGATGCCAACAATGATGCCGGGCTGATTGAACAGCGCCACGCCGCCAAGGATGCACTGTTTGAATTTAACAGCACGCCGCCGCGCCAGTTGGAAAAGCGCCGCGAGATCCTGCGCAAGCTGCTGGGCAGAACCGCAGGGGCATTTCACATCGAAGCGCCGTTCAACTGCGATTACGGTTACAACATCGAGATTGGCGAAAACTTCTACGCCAATGTCAATCTGTGCATTCTAGACTGCGCCAAGGTGACCATTGGCAACAACGTGTTTGTGGCACCCAATGTGCATATTTGCTGCGCCGGCCACCCGCTGGATATTGAGCGACGCAACAAGGGACTGGAATATGCCTACCCAGTGACGATCGAGGACGATGTTTGGATTGGCGCTGGCGCACAAATTCTGCCTGGCGTGACCATTGGTCGTGGCAGCGTGATTGCCGCTGGCGCCATCGTTATCCGCGATGTGCCGCCCATGTCACTGGTTGGCGGCAACCCGGCCCGCATTATCAGGACCATCACCGAGGCCGATGTCGCCAAATACCGCGAAGCGTGATGTGAGCGAAACCACACCGATAAAACAGTCCGGAACCGCCATTGGAAATGACGGCAAGTGCGCTGATGTTTTCCCATTACCGGCTGTTTAGAGCGCTGGCCGGAGAGGCGCTTATGGTAGCAGCTGCGACGACTGTGCTGATCAATGGCTGTTTTCTGCATGCGCTGATGCCGGCAACGGCACTGTGCCTGTTGCTGGCCGCGCTGCTGCGCAGGCAAACGAGCGTGCAACAGCTTGATAAGCGCTGATGTGCTGGCCGCAGCGCCACTTTTCCGCAGTATACCTGGCTTAACTTGAGAAAAGTTGCTGTATTTAGCTTGAAAATGACAGCAACGCGGTCGATGCTCATAACAACCACAAGTAATAAAAATATACTTCAAATATTTTCAACTATTGGCTGATGTTGAGACCAAAAAAAAACCTCGACCAGATGAATGGCCGAGGTTCCAAGCCTGCTGAAATGCTATCCCTCAAAACATCTCACAATATATAAAACAACTTTACCAGATAGTTTATGACAAAGACAATAGCTGTTTATTGGTATAATTAACGCGAATTCGAAACAAAACGAAACTTTCATACAATACATCGTTATTACCCCTTTCGCGTTAACCCAAAATTGAAAGCCAGTTTGACGAGGTGATTGCAAATCTCTAGGCACATACACTCGGTATAGTAGTGAGTGGTGTATGAGTGACTTTGCTGAGCGTTTAACAGCAGCATTTAATCAGGGAAAGACTATTCCCCGTGAGTATGACCCTGCAGAAGCGCCCAGCAAGCGCGCCAACTGCCATGAGGCCGCAGCAGATTATGTGCGCCGGAACGGTGGCACGGTTATCCATGGATGGGTGCCGAAGGGCGCGGGTTATTACACCAAACATTGCATCGTAGAGCACAATGACCGGATGATTGAGGTGGCATGGCCAGAGCAAGCCGCCTTTCCCTTTGTCCGCCACGATCTGTTTCCCGACGACTGGAATGAGCAAGGCATTTTCGTGACGGACTTTACAGCCTGGTCCAAGGGCGCACACGAGCAACCGACGGCCGAGAAACCCCGCAAGTTTGGTCTGTTACGTATGCTGATCGGGTAACCGCCGCCCATCTTAACGGTGTGACGTATTCCACCTCACGCCTTATTGCGTCGACGGTTTGCATTGCCCCTGCAGGTTTTCGCAGGCCAGCACATTGTTGATGGTTCTGGCACCGGTTTCGCCCGGACGCAGATGGATGGCCTGGCGCGACGGATGCCGCCTGCCCTGACTATCAACCCCGGTCATTTCCAGCTGGCACTGCGTGGCAACGCTGCAATTGTTTTCAGCGCGAATACCACAGGACGGATTACCAAAGCTGTCACGTTCCTGCACCTTTGAAAAAGCAACACATTGGCCAACCTCTGCGGTGCTCTGTGAGGAACCTTGTCCCGCCTTGGCTTTGGCAGCGACCTGTCTTTTATGTTCAGCATCAACCGCATCGGAACAACTATCTATTAGACCGGAGCCTGCATTGATCAGGCCCTTGCAGTATGCAGCATCACCGTATCGAGGTCCGCCCGGACCGCAGAGGCGATAGAGGTTATCTTTATCTGCCTTGTATCGTCTGCACTCCGGCGTGGACTGCGCGTAAGGATGGTTGAAAAGGATGTCTTGAAGCTGGTCGAAGCTCATGCCGCCTTCAGGCCATATCTGCGCGACTGATATGTTGGGCGTAGTGACAACAGTTAAAAACGCGATTGCGCACAGGCGGGCCAGCAGGCTGAACATCATCTCTCCATCATTTCCAGGGAACTCGAGGGGTCACCAAGCCAGTTTTTACGAGACCTGGGCCTGATGTAATCACCCAGATTGGGTAACAGAGAGCGGTTTAGTTTCGCCAGATGGGCAAAGCCACGCGGCAAACGCCCTGCGCCTGGTTTTGTTTGGCGCGGAGGTAAAGCTGTTTAAAACCCCACCTTGAATTACATTATTCCACACTCATAAAGCGAAGAACAATGTAAGAGTTAAATTCCTGATTCCATGACAAATGTTCCGGGGGTTGTGTGGGAGAGAGTGAAGGCGTCGAAGGTGGGGTCGGTTACTTCATGTGGAGTATCACCGAAAACAGGCTCATCATGGATGAGGTAACATCTGGGTATCATGGGTTTTCAGCCGAAGTGGGTGCGCAGGGCGTAACAATCGAGGATATTCTCGAACGCATCGACATTGAAATGCGAGACCGGGTAGCCAGCGCCATCATGGACAGCATCACCGAAAAGGCGCTGTTTGACCAGCGTTACAAGGTCATCCGCCCCGACGGAACGACCCGAATCATCGCCGCCCGCGCACGGCCGATCTTCGATGCGGATGACGCGCCGTTTCTGGGCTTGGGCGCCGTACATGAGGTCACCTTCAAGCGGCCAAGGTTGTTGGGCGGGACCTAAAAGCGCAGATACAACACCACAGCATTGACGGCGAAAACAGCCAGCGGCTGGTTGGCCAGCTGCGACGTTGTGACCGGTCATTGCCATAACAGTCCCCTCGCCTCGAAAACATCGGTCAACTGGCCGAGAATATCAGCCTCACTGCGGTGACCGAAACGCGCGTGCAAGGTCACAGCCACGGCCCGTATATCCACAAAGTGCAGCCGGTTTGCATCCGCCTTGTCGGCGTGCTTGTGGATGGCGTCCATCAACCGTCGGTCATCACACATCCTGTTTTTCCCACGACTGTCCATTCCAAAGAGGCATGCGCCAAGGACAAAAGCCTGCGCCACCATCGGTCATCGAAGTGACCGGGATCATCGAGATGATCTGGCGACGCCGGGTTGCCCGCCATTAGTGGCCACCGTAAAGCGTTTGTGGATGCCTTTCGCCAGAGCGAAATCGTGACAGGACAAGCAAGCGGCGAGACTTGATATCGAGGAACCGTGCACGCTTTTGCGCTGCGTCCGCTATTTTACTGTGTATGTCGGGAATGGAAGTGCACGAGGTTTTCACGTTGCGCGCTCCTGTTCAGCAGGCAAGAGCACGTAACAACCCTCAGTCATCAGCGCCCACATTTTCGGTTGCTGACGATGTGGCAGGGTAAGCGCCACCCGTGGGTATGTCCACTCACTGATTTCTTTATTTTCAGCAGCGCCTGCGCGGCCCACACACTGCGGCAATGAAAAGCAGAGCGCATGGACGCGGCTGGCCTTGCGAAACACCAACGTTCACGCTTTGCACGCTATTCGACGGTTAGCGTGTATGCGCAGTCATCTTTGGCGTTCAGAGCAGACCGGGTCGGGTAGAACGCCAACTTGACTGGCTCCCCCGCAATTCCGGCAATCGGCACAGTGATGGGAAACCTTGCAAACTTCCTGTAGCTGACCAGACGGGTGTTCTGCAGTTCAACGGCGCAGGTTCCGTTTTCTGCTTCAAGCTTGATTTTGAGCGCTCTCGAGGTTGTCGGCGTAATAATGAATGTGCTTGACTGCCCGTTGCTGGTTTCGCCCGAAACCGTCTCCACACCACCGTCAGAAATGCTGATTTCCCTATTGGCTTCGCGCGCCATGGCGGGCGAAAATTGCAAATAGACGATCGCCAGAATGAGGCTTTTGCGCATAAAACTCTCCAAAAAAGCCAACTGCACATAGATGATGTGCAATAGCCAGCCAATTTGGTTCACGTTTGCTTTAGCGCGTACGACTGCTCCATCGCTCTCTTATCGTCAAAACCTCTATCATTCGCACAAACAAAAAAAGCCCGGGACGTGCCCGGGCTTTTGTTTTTCACTTACAGTTTCGTGTCATTCGACCGGTAGCTAAACCAACGCGGAAGGAGTCTCGCTTTGGAGACTGGTACGGTTGGTGAATCCCTTAAATCGTCCAAGCAAGATGTCTTGTGCAGGTTTCTCGATCCATCGGAAAACATAGATTGAAACGATAACAGTTAGCGCAGTCGTTGCGGCCAGTACGAGTGTCAGCAGTTCGAAACTCAAATGTTTGCCGAGTAGTTTTACAGGGAACTGCAGGGTATATGGATGGATGAGGTAAAGTGAGTAAGACGCATCACCCAATAGAACAAAGAACATTAGCGTGTTGCTTTTTTCCACTCGGACCACAAGGAATGCAAGAACTATAGTCGCCGCGAAGATGGCGGACGTGATTACGCCTGGCCCAGCCCACTTAGTACTCAATGTGTGCAATACAGGTGCCGCGACGAGCAACAAAACCGCAACCACGTTCGAGCCGGCTTTGAGGCGCGAGGAACTCATGTAGGCGTTGTAAATGAGCATCCCTATGACAAACTCGACCAGTATCGGGTTTGTGTAGAACCGCCAGGGCGCGGAGCCTTCTGGCCAAATTCGTCCGATGAGCACGAGCGTCAGTATAATGCCGGAAGCAAACCATGATGCATTGCGGCCTGCCAGCAAGCAGATTCCAAAAACAAGATAGAAAAACATCTCATAGCAAAGTGTCCACCCGAGAAATAAGATCGGCTGAATCATGCCGTTTGATTTCTCAAAAGGAATAAAAAGGAATGATTTTATGACAGACTCAGCATCTATGACGGTGGAATTGAGAAGGCCTTTCCAAAACAGGGCGATTACGATCAGCCCCAAAGTCAGCAGCCAGTAAAGCGGCACAACGCGAGCTATCCTACGACGGAAAAAGTAGATCGGGCCGCGGGCTGGATTGGCAGAGTAGCAAATGATAAATCCGCTCAGGACGAAGAAGATATCGACCCCGGCGGCACCTATACCAAAATAGTTGGTGCTGAGATTGTATTCTACCGTCAAGCCACTTCCGAAGTGGAAGAGCACGACAGCAAATGCCGCCACAAATCGTAAGACCTGTAATGAGTACAGTTGAGGCCGAGCCTGCGGCGGTGTTTGAAGTTCGTTCATATCAATTGGCCGCATCTCGTTTCCAGTTCAAATCGTGCTCTAATGTTTTGGTAAGTGTTGCAGCAAGACGTGCGTGCGTTTCCGCATTGGGATGCCAGTTGCAACCAAACCCTTTTGCTTTCGTGCGGAGGGCAAGAAACCTGATTTTACCGTCACCCCGTTGGTGTCGTAGCTTAACGGCGGCTTCAATTGCGGCGCTGGCTTCGCTAAACTGACTGTCGGTCAGCATCGGACCCAAGGCAGCGTAGATCATCGCATCAGGGCTTTGGTCGCGAATTACAGCCATGAACGCAGCATATGCGTTGACAAAATTGTCTGGTTTAGTCTTTTCCGAAAAATCATTCGTCCCCAAGTTGACGATAACGACATCAAAGACCCGTCCCTTGGGGACGGCCTGCTGGAATACAAACGGCATTGTCGTGACATCAGAAGGGAACTTTGGCGACACACGAATGCCAGATGTCGCTATGGTCGTAATGTCTGCGCCGACACTTCTGGCTACGACAGCTGGGTAGGTCAGATATTGGTTTTGAGTATCCGCCGAAAACTTGCAGGATTGATCGCTGCCTTCAATACCGTATCCGGCTGAGATCGAGTCTCCGATGGCGAGTATCTGCCTGTTTCTTTTTTTTCCCGGGAGGAGCGTACCGTCCGTTTTGATTGATGACAGTGTGGTCGGACCAAACATTTTTTCGGTTCTACGGATAAGCCTCAACGTATGCTGCTGCCCGCCACCATCCGCGACAAATTGGTAGGTCTTCTTGCCGCGCGCAAGCTGCAACTTGCTCAATTTTCCATCATTCTCAACTACGAGGCTGTTCTTTCCCGAATCCTCAAGAGTGACTGACACAGCCTTTCCAGTGAATATGATTTCAAAGCCACTTCCAGGCCATTCTAATGATTGGGTCTTCTCATTTACCAACCCTAACCAGAGAGAAGGCGTGTCAATGGCAAAGGCGGACAGTGTCGGCGAAACTGCAGAAACAAACGCCGCCATCGACGCAATGGAAAGAAATCTCCCCAGAAATCGGATCATTTTACTTGTCACTGGTGGCTTCTTTCGAAAATATTCATTTTGTCGACTACCCTGCGCAAGAAGGGGGCAACAAGAAATAGATTTATGGATATTTCAAAACATTAGAAATTTTTGGAGTATTTCAAATCGGTGTATATATCAGCCACAAAACAATAATGTAATTGGTTGCATTGGGAACGGATACACCGCTCGCGTGAAAACTACAAGTAACCGCCGTAGTTATCGACTAGCATGGCGGCATTTATACAAGCCAAATTTTACTCAGCTTTGCGACATAATTGTGAGGGGTGTTTGAATTTGCGAAGGAGCTGGAATATACACCCACTCTAACCCTCCGCGCCACCATCTGATGGCCATACATCACGCAGCCACAACACAAAAAAGCCCGGGACGTGCCCGGGCTTTTTGTTATTCCGTGTGGAGTTATCAGAACTTGATACCGAGACCAATTCGAATGGCGTGCTGGTCTAGGTCGGAATTGACTGTGCCACCGCCAAGACCGCCGAAGGTGAAGTCCTTGTCACCGAAATTGGTGTAGCGATATTCAACGCGGCCGAAGACATTGTCGGTAAAGGCGTAATCGACACCAGCGCCAACAGTGAAGCCGTTGAAAGTTTCTTTCTGCTCGGCAACGAAGCCCGGCACCTCGGCAAAACCACGGCCGATTGCCCAACCGGCAGTGCCGTAAATCAAGGCGCGGTCAACGGCGTAACCGACCCGGCCACGAACAGAACCCTGCCAATCAAGGCCGTAATTGATGGAAGGTCCACCAAAACCAAGGGCCAGGGAGTCGTCGCCCCAGTTCTTTTCGAAATCACCTTCGATACCGAGAACCCAGTTATTGTCCATCTGGTGGTTATAACCGACGAAACCGCCGAGGATGCCGCCGTCAAAATCCGCTGCAAAAGCCGGGAACGGCGCACCTGCGCCAAAATCGAGGTCATGGTTGTTCCAGCCGTAACCGCCCTGCACACCGACCGTGAAACCAGTCCAGTTGAAGCCAGGCAGCTCAACAGCCACCGGTGCTGCAGGTACTTCGTAAACAGCGTCTGCAGCCATTGCGGAGGATGCTGCAAGAATGAATGCGGCGCTCAGTGCTAGTTTCTTCATGATACTAAACCCTCTCCAAAATTTCATGAGGGTCATATTACACCCATCCGAAATATAAGATGTAACTAAAAGATCACACACTTAAACATTGCATCAATACGAGGCATCTGCGGAAATTACGCTTAAAAAAGTGTCACCAAAAACGCTGCACACCGGATGTGATGCCAATGGCTCTCGTTCGCGGGTCGGTTTGGCCCAAAAAATTGCAAACGCCACCACCCCGGTTTGTATGCCGGGGTGGCGGGTGTCGGTAATGGATTGAAGGTCGCGGGCTGTTCGCTGGCGGTTAGTGCTTGCGCAGCAGCGCGCTGTTTTGGGCCGGTTTGCCGTTGTTGCCGATGCCGGAGGCGCTGATCTTGGCCTTGCCTTCACCTTGCATTGTCATGGTGCCTTTCCAGCCATTGTTGTCATCCAGCTTGACGCTGTTGCCGGATACGGAACCGGTGACCTTGGGACGCGGGAAACCGTTATTGGTCCAGAAGGTGACCTTGCCGTGGGAGATCTTCACGGTGGTTTTTCTGCCGCCGCCGCTGCTGGTGCCGCTCCATGTGCCATCCCAGGCGTTGGCCTTGGCGGTTTTGGCCTGTGTTGCCTTGGTTTGCGCAAAGGCCGGCGTGGTAGACATCAGTGCAAGCGATGCCACTGACAGAACAAGTGTGGTGATGAATTTACGCATAGGAAGCCCCCTTTTCATGCGAGGCCAACGCTAACAGATGGCGGGCGCGGCCAAATCCCCCTTATGGGTGAGCCGGCGCTGGTTGGCGGCCAGAAAATAGAAAATTTCGGTGTGTTTGGAGGCCCACACCACTGCGTGGCTGCTGACTAGGGCGTTTTATTTACCGAAAACACCGGGAACAATAAGCCGCCTTGACAGGTTCACGGCACAGATGACCAGCAACAGGCAGGAAATGTTATGAATACCGACCTTATGGCGATGTCCGCCCCGATCAAATTTGACGACGTGGATTATCTGACTGATCTGATGCTGCAATGGAGCCAGAAGCACGGGCGATCAATGGATGACCTTATGGGCCAACGCCACACAATCCTGTCTCGGTTCCGGGCTGGAGAGCGGCGGGCGGAGCGGCTTTTCTCTGACATGTGACGATGACAGGTGCTTAAGCGCGAATTTACTGGCTATTGGCGGTGATATCTGCGCAGTGTGGATTTTCTGGAGAACTCCATGCGTCGAATCATCCTGTTTGCGGCCCTTTCCCTGCATACTCTGACTGCCGACGCACGAGAGGCTGCAACGGAAGTTGTGGTTAGCGGCGGCGCAGCACAAATCTTCAAAAGCACCGTCACTGGCAGTGATGCCAAATCCTTTCTCATCACGTCGGATGCCGCCAGAGCCGTGACGCTGAAATTTGCTGCCAATAACAGTATTTGCGGCGTTGAAGTACAGACCACCGGCCAGCACGACTACGCCAAATATGCGCAGTTTCCGATAACAGTGCCGTTAGCCACCATGATCAACAATTCCTATAAGGTATCGTTTTTCCTGACGCGATCCGCCTGGATCGGCAAACAGCAATGCGAGTTTACCCTCTCTGTTCAGTGAGCGCCCCCGCTCTTTGCGCCCTGCCCTTTGGGCTCACGGCGCGATGGGAAGACAGGCGAGCTATGCCAAGGCCTGATTTGAAAAGCGGCATCCGTAAGCAGGATTTGCAGTCTTAAAAAAGTGCTGGCGGCAGCCGGGACTGCCGCCAGCATTCGCCAAGGAAATTGCAACGTTTCCGGAGGTGGCGAAGGTAAAAGGTTGCGGCCGTTATTCGGTAATTTCCACCGGCGTGCCATCCGGCGTGATGATCACGGCCTCGTAAAATCCATCGCCGGTCAAACGCGGACCAGACATCAGGCAGCCATCTTCCACGCAGCGGCGGGCCAGTGCATCAACGGCGGTGCGGTTGCCAAGCGAAATGGCAATGTGGTCCCAGCCAAGATGATCATGGTCCAGACGGCCACGCAGCCAGGGGCCAGTCATCAGCTCAATCTGGTCGCCACTGTCAGGCAGTTTCAGAAAACGCGACACAAACCCTTCGCGGCGCTTGCTGTGATAGGCATCACCCACCTCTGCACCAAAATAGCGTTGCCAGAAGGCAGCGGCGGCATCGAGGTCACGGGTCCAGAGTGCGGTATGGGCAATGCGCATGATGAGATTTCAGCCTTTCAGAACAAGGAATTGCACCCGCATTGCTGTGGGATGACACGATGAATCGTTCGCAAACGTGAATTAACATGCACAAATATGCACATCAATGCACGATGTTTTACCAATCATGCAGGAATGTGAAGGTGTCTTTGTGTGGTGACAGATGAAAATGCAATTGAGTTCGCGCGGCAGGTCTGGTCATTCGACGCGCAGCAGCAAGCGCCGACTGCAAGTGCAAGTGCAAGTGCAAGTGCGGGAAAACCGGCGCAATCTTATATGGCAAGTCTGTTCCGTCTGCTGAAATAACGCCCTGCCCCTGGTCTTTATCAGGTTCCATAAGGGCGACTGCGTCAGGGCAAAGCCTGTTGCCGCTTCACTCGATAGGCTTCAATCCATTCCTGCAGCTTTTTCTCTCTGGCCTCGGCCGGGCGGAAATTTCCGCACTTCATCTCTAGGGCGATAGAGTACAGTGTGAAACACCACGGGCTTACCGCCAGAAGCCATGCCAAGGCAGGTAAACTCATAACGGCCACAACAACCCCTTCGCTGACCCCGCCATTGATCAAAAGGCGCATAATGAGAACAAATGGGACGCCGGCTAGCATGTACCAGAGCATCATAACGAACATAAGCGGAGCAGGTCTGAGCTGCTTTGGCCAGTCCCGACTGCTGCGAAGTGCCCAGAGTTCACTTCTATGCCGGTAATAATTGACGGTTCGCCAAAGCCTACCAAACATCCAGTGCGCGCCTCATGACAGGTAATTCCGAGCGTTCTACCTGCCACCAAACAACTGATCTGCATAGCCTTCTCGACTGCGAATTTTCACGTCAGGTCACAGGTCAAGCACAGCAAAAGCGCGGCCACCACGACCAAAACACGTAAGGCCAGAACATTTAGAGTTTTACGGGGGTACAGGGCCAGTATGGATCATGCTCTTGTTTCCAGCGAAGGTCATCTCGCATTCATCTTCAGATGAGCTATGCTGACCGCAAGCGAATGACACGGGGAAATGTTGATGCCTGAAAACTTGTTCAAACCCGCTGTGCCGATCCTGTTCGTGCGTGATGTCTCGGCAAGCAGCCGCTTCTACCGCGACAGCTTGGGTTTTGTGGTGGATTTTCTCTATGGCACACCACCATTTTACGGTTCGGTTTCACGCGGCCAGGCCTGCCTGCACCTGCGCCATGTCGGTGCACCAAACTTTGCGGCGCTGGCGGCAACAGAACCATCCCTGATCCTGGCGACGATTGAAGTCACTGATGTGCATGGCCTGTATGAAGAGTTTCAGGCTCAAGCCGTCGACGTGGCGCAAATGCCGACCCGGCAGGAATGGGGCGGCACGGATCTGCATATCAGAGACCCCGATGGCAACGTCATTTCCTTTGCCACCTACACGCAACAACAGTGATCGAGCCACCCCACTGATCGACAGCACGACACGCCAGTCATAAAAATTTGATGTGACCGGCAAGCCCAAACGCCCTATCCGGCTAACGAGCCAATTTGAGAATCCATAACCTGCTTCCACTCGGAAGTTGTTTTTTCAGGATGATGTCCTTTTGTTCCAAGTGTTTGATCTGTTTAAACTGGCACTTTGCCTTTACGTTATTGTCAGAACCATCATGCCGCTGCCGACCTCGCGGTTGGTCAAGATTATCGTCGCTGTGGCGCTGGTGGTTATTTCCCAGCATCACCTGATTACCCGCATTACCACCGGCAACATGTTTTCGCCCGAGGTGCCGCGTGCGGTGATGATATCAGTCAATATCGGCTTCGTGTTCATCGTGCTGGCGGCAATGATGCAACTGCTTAGCGACATCATCTCCGTGCTGATCGCTTTGGTGAAACGTCGGCAGGTGCGTGTTTCGCTGACGCCACGTGCCATCATCATTGCACTCTCGCTGGGGCTTTCCAGCTACGGCGTGTCGCAGGCGCTGCGCGTGCCTTCGCTGAAAGAAGTGACGCTGGAGATTAAGGGCCTGCCGCAGCAGTTTGACGGTTACCGCCTTGTGCAGCTGACCGACCTGCATTTGAGCCGGCTGTTTCAACGGGAATGGGCCGAGGCAACCGTGACCGCCGCCAATGCCATTGGGGCCGACCTTATTGTGATCACCGGCGATCTGATTGACGGCACGATCGAGGCGCGCAAAAACGATGTGCCGCCGCTCGGCGACCTGCGCGCGCCTGACGGTGTGTGGGTTATTCCCGGCAATCATGAATATTATTTCGGTCGTCCGGAATGGATGGCGCAGTTCAAGGCGCTGGGCATGCAGGTGCTGGAAAACCAGCACACGCTGATTGAGCGCGATGGGGCCAGCCTGACACTGGCTGGCGTCACCGACCGCAGCGCCGTGCCATTTGGCCAGGAAGGGCCAGACCTGCAAAAGGCCCTGGCCGGTTCGCCACCTGACAATGTCGTCGTGCTGTTGGACCACCAGCCGCGCATGGCGCAGAATGCAGCCGATCTGGGTGTGGACGTGCAGCTGTCTGGCCACACGCATGGTGGCATGATCTGGGGTTTTGACCGCATCGTTGCCATGTTCAACAACGGCTTTGTCTCCGGCCGTTATCAGGTGGGTGACATGCAACTTTACGTCAACAATGGCACGGCGCTGTGGATCGGGTTTGCGGTGCGGCTGGGCGTTCCATCTGAACTGACGGTCATCACGTTCAAATCCGTCTGACGCGATTTCGTTGATCTAAACTCAAAAAACGGCGTCTTCTCAGGCGCCGTTTTGTTATCTCGACGTCTGCGTGGCATCATCCAGAAAGGTGCGAAGCCTTGGGGTCATGAAATCCAGAAAGGCGCGCACGCGGTGTGGCAGGCGTTCACCACCCATGAACAGCGCGTGCAGGTCTTCGGTGTCACCGTCCACCTCGTGTTGCAGAATTTCCACCAGCGCGCCGGAGCGCAGCTCATCCCGGATGTGATATTCACCGAGCTGTGCAATACCCATGCCCATGACAGTCATGCGCCGCACGGATTCGCCGTTGTTGCCGAGCAGAATGGCGCCCGGCGAATAATCCCAGATGCGGCGGCTGGTGCGCGGTGCGGAAATCTGTTTCGAGCGGCGAAAATTAAAACCAAGGCAGCGGTGGTTTTTCAGGTCCTGCAGGTTTTGCGGCACGCCATGCTCCCTGAGATAGGCCGGTGATGCCACCACCCGGCGCTGCGCGGTGCCAAGCTTGGCAGAGGTAAGCGAGGAGTCCCCCAGATTGCCGATGCGAAAGGCGACATCGGTCCGGTCGAGATAGAGATCGACAATCTCGTCCGACAAGGACAGGTCGACCACGATATTGGGGTACAGCGCCCAGAACTGCGGCAGCAGCGGCTCTACCGCCACGGTGGCAAACCCGACCGAGGAGGTCACGCGCACCACGCCGCCACTGGCGGCTGCGCCGCGTGACACGTCACGTTCAATATCATCCAGTTCTGCCAGCAGGCCTTGGCTGCGCTCATAATAACGCCTGCCCTCTGCCGTCAGCGACAGGCGGCGGGTCGACCGTTCCAGCAACCGCACGCCCAGCCGTTCTTCCAGACGGCCAATCAGTTTGGATATATTGGATGGGGTGATGTTCAGCTGGCGGGCGGCCTCGGAGAAATTTCCGGTTTCCACCACCCGCACAAATACATCCATCTCGCCAGCGCGGTTATCCATAGTCATGTCCATTTGTGAATATGGTTCATAGATGTGATGCCGCGAAACCGCGTTGTCAAGCGCGGTGTATCACCCTATTTTTCCTGTCATATTTGGCTTTCAAAAACGCTTCGCCTCCTCCCAAGCGGCGATAAATACCTTGATCGAGGAATGATGATGGAAAAGACCGGACCTAACTGGCCGTTGCTTGCCTTGGCCGTGGGCGCCTTTGGCATTGGCGTTACCGAATTTGCGCCCATGGGGATGTTGCCCGTTATTGCTGATGGTGTTGATGTGTCCATCCCGTCGGCCGGGCTGCTGGTCAGCGCCTATGCCGTGGGGGTCATGGTGGGTGCGCCCTTCATGACGCTGCTGTTTTCGCGTTTTGGCAAACGCACGGCGCTGATTGCGCTGATGAGCATTTTCACCCTTGGCAATGTGCTCTCGGCCTTTGCGCCAGATTACTGGACCTTGCTGATTGCCCGCGTGGTAACCAGCCTCAACCATGGTGCATTTTTCGGGCTTGGTGCCGTGGTGGCGGCAAGCCTTGTGCGGCCGGAAAAACAGGCAACCGCGGTTGCCACCATGTTCATGGGCCTGACCATTGCCAATATTGGTGGTGTGCCAGTGGCAACCTGGATTGGCCAGCAGATTGGCTGGCGTGAGGCCTTTGGCGCAACGGCGCTGCTGGGTATAATCACCATGGGCGGTCTGGCGCTTGCGCTGCCGAAAAGTGCTGCCGGCAAACGCCCTGACGTGCGCCGTGAACTGCAGGTGATGATGCGGCCTGACGTGCTGTTGCCGCTGTTCACCACCGTTCTCGGTGCCAGCGCCATGTTTGTGCTTTACACCTATGTCGCGCCAATCCTGCAAAACCAGACCGGCGCATCGGAAGGGTTCATTACCATTGCGCTGGTGCTGATTGGGGTTGGTTTCACCATTGGCAATTATGTCGGCGGTCGTGCCGCTGATTGGTCGCTGACCGGTGCCGCCTCGATGTTTCTGGCGCTGCTGTCGCTGATGATGTTCCTGTCGCCCCTGCTGCTGGGCACGCATATTGGCGCGGCGATTACGCTGGTCATCTGGGGCATGGCAGCCTTTGCCATTGTGCCACCATTGCAGATGCGGGTGATGCAGGCGGCGTCTGAAGCGCCGGGGCTTGCCTCCTCCATCAATATCGGTGCGTTCAACCTTGGCAATGCCATTGGTGCGGGTATTGGCGGCATGGTGATCAATGCCGGGGTTGATTACGCCTATGTGCCGGTGGCCGGTGGTGTGGCGGCCCTTGCCGCACTGGCGCTGGTGCAGATCAGCCGCCGCCTTCCGCAAGCGCAGGCCTGCTGATAAGACAGGTTGAATGAAGATAAGACACCGCGCCGGACACTGTCTTTTACAGTCCGGCGCGGTGTTTTTACGTCAACAGGTCAACAATACTGGAACCCACCATGAACCGGCCGCACTACAGCCATGCCATTCAACGGTTGGGCATTCTGGAGGATCTTATCGCTTACGATCCGCATGTGGCTGGCACACCGCCGCTTGGTGTGAACACCGACACCAGCGACATCGATATATTGTGCTGCGCGCCTGACGCAGACGTGTTTCTTGACACTATAGTGTCTCTCTACAGCAACCACGCGGGTTTCAGCTGTTGGCAATGGGTATCCGGTGAGCGGCCATTGATTGCCAATTTTCACGCGGAAGGCTGGGAATTTGAAATCTATGCCAGCCCGCAGCCAGTAAAACAGCAGGCAGGATGGCGACACTTTACCATTGAACAGCGGTTGCTTGCTTTGGGCGGCGAGACTTTCAAAGCAAAGATCATGTCACTGCGCAGTGAAGGCTATAAAACCGAACCGGCTTTCTGGGCTGCACTTGGCTTTGCTTCACATACCCATGGCAATGCCTATTCGGGCATGCTGGAACTGTGTAACGACACAGATGAAGCTCTTGTCGATAGGCTTAAACAAGCAGGCTTTGTTTAAACGCGGCATATTTTCTTAAACGCCACACGCTGCGCAACTCTATTTTTGCACCTTTTGTTGCGATTTGTATCGTTTTGCTACGGTCCAACATGGCTGATGTGCCATTTAGACTCGTTCTGCCGCATTTTTTACGTCCAAAACTTAAGAAAAACGTCTTCGCTTAAAATTGTAGTGAATTACTACAACTCATTTCAACTGATGGTGGGCATATTGCCCTCAACAGCACGCAAATGACGAGCGTGGACTACCGGGCATGAAGCCACTTTCTAAACCTTATACTTCATCAATTCTTTTTAGAGAGAACAACATGCCTAGCATTTCTTCGAACTTCGCTGCCCTGAACACGCAGGCCAATCTTCAGCGCAGCAACGCCAGCATTGCCAACTCGCTGTCGCGCTTGTCTTCAAACCTGCGTGTCAACACATCGCAACAAGCCCCAGTCCTGCCGCCAAAGGCCGACAATTCCGCAGCAACTGCAGTGCAGGAAGCCGTTAGCAAGACGCAGACCGAGGAAGCCAAGCTCGGCAACGCGAACGAGATTTTGAACAGAATGACCACGCTGGTTCAGACGGCTGCCGGCAACAACACATCCGCTACCGACCGCGATGCAATCAACAAGGAACTTTCCGACCTCAAGGGTGAGTTGAAGAACCTTTCTGGTAGCACCAGCAGCGACGCATTGTCCAAGTCCTATGACGGCGGAAATGGCGCCTCCTACGGCCTGGTGGGTGCCGCCGGTTCGCGTGACATCAGTATTTCTGCATCGACAACGGCCGACGACTATGCCGGCATGCTGACAGCGCTCGGCAACGCTCAGGACGGTGTTTCAGCAGCCCGCGCCAGCAACGGTGCCGCGCTTTCAGCAGCAACGCAAAACTACACAGACAGCGTGGCAAGTTCTGCCAAAAGCTCAGGCCTTGCTGTGCGTGACGTTGCGCCACTTGACCGCAGTGAACTGTTGGCGTTCGCCACTTCGGCTTCGGAAGCGATGTCTGCAGCCAGACTTTCGATGGGCAATTCCAGCATCGCCCTCATTCAGGCAGCACTTCTGCGCGGCTAACACCAGCGACAGATAAAACATGAGAATGCGTGAGCGACCCTCACGCATTTTTTTGCGTTTTTGGCTCATCATTGTTGTTCAGGTGTGGCAGACTTGCAGTGAGAGACTTGTGGCGGGAGACTGGCTGCGGCAAGCCACTTTCATGTCTGGCGACAGTCGCAAAGGATTGTGCAGTGAGCGACAAACCACCCGTGCTGCTTTCCGGCGGCAATCCGCAAATCGAAAAAGGTGACGGTGATGCACCGGTGCAGGCCTACATAAGTGCCATGCCCGGCTGGAAACAGGGCGTCGGGCAAAAGCTCGATGCGATCATTACGTCAGTGGTGCCCAATGTTGCCAAAAAGGTGCGCTGGAACTCCCCCTTTTATGGCATCGGCGACGGCACGTCCTTCCTGTCGTTTCATTGCATGACCCGCTATATCAAGGTGGCGTTTTTTAAGGGTACAGAGCTGACGCCTGTGCCCGACCATACCTCCAAACAGGCCAACGTGCGTTATCTCCACATTGATGAGCCGGGCGTGTTTGACGAGGCGTTGTTTACCGATTGGGTGAAACAGGCGAGTGTCTTGCCGGGCGAGACGATTTGAGGGTGCATGTTTTTGGGCCCCTTAAAGTAGATACAGCCGCCCCAAGCTCCCTCATTCCCGCGCTTGTTGCGGGAATCCAGCGGAGCGCGTCTGCGCGACAAAAGTGTCCCGACAGCCCAAAGACTTGGGCTGGTCTGGATTCCTGTAACAGGTACAGGAATGAGGGCTGGGTGTTGAACCGTCGGAGCTAACAATAACCGGTGCAATGCACCTACGTCCCCCCTTGACACCACCCCCAAACTGGCTCTCATTTCAATTCCGTTTTCACATATAAGGTGGGCCAGTTGGTGCAGGGGAACAACAAGGTGGGCACGGCGCGGGGCATTTATCTTGGCCTGCGCCAGCAGATTGCCAGCGGCGTTTATGCGCCAGGCAGCAGCCTGCCATCCAGCCGGGCGCTGGCGGAAGAGCTGGGCGTTTCGCGCACCACCGTGACCACCGCATTCGAGCAGCTGATATCAGAGGGCTATGTGCTGGTGCGCCAGGGCGCACGGCCGGTGGTCAACGACAACATGGCCAGCGATGATGGTGAGGTACCCCACAAGGCCAGCACCACGACACCGGGGCTTTCCGCCTATTCCGAGCGCACCATGGCACTGCCGCAAAGCCACCTGCCCGCCCGGCCCGGCCTGCGTTATGACTTTCGTTATGGCGATGTTTCGCCTGACGATTTTCCCAAACTGGCGTGGCGCAAGGCGCTGACATCGGCCGTTTTGACCCGCCGCGAACGGCTGGGTTACGGCGACCCTGCCGGCAGCGAAGCGCTGCGGCAGGCCTTGCAGGGCTATCTGTGGCGGGCGCGCGGCATAAATTGCGATTACAGGCAGATTGTTGTCGTCAATGGCTCGCAACAGGCGCTGGATCTGTGTGCCCGGGCGCTGGTGAACCCCGGCGACCGGGTTGTGGTGGAAGACCCCTGTTACGCCATGGCGCGCAATGTGTTCACAACCATCGGCGCGGAGCCATTGCCGGTGGCCTGTGATGGTGACGGCATAGACACCACACGACTGCCGCAACCCGGCCAACACCGGCTGGCCTTTGTGACACCCAGCCACCAGTTTCCACTGGGAGGCGTGTTGTCTGCCGGGCGGCGGCGCGAGCTTGTCGACTGGGCGGAAAGTGGCAACGCCTATATTCTCGAAGATGATTATGACGGCGAGTACCGTTATGACGTGCGGCCGATTGCGCCGCTGTATCTTTCTGGCCGTGGCCGGGTGATCTATATTGGCACCGTGTCCAAAACCCTGTCGCCCACCCTGCGGCTTGGTTACATGGTGCTGCCGCCGGGCCTTGCGGAACCGTTTACCCGCATAAAACAGCTGGTCGATCGACAAGCGCCGACCTTTGAGCAGGACGCGCTGGCGGCGCTGATTGAAAGCGGTGCCTATGAACGGCATGTGCGCAAGATGCGGCGGCTGAATGGCGAGAGGCGCCAAGCGTTTCTCGATATCATGCACGAGGTGTTTGGCGCGCGGGTGGAGATTGTCGGCACCTCGGCCGGCCTGCATGTGGTGGTGTGGTTCAATGGCTTGAAATCCAGTGATGAGGCAAGGCTGGCAGAGGCCGCTTTGCTGGCCGGCATTGGCATTTATCCGGTGTCGCGGCTTTACAGCGCCGCCTCTGAGCGGCGGGCCGGGTTTGTGTTCGGTTATGCCACCATGCCGGTGCAGAACATTCCGGACGGTGTGCGGCTGCTGGGCCGCGTGCTGGCCGCTTAGGCTTTTAAAAACCGGCAGCCAACTGGACTGGTATTTTTATCGAAAACTGGCGCTTCTGGTCTGCCAGCCATCTGTTTATTGCTGCTTCAAACAAAGCCTGCACCCTGATTTCGGAACGCATCCATGCCCGTTGATATCAACCAGCTTCTGATTGTTTTTACCGCCTATATCATTGCCGCTGGCAGCCCCGGCCCCAGCAATATGCGCATTATGGGCGTGGCAATGAATGATGGCCGCAAGGCGGGCCTGGCCATTGCATCCGGCGTGGTCAGCGGCTCGATTTTCTGGGGGCTGATGGCAGCATCAGGAGTTTCGGCGATTTTAAAAACCTATCCCGGCGCCATTGTTGGCCTGCAGATTTTTGGCGGGCTTTACCTGCTGTTTCTGGCCTTCAAGGCGGCACGCGCTGCGGCTGCGCCAGACCGGCCGGTGTCGCTGGACAGTGACCGGGTGGTGCCCTCCATGGGCGCGCTTTACCGGCGCGGCCTGATGATGCACCTGATGAACCCGAAATCCATTCTGGCGTGGATTGCACTGATGACGCTTGGTCTGGGGTCGCAGGCCTCGACCACGGGTGTGGTGATTATTCTGGCCGGCTGCGCGGTGCTCAGCGTGACGATTTTCTGCGGTTACGCCATCGTGTTTTCCACCGGGCCGATGGTGCGGCTGTACCGCCGCGCCCGCCGCTGGATTGAAGGGGTGCTGGCGCTATCCTTCGGGCTTGCCGGTTTGAAACTTCTCCTGTCACGCATTTGAAAGCCAACTCCCATGTCGCTTTTTGAAGGCCTTTCGGCATTTCCCATCACGCCCACAGATGCAGCTGGCCGGGTGGACACAGACGCGCTGGCGCGCATTCTGACCCGCATTCGTGACGCCAAGGTGCACTCGATTGGCCTGCTTGGCAGCACCGGCGGCTATGCCTTTTTAAGCCGCGAAGAACGCCGCCGGGCGGTGGACTGTGCCATGGACACCGTGGGCGACGACATTCCCGTGATTGTCGGGGTTGGCGCGTTGCGCACCGATGAGGCGCAGGCCTTGGCGCGCGATGCCGGGGCGGCCGGTGCACACGGCTTGTTGCTGGCGCCGGTGTCCTACACGCCGCTGCGCGATGAGGAAGTCTACGCGCATTTTGTAGCAATGGCTGAGGCCGGCCAGTTGCCCATGGCCATCTACAACAATCCCGGCACCACACGTTTTACCTTTTCACGGGCGCTGATTGCGCGCCTGGCAGAACTGCCCAACATCGTTGCCGTGAAAATGCCCCTGCCCGATGGCGATGATTTCGCCGGTGAACTGGCGGCCATCAGGGCCGCCACGCCTCCATCCTTCAAGGTGGGATATAGCGGCGACTGGGGCTGCGCCGCCGCGCTTTTGGCCGGTGGCGACAGCTGGTATTCGGTTATTGCCGGGTTGCTACCGGTGGAAACACTGGCCCTGGCGCAGGCATCACTGGATGGTGATAGCGTAAAGGCCGGTCAGCTCAATGCCGCCTTTGCACCGCTCTGGGCGCTGTTCAAGGAGTTTGGCAGTTTTCGGGTGATGTTTGTGATTGCCGAACTTTTAGGCCTTGGCAGATTTGCCCCGCCACTGCCGATCCTGCCGCTGGATGACGATGCGCGGTTGCTGGTGAAGGCCGCGTTGGAGAGTGCGCAGGCACAGTAAGTTCTTACTCAGAAGGCTAGAGGGGAATTTGTGGGACCGTCAGTGTCAAACAATAGTCGTTATAGAGGTAATGACCCCTCACCTGAAAAATCTATGACTTAGCTAAAGCTAAGACCATGATTTTTCTTCCTCTCCCACAGGGGTAGAGGTAAAGGCGCCAAGCCTCACCGTTTCATTTCATCAGCAACGTTTAAGACGTGCCCGAGGGTGCTGATTTGCTCGATGCGTGCAGCGCCCACCCATCTCTCCCCTTGTGGGAGAGAAAGCGATTTCAACATCTTGGGACGAACGTGCCAAGTGTTAGAAATCGCAAGTGAGGGGTGAATTCTTTGCCTCAGCGCTACGCGCATTGGGCAACCCCAACCACCCTCAGCAAGCACGAGGCTTGAGGGCTGGGTGGAGCAACGTCAACGTCAAATCATCAGTTGTTGGAAATGAACCGAGGCGGCATTAGACCCCATCATCCCGACGCGAGAATGCCGTCCAGTCAACTACCCATGCAACAACATTGATGGTCAAGGCGCTGACTGCAAGCACACCATACCGGCTTGGGTCCGCCTGTTTGATGTGGACAGTAATCGCAAGGCCAGACAGGATAATGGTCGAGACAACAGTGGTTGTCAGACTTTCCACAGCAGTCGGCGGCTCGGAGCAGGTTTTGAGATTACAAACCCGCATGATCAGCCGCGCCATGCCAATGGCCGACCTCTTGGCAATGAAAAAATACAGCCTGCGGCGGTACTTTATCAAGAAGATGCCATCGCCGCAGAACATCACGACGAGAAAAATCTCGAAAGCTCCGCTATGGCCCTGCCAAATCCTGAAAACAGAAACCAAGGCGACGACAAAAATAACTGGCAAAAGCGTGCGGTCATACACTGGCATTTACAAAAAGCCCGACGTCACAAAAAGGGGTTCATCCGATATCTGTCGTGCCATCACGATGTTTCATCCGGCCAGTTCGGGTTTGGCTTGCCGACCAGCCACACCGTGACGACGCAGGCGACCCATGCCACTGCGAGGAACGCGAAAACGCCGGACTTCGCCTCCAGGAAATAAGCAATCAGCGCGACCAGAGACAGGACGATACTTCCGACAACGGTTTCGCTAATGCGTTCACGTCGCGTCAGGGCTCTGGTGCGTGGCTTGAGATTAAACGTCCTGATCACAAATTTGAGAACTGGTGTCAGGGCTTTTTGCAACAAAACATCTTGCGGCATGAGTTTACCTGTCGCCGTATGTTTGATCTTGTAAACAAAGGCGAAACCAATGGGGATGATAGCCAAGACGGCAACAGGAAAACCCAAGGCCGCCATCATGATAATGATTGCCAAAACGGCGAAGAAAAAGAACGCGTAAGACAGCACGCGGCGCAGCCATGATGGCATATGGAAAACCAACCTCACTCAACCGAAGATAGATTTTCAACCTAACGCCAGGACCCGCCATCGGTCTACAATTTGCAGAAATTGTAGTTTACGACAGGTTGCAGCGAAAAAGCGTATTAGCCGTTCTGGACAAGCTCCAGATGAGCGTTGTTGCCCATCAAAATTATACAAATAAGGAAAAGCGCAATAAATACAGAGGCGGCAAAACCCGCATAGACCTTAGGTGACATTGTAACATACCCCTACAACCAAGGATAGGTTTCAGAATTAACGCAAAGCGTGCAATTGGTCTAGTCCCCAAGCAAACTTTAATTTACGGGAGGTTGTATTGCTGTGTAATTCTCACCAGACTTGTCGTGCGTGATTGGCCGCTACCACGCGGATTGTTGCAGGCAGTTCCAATCCGCCACCCAGGCGACATAGTTGACAGCCAAAACCAGCATGCCAACGACAACATACCAGTTCAGGTCCGCGTGCCAGAAATACAGCGACGCGGTAAAACCGGACAATACAATGGTTGAAACGGCCGTGGTTTTCAGTCTTTGCCTTGCTGTGGGCGGTTCGGAAGTTGGCCCAGCGTTGAAGGCCCGCATGATCAACCGCGCGGTGGCCAGCCCGCAATAGCGCGTAAACAACGCCGAAATTGCAGGCCCATTGTTCTTGTGACGCCAATATTGGTAGGAGCAAATTATGAACAAGGGAAAGGCCAGCCGTTGTTTGTTGTAAGAGTCCAGCCGGAACACAATGACAGTCAGCAATAGGACCCATGCGTAGTAGAAAGCGAAGGAAAACAGGCGGCGTGGCGGATAAGACATCTGAAAACCCCACTCAGCCAGTCTAGTCTGTGGACATAGCTGTAATACATGATTCAATAACTCATATATTATCTACCATGGGTGGAAATCACAATCCAAAAAGGTTGTACGGGTGACATTTTGCGGTTGCGATGATGTCGTTAGATCCCAGGGAAAAGCCGTGGGATGACAGTGCGTTTGGGGCGAGGCACAGCAGAACCCCTCACCTGAAAAATCTATCACTTAGCAAGCTAAGATGATGATTTTTCTTCCTCTCCCACAAGGGTAGAGGTAGGGGTGCTGGTGGCGACGCCCCACCCTTGAGGTTATCGTATTTGGCTCGGTGGGTGCTCCGAACTCCCTCACCCCTGTGCTCGTCACAGGGGTCCAGGCCCAGCCCAAGTCCTTGGGATGAAAAGACTCTTCTCGCCGCGCAGACGCGCGTCGACTGGATGCCTGTGACATCCCTCGGGTCAAGCCCGAGGACGAGGCATGAAGGGTTGGCTGAAGTGGCCCTCAACGGCAAACAATGCTCCAACCATTTTCTCTGCGTCATCCTCGCCGCGGTAGTGAGGATCTAACCACGCCAGCCAGACAGGTTGCTGACGTGGGGACGTGGTTAGATCCCAGGGACAAGCCCTGGGATGACGTGGAGTGGGTGGAGCGGTCTGACGACCAGCCCTCACCCACGCTGGCGCAGTGCATCCACGACAACGGCCAGCGCCGGCGACATCTGCCGACGGCTGGGATAATAGAGATGGTAACCGGTAAATGGCGGGCTCCAGTCTGTGAGCACGCTGACCAGACGCCCGGCGGCAATATGGTCCGCAACCAGATTTTCCGGGACATAGGCGATGCCGTAACCTTGCAGCGTGGCGTCAATCATCGCCACTGATGAATTGAAGGTCAGCTGCCCTTCCACCCGCACCCGCAGTTCACGGCCATCCTGTTCAAACTCCCAGGCGTAAAGACCACCCCATGTCGCCTGCCGGTGATTGATGCAGCTGTGGCCCACAAGGTCTTTGGGTGTTTCCGGCGCGGCATGGCGGGCAAAATAATCCGGGGATGCCACGGCAATCAGCCGCCAGTCCGGGCTGATGCGAACGGCGATCATGTCCTTGTCGACACTTTCGCCCAACCGAACCCCCGCATCAAACCGTTCCTCGACAATGTTGCGCATGCCGTTGTCGCTATAAAGCTCGACCCGCACGTCAGGATATTTTTTCAGGACTTTGGAAAGTTTGGGCCAGACGGTGGTTTGCAATGCGTGGTCCGAAAGGGTCAGACGCACGGTGCCAGACGGCTTTTCCCGAAACGCCACCAGGTTCGCCAGATCGGCTTCGAGGCCTTCAAACCGTGGCCCAATCGATAACAACAGACGCTCGCCCGCTTCTGTTGTGGCCACATTGCGGGTCGTTCTGGTCAGCAGGCGCACCCCAAGCCGCGTCTCAAGCTGCTTGATGGTGTGGCTGAGCGTGGATTGTGACGTGCCGAGCGTGGCGGCGGCCTTGGTGAAGCTCTGCTCTCTGGCAACCTCAACAAACCACAGCAGATCCTTCATGTCTTCGCGCAACATTGCCGGCCTCAATTCATATTGAATTTCGATAAGTCCATGCGGATTAGCATGGATTGTTCGAAAAGTCCTGCGCCAATATCTTTGTGTCACTGGAAGAGAGCGGATTGGGCTGAGGACAACATCTGATGACACTGACCTATCATGAAGACATTGAAGGCAGACGCGCCGCCTGGAGTGCCGTGCTTTCCATGACGCTGTGCGTGTTCGTGCTGATTGCATCAGAGTTCATGCCGGTCAGTCTGCTGACGCCCATTGCCGTTGATCTTGGCGTATCGGAAGGCACGACCGGTCAGGCCATATCGGTGTCCGGCATCTTTGCCGTTCTGACCAGCCTGTTCATAGCCTCCCTCACCCGCAGGCTTGACCGGCGTGTTGTGGTGCTGGGCCTGACGGGGTTGCTGATTATATCAGGCATTATCGTGACCATTGCGCCATCCTTTACCCTGTTGATGGTTGGGCGCGCACTGCTTGGTGTGTCGATCGGTGGTTTCTGGGCCATGTCGACAGCCATTGTCATGCGGCTGGTTTCTGCCCGCGAGGTGCCAAAGGCGCTGGCGCTGCTGAATGCGGGCAACGCCATTGCCGCCACCATTTCCGCGCCTCTTGGCAGCCTTCTCGGTGCCTATATCGGCTGGCGCGGCGCGTTCTTTCTGGTGGTGCCGATTGGTCTGCTTGCCCTGTTGTGGCAGTGGGTGCGGTTGCCTGCCCTTGCACCCCGCACTGACCGCCAGTCGCACAATGTTTTCAGGCTGTTGTTGCGTGTGCCCGTTGCCACCGGCATGGCAGCCATACTGCTGCTGTTTATGGGCCAGTTTACGCTGTTTACCTATCTGCGGCCGTTTCTGGAGCAGGTCACGCAGGTCAGAATTGAAACGCTATCGCTGTTCCTGCTGGTCATGGGCCTGTCGGGTGCGGCCGGAACGTGGATGATTGGCCGGCTTTTGCAACGCCGCCTGTTCAGCATTCTCGCCACCATTCCTCTGCTGATGGCCTGCATTGCCGGGCTGATGATTGCCGTTGGAGAACGGCCGGTTGCGGTCTTTGCCTGCCTTGTTGGCTGGGGTTTTCTAAGCACTGCAGCGCCTGTCGGCTGGGGTACCTGGCTAAGCCGCACACTGGCCGATGATGCAGAGGCAGGCGGCGGCCTGCAGGTGGCGGTCATTCAGTTGGCGATCACCGCCGGGGCATCGCTTGGCGGATTGGTGTTCGATGCCCTTGGATGGCGCTCGACATTTTCGATGAGTGCCCTGCTGCTGTGCGGCTCTTCGCTGTTGGCATTGGCCGCGTGGCGGGTGACACGGAGGCCAGCATGACCGCACGCATTTCTCAAACCCAAAGACGGGCGCTGCTGGCCACTATTCTTGCCGCTTCCACTTTCCCCTGTCGCGCATTCAGCCAGCGCAGCCCCGGCAACGAGACCAACAAGCAGGAGCAGCTGGGCATGAGGATAAAGCTGAGTTTTGCAAACCGCACCATGACGGCAACGCTGCATGACAATGCCTCGGCGCGCGACTTTGCATCCATGCTGCCGCTTGACCTGAAGATCAGTGATTTTGGCGGCAATGAAAAGATTGCCTATTTGCCGCGCAAGCTGACGACAGAAGGTCATGGCCCCTTCGACAACGAACAGCCGTTTGACCTTTGTTATTACATGCCGTGGGGCAATCTTGCGATGTTCCACGGTGCCTACAAACATCCGGGCCTGATCCGCCTTGGCCGTTTTGATGATGGTTTCGAGGCACTTCTTGTGCCCGGCGAATTTGCGCTGCGCATTGAGCGCATCGGTTAAATCCAACCCCTTTTGCCCCCTTCCACGACACAGGAGACTTGCCATGAGCAACCACAAACAACCCACCGATGGCCACAATACCAGCCGCCGAAACCTGATGAAGGTCACCGCGCTGACTGCGGCAACCATGAGCCTGTTGCCGATGGCGGCGGGCGTGACACCGGCGCTGGCGCAGGACAATGCATGGGACAAGGTGTTTCCCAAAAGCGAAAATGTGGACCACCAGAAGGTGTCGTTCAAAAACCGCTACGGCATAACACTGGCCGGTGACTTGTACCTGCCAAAGAACCGCGCAAGCGCACCTTTGGCTGCTCTGGTCATCAGCGGGCCGTTTGGCGCGGTCAAGGAACAGTCGTCAGGCCTTTATGCCCAGACCATGGCAGAACGCGGTTTTGCAGCGCTGGCCTTTGACCCGTCCTACACTGGTGAAAGCGGTGGGGAGCCGCGCAACATCGCCTCGCCCGATATCAACACTGAAGATTTCAGTGCGGCGGTGGATTACATCGGCCTGCAATCTTTCGTAGACCGCGAGCGCATTGGCGTTATCGGCATTTGCGGCTGGGGTGGCATGGCGCTGAATGCAGTTGCTGCAGACAAGCGCGTCAAGGCCGTGGTGGCCAGCACCATGTATGACATGACCCGCGTCATGTCCAAGGGCTACAATGACAGCGTCACGCTGGAACAGCGCACCCAGACACTGGAGCAACTGGGCCAGCAGCGCTGGTTGGATGCACAAAACGGCACCCCGGCCTACCAGCCGGCCTATAACGCCGAAATCACGGCAGATTCGCCGCAGTTCATGATCGATTACCATGATTATTACAGCACACCGCGTGGGTATCACGCCCGTGCGGTCAACTCTGGCAACGCATGGTCGCGCACCACGCCGCTGTCGTTCATGAATATGCCGATCTTGACCTATATTGCCGAGATTTCTCCGCGCCCGGTGATGCTGGTGCATGGCGAAAACGCCCATTCGCGTTACTTCAGCGAGACGGCTTTTGCCGCCGCCGCCGAACCGAAGGAACTGGTGATCGTGCCGGATGCCAACCACACGGATCTCTATGACCGGATGGACAAGATTCCGTTTGACCGGATTGCCGATTTCTTCGGCCAGCATCTGGCGTGACTATGCGGTGACATGGTTGGGTTAGCGGCACAGCGAGTGACGCCATAACCTCGCTCATTCCCGCGCTTGTTGCGGGAATCTAGTCATCCCCAGTCTTGGGGATGAAAAGACTCTTCACGCCGCGCAGACGCGCGTCGGCTGGATGCCTGTGACAAGCACAAGGCATGAGGAGAGTTTGTTGGATCGCCAGTGTCAATCAATTGACTGCGTGCAAATACACAGAACCCCTCACCTGAAAAATCTATCACTTAGCAAGTTAAGGTGATGATTTTTCGTCCTCTCCCACAAGGGTAGAGGTTGGGGTGCAAGCATTACCGTTCCACCCCACGCTTTCGTTTGCCATGCAGTGCTGCTAACCATGGTCCATCAATCAGCAAGGGACGTTACGCCACATGACCACCCGCCCTATCGTCCTCGTTACCGGCGCAAGCAAGGGAATTGGTGCCGCAACGGCCGTTGCCTTTGCCAAGGCCGGTTATGACGTCTGCGTCAATTACAACAGCGATGCCGAGGGTGCGACCGAGACAGTGGAACGCTGCAAATCTGAGGGCGCAAGGGCCATTGCCGCGCAGGCCGATGTCGCCGACCGTGATGCGGTGACGCAGATGTTCGAGAGTTGCGACAAGCTGCTTGGGCCCCTCTCCTGTCTCGTCAACAATGCCGGTGTCATTGGCGGCGCCAGCACCATAAACAAGCTGAAGCCGCAAAGCCTTGTTGCCACTTTCGGCACCAATGTGTTCGGCATGGTCTACTGCATTCAGGAAGCGGTCAAACGCATGGCGACCGACCAGGGCGGTGATGGCGGCGCCATCATCAACATGTCGTCGATTGCCGCAAGCCTTGGCAGCCCCGGTGAATATGTGCATTACGCCGCCTCCAAGGGTGCAGTGGAAACCCTGACGATCGGTGCGGGCAAGGAACTTGGTCCGGTCGGCATCCGCGTCAATGCGGTGCGGGTTGGCACCACCGCAACCGACATGCACCAGCGTGAAGGCAACCCCGACCGGCCGGACATGGTGGCGCGGATGACGCCGCTTGGCCGCATTGCCCAGCCCGATGACATTGCCAATGCAGCACTCTGGCTGGCCTCACCGGAGGCGAAATTCGTGTCTGGCACCATATTGACGGTTGCCGGCGGGCTGGCACCGTAAGTCGCTCCCCATCCATTGCTGCAGATGTCTGATGTAAGCTGGACTAGCTGTGCCATGTCGGATAGACCGGGCACATTCGAAACCCGGCATACAACCAAAACAGGATTTGACCATGGCTTTGCAGTTTTCCGGCGTATTGCTTGATCTGGACGGGCTTTTGCTCGACACGGAAAGACTGCAATTCGAGGTCGGTCCTGCCGTGCTCAAAGGCATGGGTTTTGAAGTGGCGCCAACCTTTTTTCATGCACTGGTCGGCGTGGACCGCGCCACCGGCGCCCGCATGATCAGCAAGGAACTGGGCGGTGACATTGATGGCGCAGCCCTTGACCGGGCATGGAATGAAGCCATGGATGAACGCATGCGCGACGCCATTCCGCTGCGGCCCGGCGTGCATGACTTTCTCGATATGCTGGATGAGCAGCAACTGCCACGCGCCATCGCCACCAACAGCGAGACGGACCGCGCCAAATGGAAATTGCAACATGCCGGCCTTTTGCACCGCATGAACGCGGTTATTGGCGTGGACATGGTAAAACGTGGCAAGCCTGCGCCTGACATCTACGTCATGGCCGCTGAAACATTGGGGCTGCGGCCTGAGCAATGCGTGGCGCTTGACGACAGCGACCTTGGCGTGCGCGCCGCAATCGACGCCGGTGTGGGAAAGGTAATCCAGATACCGGACATGGTGATGAGCCGTGACCTTTACGCCCACCATCAGGCCGGATCGCTGCAGGAAGCACGCGCCATCATGGGGTTTTAAGCGCCGGCATTTATGCTGCAGACCGATAAGTCCAATCGAAATTGGGCCTCTAATGTCAGGGGAATTCGCACCTAACTTTGAAGGGTTGTCATCACCTTTGAAGGAATTCCTGTATGAACAAGAAACTTGCCGCCACGGCATTGTCCATGTCGCTTTCTGCAGCCGCCCCGACATTTGCTGAAGACACCAAACGCGCCAACATGGCGCAACCGCTGACGATTGCCGATATTCGGGCGGTTTCTCCCGCCCTTGGCAAATATTCCCAGACAATCCTGCTTGATGAAATCTGGAAACGGCCGGGCATGTCGCCACGTGACAGAAGCGTGGTGACCATTGCCGCGCTGATTGCACGCGGCCAGACAATCGAGATGCCATTTTATTTCGAGCTGGCGCTTGATAATGGCGTGACGGCTGGCGAATTGTCGGAAATCATCACACATCTGGCGTTTTATGCCGGTTTTCCGCAGGCCACGGCTGCCGTTGCGGTTGCCAAGAATGTGTTTGCAGCGCGCGGCATTACCGGCGACCAATTGCCACCGGAAAACCCGGAACTGCTGCCCATAAACCAGGCGGCGGAAGACAGTCGCGCAAAAAGCGTTGCAGAAAGCGTTGGCCCGATCTCGCAAGGCGTTGTCGATTACACCGCCATGCTGTTTCAGGATGTGTGGCAGCGCCCAGGCCTTGCGCCGCGTGACCGCAGTCTGGTGACGGTGGCATCGCTGATTACCAACGGCCAGTCGGCGCAGGTCGGTTTTCATTTGAACAAGGCAATGGACAATGGCCTGACCGCCACCGAGGCCTCGGAACTGTTGACGACACTTGCCTTCTACGCGGGGTGGCCAAACGTATTTTCCGCCGTGCCCGTTGCCAAGGACGTGATTGAAAACCGGCCAAGCTGAGCTGCCGGACGCAAGATCTGATTTGCGTCACGCAGCGTTTTTGTCGCCACCTGGCGACACCCCCATTTCAAAGGAAAAACCATGAAAAAGACCATCGCTATTGCTGCGACACTGAGTGCGCTTGGCAGCCCGGTTGCGGCCGAAGGCATCATCATCTCCGAAAACAGCACCAGGAAATCCATGCTTGCCTCGAAAGAGCAATTTACCGGTACGGTGTTTGTGGAGCCGATGTTTGATGCCAATGACCAAAATGGCCACAGCACCGGGCTGGTGACCTTTACGCCGGGTGCGCGCACCGCCTGGCATTCGCACCCGCGTGGGCAGCTTCTGATCATTACCGAAGGTGCCGGCTGGGTGCAGGAAGACGGTGCGGAAAAACGCAACGTCAAGGCGGGCGACGTGGTGTGGTTTGCCCCCGGCATTCGACACTGGCATGGCGCAACCGACACAACTCTGATGCGCCATATTGCCCTGTCCTACATGGAAAACGGCGCCAATGTTGCCTGGTCCGATCAGGTGACAGACGAACAGTTTCGTAACTGAATTGAAAGATTGAGACCCAGCCAAACAGCCCGGCCAACCATCGACAAAGGTTGGCCGGCCTTGTTTTCAGGCGGCAATTTAAAGCGGTGGCAACCCCAAGTTTTCTGTCCTATTGATGTGGCAAACCTGAAAGAAGGATTGGATAAGACCATGCCCCATATCTCCGTAAAGATGTTTCCCGGAAAGACTGAAGAGCAGAAGCAAGAATTTGCCGCAAAGGTTGTGGAAGCCGCCAAGGCGATTTTCGGCTCCACCGATGCATCGCTTTCGGTTGCCATTTCCGAGGTAGAGCCACCGGAATGGGAGACCACGGTTTACGGCCCCGACATCGCAGCCAACGAGGCCGCACTTTACAAACGCCCCGGTTACGGCGATTTGGCCAAGGCGTAAATACCAACGCCTGAGCCACAAGTTTAATTTCAAAAGACCACCGCTGATACGGTGGCCTTTATCATGTCAGGTAATGACGGTTGGATCAGGCTTGCGGGTTTTTACGCACGAAACGCTGTTCCAGCACCTCGCGGCCCCACTGGCTGCCGGCATATTCCTCAACCAGCACAAACCCTCTTGTCTCATAGAGGTGACGGGCGGCGTTGAGGCCGGCAAACGTCCACAGATGGGTTTCGGTAAAACCACTGGCGTCAACGAAATCCATTGCGGCATCCAGCAGCTTTTTTCCCGCACCAGTGCCACGCAGCGTATCATCGGTGATGAACCAGCGCAGATGGGCAATGCCCTCCCCGAGATCTTCACCGTCGATGGCGACCGAACCCCGCACCTGGCCCTCACGCATCGCAGCCCATATTCGGTTTTGCGGGTTTTCCAGACGGCCGCAGAACTCTGCCAGCCCACCTGCGACCCGGCTTTCAAAGGCCTGGCCGAAATCGCTGGTGCGGGCATAATAAAGCGCGTGCATCTCCGTGATGCGGGCAATGATGCCGGGTCTATAGCCGGTGACAATCTCAACCGGGCTTGATTGTGGCTTCTGGTCTCGTGGCAACAGCGCATCGGCGTAAAGCCGCATGCCCTCCAGCACAGTCTCATGCTGCCCCTGATGCAGACGGCCAAGCGCCGACGAGACCTGCGCACGGGCAAAGGCGTGAATGGATGCGACGCGCTGTTGTCCTGCCGGGGTTAGCGACAAGCGTTTGGTGCGGGTGTCTTCTTCACCGGCCGCTTCGCGCACATCGCCCGCTTCCACCAGCTTGCGCAACATGCGGCTGACGCTTGATTTTTCCAGACGCAGGATGGCGGCCAGATCACGCGCCGTCATGCCGCCCTTTTCAATTTCAATCAACGCATGCACGGCCGAGGGTGGCAGATTGGTGCCGGCAAAATCACCGCCCATGAAACCGAGTTCTCGCACCAGATGGCGCGAGGTGGCGCGGATGTGATCAATCAGCTGACTTGCGGCTTCAACGGCCATGGCATGAACTTTCAATATAGTTGCACCATGCAACCATATGCGTATTTCGATGGCTTTGGTCAATGATGATCACGAAAAATCGGACAGACGAAGATAGCTCAGTCAGGCATCAGGTGATCGGCGGTTTGCCGCACGGTTTGGCAAATGGCCGGGACCGTGCGGTGATGGTGGGTGGTGGCGGCCTACAGGGTAAGGCCACCATCAATAGTCAAACTTGCGCCGGTCATGTAGGACGAACCGGAACCGGCGAGATAAGACACTACACCGGCAATTTCTGCGGGATCTGCCACACGTTTCAGCGGGCTTCTGGCCGACAACATGTCGATGATACCGGCATTCATGTCAGTGTCGGTTGGGCCGGGCTGGACATTGTTGACGGTGATACGGCGCGGCGCAAGATCAAGCGCCAGACCCTTGACCATGGCTGCAACCGCGGCTTTGGTCAGCTGGTAGACACTGCTGCCGGGAAAACCTGTGCTGATGGCGACATTGGAGCCGATGGTGATGACCCGGCCGCCATCCTTCAAATGCGGCACGGTGGCCTGAATGGACAGGAAGACGCCGCGAATATTGATGTCGAGCATCATGTTGAGCTCATCCAGGCTGACGGCGTCCACTGGATTGAGACGCAAAATGCCGGCATTGACCACCACTGTGTCTATACTTCCTAACAGGTCAACCGTTTTGGCAACCGCCGACTGTATGGCCGCCGGGTCCGCACTGTCTGCCTGAATGGCGAAGGCGCGACCGCCCAGCGCTTCAACATGGGCCACCAGTTCATTGGCGCTGTCTGGCCGTGAGACGTAGGTAAAGGCGGTATCAAAACCATCTGCTACCAGCCGTTCGACAGCAGCGCGGCCAATGCCGCGCGCACCACCAAATACCAGAGCCGTTTTACGTTCATTGATCGTCATTCAGTGTCTCCTTTATTGACTGATCAGTCCATAATTATGCACAATAAAACCTCTCGTCTTGGAGAGGTTTTTTCAGGCTTTCAGGCGGGCAACAGCAAAACGTGCCATGCCCTTGAGATCATCGAGAGATGAACCAGCGCGCGCTGCCAACTGCATACCCGTCATCGTCATCTGGATGAAGGTCGCCGTTTGGTCGACATCGAGACTTCGATCCAGTTCTCCCAGTTTCTGCCCCTCTTCCACGCGTTCTCTAATGCGTTGGTGCAGCAATGAGCCGACCTTTTGCCGGCGGGCGTTCAGCGCCTCATCCGTCACGCCGAATTCGCCCACCGAGCCAACGCCCATGCAGCCCAGCGCCCGTTCGCCATCATCATCGGCGACCAAGCCGGCCAGCAAGGCTTCGATGCCTTCAATGGGTGACGCAGGCTGTGTCAACCGTCTGACATGGCCGGAATTGGTGCGGCGCTGATAGGTATCCAGCGCCTCCAGATAAAGTGTGCGTTTGTCACCAAACGCGCCATAAAGACTTTGGCGGCCGATGCCCATGGCTTCGCGCAGATCATCGGTCGATGTCGCGGCAAATCCCTTTGCCCAGAACACCCTTAATGCCTTGTCCAGCGCCGCGTCGCGGTCGAATTCTCTTGGTCTTGCCATAGGATCAAACTAGGCATTATTGACACATCAGTCAATAATTATTTTTGGGACACTGAATTCTGTCACGGGCAATTATGGCGCGACACTGATCCGGCCGGATGGGCTGGTGGACTGAAACGTCTTCAGGTGCTCACGTGAATTCAGGTTGCGCTGCCGTGCCTTAGTGGGGGCAGCACGGCAGCGCAACCCTGCGCCGATGCACTCAAGACACAGTCATGCGGCGCAAGACGTCAGATCTGAAATAGAAATGCTGGGCAAGAGCGCCTGCGACATGGGCACCGAGCAGCAGCCAAAGGGCTGTTTTCAGCACCTCGGCATGCAACGTACCGGCAACATCTATGCCCATGTAATAGGCAATCATGCCTGAAATCGGCATGGCAAATAAAAGCGCGTAGAGCAGACCATGCACCAACCCTGCCAGCCGGTGGATGATGGGCGGTTGGCCATGTGGCTGTGGCGGCACGCCTGATGTGATGCGTATGGCAAGCCGCACCGCAACCAGAAACAGAATGGCAATGCCAACCAGCGCATGGATATTGGCCACTGATATATCTGCGGGCTGTGGCACTTGGCCATGTTTGACCAAACGGTGCCAGGCATTCATGCCGTCCGGCAATAGCAGGTTAAAGGCAACGAGGGCTGCAACACTCCAGTGGAGAAGTTTCTGGACGGTTGAGTAACTGCGCATGGGCATGTTCCCTGAGGCTGACCTGTTTGTGACAACAGCGATGCCCCAGATGGCTGACACGAAACTGAACGAGTTGCATTGTGGAAAAAATTACACGCGAAAACCTGTACTGGTATCAGATATGGCGGCGGCGTCTCTGATCCATTTCGGAATTGTCGAAGGTCCAGTTCAACACCGAGACTGTTATCGCAATGGCAATGCCGGGCCAGATCATCAACATCGGATGGTCGAAGATGAAGACGCGATATTCAAACAGCATGGAACCCCAGTCGGGTTTTGACGGGTCTGCGCCAAGGCCGATAAAGGCAAGTGCCGCATAGGCAACGATGGCAAGACCGGCCTGATTGCCGACATAGGTCAACATCAGCGGCAAGGTGTTGGGCAGCAGGTGGCGGGTTATCATTCTGGCCGGTGACACACCAAGGCTTTGTGCCGCCAGAATGAAGGGCTGGCCCAGCACCCGTTTGCTGAGCGAATGGGCCAGCAGCGAATGCGGACCAATGCCTGCCAGCCCCAAGGCCACGCCGGCACTGAGCGGTGACAGGCCAAACAGCGCGGCGGCCGTCAGCGCCACGATGAGCGTGGGTACCATGATGAAAAATTCGCAGGCGCGCAGCAGGATGCTTTCACGCCAACCGCCCAGAATGGCGGCGGTGGTGCCAAGAATGCTGCCGATAACAAAACCGATGGAGGCGACGGCAAAGATGACGCAGCCGGTTCTCCAGCCACCGGCCAGAATGCGCGAAAACAGATCCCGCCCCAGATGGTCGGTGCCGAGAATATGCTGGCTGCTGACACCGGCATGGCGGGCCAGAATATTGACGGCATCCGGATCATGCGGTTGCCAGAGGCCACCGGTGACGAAAAACAAAGCGATCAGCGCCAGCAACAGATAACGGATCATAGGCGGGCTCGCGGATCGAGATATTCCATGGCAAGGCGCGCGGTCGCATTCATCAGCAGCATCCACAGCGCAATGACCACGACATAGGCCTGCAACACCATCTGGTCACGTGCCGCAATGCTCTGCACGAGAAACTGGCTGATGCCCGGCAGGCCGAACAGGATTTCCATGGTTGCGGTTGAGCCGATGACCCAACCGGCCTCGGAGCGAGCGGCCGACAGCAGCGCGTAAAGCGCGCTGCGGTGGCCGTGGCGCCACAGCGCCTGACGGGGTGACAGACCCTTGGCCAAAGCGGTGACGTAAAATGGCAGGGCTGCGGTTTGCCTGAGATCATGGCGGTAAACCCGCGCCAGTACGGCTACCGAATGCAGCGCAATCAACACAATGGGCAGGACGATCGAGGCCGTGTCATTGGCAAAGGGTCTGATCCACTTCAACTGCACGCCCAGCACCCATAACAGCACCAGCCCGGCCCAGAAGGCCGGAACGGCCTGCACGAACACAGACAGGCTGCGGCTGAACCTGTCGACGATACCGCCGGGTTTGAGCGCAGCAAAAAAGCCAAGCGGCACGGCCAGCAGCATGGCGAGAAAAAGCCCTGACAGGCCCATGAACAGCGAGACCGGCAGGCGCGCGGCAAACTCTGCAAACACCGCCTCACCCGTGCGGAAGGAGCGGCCCCAGTCGCCCACAACGAACCCTTGCAGCCAGTGCAGGTAGCGCAGCGGAATTGGCTGATCCAGCCCCCATTCCGCCCGCAAGGCCGCGAATGTTGCATCCGTTGCCGGCAGGTTCCAGACATGCACGGCAATGGCCACGGGGTCAGACGGCATTGTCGAAATAATGGCGAAGGCGGCGAAGGAAATCGCCGCCAGCCCAATGGCTGATCTGATGCAGGGCCAGATCAGGTTCATGACTATTTCGCTTCGCCAATATCGGCGCGCAGGACGTGGTAGTCCGAACCCCAGGGCTGATAGTTTTCCAGCCGCTTGGACACACCGACATACCAGACCGGCGAGACAAGGAACGAGGCCGGAACGTCCTCAAACAGCTTGTCCTGCGCATCCAGCGCAATGCTGACGCGGGCATCCGGTTCACCTTCCGACGCAAAGCGGTCGAGAATGGCGTCAAATTCCGGCGATGCATATTTGGCGTAGTTGAGCGACGCGCCGGTACGTAGCATCGAGTTGAGGAAGAAGGCCGGGTCACCGCTTGGTGCAGTGTGTTGTGCCCAGAGCGCAATATCGAAATCGCCTGCCGAAGCAACCTGCTGGATGCTTTCAACCACCTGCGTATCAAGCTCCACGCCGACCCGTGCCAGCTGCGCCTTGACGACCGGCAGCATGGTTACGAGGTCAGGACGCTGCGGATAGGTAATGGCCAGCAGGCGCAGCGGCTTGCCGTCCTTTTCGCGGGTGCCGTTGGAACCCTTGGTCCAGCCCGCCTCCTCCAGCAGCGCCGCTGCCTTATCCAGATCTGTGACGCGGGCATTTTTTCCAGCAAAGGGAAAATAGGCGGCGTAAGCACCGGTTGCCGGTTCACCGCCATTGATCGCAGCTGCCAGTTCGGTGCGGTCAAAGGCCAGATCAAGCGCCTGGCGCAGTTTGACATCTGCCAGCAACGGACGGGTGGTGTTGAGGAAGGCCAGATACTGATAACCGACCGGGAAAGACTTGATGGTAAGGTCCGGGTTGGTTTTCAGGCGGCTGACGACTTCCGACGGCAGGCCGAAGGCCAGATCAAGCTCGCCGGATTCCAGCGCCAATGTCATGCTTTGCGCGTCACCAAACTTGCGGAACTCAACCGGAGAACGACTGTCTGCACCGGCAAAATGGGCGTTGGGTGCAAGTGTGATCGAGGCATCTGTCTTGAAGGCGGCAATGCTGTAAGGGCCGGTAAACAGCGCTTCACCATTGGCCGCCGGTGTGTAGGCCACCAGTGGCCATTCGGCAAACAGCGCCTGAATGTAAGGCACCGGCTTTTCCGTCGTGACCTTGAGTGTCAGGTCATCCACCGCGGCAAAACTCAGCTTGCCACCGGTCGCAAGCGCCGCCTTGTTGTTGGCGAAGGTATTGTCAAATCCGGCGGCCAGCGCCTTGGCGGTGACGGGCGAACCGTCTGAAAAGGCGCGGCCCGGCTGCAGGGTGATTGTCCAGGTCAGATCGTCATTGCGCTCTGCCTTGTCAGCCAGTTCCGGCACCAGCTTGCCATCACGGTCAACGGTAAACAGGTTTTCGCCAACGCCGTGGCTGGTCAGTGCCCAGCCATTGGAACCCTTGGCCGGATCGGTGCCCGAGGTGATGTAGGTTGCGCCAACGCGCAGCGGCTCTGCGGCAAAACCGGCAGCCGCCGTGGACATGACGGCGGTGGCAAGCCAGGTCGCACCAAGGCGCGACAGGAATTTGGATGACATTTTATCTCCTCGGATCAGTTTTGGGGAATACGCAGCCGCTGCTTGCGGCCTGTTGGATGGTAGGCGTGGGTCTCGACCACATGGTTGCCGAGTTCAGGGCTGCCGAGCAGATGGCCTGCAATGATGTCATCGACCGCCTGTTCGGTAACGCCGCCGTAATAGGTGCCATCGGGAAACACCTGCAGCACCGGCGCCAGATTGCACGGCCCAAGGCAGGTGGATTTGGCTGTCATGGTGCCAGCACCGGTGACGCGCAGTTTCAAACGTTCCTGCTGGTTGCGAAGGTGGTTCCAGATCGTATCGGCGCCTGCGCTGTTGCAGGCACCGCCGGAACAGACGAGAACGCGGTATTTTTGCGCGGGCACCAGCGAGCCTTCCTGTACGACCGCCTTGGCGGGCGTGGTTTCCAGCGCCTGCGCCTGCCCCAAAAGCTCGCTCATCAGCGGCAGCATTTGGCTGGCAGAGGCGATATCGCCGGTGATGGAAATTTCGGGCCAGGGCTGGGTGGCTGACGCACGCCAGCGCTTCAGCGACTTGACCAGCCAGTTGCGGAAACTCGGCTCGACCGGCAGAACCAGCGGCAGAATGGTGATATGGTCAAGCTGCTGTTCCAGCAGGGAAAACAGCCCGTCGCGCAGCGAGGGCGTGCCCTGCTCCGTAAAGGCAAATTGCACGATGTCTCCGGAGTGTGACAGCGCAATATGTTCAGCCAGGTTTTCGGCAAGACGTTGCATTTCCAGATGTGGAGATGCGGCAAAGGCAGACTTTGCAATGAGAAGAATGGCGCGCCGTGACGGGCGCATGGGTGGGGTTTTCTTAAGTTCTACGTCTTCATTCACTGCCAAAATCTCGAATACAGGAGGCAGCAAAAATGAAGGCATGTCTGGCAGGAAGGCCGCGCACACACTCATTCCTGTGGCACACCCCGACCACGGAATCGTATCTCGTCAGGCAGGTCTCCTGGCTTGCGGGTCAATGCCGTTGTCCGTCTTCCCGGCATTTCTGCCAGTGACATGTTGGACAAACGGCTAACCGCTTACAGTTGCGGGACAGCTTCGGTTTTGCACCGAATTCCCTCTTAGCTTCCACCCAGAGGTGGAAGAACCATGACCCAGACAAGCTACACGTTCAGATATCACTGTCAATGTTACCAAGCCGCGCTTTGGTACGGGCAGCGGATGGACCGACAGACAACATAAGTTACGTTATTACATAACATGACTATCTATTATGGCAAGAGCATTGGGTGGCGAATGCACGGCAAGCCCCTGCCCCTGGCAACCGTGTGACAAGGGCAAGGTTGGGTGACTGGTGTTAGGCTTGTTTCTATTCCGGCTGGATCAGCGGCACATGCGGTGCGGCCGTCAGTGGCAGGTGGCCGGTCAGGCGCGGATCGGCCTGCGTTTCCACCTGAAAAGCGTACGGCCGGAAACCGGAGCGCAGGTAAAAGCCGAGTGCCGAGGGATGGTCCAGCGTGCAGGTGTGCAGGTGCAGGCGTTTGATGTCTCTCTGCCAGGCACGTTTCAGCGTCGCATTCATCAGCGCGCGGCCAAGACCCTTGCCGGTTACTTCCTCGGTCAGGCCCAGAAACACCAGCTCACACTCATTCGGTTGACGAAAATCAAGTTCCATCAGGCCGATGTCCTGCTGACCATCGCGCAGCACATAGACCTCGACGTCGTCATGGCCGATGATCGAGGCCAGTTTTTCATCGCTGATGATGAGGCGCGAGAACCACAGCCATTCTGCACCAATCTTTCGGTACAGCGTGCGGTAGGCCTCCAGATTTGGCTTTTCCATTCGTTCAAGGCGGATGTCACCGGCAAAGGACGGTTCCGCCGCGTGCGGGTTTTCGGTCATTTCCAGACAGGTGACGACACTGGCAACATGTCCCGGCTGGACGTGCGAATAACCTGATGGCGTGAAGGTCTTTGTGGTGCTCATGATCATGCTCGATATATGCGGAAGGCAGGAATTGGGGTGTTTGGGCTTGCGTTTAGCAAACCACCACGCGGGTAAAATGCAGCACTTCATCGCCGATATTTTCATAGGAATAAGGCTGGGCGCTGTCGAAAATGGTGAAGTCCCCGGCTTTGACCACCACCGAACCATCCTGTTTGTTGATGCGCAGGCGACCCGCCGACACGGATATCATTTCATACCAGCCAACCGGGTCCGGCTCTGCCTGATAGGTATCGCCCACATCGATCGACCAGGACCACAATTCGGCAAGGCTGCGGGCTGGCGCCGTGCCCAACAGCACGGCAAAACTTTTGCGTGTTGCGCCGCGCCAGGCAATTTCCTCGACCTTGGTGGTGCTGGCGGCCGGATTTGCCACCATGGCCGCAAAGCCGACACCCAGCGCACGCGACAGCGAGGCCAGTTTGCTGAGGCTGATATTGGTATCGCCGCTTTCGAGATTGCTGATCATGCGACGGCTGAGGCCGGAGGCCTGGGCCAGTGCTTCCTGACTCATGCCCGCGTCGGCACGGTACCGGCGAAGATTGGCAGCCACATGCGCGAGAACATCGGATGGGTCATCTTGACTGTGCATTATATTGCTCATATTGCGTATTATTATGCACACACTTTCGAAATACAAGCTGGTTTTTTCCCGCCAGGAGCTGGCGTTGATCGCCATTACCGTGGTCTGGGGCGCGACATTCCTGATCATACACACTGCCATGAGCCATACCGGGCCGCTGTTTTTTGTCGGCCTGCGGTTTCTCGGAGCTGCTGCCATTTGTCTGGTCATTTTCCGCAAACGCATGCGGCACCTGACCCTGACCGAACTGCGTGGCGGCGCGGTTATCGGCACATCGATATTCATCGTGTTTTCCCTGCAGACCTTCGGGTTGCAGACGGTCAACAGCAGCACATCGGCCTTTTTGACGGCGCTTTACGTGCCGCTGGTGCCGCTGCTGCAATGGCTGGTGTTGAAACGGCCGCCGAAAACCACCACGCTTGTTGGTGTGGCGCTGGCCTTTGCCGGGTTGGTGATGATTGCCGGGCCGGATGCGCTGCATGTCGGGCTTGGGGCCGGCGAAATTGCCACCTTGCTGAGTGCCTTTGCCATTGCCGTCGAGATACTGCTGATGAGCCGGTTTGCGACGGTGGTGGATAGCGGCCGTATTTCCGTGGTGCAGTGTTTTGTGGCAAGCGCCCTTTCCTTCCTTGCCATGCCGCTGTTTGGCGAAGGCATTCCCGACTTTTCATGGGTATGGCTGACGGCAGCCCTCGGCTTGGCGGTGGCCAGCGCGCTGATCCAGTTCACCATGAACTGGGCGCAGAAAACCGTGTCGGCGTCTCGCGCCGCCATCATCTATGCCGGGGAACCGGTGTGGGGCGGCATTATTGGCCGCATGGCTGGCGACCGGCTGCCGCCGCTGGCGCTGCTGGGCGCGTTGTTTATCGTCGCTGGCGTTATCGTCAGCGAATTGAAAGCCGCTGAAAAACGACAGGATGACACGCCGCTGCCTGACGATGATGGCGTCAGGCCGACACCATAAGCGAGGTGGATAACGGCAGGCGCGGGAAAACCTCAGTTTTCCAGTGTGTTGAGAAAGTCCAATAACAGGCCCGATACCTCTTCGGGCCTTTCCTGTTGCAGCCAGTGACCGGCACCACCAAGCACATGGCTGCCGCGCAGACCCGGCACCAGAGACGGCATGGCGGCAATGATCTGGTCCATGCCGGGAATGCTGAGGCCGGTATCCCGTTCGCCGATCATGAAAAGCGCGGGCATGCTGACCAACTGGCCGATGTTTGCCTGTTGCAGTTCCCAGTTGCGGTCGAGATTGCGGTAATAATTGAGGCCACCGGTAAAGCCGCTTTTTTCAAACGCGTGAACCAGCTGGTCAAACTCTTCCTGCGGCAGCCAGGCCGGCAAAGTTTTCGGCTCTGGCAGGCTGGGCAGAAGTCCGGTTTTACGGTCCACCATACCAAAGGGGTTGGGTGTCGCATCCCCTGCCTTGCGTGGCCCCGCTTCACCGCTGGCGGCAAACAGAAGTTTGCGCAGGGTCAGCGCCACGTCACGGTTAAACTCGACCTCGGCGCCTTGCGGCTCCTGAAAATACAGGGTGTAAAACAGCGCCTGATCATTTTGCGGAAAAATCTGTGATGGCGGCACGGGCGGTTGGCCCATGAAGGGAACGCTGAGTGCCGCCACAGCGCGAAAACGGTCCGGCCGCATCAGTGCGGCCTGCCAGGCAATGGTTGCGCCCCAATCATGGCCGACAAGGACAGCCTGCTGTTCGCCCAGCGCATCCAGCAGCACCACCAGATCACCCGCTGCATGCACCACGCTATATTGGTCGTCACGCGCTGGCGCATCGGTTTTGCCATAACCGCGCAGATCCGGTGCCACGACGCGGTAACCGGCCTGCGCCAGTGCCGTAACCTGATGCCGCCAGGCACGTTTTGTCTCGGGAAAACCATGGCACAAAACGACCAGCGGACCTTCGCCCGCTTCAAGCACGCTGATGCTGATGGTGCGGGTGTTTATGGTTTTTTCGATCATCGGCTGCTCCTTGGCGGCTGGCCGCAAAAGCGGCTGGGCATGGGGTGCGGAAACGGTGGTAAGCAGCGCCATCGCCTTCAGCAGAAAGTGGCGGCGGTACATGCACATATCCTTTCATCGCGTAACAATAAATGTTACACGTTAGACCAGATGTCAATATACCGTAACTTTTATTGTTTCAGAAAAGGCCATTCATGAGAACCGACGGTCGGCTTGCCAGAATGTTGCACGTGCTGGTTCACATGGGGTTGCTGGGTGGCCGGGAAACCTCCGAGCGGATTGGCCAGATGCTGAACACAAACCCGGTGGTGGTGCGCCGCACGCTGGGTTCGCTGCGCGAACATGGCATTGTGGAGTCTGAAGGTGGCCGTGGCGGCGGCTGGAAACTGACACGGCCGCTCGACGAGATTACCGTGCTGGACGTGCAACGTGCGCTGACCGCCGGCAATATTCTGACCGCACCAACCTCTGAAGACCACCCGTCCTGCCCGGTGGAACGCGCCTCCAACCGAGTGATCGAGGCGGCGCATGCGGCCGCCGAAGCACGGCTGGTGGAGGCCTATGCCGCAACGACCCTTGCGCAGATTGGCAGCGCGGCGCTGGATGTGACGTGATGGGTGTGGATCAGAACGGGTTTATCCAGACCATTGTCACACCACCCTTTCAGGAGGCATTTCGCCCGCTGCTCGACCATATTTGCCAGCAACTTTCGCCGACAAACCTTCCTTGCGTTCACAGCGTCTATGTCTATGGCAGCGTTGCCACAAGCCAAGCCGTTGCCGGGCGCTCTGATCTTGATCTCTCCATCATCCTGCACGCCGCACCCGCCTCTGATGAGGCGGCAGACCTTGAACAGATACGCCGTGAGGCAGAGACCGCCTATCCGGTGGTGAGCAAGATCGACTTCGACATCGGCCTGCTAAGTGAGGTTTTGCCGTCAGAGGCCGGGATAGCCTGGAAATATTGGCTGCGACACCACTGCCGCTGTCTCCTAGGGGAAGATCTGGCGCTTGGTATCGGGTTGTTTCGCCCATCGCGGCAATTGGCGCTAGCGGTGAATGGCGACTTCGAGAGAGTTCTCGGCGACTACCGTACATCACTGAGCGGAGACATCTCACACAGTACGGCTGCCCGACTGATGCGTGAGGCATCACGCAAACTGATCCGCTCCACCAATGTGTTGCGGCATCATGAGGATATCGACTGGCCGGATACGCTGGATGCTCATGCCAACCGCTTGCGCGACCGTTTTCCGTTCAGGCGTGACGAGATCGATTATTTTCTGACGCAGGCTTTGACACCGCAGGATGAACCTGCAGCCTTTACCGTGCGGCTGCAGTCATTTGTCGACTGGATGGCCGCGCAGAACAGGAATTTGGGCTAAAACGCTTAAACGATGTTTCACAGGTCGTTCCCGCCCTCACCCCGATCATCGTCATTTTCGGGCTTGTCCCGACAATCTGAACAGGTTGCATATTTGGCACCGGCTTGGATCCTCGCCACAAGGGCGAGGATGACGTCGAGTGGGCGGGTCGCGATGCGGCAGAACAAAACCCCTCACCTGAAAAATCTATCACTTAGCAAGCTAAGATGATGATTTTTCTTCCTCTCCCACAAGGGTAGAGGTAAGGGCACGATCCCAACCCATGAACGCTATCCTATGTCGTTCAGTGCAACCAACATACTCCACCTCATCTCTGTGCTTGTCACAGAGATCCAGGCCAGCCCAAGTCTTTGGGCTGAAAAGAAGCCTTTCGCCGCGCAGACGCGCGGCACTGGATGCCCACAGCAAGCACAAGGCATGAGGTGCCTACATAAACATACAAGCCTCACGCCAGTTCGCTGGCCGGGATGATATGAACGCCCGGTTTTTGAGAAATGGCGGCGGTAAGAAGTGCGCGGGCGATGTTATCGGCCGGGCTGACGCGCCACTGGCGCGGCAGAAGCGGGCCAATGAGCCGCATGGCATGCAGGAACACTCGTTCGCCAAGCCGGAACTCAGGCCGTTTGCCGCCGATAATGCCGGGGCGCACGATGGTAAGCGATGTGAAACGTTGCGCTTCCAGTTCCTTTTCCAGCTGACCCTTGACGCGGTTGTAAAAGAACCGCGACTTGGCGTCTGCACCAATGGCCGAGGTCAGCACATAGGTGGAGGTGCCGTAAGCCTTGGCGAGGCGCGCCACATCCAGCGGGTAATCATGGTCCACCCTGCGGAAGGCCAGTTGCGAACCGGCCGCCTTGATGGTGGTGCCAAGCGTGCAGATAACCGCATCTGCCCGCCACCAGTCGGCCTCGGTTGGCAGCTGGTTGAAGTCGACCTGCGGTGACAGGAGTTTTTCATGTGGCGGCAGAGGGCGGCGGGTCGGTGCAATGACCTTGGCCACGGCGGGGTCTTCCAGCGCCAGTTGGAGCACATGGCTGCCGACCAGCCCGGTGGCACCAACAATGAGCACCGTTAGGCCATCGCCTGATGTTTCTGCCATGCCGTTTTCTCCTCGCCAATCTTAGGCCCGTTTGTCTTGGGTCCGCTTGTTTTACCGACAGACGACCAAACGCGTGGAGTGGAAGGTAGGTTGCAGCGCGCAATCCGGCAAGTGCGGGCAACCTGCCGTAAGCGGATGTTACCTTGCGGCACGCCCCTTAACGGGCCAGCAGATCCCGGATTGCCTGTTCGATGAAGACGGTATCGGCATCATTCAAGCCTTCGCCGGCCACATGGCCCCAGGGTGAGTTGAGAATGCGCAGTTCGGCCCTGGCAATCCTTTCCGCTTCATAAGCGGCATCATCCGGCGGGAAATAGAGGTCGCTGGAGCACGGCATGATGATGGTATCTGCCATGATGGCAGCCAGCGCCTTATCGAGATCGCCGCCATATCTGACATTGGCGCTGATATCGGCGTGCTGGCCAGTCCAGATATGCGCAAGCAGGTTGTTGGCATCCCGCTTCAGGAACCAGCCTTCCCAGAAATCGACCAGAAAATCTTCCAGCGACGCGTAACCCAGCGCTGTCTCATCCAGCCTTTGCCGGAAAAAGCCTTGCGAAAAACCCCATGCCGCATAGATGCGGGCGGCAACCCGCAGGCCGCGATGCGGCGGCTTACCATAAAAGCCACCATGAAAATCTGCATCCAGCTCGATGGCCGCACGCACACTGTCAAAAAACAGATGGAAGTGGCGCGAGGTGCGCGCTGCACTCTGGAAGGTGAACAGCCGTTCGACCCTATCTGGAAAGGCCACCGCCCACTCAAAAGCCTGCGCACCACCCAGCGACCAGCCAATGGCCATGTGCAGTTTGGTGATGCCGAAATGTTCCGACACCAGCCGGTGCTGCTGCTGCACATTGTCATGGATGGTGACGTGAGGAAACCTGGCGTCACCTGTTGGTGACGGTGTGTTGCTGGGTGAGCTGGAGAAGCCATTGCCGAACATGTCAGGCACGATGATGAAATATTTCGCAGGGTCCAGCGCCCTGCCCGACCCAACCAGCCAGGCCGTGTCATCATGGCTGGCGGCAAAGGATGTCGGGTAGATGATGGCGTTGTCCTTGGCGGCATTCAACGTGCCGAAGGTTTTATAGGCCAGTTTTGCCTGCCGGATGGTGCGGCGCGACTGCAGGGTGATGTCACCCAGTTCGTAGACGTCATGGGACATGTCAGTGCTCACAGATGGGTTTTGCGTTGAGAAACGAGGGTCGGAAAAACAAGGGTGGAAAAAACAAGGGTGGCCAGCAGCGCCAGCGCGGGCAAGATGGCTGCCAGCGCCAGATTGGTAACAAGGTCGGCCCTATCAACCACCTGCCCGCCCATAAAGGCGCCGGTGGCAATGCCAATGTTGAACACCGAGACAAACAGCGCCGAGGCAATTTCAATGGCTGATGGTGCCGCCTTCATCATCCATGTTTGCAGGGTCACGGACACGCCGCCATAGGCCACGCCCCAGAGCAGCAGCAAGGTGGCACCCATTGCTGGCGTTGCGCCGAGCCAGACGAAACCTGACATGGCGACAACCAGCCCCAGAGCGATGGCCAGAAGTGTGAGCCTGATGTGGCTGATAGCGGCCATGCCGGCCAGAAAGTTTCCGGCAATGCCAGCGGCCCCATATAAAAACAGCAGTGCGCCGACCCATTCCAGCTTCACGCCCGAGACGATCTGCAAGACCGGGCTGACAAAGGTGTAGGCCATGAAATGCCCTGTCACCAGAAGCAGCGTGATGGTGAGGCCAAACACCACAACCGGGCGCGACAGCTGGGTTTTGAACTGGCCAAGGCTGACGGACTGGCGAATGGGCAGTGCGGGCAAGGCCCAGAGGTTAAGCGCCAGCACAATGGCGCTGAACACGGCCATGGCGGCAAAGGCAGCACGCCAACCGGCGAAATCACCAATAACAGCGCCCATGGGCACGCCCAGCACCGAGGCAGCGGCCACCCCGCCAAAGATGATGGCGGTGGCGGTACCAACCGCATGGTTTGCGACCAGCCGCAGCGCCAGACCACCGGCAATTGCCCAGATGCCGCCCATGCAAAAGCCGACAATGATCCGTGCCGCCAACAGCCAGCCCATGGAGGGCGCAAGGGCCGAGGCGACATTGGCAGCCACCAGCAGTGCCAGCAAACCGGCCAGAATATGCCGCCGGTCCACACTGCCAGCCACCAGCAGGACAAAGGGCGCAAACAACGCCGCCAGTAGCGCGGGCAACGAAATCATCAGGCCGGCTGTACCGACAGAGGTTTCCAGCGCCGTTGATATCGAGGTCATTAGCCCCACGGGTAACATTTCCGTGGTGACGACGGAGAATGTGGCCAGCCCCACCGTTAATACGGCAGGCCAGCCGCCGCTTTTTGTCTGATCTGTCGCTGAAATATGCGGTTGCATGAGCCTGCCTGTCCTTGTGCTTTACGCGGCCAAGATGCCGCGCCTGTGAAGACATGCTGTTTACTGGGTCCGAAAAACCGATAAAGTGGCCACACAGGGCAAGACATGGGACGAAACGGATACAATGCTTGATCATTTTGGCGATGTGCTGGCGTTTGTGCGGGTGGCCGACAGTGGCAGCTTTACCCGCGCGGCCGAGCGGCTGGGCATGACACGGTCTGCGGTTGGCAAAAGCATAACGCGGCTGGAGGAAAACCTTGCCACACGGCTAATACAGCGCACGACACGCAGCGCCAGCCTGACCGATGAAGGCAAGCTGTTTTACGAGCATGCGCTGCGGATTTTATGCGAGGTGGACGATGCCGAGGCAACGCTGGCCGAGCGCAACCAGACCCCGAAGGGACGTTTGCGCATTGACCTGCCGACCGCCTTTGGCCGGCTGCACGTGCTGCCAGTGTTGCAGCGTTTTTTGCAGGATTGGCCGCAACTGGAGGCCGATGTTTCATTTTCCGATGATTATTGCGACCTTGTGTCAGACGGTATCGATGTGGCCATTCGCATTGGCGGACCAAGCGATAGCGGCCTGATCCGCCAGATTTTGGCCCCTCACCGGCTGGTGACCTGCGCCACGCCGGAGTATCTGGCACGGCGTGGTTTGCCGCGCACGCTGGATGACTTGGCCGACCACGACAAGATCGTGTTTACCTATGCCAACGGGCTGGTGCCATGGCGCTACCAGATGGGTGGCGTGGCCCGCGATATCAGCGTTCAAGGCGCGCTGCGCCTGAGCAATACCGAAGCGATACGCGATGCTGTTCTGGCCGGGCTTGGCGTGGCGCAGCTGGGTGAATTTCTTGTCGGTGACGACATCAGGCAGGGTCGGCTGATAGCGCTACTGCCGGATTTTGTGCGCGAGGAAACACCGATCTGCGCCGTATACCCGACGCGCCGCCACGTATCGCCCAAGGTGCGGCGCTTTGTGGAGATGTTGCGCGCCGATTGGGCCAATGGCGCGCCTTGGATCTGAACCGTTCCGAAGTTACCAGCGGATCGGGGTTTCCAGCGTTTCCCAGAAAATCCAGCGGAACACTTCGCGGCGCGGATGGTACCCGCGTTCGCGGCCGGGCTGCGCCTCGGAAAACGGGTCCAGCACATGCAGCACACCGGATGCGCTGGCAACGGCGACACGGCCGCTGACCGGATCAAAATCAAATCCGCGCAAGGCCGAACCGAGGAACTGGGTGAACACCGGCTTGCCACCGCTAAGTGGTGCGGCATGCGACCAGCCTGCCCCGCCAATCCACGCCACCGGCTCACCCAGACCATAGACTTCGCCGGGCAGCTGCGTCATGCCATAGGCGCGCAGATAATCATCCGTTGTCTGCGGTTCTTCTTCGCCCGCGTCATTATCACCCTTCAGTGACGCCAGATCGCGGCAGACGGTAACGCCGCTGGAGCCGTAACGGGAGTTTGACAGTAGGCTTTTGGAGTCATCGGTGAAACGCAGATTATAGGGGTAATCGCTCTCAGCCTCGATGCGGCCATGCGGCTCAATGGTGGTCTCGGTGATGCGCTCGACATAATGGCCGCCATAGGCATCCTGCCAGCCATAGGCAACGTAGTGCCCATCAGGTGAGATTGCCACGTGGCTGGCATCTATGTCCAGCGGGCCGCCGAACTTGGCCTTGATGTCCTTGTGGCTGCCTATGTAAACCGGGCAATCATCGGAGCCGACATTGCGCACGCCGTCTTCTGCTTCATCCGCCGTGGTGTCAGCGTCGTCTTCGGCGGCATCATCATCATCGTCTTCGTCTTCGTCGTCCTCATCGACATGGCCGGGGCGTGGCGCCAGCAGGGTCCAGTCGCTGCCGCGCAGCAGCCAGATGCCGAATTCATCACTGGCCAGAACAACGCTTTTGCCATCATCTGAAATTTCAAGGCAACGCACCGTTGTCGCATCGACCTCAATATCTTCAGGCCATGGGGTGATTTCTTGTGTGGCGGGGTCAAAGCCCTCGGAAATGGCAAGGCCCTGCCCGGTGGCCAGAACAATCCAGCGCCGGTTGCGCGAAATGGCCACCATGGTGGCGCCGTCCACTTCGGTGATCTCGCCGCCATCAATGTGCAGCACCTGATCATCCAGCCGCACCAGAAAGGCGTCCGGCCCCAGGATGACGACAGCATGCAGGCCGACATCGCCCATATGCGAGGTGAAAGGTGTGTGGGCGGGGTCAAAACGTTCACGCGCCCGCTGCCAGTGGCCGGCGGCATTCAGCGCCACAACCTCATCCAGCACCGCATCGGCAAATTCTTCATCGCGCTCGTCTTCCACCAGATCTTCGTCGGGACTTTCATCGAGATCGATGATGGCCTCCAGCGCGGCGCAGACATTCAGCGCCTTGGCGCGACCAATGCGGTTCCAGCTGTCAAAGTCATGGGCGGACGGGCCTTCCGATGCCTCTGGCTCGGTTTTATTGAGCAGTCGGGAAAAGATATTGCGTAACATCTGCGGGCATCACTCTCTGACAACAGTCGACAATCAAAGGCCGGTTCCCGGAAATTAATGATTTCCCAGCCAGCTGCGCTTTACCGAACTTCACATCAAGATGTGACGCACGGACAGGCACAACCATACATCGCAAAAATTCGTTCCAGTGGCGATCTTTATTTTTTGGCTAAAACTTGCTTACCGCGCCCTGATCAGGCTCAACAGATCACGCGCTGCAGGACTGGTCCTGGTGCGCGCCTTCGGGGGCGACAAATGTCTTGGCAATGTCAGCCAGAGTGACGCCGGCAAAACGGTCCATCAGGCGTTTTTCCGCATCGGAAAACACATCTTCCAGCGTGGCGTTGACGGCCTTCTCAATCGGGCAACCGGGCATGTCATAGGCCGGACCGACCGCAAAAATCGAAGGTTCGCCCACCGCGCGGTAAATATCCAGCAGCGTCAGTTCTTCCAGCGGCCGCGCCAATGTCCAGCCGCCGCCATGGCCACGTTCCGAGTGCACATACCCCTGCTCACGCAGGCCTGCCATGGTGCGGCGAATGACAACCGGATTGGCATCCAGCATGGTGGCAATCATGTCCGATGTCATGACGCCCTTGTGCCTGCCCATGTGGATCAACACATGCAACATGCGCGACAACCGGCTGTCCTGTCTCATCTGGCTTGCCTCATCTTCTGCCCTGTGAATCTTGCCATACCACAGGCTGCGCCGTTTCGTTACCGCAAATGTGTCGTGAAGAGTCGGAACCGTCGACCCTTTTTGAGCGACAGGTTTTGAGACTGTCACTCGCAGGTGAACCGAAGCCGGCTGTCACCAATTGGTGATGCCACATCAAGCTCTAACCTTGGCAGATGAACGTGGCACTTAACGCTGCAACTTTTGCCCAGCAACGGTGCCAAGAAATCCTCCGATGGCTGCCAGAATGGCGGCAACCAGAAACGTCGCGCCCATGTTTTGAGCGATCCAAACAATTGCGCCAGCAAACAAACCGCTGCCGACCATGTCAGGCAGACGCTTGCAGGACTTTGAAAACCGGCAGCAAAAACCTGAACTGGCGGGTGACCACCTTCCCCACGTCCAGGGTGACGGGTTGGGCTAGGGTTTCGTCTACTCAACTATTAGGCGTAATAGAGCATTTACCACTGATGGTGCATGTTGGCTAAACTTGCCATTAGAGTACCGCCATGGTCACCGCACCTTATTCAGTTCAAAGCGCCCGTCAGGGTTTGTTTTCAATTTCGTATGTAAGGGCAGTTGCCGCAGCGGCCGGCTGCGGTGTTGCGGTGCCTGAACCAGACGATGACAAAGTTGACGTCACTATTTCCTCGAGAGTTAAAGGAACCGTGCAAAGAAGCCCGCTCATTAATATCCAAGTGAAATGTCAAGCAAGCGGCGTGGCAACGGGGTCAACGGTTCCATACGTCATTGACGCTGACACTTACGAGTCTTTGATTGACCCCTATCATGTAGTACCACGTATTCTAGTGGTAGTTCTGGTACCAAATGACATGCAAACTTGGCTGAACCATAATTCTGCCGCAACGACTTTCCGGCATTGCGGGTATTGGGTTTGCCTGAAGAATGAGCCTCCCCTGCCAATTGGACAAGGTACTAGAACTATTCATCTACCTATACAAAATCGTTTTGACCCGTTCCAACTACAAGCAATGATGCAGCAAGTGGCTGACGGCAAGGATCTGACGCAGGCACTTCTTGTGGGAGGGGTTATTCAATGAAAGCGTCGGTAACTGATCCTGAATTGCTTCGAGCAATCAACCCCATATATGCTGTTGCCTACCTTCGTGGACATGGATGGACTATGTCCGCAGTTGTGGAGGATCGTTTTTCGGTATGGCATAACGAAAGGGATGACGACGCGGAAATCCTGCTCCCGATAAGCGAATATGCCCCTGATTTCGTATCCGTTATGGCGAGAACACTTAGGCAGTTGGAAAACGTCGAGGAAAGGTCACAGCTCGAGATTCTGCGAGATCTTATGAATTCTGGCTTTGATGTCGTTAGAATAGCCTCTCAGTCCCCCGCCACGCGAGACGGGACGGTGAGGATTGAAGACGGGCTCAAGATCTTTGAGAACGCGAGGGAGATAATGCTTGCGGCAGCTTGCGCATCCGTCCAGCGGAGGCCGGTCTTTCATTCAAGAAAGCCACAACAAGCCACTGACTTCTTACGAAAAGCGAGATTTGGCCAAACCGAAGTGGGGAGTTTTGTTTTAACGATTTTAGCGCCAATTACGCCGTCGTTGGGGAGAGTCGATCTCTTTGGTCACGACATTGATGAGACCCCGTTCGAGCGATCTGTTACAGAAACTCTTGCAAAAGCGATTGGGAAGATGGTGAGCGCTGCGGAAGCTACAGCTCTCCGTGGCTTCCCGGCATTCCAAGAAGCAGTAAAAGATGGCGTCAGCGCGAACCTTTGCGAAGCAGTTGCAGATCTTCTGAAGGCAGACGAAAATAGCACACTCAAATTCGATTTCGCATGGGCAATCAACCGTCCGAAGCCTGCAATTAGACCCATACTAATTCCGCAGAGTATTGTGGGAAGCCTGCAGGCTGCCGCGGATTATTTCCGTGCGACCGACACTTTTGAGAATTATGTTGTTCAGGGTCCAGTTGTTAAGCTCCAGCACGAAGCCGGAGAGGATACTGGAAGAGCAACAATACTTGCGGACCTTGAGGGCCGAGCCAGAAAGGTGGGGGTAACGTTGCCTCTATCACAATACAACGTTGCCGTAGAAGCGCATAGGAATTACCGACCGATCCGAATGACTGGAGACGTGGTTAAGGAAGGACGTGGTTATACCCTCCAAGACTTGAAGCGTTTAGATGTTGTATTTGATGATGAGGCAGACAATTTCAATTGAGGCTGATGGCGCTCCAGGACAGGACTGGCGCTCTTCCCCTGAGCTATGGGGTGCTGTACGTTAAGTTAGCAGGAGCCTGTGCCGCCTTTAAAGCAAATGGTGGATCACATACAATCAATACGTCGATTGACCGATCAAGTCTCGCTGGTTCATCAAGCGTGAGAATTTCGCCAAACTCTTTTTGTTAGCAAATTGCCTATCAATGCCAGGCGGCAAAGATGCTTGAGGCGTTGCGACGCTTGAAGGGCCGTTAAACGCACTGCTCTGCATGTGCGCTGCCGCTCATCCGCCGGGTTTCAATGCCAGATTTTGCAGCAAGCGCTGGAGGTTTTGGCGTGCCCTCGCCTCATAGAGATTGCGGAAAGGCGGGGTAAGATAGATCTGTGGCTCGTCGAGGAACGAGCGAAAAACTGTCACATGCAGGAGAAACAAAGCCGGCTGTCGGCAACTGATGATGTCAGAACAGGCTCGGATCTTGATGGATTAAAGGCACTTAACGCTGCAACTTCTGCCCAGCAACGGTGCCAAGAAATCCTCCGATGGCTGCCAGAATGGCGGCAACCAGAAACGTCGCGCCCATGTTTTGAGCGATCCAAACAATTGCGCCAGCAAATAAACCGCCAACCAGACCAGGTAAAAACTGTCTCATCGTCACCTCCAATTTGCACCATGACAGGGTAGACAATTCTGCGTTGAACGCAAATCACCCCTTGATCGCATGGAGGAATGACCGGCCATAGGCAAGGCATGAAAGCTTATTGGACCGTCACAGCCTACCTGCCCTCACTATTCCCCCCCACCTTGAACGCCCCATGGCACAGCGCTAAGGATTGGTGATTACTCTGATCCAGGAAATGCGCGATGTTCCCGTTCTCCGAGGCTGATGCGGTTCAGCATTCCGGCCCAATACCCCAGAAATCCGAGGTGGTGATTGTGGGTGGCGGGGTGATTGGCGTGTCGACAGCGCTTTATCTGGCCCGCAACAACATTGAGGTGACGTTGCTGGAAAAGGGGCGCATTGCGGCCGAACAATCCTCCCGCAACTGGGGTTGGATCCGCAAGCAGGGCCGCGATGCAGACGAGCTGCCAATTGTCATGGAGGCCTGCCGCCTGTGGCAGGAGCTGGCGCAGGAATGTGGTGAAGGCATTGGCTTGCAGCGGACCGGCGTGACCTATCTGGCGCGCACACCTAAGGATATGGCCGGTTTTGAAGACTTCATGAGAATTGCCGCCGCCCACGCTCTCGACACCCGACTGATTGACGGGGAAGCCGTGCGGCGGATGATACCGGGCATGGCGCGCAATTTTGCCGGTGCGATGGTGACGCCATCCGACATGCGAGCAGAGCCATGGCTGGCCGTTCCGGCGCTGGCGCGGCTGGCGGCGCGCCGAGGTGTTCGCATCATCGAAAACTGCGCGGTGCGCGCAGTTGATACGGCTGCCGGTGCGGTGCAAGCGGTATGGACCGAGCACGGAAAGATAGAGACATCCAACGTTCTGGTGGCCGGGGGCGCATGGTCATCGCTGTTGTTGCGCAAACACGGCGTGTCCATTCCGCAGCTGAGCGTGCGGGCAACGGTTGCGGCCACCGAACCGATGCCGGAACTGCATGCCGGTGCAGTGGCAGAGGATGACATTGCCTTTCGCCGCCGACAGGATGGCGGTTACACGCTGGCGGCCGGCGGCAGCAACGTGCTGTATGTTGGGCCGGACGCTTTTCGCCACGCAACCAAATATATGCCGGCACTCAAGGCACATCCGTTTGGCACGCGATATGCGCCGATGGCCCCTTCTGGATATCCCGATGCCTGGACCACGCCGCGCAACTGGGCGGCCGATGAGGTGAGCCCGTTTGAGCGGATGCGGGTGCTGAACCCTGCCCCCGGCAAGCGCAAGTTGCGAGCGATAGAGCGCGGTTTCAACATGCTGTTTGCGCAGGCCAAACCCGTCCGGTTAAAAACCACATGGGCGGGCATGATTGATGCGATGCCGGATGTCGTGCCGGTGGTTGACCGGGTTGCTGCGATCAACGGCCTGTTTGTGGCAACGGGCATGAGCGGCCATGGTTTTGGCATTGGCCCGGGCATTGGCCGGGTGATGGCAGACCTTATTCAAGGCAATGAAACCGGCCATAACCTGCACCGCTTCCGCCTGTCGCGGTTTGCACCGGGAAATACCATTCGCCCCGGGCCGGCACTGTAAGATTACGGGCCTCAGCAGCAACTGTTAGCGCACTGGATAAGATGCATGAGTTCCCTGCCCCGTCAGCGTGTCCTGCCGCGGGCATATGGGATTGTTTTTACGAAAATTTTATGCGGGGCGAAGGAACTTTAATTGCCACTGCTCGTTCATCAACCCGATGGGCAGCGTTCACTCTCAAAGGATAGCGATAATAACCGTCCTGGAACTGCACAGATAGGTTAACCCACGTGACTGCGAGAGTGCCTTGCGACAGACCAACTATGATGACCAGACTGATCTGCATGAGAGAATTGAGGCGCTTGAAGCCTATGATATCATGGATACCCCGCCAGAACCGGAGTTTGACGGCATTGTGCAGATTGCCCGCGTCATTTGCCGCACCCCCGTTGCGCTGATCAGCCTGGTGGAAGAAAACAGGCAATGGTTCAAGGCCCGTGTCGGCTTTGAACCCTGCGAGACGCCAATGGCAGGGTCTGTCTGCCAATATGCGCTGCTGAGCCGCGAATTGCTTGAAATACCCGACCTGACGGCCGATCCGCGCACCAAGGATAACCCGCTGGTTACGGACGAACCGTTCATCCGATTTTATGCGGGCGCCCCACTGATTACCCCAGACGGAATTATCATCGGCAGCCTGTGCGTGATCGATACGGTCATACGGCCTGAAGGACTGGACGAAGAACAGGCGGACGGCCTGCAGGCGCTTGCCTCGCAGGTCATTGCGCTTTTTGAAGCGCGTCGATTATCCCAACGCAAGGATGATCTGTTTCGCCGCCAGAAGGGCATTACGGCCAGTTTGCGCAACGCGGCGAAAGAAACGCTTGCCGCGCAGGAGGCTGGTGGTGTTGGCACTTTCGAGATTGACCTGACGCGCAACGAATTGCGCGCATCGCCGGAGTTTTACCGGATCTTTCATCTGCCGCCGGCGCGGTCATACCCAACGTCGGTGTTTGAGACGATGGTTTTTTCTGACGATAAGGGCACGCAATCGACACAGGCCAACCGCGCCGATGGCTCGGCAGCACTTGATGTGGAATACCGCATCAATACGCCAGCCGGTTTGCGGTGGATTTCCCGGACTGCAAACTTCATTCGCGGCGAAAACGGCCTGCCGGTGAAAATGATCGGTGCGGTGAAGGATGTCACAGTGACCCGGCGTGCGGCAGCGCGCATACAGGCGCTGCTGGACCTGGGCGACCGGCTGACACAGCTGAGCGACATCGAGTCCATGGCATCTGCCGCCGCAGACCTGATGGCCAAAGCCCTTGATGCGACCCGCGCCGGTTTTGGCATTGTAGACCCTGTCAATGAGACAGTGTTGATGCAGCCGCAATGGACTGCACCCGGCATTACGCCCGTGACCGGCTTGCACCATTTCCGTGCTTATGGCAGCTTTATCAACGATCTGAAAATGGGCAATCCTGTCGTCATTCCTGATGTGACGCAGGACCCACGCACCGCTGCAAATGCACAAGCACTGCTTGATCTGGGCATTCGTGTGCTGGTCAATGTGCCGGTTATCGACCAGGGCAATTTCAGCCTTGTCGTCTTCGTTCACCATGACATGCCCTACCAGTGGTCGAATGAAGAAATTGCCTTTGTGCGCAGCTTTGGCGACCGCATACAGGCGGCGATTGCGCGTGTGCGGGCAGAGTCTGAGCAACAGTTGTTGCACCGGGAAATGGGCCACCGGCTGAAAAACACGCTGTCCATGGTGCTGGCCATTGCCACGCAGACCCTGCGGCCGGTCAAGGAACGGCAATATGTGGAAGCCTTTGAGCGCCGCGTTCACGCGCTGAGTACCGCCCACGATGTTTTGTTTGAGCGCAACTGGAGCAGCGCCGCAATCGTGCAGGTGATGGAACGGACCTTCGACCGGCTGTCCGTGCGCGACCGCGTGGTGCTGCAGGGCGAAGACCTGACCTTTGGCCCCAAGGGCACGCTATCGCTTTCCCTGCTGCTGCATGAGTTGACGACAAATGCCATCAAATATGGCGCGTTGTCGAACACGACAGGCAAGGTTGTGCTGCGCTGGTACCTGACGGGTAAAGGCGAGAACACGACGTTCCACCTTGACTGGCAGGAGAAAGACGGTCCACCGGTTCACGACGTAGACAAGGCGGGGTTTGGATCGAAGCTGATTAAAATGGGCCTTGGTGGAACAGGCAAGGTAGACGTTCGTTATGAGTCATCTGGACTCATTCTCCGGATGGAAGCAACGCTACACCAACTCCAACAGGCCGAACACTAATGGGTACATTCAATCCGCCCAAGAAAAATGTCGTCCTTGTTGTTGAGGATGAACCGCTACTGCTGATGGCTGCTGTCGACCTTGTTGAAGAAGCAGGTTTTGAAGCGGTCGAGGCACGCAATGCCGATGAGGCTATAGAGATATTGCTGGCCCGCGAAGACATCCGGATTGTGTTTACGGATATCGACATGCCGGGCAGCATGGATGGCATGAAGCTGGCGGCCATGGTGCGCGATCGCTGGCCACCGGTGGAGATCATCATCGTTTCCGGCCATCGCAAGGTTTCCGATGACGACCTTCCTGCACGCAGCGTGTTCTTTTCAAAACCCTACGACGTTGACCGCGTGACAGCGCAATTGCACGCAATGGCGGCTTAACAAACACCGCCACCTGTGCGCAGCACCCCCACGGGACTTTCTTCCCATAGCGGCCCTTCTCTAATTGGTGGGCTGAAGTCTTCTTCGTCTATCTTCTAACTGTCGGGAGTCGAGTATCGTCCACAGTTGGCCCAAAGCGAGGTCTGATGTCTTCTAAATCTGATCGGATTGGATCCGCCACGGTGGATTAATACGGTTACTTCCAGCTAGGTACAGTAGGATACGATTTCCACCAGGATCAAAAAGTTCAGCTTCTCGCCAAAGCCAACTCTGGTCCTGCGGAGGGGTCGAGAACGCGATTCCTGCAGCGGTTAGGCTATGATATTTTTCATCTAAATCGTCACATTCGAAGTAGACGGTGGTTCCGGCGCTTACATCGCCGCCCTTGTGTAAAGAGAATGTGCTGTTTCCGTCAGGGCAGACAAAACGTACATAGTCCGGCCGTGCATCCACCACTGGAACTAAGCCGAGAGCGCAATAGAATGTCCAACCCTCATCAAGGTCCGGCATAGTCACAGTGACTTGGTTGAGATTCATTCCACTTCCTCTCCGAGCCTTGAAGCAGCGGAAAGTTTACGGAATTTTTCGTTAATATCAATGACCGCAATAGGCGCAAAGCAGCCGAAATCTGTGCTCGACAAAGTCGGCGTTATAGCGTTCGACATTCGCGGCCCGCGCTTCTCTGCGGGATCGGCGATTGGGCCTCCCATGATGGGGTTTCGCAGATGAAGTGGTTTAATCTATGCGGGACGCCATGATCCGGGCGTAGTCGGTCCCGCCGCCCCGCTGCGCGGCCACTATGCTGGGGTTCCTGCGGCGACACTTATCCGACCCTGGCGTCGAGAACTACCGAAATCCCGCCTGAGCGGCGGTCCTATAATATTGTCGCAGGCGCAATTTTTTGCCTGTTTTTCCGTTTAAATATTGATGTGATGACCACATGGCAGATGCCATGACCGCAAAAGCTATGTTTGATGAGAGAGCCCACATGAGCAATTCCTGTCCCGTGCTGACGCCTGAGGAGCGCAAACTCAACGACATTATCGAACGTGCCAGTGCACAGATGATGCAGACGGTGCTGGAGGCGCTGGATGCAGCAAGCAGCCAAGTTGCTGCGGAGTGGAAGAGCGTAGAGACGCAGGAAACCCCGCCGCCTTACGACTATTTTGCAGCGGTCGTTCATCAGCGCATGTTCTTGCACCTGTGCGGTGCCGACGCCGAGACAATGACCGGTGGCGATGCGGACCTGGCCGGACACCTGATCCGCAACCAGCAGAACATTGTCGCGCATTACGGTTGGGCGAAAAAGGACAAAACCGACCCCGCCGTTTGAGGCTTTAAAACTGCATCGCATCCTTGCCGGATGCCTTGGCATCATAAAGCAGCGCATCCGCCTCGTTGATCAGGGCCGTTATATCCCGTTTGGCCGCGCTCCAAATGCCACCAATACTGGCGCGCACATGGGTGGAACCACCCGAAATCAGCACCGGTTCCCGCATTCTTTCAAGGATACGTTCTGCAGCCGCCATGCCAGCAGCACGGCTTCCGGCTACCACGACCACGAATTCGTCACCGCCGGTTCTGGCAACGAGATCATGGCTGCGCACCGCGCCCTTGATGCGCCGCGCGGTTTCGCACAGCACCACATCTCCAACGCCGTGGCCATGAACGTCATTGACCTGCTTGAAACCATCCAGATCCAGCGCCAGCACCACAAAACCATCGGCAGATTGCAGGGCGGTAAATTCAGCAACCAGGCCGCGGCGGTTCAGCAGGCCAGTCAGGGCATCCGTGCTGGCGGTTTCCTCCAGTTGTTCAATGCGGCGGCGCTCATCGGTAAAATCAATGGCCATGCCGACGATCTTCAGCGGCCGGCCATCACCATCGCGCAGCAAGCGCCGGTCACAGCGCATCCAGCGTTCTCCCTGAATGGTATCCAGCCGGTATTCAGCAACATTCTGGTCCAGTTCGCCTGAGATCAACGGCGTGAGATCTGCCTGTGCGCCGTCATTGACATTCACACGGCTGACATAGCGCTCCAGATCAAGCCGGGCGGCGGTCTGCCCGCCGATGAACTGTGCGAGACGATCCGAGGTTTCAAACTTGCCGCTAGGGATGTCCATATGCCAGAACCCGCCCCTCACCGCTTCCATGGCCAGTTCCAGCTGTGCGGCGCGTTCGGCCAATTGCCGCTCATGTTCCTTATGGCGGGTAATATCCTCGATCTGTGAAATGAAGCGCACCACACGGCCTTCGGCATCGCGCATGGCGGCAACATGGATCATCACATCAACCACGTCACCGAGAGGCTGCACATAGCGTTTTTCGATGGTGTAACCATCCCGACGACCCTGCAAAACCTGCTGGAACTGGTGCATGTCTGCGTCGATATCGTCCGGGTGGGTGAAGTCCTTGAAGTGGGTGCCAATGACTTTTGTTATAGGCAGACCGACCAGCCTTGCAAATGCGGCGTTGCCTCGCAGGATCCTCCCCTCAAGATCGACAAGCGCAATGCCTATCGGTGCGTGATCGAACGCAAAATCGAACAGCTCCAGACGGGTGGCAGGATCATCCGTTGTGTAGGCTTGCTCCGCCATATTTTCCTCCGCAAACAAGCGTGCATTCAACACACTATCATCTGTACGCTTAATCCCCTCAGCAGCGAAAGGTTTCGTCTGACACCAAGGAGATTGTGCAAATGGTTTACGGGCCATTGGCTTGGGGCGTTTTGACACGCAGACAGCGCATGAATTCAGCGACCTTTTGCAACCATTGTTAGAAATGATATCTGCAAATGAACAAGGAGAAGAATAACTGGCAAGCTGGTTTTGCAGGGAAAGCGGCGAAGACGATGTGCGGGCGGTTGCAATTGAAGTGTCAAACGTCTTGTTTCCAAACACCAATTCAAGGACACAATATTTCCAGGCACATTGTGAATGTGCGCGAACAGCGCTCAGCGTATTCAATCCTGACAACCTGATCGTAAAGCGTTGAGTTATGTTTTGCGAAATCTTGACTTTATATCTTTGAAGATATATTTCTGAGGTCGATAATGTCCTATGACGTGAAGTTCCATCGTGAGTTCGTTCCAGAATGGAAGGCTTTGGAAATGGGACTTAAAGAACTGGTTGGCGAGGTTTTGGACCACCTTGAAGATGATGGCCCGTTTCTTGGTCGTCCTGAGGTGGATACGCTTTCCGGGTCCGGTCATGCCAATATGAAAGAGATCCGCGTAAGATTTGGCAAGCAGGTCTGGCGTTTTGCCTTTGCCTTCGATCCTGATCAGGCTGCCATTATTCTGTGCGGAGCGGCTAAACAAGGCAAGAGCCAGGAACTGTTTTACAAACAGTTGATCGGCAAAGCAGACCAGCGTTTCAATTCGTGGCTGAAGGAGAAAAAAGATGAGCACTGACTGGAAAATACTGCGCGCCGAACTGCCGCAAGATGTTCGTGCACGTCTTGATGAAAAACGCGAAACACGGCGTCTGGGCAAGGCTCTGGCGGAAGTGCGCAAAGCCATGAATGCAACCCAGCAGGATGTTGCCGTACGCGCCGCCATGACACAGAACACGATCTCGAAAATCGAGAGCGCCGATGATGTGCTGATTTCCTCTATCGTGCGTTACATGCATTCGATTGGCGGTGGTGTTGAACTTATCCTCAAAACACCGGATGGCAATGCAAAGCGGGTTGATTTTGATCCCGAGATTTATGTGAAGCAATACGCATAATCACGCGGGGCCCAAACCAATATCACCACATGGAGACGCTGCTTAAAAGCAGGAATGCTCGGTTATGCGGTTGCCGACACGGTAGACCTTGCCGGTTGCTGGATAAGCGTTAAAAATCACATATCTGCGCTGCGGGCAGATAAGCTCGAGAGATTTTTTGTGGCAGGACAGAGTGTCGGTTTTTCTGGTCACGCCATCACTCACCACGGTACGGCCCCTGTCAACGCTCTGATCACACAGAAATCCCTTTTTGACAGCCATTTCGCGTGCAGTATCAAGGCTGACGCCAACCGCATTGATCTTGCTGACTTCACGGGCATGGCCACGCTCTGATGCACGGGTGAAACCGCAACTTGTGAGGGTCAGGCTGAGGCCGGTTATCAATAACACTGAAATACGATTCACGTTTTTTCTCTTGATTCCATTCACTTAACTTTGGCAGCGCCACGATAACGCCCGCGAGCGTGAAGCACAAGACAACACCTGTTTGCAACCAGAGTGCCGTCCTCTTTGCATGGGTATTTTGGCCCGAAAGATGTGCGACCAGGCGTTAGTGAAGCGTCACAGCCGGTCTGAATATCCGTGTCAGGAAATCCTTGAGGATCGGCATGACCAGCTCGCCAGCCAAGCGATGTCCCGCATACAATCTATGCAGGCTGACCGGCACTCCGGCCTCTGCAAGGGTCGCTGAAAATAGTTCCGCTTGATCGACAGGCGCACGGTCATCATTGACACCATGCAGCAGCAAGGTCTCGGCCGTGATCCGCTGCGCGTGGTGCAGCGCCGAACGGTCAGAAAAGGCGCGGTCGGTGGCGCCGCTTTCGGTCTTGATGGTCTGCTGCAAACCTCTTGAGCTGCGCTCATAGGCGTCTCGCAGGTCGTACACGCCACTCGATAATATAAGCGCCCTCAAGGTTTGAATTTTCGTGGCGACCATGGCCGATGCGACAGCGCCACGGCTGTTGCCGTAAAGCACGATGCGGTCAGGATCGACCATTGGTTGCTGCTCCAGAAACGCCAGTGCCGCGATGATCGCGTGCTGGGTGGCTGGGCCGCAGAAATCCGCTGGCCCGTCAGATGCACCAAAGCCCGGTTGCGAGACCGCAGCGGCCGTAATGCCAAGACGCGAGGAGAAACGGATAAGCGAGCCGTTATCGGCGAATTCCTTGCCACCCAGCAACAGCCCGCCCTGATTGCCATGCACAAAGAGGATGGCACCATTTGTTGTGGCAGGCGGCGCAGACAGGAACAGCTCAACGCGCGCGCCGTCGTCCCTTTCAATGAAATGTTGCGTTACCGCCGTCACGCCATGATCTCCTCAAATCGCGTTTATCGAACTTTGCAATACAGAAATGCGTCTCTTGGCTCAGGCGAGACATTGGGGTGAAGAATGTAACGGCGCAACACCGCTTCACGGGTCATGCCAGCCTTTTCCATGACCCGCGACGAAGCAATGTTTTCGACATCGCACATCGCCTCGGTGCGGAAAATTGCCGGGTGTGCCAGCGCATGATCAACCAGCCAGCGAACAACCTCGCTGGCAATGCCCTGCCCCCAATGGTCACGCCTGGTAATCCAGCCATAGGACACACGTGCCTGATGGCTGCGCGGTTCCACCGTTCCAATAATCTCATCAGGTGCAGTGTGCCGGGCAATCAGCAACGGGAAACTTGTGCCCACCTGCCACGCACGCTCCGCACCCTCCAGAAAGCTTACCGTTTGCTCCATGCTGGAATGCGGTTTCCACGCCAGATACCGTGTTACCTCCCGGTCGGTCGCCCAGCCCCGATGCACGGATATGGCATCCGATACGAGCGCTTTGCGAACAATGAAACGTTCGGTGTTAAAAGTCTCTGGCACGCGATATGTTGCTGGCATCATACCCTCATGTTTTTGTTTCGTTGAGCCTGTCACAGCACTCAATGCGACATTTCAAACAGCAGAAGGTGTTTGACGGGCTGGCGCTGCACAAATTCGGCCTCGACATGGCGCAGCACATGGCGCTGGCCAGCAAAGGGCACCATATCGACGGCGCTTGAAAACGTGGTCCAGCAGAACGCGCTGTGTTCTTCGTTCAGCACGACTTCAGCCGTCGCATCCACATAGCCGACGAACACCGGTGCCAACGTGATGGCGTCGCGGTCCGCCTCATAAAACTGTTCGCAGATATCGGCGGAATAAAGCCGTGTGCAGGAAAGCCCGGTTTCTTCCTTCACCTCGCGCAGTGCCGTTTGCCAGGCCTTTTCACCGTCTTCGATGCCACCGGCAATCTGGCACCACTCCCCAACCAGGGTGTGGTTGCGGCGCAGCAGCAGCACTTGCGTTTCCGCACCGACTTCACGCAACACGACAACGGCCACGCCAAAACTGCGGATGGGTATGTCTGCCATGATCACATCACTCCCGGTTCACGTCGCCCAAGTCTATTTGCACAATCCCGGCGATATTAGGAAGCCGATAAATACAGCCCTAACGGGAATTTCAAACACCGCCTGCTGCAACGGCAACTTCCCATCATCAATTCGTCACATCAAATGTATCATGACTATTGACTTCACAATATCACGATACTTATGTTGCGACGAAAGATTGATGAGGTATTCCATGACTGACACGATGTACGACGTTATCATCATTGGCGGCAGCTATGCCGGCCTTTCCGCCGCCATTCAGTTGGGCCGCGCGCGGCGCAAGGTGCTGATTATTGATGAAGGCCTCCGGCGCAACCGTTTTGCCGCCCACTCCCATGGTTTCATTACGCAGGATGGCGTTGACCCGGCAGTGATTGCCGCCAAGGCACGCGAGCAGGTTTTGAACTACCCGACAATCACCTGGCTTTCTGCCCGTGCAGACAGTGCGCAAAAAATGGCGACTAGCGACACGGATGCGGGTTTTGAAGTGTTGGCCAAGGATGCACGCCACCAGTCTCGCCGCCTGTTGCTGGCCACCGGCGTCAAGGATTTGCTGCCAGCCATAGAGGGTCTTGCCGAGCGCTGGGGCAAAGCGGTGTTTCACTGCCCGTATTGCCACGGTTATGAGTTGAACCAGGGGCCGATTGGCGTCATTGCCGGGTCCGAACTGTCCATGCACCATGCGCTGATGCTGCCGGATTGGGGGCCAACAACGCTGCTGTTGAACGATGCCTTTACCCCTGATGCCGAGCAGCTGGCGGCGCTGACAGCACGCGGTACAACGCTGGAACGCTGCCCGATTTCCGCCATTACCGGCCATGCCGACATAAATCTTGCCGATGGCCGGGTGCTTTCCTTCGCCGGCCTGTTTGCCATGGCGCCGTTTGAGCTGGCGAGCCCCATTGCCCATGATCTGGGGCTTGAGATGGAGCAAGGTCCGCTGGGTGCGACCATCAAGACCGACGTGATGAAGGAAACCTCCCTGCCCGGCGTGTTTGCCTGCGGTGATGCCGCACGGCCAATGGCCTCCGTGGCGCTGGCGGTGGGTGATGGCAATCTGGCGGGTGCCGGCGTGCATCGCTCACTGATGTTTGGCACGGTTTGAGTGCCGCACCGCCACCAGTTCAGGCGCGGTGCGCTGATACCAGCAGCATCATTGGTCGTTCCAGCTCTTCTGCAAGGGCTGGAACCTCCGCGATCTGTTCTGCTGTCGGGTAAAATTCCTTGATCTCACGGATGGTGAACCCTGAGGTGATCAAGCTATTGAGTGTCGTGGCGATGGTGCGGTGATATTTGACCACCCCCTTGGCGAACCAGTCCGTGCGGCGCTCTCCCTCCACGGAATAACCATTGACCGGCCAGGTTTTGCGGCCGTCCTCATCTTCAATCCAGTGCGGGTGGGCCGCCGCCATAAAGATGGGATGTTCTATCGTGAACACGAAGTTGCCACCAGGTTTGAGGGCCGTATGAACCATGCGGACAAGACGGGCAAAATCCCTGACGTAATGAAAGGCCAGTGCGCTATAGGCAAGATCGAACTGCGACTGCGGCAATTCCAGCGTTTCAAGGTCGGTTATGTCGTAGGTGATTGCGCTGGCGGACGTGTCCCGTCTGGCGCGGTTGATCATGTTTTCCGAGAGATCAAGCCCCAGAACGCTGGCGGCACCCTGTCCGGCCATCCAGCGGGATGCCCAGCCGAAACCGCAGCCGAGATCCACCACATGTTTGCCGGCAAGTGGCGGCAGCATGGCACGGATGGCCGGCCATTCCGGCGCGCCATCCAACCCATGCACCTGACGCGGAAGCTGGCTGTAACCGGCAAAAAAGGCCGGATTGTCATAAATATTCTGCGCCACGCGAAACCTCATCCTGTCTGTATTGCCACCTATCCCTTGTCACGTGCGGAGTGGCAGTGTTTGCTGAACTTCGAAGCGCGCAAGGATAGTCATATCGATGACAATCGCAATATTTGCGCCTATTACGGGGCATCAGTAGCCAACTCATCTGTGTTGCGCTAACTCAGGAGCAACCACGCAATGACGATGGACTAGATATGTCGATGCTTCTGATACCCGGTTTCATGCTGGATGCCGACCTGTGGCGCGATGTGACGCCGGGTCTTGATGAATTTGGGCCATTTGTGCATGCCGATCTATTTCAGGACGGCACGATCAAGGATATGGCCAGCCGCGTGCTGGCGGGGGCGCCGGAGACATTCATCCTCGTCGGGTTTTCGATGGGCGGTTATGTGGCGCGCGAAATTGTGCGCCAGGCACCTGAGCGGGTTAAAGCACTGGTGCTGATTGCCACGTCTGCGCGTGGTGACACGGAGGTGCAACGCCAGCGGAAGGAAGCTGTGGCAAACAAGCCGGACAGTGTTTCCTTCAAGGGCATGAGCACGGCGGCCGTCGCCTCCTCCCTGCACCCAGACAATGCCGGACGGCAGGACCTGATTGCCCGCATTCAGGCCATGGGCGAGCGGCTGGGCAGCGATGTGTTTCTCCGGCAATCGCTGCTGGAGCGGGTGGATGAGCGCCATTTGCTGGCCGATATCAACCGTCCCTGCCTGATTTTAGCAGGTGAACAGGACAAGCTGCGCAGCCGTGCCGAGGTGGAAGAACTGCATGACGGCATCAGCGGCTCCAGCTTTCAGGTGATAGAAAAGACCGGCCACATGATACCGCTGGAAGCGCCGGATGAACTTGTAACAGTGATGCGGCAGTGGCTGGATGGCGTTGCGACGTAAAGGCAGCGCAACCGGTTTGCGCTGCCCTAAAATTTGCCGTTCTAGAATCTCGCGGTGAACCCAAGCGTGCCGCTGAGGCTGGTATTGCCAGAGAGGTCGCCAAGGCTTGTGTTGATGCCCGCCTGCCCGTGAACGGCATATTTTTCATTGTCCCAGGCATAGGTGCCGCCAAGGCCAAGGCCGCCCCACAGACGTTCCTGCGAATTGCGCAATGCAACGCCGGCCACGTCTGTTCTGGCGTCGGGCGACAGGTCATAATAGAGATTGGCAATGCCATAGACCTGCAGGCGGTTGCGGGTGCCGGCCTCACCCATCCAGCTGTTTTCATAATCCGTTGACAGGCCAAGGCGCAGTTTCAGGTCATTGTCCCTGCCCAGAGACACCTTCGCGCCAAAGGCGTCGGTAAAGTCACGGTAGCTCAGGCCGGAAAAGCTGAGCTGGGCCTGCGGGGTCAGGCTCCAGCCGGGGCTGATGGCAATCTGCTGGCCTGCCTCAACGCCCAGCGCGTAGCCGAAACCATTATTACCTAAGGCAAGCCGGGTGGCTGCGGTGGTAGAATTGAGGTCACTGTCAAACCAGGTGAGGTTGACCTGACCATCGACGTAAAAACCGCCATTGCCGTACCAGGTCAGCGTGCTGCCAAGGCCGTAGCCACTGCTGCTGATGGCGCCGTTGCCATAGGGCGACGTGATGTCACCATCAATGGTGCCGTAACGCAGGGACAAGCCGCCAACCAGATTGCCGCCGCTTGAGGACATGAGTTCCATGTCGGTACCGGCCTGCAATTGCCAGGTATCAACCGTGTAGTCTGCACCTGTGGTGGAGGAATGCGGTGACAGACGGTCATGCTGGCCGACAATGCGGCCCCAGATGCCATAATCACCACCATCAGAACCTTGTCCGGCATTTGTTTCACTGCTGCCCCAGACGCGGCTGCCGACACGCTGTTGCAGCGTATCCAGCGTATTGAACCGTTGCAGCACCGATGAATAGGCTTCGTAAACCGGTGCACCAGCCTGATAAAGCGGAGTGCCTGACGACAACAGGGCCGAGCGCAGATACCAGTCGCCATCCAGTGGCGTGCTGGCGCCGCCCTGATACAGCCGGTAAGCGTAAGCGCCTGCGACCACGGCCTGATCACCCTCAAAAACATAACTGCCAAGCAGCGAGAAGTTGCCGGCGGACACGCCGCCGACATCGATGATCTTGATGCCTTCCACCGTCTGGTCGCCGGTGCCACCAAAATTGATGACCCGCACATTGGTGGTGCCTGACGTGTTGCCGGTGACAATCAACTGGTCGGTGGCGGAGGTATCGTCGCCCAGCACCGTTTCAATTTCCAGCGTGCCGCCACTGCCGATATAGTCCCCCGCGATCGTGAGGGTGCCGATGGAGTTGCCCGGTGCAATGGTGCCGCCGGCAAAGTTGGTGGTGGTGCCGACCTGCCCTATGCCCTGCAAACGCCCGCCGCGAACTTCCATGCTGCCGCCCAGCGTGTTGTTGACCGACAATATGCCATTATAAACACCGGATACACCGAGCAGCCCGGCATTGTTGGCGGTGAGAATGGTCTGGCCGGAGCCGACCTGCCGCACGCCGCCGGAGCCGGTTATGGTGCCGCCGAACGTCACCACGTCAGAACGGTCAAAGGCCAGAATGCCATCATTGGCAACGTCGCCGACGATGCTGCCAGTGGTGCCGCCATCGCCCAGTTTCAGCGTGCCTGACGAAATGGTGGTGTTACCGATATAGGTGTTTGTGCCCCTGAGCGTCAGCGTACCTACGCCCTGTTTGATCAACGCGCCAGCGCCGGTCAATTCCGGTTCAACGCCGATGTTAAAACCGTTGGTGTCGAAGAAACCTCCGTCAGCGCCAAGCAAGACCTGCCTGTTGGAAAAGTTGACGAAGAAATTGGCGATGTTGGCATTGGCGCGCAGGATGCCGCCATTGAGTGTCACGTCAGCGGTGCCTACCCCGCCCCGCACAAAGCGGGTTTCCAACACGCCGCGCGCGCCAGCCGTGCTTTTTACATTGAGGGTGCCGACCGCATCTGTCGCGGAAATGCCGAGCCAGACGCCCGTTTGAGCGTAAACCTCAGCGCCATCTTCAATGGTGATCTCACCGGTGCCAAAATTTCCCAGATTGAGGTTGTAGTCAGTCATACGCCAGGTGGAACCGGCCCCCGTGACCACGACACTTCCGATACCGGATGCTGCCGCACCGACATACCCTTGCGTGCTGGACACGGTTGCACCGTTCTCAATGCGCAATGTGCCATTGGCAAAATTTCCCACGGTCAGCTGGTCGGAACTGGTCCAGCTGGCGGTGGGGCCGGAGATAACAGCGCCACCCGCAACAGACTCTCCGACAATGGCAAGGCCGCTGGACACCTGACCACCGTCTTCAATCGTCAGGCTACCGTCATTCAGGGTGATGCGGCCGTTACTGTCCAGCACCCCGGCGCCCGTGACCGTTAATGTCGCTCCCGCTTCCACGGTGACATTATTGGCGAGCGCAGCACCCGACAGGCTGACATTGCCCACAGGCAGATACACATCTGTTGATGTGTCAGGCACAGAACCTAAATCCCAATTGCCGGCATCGAACCAGTCATTATTGCCAGCACCGCCATTCCAATAGACATCCTGCGCAGAGACCGGACTGGCCGCGAAGGCCAGAACGAGCGGCGCGGTGGACAAAAGCAGACGGTGATAGGACGGTCGAAGTGTGCGGAAGGCGTGGCGCTTTTGCATGGTGACCCAGGGGGCACGAGGGAAATGACGTTTATTAAACAATGAAGAAACATGCTTAACACTCCCCTAATATTCGCGCCAAAGCAGTAAAATATCGAAAGACACGCAACCGGGATCAAGCGCATTCAAGTTTGAACCGGCGGCGGCATGTCGCTGATTTCCTGATGTCATTCCAGCGTCTTGAAAGGTGATTACAGCAACCTTGTCGGGAAATTTTTAAGTGCCGCACCTAGACAAAACTGAAATTCTTTGCCTAGTTATGACCTGATTGCGTTTGTCGAGCATTACTCCATCTCATGCCACAAGAAGGAAAGCACATGTCCTTCATCGCAGATATATTCCGCCATTCTCCTGAAATTGCCTTGTTCCTGTCTCTCGCCCTTGGATATTGGGTGGGGAAATTCCAGTTTGGAAAATTCCAGCTTGGTGGTGTTGCTGGCTCTTTGCTGGCCGCCGTGCTGATTAGCCAATTTGGCGTGCAGATAGACAATGGCATCAAGACCGTGCTGTTTGCGCTGTTCATTTACGCGGTTGGTTTTGAAAGCGGACCGCAGTTCTTTCGTTCGCTTGGGCGACACTCCATCCGTGAAATCGTCATGGCGGCGGTGCTGGCAATCAGCGGTCTGGTGACCGTGGTTGTGCTGGCAAAAGTCATGGGGCTGGACAAGGGGTTGGCGGCCGGCATTGCGGCGGGTGGGCTTACCCAATCTGCCGTCATTGGCACGGCTGGTTCGGCGATTGAAAAACTTGGCCTTGCGGCAGATGAGGCGCAGCGCCTGCAAGCCAATGTCGCCATTGGTTACGCGGTGACCTATATTTTTGGCTCGTTCGGCGCGATCATCGTCTGCGTCAACTTTCTGCCCTGGTTCATGAAACGCGGCATTCGCGACGATGCCGTGAAAGCCGAAGCGGAAATGCTGCGGGGTGCGCGGGTTTACGGCGTTGGAGAAGCGCCTGCCCTGCCCGACCTTGTTGGCCGCGTGTACCAGATAGAGGCGGCAGCCGGCAAAACGGTGACCGAAGCGGAAGCGCTTGGCCCCGGCGGTACCGTGACCATCGAGCGCATAAAACGCGATGGCAAAATCATTGGTATCGATGCCGCAACCACACTTCAATCTGGCGATCTGGTGCTGATTGTTGGGCGGCGCACTGGCGTTGTTGGGCTTCAAGACAGACTGGGCAGCGAGGTTGCGGGCGGCGAAGGCATGGAACTGGTGGTGACCACCCGCGACATCGTTGTGCAGGGCAAGGAATTTGTCGACCACACCGTGGCGCAGATATTGAGCGCCAGCGGCGAGTTGCGCCATGGCATTTACGTGCTGGCCGTGACACGCGGCGGCAGCAAACAGCAACTTGCCAATGACACGGTGATCAAGGCCGGTGACATTGTGACCGTGCACGGCGTGCAGGAAGATCTGCAACGGCTGGCCACACGGGTTGGCCCGGAAATCATACCCAGCGACAAGACCGACTTTGTGTTTCACGGGCTTGGTGTGGCGCTTGGCCTGCTGATTGGCCTTGCCGTGGTGCGCATCGGCTCCATTCCGCTGACACTTGGCTCCGGCGGGGGTGCGCTGCTTTCCGGCCTGGTGTTTGGCTGGTACCGCAGCCGGCACATGACGCTTGGCAACCTGCCGACTTCAGCCTCCACGCTGCTGCGTGACCTTGGCCTTGCCGGCTTCGTGGCGGTGGTTGGCCTGCAATCCGGCCAGCAGGCCGTCAGCACAATCCTGCAAAGCGGCCTGTCGATTTTTGTCGCGGGGGTGATTGTGACCATACTGCCGCTGATCATTACCATGCTGGTTGGCCGATATGTGCTGCGCTATGACAATGTTGCCGTGTTTGCCGGTGCGCTGTCCGGCTCGCGCAGTGCAAACCCCGCCTTTGGTGAAATTCTCGACAAGGCCGGAAACTCCGTTCCCACCACGCCTTTTGCCATTACCTATGCGCTGGCCAATGTTTTTCTGACATTGCTGGGGCCGCTGATCGTCGCGTTCGTATAATTCCCCGGAGAGACGTCATGACCGATTACAAGCAGTTTACCAAACTCAGCCCGTTTGAACTGAAAGACGAGCTTATCAAGCTGGCATCCGGCAAGGCTGGCATGGTTATGCTGAATGCCGGACGGGGCAACCCGAACTTTCTTGCCACGCTGCCGCGCCGCGCGTTTTTCCGGTTGGGACTGTTTGCGGCAACCGAATCCGAGCTGTCATTCTCCTACATGCAGCAGGGTGTGGGCGGCCTGCCGCGCATTGAGGGCATTGAGGCGCGGTTTGAACGTTACATTGCCGACAACCGCGACCAGGAAGGCGTGGATTTTCTGCGCCGCGCCATCAGCTATGTGCGCGACCAGCTAGGGCTTTCAGCCTCTGATTTTCTGCATGAAATGGTCGAGGGCATTCTGGGCTGCAATTACCCGGTGCCACCACGCATGTTGCGCATCAGCGAGACGATCGTCTGCCAATATCTGATGAAAGAAATGGCGGCAGGCCTGATCTCGGCCAAGGATGTGGACGTGTTTGCCACCGAGGGCGGCACGGCGGCCATGACCTATGTGTTTGACACGCTGAAGAAAAACCACCTTTTGACGAAGGGCGACAAGGTGGCCATCGGCATGCCCGTGTTCACGCCCTATATCGAAATTCCCGAACTGGAGACCTACGGGCTTGAGGAAGTGGCGATCAATGCCGACCCGGATGCGGGCTGGCAATATTCCGATGCCGAGCTGGACAAGCTGAAAGACCCCGATATCAAGATTTTCTTCTGCTCCAACCCCAGCAACCCGCCATCGGTAAAGCTGGACGCGCGCAGCCTGCAACGGATTGCCGACATTGTCAGACATGACCGGCCTGATCTGATGATCCTGACCGATGATGTTTACGGCACCTTTGCCGACAACTTCCAATCGCTGTTTGCGCTGTGCCCCAACAACACCGTGCTGGTCTATTCCTACTCCAAATATTTCGGTGCCACCGGCTGGAGACTTGGCGCCATTGCCATGCACCATGACAATGTGCTGGACGATGCAATTGCCGCCCTGCCCGACGGTGTGAAATCCGCGCTCGACAAACGATACTCATCCATCATCACCGATGTCTCGGCGCTGAAATTCATCGATCGTCTGGTGGCAGACAGCCGCACCGTGGCACTGAACCATACCGCCGGGCTTTCCACACCGCAGCAGGTGCAGATGGTGCTGTTTTCGCTGTTTGCGCTTATGGATGAACATGAAAGTTACAAGGCGACGCTGAAACGTGTGATACGCCGCCGGCAGGCCGCACTTTACGCGGAGCTGGGCATTGAGATGCCAAACGATGAAAACGCAGTTGATTATTACACGCTGCTCGACCTCGAAAAGGTAGCGCTCAAACTTTACGGCAAGGAGTTTGCCGCCTGGGTAAAACAGGAGTTTTCCGCCAACGAACTGCTGTTCCGCATTGCCGATGAAACCGGCATCGTTCTTCTGCCCGGCCGGGGTTTTGGCACCCAGCACCCATCCGGCCGCGCCTCGCTGGCCAACCTCAACGAGTTTGAATATGCGGCAATTGGCCGGTCATTGCGCAAGATGGCCGATGAATATCACGACGCATATGTGAAAAAACATGGGAAAGCGTAAGGCCGTGATCTGACCGGACAGGTTGGGCTGCTCGGCCTGTCCTGCCGTTTTTGGAGCATTGGCATCACGCCAGCGGCAGTCCGCGCGAACTCCTGCGAGGTATCGAAGAGGTTTAGGAACCGCTTTAGCCCACTTGCCGGATACAATCGCGCCCTTCGTTTTTTGCCAGGTAAAGCGCGCGATCTGCACGATCCATTAACGTCGGCAGATTGTCCCCTTTGTTTGCAACCGCGATGCCAAAGCTCGCCGTTGGGCTCAATTCGTTAGAAAGGATACTGGGCGCCAATTCCTTGAAAGCGAGCCGGGCGGCCTCAGCAAAAATAGGTGCAGCGGCGGTCTGTCCCGGCGCGAGCATTATAGCAAATTCTTCTCCGCCCAAGCGGGCGATGATCGCATCACGAGGAGCCTTATCCTTGAGAACGTCGGAGAATGCTCGAATGACCCTGTCACCGCTGCTATGTCCGAAGCGGTCATTGATCGATTTGAAGTGATCGAGGTCGCTCATGATCATCGTGACGCGAGCATCAGTGGTCTGCCGCCCCAACGCCTTGATGGCTCGCTCTTCAAATCCGCGACGATTCAATAATGCCGACAAGGCATCGATCTGTGCATCGGATTTGATCCTTTCCATCACGTCACTCGCGATCACCGCGAAAATCCCTACCGCTGTCATCGCGGAGATCAGAGCATCCGAGATCGAGACAACCAGCCAATACGCTCCTTCGAATCCGCCCTCCGCGCTCGCTGAAGCGAGCAAAAACAATGGACGAAGAAGGAAGCCGACACACGAAATGCTTATCAAGCCAATCAGCACGTGCTCGACCGGCGTGCGATCCGGGATCTTCGCAAGATCAAGCAGCATCACAAGACCGACCGCAGCGAGACCGCTATTTAGGTAAATAACCCGTAATAGCAGGCTTTGCTCTACAAACTGATGGTAATAGAGCGCGCCCAACGCAATTGCGGCGATACACAACAGGATGAGATAGTGAGGGCGTTGCCCGCTCCGGTTGGACAGTCCAATAGACAACAATATCATTGATAACATCAAAAACACGTTGGCCATCAGCCTCAGCACCGGATCCTCCAGCGCAAAAGCAAAATAAAATATACCAAAACAGAGAGCTCTTATCCCGTATGAAAGAACGAAGATCCGAATATAGGTAAGGTGTCGGTGTTGGCGCCACAGCACGAGCATAGATACGCAAAATAGTGCAGACATGCTCGTATTCAGCAGGCCTATGACGTCTTGATAGCTCATACTGACCGCCCCTGGTGCCCAATGGTCTGCACGGGTATCCACTCGTGAAAGTTGTGATAACACGGTTCCTGTAAATATCAAGTAAACTCGTGCGAACGGGAACAGTGCTGGCAATCCCGTAGTCGGTGCCTTAGCGGCCTGCCGCCATGCCGCACCATCAGCTTAACGGCGTCATCCACATGAGCGCGGTGAGCGCTGGCGCGATCCGTGAGGTCGTCTCGCAACTCAGCGACCTGCCCTCTGTGTGGTGGGTCGGTTCAGACAGGCGGAGCCGCTCGGCCTGTTCAGTACGCTTTTGGAGCATTGGGATCACACCAGAGGCAGACCACGCTCCACCAGCGCCTTGAAGTAAGCGATGCCGTGGGGAATGGCGGCGTCGTTGAAATCATAGCCCGCTTCATGGACTGACGGGCCGTCGCCATTGCCAATCAGCATGATGTTGCCAGGGCGTGCCTCCAGCATGAAGGCGAAATCTTCCGAGCCCATCAATGGCTCCATGGTGCCATTGACATTTTCATCACCGACCAGTGACCTGGCGACATCAACCGCAAAAGCGGTTTGTTTGCCATGGTTTACCACCGGCGGAAACATGTGTTTGTAGGTCACGGTTGCCGTTGCGCCATAGGCCGTTGCCACATGGGTGGCGATGTCGGTTATGCGCTTTTCCATGAGGTCGCGGGTGGCGGGGTCAAAGGTTCTTGTCGTGCCGCCCATTTCAGCGGTTTGCGGAATGACATTGCCCGCCTTGCCGCCGGCCATCCAGCCCACCGTGACCACCGCGCACTGGCGCGGATGCACATTGCGCGACACGATGGTTTGCAACGCCAGCAGAATGTTGGCGCCGACCACCAGCGGATCCACACTGACATGCGGTGATGCGCCATGCGCGCCCTTGCCATCAATGCGAATGCGAAACCCATCGGCGGAGGCGGCCAAGGGTCCGCTTGCCGTCATGAACTGGCCAATGGGCAGACCGGGTTCGGTGTGCATGGCATAGACTTCATTAATGGCGAAGCGGTCCATCAGGCCATCCTCCACCATGGCCCTGCCACCACCACCGCCCTCTTCCGCTGGCTGGAAAATGACCACGGCGGTACCATCAAAAGCGCGGCTGCGTGCCAGTTCACGCGCCGCGCCCAGCAACATGGCGGTGTGGCCATCATGCCCGCAGGCATGCATGACACCTTTGGTTTTGGAGGCCCATGGCGCGCCGGTTTCTTCCTCTATCGGCAGGGCATCCATATCGGCCCGCAGGCCAATGACCCGGCCGCTCGCCTGTTTTTGCCCCTTGATAACGCCAACCACGCCGGTTTTGCCAATGCCCGTGACGACCTCATCACAGCCGAATTCGGTGAGCTTTTGCGCCACAAAAGCCGCCGTACGGTGAACCTCAAACTGCAATTCCGGATGGGCGTGAAGGTCTCGTCGCCACTCCACGACATCGGCATAGTCAGCATCTGTTGCCTGCATCGGATACCCTCGACATGGTCACACTATGGACGTCTGGCCACGAGGATAAGAATTTTGACCGAGGACACAACCTTTCTTGGCGGGGGGTGCGGAAACGGTGGCGTCGCGGCGGTTTCGCATCATCCCGCCCGAGCACGCGTCGCCGACAGATGCGGGCAAGTGCTGCGAGGTTGCATTTGAAACCCGACGACGGCGTTTTGATACCGCCCCGCAACGGCGATGGTGCCAGATGCCTCATCACGCAGCGATGGGCTTTAAGATGACACATGCTTTAAAAACACATCAAAACCAATATGACGTGGCAGCGATGCTGGCCAATTGTCGGCAATACTGGCTGAATTATTCGCAGGCTCCACACTCTGATGGACCTATTGCCGTTTACCGCACCGGTGTGCCGCACCATCAGCTTAACGGCGTCATCCACATGAGCGCGGCGAGCGCTGAAGAGATCCGTGAGGTCGTATCGCAACTCAGCGACCTGCCATCTGTGTGGTGGGTCGGTCCGGACAGCTACGCAACCGCCGCAGAGGACGTAATCAGTGCCGGTGCAAAACTGAGCGCAACATTGCCAGTGATGGCAATTCAGCTACAAAAACTCGCCACTAGGCCAACACCCTCACCCCACTGGACGATCGTGCGGTTGCAGGAAGGTGCTGCTCTTTTCCCCTGGGTTCAAAGTTACAGCGAGTCTGTGGGTGCGCGGAAAGAAGATATCGCCACCATGTTGCGGGTGGAGCAAAACCGCTCTGACGCGCCGGGCCAGTTGACGCGCTTTGCCGCATTCTCTGACGGAGAAATCGTAGGAACATCGGAGCTTTTCGTACATGAAGGGATTGCGGGCATCTACCTTGTCTCGACGAAGAAGAGCCATCGTTGCCGTGGCATCGGCACGGCCTTGACCCATGCGGCCTGCATGGCAGGACGTGAACTTGGCCTTGATGTGGCAACACTGCAGGCCAGCAGCAGCGGATACCCGATCTACAAAAAACTGGGCTTCGAGGATGTAGCGTCTTACGACCTGCTGACGTTTGACCCAGCTGAAGTTTTAGAGGAAGGCGGCAGTGTCGCCGCCGCCCCTTATCCCGAGCCGACTACCAGCTTTTTTGGATGAGCTCACCTGATGGTGCGCAGGCAAAAAAGCCGCCGGTTGGGCCATAGGCATGGGTTGTGGCCAGCGCCACGGCGGGGCGTGCGCCGACATCAACCGAGTGGCCGGGGCCGTTTCCGGTCATGTCTGTCGAGGTCAGGCCGGGGTCAACCGCATTGACCTTGATGCCATCACGATCCAGCTCTTTCGCCAGTTTGACGGTCAGCATGTTGAGCGCGGTTTTGGAACTGCAATAACCGCCAAAACCGACTGTCCAGGTTTCGCTGCGCATGTCCATGGCGTCGTTGATGGAGGCCAGACCACTGCTCATCATCACCACACGCGCGGCGCTGGATTTGCGCAACAGAGGCAAAAACGCCTGTGTGACCCGCAACACACCAAACACGTTGGTGTCGAACATCTGCCTGACATCATCGAGACTTTCTTCGGCCAAGGATGGCGGCGGGGCAAACATCACACCGGCATTGTTGACCAGCACATCCAGCCGGTCCGCGTGGTGGGATAGCGTGGCAACGGCACTGGCGACGCTCGCATCATCTGTCACATCCAGCTGCACGGCCTGCGCCTTTATGCCTTCAGCACGCAGCTGCTCGGCGGCAGCTTCTCCGCGCGCAAGATCGCGGCAACCCAGCCAGACAGAATGCCCCTGCGCACCCAGCTGGCGGGCAATGGCAAGGCCAATGCCCTTGTTGGCACCGGTTACCAACGCGATGCGGTTTAAATCGCTCATCGTAAAATCCCTGATCGTTTCACTGATCAGACAAATACTACGAATTTCGTATTATTCAATATTCGGATTTTGATATTTTCTGCGTCAGCCGCACAAATTCGTCTCGTTCGGTCGGGTCGAGCGCTTCCAGCATGGCGTGACAGGTGGCACCGTAACCGGCGATGTAACCGGCAACAGCACCCTGCCCTTGCTCGGTCAGCGACAATGCGACGGCGCGGCGGTTTTCCTCCGGTCGCTGGCGCAACACCATGTCCTTGCGCACCAGCCGGTCAACGGCCGATGACATGGTGGTCAGCGGCACCTGCAGGTAACGGGCAACATCGCCCAGGCCGCAGCCCTTGTGATCCGACACGAACAGCAGGGTCTGCACATCAAGCGCGCTTAACGCATTGTCCATGGCGGCCGTTGCCTCGGCCACCTTGAAACGACGCGTAAACCGCTCAAGAGCGTGGGTGAGTTGTTCAGTCTGTTCAGGCGTGGGTTTGGTCATGCGTGCTTTAAAGCATTTTCAGGGGATGGAGGTAAGGTGGTGGGCGTCGCTCCGCCAGAACATTTCTTTTGATGCCGCATTAATACGCTCATCTCACAGAGTTAAAAAATCTTCGCAGAATAAATATTTGCTGGTACGTTTTTTTTCAGGGGGAAGAAAAATGAACAGTACATATGAAAAAATTGAAGAAGGGAAACCTTCGATAACGCAGTCGGTAGCGACAAAAATTCTCATCGATTTTTTTGACACTCTACAAAAGGACGAGTGCTTCGCTGAGATAGCTCCAAGACTTCGAAAAATTGTCCTAGAAGACGGTGTATTCGCTGAACCAGCAATCCGTTCCGCTTTCTTCCCGGACAAGCCATGATCCAAATTGATAAGATACATATTAAAGAATTTCGCGGGATCCGGGAATTAACTCTGGAACTAAAGGGGCAAAACTTCGCGGCATGCGGACCTAATGGAACAGGTAAAAGTGGAATAGTAGACGCCATCGAATTCGCGTTAACCGGGAACATCTCGCGGCTAGCTGGCTCGGGGACTGGTGGGCTATCAGTCAAATCCCATGGTCCACACGTCGACAGCCGTAATAAACCCAAGGCGGCATCGGTCACTCTTGATGTCACGATACCTTCGTTGGGTAATAAAAAGGCGCGAATTTCTCGTGTCGTCGAGCATGCTAATACGCCGATAATAAATCCGGCTGATCATGACGTGATCGCCGCATTCCAAAACATCAACCTTCACCCCGAATTCGCTCTTTCACGCCGAGAACTCATTAAATATGTACTTTCCGAGCCAAGCGAACGTTCGAAGCAGGTTCAATCGCTTCTGCGTCTCAATGACATAGAAAAGTTGCGTGGCGTACTACACAAGATTGCCAATGGTTACACTAAAGACCTGTCGGGATTTGAACGCGCCGAAAACGATGCGATCACTAGCGTATTGACTGCATTAGACATCCCACAATTTGGTAATGCACCTATTCTCGCCGCTATCAACGAACGTCGAGAATTGCTTAGCTTACCATCGTTATTAAACCTTGACGCCAGCACTTCTGTGAAGGATGGCCTAGCAACCACATCAACAAATGCACCAAGCCGTGTACTTAAAGTACACGCTAGCGCAGATTTTCTTGCTCTCCGGAAAGCGCTCCACGAGCTTCAAACTGATCACTTTAAGGAAGTATGCTCAATCGCAGATGCTAGCGCGGCAGCGCTTGAAAGGGATGCCGAAAATCTCAATGGATTAACGCGAGAATCTCTTTTGCAATTGGCATTGCAACTCTATGACGGCTCTTCCTGTCCCGTGTGCGACACCCAATTTGATCCAGATGACTTCACAACGCACCTAGCAAATAAATTAGCTCATCTAGAATCTGTAAGCAAAAAGCGTCTTGCTCTTGAGTCCGAACTTCATCCCATCCTCAACGGAATATATTCCGTCGGTACCGCCCTCAACGCTATGATTGATCACGCAGACAGATTTTCACCAAAAATCGACGTCAAAGCACTTTTTGAGTTCAAAACCAAACTTCAGGGAAGATACAAGCAACTTCAGAATCTTCTTCCGCTTGTGGATACACGATCAGTACTTTCAGCCCCCTACATCTTCAAAGATATTGAACCTGTACTAACCTCACTTTATGACGCAATTTCTGCGATACCGGATCCAACTAAACAAGATGCAGCTAGGGATTTCCTCGTGGTTGCCCAGGAGCGCCTTGATAGCTATTGGGCGGCACGGTTAAAAAGCGAAGCATTCAGCGTGCGTGCTATTCAGGCCAGAAATGCAGCCAAATGCTATGACGACGTCACAACAGCCGCGCTCGAAAAAATCTATCAGGAGGTCGAAACCGAATTCGCCGACTACTATAGAAAAATTAATGAGGATGACGAAAACACGTTCACGGCCAAACTGATGCCTTCAATCGGCAAACTTGGGTTGAATGTGGATTTCTATGGTCGCGGGCACTTCCCACCTGGCGCATACCATAGCGAGGGCCATCAAGATGGGATGGGCCTTTGCCTTTATCTAGCGCTGATGAATCATTTGCTTGGACAAAACTTCACATTCGCAGTCTTGGACGATGTGCTGATGTCAGTCGATTCAGGCCATCGCCGCCAAGTATGTACGCTACTGAAAGAGATGTTTCCAAACACACAATTCATTTTTACCACTCATGACGAAATCTGGTTACGCCACATGAAATCAGAGGGTCTCATAAAAGGGCGTAATTTTGCACATTTCCGTACATGGACCGTGGAGCTTGGCCCCACAGAATGGGACGATCATGACGTTTGGACAGAAGTCGAGAGCCATCTTGCAAGAAACGATGTAAGAGCAGGTGCAGCTCTTCTTAGACATTATCTAGAGTATTTTGCGAAGGAGGCGTGTGATCGCCTCCGCGCAGACGTCGAATTTAGAGGCGACGCACAATTCACCTTAGGTGATTTGCTTCCTAATGCGACCAGTTCCTTAGGCGATTTACTCAAGAAAGCCAAGGTTGCTGCCAACTCGTGGAATCAGAAAGAAACAGTAGAGAAAATCAACGTTATTGAAGAAACATTTGGGCGAGCCAAAACCACTACAGGTTATGAAAACTGGCAAATAAATACGGCCGTACATTTCAACGAATGGGCTAATTTCAGGAAAGAGGACTTTGCGCCCGTGGCTAAGGCATTTCGAGCTTTTACGAGCACATTTGGCTGTGATACCTGCAACGAAATGTACTTCGTAACTCCTAGCAGAGGTAGAAAAGAAGCATTACGCTGTGGATGTGGTGAGTTGAATTTAAACCTTCTTAAAAAATGAAATAGATCAATTACTTAGCCTGACCTACTGCTATTTGATCTCCAGCCCCGTTTGCCACAAACGCCCCTCCTCTGTGTATTGCCGCGGCTGCTGAAACCCGCGCACATACGGAGAACAGCAGTTTAGGCACCATATTTCAAATACCGCACCTGCCATTTTTTTCGGGCATGTCGGTAGGGCTGTCGCAATTACGTTGGATTAAATCCCGGCCAACCTGTCAGTGTGGCGAAGGTAAAGCCTGATATCACCGTGAAGGGATAAGGCTGTTTAACTGCAAAAAACAAAACAGCGGGGCGTTGATACCGCTGTTTTTCTGTCTTGTTATTCGGTTCGCTTTTCCGGCTCGCCCTGATGATCAGAACTTGCCCGCGCTGCGCCGATCTTGAGCGGCCGGCAATCACTGTTCGCGCAGCGTATCTGCCACCAGCGCATTGGCGTGGCCGTGGCCCATGCCATGTTCCTGCTTCAGCCAGTTGACCAGTTCCATATGTTTCTTGGCCCCCTGGCCACGGATCAGTTCTTTCCACTCGGCAATCGGCCGGCCGTATTTGGCCTCGATGGATGGAAAGTAGGATGCGGGACCTTTTACAGGACTGGTTGCCATGGATGCCTCCCAAGCGCCAAGCGGTTGTTATGACACATTGATAGCATGAAAGGCGGCCTTGTCACCGCCCGTAGATGCCAGGCAGCCGCGCCAATCAGCGCGTGGTGTATTCAAGGAGCGAAAGACAACAGGCCCTTCATCTGCAACAGGCCGAAGGCGGCAAGTGTTGCATTATCCTTGATCTTGCCTGTCTCGATCATTTGCCTGATCTCAGCCAAGGGAAAGGCCTTGCAGACCAGCCCCTGTTCTTCCGGGTCGAGATCTTGTTTGCCCTGGACAAGACCGGTCGCAAGGAAGATGTTGAAACCCTGACTGGAATAACCATAGGCCTGAAACAGATGGCCGACATGCTGCAGGCTTTGTGCCGTCAGGCCGGTTTCTTCCGACAGTTCGGCCTTTGCCAGCTCCGCCGGGTCTTTTTCCGGTTCAGCCTCGCTGCTGCCCTGTGGCAGCTCCCAATAACGGCCCGACACCGGATAACGGTATTGTTCGACCAGATAGATGTGGTCATTGTCCAGCGGTACAATCAGTGCGTAATCCGGCTTGCTGACGACACCGTAAAGGCCCGGTGATCCGTCCTCCCGGGTGAATTCATCCTCGCGGACCTCCATCCAGCGGTTCTTGTAGGTGATGCGTGACGACCTGATATTCCAAACCACTGTAAATGCCCCTCTCCCTTGGCGCATATCAAACCGTGACGTTATTTCGTTGCGCCGCCAGCCTTCAACACCTTTATGAAATCCTCATCCCCGGTTTCAAGCGCAAAGGACAGCGCGGTTTCGCCGCCATTACCCTCAGCATTGGGGTTTGCGCCGTTTTCCAGCAGGGCTGCAACCACATCCGGCCCGTTTTGCTGATTGTTGGCCTGCATGATCAGCGGTGTCCAGCCATTGGCATCGCGCGCCTCAACATCTGCGCCCTTTTCCACCAGCGCACTGACGGCATCGGGATCGGTTATGATATGCAAAATGGTGACGCCCTCATCATTTCCCGCGTTGATATCGGCACCTGCCGTTAGCAGCAGATCGAGAATGTCCGGCTCGAAATACATGTCCATCAGGTGGATAGGCTGAAACTTGTATTCGTCCTCAGAGGTGGCCAATGCCGGATTGGTTTTCAGCATGGCGCGCACCTCGGCAACATTGCCTTCGTGAACCGCATCGTGGAAAGCCCGGACCGTGTCCACTTGGGGTGTCGCGGGACTGGCGGTGGCGACACCGAAGGGAATGCTTGCCATGGCCAGCAGGCTGATGAGTAAACGTTTCATATCTGCTCCATGCGGCAGGCATTGCGCCCGGGTTTATCACCGAGCTTTAATTACCTGCCACGGGCATGAGGTTGTTGCAACCTTTGACAAATTACGGAAATTCCGTATTTTAAAGAGAACATAAGGAGTTTGGCCATGGCTTACGCAATTCGGGTTGCCGCGACAACCTTCGCAAAAGAGTTTGGCAAATATAGCGACGAAGCGATGGTTTCCGGCGGCGTTGAGGTTACGTCTCACGGTCGTCCAATTGGCGCCTATATCAGCATGAAGGAGCTCGAAAATTATGAGCGCCTGAAAAGCAAGGAGCGCCGTGTCATTCATGCAAGTGACATGGATGACGATATGCTGGGCGCAATCATGAACGCAGAATACGGTAAAGCATCAGAGTGAATTATCCCGATCCTGTACCGGGTTTGGTGATCCGCTTCGATTATCTGTGGGACATTGACCATCAAAAAGGCCTCTCTACCAGCAATAAAGAGAGGCCTTGTGCTATTGTGCTTTACACAAAGGCCACCAACAAAACATTGGTTGTGCCTATCTCGCACTCATACCCCGAGCCTGGACAAGAAGACTATTCACTCGAAATCCCACCCGAAATTTGTGCTGAGATCGGCTTGGACAAAGACAGGAACTGGGTGCGGGTTTCAGAGGTCAATGAATTCGAATGGCCCGGTCCGGAATTACGCCCGCGTCCTGAAGATCCGTCACGAGTGGACTACGGAATGGTCCCCGAGGCGTTTTTTCTCGAAATCCGTAAACGCCTCGCCGAGGCGGTAGCGCAGCACCGACTTGGTCGGACAAAGCGATAATCTGTTGCCACACGCTGCAACGAACCGACTATAGCGTAATCTCCAGTTGCTCGATCAGATCGCCGCTCAGCACAAAGGCGTAACGCAGGTCCACAGGGCTACCGGGAAAATTGCCGCTGAGGTGGCTGGTGACCACGGTGCGGGCGCCATCCGTTGTGACGTTGAACGGCGTTGCGGTGTATTGGTATTTTGTTGACGCCTCCTCCTTCCATCGACGGATTTCATCGCGGCCGAGATAGGTGTGGCCCTCGTCCCGGACAAAGGCGGTATCGAGGAAACAATTGGCAATATCCGCGGCATTGCCCTCTCTATCTGCTGCGAAATAGGTGGCGATTGCCTTTGGTAGCTGAATTGACATGGTGTTCTCCTTTCAAGCATTCGTGATGTGTTGCGGTTTGGTAAAATGTGTTCCTGGTGGCGACCACTAAACGGTGGGCACGGTGCCGCCGTCGATAATGTGTTCGGTGCCTGTGATGGATGCGGCGCGGTCCGAGGCGAGAAAGGCTATGAGATCTGCGACTTCTGTCGGTTTTGCCGGACGCCCCAGCGGTATGCCACCCAACCCATCCATGATCATCTGTTTGCCGGCCTCGTAATCTCCGCCGATCTGCTCTGCGATACGATGGGCAAAACGCACCGATGCTTCGGTTTCAATCCAGCCCGGCGACACGCGCACCACCCGCACGCCCTTGGGCGACACTTCTTTCGACAGTGCCTTGCTATAGGTGGAAAGTGCGGCCTTGGCGGAAGCGTAGGCGGTGGTGGATTCCGGCAGTGGCAGCACCCTTTGGATGGATGAAACATGCACGACCACCCCGTGGCCCTGAGCGACCATGGATGGCACCAGCGCCCGGTCAAGGCGCACGGCAGGAAACAGGTTGAGGTCAAGTTCGCGGCTCCACTCATCATCACCCAGGGCAGCAAAGCCGCCGCCAGGTGCGGATGAACCGCCGAGCATATGCACGATGATATCGACGCCACCCAGGCGCTGCTGCACGGCCTGCGCCAGTGCCGTTGCACCTTCCGCCCTCGTCAGGTCGGCGGCCAGAAAAAGCTCTTCCGGCAGGTCATCCGACTTGGTGCGTGCGGCGGTGAGAACCTGTGCGCCCAATTGGCGAAACAGATCAACCGTGGCTTTGCCGGCACCTTTGGTGCCAGCGGTGATCAGCGCGCGTTTGCCGCGCAAGGTTAGAAATTCGGTCATGCTGTCATCTCCTGTAAGCGGCACCGACGCGGTCAAATTGCCCGGCGTGTTTCCGATGAAGTTAAGGTAACACTCGACATTTATGCCGATAAGTGGGACAAACCGGGATGAGGAATTGCGAATATCGGGACAATTGACTTTGGGCATGATGGAAAAAACCAGCCTTGCGGATCTCAATGCGGTGATGGCCATAACGCGACGCGGCACATTCCGGGCGGCGGCCATTGACCTGAACATGTCGACCACGGCGCTTAGCCTTGCGATCAACAAGCTGGAGGCGAACCTTGGCGTGCGGCTGTTTAACCGCACCACCCGCAGCCTGTCTTTAACCAGTGCAGGCACATTGTTCGTTGAGCAGATTGGCCCCGCCCTGCAAGGCATTGAAAGCGGGCTGGAGGCGGTGCGATCGGAGCGCGATACGCCCTCCGGTACCATCCGCATCAATGCGGCACCCTTTGCAGCACGCGAGATCATCACGCCACTGGTGCTGGAGTTTCTGCGCCGTTACCCCGACATGGTGGTCGACATTGTCACCGAAGGGAGACTGGTTGATATCGTGGCCGACGGGTTCGATCTTGGCGTGCGTGTTGCCGGGCTTATTCCCACCGACATGATAGCCGTGCCGCTTGGCCGCCCGCAACGCTATGCCGTTGTGGCGACACCGGAATACCTGGACAAACACGGGGTGCCGCTGGTGCCGCCCGACCTGCTGAACCACCCCTGCATTCGGGTGCGGTTGCCGGATGGATCGCTGTTTCGGTGGCGGCTGGAAAAAGATGGCGAGATCGTGCAACTCGATGTGCGCGGGCCGATCATTCTCGATGAGACCAGCCTGTCACGCACCGCCGTGCTGGAACATACCGCCATTGGTTTTTTCTTGGAGCAAAGCGTGCTGGCAGATATCGAGGCTGGCCGGTTGACGCGGTTGCTTGACGACTGGACACCGCCCTTTCCCGGCCTTTGCCTCTACTACCCTGGCCGGCGAAACCTGTCAGCGGGCCTCAAGGCCTTTCTGGCGCTGGCGCGTGTTCATGCCGCGGCGGCGCAGAAAGCGACGCGAAGCACCGCGCCGTCAGAATAACGGCTGTTTTCTGCCAGGCGCCGGGCGGGACCGTGGTCAGTTCAGGTCCAGACCTTCTTCCAAGAGAGACTTTACAACCGCGTCGCGCGCCTTGACGCGCAGGTACCAGCCTTGAAGGTGCTGAAGACCATCAAAATGGATTGGCGCATTGTAATAGGACTTCAACCAGGGCGCCTGCCCCCAGCCGGTCAGGGCAAACAGATAAGCATCCGCGACCGAGAAGTTTTGCCCCATGAGGAATGGTCGCTCTGCGAGATGGTCGTTGAGCCATGAAAACCGTTTTTCCAGCTTTGGCCGCGCGGTGTTGATGTAGTCACCGGCCTGCTGCGCATAAAGCAGCGGGATGAAACCCTTGTGGACTTCCGTTGACAGGAAGCTGAGCATTTCCTGCAACCTGTAGCGTTCAAAACTGCCATTTAGCGGCACCAAACCTGCCTGCGGCTTCAAGTCTGCCAGGTACTGAACGATAACAGGGCCTTCCCGCAAAATAGTGCCATCTGCCAGTTCAAGGGCCGGAATGTAACCGTGCGGGTTGACCTTGTGAAAGTTTTTACCCTGCTGCGTGGTGTGATCATTGTGATCCACCTTTATGAACTCGACCTCAAGACCCAGTTCGTTTGCGACAATGTGGGGCGAAAGCGAGCAGGCTGCGGGCATATAATAAAGTTTCATTGCTGGTATTCTCCATAGAATTCAACACCATCCTTGCGCTTGCAGACGGTGCGGACTCTATGTAATTCAGGTGGTATATAAACGTAAGAACGCAAAAGTTTGTCATCTAGGTACATAAATTATACCTGGTATGGCAAAGAGGTAATGCCCCATGAAAGACACGGTATCCGGCTGTTCCGTTGAAGAAGCGATGCATCTGCTTGGCGGGCGTTGGCGCCTGTTGATCGTCTCCTACCTCGTGGATGGCCCGAAGCGCTTCAATGAATTGCGCAGACTGATACCGGGCATTTCGCAGCGCATGCTGACCCTTGATTTGCGCACGCTTGAAGAGGCCGCGATGGTTCAGCGAACGGTGTATCCCACCGTGCCGGTAAAGGTGGAATATGCCCTGACCGAAGATGGCAAACGTCTGGAAAACGTGGTCAGCGTTGTCAAGGAGTTCGGCCTGTGGCTGAAAGCGCGCAACGTCGACGAGGTCTGAAATCCGTCGTGAAGCAGATCGCACTCACGCCAGCTGGAATGCGCTGATCAGGCTGTCTCAGTGGTTGGCTGGTGGTTCAGCGCATGGGCAACGAACCGACGCAGCAGCGCCAGCGGCTCGCCCGCATGCTCAACGCCAGCCAGCAGATCATCGGGATCACGCCCCTCGGTACGCAGCACATCTGCCCGCACGCGAATGATGGCCGCAGAAATTTCCGGCGTAAATTCCGGGTGGAACTGCGTGGAAATGGCGTTGCGGCCATAACGCACGATCTGATGCGGATCATGGCTGGAAGCGGCCAGCGCTTGCGCGCCCTCCGGCAGGCGGATGACCGTCTGCATATGGGTGAGATGGGCCGGAAATTGCGCGGGCATGGTGCTGACCAGCGGATCCTGTTCGGCTCCCGGCAACAGGCGAACGGCCTGCGTGCCGATTTCGCGGCCCTCAGGGTGATAATCCACCTCGCCGCCCAGCGCATGGGCAATGAGCTGATGGCCGTAACAGACGCCAAACAGCGGCAGGTCGATGGCCATGGCCTGCCGTATCCACTCGGCCGTTGCCTCGCTCCATGGCAGACGGTCCGTTACCATGTCCCAGGAGCCGGTGATGATGGCGCCTTTTACGCTATCGGGCGCTGGCAGGCTTTCACCCTCAAACACCCTGATGACCGCAAGGGTTTCCGTGTCGGGGCCAACGGCACGCTGAAACCATAGCGGCAGATCGCCCAGCGGCTTTCTGATATCATCCGGTGGTGTGCCGACTTGAATGAGAAGCAAGGGATAAGAGGCCAAGGCTTGAATTTCCCTGATGGCAAGAGTTGAAGTCTGATTGGCCGAAAAGGCCAGATATCAGGTGTTATGGCCGGACTTTAGCGTGACACTCTCATCCTGAAAAATGAATAATTCTGGATGTGGCTTTGCGTGCAACTGAGCATCGCAGATGAAGCAGGAATGGTGGCTCAAGCGCCAATGCTGATTTGCTTGCGGGATATGGTACAGCCGGGCATCAGCACCTTCAATCCATCTACCAGCATCGACGCGGCATCATCCAGCGCCTGTTGAGGCATGGTTTCCAGGCTTTCCAGCACGAACCACATGCACCCATGCGTATTGTCCAGCCGCGTGCGCACGCCCTGACGCCAGTTCCAGCGGCGGCAGGTCACACCAACCTCATCACGCCAGATCACCTCACCCGGTTCGGGATGTTCGGTTGTGGCCTCGCCATTCATGACAGTATCAAAGACCTCCGTGCCGTCGGCCAATGTCAGAAAGGGATGGCCGACATAGGCCTGCGCATTTTCGCCACCCACCGGAATGGCATATCGCAGGCTAACAGCATTATAGAGATCCACGACAGGATTGATGGACGGCATGCTGCCATCTTTCAGCACACGTTTGCGCAGTGCCTGCGCCGAACACGGCGTGCGGTTGGGTTTTGCACCAAAACGCTGATAGGCATCCGCCCAACTGGCAAGGTGCGGCTCTGCCCAGTCCGGGCCGCCCGCCACCACAGAAGCGCAAGCGCTTTGCAAGATTTCCGGATCAAGCGCGCCACGCCCTGCGGACACGGCATCAACCAGAATGCTGACCGCCCTGAAACCAGGGGCAATGGTGCTAATGCGGCTATCGATAACAGGCAGTTCAAACATTCACATTCATCTCCAGCATGGTCTGATCAGGCGCGGTCCGCAGGCAAGAATGCGACGCCCACGCCGCCGTTCTTATGACCCAGCACTGGACTGAATATGAGAGCCAGTTGGCAAGAAAAATACCGGTCCAGTTTGGCAGCGACAATCAGCCTGGCTGATCGTTTGTACCGGCCGTCGCCCTATGGCCATCGTAACGCCGGATAGTCAGCTGGCAGCCTGCACGGCCTGGCTAACACGCTGCGCGATATCGTTGATGGTGTTTTCATCCCCCGATATGGACAGGCCCATATAGGTCTCTGCCGCAACGGTGATGTCCTGATCGGCGAGCTGCCAGAGAAAGGTTTCAACCTCCTGCGACCCGGCGACAACCCAGTTGCGGTTTTCCAGCACAGCACCCAATTGTAACAGCACCTGCACGAGCACGGCGCGCAAATGCTGGTCATATTCATCACCGAGAACAACCGTTGTTGTCATGACTTTCGGACGGCAGGAGCGGAAAACTGCTCATTTTGAAGGATCTCCTTCAAGGAGATGGTGACAGGCTTTGGTGGCATGGGATGTATCTTACGTCCGGCTGCGCAGCCAGTCGATGACGTCTTGCGCGTTTTTCTCCGGTGGAAAGACCGGGTAAAAGACATGGGCGATGCGGCCATTTTCGATGATCATGGTCAGACGTTTGAAAAGTGTCAGGCCAGCCGCATCAAAGGTTGGCAGGCGCAAGGCATCCGCCAGAGACAGGCCGCTATCCGACAACAAGGGAAATGGCAAATGCAGCCTTTCGGCGGCCTCTTTCTGGTAGTCCGTTGTCTGGGTTGAAAGGCCAAACACCCTTGATGCGCCGAGTTGTTTCAGCTCCGCAAAATGATCCCGGAAGGCGCAGGATTGCGGTGTGCAGCCCCGGGCGCCAGGTATGGTGTCCCAGCCATCAAGCGCTGCGCCATCCGGCGGACTGGTGCGCGGATAGGCATAGATGACCGTCAAGCCGGGCTGGTTGAGGGAAACGCTTGTACCATCGGTGGCTGGCAGCGTGAGTTCAGGCACGGCCATGCCCTTCAGGTGGGACGCTGCGCCATCATCCTGTGGGGCTGGTGTTGTCATTACCGTAATCCTTCCTCTTTTAGGCCTGCCAGAAGACAGTGCTTATTTCTGGATTGGCGTGACACCATAGGTATCATAGGCGCTTTGCATGCGCTGCTGGTCGCTGCGTTGCGGAAACAGTTTGTAGCTGGGTGCCCAGATGCGGGAAATGCGGCTGATTTTGATGGCGATGACATGACGGATGGGAAAATCATCGCCCGCCATGCGCAGCAAGTCTGCGCCGAGATGAGCAAAATCCGGGTCATCAGACGCAATTATTCTGGCTATGCCGACAATCTTGAAACCGCGCTGGCGAAACACATCAACAAAGCTGACGCAGGCGGTTGCATGGGCGTGGAGATTGCGCACCGTGTGGGTGGAGGCAATATCTGCCACCACAATATGGTCGTCCCCATAAGAGCCGAAGATTTCCTTGGGGCTGACATTGGGCGTGCCATCGGCATCGACAGTGGCCAGCCAGCAGAGAACGGAGTTCTCAATGTCCGTTTTCACCGCATCGTTTAACCGGTGGCCGCTCTGCGGTTCGTTCATGACAGTTTCTCCGACATCGGCAGTCAGCCAGGATCATTCGTGAAGGATTTTGCCGACCAGATTAAATCGTACACCTGACGGCAGGTAGGACAAGGTGCAGGCACCTTCAAAATACGGGGCGACGCTGCGTTCTATCAGCCGCGAGCCAAAGCCCTTTTTCTTCGGTGCAACGACGGTGGGACCGCCCACTTCCACCCAGTCGAAGACGAAATCGCCATCCTCGCTGACCGACCACTGAATTTCTATGGTTCCTTCAATGACCGACAGTGAGCCATATTTGGTGGCATTGGTGGCAAGCTCATGAATTGCCAGCGATAATCCCAGCCCCTGCTGCGCCGAAAGGCGGATGGATGGACCAACAAAGGAAAAGCGGTCACCGCCACCGAGATAGGGTTTCAGCGCCATATCCAGCACTTCGCGGATATCTGCCGATGCCCAGTTGGTATTGGTCAAGATGTCCTGCGCGCGGGACATGGCAGAAAGCCGTGCGGAGATGACCTCCTGTGCCAGGCTGGTGTCATCGGCATTGCGCAGAGATTGGCTGACAATGGCCTGTACCATGGCCAGCGAGTTCTTGATGCGATGGGAAAGCTCGTTGGTAAGTTCGCGCTGGCGGGCTTCCACCGCCTTGATTTCCGAGATGTCCTGCACCAGCGTATAAAAGCCTTCAACCTTGCCACTGCCGCTGACACGCGGAATATACTCCACGCTGATGTCGCGGTGCGAGGTCGTGGAATACGGCATGCGCTGTTCGAAATGCAGGCGCTCACCGGCCAGCGCCGCATCAACCCAGTGCTTGACCTTGGCGTAGGCATCCGGCCCAACCACCTCAAGCAAGGTCTTGCCGATGAGCGATTCCCGCTTTCTTGGAAACCAGGTCTCATAGAACTTGTTGACGAACTGGTAGCGCTCTTCCTTGTCGACATAGGAGATAAGAACCGGCAGCGCATCGGTGAGTGTTTGCAACTCTCGCTCACGAACGGACAATGCGCGCTGGGCTTCGATATGGGCGGTCACTTCATGGCCACCGACGAATATGCCAGTGACATTGCCGGTTTCGTCATGCAGTGCCTGAAACACGAAATCGATAAATCGATCCTTTGCCTCGCCTCCAAGCCTGACCTTCATGCCGGAGGCGGAAAATGCATTGCCCTCGGCATAGACCCGGTCCAGTACTTCGAAGACGCCCTGTCCTTCCAGTTCAGGCAGTGCCAGCTTCGCCGGAAGGCCGATAAGGTCCCGTCCACCGGTAATATCGCGGTACGCATCATTGGCATATTCATAGATGTGGTTTTCGCCGCGCAGAACGGCGACAAAACCCGGCATTTTCTGGAACATCGTCTGCTGTTGCTGCGCCCGTTGCGTGAGGCGACGTTCATTCAGCACAACATCCGTGACGTCAGAGACATTGATGAAGATACCGCCGATGCTGCCGGTTTCGGTTCTGATCGGCGTGTAGGCGTAGTCCCAGAAGGTTTCAACGCTTTTGCCTGACCGGCTGAAAGTCATTGGCTGCCGGCGTTCGCTCAGTCCTTCACCCGCCATGACACGCTTGAGCCTTTCGCCCACGGCAGGAAACAATTCCGGCCATACATCGGCAGCAGGTTTTCCCATGGCGGCGGGATGGCGTTCGGCCAGCACCGGCACATATGCGTCGTTGTAAAACAGTATGTTTTCCGCGCCCCACAACACCGCACAGGGTGCGTTGGAACCGAGGCAGATCGACAACGCGGCCTTCAAGGCTGCGGGCCAAGTCGACGCATCTCCGACAGATGTTGCCGCCCAGTCAATGGAACGGATGAGTTGACCTGCCAGCCCGCCTGAACCAATGAAGGCGAAGACACCGTCTTGCCCGTTATATTCCGCGTCTGATGTCATCATCTGGCAGTGGCGCTCCGTGGCCCATTACACTTCATATTCAGTTTGTTAGCAGGAGGAACGCGTGCTGTCACCGCAGACCTCGGTCCCTTAAGATTTGTAGTCTTGCGTACAAACGGCAAGGCTTGTGCAACGACTCATTTTGCAATTTTAAGACGTTACAAAGTAAGCAATTTTGCCCCGCCCGCAATGGCGGGCGTTGGCAGTTGACATTTGGTCGCAGCGATTTGCCCGGGTTCCGGCGGCAGCGAACCGCCGCCGGAGGTCAAATCCACCTGCCCCGCTAGCTGACGCCCCCGAGCCGTGCGGCCCGATTGTCTGTTTTTACAAGCAGCCAGATGGCTATTGCCGTGACGATGGCCTCCGCTGCCGGATAGGCAAACCAGATGGAATTTGCCGTGGTCAACAAGGCCAAAGCTATGATGAGACCCGGTAACAGGACGAAGGATTTGGTCAGGGTGAGCAAGCCAGCCCGGGCGGGTTGGCCAATGGCCTGACAATAAAGCCCGAACATAAAGACCGGCCCTGACAGCAGGTAAAGCGCCATCATTGGCAGCACTATGCGGCTGACTTCAGCGATAACCTGCATGTCCGTCATGAAGATTGACGCCACGACATGGGATTGGGACAGCAGCACAAGTTCCACCACCGCGCCGTAAACAAGGGCCGTGGCGGCGGCAATGGCTGCCACACGTCCGGCACGATGATAAAACCCGGCACCGGCATTGTTACCGGCGATGCTTTGCATGGACAGGCCAAGCGCCATCATGGGCAGGAAGGCAAAACCGAGAATGCGGGTGATGACACCATAGGCGGCCATGGTGTGCAATTGCCCCTGGCCCTGTTGTATCTCGCTTTGGTGTGCCGCGCCTTGCTGCGACAAGACGGCCAGCACACAGGTTGCGGTAAAGGCCATGCCAATGAAGCTGAGACTGACCGGTGCGCCAAGCGCCACAAATTGCCGCCAGTTGCCAACCCAGCCGTGCTGCCACAGGCTGGAAAGCGGCAGCAAGGTGGGGCTGCGTCTGCGCCCTTCCAGCAACAGCGCAAGGCCAATGATTTGCGCCAGCACCGTGCTGCAGGCAGAACCCGCCACGCCCAAACCGCACAACACGATAAGCACGTAGTTGAGCAGAATGTTGAGCGCGGTGACACCCAGCGACAGCAATGCCATGCTGCCGGCCCGCCCTTCATTGCGCCAGGCATCGGCATGCAGGGCCAGCACGAATTGCACCGGGCTGCCTGCCAGCGATATCATAAGAAATTGCCAGACCATGTCTGCCACGACAGGATCGGCACCGGCCATGTGGCGCGCAAAGGCCGGACCGCCCAGCAGAAACATCAGCGCAAGTGCCAGACCCAGAACCAGCGCAAGTCCGTGAGCGCTGGCAAAGGTGGCCGCGGCGTCTGCCCTGGCGCCACGCCCCAGCTGGCGGGCAAACATGCTGGACATGCCGCTGCTGACCAGTGTCGACAGGGCAATGGCCAGCATGAGCACGGGAAAGGATATGCCAATGGCGGTGATGGCATCTGCCCCGACAAACTGACCGAGAAAAGCGGCATCGATGATGCCGAGCAAGCCGTTCATGGTCATGACCACCGCCATGGGAATGGCTGTTGTGGCGAAGACCTTGCCCAAGGGCGCGGTCAGGAAATGATTATCCGGTGATGGTCTTTGCGACATCACTCACTCCTCAGATGAGGCATTTCGATATGTGATGGGAGCCTGCGTTGCCACCAACGAAATGCATCGAGGGTGAGAAGGGTTTTAAATCGGGCTTCACCGGGACATTACGTCTGCAGGCGGCAGGTGCACGAAACCTTGACCACCGGAAAACCATTTTCCCCTGACTTTGTCAATTCCGCCGGGGCGGCAGACCGCCCCTGCCCTTGTTTCAGATACGCTTATTGCGCATGAAACATCATCAGCCCGGCGACACCGAGTGCACCCAAAGCGGCAAGCGACAGGATGCCGGCCACCAGCACCCGGCCGCCAGAGGCAAAGACCGTGCGCATGTTGACCGACAGACCAAGGGCCGCCATGGACACTGTGGTGAGAATGGCCGAGCCGCCCTTGGCGACATCCACGGCAGTATCAGGAATGATGGCAAGGCTGCGCAGGCCCATGGTGAGGAAAAAGCCGATGATGAACCACGGCACCAGACGGGCAAGTGACAGCCGTTCTCCCTGCATGGCGGCACCGCCCTTAAACAGGCGCAACAGCAGCACGACTGGCCCCAGCATCAACACGCGCATCAGCTTGACCAGCGTGCCGATCTGCACACTGGCGGCACCGACCGGTGCGGTGGCGGCCAGCACCTGTGGCACTGCATAAACCGTCATGCCGGCAAAAACGCCATATTGCCATTCACTGACCGGGAAAACCGGAAACAGCGATGGCAGCAGCAGCACGACCACCACGCCAAGGGCAGCGGTAAAGGCAATGGAGGCTGCGACATCATCCGACTTTGCACCGATGACCGGGGCTGCGGCGACAATGGCCGAATTGCCGCAGATGGAGGTGCCGCAGGCAACCAGCGTTGCCAGCTGGTCCGGCAGGCCCAGCAAACGGCAGAGGCTGTAACTGGCAATCAGCGACAGGATGACCGTGCAGGCCACCACGCCAATCATCAGGCTGCCGGCATCGGCAATGGTGGCAAGGCTGACCGACGCACCCAGCAGCACGATGGCAATTTCCAATACGAACTTGGCGGAGAAATCGACCCCGGCCTTGAGGAACGGCGCAAGGCCGAAACAGGTGTGCAGCAGCGTGCCAAGAATGATGGCAATGACCAGGGCATCCACCAGTTCATGACCCAGCACGGCCTTTTCAACCGCAACCAGCCCCTGCGCGGCAAAAGTGATGCCAACAGCAAGAACAAGACCGGGGCCAATTTCCAACAGAGACCGAACAGGCAAAATAAACTCCCAAATCACTTACATCTGAGAGAATATTCATCCACTTCGTTTGCGTATATCGAATAATATTTGACATTTCATTCGATAAAAACGAACGATTGCTCATGACCTTTGAACAGCTGATAATTTTTGTCGCCACCGCAGAACGGCAACACCTGACGCAAGCCGCCAACGCGCTGCGGCTGACGCCCTCTGCCGTCAGTGCTTCCATCAAGGCGCTGGAGACGTTTTATGCCGTCAAACTGTTTGACCGGGTTGGGCGCGGCATTCAGTTGACCCGAGAAGGCAGAGTGTTGCTGAAAGAAGCCAAGGAAACGCTGGCGCGGGTGAAAGAAACCGAGTCGGTGCTGGCGGAGCTTGGCAAGCTGAACACCGGCAGCCTGGATGTTCAGGCCAGCCAGACCATTGCCAATTACTGGCTGCCTTCGCGGCTCTTGGGGTTTTCCGCCAGCTATCCCGGCATTCAGCTGAACATGACGATTGGCAATACGGCAACGGTTGCGGCAGCTGTGATCAACGGCGATGCGGAACTGGGCTTTATAGAAGGTGCGCTGGATGAGCCCCTGCTTTCCACCGCCACGATCACCAGCGACAAGTTGGTGGTGGTGTCCAAGGCCGGCGCTGTCCAGCAAGATGATGCGCTGACGTCGCTGAAATGGATCATGCGCGAACAGGGATCCGGCACACGGTCCGTGCTGGAACAGGCACTGAAAGAGCAGGCCATCGACCCGCACGCGCTGGACATTCGTTTCGTGCTGCCCTCCAACGAGGCGCTATTAACCGCCGTTTTGCAAGGCGGCTGCGTGACCGCGCTGTCGCAGATGATCGTGTCGCCTTTCCTGGAAAACGGCCAACTGCAGGTGCTGGATTTTGACCTGCCGCCACGCCGTTTTACGCTGCTGCGCCACAAGGAAAGGCACAGAACGGCCGTGGCACGGGAGTTTGAGGCCTATTGCCACGTACATGCCTGAACCAAGGATTGAACCAACGATCGGTCTGATAACGCACGAACCCGCGCCAAACACATCCGCACGTTTGTGTTTTATTCACGGTTGCAATAGATGGTTGCGCTGATAATTTTGGGGGAATCATGGGCGCTTTTTCAATCTTTCACTGGATCATTCTGCTGGCGATCATTGGTGGCATCGTCGGGCTTGTGACGTCAGGTCGAAAGTATGGACCGGACGGCAAGCCTGAACTGCGCGGTATCGGAGGCTGGTTGGCCGTTCTGGCCGTTTGGCAGGTTTTGATCACCATCCAGATGCTGGGCAACGCGGCAGACATGTCGAGCGCGCCTGATAGCCTCATCAATATACCGGGCGCGAGTGTGGCAGCCTATTTCGAGCTTGCGCTTAATCTGTGCCTGGCAACGGTCATTATCGCCACAACCTTCACGCTTTTCAAAAAACTACATGTGTTCAAGCGCATGTTCTTCTTCCAGTGGTTGGCATCACCGATCGTGCTCGTCCTCAACCTCACATTTATCTCTGTCGCGCTTGGGATACCGGCAGAGCGATTGCTGACTGGCGAGATGGTGCTTCAACTGATCGTCAATCTGATCATTGGCGGTCTATGGCTGTTGTACATACGCGTTTCGGTGCGTGTGAAAAACACCATGGTGAACTGAGGGACGGCGGTCAGTCGGGGGAATTATGGGCGCTTTTTCTATCTGGCACTGGATCATTCTGCTGGCCATCCTTGGCGGCATAGCGGTGATTGTCAGAAAATCGCGCAGCGCGCGGGCCACGGACAATACGGACCCCACCAAGGGCAACTCGGAGCTTGAGGGTATTGGCGGCTGGTTGGTTGTCTTGCTGGTGCTGCAGACCTTTGGCATTTTGAACATCGTACTTTCGGCGCATCTAAATTTCAAAGGTTATGACGGACTGTGGGACGTTCCCAACATAAGCTTTGTCATTTTTACCGACGTTGCCATGAACATTGTGCAGCTGGCGCTTGGGTTGACCGTTCTTTGGGCGGGCCTCAACAAAAAGCGGATCTTCGTTGATCTGTTTTTCTATCAATGGTTGTTAACGCCAGTGCTGTTCATCCTCGGCCTTGCCATTGCCGGTAGCCTGCTGGGCGGTGGTTTTTCCGATCTGTTGACCGTAGGCGAACTCCGCGAGCTGTTTCCACAGGTCTTCTTTGGCGGTCTTTGGGTCTGGTACACACGCGCCTCAGTGCGTGTGAAAAACACCATGGTGAACTGACGGACGGTCTGCACACGCTTTGTTGCATCTGCCCGTGATCCACGCTAATAAAACGCATCCACAAGGACCCGGTGAAATTCCGGGTGGCTCTTCTGGCCGCCGATCCGCCAGACAACACAGCAACGCAACTTCATCATTGTTTATGGACCCGACTTCGGTTTGGCCCGTTGCCCCTTACTGTGAAAACCAAAATCATGATCAATTTTTCAGCCTACCGTCGGGAATGGTTCTCGAACATTCGTGGCGATATTCTCTCTGGCATTGTTGTGGCGCTTGCGCTTATTCCAGAGGCTATCGGCTTTTCCGTTATTGCCGGCGTTGACCCACGCGTTGGCCTTTATGCCTCGTTTGCCATTGCCTGTGTGAGCGCCATTACCGGCGGCCGCCCGGGCATGATTTCTGCCGCCACGGCCGCAACCGCCGTGGTCATGGTGACGCTGGTGAAAGAACACGGCCTGCAATATCTGTTTGCCGCCACCATCCTGATGGGCATCATCCAGATCATTGCCGGGCTTGCCAAAATTGGCCGGGTGATGCGCTTTGTTTCCCGCTCCGTGATCACAGGGTTTGTCAATTCGCTGGCCGTGCTGATCTTCATGGCGCAGTTGCCAGAGCTGATTGGCGTGCCGGTTGCCACCTATGTGATGATTGCCGGGGGTCTGGCCATCATCTACCTGTTTCCTTACATTACCAAGGCGGTGCCCTCGCCGCTGGTTTCCATCGTCATCATTACCCTCATCGTGTGGTTTACCGGCATGGATGTGCGCACGGTGGGTGACCTTGGCGCGCTGCCCGACAGCCTACCTCATTTCATGATACCTGATGTGCCGTTTACGCTGGAAACGCTGCAGATCATTTTCCCATACTCCATAACGCTTGCGGCAGTTGGCCTGCTGGAAAGCCTGCTGACGGCGCAGATTGTTGATGACATGACCGACACGCCCAGCAACAAAAGCCAGGAATGCCTTGGCCAGGGTGCCAGCAATATTGCCTCGGCCTTTATTGGCGGCATGGGTGGCTGCGCGATGATTGGCCAGTCGGTCATCAACGTGTCCTCCGGCGGGCGCGGACGCCTTTCCACCTTTGTGGCCGGTGCGTTTCTGCTGTTTCTGATCGTGGCGTTGAATGACCTGGTGCGGATTATCCCCATGGCCGCACTGGTGGCGGTGATGATCATGGTATCGATCGGCACCTTCAAATGGCGCTCGGTGCTGGACCTCAGGAAAAACCCGCTTTCCTCCTCCATCGTGATGCTGGCGACCGTGGCAACGGTTCTTATGACCCATGATCTGGCCAAGGGCGTGATTGTGGGCGTGATGTTGTCTGGCATTTTCTTTGCCGGAAAGGTGGCCAAGCTATTCAGCGTCAAGGCGTCACCGAAAGACGCAAATGGCACCGTGACCTATACGGTTGAAGGGCAGATTTTCTTTGCCTCGGCGGAGAGTTTCATATCCGCATTCGACTTTGCGACACCGGCCGACAAGGTGAAAATCGATGTGAGCCAGGCGCATCTGTGGGACATTACCGCGGTTGGTGCACTGGACAAGGTGGTGATCAAATTCCGTCGCAACGGCACGGATGTCGAAGTTATCGGCTTTAACCGCGCCAGTGCCGACATGATTGACCGCTACGCCCTGCACGACAAGGCGGAGCGCGAAGCGGCCAGCGCTTCGCTGCACTAAACCAAGTGGCGGTTTGAGAGATGAAACCGGGGCGGATTTCGCCCCGGTTTTTTGTTTCCTGAAATTGCTTGAGCCAAAGCCGTCGGCCACTTGCCGAAGACCATCATCTTCGCTAAATCTCATTTCAATAGTTCAAGGATTATTGAAAAATGGAAGAAATGCAGGCGCTGGCCGCATTCGGGGCTTTGTCTCAGGAAACACGGCTGAAGATTGTGCGAATGCTGGTGGTGGCCGGCCCTGAGGGCATGGCAGCCGGAGCAATTTCCCAGCAGCTGGACGTATCGCCCTCCAACCTGTCCTTTCATCTCAAAGAGCTGGACCGCGCCGGGCTGATTGCGCAACAACGCGAGGCCCGTTCCATTATCTACACCGCCCGTTTTGATGCGCTAGGCGGGCTGGCGCGTTTTCTTCTGGAAGATTGCTGCGCGGGAAATCCGGACATTGCCGGGTCGTTCGAGCAGGCCCCAGTCTCTAATTCCAACGACTTATAAACCGGCAAAGGAATAGGTCATTGGCCGCAAACAGGGTTCCGGCAGGTGTTGTTTCTGCCCTTGGTGTCACGCAGATCGTCGGTTATGGCACCCTTTACTACTCCTTCAGCATTCTGGCGCCGGCAATGGCGAGTGATTTGGGCATAAGCCTGGAGCAGGTGTTTGCGATCTTCTCCATTGCCCTGTTCATTGGCGGCCTGTCTGCCCCGTTCATTGGCAGGCATATGGACCGAATTGGTGCGGCAAGCGTGATGACGCTGGGCTCTGCCCTTGCAGCGCTGACCCTTGCAGCCTGCGCATGGTCGCCTTCCGTTGCAATTTTTGCGCTGACGATTGTGCTGATGGAGGTGTTTTCCGGCATGGTTCAATACCAGGCCGCCTTTGCAACGCTTGTGGAAAGCCAGCCCCGCACAGCCTCGCGCAGCATCACCTACCTGACACTGGTGGCCGGTTTTGCCTCCACCATATTCTGGCCGATTGCCGCCATGCTGACGGCCTATCTATCCTGGCGGCAAATCTATGTGGTTTTTGCCGTTCTGAACCTCACCGTGTGTATGCCGTTACATTACTGGATAAAACGAAGCGGAAAGAAGGACGACCAGCAGAACAGAATTGGAAACGGCGACGCAGTGCCCGGCGCGCTTGCGCCACAGGCCCGACGTCGCGGCATTGTGTTGGTTTCCCTTGCCTTTTCTCTGACGGGTTTTACCATTGCGTCCATTCTTGCCCATATGGTGCCAATGCTTGGAGCAATCGGCCTTGGAAGTGCTGCGGTGGCCATTGGCGCGCTGTTTGGCCCTGCACAGGTGTTGAGCCGCCTGATCAACATGGTTTTTGGGCAACGTTTAGCGCCGCCTGCACTGGCGATAGTCTCCGCCAGCTTCATCGTGCTTGGTGTGGTTGTTCTTGGCTTGTCTGGCGACTGGTTGCCCGGCGCGGTGGCCTTTGCAATCTGTGTTGGGCTTGGTTCCGGCATCAACAGCATCGCGCAAGGCAGTCTGCCGCTTTATCTGTTCGGATCTGCCGGTTACGGCGCAATAACCGGCAAGATGGCCGGTGCGCGGCTGGCAACGGGAGCAGCGGCACCATTTTTATTTGCCGCCGCCATGGACCGAATTGGAACCACCCTCTCCCTGTTCGTGATTTCAATGATTGGCGCGCTTGGCATCATCGCCTTCATGGCAGTTGCTGCATCTGTGCGGGACAAAAGCGCCATCTGACAGGCGGCGGAGCGACGGTTGGCCGCGCACCCCGCGCGTCGGCACCTGAACAGATCAGGTGCTGGCTGACACTGTTTGCCTATATCGACTTCAGCGACACGCGCTTTTCCAGCTCCAGCGCCTGTTCCTTGCGCTCGCTGTAACGGTCTGTCAGGTAGGACGAGGCATCCCGCGTGAGAAGCGTGAACTTGACCAGTTCTTCGCAGACATCCACCACCCGGTCATAATAGGACGATGGTTTCATGCGGCCATCGGCGTCAAATTCCTGATAGGCTTTGGCGACCGATGACTGGTTGGGAATGGTGATCATCCGCATCCAGCGGCCGAGAATGCGCATCTGGTTGACCGCGTTAAACGACTGGCTGCCGCCGGACACTTCCATGACAGCAAGGGTTTTGCCCTGCGTGGGGCGAATGGAGCAAAGCGACAGCGGTATCCAGTCTATCTGCGCCTTCATGATGCCGGTCATGGCGCCGTGACGCTCCGGGCTGACCCAGACCTGGCCTTCCGACCACTGCGTCAAATCCCGCAATTCCTGTACCTTGGGGTGGCTGACCGGCGCTTCATCTGGCAGTGGCAGGCTGGCGGGATCAAAGATTTTGACCTCGCAGCCCAGTTCCTCCAGCAGCCGGCCAGCCTCTTTCGCCAAAAGGCGGCTGTAGGACACCTCGCGCAGCGAGCCGTAAAGGATGAGAATGCGCGGCTTGTGCGTGGAAAAGGCTGGACGCAGGGCATCAATATCTGGCTGGTGAAGATGCGGCAGTTGCAGAGCGGGGAATGGATCAGACAATGGATCAGACAAGGCGCTTTCCTTCCTGATCGAGAACCTGTTCGCCGTCTTCCTTGAAGAAGGCTCCGCTGAAACTGTCCGGCAGGATATCCAGCACCAGCTCGGACGGCCGGGCGAGCCGTGTGCCCAAGGGCGTAACGACAAAGGGTCGGTTGATGAGGATGGGATGCTGCAGCATGGCCTCCAGCAAATCGCTGTCGGTCACATCTGGATTATCCAGCCCCAACTCGGCGTATGGCGTGCCCTTCTCTCTCACCGACTGACGGACGGTCAGGCCGGCATCCGAGATGAGCTTTTCCAGCTGCTGGCGCGATGGTGGGTTGCTGAGATAATCAATCACGTCAGGCTCAATACCGGCGGCGCGGATCAAGGCCAGCACGTTGCGCGACGTGCCGCAGGCCGGGTTGTGATAAATCTTGGCGTCCATGATCATGTCCTTCTTTCAAGCTTTGTTTCTGCTGACGGCGGGCGAAGCCTCGTACCAGTGTTTGCTGCGGTTTACGGCCCAGACGACAGTCAGCATGACCGGAACCTCGATGAGCACGCCGACCACGGTTGCCAGTGCTGCGCCAGACTGAAACCCGAACAGGCTGATGGCCGCAGCAACCGCGAGTTCAAAGAAGTTGCTGGCACCAATCAGTGCCGATGGGCCGGCAACGCAATGGCGCTCACCCACCAGACGGTTCAGAAGATATGCCAGCGCCGAATTGAAATAGACCTGAATGAGAATGGGAACGGCCAGCAGCGCAATGATCATGGGCTGCGCAATGATCTGCTGCCCCTGAAAACCAAACAGCAGGACAAGAGTAACCAGCAGGGCAATGAGCGACAGCGGCTGCAGCTTTGCAAGTATCGCATCCAGCGCCTTGGTCGTTCCATCCCGCGTCAAGCGGGCACGCAGAACCTGCGCGATGATAACAGGCACAATGATGTAAAGACCAACAGACAGAATGAGCGTGTCCCACGGCACGGTGATGGCCGACAGGCCCAGCAGCAAGCCGACAATGGGCGCAAAAGCCACGATCATGATCGCGTCATTGACGGCGACCTGCGACAGCGTGAACAGCGGTTCACCGCGTGTGAGGTTGCTCCACACAAAGACCATGGCGGTACAGGGGGCGGCTGCAAGGATGATAAGCCCGGCAATGTAGGAATCGATCTGCTCACCCGGCAGATACGGCCGGAACAGCCAGCCGATAAACAGCCATGCCAACAGTGCCATGGAAAACGGTTTGACCGCCCAGTTGATAAACAGCGTGACGCCGATGCCGCGCCAATAGATGCCGACCTGCGCCAGGGAGCGGAAGTCGATCTTGATCAGCATCGGGATAATCATCAGCCATATCAGGATGGCGACGGGCAAATTGACCTTGGCCATTTCCAGCGCACCAACGAAGTGGAATACGCCGGGCAACAGATGGCCGAGGGCGACACCCACGATGATGCAGAGAAAAACCCAGAGGGTGAGATAACGTTCAAAAGTCGACATCAGGCGGAGTTTCCGGAGTTGTTATGCGGGCCACAGCAACGAGCGTGACCCGGTGAAAATGAACACACGACCTTGAGCGCCGCGGTGACGGCGCGCGGTGATTTTTGTTGTTTCCTCGTCGTCAAAACGCCTGAGGTGGTTTTCGGTGAGATTGTTCGAATGCAGCAACCCGAACCGGCTAAACCCTGCTCAGCACGGTTTTGCCTCTGGCGCACAGCAAGGCGTCAATTCGGCAATCAGCGGTGCGCAAAGCTCGGCCGAGCCGCCACAACAATCCTTCAGCAGAAACAGGGTCAGCTCTTTCAAACCTTGCAGATCTGCCCGGTAGATGATCGAGCGGCTGTGTCGCTCCCCGCGCACCAGCCCGGCTCGCGACAGGGTGGCCAGATGGGCGGACATGGTGTTTTGCGGCACGTCAAGAAGACGCGCCAGCTCACCGGCCGGAACGCCTTCCGGCTCATGTCGAACCAGAAGACGAAATGTGTCCAGCCTGGTGGGCTGGGCCAAGGCGCCAAGCGCCGCTATTGCTGATGTGTTATCCATATATCCAGATTATTGGATATGTTGTGATGGAGTCAAGGGGGCGACCAATTGCAGACAGCGCGACGTATCACAGGCTGGATGGCAGCTGCCTGTTATAATATTCCGATCGTCGTCAACGTTCACTTAGTCCACTTTTTGATCTTCGTTATACGGTCTATTGAGTTTGCCCCGCTCTATTACCCGTTTTAGCAACTCCATATTTGGCTGACGATAGATTGGCTCAGATATATCGGTTGACGTGCGGTATAGTCGCGCTTGAGCGGGCAATCCCATACCGCCTTGAACAACTTCCATCGCTAGAGGCAGTCGCTCTTCATCCAACAGCTTTAGTCGAAACTCAGCGAAGCCCCGCTTCTTGCCGTCGACATAGTCATAGGCCCAGACCGTTAACCCCTCAGAAGTCTCTGAGCCCTCCAGCAAAAGGTTATTGAATATGTAACTCTCTTTAAGACCTTCCGTTTCAATCTCACCCTCAACCCGGCCGCCATAAACTCGCAATCTCATTCTCATGGGCCCATCGGCAACAGTTGATAGTGCCCTTTCCTCCTCCGTAGCATCCACCCAATCTTCGACACTACTAGTCCAGTGACCAGTGTAATCTTGATCAAAGTTGAGCCAATCAACAACATCCTGCTTCGCTTTGGGAGCTTCCAGCATGAACGAATTAATTTTGGATGGAAGTTCCAGAACACCAATGAACAAAGAAACGATCCAGCCCGACGCAGCTACTAGGATAGTTATTACAGAAACGCGCGATTTTTTAGCCATAGTTGGTTTCTCTTCACCCCGCGCAACGGCTCCCCAACCGTGCAAAGAGCATGTCAGACATGGAGGCTAACTGCCAGATAATCCCTTATTTCAAACAAGTTGACAGCGTGTTTGGATGCATCTGTGGGGTGTATGTAGATAGCCAACCGATTGCTGAAAACGCGATCGGCAGATGCGTCCGCAAAGGACTGCGCCAATCTTTCAATCATTTTTGTTCTAGATAGCTGAATTCTTCCTCGTCCAGTCCCGATAATTGGCATAGCGACATCAGCAAGTTCTCCGCGCTCTGCTATATAGGCCCAAAGTGCTTGAACGGCATCATCAACCATTCGGACTGAAGATTGAGCATTTCCTTTTTCATTGAGTTCAGACATTGCGATAAAAAAGAAGGTTTTCCCGTGAGCCTGGAGCTTAGCAATCGTCCCGATTGGATAGCGCTTCTTCTTCCCGATACCCGAAGGATGTTCAACGGCTTCAACCCCCTCGAGGGATTCAGATATTTGTCTGTCCATCTCCGCAGTATTGCTGTTGAAATAGCTGAAGGCTAATTGCCCTTGCAAACTGTCAGGAGAAATAAGGCCACTTGCGACATCTGTGTCGAATGTAGTGTTTGTACTGATTACGACATTTGAACATTTTGTTTTTAGAAGATCTCCAATGATTACATCATAGGAAAAATCTCTTTTGGGTATTTTATAAGATATTCTTGCAACAGGCCTCCGAGTTGCGACTGTCAAAATCGCAGAAATTACTAATATTATAAATATAACATATCTACTGTATCTGTCCTTTGTATACATACTGAAGAAGTCAAGCATTTCTATCCCAAGATAAATTGCACCAGAAATAGAAAATATACTTACCAATGCTCCTTTAGAAAACAAAGAATAACGCCAGAACGAAAACGTAAATATGGATTTCCAAAAATAATTCACTGTTAATACCCTAAAGCCTTGTACACCTGAGCCGTGTATTCATACCCGCCGACTTTGCTTTGTCTCTTATATTGAGCATGATCCACAGCCCAATTCTTCATAGCGTACTCAAGAATTTTCGCGCTGAACGGGACGTAAACCGCTAATTCATTGCGAATAGCGGGTGGGCAAAGTTCGTCTTTTGTACGACTTCCGTTTAGATTCACGCCAATGATTGGTAGGCCAAGACGGAGCGCTACTTCCATTTCCCATTTTACGAATTTGGTGAGATAACGTGTGTTGTTTCCAATAAGCACCAAGAAAAGCTTGGAGTTCGCAAATCGCTCACGTAGCTGCCGTTTGATGCTTTCTTCGAGACTAGTGTCTCTTGCGTAATTCAAATCGTGTGCGTTGTAAAAATTGAAGCTAAAATTTTCATTTGCAGCCCATGCGGTCATGAGACGGTAGTAACGCATATCTCTATCCCCATCAAAACATATGTATGTTTTATTGCGGTAGACCATGAGTTTATCTCTCTTCTCAAAAAAATGCGCTTTAAGCATTTAATCAAGAATTAAAACTTATGATTGTCCATAACAGTGTTTTCCCCAAATAATTTTTGCTTAATTTACATCAGCGTAAGTTGGGTAATATTTATTACTTGGTACGCTCAGGTCCATATTTTTAGCCTTTTATGCATAAATCGAAAGGCATCACTGGAATATTTGTACTCCCACGTAGTAACCGTCAGCCCTTGAACATATTTGAGGTCAAAAAATTACTGTAATTCATCCAATTACAGATCAAAACGCCCCCCATTCCACCCTCACAACCATTGACCGCTAACACTCCACCCGATGGCCGAAGTGGCCGGTGGAGCGGGATTTATGGATTATGGGCAGGCCATTGATAGCGGCCAGACTGATAGCGGCCAGACAGACAACAACAGCAGCAACATTGATATAAAATTCAAAAGCCCGGTTGCAGTCCGTGACGTGCTGGCGGTGAGTATTGCCCGCCGGCAGAATGCCGCCGCCAATGGCCGGCTGTTTTGCGTGATGCTGTTTTGCGTGTGTCTGCTTTTGTGGCTGTTCAGCCCCGACAATTTCTTCCTGTGGCTTGCGATGTTTTCCACCTTGCCCGTTGCCGGTGCTGCGGTGGCTGGCAATCTGGCGGCCGGCTCGACTGGCAATCTCGTGGCAAGTCAGGCTGGCAGTTTGGCTGTTGAGCCGGCGGCAAAATCCACCATAAACCTCCCCCAAATTTCATCCGGTCGGCGGGCGCATGGCGCTCTGCATGCGGCCCTTTGCGGCATCAATACCGGTGTGCCGGTTGCCGTGTTCATCCTTATTCTTCTCAACATTGGATAACGCTCATGTGCATGTTCAAGACCCCGAAAACCCCGACTGTTCAGGCGCCGCCGGAATACGCGCAGCAGAAGACGCCGGATTATGCCGTGGGCCAGAGTTCTGCGGCGCGGCGCACCTCCGACCGCATTCGTGGTTCTGCCAGCACCATTCTGACCTCCGGTACCGGCGTTGGCACCTTTGCCAACACGCTGTCACCGACGCTTTCCGGCATGGATGGCAAAAAGACATTGCTTGGAGCCTGAGACATGGCAGACACCCGCCGAACCGACGAAACCCAGATTGCCTACCACCGTCGCCGCCTGGAGGAGCTGAAGCAGCTTCGCCAGCCCTGGGAAGCGGAGTGGCGGTCGCTGGCCGATTACATTGAGCCGACCCGGTTGCGCCTTGGTGGCGACCGCGAGGGGCCACGCACCCGCGCCAAGATTATTGACAGCACCGGCACACATGCCTGCGACACGCTGAAGTCCGGCATGCATTCCGGCCTGACCTCGCCTGCCCGGCCGTGGTTCCGGCTGACGACATTTGATCCCGCCTTGAAAAAAGTGGATGCGGTAAAGGCCTATCTGGCCGCCGTGCAGGACAAGATGCGCGAGGTGTTTGCCGCATCCAACCTCTACCGCGCCTTCCATGTGGGGTATGGCGACCTTGGCCAGTTTGGCCAGTCAGTTGCCATTCTGGTGGAAGACGAGGAAACGGTTATTCGCGTGCAGCAACTGGTGCATGGCCGGTTCTGGCTGGCGCGCAACCACAAGGGCCGCGCCACCACGCTGTACCGGGTGTTTCGCTGGAACGTGCAGCGCATTGTCGAGCGCTTCGGTTACGAGCAGGTGCCGCAGCGCATTCGCGGCCTGTATGACACGGCCAAATATTCCGAATGTTTTGACGTCTACCACGCCATTGAGCCGCGTTACGACCGCGACGAGACGATGCGCGACAAGCGCAACAAGCCGTTCCTTTCCAATTACTGGGTGGATGAAATCGGCACCGAGCTTTTGGAAGAAAGCGGCTTTGACAGCAACCCGATCATTGCGCCGGCCTGGGAGCTTTCCGACGACGACCATTATTCCCTTTCGCCGGGGCAAAAGGCGCTGGCCGACATCAGGATGTTGCAGCTGGAGCAGATGCGCAAGCTGGAGGGCATCGACAAAAAGGTGCGCCCGCCGATGAACGCGCCAACCTCCATGCAGAACAGCCCCAACTCGCTGTTGCCGGGTGCGGTGAACTATGTTGACGACCCCGCCGGCAAGGGTTTTCGCCCGGCAATGGAAGTGAACCTGAGCCTTTCCGAACTGCGCGAGGACATCCGGGAAACGCAGATCCGCATTGACCGGACGTTTTTTGCCGATCTGTTTTTTGCCATTACCAACATGGAAGGCGTGCAGCCGCGCAACCAGTTTGAACTGACGCAGCGCAAGGAAGAACAGCTGCTGCAGCTGGGACCGGTGCTGGAAAACGTGTTTGGCGACCAGCTGGGCCCAACCATTGACCGGACCTATGACATTCTGGTGGCACGCGACGAACTGCCGCCGCCACCGGAAGAGTTGCAGGGGCTGGAGCTGAAGGTGGAATATATCTCCACCCTGGCGCAGGCGCAGCAGGCAGTTTCGACCGGACCGATTGAGCGCGGCGTTGCGTTTATTGGCCAGCTGGCCGGGGCACGGCCGGAAGCGCTGGACAAGCTGGATGCCGACGAGGCGATTGACCTTTACATCGAGGCTATCGGTGCGCCGCCTTCGATGATCCTTGCCGATGACAAGGTGGCGGCGCTGCGTGAACACCGCGCGCAACAGGCGCAGGCGCAGCAAAGCGCCGAAATGGCCGCGACCATGGCACCGGCGCTGAACCAGGGTGCACAGGCCGCAGAACTTTTGGCCAGCGCCAATGAAAACCCCAATGGCAACGCGCTGCTGCGCCAGCTTGGACTAGGCTAATGGACCATTTTAACGAACAACCATCTCACCCCCATACCCCGGAGCGTGATGAAATCACGACGGCGTTTCGTGACGTCTTTGCCCTCGATGCCGGCAAGCGTGTGCTGTTCTGGATGCTGGAACAATGCGCTGTTTACCGCGATGCCTATTCCGGGGAACTGACCAACGCAACGAACTACATCCTCGGCAGACAGGGGGCCGGGCGAACGCTGATCGCCAAGCTCGATAGCATCGACCCCACCATGTATCCGAAGCTGTTGCTGGCGATCGCTGATTTCAAGGAAGCAGAAAAGGTAGCGGCGAAACGCCGTGCCGACAGCGAGGAAGGCGAAGACTATGACGTTGATGCGTAACAGGTGGCTGGGCCGCGCCGCATTGCTGTTTAATGCCGAAGGCGACAGCTTTGGCGGCGGTGGTAACGAGGCCAATGCGCCCTCACCCGAGGCCGTGCTGTTTCCCGATGACAAGGCCAATGCGGCTGGCAATGTTAATGGCGACTTCGATGACGACGATCGCGAAGATGATTTCGGCGACGTTGATGGCAACGGCAAGGGCAAGGACGGCGACAACGCCACAAAGGATGATGCCGCCAAAGACCCCGACGATACGGTTCCCGATGACGGCAAATATACGCTCACCATGCCAGACGGCGTGGAAGTGGACCAGGAGCTGCTGGATGCGATGGGCAGCGACTTCAAGGAGCTGGGCCTGACGACACGCCAGGCGCAGCAACTGGCCGACAAGTTTATTGAAACACAATCACGACGTGGTGCGGCGCAGGCTGAAAACTGGGCCAACCGTGTTCAGGGCTGGGCAGATGAGGCGCGTCGGGATCGCGACATTGGCGGCCACAAATGGCAGGGCACGGTTTCCAGTGCCCAGCGCGCACTTTCCACGCTCGGCACGCCTGCCTTGAGGGAATACCTCAACGCCAGTGGCGGCGGCAACCATCCCGAGCTTATCCGCATATTCGCAAAGGTCGGATCGATGATCCGGGAGGACAACCCACCAACGGGAGGCGCAGACGGCGGGGGCAGAAAGGCCGAAACCGCTCACCTTCTTTTTCCAAACGACGCACCGAAGGGCAAATAACACATGGCTATCATTGGTAGCACCGTACCTACCCTCATTGACGCCCACAAAGCCTCTGGCGAGGGCATCGTTCTTGAACTGCTGGCGCAGAACAATCCCATTCTGAAAGATGCGATTGCCACGCAGTGCAACCTCAAGGGCATTCACCGTCACTCCATTCGCACCGGTCTGCCGTCCGCTGGCTGGGGCCGACTGTACAAGGGTGTGCAGAAATCCAAGAGCACGCTGCAGCAGGTGGATGACACCACCGGTTTTCTGGAAGCGCGCTCCGAAATCGACACCCGCCTGTTGAAGCTGGCGCCGGACCCGGCCAAGCAGCGACTGGTGGACAGCGCACCCTTCCTGGAAGCGATGAACCAGGAAATGGCAACCGGCCTTTTCTACCACGACACGGACAAGACGCCGGAGAAGTTCAAGGGTTTTGCGCCGCGTTTCAGCGCCTATAACAGCAACATTCCCGATCCGACGCGCCCTAACGCCGCCAACCAGGTGATCAATGCCGGTGGCACCGGTGGCGACAACACCTCCATCTGGTTCGTGACATGGGCAGACCATGCTGCATCCCTGCTCTACCCCGAAGGCACAAAGGCCGGCGTGGAAGTGATGGACAAGGGCGAAGAGCCGGTAAAAGACGATGACGGCAACACCTATTACGCCAAGGTCACCGCCTTTGAATGGCACATGGGCGCCTTTGTGAAGGATTATCGCTACATGGCGCGTATCGCCAATATCGATGTGTCCGACATGATGGCCGGCAATGTCGACCTGTGGAAGCTGCTGCGACAGGCCTATTACCGCCTGTACATGACCTACGGCATCAACGCCAAGGGCGGCCGCACCGTGTGTTACATGAACCGCCAGGTCATGGAAATTCTCGACGAACAGTCCACCGACCGTGGCCTGACGACGGGACGCGCCAACACCGTGCCGCTGAAGTCTGCGACGCTGGAAGGCGAAGAGGTGACCACCTACCGCAACATTCCAATCCGGATTGCGGATTCGCTGCTCAGCACCGAAGCGCCTGTACCGGCAGTAACCCTGTAAAGGCACCCTTAAGGCCTGCCGCCAATGGCGGCGGGCACCTTCTCCCTTCTTTTGCTTTGACACCTATCACGGGGAAAACGCATGATTTTCGATACTCAGAGCCTGCTTTCCAACGCGCAGGCGATTACTGCCACGGCAGCCTCGACCAACATTCTCGACCTTTCACCCATTGCCGGCGGCGTTGTGCGCGATGTTGGCCAGGGCAAGCCTGTGCCACTGCGCCTGCAGGTGGTGGAAGATTTCAACAACCTGACAACACTGACAATTGCGCTGCAGACCGACGACGCGCCGGCCTTTGCCTCGCCCAAGGTCGTGTGGTCGCAGGCCGTGCCGGTGGCAGAGCTGAAAGCGGGCAAGGTCGTTCTGCCGGACTTTCTGCCGCGCGGCACGGCGGAACGGTATGTGCGCCTGAACTACACGGTGACTGGCACGGCGCCGACCACCGGTCGCATTACCGCCGGTGTGACCATGGGCAACCCTTCGAATGGTTAGGGTGGTTGCCAACACGCGTGGTTACATTGACGGGGAAATCCGCGAAACCGGCGAGGTTTTTACGATTTCCGACGCGCTTTGGCAGGATGAAAAGCGCCGCCCGAAATGGGTGGATGCCGCTGATGCGCAGCCGGTGACGGTGCCACAGACCACAAAGGCAAAGCCGAAACAGAAACCGGCACCCGCGAAAGCGGAACAGCCGCAAGGCAACGGCGTTGCCGAAGCACTGGGCGGCCCGCCACCGGACTGGCTGCCTGCGCAGGGTGACGACGGCTGAGGCGTCTGGTCCTCGCTACCCGGCATTTTTAAGCGGGCGGCTTGTTTGTTCAAGGCCGCCCGTTTCTGTTCAAGCCCGTGTAATGTACGAGCACGACCGCGAGTGTCAGAGACCACAATCGCCGTCGTCATTCTCGCCCTTGTGGCGAGAATCCAACCACGTTGCATATCAGGCACCGGCTTGGAGCCTCGCCTCACGGTCGAGGATGACAATCGCGAGCGTAAGCAATGATTTACCCCTGCCGCAGAAATTCCCGCCACGGCTTTGCCTGGTCTTGCGATTTTGTGAGCGAGGCCGTACCACACGACCGGGAATAGAGGGGTCTGGGCATGGAAGAATTCGCACGCGAGCTGCTTGAGCTCAGCATGTTCATGAGGATTTTGTGGTCGTGGCCCGTGATGGTGTTTTCAGCCTGGGCAATCCTTGCGATAACAAAACCGACATGGAAAATTGGCGGTGGCGCATATTTCTTCGGCTGCTGTCTGGTCTTTGTCATACTTTACGCCTCTACCCTGCTCTACCTGCCAGAACAGCTGGCAATCGAACATGGCTATGCCCATGTTATCGTTGGCACACACATTGCCATAATGGTGCTCGCTGGCGCTGTGGCCGGCCTGTTTTCGGCAGCGCGTTCCCGCGATGCCTACGGCGAAAATGACCGGTGGCTGATGGGCCTGGTGCCCGTTGCCAATCTCGCGCTTGTGTTCGACAAAGGTCAGGAAAAAACCAAGCCGATTGACGACACGATCTTAACAAACATCATCATGACGCTGGCCGGTTTGGGCGTTTTGATTTCTGCGACGCAGCTGGATCGTATTGCCGAGAAGCGTTTCGAACAATTCGAGTTCAGTCTGGTGCTGCAGGCCGCGCAACCGCCGCCTCCGCCGCCTCCGCCGCCTCCGCCGCCAGAACCTCAAACACAGAGCGAAGCGATACAAGCGGCCCTGAAACGTTATGCGGCATCCCGCACCATTCCACAAAACTTCGACAAAAACGTCAGGCTGACCGCCGTTGTAGCGGATGGTTATACCCTGATTTATCGCTACCGGATTGGGAACGACAACGAGGCCGAGCGGCAGCAATGGCAAGATTTGACGGAGTTTACCTGGTGCAATGCCAACGACTATAAAGAACTGTTTGCATTTGGCGCCACGCTGCAAGGCGAGCTGCTGGACCGCACAGGCAATATTGTGCGCAGTGCCAATGCCGACGCCGTGGGGTGCAACCTCGACAACCTGAAAATCGATGCCGAAATGACAGAACGTGCCAAGGCGGAAAAAACCTTTGCCACCACCAATGGCGCGCTGGGCATATCAGGTGCCAGTTATGCGAACCGGGTTTATACCATCACGATATTTTCCCCTGATCCTGTGCCGGCGCTGGCAAAGGACGTAATGCGAAAAAACTGGTGTAACCGCGAAGAATACAAATCGATGCTTCTCAAAGGCGTGACCATTCGCGGCGCATTTGAAACCAAAAGCGGACGTCCCTTGGAAACGGTTGACGTCAATGTCATTGAATGCGGAATTGCTGGCGATATTAAGCCCAGCAATTAAGCGAAAACACCGCCACGCCACGTGGCGGTGTTTTATCAGGTGAAGTGCGGCCTCACTTCACCGCCGCATTGCCACCATCGGCAAACAGCGCCGAGCCAGCAACAAAGCTGGCCATGGGGCTGGCCAAAAACAGCGCGACATTGGCAATTTCTTCTGGTTGGGCGATACGTTTCATGGCGTGCAGACCGGCTGCCCATTGTTTTTGTGCCTCATCCCCGGCCATGGCCGTATCCACCCCGCCGGGCAGCAGCGCGTTCGCCCTGATGCCGTTCACCGCGTAGTCGGCTGTAATGCCCTTTACCAGTCCCATCAACCCGGCCTTGGCGGCGGCATAGACCGCCATGCCCGGCAGGCCAACGCTGCTTCCAACAAAGCTTGAGGTAAAGATGATCGACCCGCCGCCCCGCGCCAGCATGACCGGGATCTGCGCGCGGCTGGCGAGGAAAGCCGAGGTCAGTGTCGTGGTGATCGTGCCCTGCCATTCCGCGACATCAACCTCGGCCAGCGGTTTCAGAGAACCAATGGTGGCGGCATTGTTAAAGGCGATATCGACGCCGCCGAAAGACGTGATGGCCCGCGCAACCAGCATTTCGTGGGTTTTCTGTTGGCCAACATCCCCCGCCACAGTGACCACCTGACCGCCTTTGGCACGGATTTCGTCCGCCACCGCCTCCAGCGCCGGTGCGTGCCTGGCATTCAGCACAACGGCGGCACCTTCCGCGCTGAACAGCATGGCAGCGGCGCGGCCAATGCCTGACGATGCGCCGGTGATGATGGCGACCTTGTTTTCTAACATGCCCATGAGAGACCTCCTTGATTGGGAGGTTTGCTTATAGGAGCGGCCAAGTGGCCTCAGCCACCCGATCCTTGCGCGCGGTCAGAGTTTGGGGTGTCACACGGTGTTCTTCAGCGCCTGCGTCACCTGCGCCATCAGTTCTGCGGTGGGCAAGGCACCATCAAGGCGCAGAATCGGGGCGGATTGTTCTGCCAGCCATTCCTCATGCTGGGCAATGTTGCGACCGGAAAAGGCCGGGTCATCGTAACGGGACGCCCAATCGCGAAATGCCATGTGTTGAACATGCATGTCGCCGTCCGGCAGAATACGTGCGCCATAACGGGCGGCCTCGCGTGCATCCAGCCTTTGCAGCCGGATGGCAGTTGGCGTTTGCAGGAAAAGGATGAGATCGACATCGCCAAGCATGGCATTGCCCCAGCCCATGCAGGACCCGGTCAGCACCCAGCCATTGCTTTGACGCTGCTGCGCCTGAATGAGCTTTACCCGGTCTTGAGGCGGGCGTTTGGTGGTGAATGGCGGATCGGTCGGCATCCAGTAGAAATCATCGACATCAAATTGCGGCACGCCGTAATGCGCCGACAGAGCGGACCCCAATGTCGAAACGCCCGAGCAGGATGCGCCTGTCAGATGAATACGCGGGCGGGTATCGTGCGGGTTCATGGGCATCTCCTTCATCATTCGACAGCGGGATTTTTCAGGACGGTGCTGCATGTAGCGTATTGGGGCCGCGGGCTCAAGAAACCGGGCCCAGGACACGCCACGCCACGCGGGCGTGACATGCACACCAAACAAAAGTCACCCTGCGTCTCCAAGGAGATGCAGGGTGAAAGTTGTGCTATGAACGACTGTAATGTACTGCCAGGAAAAAATGGGCGGCGAAGCGAATGCGCCGCATATTGAGATGCGCGGTTACACAGACATTTAAACACCGGCCTCTTCATGGCGTTTGTCGCGCTTGGCCTGACTGTCGCGGACAAATTGCGATACACGCCCCAGTTCCATGCGGTTGACCAGATCTTCCGCCCGCTCGTTGGGAATAGCGCGCATACCCTTGTCAGCGCGGCGCGAGGTTGGTCTGTTGATGGGGCTTGCGGCGGCGCGTCGCATTTCCAGCGCCTTTTCGGCGTTACGCTTCAACTCACCACGTCCTTCAAAACGCTGACGACGGGCATGTTCCTGATTGGTGCGCTGCACGGCATTGGCAAGGATAGACAGCCGTTCACGAATGCCGGTATCTGTTTTGGCCGCCTTGCCATCATCGCGCGCCGACTTGCCACGCATTTCGCGACGTGTGCGGTTGGCAATGTCGCGGGCACGATCGCGGCGTTCCCGCAGATTCTTGCGCAGTTGCTGCAGCTCAGTGTCGGAAAGTTCGTTTATGGAGGGATGGCGGGAGGCCTCGACAAGCTCTACTTCGGCATTATCAAGCACGCGCAGAGTGGTTCGTCTTGAGTTTGGCATGGGGATCTCCTTTCATTCTATCCAAAAACCCAATGCGCTGTTGCCTTGTTCGTTCCTCAGACTGCGGTCACGTCGACCTGACATTTCTGTGAGGTCGGTGGGTGACGTCAACCGGGTAACGACCGCCGCATGCCGTAGACATGGGCGGTCGATCCCTTCGGATTTCAGGCGGCCTTGGCGACGGAGACCTTCCGGCCAGATATGGCCAGCAGCGTGGCGCCCAACGTGCCTGATACCAGCGAGCCCAAGAGAATGCCGATCTTCACGTGGTCCTGCAAAGCCGGATCATCAAAGGCCAGGAGGCCGATGAACAACGACATGGTGAAGCCGATACCGCACAGGAAGGCCGTGCCAGTCATTTGGCCCCAGCTTGCATGCGCCGGAAGTTGTGCCCAACGCAGTTTGACCAGAAGTGCGACAACACCGAGAACACCAACCAGTTTGCCGAGAACAAGCCCCACAGCCACGCCCATGGTGACCGGTTCTGAAAACACGCCGAGGCTGAGGCCAGACAGCGACACACCGGCATTGGCAAAACCGAACACCGGCACCACGAAAAATGCCACCGGCTTATGCAGCCCATGCTCAAGGCGATGGAGTGGTGATTCCTCCGGTGTTGCCTCTGGTGTACCGGGGGTCAGTTTCAGCGGAATGGTAAGCGCCAGCATGACACCGGCCAACGTCGCGTGAATGCCCGATATAAACATCAGCAACCACAGGACTGCCCCCAGAGCCAGATAAGGCCAGAGTTGCCTGACCTTCATTCTGTTGAACAGGAAGAGATTGCCAAGGACGAAAAATGCACCGGCAAGGGCCAGCAGGTTGAGATTTTCAGTGTAAAACAGCGCAATGATGATGACTGCACCGAGGTCATCAATGATGGCCAAGGCTGCAAGAAATATCTTCAGCGAGGCAGGCACACGCGAACCCAACAGCGAGATAACGCCCAGGGCAAAGGCAATGTCGGTTGCGGCCGGAATGGCCCAACCCTGCAATGCAGCCGGATTGTCCTTATTGAACAGCACGTAAAACAATGCCGGAAATGCCATGCCGCCAGCGGCAGCAGCACCCGGCAGCACACGCCGGTGCCAGCTGTTTAGCTGGCCATCCATCATCTCACGTTTGATCTCCAGACCCACCATGAGGAAAAACACCGCCATCAGGGCATCGTTGATCCAGTGCTGAACACTGAGTGGCCCAAGATAGACATGCAGCAGACTGAAATAAGCCTCTGCCAGCGGCGAGTTGGCAATGATGATGGCCAATAAGGCGACCGCCATCAGCACGAGACCGCTGGAGGACCCGCTGTCGAGGAATTTACGAAGGGTAGAGTTGATGCGACCTTGCTTTAATGTCGAAGACACAGGTTCACGCTCCCTTGGTTGGAAGTTGATCTTAGTCTCCGTCGATTTCGGGGAATCCCGCAGCGCACGCAGCACGCACTGTTGGAAAATGTATAGCCAAGCACCTATCCGGTTTCCAGAAAAACCGGCGCAGCCTCGATCACGATCAAATAACAGTCTCGTGATCGGCTGACTGTGCCTGGCGGCAAAGAAAAAGGCGCGCCGCATTCGGCGCGCCTGATCACTCGCATGCGTTGGCGCGGATGCTTGTCACCCGCGTCGCAACGCTATTTGCTTTCGTTTTCCGTGCGGCCGGAGAACCAGTTCGCCAGAAGCGCGCCAGATATATTGTGCCAGACGCTGAAGATGGCGCTTGGAACGGCAGCAAGCGGCGAGAAATAGGCGGTTGCGAGAGCCGCGCCCAGTCCGGAATTTTGCATTCCAACCTCGATGGCAATGGCCTTGCGCTTTGCCAACGAGAGACCCGTTGCCTTTGCTGCGAAGAAGCCCAGCAAATAACCCAAGCCGTTATGGAGAATGACGACTACGAAGATCAGCAGACCGGACTGGACGATGGAAGCCTTGGAAGCGCCAACCACGGCCGAGACAATGAGCACGATACCAATAACACTGACCAATGGCAGTGCCGGAACCGCCGCCTTCACCACGCCAGGCAGGATTTTTTGCAGGATTGCACCCAGAGCAAGCGGCACCATGACCACCTTGATGATGCTCATGAACATGGCCCAACCATCCACCGGCAGATACTGGCTGGCAAATAGCCACACCAGGAACGGCGTGACGATGGGCGCGGCAAGCGTGGTGACGGAGGTGCAGGCAACCGACAGCGCCACATCGCCCTTGGACAGATAGGTCATGACGTTGGATGAAGTACCGCCCGGGCAGCAGCCAACCAGAATGACACCCGCGGCAACCTCAGGCGGCATTGGGATGATCATCGTCAACAGCACGGCAAGCAGCGGCATGATCAAAAACTGGCCGAGTACGCCGATTGTCACGTCGAATGGACGTTTGACCACTTCGCGGAAATCATCAAGCGACAGCGTTAAGCCCATGCCGAACATGATGATGGACAAAAGGGTGACAATCCATGGTCCAATCTGCTTGAAGGTGTCTGGAAAGAAAAATCCAAGAACCGCAAATAAAACCACCCATGCCGCGAATGTTTTTCCGACAAATGTCGATACCAACGCTAAAGTTTTCACGTTTCTACTCCCGTCATACAATTACCCGTCGTGTAGTCGTGAACCTTCTCCTGTCAAGGTCATATAACCCCGTACATGATCGCTTGCTCACATGGTGGCGGCATTTTCCAGTAAAAGAATATAATCCAGTCAAAATGCTGCCCATCGTCACGACTGCCATTCAATGCTATGGGGCATTTCAAATCAGACTGGAGGCCACCCGATGAGCAAAAACTGGAACAAGAGCGTGACTTTGGCACTGGAAGAACCAGGCAAATTCACCACCATCAGCAACCTTCAGGAAGCATCCTGGGCGCTGATTGAAGACTGGCCGCTGGAGGAAGGCGAAGCGCTGGACAAGGCGCTGCTGGTTATTGAAGCCGCGCTGAAAGGCAAAAAGACCGTTGAAGAAGCACGACTTGCCTTTATTGCAGCCGCCATTGAAGCGGAGATTGAAATCAAGGAATAGGCTCCAGTTTTTGGTCGCCAAATCTGGCCAATGGCCCTGCCCCTACTTGCTGCGCAAACATTCAAGGTGATGCATGACTTTCGATCCCAAACTGAAACCGCTGTCGCTTGACGATGCCGACATGGAGGCATTGTTTGGCGATGCCCGGCTGGCCAAGCAGCTACGCTTCATTCTTGAAGTTGAAAAGCTGAAAACCGTGCTGCGCAGAACGCCGCTGCTGGATATTTCCCGGCGCGAAAACGACGCCGAGCATACCTGGCAGCTGGCGATGATGGCGGTCATTCTTGCCGAATATGCCGATGAGACAATCGACCTGACGCGCGTGTTGAAAATGATCCTGATCCACGATGTTGTCGAGATTGATGCCGGTGACACGTTTATTTATGACTCTGTGGCGATGCAGGATCAGGAAGAGCGCGAAAAGCTGGCGGCCGACCGGCTGTTTGGCCTGCTGCCGGACGACCAGTGCACCGAGTTTCGCGCCTATTGGGACGAGTTTGAAGCCCGCACAACGGCAGACGCCCGTTTTGCCCGCGCCATAGACCGCTTGCAGCCGCTGCTGCACAATTTCTTCACCAGCGGTGGCACATGGCATTCGCCCGGCGTACACCGGGATCTGGTGCTGGAGCGCAAGACGCCAATTGGCAAATCCTCGAGCCGCCTTTGGGATGCGGCGCAGACGCTGATCCATGAGGGTGTCAAACGCGAGTTTCTGCCGGAGACGCTGGCGGATAACCCGCTTTCTCCGGCCGCAGAATAATACGGCGCTGACAGCCAAGAACAAGAAAAGCAGCCGAAGTGGCTGCTTTTTTTGGCCTTACGCTGCGATCAACTGGGCCAGATGGCTGGGAAAATCACCTTGCGCACTGCTGGCGTTGATGGTGTCAAAATAATCATGCCAGCCGGATGCGGCGATGCCCGAGATCAATGCCTCGATGGCCTGCGCATCAGGCGCGCGCCACAGCGCAAGGAACGTGTGCTGCGTGCCATGCAGCGTGGTGGCATCTGTCTGGCCAAGCGTGATGGCCTCAACGCCCAATTCCGACAGTGCCTGCAGACCTGCACCCACGGCCTCAAAGAACTGCAAGCGGGCTGCCTGATCTAGCGCCAGCCATTGCGGTTTTGGCGAATAAAGTTCGGCGAGATAATGGGTCATGACCGATATCCTTTGTGTGTGGTCTTGATGTCATGCCTTGCTGGTGATGGACCGCAGGGCACGTTTGCAGATCTTGCTGGTAGCGAGTGACGGTCCCTCCGCCTGCCAGCGGGCGCAGAGTGCCTGCACCCATTCCGGCCGGTCTTTGCTGGCATCATTCAGCCAGTTGCCGACGGAATCCTGCACATATGGTGCGGGATCAGCGCGCAAGGGATCGAGGATAGGCACTGCCAATTCCGGTGAGGCCCGCAACGCGGCAATATGCACGCACCAGACACCACGCGGCCGGGTCAATTCGCTGGCAAAGCGCCGCAGACGCTCCGACGGTTCTGCCGTCCAGCTGGTCAACAGTGTGATGGCGTTTTCGAGATCGGCCACGACATGTGGGCGAAGCGCCATCCACGACCATTCACGCACACCGAAATGGGGGTCATCTGCCAGGGGGCGGATCATGTCCAGCCGCTCTGGCAAGCTGTGGCCTTCAACCGCCCCGACCATAAAACAGGCCCAGCCACGCAGCGTATCGGATGGGTGATGGGAAAGCTCGTCGGCCTTTTGACAGCCGTAACGAGCAAGGATCAGGCGCGCGGCGAGCGGCATGCGTTTTGAAATGCCGTCTTTGGCGGCGTGTCGCATCTGGTCAAGCGCGCCCTGCCCGATGTCAGGCAAAGCAGCGCGCATGAGTGCCGCAAAATCAACCGCCAGACATTCAGTCAGTGTTGTTGCTTCCGCCATGCCGGAATTTAGCGCAGCAAGCCGCGACGGGCCGATATCGGCGACCCGTTTTGCCGTTTTACCTGACGTCATGGCGTTATACCGGTTTCCTTGACGCCACTATCACCAGCCGGATTGTCCAGCGTGCGCCAGACCCGTTGCAGCAGACCGCCCAGCAGCGCCCGCTCCTGCGCGTCCAGCGCGGCGAACAGTGAGGCAATCCAGCGGCTGTGCTCATCAAACAGCTGATCGGCCAGTGTCTGACCTTTGACGTTGAGCCGCACTGAGACCTTGCGGCGGTCCTTGGCATCGTGGTGGCGGGCGAGATATCCATCACGCTCCAACCCATCCAAAAGGCCGGTGATGGTGGCGCGGGTGACGCCAGCGCGCTCTGCCAGTTCGTGTGGCGCCAACCCTTCTGGCAAATCCCGCAGCAGGAACAGCAAGACGAACTTGCCTTCCGACAGGTTGTGCTCGGCAAGGCGTACCGCGCAAGAGCGGTCAATGGCCGAAGCCAGCGACAGCACCTCAAAACATAATCGCATATTACCAAGGCCGGGCTGGCCACGGCGTTCTGCCTCTTCCAGCAGACTTACGTGTTTTTGTTCAAGCATATCCATATGGCGGCATATAGTATGGCGCCTAATCATGAGTCAACACTGGAAAAATACGTTCTTTTTCGAACGGGTAAGTGTTGATTGTTGGAGGTGCCTATTCTGCCAACTGGGCGGCTGAGATCATCCAGTTTTTAACCGCATCCAGGGCGTCCGATTTGCGGTGTCTTGGCCAGACGAGATAAAAATCCGATGGGCCTTGCAGCACCCACTGGCCAATCTGCACCAGACGTTTTTCCACGAGATCGGTTGTGATGAAATTGCGCGTGGCGAGCACAATGCCCTGCCCGGCCACCGCCGCGTCAATGGCATGCGATGTCTGGTTGAAGCTGATGCGGCGGAAAGCCTGCATGTCATGTGGTGCAGCAGCGGCACCAAAATGCTGCTCGATAAATTCCGGCCAAAAATTATGGGCATCCTGCAACAGCGCAAAAGCAGAGAGTTCAGCGATGGTGGCGGGTGCGCCGCGCTCCCGCAGGACCAGAGGGCTGCAGGCCGCAATGATTTCCTGGCGGAAGAGCAGTTGAGACGCCAGCCCCGGCCCGAAGGGCGGCACGCCGTGGCGGACGGCCAGATCAACACCATCAATCTGGAAATTCGATATACGGTCCGTCGCGACGATGTGGATATCCAGTTCCGGATGGCGGGCTGTCAGTTCCGGCAGGCGCGGGATAAGCCATTTGGAAGCAAAGGTCGGCGTCGTGCTGATGGCCAGCCGCACCGGTTGCGGGCGCAGGTCCGCCGTTGCGCGGGTGATGATTTCAAAGGCCCGCCTGATATCGGCAATATAGGCGCGCCCTTCCCCCGTCAGCGCCAGCGTGCGCGGCAGGCGCTCGAACAATTGTAGACCAAGCTCGGCCTCCAACCCGCGCACCTGCTGGGCAACCGCGCCCTGCGTCACGCCCAGTTCTTCCGCAGCCAGCCGGAAGTTCAAATGGCGTGCGGCGGCCTCAAAGGCTTTGAGGCCATTTAACGAGGGAAGTTTTCCGGACGGATTGTTCATACGATAGATTTTCTACAGTCAAAATTCAAAAGAACTGATTGGCTCGCCGAAGCTTTGCGATGATAAAACCCATTTCACCTGATATCAATGAACACGCATGTTCTGAAAGGAAAACGACCATGGCAGTAGAAAAAACAGCAATTATCACCGCTGGCGGCAGTGGCATGGGAGCAGAAGCGGCCCGACGGCTTGCTGCCGATGGCTACAAGGTTGCCATTCTTTCCTCCTCCGGCAAGGGCGAGGCACTGGCCGCTGAACTGGGCGGCATTGGCGTGACCGGTTCCAACCAGTCCAATGACGACCTGAAACGACTGGTTGATGCGACTATGGAAAAATGGGGCCGTGTCGATGCGCTGGTCAACAGTGCCGGCCACGGGCCGCGTGCGGCGATTACCGAAATTACCGATGAACACTGGCACACCGGACTTGATGTATACCTGATGAATGTGATCCGCCCGGTGCGACTGGTCACCCCGATCATGCAGGCACAGAAGTCTGGCGCAATCGTCAATATTTCGACCGCATGGGCATTTGAACCGGCGGCGATGTTCCCGACTTCTGCGGTGTTCCGTGCCGGTCTTGCCTCCTACACCAAGATCTACGCAGACACTTACGCGGGTGACAACATCCGCATCAACAACGTGCTGCCGGGCTGGATCGACAGCCTGCCTTCCACAGAACAGCGCCGCGATGCGGTGCCGATGAAACGTTACGGCACAAGTGCAGAAATTGCCGCGACGATCTCCTTCCTGGTTTCCGAAGGCGCCGGTTACATTACCGGCCAGAACCTGAAGGTGGATGGCGGTTTGACGCGTTCGGTCTGACGAAATGATGAGGCGGTTGCATGCTCAACCGCCTATTTCGCCTTTCTGGTTCCTGCTTGAGTTGTGCTGACGGCGTGCCGCCAACAGAATTTACAGAAAAACCAAGCAACGCGGACTATAAAGTGGCCGGCGCCAAAGCAGACCGCGGCACAACGCAAATGCTGTAAAATAAATCGCCCACAAGCCTGAGTTAAGCTTCACAACCCAAAGAGTGAAAATTACAATCAAAACGCATGATTCGAGTATGTCCTGCGCGTTAAGATTGTCGTTTATTTCGCAAAATAACTCCTAGGGACATTTCATGAGCCGCACCGCGCCCGCCGCCGCCCGCCATAAACGCCGCCACTCCGCGGCACAGCACAGATTTTTCCTGACTTTGGCCGCCACCACGGCTCTGTCTCTTGGCGCGACCATGGCGCCTGCGTGGGCAGCTGCTCCCGGCACAGTGCCAGAGCCAGATGGTTATGAGGAGCTTGGTGCACTTGTTGGGAACCACGCAAGTCCTAATGGCATCAGCGCGGACGGCAAAACTGTCGTCGGCAGCTCGGTAGGTAACGCGTTCCGCTGGACGGCAGCAGATGGAATAACCGGCCTCGCACCCTTAGGCTCCGCAGCTTATGCAGCAAGTGCGGATGGTTCAGTCATTGTCGGGCAGTCTGGCAATATTGCTTTTCGCTGGACGGCAGACGGCGGCATTGAAACCTTGAACGGCCTTAACGCACAAACGTCGTTTGCATTTGGTGTCAGCGGTGATGGCTCGGCCGTTGTCGGTTACCAAGACATTGGCGGTTACTCAGGTGCATTTCTCTGGACCACTGATGGTGGTGGCACAGTAACGCCGCTCGGCACACTTAGAACCGACAATTCAGGCAACTCCAAAGCCCTCGGCATCAGCGACAATGGACTTTTCATCGTTGGTGAGGCTGAAAACAATGACAATGTGAACCATGCCTTCCGATGGACAACAGAGGGTGGCATGCAGGATTTGGGCGGTCTGCAAACCGGGTATTCGTCCTCTGCCAAGGCGATCAGTAGCGATGGATCTGTTGTCGTTGGCTTGGCAAATACCAGTGATAATTACCGTGCTTTTCGCTGGACGCAAGGTGGCACAATGGAAAGCCTCGGCACGCTTGAAGGCGGACATTTCTCGAAAGCCAATGCGCTTAGCAAGGATGGCTCCATTATTGTCGGGGAATCCGCCACTGATGATCAGAACAGAGGTTTTGTCTGGACCGAACAAACCCAGATGATTACCGTTGAAGAGTGGTTGCGCAATAGCGGTGTCAGCGTGTCCCACGACTTCACGCAAAATGCGACGGGCATCAGCGCCGATGGCACAGTGATTGTCGGCACGACAGAATATTCGTCGGCGTATATTGCCCGTTCCGGATCCGGCATCATCGATGTCGAGCAGTTTGCACGCAGCCTTTCTGGTTCCCCTTCTGCCCGCACCAGCCTTGACCAGGCGAGCACCGCGCTGAACGGTCTGCATGGCGACCCGATGCGCAACCGTCTGGACGCTGGCAGGCAGTATCTGCAGATCAGCACCGATGGCGGTTATGACAAGAGCGACGCTTCCAATGGCGGCCTTGTGATTACTGACCTGACCTATGCCTATGGTTTTGAAGGTGGCATTACCGCGCGCATTGCGGCCGGTGGCCTTTACACCGACCAGAACCTTGAGGCCGGTGGCGACTTCAACCAGAAGGGTCTGTTCATTTCGCCTGAGGTGACATTGCCGGTTACTGGCGCGATTTATGCCACCGTCAGCGGTTATTTCGGTTCTTCCAGCCTGCATATCGATCGCGGTTATCTCAATGGCGGCGCGCTGGATTATTCGCAGGGCAAGACCGATGTCGATAGCTGGGCTGCCCGTGTGCGGTTTGACTGGCTGGATGCCTTCAAGCTGCAAGACACCAGCATGACGCCCTATACCAGCCTGACCTATGCCCACAGCCGTATGGATGCCTACACCGAAACCGGTGGTGGCTTCCCTGCCCGTTTCGACGAAAGCACAGACCACGCGACTGTATGGCGTTTGGGTGTTGACGGTGTAACACCGTTGAATGACCAGTTCCGCGTGCTGACACGTGGTGAAGTGGCCTACCGTTTTGAAGACAAGACGGCAGGCACCACAGGCGAAATCATCGGACTGTCCGGCTTTAGCTTTGATGGGCAGGATACTGACCGGGTGTGGCTGCGCGGTGGCGTGGGTGCGGAATTTGACGTGGCGGGCGGCACAGCCACCTTCATGTTGAATGCCTCCACACAGGGCAACGACCCAAGCCTTTGGGTGAAAACTGCCTGGAAAGTATCGTTCTGAGCCAAGGCCAGAACGACGGCGTGAACCAGACAATGAGGCTCGCAGCAATGCGGGCCTTTTGTCATTCTGGCATGGGATTTTGCCAAAGGCATGTGCGAGCTGTGGTGCGTAAACCCTTGCAATGTTTCCAAATTTGTAAGGAGCAGCCGTCATATTGCCCGAGAGCAGCTTGGGGGCGGAATGTTTAAAGTCGGGAATGTGAGGGTTGGTTATCTCATGACGGCAGCATGGGCTGTCCTGAGTTTGCTTTTGGCTCACCTCATGGCCATCGAAAACTGGGGTCCAGATAATTTTACTGCGAAGGTCTGGATATGGTTGGGGCTAATGTCCGGTCCTTTGATGCCGTTTCTCTGGGTAAGTACCGACCTGAAAACCCCTGCCGGTCGGCAGTTTGTGATGTGGATTGTAGGTTTGGGTGGGCTTGGAGCCATTGTCGCCCTGCGCTACGAATTTATCTATACGGCCATTGGCCTTCTCGGCTGGATGATGATGGCATTCATGTGCGCGCTGCAGTGGCCGAAAGGCGATGACTACATAATCCAGTCGGAATTGGAGAAGCTCGTTAAAGCACTGGAAAATACAGAGCACCTCGAGAAAATCGTCATCGAGTACGAAAAATATCTGCATTTGCTCAGTGCTCAGGCAGCTGTCGGTTTCCCAAGTGTCATGCGTTTACGCGCGCATTTTCTGGAGGCATTGCCAGAGGTTATCCCCTCTCTCAACGACGATGGTGGTCTCAACAGCCCACACCAGACGACGAGAGAGATGGCCCGTATGCGCCAATTCATGCTGGAAAAGCTGACATACCAACTGGCCTATCTCTGCGCCATCTCGTTTTTTGACCGGGTATGTGGTCCTGACTTTCGCGGCAAGAAACAATATCAGGCGCTCGTCAAAATGTTGCTGCAGATCAAAAGCACCGAACAAGAGGTCAAAGGTGTCATCAAACGGCGTGGCCAGAAACTGACCGTGATGATGATCGATGATCTCAGGGAAGTGGAGCATGTGCTGGAACAAGTGCGCAACGACGACGCCAAGGAACATGGAAGACAGGTTCTTGATAGTGACCTGACCGTGACATGGGCTGCACGTACAATACTCGTTCACAGACAATTCCTGCCGGAAAAACTCGACAGTGACACGCAGACCAAGATGTTCGAGATGATGCGGACCGGTATGCGCGAGGTAGGTCAAACCTTCTTGCGCATGAGTTCGGAATATGCGGTGCGGCGATGAGAGACTTTGGGGGTGGAATGTTTAATGTCGGGAATGTAAACGTTAGTTATCTGATCATGGCAGCATGGGCTGTCCTGAGTTTGCAATTAGCTTACTTGATCGCTGGCGAAATCTGGGGACCAGAGAGCTATTCAGCGCTTCCGCTGGTGTGGCCGTTGTTGAATTCCGGCCCAATCCTGCCGATTTTGTGGGTCAGGAAAAACAAGACCTCTCCAGTCCACCGCAGGTTTGTACTTTGGACTGTGGCTGCGGGAGGGCTTGGAGCCATTCTCGCCTTACGCTACGAATTCACATACACGTCGCTTGGCCTGTTTTGCTGGATGATGCTGGCATTGACGAACGCACTGCTGCTGCGGGATTCTTACCACAAATACCTTCCCGAACTTCCAAAGCTTAGTGCCTCGGATCAGGTCAAGCTTGCCGCGTTGGATCAGGTCGAGCCTGGCGCGTCGGATCAGATCGAGCCTGGCGAGACGATTTTCATCGCACACGAGACGTATTTGCATTTGCTGAATGCGCAGGCGGCAGTCGGTTTTCCAAGTGTCATGCGTTTACGCGCGCATTTTCTGGAGGCATTGCCTGAGGTTATCCCCTCCCTCAAAGACGATGGTGGTCTCGACAGCCAACACCAGACGACGAGAGAAATGGCGCGTATGCGACAGTTCATTCTGGAGAAGCTGACATGCCAACTGGCCTATCTCTGCGCTGTCTCATTTTTTGACCAGGCATGTGGTCCTGACTTTCGTTATACAAAACAATATCAGGCACTCGTCGACATGTTGCTGCAGGTCAAAAGCACCGAACAAAAGGTCAAGGGTTTCATCAAACGGCATGGCCAGAAACTGACCGTGATGACGATCGATGATCTCAGGCAAGTAGAGAATGTGCTGGGACAAGTGCGCAACTACGAAGCCAAGAAACATGGAAGACAGGTTCTTGATAGCGACGTGACCATTACATGGGCTGCACTCACAATACTCATTCACAAAAAATTCCTGCCGGAAAAATCCGACAGTGAAACACAAGTCAAATTTCTTGAGATGATGCACACCGGCGTGCGCGACGTGGCGCAAACTTTCGACCGCATGAGTTCGGAATATGCCACGCGGCGATGAGACACTTTGGCGCTTTTATGAATGAGCGTATGTTAGCCCGCCGACAGGCGATGCTTACAGGTGCGGTTTGAAGGTGGTGGGCAATGGACTATTTGTGGCTGCGGGTTCTGCATATCATTGCCGTCATTCTGTGGACGGTCGGCATGCTGGTTGTTGCGGTAACGTTGCGTTCCGCCGGCCCTGACAGTGCGCAACGCAATCCGGCGTTTTTTGCCGCCATTCACCGTTGGGATCAGCGTGTAACCACACCGGCCATGTTTGCCGTTTGGGCACTGGGGCTGACACTGGCATTCATGGGTGGCTGGTATTCCAGCGGCTGGTTCATTGCCAAATTTATCCTGGTGTTTGTCCTGTCTGGAATACACGGCACGCTGTCCGGCAATTTGCGCCGTCTTGTGGCCGACCCTGGGCGCACCCTACCCGGCACTTTGCGACATGCGGCACCGACCATTATCCTGCTTGAGGCCGTGATCGTGCTGCTGGTTGGCCTAAAGCCGTTTTAGGCAATCTGCCCCGGCAGAGGGTTCTTTATTCGGGATATGTCCAGAGTTCATCATCGGCCTTGATGGCGACCACGGTTGCTTTTGCTCTGGCGAGACTATCTGGCTGTTCTGTCAGCGCCATATGATCGGTTTCGATCTGCAGCAGGAAGGCTACGACCTCCTGGTCTGGCGCGCCACGTCTAATCATTCCCGCAGCAGCAATCAGATAGCTGTCATATTCATCTGCAAACGGTTTTGCATCCTCGTCATCCCAGTGTTTTCCCTCGACCAGCAGGCCGATCGGATCCCAATGGCTCCAGCCGATGTCCCTTAGACGGGACAGTTTGATGCGAGGCTGGATCGAAATTGGAGGCATTGCATTATCCTAATTGCAGCTGGACTTGTTATCCCGGCCAGAACATGCAAACAACCGGGCATGAGCGTTGGCGGTGTTGAAACCGCAGAGGTTGATCAATTCAAGCAACCATGCAACCCTATATAGCTGCACAGAAAACAGGAATCTGGAATGTCGCGCGAAGGCTGGGTTGATACCGACGATACGGAAGATACGGATGACGACTGGGATCAGGAGTTTGCCGACGAGCTGCTTGGGTCTTTGGTTGTTATTGGCATTACCTACCGGGAACCGGACGGCACGGTAACCAGAGAACAGCAAATTCACGGCTACATTAGAACCGTTGATCGCCACATGGGCATAACACTCAAGCCCGAGAGTGATGACGAAGAGGATGAATTCAACCTGCCGCCGCTGCTTGAAGTTTTTGAAAGAGCAGAACCGGGCATCTATACCGACGATGCCGGAAACAGGGTCAGCGACCCGGACTTTGTCGCCTATTTCAGCGTGACCTCACCCACCAGCTAATACCCAACCAACGCGATGTGTTACGCAAACCAGTGGTCATCCGCAAAAGGTTCGGCCACGATCTGGTGCCTGTCTTCAAACACCACATAACCCGGGCGGCGGGCCTTGAGGACCTCGATGGCGTGGCCGTGTTCATCCAGCAAGGCTTTCAGTTCAAACGCCTTTTTCACATGCAGCTGCGCGCTCGGCTTGAACCAGCTGAGGCCCGGCGTGTCCATGCGGCGGTAATGCCCTTTGGAGGTGGTGCGGCTGAACTTTTTGGGTGCCGCGAGATTTCCGCCAAACCACACGAGAAGTTCGGTGACGTGGTTATATGTGGTTTCATCCAGATTGGTGTTTCTGGACAATTCATATGCGGCAACAAAAAAGCCTTCACGGCTTCTCGCTCCCGGCATTGATGTCTGGCGCACAAATCTCAAATACACGTAAACAACCTTTTTCGACAACAATAAATCGCCCTTAAGTTGCATACATTAGCTTTTTATCGGGACCTGTAAAGGGGGAGATCACGCGGAATTTTCCTGCTTTTCCTTTTAATTCCGGGTGGTGTTTCTGGACACACGGATGGCGTCTTAGCCAGCAATGACAGCGACAAATTATTAGATTTCACAACATGCGATGGAAACAATGTGTGGTGATGGTTCCCGTTGCTACTGCTAGCTGTTTGGGTAACGGCCGCGCCGACGTCGATATCAGCAAGCTATTTCCTTGCGTTGATTTGTCATCGAGCATCAGGGAAGTCGCCCATTGTTTTCAAGGTCTTGCACTTTTTTAGGCAAGGCATTACCACAACCTTGAATTGGGGGACTGGCGGCATGGAAGAACTGGCTTATCAAATAATGACGCTGGGTGACACCAAGACCTATTTGCTGCTCTGGGCAATATGCGCTGTTTCGGCTGGGCTTGCGGTCGCGGCGACCAAACTCGAATGGAAGCTGCACAGAGCCCCCTATTTTCTGTCGCTTGGTTTTACGTTTGTTTTGATGGTCGGCAGCGTTTTTCTCCTGACTGATTTGCCGACTGCGATACGGGACGGCTATTCCGGGCAAATAATTGGCAGCTATTTCGTGTGTACCGCGCTGGCTGGCGGGTTGCTTGGCATATTTTCAGCGGCACGCGCGAATGATGCCTATGACACGAGGGGTCTGTGGTTTCTTTCTATTATTCCTATTGCGAACCTCTTTCTTCTCTTCGCCAAATCCATGACCCCGAAAAAGACTGGCTCAGGCGGGTTTATTGCGAATGCTGCCATCGTTTTCATCGGGCTTATGTTATTTTCCACCGGCAGAACCATGGAAAAGCACCTCTCGGAGGTTGCTAGCCAGACCGCCGAGACTGGCACGACAGCCAATAATACTGGCATGACAGTCAAAAAGACTGCCCAGAAGCAACCCGCAGTCCAAAATATTGACAGTACAAATGATACTAGCAGCGACGCCGCCAAGGACGCAGCGAGTGACACGGTTGATAAGCCTGTCAGCAACACTGTTAGCAACAGTGGCAGCAACGGGCAGGCAGGCAGATTCGACTTCGAACCGATGCTGAAACAGATTGTGCTGCAAACCCCAGTGCCACAGCAACTCAGTGATCTCATGACGTTAATACGCATGGAGGCCGAGGCCGATCGGCTGATTTCTGTTTATGAGATATCGAGCACCGACTTCACGCTGAGTGAAAGCGTCATGGATTTTCAGATGTTCAACACCTGTAGTCCGACAAGCCCAACATTGCTTTTTGAACTGGGCCTGACGAGGACGAACGTGTTTGTAGACACCGAGGGCAAGGCCCTGGGAGAGGTATCTGCCAATCCCGCATTGTGCGAGGAATGGAGCACATCCTTCGACAAGAGAATGGAGGAAAAAGCTGCGGACGAAACACGGCAACTGTCCGGGACCCAGCAAACGACGGGCGATGGCGTAACCTTAACCCACGCCACTTACCGCGATAAGACATATATCAAACATTTCACCGTGCCCGCCAATCTGTCTGAGAAAACGAGACGGGACATGGAGAAAAACTGGTGCCAGACACCTTACGTCAAGTCCATGCTGTCGATCGGCTTGACGTTGCGGCTGGTTTCAACGTTAGAAGACAGCAAGCCCGCTGGCGACGTCGTGATCAGCAAGGCGACTTGCGATCAAGTTTAGCGTATCAAACTGATGTTTTGCTGTATGCAACCCTGACATCACGAGGCACGCTTGGTTCGATTTATCAAGATAATGTTTCTGCTGCTCTGTCTCGCGGTGTTTGCTGTCATTGCGCTATTTGGCCCTAAATTTTGGCGTCTGAACGACCATATCACGCTGTGTAGCGATGACTATGATCCACGCTACATCAGCGACCCGATCGAACGCGAAAAGGTTTGCACGGCGCTGGCTGAAGATATCTAAGACCTGCACCTTTGAGGCCGTGTTCAGGCCGGCGTCGGCCGGTGCCAGCGTGGCTACGTTTTGAGGTGACCACCAACAACGCCATTTGCGCGGCAAAAAACCTTTAAGTGTAGCGACCAACACCATGCCCGCATGAAGTTTAGACGCTAACCCTATTCTTTAGTATGTGCCAATTTGGCACATATTATTCGTGCAATTCGGCAGATAAACCGCTATGAGTCTGGTTAATACTGGCGGGAGGAGGATTTCGCCAGATATTGACATTGGGGCGAGGAGAGATATTGACGGCACAGCATCACAATGCTGCCGGAGATATCAGAAAAGATAAGCAAATGCGGTTACAGGTCTACATTATTGCAACCCTGTCCTGCCTCCTGTTCTGGGGCGGTGTTTATCACGTATCACGTGATGTCTACCGCGCAGCGCACACGGCTGGCGTTATCCCCAACCTGCACATCAAGTACAAGATCGGGCAGATTGGCAATTACGTCTGACAGCAAGGCTTGCGGCTGTCCCCATCAGGCCTGTTTTCAGCGGGTCACGATTTCATTTGGCACGTTTGCGTTTTGCCTGACTGGAGCCCTGCCCCGGTTTTGACCTGTCTATTTCCCGTGATGTCAGCGTGACAACCATTGCGCTTGTAAGCATGGGCCAACAAAAGAGGTTGGTCCATGGCTTCGGTCGTTTCTATTTGCAATCTTGCCCTTTCCAATGTGGGCAAAGACAACATCAATGACTTAACGGAAAAAAGCGCGGAAGCCCGCGCCTGCAACCAGTTTTATACGCAGACACGCGATATGCTGTTGCAATCCTACCCCTGGAAGGCGGCGCGAAAGACGCTTTCTTTGGGCGAGATAACCAATGACAAGCCGGGTGTTTGGCAACACGCCTATATGCGACCTTCCGACTGCCTGCAGGTGCGCTGGATAAGGCCGGTTTACGCGGCAGATGACGGTGCGCCGGATATGGCCTTTGCCGCTGCGCACCATGAGCGCGAAGCGCAGTATCCTTACGAGATTGAGGGTGACACGCTGTATTGCAATTTGTCGCCCTGCCTTTTGCGCTACACCTCCCGCCTGACGGACCCGACACGGTTTTCGCCGCTGTTCATCGAGGCGCTTTCCTGGCATTTGGCGGTGCGGCTGGCAATGCCGTTGACGCGTGACCCCAAGATCCGCGCTGATGCGCTGACCATTGCCAGAACCATGCAGGCGGCGGCCGAACAGGCTGATGTCAACCAGGTGCGCCAGACATCCGACACGTCTACCGATTTCCTGACGGTGCGCAGCCATGGCTGATTTACGCGCATATCAACCCTCGTTCACCGGCGGTGAGCTTTCCCCTGCCCTTGGCGCCCGCAACGATCTGGCCAAATATACCAGCGGCCTTCGCACGGCACTGAATGTATTTGTGCACCCGCATGGCGGCGTGTCCAACCGGGCCGGATTTGAGTTCGTGCACGAAATACGTGACAGCGCAAAATCGGCGCGGCTGATCAAATTCCAGTTCAATACCGAACAGACCTATGTCCTAGAATTTGGCCACACCTACATCCGGATTTTCCGAGACGGTGGCCTCATTCTCTCCGGTGCGATCCCTTATGAAGTGGCGACGACCTACACATCGGCTGAGGTGAAGGATCTGGTATTCGTTCAGGAAGCCGATGTTCTTTACCTGTGCCATGTCGGCCACCCGGTGCGAAAACTTGGCCGCCTTGCGGACGATAACTGGACGCTGACACCGGTTGAGTTCAAGCCGCTGATCAATGCGCCAGCAGGTGCAATTACCGTGACGGCACCGGGTAATACGGCAGGCAAGACTGGGTACGTGGCCACCACCTATCGTTACGTGGTGTCCGCCGTGGCAGACAGCGGCGAGGAAAGCCTGCCTTCCACCTCCGGTTCTGTGGTCAACGACCTGTCACTGCAAGGTGGCATAAACCGCGTGGCGTGGACCGCTGTGCCCAAAGCGGTGCGTTACATCGTGTACCGCAACGACAATGGTGTGTATGGTTATATTGGTGGCACGACCGGTGTTTCCTTCGACGATGAAAACATCACGCCCGACCTTTCCGACACGCCTCAATCCGGCCGAAACCCGTTTAACGAGGTTGGCAGCTATCCGCGCTGCGTGACCTTTATCGAACAGCGGTTGGCCTTTGCCTCCACCAAAAATGATCCGCAGGCGGTGTGGCTCAGCCAATCGGCCAATTATGAGAATTTCGGCGTGTCGTCTCCGGCCAAGGCCAGCGATGCAGTGACCTTCCGTATTCGTGCAAGGCAGGTCAACGAAATACGCTCGATGATTTCAGTGCGCGGTCTGCTGCTGTTGACCTCCGGTTCCGAATGGATCGTGACGGGCGGTTCTGCAGCCGATGCGATTTCGCCCTCCGCTCTGAAGCTCGATAACCAGGGATACCGTGGTGCGGCCCGTGTGCAGCCAATCGTCGTGGGCAACACTGTGTTGTTTGCGCAGCGCTTGGGCGGGGTCATCAGAGATTTTTCCTACGACTATACGCAGGACAGCTATGTGGGCAAGGATTTGACCATTCTGGCCCGCCACCTGTTCAAGGACCGGGAAATTGCCGCATGGGATTATGCCCAGGCACCGGATTCCATTGTGTGGGTGGTGCTGGATGACGGTGCGCTGGTTTCCCTGACCTATATGAAGGAACAGGATGTTTGGGCCTGGACACGGCATGAAAGCGGCGCTCACGGCGATGCCCATTTTGAAGATGTGACTGTCATTGAGGAAAATGGCGAAGACGTTCCCTACTTCATTGTACGCCGGACCATTAATGGCCAGACAAAACGTTACATAGAACGACTGCATGCCCGTTCCTTCAGCGGTGTGGAAGACGCATTTTTTGTCGATTGCGGCCTGACCTACAGCGGTGCGCCAACGCAGACGATAAGCGGACTTTCCCATCTGGAAGGACAGCAGGTGGTGGCGCTTGCCGACGGCAATGTGGTGCGCAACCTGACCGTGACAGGTGGAGCGGTGAGATTGCAGAACGCCGCCGCCAAGGTGCATATTGGCCTGGCGATGACGGCAGCGATTGAAACGCTGGATCTGGACCTTGGCCAGGTACAGGGCCTTGGCACCGTGCAGGGCCGCGCCAAGACGGTGAGTGAAGTGACAATGCGTGTGGAAAATACACGCGGCATATTCACCGGCCCGGAAGATGGTGACCGCAACAGCGACAAGCTGGTGGAATATAAACAACGCCGTGACGAGGCCTGGAACGAGGCCATACAGCTTTACACCGGCGATGTGCGCATTACCCCCTATTGGGACTGGAATAACAGCGGCAGCCTGTGGGTGAAGCAGTTTGACCCGTTGCCCATGACCATTCTTGCCTTGATGCCGGACGTGACCCTTGGCCGCTAATGTCGAGATAGTCCAGGCTGCACCCTGCCATGTCGCCAGCATTGCCGCACGTATGCGCCAGGCAGACCGTGATGAGGTTTTTGCCGCATCCGGCCACACACCGCTTGCCGCCCTCTCCTTTTCCTACCGGAAATCCTCCTGCTGCTGGACAGCACTGTTCGACGGCAAACCGGAGGTGATGGGCGGCGTGGGCGACATCAACATTCTGGCCGGTGTTGGCGCACCCTGGCTGCTGGGCACCGACGCGGTGGAGGAAAACTTCCGCGCCTTTCTGCGCATTTCCAGCGGTTGGCCAAACCAACTGTTGCAGCGTTATTCCGTGCTGAGAAACTTTGTGGATGCCCGCAACACGGTTTCCATTCGCTGGCTGGAATGGCTGGGTTTCCGGCTGCTCGAGCCGGTCGACATTGGCGGGCATCAATTCCGGCTTTTCGAAATGGAGGCAGCCGATGTGTGATCTTGGACTGACGTTGATGATAGGGTCCACCCTGATGGGTGCCGCCGGACAAATTCAGCAATCAAAGGCAACTGCGGCGGCGAGTAATTACAACGCCCAGATTGCGGAAATGAATGCGAAAATTTCCGACAAACAGGCAAAGGACGCGCTGGAACGCGGCAAGCAGGAAGAGCAGCAGAAACGTATGCAGACCGCGCAGCTTGCGGGCCGCCAGCGCGCCGCAATGGCCGCCAATGGCGTTGACCTGACCTTCGGCTCTCCGCTGGACACGATTATCGACACCGCAAAAATGGGCGAGATCGACGCGCTGAACATTCGCACCAATGCCCATCGCGAGGCCTATGCCTACAACATGCAGGCAACCAACCAGCGCGCTGGCGCAACACTGGACCGAATGCGCGCCAGCGCCGCCAAGAAGGAAGGCTTCCTGTCTGCCGGCGGCACCATTCTGGGCGGCGGCAGTGATGCCTACAAACACGCCGTAAAGGTAGGTCTTATTAAGTGAGGTTTTAAATGCCGACTGTTCCTCTTTACCAGGACACACAACAGCGCGTTGCGCTTCGCCCTGAATATTCTGAAAACTTCACCACCCGCGCCGATGCCGATGCATTTGGTGCGGGCATTGGCCGTGGCATGCAGGCCCTTGGCAAGGGCATGGGAACCGCAGCCACCAACCTTAATGAAGCAGCCGCCCTTCGCCTGAAAAAGCTTGATGACGAGACCAGGGCAAAAGAGGCAATGACCGAATTTTCAAACTGGAACCGGAATGCCCTGCACGGCCCCGGCGGTTTTCTATCGCTCACCGGCAAGGCGGCTATTGAAGCACGGCCGGCTTTTGAAAAGGAAGCCGAGAAGAAACATGGCGAGATCAGCAAAGGGTTGCCGCCTGGCGCACGCGATATTTACCAGCAGGCTTCACAGGAGACACGGCGGGACACTGGAGGAAGGGTAATCAACCATGCCCTTGACCAGCAGAAAACCGCCGTCATCGACGCGTTCGACGGCAGTATCGAAAGTCATATCAATGATGCGGTTGAAGACAGGCTGGTACCCCGTAAACTCGAAATGAGACTGGGAAAGGTTGCGGAGACAGTCGATAGAGCTGGCGCATTGCTGAACTGGGACAAGGAAACCATTGAGCGGAAAAAAGCGGAGTATCAGTCCGACGCGTTCACGAGGATCGTCACACGTATTGCTGAGACAGATCCGATCGCGGCGGAAAAATACATGCAGGACCACTCAGAACGCATTTTGGAAAAAGACAAAACTGCCCTGCAGGAGCGGATGAAACCCGCTGTGCTGAATGCAAAAGCAACACGCAACTCCGTCGACATTGCCAGCAACGCACCGTTGCCGCCAGACAGCCCTGCACTGCTTCGCCCAACCACGACAGTGGATTACCTACGTTACACATCGGGCCGCCATCTTGCACTCGAAGCGCTTGCCAACTTCAGCAAGAATGCGACGGGCAAAACGGTGCCAACCCCGTGGTCTGTCGATATCGTCAAGAATGTTCTTGGTTCGCCCCTGACAGATGGCGCGCAGGCCACTTCAGCCAAAACATTTCTGAACTTTGGCGTGGCGACCAACAGTCCGCGACCAGGCGATATCGTTGTCGTATCTGGCGAGAGTGGCTCTACCGAGGTCGGCTTTTTTCAGGGACATGACCGAAAAGGCAACATTCTGATGATTGCTGGACGACAGGACCAACCTGGCCAAGTGTCGACAAAGGTGAAGGAAGCCCAGAAGCTGCTGAGTTTTCGGTCTGCCCGCAATGTCGACGCCCGGCGGGTGGAGCTGCCAAATTACAATATGCCTGGAATTACCTATCTCGCCCAAAGCCTTGACGCGATTGGTGATGCCGAGGAGCGGGCCGCCACCGGCAAAACAATCGATACAAACTACACCACCGGGCAGAAAAACATCGACGATAAGCGCGACGAGATCATGCAATCTGGGATGACACAGATTTCCGCAAACAACGGGTTTGACCCTTTGAAAATGTCGCCGGAAGAACAACTTATTATCGGTCCTCTCGGCGTAAAGTTGCTTCAGGACCACAGCGAAACCGTGCAAAAAAACGGGCAACCACGGACAGCCAGTCGCAGATTTTACGAATTGCAGCGTCAATTTGCGAATGACCCGTTGGAATTTGCGCAGTCTGATCTGTTCAATGATCGTCGAAATCTTTCTAACGAAGACTGGGCAATTGTCACAAGCTGGAAAGAGTTGGCACGCACCGATCCGCAGAAAGCACGCGAGCATGGCCGCATTCTGGCGATTACGTTCAAGAGGCTTGAAGATGGGCGTTTTGTCAAAGCTCCGGCGCAGATGACGGAGCAAGACTACAAGGGCGTCACCGACTTTCAGCGGGAGCTTTATGGCTACGTTGCAGAGCTGGGAGCAGTAAACAAGGACAACATCAGCAAAAACAAAGACATCAAGACGTTTATGGATGACCTGTTGCGGCGAATGTATTTGGATAACAGCAGGACGTAGCGCGCCTATTGGCTACAAATACCCGCAAATCCCCTACCCGGACGACACAACACGTCCAACATTCAACGGCCTTGGACACCACTGTCCGAGGCCATTTAAAATGAGCGCTAATCATTCAGCATGCCCTGAATTGCCGCATAGGCACTGACGACAGTAAATATTGCGCCGGTAATTAGGCCAGCATCTGCCACGCCGCTCCGGTAGCGAATACACCGCGTGATAAGGAAGCCAACAAAACCGAAGAGAAAGAAAGCAATCGCCGAGCCTACCTGACTTCCCAGATACCTGCCCATGTTGGGATAATTGGCCGGAACATGTCCTACGACAACCATGACAACAAGTTGTGAGACAGCCGCCAACACAGCGAGTTTCAACAACACTCCGCGTCGTGCCGCTCTCCAATTTCTTTTTGCTGCGATGTCTTCAGCCATATCACTCATCGATGCTTCCCCCATTTTTTGGCATTATTAAACAACGTACCTGTCGTTTCAGCGCAATTTCCATGATTTGCAATTGTCTATGCAATATTCAGGGAACAGTATTTTCCTATCCGCAGGACTTAACGTCACGCGAAGACGAGTAGCTGGCTGCGATTTCCAGAGAAACTTCTCCACTCTCATCACGAACGTTTCAGCAGGAAGTATTTCCCGGTAAGCAATTTGATCGCGGTAATCTCCAGTTACAAAAGGTCGATTGACATAAGTAATGCTGTAAATTTTGTCGTCATTTTCTGGTGCCAGAAGTCTGGCCGCTTTGGAGACAATACCGGATGCCCTGCCGTGGTAATTCTCGCTCATAAAATCAATGAAATCTGGATTTGAACCTATTTCCAACAGGGTGGTGTTGGCGTCCTGCACGGGATTAAACCGCTTGTAGGTGGACCATAGCGGCGGCGCACTGAGAATATAATGTGCACCCAGGAATGCCTTGTTATTCTGAAACTCCAGTTCGTACACTTCAGGCTTGCTGTCCGGCCCCTTGATGTCAGTGCACAATTTCGGTCGTGGCATCTCACCACACTGATACCAGCCGGCCAAAGACTTGACCTTGTCGTAACTGTCACCCGCACGCACGCCGTTCCAGAATTCTGGAGGTTTGTACCCTTCTGGCGGCACACCCGGCGCCGACTGCGCAAATGCCGGCGTCGCCAGCGCATAAATCAATAACGCAAACCAGCCCATAAAACTGCGCGCGACTGCCATACCCACCCCTTCGTCCCCACAACCATCACACCGGTAATCATGCCTCATTTAAACAGGAGAGGCATGTTTTGGAAAATAAGCCAGACACGGAAACGCAAGAGCAAAACACGCAAGCCAGCATCGGTCCAGTTACAGCTACGCAACCAGTGGACGAAAGTCCAGATGTCGTAGCAAGGCAACGCCCGGAGCCACTAGAATATATCCGGATAGAAGACATCCACGGATGGCCGGTCTACTTCCAAAACGGGAGTGAGGACGAATTTCAGTCCGAGGAAGCGCAACGTAGCGCCATTCTTGCCGCCTCGCCTGAGCTCGATAAGTGGCGCAAGGACAATGCCTTTGAAGCATCGATAATAGGTGACGACGACCTTGTGAATTTTGCTGAACTGGCGAAACTTGCCAAACCTCAAGACGCGACAGAATCTGCTCCCGACGACACGTTAACTGCGCATGACACTATATTTACTCATCCGGCGGAACTTCCAAAGGGAATTGCCAGCGGAGGCGTTTCTTCGGTTGGAAAGGCGATGGAGGGCGCTGGTCAAGTGATGCCAAGATTTGATCCGGCAAGAATAGCACCGTGGGTCGACCGAATTGCACGAGCCAAAAGCCTTACGGAACATGAACTGAATATTCTACGGAGAGACATTGGTCTTCAAGGTGCCATTCAACCAAGTTTCGCTCACGGAATTCTTACGGCAGTGCTAGATGGAGATGAGACCGAAGAAACTGCAAGAGCAATTCTTAACACGTCTTTACTCAACTCACTTTCTGATGGACTCCAAAATGCCGGTGAGGGTCTCCAAAACTTTTCAGACAACTACTTCGCACCCGCTCCCGGTGCAGAAAACAGTTGGTGGCGGGCCTCCGGTGAATTCATCGGCGAAAATGCGGTTTCTGCTTTAGTAGGAACTGCAACCGGTGGAGCGGGTACTGTAATATACGAAGTTTCTCTTGCAGCAGGCGAAGCAGCCAGCGGCGCACGCAAAGCAGGCAAAGATGAGAGAACACAAACAGAAGCAGCACGTTCCGGTGCATTTGCGGCTCTGCCGGCAATTATACCAATTGAACGTACCCCCCTTCCTCGTGCGCTGAAGACTTGGCTGGAGAAACCTCTTTTTAAAATTGGAGGAAAGATCGCGCTAGAAGGAGGGAAAAGTGCATCACAACAATTCATACAAAATCTAGTCGCCCAGAATTTCTACGCGCCAGAAAGGTCACTATTTGACGGCGTCCCGGGAAGCTTTGTGACGGGCGCTATAATGGGGGCAGCGCAAACCAGTTACAGTGTATTCACTAAAAGAAACAATGCAAAAAGTGCCATAACAACTCAATATACTATCGATAAAATATCAACTCTGTCAGGCAAATCTAATACACAGAAACAAGATCCCAAAGTATTTAAAAAATACGTCGCAGATATTACTGCGGGAACGCCCATCGAGAGCATGTATTTGAATTCGGATACGTTTTTTCACCAACTAGAGAAAAATGGTGTCGATCCTTATAAGTTTGCGTCTGAAGCGGGTATAACAAAACGTGAGTTAGACAGGGCGGTCAGCAACGGCAGTGATTTAAAAATTTCGACAGCCAGTTATGCTACACACTGGGCGGGCACCCCGACTGATCTGCTTATAAAAAACCATATGCGCTTCGACCCCGGCGCTATGTCCAGTGCAGGGGCGGAAAAGTATATCAAAGGTCTCGATGAGGCGCTCAGTGATACTCGGATATTAGCTAAGACAGCATACGATACCGCGAAGGCGAATGCACAACGCAATTACGATTCCATCCAAACTCTGCTGCGTCGCAGCGAACAATTTCCGTCTGGCACAAACAGGAAAAAAAATGTTGGCCGTGCTGGTGACAGCGTGGTGCAGACGGTCAAGGATGCAACTGGAGTGGATATCTCCAACACCCAACATTCCCTCGGCACAACAACTATTCGTGACACTCTCAACACCAAGCATCCTGACCCGCAACGACAAGTCGTGCGCGCTGATATCGAGGCGGTCCATGAGATCATATCATCAGCCGACCGGATAATTTCCGGCGGGAAGAATGCTCGCGGCGAGCCAATTATTGGTTACATCAAACACATGTCCGATGGCAGGACACTTTATCTGGAGCAGACAAAGACCGGTCCGAAGACATTCACCGTCAACGCTCTGACCAAATATCCGGCTGGTACCGATTTCGATACTGTTTCACAAACGGTGCTGTCCGATGTGCGCGCCAAGAACGGTGACAACGTCAAAATGACGCCGGTCAAAAAACGCGATGCACAACCACTGCCCGTGGAAGACGGCAAAGCGCAGCCCCTGCCCCAGGAAAATGGCGATGTGCAACCCCTGCCTCAGGATAAAGCCGGAGGCAAACGCGCGTCCGCATCGGAAAGCCGATCTTTCGGAGCGTCGGGAGCCGGTGGTATCACGGCCTTCTCCAGCGCTGGTCTTGCAGGCGTAGTTGGCCAGTTCACCAATTATATCCGGGACATGGCCGACGAGGGTGAGCCGACGGCGGTGGCGGCAATGGCCCAGCTGAATGACTGGTGGGGTCAAAGCGCAAAGAACGTTGCAGAGGCTGATGCACAAGCAGTTGATAACAACGACATTGCCGCGACCGATGGCGCGACCATTCTTGGTACGGCTTCGACCGACAATACGGCAAAAACGGCGGTAGTCGACAGCGGCCTACAAACACAGTTCAGCCGTGACTTTCAGACATACATGCTGGAAGGCAAAGTACCGTCGCCCGAACTTGCCGATACATTTGAAACCGCTCGAAAATGGTTGACGACGGCCTATGTGAACAGCGCAGCTGTTAATGGGAAAACCAGCCCTGAGGTCGCGGAAGTGTTTAACCGCATGCTGGTCAGTGACGGCCAGCTGGAAATGGCACGTCTGGACGCTGGCGAAAGTGGCCCGATCTTTTCCGACGCAGACGCCATGGGGCTTTCCAAGGCGGCATATGCCGACTTTACGGCCACACGCCAGCAAAGCGAGGACGAAGCAAGTGCTGAGATGCTGCAAAGTGTGATGCAGCCGGTGCGGCGTGAACAGGACACAGCCTACGCGCAAGAGAAGGCAACGGTGCGCACCCAGGTGGAGAAGCAGGTTAACACCGAAGGACACTACCGGGCGACCGAGCTGATGAGCAACCGTCGCTGGCTTGGCGACGGCGAGATGCCTGATCATCTTGCCGATATTCGTTTTGACGAAGCAATGCTGGTCGCACACTATGGCGATGGTATTCTGGGCCTGCTGCCGCGTGGCAGCCAGACCGTTTATACGGACAAAGGTGGTCTTGACCCCGATGATGTCGCCAGCATTTTCGGTTATGGTTCCGGCGACGAATTACTGCGTTTCATGATGATGGCGCCGAGCCGCAACGACCGGATTGACAGCGAGACAGCGCGTATTATGCGCGAGCGCCATGGCGATCCACTTTATGACGGCACCGCCGACCTGAAAGCCATGGACGCCATTCATAACGACCGCCGCGGGCAATGGCTTGAAATAGAGCTGAAAGCGGTTGGCCGATTGTCCAACACGACACAAAACACGACCCTTAAAGAGGCACATGCATCTGCTGTATCCATGATGTCGACCATGTCCGTGGCAGACGCAATGGAGAGCAGACGTTTTCTGGCTGCCGAGCGACGTGCGGCAGAGGAAGCGGAGCGTCTTGGTGTGCAGCTTTCTGCGGGATCAACGGTCGACCCAGCGACACCGTTGACGATGCAAAATGGCGATGCCGCCGTTGACGCAGATATCTCCACCGGCACATCCGCTGATAAAAACGAGACTGCGAAAAAGCTCTACACCGCCAAAAAGCGACAGCTGCTCAACCACGCGCTTTATGTCGAGAGCCGGAAAATCGCCCGCGAAGTGGAGGAGATGGAAGGCTATGTTCAGAGTGTTGACACCCCGGCAAGGCGCGAACAGTTTGCCCTCGCATCATTCCACGATAATGGCCGGATAGACTACAACAGTGCCATGGACGACCTGCTGGGTCGTTACGACATGAATGCCTCACAGGCCATGCAGGGCAGTGACCAGTTCAGGACATGGGCAGGCACTCAGGCAGGTGCAACGGGTGGCTTGGACGTATTTATTGAACAGATGAAGGCGGCAGGTCGTGGAAACGAGTTGGCAATAACCGACGAGGTTATATCCTCCACCATGCGCACACCGTACCGAAAACTGCCGCTGCAATCGCTTCGTGGCGTGGTCAACAGCATCCGTAACCTGCAACACATAGCAATGCGGGCGGGCAAGCTGGTGGATGCCGAGCAGACACGCGACTTTGAACAGACCGTTTCCGGCGTGTTGGGCGCCTTTACCCGCACACCAACGGGCGCTCAGCAGTCCACCGGAAACGGTACGGTGCCGGCCGCTGCAGATACTGGAGGTACCGCCGGCACTAAGGGTTATGAGCGCCCTCGCCCTTATCTTGACCCGGCCATGAATGCCAACCTTGTGCTTCGCGATCTCGATGGATCAAAAAAAGCGGGCACCGTGCAAGCTGCCATCAAGGCACCTGTCGATGCCGCGTCTGGGCGATTACTGGCACGCAAACAAAAGGCCGCGAGTGATCTGGCCGCACTTTATGACGTCTACTCCCCCGCGGAGCGTCAGGACATGGGTAGGCGCCTGTATGTGCCGGCACTTGGAACGTCAATTTCCAAATGGGACATGATTGCCATTGCGCTGAACACCGGCACTGCGCAAAACCGCAGACAGCTGACAGATGAAACCATTGCCGGGTCGTTCAGCGAGCAACAGGTTGTTTCCCTGCTGAAATACCTGGACGCACGTGACGCGGATTTTGTCCAATCCGTCTGGGATTATACCGCTTCGTTCAAGCCGGATATTGCCGCCCGCGAAAAACGGGTAACCGGCGTTACACCACAATGGGTGGACGCAACGCCTGTTGTGATTGGTGGCAAAAAACTGGCAGGCGGTTATTACCCGCTGCGCAACAACACAGATGATGTGTCACAGGCGCTTGTTGCCGGCAAGTTTGCCAAGGCGCATACCAGCGGCCTTCACGGCGGGCAGCAGCAAGGCCAGACGGCCATGCCGCTTGAGCTTGATATGTCCGTGCTGCACAGCCATGTCAACGAATTGGTACATGATCTGGAACTCGGTGAAGTCGTGGCAAACACCGGCCGACTGCTGCAGGACGAGCGTATTCAGGCTGCCTTTATCCAGACCGGTCAAGGTGCAGACCATGTGATGTTACAGGGTTGGCTGCGCGATGCCGCGACCGGAGACACATCCGGCGCCGCGTTGCTGAGCGGTACAGCGCGTTTCGCAAAGAACAATGTTACCGCCGCTCGCCTTGCCACGGAACTCGGGTCATCAATGACACAGATGTCCGGTCTGTCCGAGGCCATGACCAGCATCGGTCAGCAGCAGTTTGCCGATAACCTGCAAACTGCCCTGCGGCCGGGCGTGATGCGCCGTGTGGCGGCGCTGTCACCCTTTATGTCCAGCCGACAAGGCACGTTCGAAAACTCCAGCGGAGGCAACACTGCGCTTGGCGGGCTTTCCAGCTGGGTGATGCAACGACTGAACTATCAGATGGTGGAGGTGTCGGTATGGCTGGCGGGATATCATAAAGGACTGGACACATATCGACGCAACGAGGCCAAGGCCATAAGCCATGCCGACAGGCTGGTAAAAAAGCTGCAGACATCGTGTGATGGAAACCCCTCCGACAATGCGATGACCAGCCCCCAGGGACGAGAGATTGAAACCCTGCTGACCGCCCTTGGCGCGTTGATGACAGCCAAATCCGGCACGGGCGAAAACAGTGTTCCGCAAGGTAGAATGCCGGTCAGTAACGATGCTGCCGAGGGCATCGCTCTGGCTATTGATATTGCCGCTTTATTTCACACCGATGCAGTGTTGAAGGCTGTTTCGCACGGCAAGTCTCCAGCCGGTGATGCAGTATCAGCTCTCTCGATTGCCGAGACCATGCCGTTTTTCCGCGATGCTGAAAGCCCGAAAACTGAAGCACCACGCCGTGGCAAAGCACAGCGTTCCAAGGACAACAATGGCACCAAAAGACTGGCAGGCATGATCAGTGCGTCAGGTGTCCTCAACGACATTGATACGGCCGGTTTGATGGCAACTCTCAACACGACTGGCCTGTCGTTTGGCCTGCCAGCGACACAGATCAGCCAGGTGGTGGAGGCACGCATGCCGCAGACAAAGGGCGGAGAAACCTCACTCATGCAGCTTCTGACCACCAGATCGGCCTGACAACCTTCTTGCGCCTATGGTTCGCCAAATCCCATAGGCGCGAGAAACAATGACGATACCCAGCGAAGTGAACCGCTCTGGCCCTTACAATGGTAACGGCGTCACAACGGCATTTGAATATCAGTTCAAGATTTATGAGCCCGAACATTTGCGGGTTATTCTTATCGATACCGATGGCAGCGAGACTGTTCTCAACCATCAGCACGATTTTATCGTCACCGGTGTGGCGGACGATTCCGGCGGCAATGCCGTGTTGAATGTCGCACCAGTCAATGGCCAGAAAATCGTGCTGCTGCGCGGTGTGCCGTTTACGCAGGATACCGATCTCGAAAATCAGGGCGCTTATTACGCCGAGACAGTCGAAGTGCGTATGGATCTGCTGACAATGCAGATCCAGCAACTCAAGGAGCAGACCGACCGCTCCATTCTGGCCGATTATGGCCAGTCCGGCTTAAAAATTGCCAATAATCTTGATGAAGGCGACACGCTGATGATGGTCGGCGGCCTGCTGGGCAAAGGGCCAAATTCCGGCATGATCGTCAATGCCGCTGGTTATGCGACGCAAGCCTATGAGGCGCGAGATGCCGCGCAAGGCCACGCACAGGATGCCGAAACCTCAGCCGTTGAGACGGCAAGCTCCGCAGCGACGGCAGCGCAATGGTCGGCACGCGCACAGGATTGGGCTGTCAAATTAGATGGGGTTGTGGATGGAACGGACCATTCCGCGAAATACTGGGCAACCCAAGCCTATCTGAATGGCGGCGTGCCCATTGGCACCATCATCGATGTCTACGGCAATGGCACCACGACACCACCGGGCTATCTCAAGATTATTCCGGGCCTTGAAATTACCACAGCCTATCCGGAATTGCGGACATGGGCTTTGGCAAACGGCTGGTCCGTCAATGGTGCTGGCAACCCGGTATTTCCTGCCACTGATGACGCACTGTTCAAACGCCAGTGGCGAGCTGGCCAGACACTTCGCGACGCCGGGCGTGCGTTTGGGACGGTACAAGCAGATGCGTTTCAGGGGCACTGGCATATCCTGGAGAATTTCAATAATGGAAGTGCTGGCGGCACAGCAGCAAACCCCGGCGGAAGTAGTACTCCGATTAATAACAAAGTCCAAAATCCTATCTCGGATGGCGTCAACGGAAATCCCAGAACCGCAGCAGAAACTAGACCAGCCAACATCACTGTCACATGGTTCATCAAGGCCTACAGCATTCCTGTCGATACAGCCACCCTTACTGCTACCCAACTGGTCAATGACGTGGCTGACGCACGGGGCCGCGTTACAACGCTTGAGAACAGCAAGGTGTGGGAGCAAATAGATGACACCGGCGATTTATCAAACGTCGCAGTCTACACCAGAACAGGCCTTGAGGCGTTTCGTCAGATCAGGATCAGCGGCACAATTCGCCCGAATGTCAACAACGCGGTTCCCTGTCTGATACTTAGCCCGGATAACGGCCTGACGTGGATCAACTCAAATTATTATATCTCGGCCAGCGGCATGATTGGCGTCAGCAGCGGATACGATGCAGGCACGTCGGGCGTTGGAGCACTGACTCCCAGCTATAGAAGCCTTTCCAATACCTATGATCTCAACTTCGAAGGCATGATTTTCGAGTTCAACAAGGCCAAGGGGCAATCAAAATATTACACGGGACAGGCTGTGGGAGTTGATAGCGGAAACGCCTATTTCAGCCTTCTGGTTGGCGGTGCCCATTCCACATCTGCAGCACTCAATGGGCTGCGCATTTACATGAGTTCCGGCAATTTTAGTGGACGTCTTATCATCGAAGGCAGGAGGGGCTGATATGGAACAGACATATAGTGACGGTATTTTTCGTGAAATGACGTCCGCTGAGTATGCGGAATTTAGCGCACTTCAAGAACGAGCTTTAAGAGCCCCAAAGCAATTTTTGCCGATTGAGCCTGTGCCGTTTTGGAGGGCAGCCTGGGATCTGTTGTCTCTGAAAAAAGCGGATATTTACGCCGCCATTGAAGACCAAGACGAACGTTACCTCGCGGAGCTCGATGTCGAGGGAAGAAAGTCTTACCGGCGAGATGATCCCATGGTGATGCGACTATCGCAGTTGTTAAACTTTCCTGCCGAGCAAATGGACACGCTTTGGGTTTACGTCCAGGATCATTACGAATAATCGGCGCGGCCAGCTAAAAAACGGTAGTATCGCATCTAATATCGCTTCGTGCCTGAAAGCTTTGCAAACGGAAACAGGCCAGTTCCAATGGGAAGACGCCGGTACTTCCAACTGCAGGTATTCAACACTGCTCCAGATAGCAGCGTCGCTCGGCCTGAATATGAAAACACACCTGGACGTCGTGTTGGAGAATCCAGTACGAAGTACTGGTGTATCCCTAACCAAAAATTGAGCAAGGCATTAAGTTGTGCCAAGCGGTCGTCAAGTCTCGCTTAATTTGCTAGCTGTACTGTCAGGAGATACCTTCTTCAGGAAGAATATTTCGCGCGCACTTTTCATTGGGAACTCTATGAACCTGTAGCTGAAGCAGGATATCACGACCAGCGCAGACCAAAACGACACGATCGATTGGAATTTCAGCGGATTAGCCTGCATTGTCGGACCTATCAATAGGCCATGCCAGCAATACAAAGAGAAACACATAGCTCCGGCTAACCTGAGAAACCACATTGATAACACGGCTTGTGTAAATCGCGCGCTACCGAGCGCTGCTACTACGATCAAAACAACTCCGGCCTGAAGGCCTAAGTTGAAAAATGCGGTAGCGAACTTTGGCATCTGGAGCTGAGAATCCCACAGAACAGCGGTTCCTAAGATTAGGCAGATTCCAGCAAAAGCATGCATGTCACCCCATTTGGGCAGTTTTCCTTTGACGAAAGCTATTGCGACTGCGATCCCAATCGCGAAATCATCCAGTCGTCCAAAAACAGAATCCTTAACAGGATTTACCTGCAAATTGGAGAAAGGAAAATAGGTTCCTGCGATCCGCACCACGAGAGAAAAAAGGCAGATAGCCAACAGTGCACGTACAACGTTGTGCCGGAACATATAAGCTAGGATGAAGGGGCAAAGTATACTGAACCATATTTCCACAGCGAGTGACCAGAACGGGCCGTTTATGAGTGGAAAGAAGTTGGTCTTAGAAAACATAGTCAGCGTGGTCAGCGTTAGTAAGAGCGACCTTGTTTGCGGCGCTCCAGCGTGCATCGAAAAGCCATAACTGACGAACGCTGCGAAGATGAAGAGTGGCAAAAGACGTTTTGCTCTTCGTCTGAGGAAGTTTCTAATATCCTCGCTGCTGGCCAATTTCGACCTACCTGAGGCAAAAGGCATAGCGAGAACAAACCCACTTAAAATGAAGAATATACCGACACCCATCCAAGCGTGGCCCAAAATCCATGGGTATCCTCCAGTGAAGAATGTATACACTTCGCGTGCCTTAATTGAGTAACCATGCTGATAGATCACCATCAGAATAGCGAGGCCTCTCAAGCCATCAATCACATCAATTCTTTGCGTCGGCATATGATCCCCCAGATCTACCCGGCGCGTATATCAATATTATCTTCGAACATCATCTGAAAATAGAGCCTTAAGCACAGATTCTCGCCGTTCGGATCGGCTCCATTCCGGACTTAACCAAATCGGGACATCGGCATTACAATCTGATGAGACGGCCCATCGAGCGACTTTCCCTTGCGCAACTGTCGACACTTCACCACTCCCTGATAAATGATAATTTTTATACGAACGGTCGTTTTTCTATTGCTTTTAAATACGATCGTTCGTAAATCAAAGCCCACAACAATCCGGAGAGCGCTGTGGGTCGCACCAGAAAAATCATGAAGGACGATATTCTCGATGCCGCTGAGCGTGTCGTCGTGAGGCTTGGCGCAGCCGGCCTGTCCATTGATGCGGTTGCGCAGGAAGCCGGCGTCAGCAAATCGACTGTGGTTTATGACCACAAGTCGAAAAGCGCACTGCTGGAAGCATTGATCGATCGCCGGATGAATATGGAGCTGGAACGGCAGTCTGCGGCCGTTGCGGCGGCGGCGGACACCCCTCACCCGGAATTGTACGGGCGTATCAACGCTGCATCACGGGTGGTCGATGACACGGAGCGTGCGGTTGCCCTTGCTGTCTGCGCGTCAGTCTCCTCAGAAGAAAAACTGCAGCGGCAGATGCGCGACTGGACGCTGACCGACATCAAGGCGATGGCTGACGGACCAAAACCGCATGCGGCGCTAATGTCTTACCTCGCTTTGTGCGGCTTTTTTGTCACCGAGCTGTTTGGCTTTTACCAATGGAGCCCGGAAGACCAGATCAAGATCCTTGAAGGTGTGCGAACGATTTACACATCCTATCCCGATCAGACGTAATTTTGGGCCTTAAGGCCTGATCCCGATATTAAAGGAACCACTATGTACCGCAGCATATATTTGCCGCGCCTGAAGGCGTGCCTTATTGCCACTTCTCTTTTGGCCCTGACCGCAACCAGTACACTGGCGCAGGAAGGCATGCCGCCGCCGGCCGTTGCTGTGCTTGAACTGCAGGCGCACCCCATTCCCGTCATCAACGAGTTGCCCGGCCGTGTGGCTGCAACCCGCGTGTCGGAAGTGCGGGCGCGTGTTTCCGGCATTTTGCAGGAACGCGTTTTTGAACAGGGAACCTTCGTCAAACAGGACGATGTTCTTTACCGTATCGACCCGAAACTGTTCCGCGTACGGGTCGCCAGTGCTGAAGCCTCGTTGCGCCGCGCCGAGGCAACCCGAGACAATGCCAAGGTTCAGCTGGCCCGCCAGACGACACTGCGTGAACGCAATGTCGCCAGCGGCATTGATTATGACACAGCGTCCGTCAATCTGGCGCAGGCAGAAGCAGACGTCGCGCTGCAGCAGGCCGCACTGGAAGAAGCCAAGATCAATCTTGAATATACCGAAGTGCGCGCGCCAATCAGCGGTATCATCGGTGGTGCACTTGTTACCGAAGGTGCGTTGGTGACGGCGGATGGCACATCCAGCCTCGCCCTTATCCAGCAGATCGACCCTGTTTACGCCGACTTTACCCAGTCGGCACAGGACCTGCTGGCGCTACGCCGTGCCGTCAATGACGGGCGCCTTGAAAGCCCAGCACCGGGACAGGCCAGCGTCGAGCTCGTTTTTGATGGCGGCGATGTCTATGGCGAAAAGGGAAAGCTGCTGTTTTCCAGTGCCAATGTCGATTCCACGACGGGACAGGTCACGCTGCGTGCCGAATTCCCCAATCCGAATGGTGACCTTCTGCCGGGCATGTATGTGCGGGTGAAGGTAGAACAGGCCGTCAGACAGGACGCCATTACCGTGCCACAGCGTGCGGTGGTGCGCAGCCAGGATGGCAAGGCGCAGGTCTATGTCGTCGAAGGTGATGATACCGCCAAGGTGCGCGTTGTCGAACTCGGTCAGGCGACCGGCCAGGAATGGGTGGTCGAGAGTGGCCTGAAGGCCGGTGAAAAGATCGTGGTTGATGGCGTGCAGAAGGTGCAGCCGGACAGCAAGGTCGTGCCTGAACCATGGGTCGCGAGCGAAAACCAAGCCGAGCAGCAGCAAGACGCGGCAACGTCAACACCAGCAACGCCGGCCCCGGCAACTTCTGGCCAGTAAGGTAACAAAATGGCACAGTTTTTTATCAGCAGGCCGATCCTTGCCTGGGTCTTTGCCCTGTTTATCTCGATTGCAGGCATCATTGCCCTGCCCTTTCTTCCCATTGCGCAGTACCCCAAGGTCGCGCCACCACAGCTTACCATCTCCACATCCTATCCCGGCGCCTCTCCGCAAGAGATCTATCAGGGTGTGACGCGTCAGATCGAAGAGGAGCTGAACGGCGTTTCCGGCATGATGTATTTCGAGTCCACCTCCGATACGTCTGGTGCCGTCAGCATCACTGCAACCTTTGAGGCTGGCACTGACATCAACCAGGCCTCGGTGGATGTGCAGAACGCCATCCGGCGTGTGGAATCGCGCCTGCCTTCGGCCGTGACATCGCAGGGTATCAACGTTGAAGAAGCTGCCTCCGGCTTTCTGATGATGGTTACCCTCACCTCCACCGATGGCAGCATGGACGAGGTGGCACTTGGTGACTACCTGAACCGCAACGTTCTGGGCGAACTGCGTCGTCTCGATGGCGTGGGCCGTGCCCAGCTGTTTGCCGCCCAGCGCGCCATGCGCGTGTGGATCGATCCGGACAAGATGGTTGGCCTTAATCTGACGGCATCAGATATCAATGCCGCCATTTCGGCGCAGAATGCGCAGGTTGCTGCCGGCCAGATTGGTGCCGCCCCCAACCCGATTTCGCAGGACCTGACTGCAACCGTGCTGGTTCAGGGCCAGCTGTCTGATCCAAAGGCATTTGGCGAGATCATTCTGCGTGCCAATCCGGATGGCAGTACCGTGTTGTTGAAGGATGTGGCGCGTGTCGAACTCGGCGCGGAAAGCTATAACTTTACTAGCCGCCTGAACGGTCAGCCAACCGCCGCCGTCGGTGTCCAGCTGTCTTCAACTGGCAATGCCGTGTCAACCTCTGCTGCGGTTCAGGCCAAGATGGATGAGCTGTCGCAGTTCTTCCCCGCCGGCGTGGAATACGCCACACCTTACGACACCAGCCCATTCGTTTCCGCGTCGATCAACAAGGTGGTATCGACGCTGATCGAGGCCGTTGTTCTCGTCTTCGTCGTGATGTTCGTGTTCCTGCAGAACTTCCGCTACACCATCATCCCGACACTGGTGGTGCCGGTTGCCCTTTTGGGTACGGTCGCGGTCATGTATGCGACAGGCTTTTCCATCAACGTGCTGACGATGTTTGCCATGGTTTTGGCCATCGGTATTCTGGTTGATGACGCCATCGTGGTTGTTGAAAACGTTGAACGTATCATGGCGGAAGAAGGGCTTTCGCCCAAGGCCGCCACGCGCAAGGCCATGAAGCAGATTACCGGGGCGATCCTCGGCATTACGCTTGTCTTGTCCTGCGTGTTCATTCCCATGGCGTTTTTCCCGGGCTCCACGGGTATCATCTATCGTCAGTTCTCGCTGACCATGGTCGTGTCGATTGCCTTTTCTGCCTTCCTGGCGCTGTCGCTTACGCCTGCGCTCTGCGCTACCTTCCTCAAGCCCATCAAGAAGGGCCATCATGAAAAGAAGGGTCTGGCCGGCTGGTTCAACCGTAACTTCAACGGCCTGACCAACCGCTATGTCAACGTCACCAGCGGCATGGCAAAACGTGCCGGCCGGATGATGGTGATCTATCTCGCGCTGGTTGCCGGCCTCGGTTATCTGTTCATCAGCCTGCCATCGTCCTTCGTTCCGGCGGAAGACCAGGGCAACTTGATTGTCGATATTCAGGGCCCACCGGAAGCCAGTGCCAACCGCACAACCGCATCCATTGAGCAGATCGAAAAAATCTTCCGTGCAGAACCTGCGGTCAAAGACATTGTTGCCATTCAGGGCTTCAGCTTCTCCGGCAGTGGTGCCAATGCGGCCCTAATGTTCGTGACGCTGAAGGACTGGAGTGAACGTGGTGACGGCAATTCCGCACAGGAAATCGCCGACCGTGTGAACATGCAGTTGTTTGGCCTGAAGGATGCCACCAGCTTTGCGCTGTCGCCTCCAGCCATTGACGGTTTTGGTGCCACCGGCGGCTTCTCCTTCCGCCTTCAGGACCGTAACGGCGTTGGCCAGACTGCACTTGCCGCCGCCGCCGGCGACCTGATGAGCAAGGCCAGCCAGAGCCCGGTTCTCTCGGGTATGCGTGTGGAAGGCCTGCCAGATGCCGCGCAGGTTCTGCTGGTCATCGACCGTGAAAAGGCCAACACCTTCGGTGTAACCTTCTCTGACATCAACAACACCATCACCGCCAATCTCGGCTCGTCTTATATCAATGACTTCCCGAATGCGGGCCGCATGCAGCGCGTTATCGTACAGGCACAGGATCGTAACCGCCTTCAGGTCGAGGATCTGCTGAAACTGAACGTACGCAATGCCAGCGGCGGCATGGTGCCCCTCTCCTCCTTCGCCATTGCACAGTGGCAGAAGGGTTCGCCGCAGATCGTCGGTTACAACGGTTATCCGACCGTGCGTATTGCCGGCGAACCGGCACCGGGCAATTCGTCGGGCGTGGCGATGGCAGAAATGGAACGTCTTGCCAGCGAAATGCCAGATGGTATCGGCTTTGAATGGACAGGCCAGTCGCTTGAAGAAATCAAGTCCGGCTCGCAGGCACCGTTCCTGTTCGGCATCAGCCTGCTGTTCGTGTTCCTGCTCCTGGCAGGTCTCTATGAAAGCTGGTCGATCCCGCTATCGGTGATGCTGGTGGTGCCACTCGGGGTGATTGGTTCCGTGCTGGCGGTGATGGCGGCAGGCATGCCGAACGACATCTACTTCAAGGTCGGCCTCATCGCGATTATCGGTCTGTCAGCCAAAAACGCCATCCTGATCATCGAGTTTGCCAAGGATAACTACGCCGAAGGCAAACCATTGCTGGAATCGGCAATCGAGGCTGCCCGCCTCAGATTCCGCCCGATCATCATGACCTCGATGGCCTTCACACTCGGCGTTGTGCCGCTGGCCATCGCATCCGGTGCCAGTGCTGCAAGCCAGAACGCCATCGGTACCGCGGTTCTTGGCGGCATGATTTCGGCGACGATTCTGGCGGTGTTCTTTGTACCGGCATTCTTCGTCTTCGTGCTGAAACTGCTGCGGACAAAGCGTCCGGAAGCGGATGAGACGGAAACGGAAATGGCCGAACCGCAAGTCAAACAGCTGCAGTCGCACTAAACGCAAACTGCCCGCCCTGTCCCCGAAACGGGCAGCTACGCCCAACCCCGATACCTCCTCGGGGTTGGGCACTTTTTTTGGTGCAATCGTCACAATGCCATCGCGGCATCAGTCGGACCGGCCCTTTCAAGGGACAAGGTCTCCTGACGATAATTCAGGTGCAGCGGCAATTAATCACTTCAACTCATACGCGAAAAACGCTAGCGTCCGATTCTGTTGATCGATCCCCTTCATTCGGATGTGCTCCCCATGCCCACCTTGCCGTTTTTCCCCGTCACCTCTGCGCACGGGTTTGGCTTTCTTGCGTGCCACGGGCATCCCGTCACACCGTAAACATCCCGCAAATGCCCTCGCCCCGTCAGGTGTGCGCCGCGCTGATTGAAGCGCGCCGTCACCATCAGGTCTTTCCCGGTTTCTCTGCACAAAGGTTATTTTAGATGTCTGCATATCTGGCAGGCCTTCCGGCTTTCCTCACCTATTTCGTTACCGGCCTTGCCTGCTACGGGCTGTTTATCTTCATCTACACGCTGCTGACACCGCACACGGAATCCCGGCTGATCCGCGAAGGCAATCTCGCGGCCATCGTGGCATTTCTGGGTGCGCTTCTCGGTTTCAGCCTGCCGCTGGCCTCGGCTGCTGCGCATTCCGTCAGCCTGATTGATTATGCGCTCTGGGCATTGATCGGCATCATCGTTCAGGTCATTGCCTTTTACATCGCGAATTTCACGATGAAGGACCTCCACGGCAAAATCACCAATGGTGACATTGCCGCCGGTATCTGGGGTGGCGGCATTGCACTTGTCATCGGCATTTTGAATGCCGCCTGCATGACCTATTGAGGTGCGATCATGGTCAGACGCCTGATGGGAGAACATCCCTTTCTTACGCTTGGTACGCTTGCGACCGGTGCGATTATGATGACGAGTTGCAGCAAAGATCAGACCATCATCGACTCTCTTGATCGCTGCCTGTCACAAACCCACAGTGAGGATGTGTGCAAGGTTGCAATAGAAGATGCGAAAAAGGACCATGTTGCGACTGCGCCGCGGTTCATCAATATGCCCGCATGTGAAATGGAATATGGTGCTCGCGCATGTGAAATGCTGCCGACAAACCCTGCCAACAATCCGTCCGGAAACGAAGTTTTCAGCCCCAAACTGGTAGGCTTTTATTTGCCTTCGGGCATATATTCGCTGGCCACTTATCACGCATACCGCAAGCGTATGGAAGAAGAGCAACAAACGCCACCCGGCACCAGCACAAGTGGTGGTGGATATAGCAGTTTCGGCAGAACGATCTATCGCAACAAAAATGGTGAGAATGTTGTTCCGGACCTTGAAGCACGCGCCAAGGCCAAGCAGAGCGGGCTGCGAGATGTGATCAGCATGGCGCCCTATGACTCCCGGGCCTTTAACCCTCGCACTGAAACCTCCAGCCGCAGCGGCTTTGGCAGCGGACACAGTGCCGGTAGCGGAAGCCATTTCAGGTTGGGAGGCTGAGCGATGCGCCGCATCTCTCTAGCACCCCGCCCGGACTGGCGTGAAAAAGCCGAAGCCGTTGGTTTCAGGTTTCACGAAATGTATGGCGAAGCCTATTGGGTGGATGATGCGGCCTATTGTTTTGAGCTGGAGGAAATAGAAGACCAGATCGAAGCTCCAAGCCAGGAACTGCACGACATGTGCATGGATCTGGTCGGCGATATCGTCAAAAACGAACAGGCGCTTCACCGGCTGGCCATTCCCCGTGAGTATCATGATGTGGTGCGCAATTCATGGCAGCGGCGCGACCGCCATCTCTATGGCCGTTTTGATCTGGCCTATGATGGAAACGGCCCTGCCAAACTGCTGGAATACAATGCCGACACACCAACCTCGCTGTTTGAGACGGCCTATTTCCAGTACAACTGGCTGATCGACCAGATTGCCCTTGGCAGCCTTTCGCCGGATACGGACCAGTTCAACTCCGTGCAGGAAAAGCTGGTCGATGCCTTTGGTCAGTTCTCAAAGGACCGGATTTTCCATTTCGCCGCGATCTCCGACAGCACCGAGGATTACGGCACCACGGCCTATCTGATGGACTGCGCCATACAGGCCGGTCACAGGGCACAGTTCCTTGACGTCAGGGAAATCGGCATTGATGCCGAGGGCCGTTATTCCGACCTGCAGAACCGCGTCATCGAGCGTTGCTTCAAACTGTACCCGTGGGAGTTCATGCTGCGCGAGACCTTTGCCGAGCAGCTTATCGACAACGGCCAAGTGTTCGTTGAACCGGCCTGGAAGGCCGTGTTGTCCAACAAGGGGTTGTTGCCACTGCTGTGGCAGCGTTATCCCGGCCATCCCAATCTTCTGCCAAGCTATTTTGCCGATGATGCGGATGCCGCCGGACTGTCCGACTATGTGGTGAAACCGCTTTTGTCGCGTGAAGGCGAAAATGTCAGCCTGTTTCGTGACGGGCATGAGGTGCTGGCAGCCCCTGGCGATTACGGTGACGAGGGTTACATCGTGCAGGCCTATGCACCGCTGTTTGAAAGTGAGGCCGGACACGCCGTGCTGGGCAGCTGGATTGTCGGAGATCAGGCCTGTGGAATTGGCATTCGTGAAGACAAATCGCTGATAACAGCCAATCTTTCGCGGTTCGTACCGCACATCATCAGCGGATAACGTCACTCATTAAACCGCTCTTGTCTTGCCTATGGTCAGACACGGCTTGGATTTTCGCGGGCAACCATCACGGCCGTACCCTGTCGCCAAACGATCAACATGGCAGCGGTACAATGGATGAAGTCACCAGAGGCGAACTTGAAAAGCTTCATGGGCGGATCAACGACATGAGGGAGCGGATTGTGACGCTGGAGGCGCAGCAGCCACACATCAATGCCGCGCTTCTACGCATTGAAGGCAGTGTCGGCAAACTGGCAGACCGCATTCGCAACGCATTGTGGGCCTTGCTGTTGCTCGTTCTCTCGCCGCTTGCGGTGTTGCTGATAAAAGCCTTTGCCTCCGGCGCGCTGTCTGCTCATCTCTAATTCCAATGAAAGTAGTGACCGGCTTGCGTTACCTATGACCTCTCCGGGTTCGCCACCACAACCATCCCTGCCCAATGCTGCCGCCATCTTCAATCGAGGTGGCAAACATGACATTCGTCTTTACCCGCATCTTCCTGCGCTATTTCGCTGCAATCCTTGTCACCAAGGGGCTGATTGCGCCTGACATGGGGCACATCCTGTCCAATGACCCGGACCTTGCGACCGGTTTGCACTTGGCCGTCGGCATGGTGGCCGCCCTTGTTGCGGAAGGCTGGTATTATCTGGCGCACAGGTTTGGCTGGGCAAAATGACGTGGCTGCGCAATCTTCTGCTGGGCGGTGTGGTGGAAAAATTCACCAGCCCCCTTCTTGCCGCCTATCAGGCCAAACTGGCAGCGCAAACCGACAAGGACCGGCTGGCTGCCGAACAGACAATCAAAAGCATTGAGGCGGCGCGTGATATTGCCGTTGCAGAAGCGGCAGATCGCTGGAGCGCAACGCGCCTTGGTCGGTTGCTGATCGTGGTGCCGCTTGGCCTGTGGTGGGCGGCGATCTACTGTGTGCAGATCGTCAATCCGTGGTTTGGGCTGTCACTTGTGGTGGTCGATGTGCCCAAACACATCAATGATATGGCACTGGTGCTGATCCCGGCAATTGTCATTGGCGATGCCGGTGCGCTGCTGGCGCGTCGACTGAAACGATAAAAAGATCAGCAAATAGCTTGATGGGAATGTTGACGTTATCACAACATGATGTCATTATATCAACATCAGGGAAACGATGGGTTGGGGGCTGAATACTCCGGACTTTGCGAAACTCCTTCAGCCGGTGCCAGTCGTTTTCCTGACATTTCACATCCGCCCGGTCTTCACGACCAACGATGCCTTCGCTGACGTTTCAGCAGCGAAAGCGGTGCTACGCTTATCCCAGGCATGACAGACGAAGCCGATCTGCCACCTCCCCTTGGGTTATGTTCCCTCAGGGTATGAGCGCAATGACAGGTGTGGCGGTGGTCAAAATGGCGTCTTCGATCTTGCCGGCCGGTGAAACAAGGTCTGCTTCCCCTGTCTTTCGCGCACGCTCCACCCTGGCCAAAATCTGCTTGCCATCACGCAGCCCGCAGATGGACAGCGCGCCAATCGCGGCCGGATCAACCAGTTCCGACTGGCCAAACAGCACGACGGCATCATCCCATATTGCCAGAGTGCCCGAGGATGCGCGGATCTGCGCAGCAATGATCTGCCGTGTGTAATGGCCACTGGCGGCCAGTTGCGCCTTTTCGATAACCGCCTGCGGCAGCGGCCGGGGTTCCGGCAGCATATGCAGCGCGCCATCCTCATCAATGGTGGCTGCCAGCAGAATTCTTGCTTGCAGAGCATCAGCCTCTGATGTGATGCCCGCGTGTTTGATCACCTCTGACACCGGCACGGAAAGAAAGATGGCAATCTGGACCGCCTCTTCCATCTTCATCTTACGGCTGCCGGAGAATGTGCGCGACACAGCAGACGGGTCAGAGTTCAGATGTCGGGCAAGCGCACGCAGCGATTTACCGGTATCCTTCAACCTGTTGTGAAACCATTCGCCATCAATCTCGGCCATAAAATTCTCTCTTGGATGCGCAGCGTTGTGCATTTGTTGCAAAATTCACAACATTTTGCAAGAGCGCATGGAAAAGACGATCACTATTGCGGCGGTCTTCGGGTCTTGATCGCATGAGAGACCAGGCATTTTTTCCTGCTCAAAGCACCGTAATATATCGATAATTCCAGTGATGCGGCCTGCAGATAATCACACGCTTCCAGCCGCTTCATTTTTTCCGCCTATCAGTGTTGTTATCTGTTGACGTTGCTATAATCACAACATATTGTTGATTTCGACAACATAAGCAATTAACCGGGATGAACACCATGCGCGCCAACCCTCAGCAAGACACGGACAGGATGGCGAAATGCCAGTCGCCGCTGTCTATGCTGGATCAGGCAGAGATGATTGATCGTCTTGTCGGTCGTTGCGTGATGCGCGGTGGCGTGGTTGCTGACGAAACACTTCTCGTCATCACCGGCCAGACCGCAGAGAACCTCATCTCGCTCGCCAATCATCTCAGGCGCCTGTCGCATGTTCAGGGCCGCCCCGACGGGATGGTGAAATCGCGATGAGCAACATATCTTTCCCCTCGCCGCTTCGGCCAAAACGCCTTGAAGCAGATAACCGCGAGCGCCGCCATGGGCAGGTTCGCACCGGTTATCGCAGGCGTGGCAACACACTTCGCAAAGTCCCCAAACGGCAATTTGCCAGAAAACCGGCGGTGCCTGCCTGCTCAGCCAAATGCAGACAGAAAAACACCGTCAGCCAGGGTGCTTTATCATGAACATTTTCGTCAAAAAACCACGCCTCAGCAGCTACAGGAAAATTGAAAACCCGCTGGACCGTTTTCCAAGCTGGCAAACCTTCAACCAGATCGACAAGGAGCGCGCCCGCGCGCTGTTTGATTACCGCGATGGCAAGCTGTACTGGCGCAACATGGTCGGTCGCCGGCGTCCGGAAGCCGGTTCCGAGCTGATGCGCAAGACCACCGGCGGCGATCCCGTCTGGGTAATTTCTCTGGGCAGCCGCCAGGAAGTGCGCCGTTACATGCGCTGCTATCTGGTGTGGAACTGGCATTACGGCAAGACAGACCGCATCTTGCGGCCGCTGGATGGCGACCATCTGAATGACCGCATTGGCAATATCGGTTTTGCCGGGCCTTTGCCGCAGGAGGACATGCCGGAGCCTGCCCCGGCACCGCAACCGCTTGAAAGCAAATATGGCGTGAACTGCCCGTGCTGCGGCGCAGGTGTGCAGGTGATGACCGCAGATCTCGCAACACAGGTTTATGGCATTACCGAACAGCAGGCCCGTATCTTGCGCGCCATCTGGAGCGGCAAGGGAAAACCGGTACACATGGAGCGGGTGTTTTCCGAAATGTATGCCGACGATCCTGACGGTGGACCGACGCAGGAAAAAATGTACCTGGCCTTCAAGGTGGCGATGTCACATCTGCGCACCAAGCTGGACGGCTCCGGCATTTCGGTTGAAACGGTGGGTTACCGACAGGGGTACCGGCTTATTCTGGGTGACAGGGCCACATCGCCGGACAGTCCGGCCTGAGTGGGATGAATGGCTACATGTAGTAAGTACAGGTGTTGGAAGTATGCACGCCCGACCATGACCGGCTATTTGTGCTGAACGGCGCAACATCCTCCCTCATCTCTGTCCTCGGGCTTGACCCGAGGGATGACACAGAGATCCAGTCATCCCCAGTCTTGGGGATGAATAGACACTTTTTCGCCGCGCCTACTCGCGTCGGCTGGATGCCGGTGACAAGCACTAGGCATGAGGAGCGTTTGTTGGACCCTCAGCGCCAAACAACGCCCCAACCACTCACTCCACGTCATCCTCGCCCCTGAGGCGAGGATCTAATCATGTTGACCAGATATGTCGCGGTTGCGGATACGTGGTTAGATCCCAGGGTCAAGCCCTGGGATGACGCAAGAGAGCGATGCAGTTCAGTGCAGAAAAGTGGGACAGCCCAGCGGGCCCACAAAACCCGCAAACCACTTTGACCGCAAATATTTCGCAGCCGGTGGCTTGCGTTACGTCGAATACGTTGCGATAATCGCAACATAATTCAACACGAGTCACAACAACATGTCATCTGATGTCGAACGGCTGCGCCGCGACGTGTCGCTGTCTTCTACCGTGGCGAGCTACGGTTATCGGCTGCAGCGCAACGGTCGCGAATACCAAACCTGCTGCCCGTTCCACGCAGAGAACACGGCATCATTTACAATTTATGCCGGACAGGACGGCGTTGAGCGGTTTCACTGCTTTGGGTGTGGTGAAAATGGTGACGTGCTGGATTTTGTGCAGAAATTGAAAGGCGTCAGCCTGCCTGAGGCGATGCGCCTGCTGGGCAGCAGTGACAGCAGCCATCACCACGTCGCCCGCGCTGAGACCCCAGCCACGGATGCCTATGACGGTATTGTGCCGTTGGCACCCCCTGTTGAACCCTTGCTGCCCGGCCGCCGCGTGCGGCTGTACAATCCCAAACGCCGCGGCAAACGGGCGGAATGGGGCGCATTTGCGCCCTCCATGGTGTATCCCTATCACCGCCGCGATGGTTCGCTGATGGGATATGTGCTGCGGCACGACCTGCCCGGTGGCACCAAGGAAACGCCGATGGTAATGTTTGTGCGGCTGGAAGACGGCACACAGACATGGTGCCGTTTTCCCTTCCCCAAACCACGTCCGCTTTATGGCCTGCATGAATTGTGTGCCAGCGGCAAAGTAATTGTCGTGGAGGGTGAGAAATGCCGCGACAGCCTGCGCAAGGCGACCGGACACAGCGTCGTGTCATGGGTGGGCGGCACGCAAGGCGCCAAACACACAGACTGGTCACCCCTGGCCGGTCGCGACATTATCATCTGGCCGGATTTCGATGAACCGGGCCTGTCGACATCAGGCGATATTGCGCAGCGCCTGACGGCACTCGCCGCCAGGGTCCAGCTGGTCGGGTTTACCGAGACAGACAAGGCCTCACAGGCAGAGGTTTTCTCCTATGCGGATTGGCAGGCCGGAAACCTGCCCAGCCGTGGCTGGGACTGTGCCGATGCGGTGGATGCCGGCTGGACAAAGGCCAGGCTGCAAACATTCATGCGCCAGACCATGCGCCCCTATCTGCCAGTTGCCCCGCCGGACAGCAGATCAGCCGCGACAGCAGTCACAGCATCAGCCCTCGGTAAATCATCAATCGGCAATTCGGCCATCACAACACAGGGCAAACCGCGTGGCGCTGACGGTATTGAGGACATGCCTGAGCATTTCCCGCCGCAAAGCTACGGGTCGGAGGTCTGGCTGGCGCGTGAGTTCCAGCAGGCGTTAAAACAGGCCTGTGGCGGCGACATCGTACGGGCGGAGGGAAAATTCTGGGCCTTTGGTCCGTCGGCATGGCGACCGATACCGGACCAGCAAATTCGCCTTGCGGTGCATGCGCTTGACGCAGTTGCCATCGGTGCCAAGGCAATACCGCTGAAGCTGGGTAAACGGATGATTGACGGCATTCTCAACGAACTCGGCACCCGAGTCTGCGACGATGATTTTTTCAAAAATCCCGTCGTCGGCATGAATGCCAAAAACTGCACCATTACCATCGATGACAGCGGCAAGGTAACCTGCCGCGACCATGATCCGTTGGACCGGTTTCGGTTCACCATCGATGCCGAATATCATCTGCACACCGACAGCAAACCGCCTGAAGGTTCGTTGCTGCACCGGCTGCTGAGCGGTGCCTTCAAGGGTGATGCCGATGCCGATGCCAAAATCCATCTGATTTCCGAAATGCTGGGGGCTGCTGCCTTCGGCCTTGCCACACGCGTCAAACAGCCGAAGGCTTTCATTCTGCTGGGTGAAACCGCCAGCAACGGCAAATCCACCATCGCCGCACTGTTTCGCGCGCTTCTGCCCGAAGGTGCGGTGTCGTCGATCTCACCGGCGTTTTTCAACGATGAAAAACGCATCATCAACTTGGCTGGCAAGGCTGCCAATGTCGCTGACGAACTGAGTGCTGCGGCCATTGCCGGTGAGGAATTCAAGGCGGCGGTCACCGGCAATCCGATTGAAGGCCGCAGTCTTTATAAAAACGTCGTCAGCTTTTCGCCACGCGCCCTGCATTGTTTTACCACCAACACCCTGCCCCGTTTTAATGGCGGCATTGATCGCGGCCTGCGCCGCCGTCTGGCGGTCATGCAATTTAACCGCACCATACCCGAGAGCGAGGTCATTACCGATATTGCCGAGCGCATTCAGGCGGAAGAGCTGGATCTGCTGTTGGGTTTTGCTGTGGCTGGTGCCATCCGGCTGAAAAAGAATGGCGGTTATTCCATTCCCGAAAGCTCAAAAGACGCGCTGAATTCCTGGCTGCTGCTAGATCCGCTCAATGAATGGTTCGATATCCGCGTTGTTCCAGCACCGTTTGAGCCGCAAGGCGGTTGGCTGCGCACTAGCCGGCTGTTTGAGGACTTCAAGACCTGGGCGGTCGATCAGGGTTACAAGGAAAGTTTCCTGCCACCGGTCAACACCTTCTCGCAGCGGCTGAAATCCATGCCCAATATCCAGCTGAAACGCCTGAGCTCCGGCATGGTCGCACAGGGCGTGACCATTCAAGGCAGCACGCAATATGGACAGGTTTTTTGAACAGCCGCGCCACCACCGCCATGCCATGGGCACAACCGTTATCTGGAAAAATGTCGCGTTTTCATCAACAAGGGAAATCGCGATATGACAAAAGACAATTATAGCGCATGCCTTGATTTTACGTTGCAGGCTGAAGGCGGTCTGTCGAAGGACCGTAAAGATCCCGGCAACTGGACGGGCGGCAAAGTGGGCGTTGGCACCTTCAAGGGCACCAAATATGGCATTTCTGCCGCGTCGTTTCCCCATCTCGATATTGCCAACCTTACCCTTTCCGATGTGAAGCCTATCTACAAGACACGCTACTGGGATGCGGTGGGCGGTGACAGTCTGCCGGCTGGTTTTGATCTGGCGGTCTGGGATTACGGCGTCAATTCCGGCCCCGCGCGGGCACTGCGTGAAGCGCAGGCGATTATCGGCGCCAAGGTGGATGGCAAGATTGGCCCGGAAACCATAACCAAGTCCGCAACCGCCGGCGTCAAACACATCCAGTCGCTGTGCGCGCGACGTCTCAGCTTCATGCGTTCCTTAAAAATCTGGAGCATCAATAAAAACGGCTGGTCGGCCCGTGTTGCCAAGGTTGAGGCAAAAGGCGTTGCCATGTATCTGGCGGCGACTGGCACAAGCGCTGCGGCACGCAAGACATTGGCCGCCGAAGGCCAAAAGGCCAGCGACAAGGCCGCAACACAGGCCAACCAAGGCGCGCTGTTGGGCACCGGTGGCACGGTTGGCGTTTCGGCCGGTGTGCCATCCTGGACCGGCTTCTGCCTGGCCATGGTTGGCGTTCTCCTCGCGACCCTGGTCATCTTTGCCATTTACCGCAAAAACCGCCAGCGGGCAGAAGCCTATCGGGCGGAGGCTGCCGCCTTGAAGGACCGTCCGCTTGAGACTGTTTCGCTATAATGGAACTGCCAGACCTGGTGCTTGCTTAGATATTGTGCGGCTTTTCAACCCGTTATGCGGAAACCACACGGGTTGCAGAAGGTCGAAATGTCCGTGCGCGCGATGATGTTGGACGTGCGAGAACGAATAAAGCCGCTTCGGTTTCCCAAAGCGGCCCTGTTCGTGATCAAAAATATATTCAGTGTAAACGAGTCAGTGCTTAATATAAATGGACACTTCCCGTGGCCACTGTGGCCAATTTCAGTCGTCCCCTGAAACAAGGCCATTGAAGCGAACTATTGGCCAATCGTCAAGTTATTTCCCTTCGCATCTGCGGAATTTTTTAGAGAAATTTCATTTTTGCAGCAAAAATGGGGAATAAAATTCTTTAAATTCAGCACCTTATAGAACAGCAAAAAAGTTATGCAGCGAAATTCGCTGCACACATAATGATCACACAATGTTCACATTGACGCCGCAAATCATTGGGAACCGAGGTAATTACGGTTAAAATACAGTAGAGGATCACCCTTTGTGCCGAAGTGAATTGCCTCAACCTGTCCCAAAAGAATCAGGTGCGTCGACATGGGTTTTACATCGACAAGATTACAATCAAACGACACCAGCGCGTCTTCCAGCACCGGTGCACCGGTGGCCAGCGTCATCCATTTCGCCTTTGCGAAACGCTCATCATTTTGCAACCCTCCAAAGCCGGCAAAGGCATCGGACAATGCGCGGTGGCGCAGGCCGAGGCTGTTGAGCGCAAACTTGCCGCTTTGCGCAAAAATCGCATTTTTTTCATTGCCGGAATTCAGGCAGGCCAGCACGGTGGGCGGATTGTCGGATACCGAACACGCCGCCGTAATCGTCACGCCACGCCGCACGCCGCCGTGCTCGGTGGTGATCAACTGGACGTGCCCGGCATATTGCGCCATGGCATCGCGGTAAATATGCGCATCAACGACATTATATACAGTCAAAAGAAACTCCGTGCGTTAAATCCGTCCCCTCGCCCGCAAGGCACACGGACAACCGCGATTATGTAGCCGAACAGTTACATTTTTGAAAATCCCGAACAATTTCCGCCTAAACATTGTTCGCAGCAATATTTTTCCCTTTTTCCGTGCGTCTGACATGTTAAACAACAGCCAATTAATATGGATAAACCGCTTTCAATGCTGACAAGCCGCATTTTATTTCTGGTCGCATCTGTTGCGTTTGCGCATGGCGCAAGTGCCGCGACACTTGGCGTTGTCGCACCACAGGACGGTCCTTATAAAATTCTCGGCGACCAGATCCGCCAGGGTGCCAAGGCCGCAGCTGCGCAGGCTGGGCTCGATGTGGTTGAGATCAATGAGGATTGCACCGACAGTGGCGGCGGTGCCATTGCCGACGGGCTTGTTGCCGCCAAGGTCAGCATTGCCATCGGTTTTCTGTGTTCGGAAACTCTTGCCAGCAGCCTGCCGGCGCTGAAAGAAACCGGCACGCCGGTGATTACCCTTTCCAGCCGCTCGACCATTCTGCTTGAAGATGCTGCCAAAAACAGTTGGCCGGTGTTCCGTCTTGCACCATCAGACACTGCCGAATCCGATCGGCTGGCCGAGGTTATCCTGCGTGATTGGCAGGGGTCACTGTTTGCTCTGGTCGATGATGGCACCATTCATGGCCGCGAGTTGGTGGACCGTATTCGTGCCAAGCTGGAAGAAGCAGGCCTGCAACCAACCCGCATGGAAACGCTGCGCCCGGCGCAGGAACAGCAGGTGGCGCTGGTACGGCGTCTGTCGCGTGCTGGCATCGGCAATGTGTTTATGGCAACCGACCGCAATGATGTCTCGACGGTTGCGCGCGATGCCGCCTCTGAAAACATTGCCCTGACCGTTTTGGGTGGCGATACGCTCAATGCCGCCAATGCGCCGCTTGCGCTCACCGCTGGTACCTTTGCCGTGACGCTGCCTGATTATGCCTCAATGCCTGCAGCCGCAGCCGCGCTTGACATATTGACAGCAGCGGGCGTGACAATTCCTGAAGGTTATACCCTGCCCGCTTTTGCCGCGGTGCAGATTGCCGCCAACGGCATTGGACTGGCCGACCAGCAGAAAAAGCCGGTTCTCGACATATTAAAAGACTCCACCTTCACCACCGCCATTGGCGACGTTGCCTTTAACGAGGCACATGAGTTGAAGAACAATCCTTACAGCCTGCAACAGTGGAATGGTCAGGCCTTTGTGCCGGCCGCACGCGCAGTGCGCTGAGCCTCCACCGCATCGGCAAGTCATCCTCCGCATCAGACGTTGATCTCGGTTGTTCCGCGGCAATGACAATGATATGGCAGCGCATGTGCTCAAATCTCTGAGTGCAAGCCCTTTACCATCGCGTTCATGCACTCTGTCCGGAGCTTTCCATGTCCCTTCCCGTCCGCCTTGCCCCTTCCATTCTTGCAGCCAATTTCGCCAAGCTGGGACAGGAGGTCAGTGATGTCGTTGAAGCTGGTGCGGACTGGATCCATCTGGATGTGATGGACGGCCATTTTGTGCCGAATATTTCCTTTGGTCCCGATGTCATCAAGGCGCTTCGTCCACACACAACTGCGTTTTTTGATTGCCACCTGATGATTGCCCCTGCCGATCCTTATCTGGAAGCCTTTGCCAAGGCCGGCTGTGACGGCATTACCGTGCATGCGGAAGCTGGCGCACATTTGCACCGTTCGCTGCAGACCATCCGGTCGCTCGGCAAAAAGGTCGGTGTTACGCTGAACCCGGCAACGCCTCTTTCCGTGCTGGAAAGCGTCATTGATGATGTCGACCTGATCCTGATCATGAGCGTCAACCCCGGTTTCGGCGGCCAGAAGTTCATTCCGGCCATGCTGGACAAGATCAAGGCTGCCAAGGCGATGATCGGCGCACGTCCGATCGAGCTGGAAGTGGATGGCGGCATTACGGTTGAAACTGCACCGGCCGCCATTGCCGCAGGTGCCAACGTGCTGGTTGCCGGTTCTGCCATTTACAAGGGCGACGGCGTTGAAGATTACCGCAAGACTGTCACCGCCATTCGCCAGGCCGCAGAAAGCGGTCGTGCGTGAAGAAGGCCGGCTTCTTTCTCTCCCTGATGACATCAGGTGCCGCATTTTTTGCGGCCCCGGCCCATGCCGGTGACATCGCCGCCTTCCAGACCATCGGCTTTTCCAAAGACGGCGGCATCTACGCCTTTGAGGAATATGGCGTGCAGGACGGGTCCGGTTTTGCCTATTCCAATATCTATGTCATCGATACCGTCAAAGACACCTATCTCGAGGGCACGCCCATACGGGTGCTGGTGAAGGATGAGGCGGTTGGTGTGGGTGCAGCACGCGCCCAAGCGCTGGAAAAAGCAGCCCCGCTGATTGAACAGCACAGGCTGGCTGACAATCCCGGTCTGCTGGCCGCCTACAACCCGGTCAGCGATGCCAGCGGCAACCCCTACCAGATCAGCTATTACGCTTATGCCGCAGCACCACCCTTTGGTTCACCCTACAGGCTGGGGCTGGAAGAGGTTATACAGCCAGCAGGCGAAAAATGCAGTTCCTGGACCGAGCGCAGTTCCACCTTCAAGCTGAAAATGCTTCTGCAGGATGGCAAGAACAGTGATAGAATTGTCTATGATGAGCAGCGCGCGCCGGAAAGCCGCGGCTGCGTGACCGGCTACCGGCTGGGTGGCGTGGTCACGCATCAGGGTTTTGGCTCCAACCTGCACATGGCACTGGTAACGGTGCTGCAACATGGCTTTGAAGGGCAGAATGGACGCTGGATCGCCGTACCCGTCAGACCATGAGCGGTGCCTTGAAAGGGCAGTCCATTGAAACAGCGGCTTGAACACGCCCTGCCCTCAAAAACCGCAGCACTTGCCGGACCATTCGTCTGGGGGGCTGCGATGGCGCTTTCCTGCGTCATTGGTCTTTATATGCGCCACCGTGGCGAGACCGATCATTTTTGGCAGATCGTGGCGTTTTATTTCGCCGGTGCCTTCATTGCCTTTACGCCTGCCTTGGTACTGGCGCGGTATCTGGCCTTTTCAAAACCGGCCACCGCCCGCTTCTGCGCCTTTGCGCTGTGTCTCTGTCTAGTCACCTATGGCGTTACGGCGCTGCTGTTTGCCCTGCAGTACCGCATTTTTTATGCGCAGTGGCATGAGCCGTTCCTGACACGGATCTGGTTTTTCCAGCAGTTGTTCACCACGCTTGGCGCAACCTACCAGTTCACCATCATCGGCCTTTGGCTGTATTTTCCCGTGGGCATCGTGTGTCTGTTCGTAACCAGTTTCATCCTTTCCCTTCGAATGCGTTGAGATTGGCGTCACACTTTGCTAAACGGGCTGCAAATTCTCACCATATAGAAAGCGGTAGCAATGATCCCTCGCTATTCCCGGCCGGAAATGGTCGCAATCTGGTCGCCGGAAACGAAGTTCCGTATCTGGTTTGAAATCGAAGCCTATGCCTGTGATGCACTGGCCGAGATTGGCGTCATTCCAAAGTCGGCAGCTGAAACAATCTGGGAAAAAGGCGGCAGCGCCACTTTCAATGTTGAGCGCATCGATGAAATCGAAGCCGTTACCAAACATGACGTCATCGCCTTCCTGACGCATCTGGCCGAATTTGTCGGTCCTGACAGCCGCTTCGTGCACCAGGGCATGACCTCTTCCGACGTGCTGGACACCACGCTGAACATTCAGCTGGTTCGCGCAGCAGACATTCTGCTTGCCGGCATGGACCGCGTGTTGGCTGCGCTGAAGACCCGCGCCTTCGAACACAAGGACACGATCCGCATTGGCCGCAGCCACGGCATTCACGCCGAGCCGACCACAATGGGTCTGACCTTTGCCCGTTTCTACGCGGAAATGGACCGTAACCGCACCCGCCTCGTCAACGCCCGTGCAGAAATTGCAACCGGTGCCGTTTCCGGTGCAGTTGGTACCTTTGCCAATATCGATCCGCGCGTTGAAGAACATGTATGCGAAAAGCTGGGCCTGATCCCTGAGCCGGTTTCCACGCAGGTCATTCCGCGTGACCGCCACGCCATGTTCTTTGCAACGCTTGGCGTCATCGCCTCGTCGATTGAAAATGTGGCGATTGAAATCCGCCACATGCAGCGCACCGAAGTTCTGGAAGCCGAAGAGTTCTTCTCGCCGGGCCAGAAGGGTTCGTCGGCCATGCCACACAAGCGCAACCCGGTTTTGACCGAAAACCTGACCGGCCTTGCCCGTCTGGTGCGTATGTCGGTTGTGCCGGCGCTGGAAAACGTTGCCCTGTGGCACGAGCGTGACATCAGCCACTCCAGCGTTGAGCGCGCCATTGGCCCTGATACCACCATCACCCTCGACTTTGCGCTGCATCGTCTGGCCGGCGTTGTCGAAAAGCTGGTGATCTACCCGGAAAACATGCTGAAGAACCTCAACAAGTTCCGTGGCCTCGTGCACTCGCAGCGCGTTCTGCTTGCACTGACACAGGCTGGCGTTTCCCGCGAGGATTCCTACCGCCTCGTGCAGCGCAACGCCATGAAGGTTTGGGAACAGGGCGCAGACTTCCTGGAGGAACTGCTGGGCGATGAAGAAGTGCGCGCAGCGCTTTCCGAAGACGCCATCCGCGAAAAGTTCGACCTCGGCTACCACACGAAACATGTTGATACGATCTTCAACCGTGTGTTCGGCAAGGCCTGATTGAACCGCTAACGCCCGTGTCAGATGCCCGGACCTTGTCCGGGCATTTTCATAATGACGTCAGGTTTGCGGCCCATCGTCAAAACCACGCCGGGCAGCCCGGACAATGTCCACAATCCTCACCGCTATCTTGAATACATCTTGAATACGGTGACATTGATACCAAGATAAGCGCCATGAAAGCATCCGAAGCAGATATCCTCATCGTTCCCGGTTACACCAATTCCGGGCCAGATCACTGGCAATCCCGTTGGCAGCAAAAGCTTGGCAGCGCGCGTCGCGTTGAGCAGGCCGAATGGTCGAAGCCCGTGCGTGAAGACTGGATCAGCAGGCTGGTAGAAGACGTCAATGCCTGCACGAAGCCGGTTGTACTGGTGGCGCATTCGCTTGGCGTACCAACCGTGGTGCATGCCATTCCGGAAATTGGCCACAAGGTTGCCGGCGCATTTCTGGTGGCACCGCCAGATGTGACCAACCCGACCATCCGGCCAAAACACCTTATGACCTTTGGTCCCTACCCGCGCGAACCGTTTCCGTTTCCGGCAATGACCATTGCCAGCCGCAACGATCCGTTCGGCACCTATGAGCATGCTGACGAGATTGCCGCTGCATGGGGCTCACTGCTGGTAGATGCCGGCATGTCCGGCCACATCAACACCGAATCCGGCCACGGCCCATGGCCCGAAGGCACAATGGTTTTTGCCCAGTTTCTCAGCCGTTTGAAGAACCCTGAATCCGGCCAGCATTAAAAACCGGCACTTTTTCCTGAACCATTCTGCGATTCAGGCGTTTCTTCTATGTGTTTAATTATCTTGGAGGAAACGCAAATGGACTGGAACCGTGTTGAAGGAAACTGGAAACAGGTTAAAGGCAAGATCAAGGAACAGTGGGGCAAACTCACTGATGACGACCTTGATCAGATTGCCGGTAAACGTGACCAGCTTGAAGGCAAGTTGCAGGAACGTTACGGCCTCGCCAAGGATCGCGCCAAGACCGATGTAGATGATTGGTATGGCCGCCAGACCTGGCATTGAAAACCACAAGTCCGCAAAGGTTTTGGTTCAAACACCAAGACCATGCCGTCAAAGAGTTCAGCCCCCGTATTCGGGCGGCGCGTAGTTGACGGTAAATAGACGGACGCATGCCTAGACATCAACTCTATGCCTTGAATAACAAAAGCCTAGACGATTGATGATACACTCAAGGCCCCGCTTATGCGGGGCTTTTTTTATGAGGCGATCATATTGGCGGCTGGCAGGCGGTTTGCGGTGATATCCCGCATGGTGCCGATTGACCGGATCGGCACATTGTCTGCGTCCATTATCATGCGGCCGGTCACATGGATCCAGCGCAGCGTGCCATCTGTATTGTTCAGCGGATATTCGGTTTCGAAGTAATCACCGGCAATCAACGCATCATAAATCTCCTTGGCCACCCTCTCCCGGGTGTCCGCATCGATCTTTTGCAAAATGCCCTCAATGGGTACGCCGGCCCTGCCATGGCATGGTAAAAATTCAAAGAAATCTGCACACACATAATCCATCGTGACGAGATTTTCGATTACATCCCACGTGTAATAACCGGTCTTCTCGTCCTGCATTTCAAGCCTTTGCGATGCCACGCCATCCTCCTGCGCGCATATTTCGATTCTAAGCCTACCGGACACAAATTGGTTGAGTAAGGACAGGCACTATAGTTTTTGACTATAATTTTACGGACAGCAATTTGTGGTAGTGGGCTCGTAGGCTCCTAAGGGCACCAATCGCAAAATAGTTCCCAAAAAATCTGAAAAAACTGCCAGTTTTTTGACGTGCCGGAAGATTGGCAAGTTTGAATGCGGCGCCAAGTGGCGCTTCGCTGCGTTTCTCCAGAGTTTAGAGACAGTCGTCCCATATCGTTCGCAACAGCAGTTGCAATGTGTTCGCCAGCAGCACACCAAAGCCTCAAAAATTTTCCAAAACTGGCGCGAAAAATACAACCCAGCGAGAAAAATCGGCGTGAAAAATTAAAAAATCGAAAAATATTTCGATATTTTATCTCTATCCAATCAATGACTTCGGGGTGGTTTTGAACTAAATCGGGTAAGTTGATTGCATAACCTTAGATTTAATCCTATATTGTGTTATCGACCATTGCTTGTGACGCCGGTCCAGAGCTTTTGCTCCCGTCGGATTTCCTCTCAAAATATCGATCCAATCCTGCGAGGTTTCGCAGGAACAACAACGATTGCTATGAAAGGAAATCGTTATGAACACTGGCACCGTAAAGTGGTTCAACGCAACCAAGGGCTTCGGCTTCATTCAGCCTGACGATGGCGCGACCGACGTTTTCGTACACATCTCTGCCGTAGAGCGCGCTGGCCTCAGCTCGCTGACAGACGGTCAGAAGATCCGTTACGAACTCGTTCAGGACCGCCGTTCTGGCAAGAACTCTGCCGATAACCTTCAGGCGGCATAAATTTGTCATTTGCTCCGCCGACCACGGATGTACTGGCGGCATGAGTAGATGACAGTGAGAGGTCGGGTTTGCGCCCGGCCTTTATTTTTTTAAGACATGGGAGATTCTCATGCTGAAAGTTCCCTATCGCTGCGGCGATAAAATCGTCCTCAAAACGCGCACACGCGGCAGTGTCCAACCCCATGGGACTGGCGAAGTCGTTGCAGTGTTGCCCGAAAATCAGGGCGTAATCCGCTACCGGATACGTATTGATGGCGAGAATTTTGACCGCAGTATTGGCCAGGACGACATCGACAACGACGCATCGTCCCGCGGCACTCCGAAGTCCAAGACCCCGACATCCCGCGGCGATACCAACGCCAGCTGGATTGATCTGACTGCGGTCAGAACAAAGAAATAGTCCACCACATACAGATAAGGAGATATTTTGCAGGTCATCGTTAGAGAAAACAACGTGGAACAGGCACTTCGTGTCCTGAAGAAAAAATTGCAGCGCGAAGGCGTTTTCCGCGAAATGCGTGCCCGTAGCGCCTATGAAAAACCGTCCGAAAAAAGAAATCGGGAACAGGCCGAAGCCGTTCGCCGTCACCGCAAACTGCAGCGGAAAAAATTGCAGCGCGAGGGTTTGCTCCCCGCCCCTAAAAAAGCTGTGCACACACGCTGAGCATTGGTTGCCCCTTCACGAAAGGAGGTCGTCATGACGATTAATAAAGAACCAATCTTAAAAACCGGCAGAGCATCTGCACAGGACAAAGCCTCAGCAACAGATCAAGCCGCACGGCAGATCATTGCGACGGATGAAGCCCAACGGGCCAAAAAGACGGAACGCTTGCGCTTGTTGCGCGAGGCACAGGAATCCGCAACGCCTGTAGAGCTGCCCACAGCGACAAAGCGCAAGTCGCGCGCAAAGGCCTGACAAGGTCGTTGATGTGTTGCCTGATGATTGGCGGCTCTAAAAAGACATGACGGGCGCAGCAACTGCGCCTGAACACACAGTAGCGCATCGGGTCACATCAGATACCCGGTCGCTTCTCTCCCCAGAACAAACTCCCCTAGAAAACACAACGCCTTTTGACACTGCCCGCACAGCCGTGTGCTTGAGAAGGTGCGACCGTTGCCAGCAAATGTGAGTGTGATGCCAAGCATCGCGTCGTGTCGCGGTATCGCCGTGTCTTCCCCTGAACGGCATCCTCGTGCGGAGCAAGGCTTGCTCCCTGACCAAGTCAGCCATCGTTCTTGCGAGCATCGCTGCTATTTCAAGCTTGTGTGCGACCCACGCGCGCGCGCGTGGGTCAACGGCGCCCTGAAAACGTCACAGTTCATTCAGCAGCCGTTCACGCGGATGGGAGCTAATCTCAATCACCACACAGGGAGTGTTTGAGATGCGTAAGTTACTTTTAGGTGCAGGTATTATTGTCACCGCATTTATTGGCGGCGGCGCAAATGCGATGCCGATCATGCAGCCATCTGCGCCAGTGGCGTCAATTGTCCAAAAAGTCGACTATGCCTGCGGGCGAGGCTATTACCTGACGCCGCGCGGTTATTGCCGACCCTACGAACCGCGGCGTTACGAGCGCGAATGGGACCGTCGAAGCGATTGGAACCCTCGTCGCGAGTGGCGTGAACACCAAGCCCGTCGCGAGTGGCGCGAGCACAGACGGTGGGAAGAGCGCGATGATTGGCGCCGCGAGCGCGAATATCGCCAGTGGCAATGGTAACCACTGTTAGGCCCGCTTTTTCGGCGGGCCTTTTCTTCTTCCTGGGCAAAAAAGAGCGCCTAGCCATCGATATTCGCAAAAACGAATTCGCGCTTATCTCCTCGCTTATGATGGAAGCAGACCGCGAGGCTCGCATCGAAGCATTTGGCAATGCACTCGAGCAATCGAAACCAGGTATCTCATCGCCATTCCATTACACCCCCACAGCCACCCCCAAAAGCCTCAGATTGGGGCGAACAGGTATGGACAATGACGGACAAGTTACAGCAGGAAAAGCTATATATTATAAGGGATGTTTAGACAGTTGCGAACAGCTTCGGACAACTTAATGGCGGAAGAGGTGGGATTCGAACCCACGGTAGGCTCGCACCTACGCCGGTTTTCAAGACCGGTGCCTTAAACCGCTCGGCCACTCTTCCTTAAGTTCGATCTGGCGGTGGGCCGTCACGCAATGTGACAACAGCACCCAAATCAAGCGGTGGCTGGCTTTATAGCGGTTCGGTTCGCCGCGTCAACGTGCAGAAGCAACTAAAAACACCCGCCCACATAAATAGCGTGCAAAAGCTGAATTGCAACTTTACGCCACCGGTCAATGTGCCATCATGCTGCACCATGCGGGTGCACCGACACAGTTGATTTCAACCCAAGAGACACCCTGCCCTTAATTGTTATTATTTATAACGATTTCAGCGCATTATTTAATTTTATGAAATTAAAAATTTAAATGATATTCAGCGTGCAGCCGTAAGACATCATCGATAAAATGACCGCGCGGCAATTAAGACAGAGTTAAACCAAAACTGGCAGATTGCCCGGATGCAATGATTGCATGAAGCCCAGGATATGAATTTCCAATATCGTTCACCTCCTGCAATGTCTTTGCATATGACTTTGATTGTAAAAGAAAAATCACACAGAGGCTGAAAATCCTTACGGAGCACATCATTCGGCGGTGTGAAAGTGGTGGCAGGTTCGGTTGACAATAAATCGTATGCTGAATGACATTCTGGATGCGCTTCCTCTACCGACCATTCGCGTTAAAACGAATGGAACCGTCCTCTTTTGCAACAAAGTCTGCGGCGATTTTCTGCAGGACCCGGCCACTCTGACAGGCAGCAGTCTCATTGCGCTTGTCCATGCCGACGACCAGGATGCCGTGCGTGATGCGCTGGTAAAGGCGGCCACCGGCAAGCCTACACAGATCGAAGTGCGCCTTGAGCAGGACGGCAGCCCCCTCCACTACGCACTGCTTTCCTTTCGGGACGATCCGTTTCCCGAGGAACCGGCGATCCTCGTGCAGGCCACAGACATTACAGCCCAGAAGCTGCTGGAGCTTGATCTTGCCTCGCGTGAAAGCCGCTGGAACAGCGCGCTGATCAATTCAGAAAGCGGTGTGTGGGACCAGAACATGTCGACTGGCGTGTTTTACGGGTCCGATACATGGCGGTCCATTCGTGGCATGGCACCGGATGACCCGATCGAGACCAATCACGAGCGTTGGCTGGAGCTTATTCACCCCGACGATCGTGACCGCGTGATCTTTTCCATTGAGCGGCAAAATGCCGGCGATCCGGAATTTGCGGTGTTCGAATACCGTGAGAAACACAAGGATGGCCACTGGGTGTGGATCGAGTGCCGTGGTGCGGCTGTCGACCGTGATGCCGATGGCAATCCGATCCGCATCGTCGGTATCGACAATGATATCTCCACCCGCAAGGCGGCTGAATTCGCGCTGGAGAAAATGTCCCGCCGTTTGAAGCTGGCGCTGGAAGCCTCGCACATCGGTGTGTTCGAGGTGGATTTCGAAACACGGCAGACCACCTGGGATGACCGCATGTATTCGATCTTCAATGTATCGAAGGATCAGGACATCGTCATTGATGGTGTCTGGGAAAAGATGGTGCATCCGGAAGACCTGCCACGCGTGCAAAAAAACGTCGAGTTTCACGTTGCAAGATTGACGGCCTTTTCCGACGAATACCGCATCATCATGCCCGACGGAAAACTGCGCTACATCCGCGCAAGAACCTTGCCGTTCATCGACAATTCCGGTCACGCCCGCATGGTTGGGGCCAACTGGGATGTGACGGATGACATTGTTTTACAGCGGGAACTGGAACGCGCCAAGAACCTGGCAGAAGCCAGAAACCTTGAATTAGAAGAAGCCAAAAATAGCATCGAATACAATGCGATGCATGATTATCTTACAGAACTACCTAATCGTCGGTATCTGGATGACACCCTGCGCCGCATGGCGGCGGAATGCGCACGAGATGGTCAGGGCATCGGCATTTTGCATATTGATCTTGACCGTTTCAAACAGGTCAACGACACATTTGGCCACCGAGCTGGCGACATGCTGTTGCAGAATGTGGCACAGCTTCTGCGCAAGAATGTGCGCGGTGCAGATTTTGTGGCCCGCATTGGCGGCGACGAATTTGTGTTCGTCTCTCGCTACACCGGGACCTCCAAGAAGTTCTCCGCCCTTGCCGACCGCCTGATCAAGGAACTGCGCAAACCCATGCACCATGACGGCCACGAATTTCGGTGTGGTGCCAGCATCGGCATTGCCTGTGAAAGCGGGCGGGATATCGACCCCAAGCAGTTGCTGCTCAACGCCGACATAGCGCTCTACAATGCCAAGAAACGTGGCCGTAACCGCTACGACTTCTTCTCGTCGGACACACAGGACATTCTCATCAACACCAAACGTGTGTCGGACGAGATCCTGCTGGGTCTGGAGCGCAGCGAGTTCATTCCCTATTACCAGCTGCAGTTCGACGCCAAGACACTCGACATCATCGGTGCCGAGACACTGGCGCGCTGGAAGCACCCGACCGAAGGCATTTTAACACCGGACCGTTTCCTGGCCATTGCCGAGGATCTGGATGCCGTTACCGCCATTGACGAGATGATGCTGAAAAAGGCAGTCAGCGATTTCAACATTTGGCAGAAGACGGGTTTGCCGATCCCCAAAGTGTCGGTCAACGTGTCCTCACGGCGTCTGCATGATCCGTTGCTGACCAAATCGCTGAAGTCGCTGGATATCAAACCAGGCACAGTGTCATTCGAACTTCTCGAATCCATCTTCCTGGATGATAGCGACCAGACGGTACTGGACAACCTCGCCCGCCTGCGCAAGCTGGGCATTGCCATTGAGGTGGATGACTTTGGAACCGGCCACGCGTCGATCATCAGCCTGTTGCGCATCAGCCCGGATGCACTGAAAATCGATCGGGAGCTGGTGAGGCTTTTGCCGCAGTCCAACGAGCAGCGCAAATTGCTGAGTTCCATCCTGGAAATCGGCCGCTCGCTTAACATCAGAGTCATTGCCGAAGGTGTTGAAACACAAGCACATATTCGCATCCTGCGCGATCTTGGCTGCGATTACCTGCAAGGTTATGCACTGTGCCGCCCGATACCGGCGGAAATGGTTGAAGCTTTTGTAACCGGCCAGTCCTGGCGGCAAGACAACGGCAATGGCAGCGTCCACAACAAGTTCAGTGAAATTCTGGCTGCCAATAAAAAGAAAGCCGGCGACTATCGCTAAGAGTAGATAGTCGCCGGCTCAATTTTTCAATCAATCAACTTGAGGATCAGGCCTGGCTGATCTGCTCGGCTGCTTCAATCAGCAGGCTCTGCATCTTTGCAGTCAATTCACTGTCGCTGACCTTCACGCCTGCCGCGTCGAAATCGCCACGTACCTTGCGGAATACGTCTGCGTCGCCTGCCTCTTCAAAATCGGCAGCGACTACTTCCTTTGCGTAAGCATCAGCATCAGCCTTGCCAAGCAGGCCGGCGGCCCACAGGCCCAGCAGCTTGTTTCTGCGAGCTTCAGCCTTGAATCTCAGTTCCTCATCATGAGCGAACTTGTTTTCGAATGCCTTATCGCGATCACCGAGGGCCATGTCATAATCTCCCAAATCTATTCACATTTACCGAAAGCTGAAAGTTCAGCCTGTTGTCCATAAATCAAAAGCATTACCAGACTGCAATGCAAAGTTTCACGACAGGCCGCGCTGAAACGAAAAGGAAGTATTATCGCCTTTCGCCACACCATGCGGCCTTGCGCAACAGACATGGGAACGGCCAATCTGAAACGCCATACCCCGACATAAATTTATGTTTTCGCCATCCGCACTTTACGTAAGAAAGATCGATTCAACAAAATGGAATTACGCATTGATTCAACATCAATAGTCATTTTTTCTAATTTATGTTAAATTGGCGAAATGGCTTTCGACGCGATAATTCGCAACACACAAATGCGTCGTTTAAAAACAGCTGCGCTGTCGCGAACACGCTTTGCGGCGGCGTCGGCCTTGCCTCATTCACGCGGCAATAACATATATGTATGCCGGACGTGACTATTGCTATATTCATTGAACCAACACCGGACAGAGGAGGTTTCATTCACAAGCGACAACGAATTGACGCGGAGAACCCATCCTACAGATTGTTAAAGTCCATCTTTTCCGATATGGGACCGCTTCAAAGAATGAAACACAACGCCATGCGCATGGCGCCAACACGAGATCTCATATTATGAACCGTCGCCGCCGTATTTACGAAGGCAAGGCAAAGATCCTTTATGAAGGACCAGAGCCAGGTACGCTGATTCAGTTCTTCAAGGACGATGCAACCGCCTTTAACAAGAAAAAACACGAAGTTATCGACGGTAAGGGTGTTCTAAACAACCGTATCTCCGAATACGTGTTTACGCATCTGAACAAGATCGGCATCCCCACCCACTTCATCCGCCGCCTCAACATGCGCGAACAGCTGATCAAGGAAGTGGAAATGATTCCACTCGAGATCGTTGTACGCAACGTTGCTGCCGGTTCGCTGTCCAAGCGTCTGGGCATTGATGAAGGCATCGTGCTGCCACGCTCGATCATCGAATTCTATTACAAGTCGGATGAGCTTGAAGACCCGATGGTGTCTGAAGAGCACATCACCGCTTTTGGCTGGGCCAACCCTGCCGAGCTTGATGACATCATGGCCCTTGCCATTCGCGTCAACGACTTCCTGTCGGGCCTGTTCCTGGGCGTCGGCATCCAGCTCGTCGATTTCAAGATCGAATGCGGCCGCCTTTACGAAGGCGACATGATGCGCATTATCCTGGCCGATGAAATCTCGCCGGACAGCTGCCGTTTGTGGGATATCGAAACCCAGGAAAAAATGGACAAGGACCGGTTCCGTCGCGATATGGGCGGCCTTCTCGAAGCCTATTCCGAAGTGGCTCGCCGCTTGGGCATCATCAATGAAAACGAACCGATCCGCGGCACCGGCCCGGTCCTCGTAAAATAAGCACATCAGGAGAACTATCAGGTGATCAAGGCACGGGTGACTGTTACGCTGAAAAATGGCGTTCTCGATCCACAGGGCAAGGCAATTGAAGGCGCACTGGGAAGCCTCGGCTTCGAAGGCGTTGGACAGGTTCGTCAGGGCAAGGTTTTCGATCTGGAGATCGACAGCACTGATGGAGCCAAGGCAGAGGCCGATATCAAGGCTATGTGCGAAAAGCTCCTCGCAAACACAGTGATCGAAAACTACTCTATCGCTATCCTCTGACAGCAGGAGCCGCTCAATGAAATCGGCAGTCGTTCAGCTTCCCGGCCTCAATCGTGATCGTGACATGATTGCGGCCCTGACAAAAATCTCCGGCAAGGAGCCGATCACCATTTGGCAGACGGAAACGGAAATTCCCGACGTCGACCTGATCGTTATCCCCGGCGGTTTCTCCTATGGTGACTACCTGCGCTGCGGTGCCATTGCGGCCCGTATGCCAGTGATGCGCGCCATTCGCGAAAAGGCAGAAAAAGGCGTCAAGGTTCTTGGCGTGTGCAACGGCTTCCAGATTCTGGTTGAAGCCGAAATGCTGCCGGGCGCGTTGATGCGCAATTCCTCGCTGAAGTTCGTTTGCCGCGAAGTGAAGCTGGAAGTGGTCAACAGCGACACGGATTTCACCCGGGCCTATTCGCAGGGTCAGATCCTGCGTTGCCCGGTTGCCCACCATGATGGCAACTACTTCGCGGAAGCATCCGAGATCGCGTCCATGGAAGACAAGGGCCAGATCGTGTTCCGTTACGCCGAGGGTACCAACCCGAACGGTTCGCTGAACGACATTGCCGGCATCATCAACGAGCGCGGCAATGTTCTCGGCATGATGCCTCATCCGGAAAACCTGATTGAAGCAGCCCATGGCGGCAATGATGGCAGAGGCCTGTTTGCTTCCGCCCTCAACGTTATCGCGGCCTGATTATATCCAGACCATCAAACCGGCACTCAGTGCCGGTTTTTTTCTCTTCTCATCAAGGTTGCACCCATGACCCGCCTGCCCCTTCGCTATGCTCTGAGTTTTGCCAGCGTTACGGCAGCCATGGTCGCATTAAGCGCCTGCCAGTCTGAACGAAGCACTCCGGCCCCTGCCAGCCAGGCAGCCCTGCCGACCATGGAGCGCGTTGCGCTTGGTGCCAATGCCTGCTGGTTCAAAAGCGGTGATCCGGCGTTCAAGGCTTACCGCCTTGCTCCGGAGCTGAATTCCTTCTCCGGCCGTCCACGCATTTTGCTGGTACCACGCAACAGCCCGGAATCCCGGCCAATGCTGGTTGTCGAAGCTGAAGGCTCGCCCGCCAAGCTTCAGGCCTATGGCCCCGTCATGAACGAGGCCCATGCTTCGCGTGTTGCCACAGACGTCAAGCGCTGGGCAGCGGGCGGCAAAGGCTGCTCATAATAAGAAAACCCAGCTGCACAGGTTGGGAAAAAGGATGCAGTGGGCCTGCCCATTGGCTTATCGTCCATATGTATTGGCTTCCGGGACGAAAAACCGATTGATGGCAGTAAACGTGTTGCACGCCTCCCGAACATTCGCCCGGGCGACATGCGTGGATATGGCGTTCACGGAAAATACGGCACTGCCTACAGCGGCTTGATGCTGCTGGCGTCCACATTCCTGTACTTGTCACAAAAATCCGAGAATGCGCGCTGAACCTGGCGCGTCACGGGCTGATCAGTCAGATGACATCAGCCCTATGGAATTCTGTGAAAAGCACAGGAATGAAAGACCAGATTGTACCGATTGTTGACCTGTAATGTGTGTATCCATTCAATGACAATCACACCAGAAAGCGGGATTTTGCGCTTTCATTGCGCGCCTGCGACCGGCTGATGCCAATATCAAGCAACTGCTCATCGGTCAGTTCTCTCAAAGCAAGGCGGCCGGCCCGCTTGATGTGCCAAGTGCGGATGGCAGCCAGAAAACGGCCAAATACATGGTTTGGCGCAGCAATTGTCAGTGGTGTGGGATCAACCATGTCACCATCGTCACGGAAGACATATTCCCGCGTATAGCTGTCAGGGTACATTGTATCTATTGTTGATAGGTATTGATCCATCTTGCGCATAATTGCACCTGTTCACCTTTAATTGTTCGGGGTCATTCTCTGCGACAATAAATACAATTGACTCACACACAGGTACAATGCTTAAATTGTCACCATGACAAATTGGCTCCCCAATCTCTCCACAGGCACCGGCCCGCTATACATGCGTCTGGCCGACCATATCGAAACCGCCATTTCGAATGGCGAGCTGGCGGCAGGCACAAAGCTGCCACCGCAGAGAAATCTCGCTTATGATTTGGGCGTTACCATTGGCACCGTCAGCCGGGCATATTCCCTGGTGCATGAGCGTGGTCTCGTCAGTGGCGAGGTTGGGCGTGGCACCTATGTAAACAGCCGCCACACCCCGACACCGTCTGTCCATATTGGGCAGGCCGCCAACACATCAAATGCTGCCGTCTCGGCTGTCGAGACGAAACAACTTTCCAAGCTGGACACCACGGCAGCGCCGACGGTTGGGCAAGGTGTGCTGATCGAGCGGCATCTATCCGACATCATGGCGGAGCGTGCCGCGCAGGTTGCCAGTTATGCCCGGGACTTTCCGGAGGAATGGTCGGTCGCCGGTGCACGCTGGTTGGCGCAAAATGGCTGGACCCCAAGCCCTGAGAACATCGTGCCGACGATTGGCGCACATGCCGCGGTGATGGGTATCATCGGTGCCGTCACCTCCCCGGGCGATCGTATTGCCTTTGAGCACCTGACCTACTCGCAGATCAGCCGCAGCGCCGCGCTTGCCGGACGACGTATTGCGCTGGTGGACTCTGACGAAAACGGCATCATACCCGAAGATTTCGAACGGGTCTGTGCGCAGCAGCACCCGAAGATGATCTTCCTGATGTCGTCGGGCCAGAACCCGACCTCCACCACGTTGCCGTTGGAGCGCCGCAAGGCCATTGCCGACATTGCCCACAGGCACAATGTCTGGATCATTGAAGACAATCTTTATGGCGCCATGTGCCGTGATGACATTCCGCTGATTGCCCAACTGGCGCCGGAACAGACATTTCTGGTGGGCAGCCTGTCCAAGTCGGTTGCCGCCGGTGTTCGCGGCGGCTGGGTTGCCTGTCCGCCGCACTTCGGCACACGGGTGCGCACCGCCCACAAGATGATGACGGGCGGCCTGCCCTTTCTACTGGCCGAGCTCTGCGCCCGGCTGGTGCTGAGCGGTGATGCCCATCGCATCCGCCAGGACTGTATTGCCGAGGTCAATGCGCGTGAGCAGATGGTTCGGCAGATCTTTTCCGGTCTGGAGTTCAACTCCAATCCCGACATTGCCTTTGTGTGGCTGAAATTGCCCGAACCCTGGCTTTCCGGCACGTTCCGTAATGCAGCCCGCAAGGAAGGCATTTTGATTGACGATGAGGATGAGTTCAAAGCCGGACGCTCCGAGAAGGTCTACCACCGGGTGCGCATCAGCTTTTCTGCGCCCAATACCCGCGAAGAGCTGGCCCGCCACCTGCACACCCTGCGTCGCCTGCTGGACAATGGTTCTGTGAGTTATGACAGTATGGCCTGAGGCCGGATGACGGGTGCTGCCCTGCAGTACAAACTTGAGTATTTCGAGCCCTTTGCGCTTCACGACCGTTTGCTGAAAATCCGCTCATCCCATGGCGCAAATACCCCGGGTGAAGCGAAACTGGCGCGTGCATGGCTGGAAGAACTTTTACAAAACTCAGAGGTCTAAAACGGGTCTTTGGGCTTGAGAGTCTTTTCGGCAACAGTACCGAGAATTAGAAATTCGCTCCCTTTACCTTCCGTTAAAATATGTCACGTTCCCGTGAAACCTTGTCTGGGAACGATTCGTATGGGCAGTCAGCAATTTGCAGATGCCAAGGCAATGATTGCCAAGGTTCTTACCTCCTGTGCTCTTCTTCTGCCTCTGGCTTCCATTGCCGATGCCGCTGAGGGCAACATTTTCGACGAATTGCGCTTTGGTGCGACGACATCAGTGTCCAGCAGCCATAATGGTGAAGACGGCGTCTTTCCGGCTCTGACCGTCTATTTCGACCCGTTTGACAGTGCGACGGCCGCCACATTTTCTGACAAGCTGCTGCGCCCACGTGTGCATTTGGGCGGTGAAATCGGCACTGAAGGGTCTGCCAACACCGTTTATGGCGGCATCAACTGGACGCTGGATCTGAATGAAAAGATCTTTCTCGACCTGGGCTTTGGCGGCCTCTGGCACGACGGAAACCTGAGAAACACCGGCTCTGAAACCGGCGCGCAGCTTGGCTGTCGTTTCCTCTTCCGCGAATATGCGGCCGTCGGTTACCGCATCAATCAGAACTGGAACATCTCCACGCAGATTGAACATGCCTCCCATGCCAATCTCTGCGACGGCCCGAATGACGGCATTACTCGCGCTGGCCTGATGCTGGGTTACAGATTTTAACAAGAGCGGCCATAGTAGAAGGCAACCTTCTTTCTCAACGTCATCCTAGGGCTTGTCCCTAGGATCTGATCACGTTGCGATCGTCGTTGAGGGCTTGGAATGTCGGGACAAGCCCTGACTTGACGAAGGTCGATTGAAAACGCTGTCTTTCCGACGCAGACACACCCTACGGGCGGCTGCCATCTATAATTGCCCTGTCCAAAACTCTGCATTTGGTGGGTAATCGATACATTTTCCTGTCGCACCAGACTGTATCTTGCGCTAAAGAACCGGAAACTTCCTACCGGCTCGAACCTCGTGAGACCTATGGCTATTCCTAATCACATCCAGATCACCCCGGAACTCGTTGCATCGCATGGCCTCAAGCCCGATGAATACCAGCGCATCCTCGAATTGATCGGACGCGAACCAACCTTTACCGAGCTTGGCATTTTCTCGGCAATGTGGAACGAGCACTGCTCTTACAAGTCCTCCAAGAAGTGGCTGAAGACGCTGCCGACCACAGGCCCGCGCGTTATTCAGGGTCCGGGCGAAAACGCCGGCGTTGTCGACATTGATGATGGCGACTGTGTTGTCTTCAAGATGGAGAGCCACAACCACCCATCTTACATCGAGCCTTATCAGGGTGCAGCCACCGGTGTTGGCGGCATTCTGCGTGACGTGTTCACCATGGGTGCCCGTCCGGTTGCCGCCATGAACGCGCTGCGTTTTGGTGCGCCTGACCACCCCAAGACCCGCCATCTAGTGTCCGGCGTTGTTGCTGGCGTTGGTGGTTACGGTAACTCCTTCGGCGTGCCAACGGTTGGCGGCGAAGTCGAGTTCGATGCCCGTTACAACGGAAACATTCTGGTCAACGCTTTTGCGGCTGGCCTTGCCAAGTCTGATGCCATCTTCCTGTCGGAAGCCAAGGGCGTTGGCCTGCCTGTCGTTTACCTCGGCGCCAAGACCGGCCGTGACGGCGTGGGCGGTGCGACCATGGCATCGGCAGAATTTGACGAATCCATCGAAGAAAAGCGCCCAACCGTTCAGGTTGGCGACCCCTTCACTGAAAAGTGCCTGCTGGAAGCCTGCCTTGAGCTGATGAAGACCGGCGCAGTTATCGCCATTCAGGACATGGGCGCCGCCGGTCTGACCTGCTCGGCCGTGGAAATGGGTGCCAAGGGCAATCTGGGCATCGAGCTCATTCTCGACCAGGTGCCTGTGCGCGAAGAAAACATGACCGCCTATGAGATGATGCTGTCCGAAAGCCAGGAACGCATGTTGATGGTTCTGGAGCCTTCCAAGGAAGAAGTTGCCAAGGCAATCTTCATCAAGTGGGGTCTGGACTTTGCCATCGTTGGCAAGACCACTGATGACCTGCGTTTCCGCATCATTCACAGCGGCGAAGAAGTGGCCAACCTGCCGATCAAGGAACTGGGCGATGAGGCTCCAGAATATGATCGTCCATGGACACCGGCCAAGGTTCCGGCTCCACTTGCTGCCAATGACGTGCCACGGGCCGATATTGCCGATGCGCTGGTCAAGCTGGTCGGTTCGCCAAACGGCTCTTCCCGTCGCTGGGTTTACGAGCAGTATGACACACTGATCCAGGGCAACTCGCTGCAGCTTCCTGGCGGTGACGCCGGCGTTGTGCGCGTTGAAGGCCATTACAGCAAGGCACTGGCCTTCTCGTCTGACGTAACGCCACGTTACGTAGAGGCAGATCCGTTTGAAGGCGGCAAGCAGGCTGTTGCAGAATGCTGGCGCAACATCACCGCCACTGGCGCTTTGCCGCTGGCTGCCACCGACAACCTGAACTTCGGCAACCCGGAAAAGCCTGAAATCATGAGTCAGCTGGTTCATGCCATCAAGGGCATTGGCGAAGCCTGCACCGTGCTGGAGTTCCCGATCGTGTCCGGTAACGTGTCGCTTTATAACGAGACCAACGGTCAGGCGATCCTGCCAACCCCGACCATCGGTGGCGTTGGCCTGCTCAGCGACTGGGCAAAGATGGCCCGCATCCGTTTTGCTGCGGAAGGCGAAGCCATTCTGCTGGCTGGCGCACCAAAGGGCTGGGGCACGCATATTGCGCAGTCCACCTACATGCGTGACATTCATGACCGTATTGACGGCCCTGCTCCGCATGTTGATCTGGCCAAGGAAAAGAAGGTCGGCGATTTCGTTCGCGCGCTGATCAATGATGGTCTTGCGACCGCCGTTCACGATTGCTCTTCGGGTGGTCTCGGCGTTGCCGTTGCCGAAATGGCAATTTCTTCCGGCATTGGTGCGACTGTAAACCAGCCTGAAAACAACGATCCGGTTCTTGCCTTCTACGGCGAAGACCAGGGCCGTTATGTTTTGACCATCGCTCAGGATAACGCTGAAACCGTTGCACAGCGTGCAAAGGAAGCTGGCGTTGAGTGCCCGGTTATCGGCAAGACCGGTGGTAGCGAAGTATCACTTGGAAGTGCAAAGCCTGTGGCGATTAAGCAATTGCTTTCCGCCCATGAATCATGGTTCCCTGACTTTATGGATGGGCCATCACTGGCCGCAGCAGAATAAGAAAAGGGAGCTGACACCATGCCAATGAACCCCGGCGATATTGAAGACATGATTAAAGCCGGAATTCCCGGCGCAAAGGTGACGATCCGCGATCTGGCTGGTGACGGCGATCACTACGCCGCTGAAGTCGTGGCGGAAGCCTTCAAGGGAAAAAGCCGTGTGCAGCAGCACCAGATGGTCTATGATGCCCTGAAGGGCAACATGGGCGGCGTGCTGCATGCCCTTGCCCTGCAAACTTCGGCCCCGGATTGAGAAAACCATGGCAAGCCTGATTGAAGAGGTCATTTCCGGCGTGGTGAAAAGCGCCATGTCGGAAATTCTTAAAAAGACAGGTGTGAAAACAACAAAACGGACCCGCCGGAAAACCCGCAGCAAATCTGTTGCGGGCAGTCTGGCGGAGACGATACTGGAGAGTGCGTTGGGCGGCGCGAAAAAAACCGCCAAACCCAAACGCCAGCCAGCCCGCAAACAAACCAGCAAACGACGCACCGCTGCATCACGCAGCAAACAGCGCAGTGTTTGATTTTACGCAAACCTGCTGTCGCGCATGTTGGTATGCACCCCAGGCATAAGAGGCCTTTGCATTTTTTCAGCTTCCGCGCTGGAAAAACGACACCAAAGTGTTATCTAGTCGGAATATCAAAGCAGCGGCTTTTGAACCGCGTGTGAAAGGAAATGGCCATGAGCGATATTAACGCAGTGATCGACAACGAAGTGAAGAGCAACGATATCGTTCTGTTCATGAAGGGTACACCGCAGTTTCCACAGTGTGGTTTCTCCGGTCAGGTCGTTCAGATTCTTGACTATATCGGCGTAGAATACAAAGGCATCAACGTGCTTGCCGATGCTGACCTGCGTCAGGGTATCAAGGATTACTCCAACTGGCCGACCATTCCTCAGCTTTACATCAAAGGTGAATTCATCGGCGGCTGCGACATCATCAGAGAGATGTTCCAGTCGGGTGAACTTCAAAGCCAATTACAAGAACAGGGTATCGAGGTCCGCGGCGCGGCCTGATTTTTGCCGGGGTTCTCCACCCCGACACCCGATTGTTATGAAGTAGCAAGGCGTTGCATTCTGCAACGCCTTTGCCGTTCTTTTGGGAATATTTCTGTGACAAATCCTTCACAATCCGGCAATCCGGTTTTGAAATCCATGGGCAAAGTGGAGTTCATCGGGCTTGCTGCCATGTTGATGGCACTCAACGCACTTGCCATCGACATCATGCTTCCGGGCCTGCAGGAAATCGGTGCAGCACTTGGCGTGATCAATGAAAACCACCGCCAATATGTCATTTCGGCCTATCTTCTGGGCTTTGGCATTGCACAGCTGGGCTACGGCCCGATCTCGGACCGCTATGGCCGTCGCAAGCCAATGCTGTTTGGCCTTGGCATCTATGTCGTCTCGTCCATTGCTGTGGTGTTCGTGCCCTCCTTTGCGGGCGTGCTGGCACTGCGCTTCATTCAGGGCATCGGTTCTGCCGCCACCCGCGTCATCACCATCTCCATCGTTCGCGACGTTTACGGCGGCCGTCAGATGGCGGAAGTCATGTCGCTGATCATGATGGTGTTCATGGTTGTGCCGGTTATTGCACCGGGTACCGGCCAGATCGTTCTGCTGTTTGGTGACTGGCACCTGATTTTCGTGTTCATGGCTGTCATCGCCGTGATCGTCGGCGCGTGGATGTATTACCGCCTGCCGGAAACCCTGCATCCGGAAGACGTGCGTCCCTTCACGGTCAAGTCGGTTCTCAACGGCTTCAAGATCGTTCTGACCAACCGCATTGCCCTCTGTTACACCCTGTCCAGCACCTTCATCTTCGGTGCGCTGTTCGGCTTCATCAACTCGGCTGAACAGGTCTACAAGGGTGTGTATGAGCTTGGTCAGTGGTTTGCAGTGGCCTTTGCTGGCGTTGCGCTGTTCATGGCGCTGTCGTCGTTCATCAATGCCCGTCTGGTTGGCCGTTTTGGCATGCGCAGACTGTCGCATGGTTCGTTGATCGGCTTTATCGTCATCACCTTCGTATGGCTGCTCATTCAGATCTATGGCCCACAGCCAATGCCATTTGCACTGTTCATCGTGTTGTTTGCCTTGGCGATGTTCCAGTTCGGCTGGATCGGCTCCAACTTCAACTCGCTGGCCATGGAACCGCTTGGCCACGTTGCCGGTACGGCATCGTCCGTCATCGGCTTCATGGGCACGGTTGGCGGTTCGCTGATCGGTGCATTGATCGGCCAGTCCTTCGATGGCACTGCCCTGCCAATGGTCGCTGGCTTCTTTATCGTCTCGCTTATTGGTCTGGTGTTCGTGCTGATCGGTGAAAAGGGTCAGCTGTTCCATCCGCACAACAAGCCGATCTGATACGGCTTCCCCTTACCCCCGTGCCCGCCACGGGGGTAAAGAACGCAAACATGCCGCACAAGCAAAAGGCGCCGCTTGGATAAAGCGGCGCCTTTTTTTTATGTTGAATGTGATGTTTTCCGGGACGTGTGTTTTCTGGCGTCCATCCACTCCCGAGGACCTCATTCCTGTGCTCGTCACAGGAATCCAGGCCAGCCCAAGTCATCGGGCTGAAAAGACTCTTTCGTCGCGCAGACGCGCGACAGCTGGATGCCTGTGACAAGCACGAGGCATGAGGGTCGAAAGCAAAAGGCGCCGCTGTCATCCAGCGGCGCCTTTTTTTATCCATACGTCCTGTCGATCAAACCGTGAAGATGTGGTTCTTGAGCAGGTTCCAGGAATCCTTGTCCGGTGCCAGCAGCAAGCCGCCATCCACATGGCTTGGCAGGTACGGCGAACCATCCAGGCGCGCCGCATAGGCGCCAGCTTCCTGCGAGATCAGCGTGCCGGCCAGGTGGTCCCATGGCATCAGCTTGTTATACATCAGGAAGTGCATGTGGCCGCCGCAGAACACGCGGTATTCATGCGCTGCGCAGCGATAGCTGGTGAACAGGCGTACATCGGCCAGATTAACGAGGATCTTGCGGCGGGTCTCAATGTCGAAATAGCCTGTATTGGCAATGCCGACCATCTGCGACAGTTCCGGTGCCGGAGACACGTGCATCTGCGTCTGGTTGCCATCCGGCGCGCACAGCCATGCGCCAGAGCCCTTTTCGGCGATCAGCCAGTCATTGCCCAATGGATCGAAGATGATGCCGGCAACAGTCTCGCCCTTGGAGATGACGCTCATCATCACACCGAACAGCGGCAGACCGGAGGCAAAGTTGAAGGTGCCGTCAATCGGGTCGACCACCACGGCCAGATCGGCCTCACCCAGCTTGCCGAGCAGCGACGGATCGGCAGCCACGGCTTCCTCGCCCACGAACAGCGCGTTGGGCATGATTTCCGCCACGCGGTCCCGGATCAGCCGCTCGGCTGCTTCGTCCGCTTCGGTGACGAGGTCAATGGCCTCGGTCTTCATGCGAACGTCGCCTTCACCGAGATTGCGGAACCGCGGCATGATTTCCACGGCTGCGGCTTCCTGAAGCGTGTTTGCAAGCGACGCTATGTCGAGTTCGAGGGACATTGCCATTCCTTTCAGCTACCAGATACCTAAAATCTCGCGCCGTATCATCTTCCAGCTTTCCTTGTCGGGAGCGGACAGAATACCGCCGGAAATCTCTCCGGGGCGATAGGGCGTACCATCCAGCTTTACCGTGTAACCGCCAGCTTCCTGATGTACGAGAACGCCGGCAAGGTGGTCCCAGGGCATCAGCTTTTCGTGGCCGATAAAGTGGATCTTGCCTGTCGAGGCAAGCCAATATTCATGTGCAGAACAATTGAGCGACAGCGCCATGCGTATCTTGGCCATGTTTGCGGCAATGACCGGGCGTCGCTCCAGCGTGGCGTGGCCCCAGGCGTAGATGCCAACCATCTCGTCCAGCGCCACAGGGGCTGCCACGCGGATTGGTGTCACCTCGCCGCTGCGGCGGTGGAAATGCGCGCCTGCGCCTTTTACCGCCACCAGCGTGTCGCCCATAACCGGATCATGGATGATACCGGCGACCGTCTCGCCCTTGACGGTGACGGCCAGCAGAGACCCGAAAGCGGCAAGACCCGAGGCAAAGTTGAACGTGCCGTCGACGGGATCAATTACGAAGGCCAGATCCGCATCGGCCAGTGCCGGCACAACGGAAGGATCGGCATCATAGGTTTCTTCGCCGACGATATGGGCGTCCGGATAAAGCCTGCGAATAGCCGCGGTAATGCGCTTTTCCGTCTCGATATCCGCTTCGGTCACCAGATCGATGGACGAGGTTTTTTCGGCGACCGACTGACTGTCGGGATTTCTGAAACGGGGAAGGATTTCGGTTGCTGCGGCATCGCGCACGGTCGCAACCAGGAATTCAATGTCTTTATCAAGAAGGGACATAAAGCGACGTTTCTTTAAACAGGTGGGTTCGTTTCCCTATCCGCGTTAGATGACGCTTCCGTGACACCCAGCATCGAAAAATCAAACAGTTTTGTATCCAGCAAATGCGAGGGATTAACGTGGGCCAGCGCCCGCAACATCGTGTCCTTGCGGCCCGGCATGCGCCGTTCAATATCGGCCAGCATGTCCTTCATGGCATTGCGCTGCAGACCATCCTGAGAGCCGCACAGATCGCATGGAATGATCGGGAACTGCATGGCCGTGGCAAACTTGGCCATATCGTCTTCGGCGCAATAGGCCAGTGGCCGCAAGAGCATCAGATCGCCTTCGTCATTCAAAAGCTTTGCCGGCATGCCCGCCAGGCGTCCGCCATGGAAAAAGTTCATGAAGAAGGTTTCGAGAATGTCTTCGCGGTGGTGGCCAAGCACCAGTGCATCACAGCCCTCTTCGCGCGCAATGCGATAAAGGTTGCCGCGACGCAGACGCGAACAGAGCGAACAGTAGGTGCCGCCATTCGGCATCTTTTCCTTCACCACCGAATAGGTGTCGCGGTATTCGATGCGGTGTTCCACGCCAATCGATGCCAGATATTCCGGCAGAATGTGTTTGGGAAAGTTCGGCTGGCCCTGATCGAGATTGCAGGCCACCAGATCGACCGGCAGCAGGCCGCGCCATTTCAGGTCCATCAGCAGCGCCAACAGGCCATAGCTGTCCTTGCCGCCCGACAGGCCAATCAGCCAGCGCTTCTGGCCTTTCAGCATGTCAAAATCTTCAAATGCCTGGCGGACATTGCGCAACAGGCGCTTGCGCAGCTTGTTGAAGGAGACCGACCGTGGCGCATGCGCAAACAGCGCGTGCGAGGAAATGTCCTCAGCACCATCCTCGACGTCATCGACGGAATTCATGTCTGTCGCAATATTCATGGGACGATTGCACTTTCGCTAATTCGGGCGCTAATACGGGCTGTCCTCCAGCCAATGCCTGCATATTCCGGCAAGATCAAGCCCCGAATACCGACCAGCCTGTCTGGTTGGCCAGCATTTCCAGCGCTGCGGAGCCAAGCGCGGAGTTGCCGACCTTGTTGAGGCCGGGCGACCACACCGCAATCGATGCCTTGCCCGGCGCAATGGCAAGAATGCCGCCGCCAACGCCGCTCTTGCCTGGCAGGCCGACAGAATAGGCAAAGTCGCCGGACCCATCATAATGGCCGCAAGTCAGCATCAGCGCGTTGATACGTTTTGCCCGTCGCGCCGATACGACCGTATGGCCGCTGAGCGGATTTCGGCCCTGATTGGCCAGAAACAGCCCCGCCCGTGACAGTTGGTGACACGTCATGGCGAGTGCACATTGATGGAAATACACGCCCAGCACATTTTCGACCGGGTGATGCAGATTGCCAAACGAGCGCATGAAATTGGCCAGCGCATAATTGCGGTAACCGGTGGCATTTTCCGACTTCGCGACCGCATTGTCGATGATGATGCTGTCATCATCGGCGACATACTGCACAAAGCGCAGCAACTCACCGATTGCTTCGCGCGGCTGGTGGCCGGCCATCACGATATCACTGACGACGATCGCACCGGCATTAACGAAGGGATTGCGTGGAATGCCCGCCTCATGTTCCAACTGGACGATGGAGTTGAAGGACGATCCTGATGGTTCACGCCCTACCCGGTTCCACACGGTTTCACCAGCCTTGCCGAGCGCCAACGTCAGCATGAAAACCTTGGAGATACTTTGAATGGAAAACGGCACCTCAGCATTGCCGGCGACGAATGTTTCGCCTTCAACGGTGGTGACGGCAATGCCAAACTGCTTGGGATCGACCTTGGCGAGCTCAGGAATGTAGTCGGCTACCTTCCCCTCACCCAATCTTGGCACCATCGCATCATAAATGCGGTCAATGATCAGCTGAATGTCCTGCATGCCCAAGCCTTTGTTCGCCAGTGTCACTACGGTTCTGTTGGCTACATCAAAAGCAAAATCAATGCCACTATCGCGTGAGGATGAATGCGGAATCCTTTCTGCGCGATTTGGTCAGATGTGCGGAGACCTGTCACAGGGCATCAAAACTCCTGGGGTTGAGATATTCGATGCGCGTTCTCACACGCGCCCCTCTTCTCTGTGCTTGTCACAGAGAAGAGGGGCGCGTGTGCGCGGCATAAAACCTTTTCAGCCCGAAGACTCGGGCTGGCCTGGATTCCTGTGACATCCCTCGGGCAAGCCCGAGGACAGGAATGAAGGAAAAAGTGGAGACTAAACCCGTCTCTCCAAAGCAAACGGCAGTTCCATCTCCAGCAGGCGCAGCTCTTCTGCGCGCGCACCGGTCAGCGGGTCGCGGGCTTGCAGAACGTCATCAACATAACCGGGGTGGCACATCATGACGCTGCCATTACGAACACGACCGTTCAGGACCGAACTGAACTTTTCCGCCTGTTGCCAGTCATAAAAGCCGCAGAGCGGGCCGTGCACCAACAAACCGGCACTGCGCATATCACCATCAAAACCGCGCGCCAGCCCGGCCACGAAACAGGTTTTCAGGCCAATCTTTACACCTTGCGAAAAATCGACTGCCGGTGCGCCACGCAGCCATGGCTTCACATCACCTTGGGCAAGCGTTTGAGAGCGGCTTACCAGCCATGCCCTTACCGGCGGCAGGAAATGCACATGCTGATGGCCATCGAGATAATGCGGCAAATGCCCCATCTCTTTGGTGAAGGCTGCAAGCTGCGAGTCCAATTCGGCATGCACCTGCGCGGTAAACTCTGCCGTTGGCCGCAACGCGCCAAGGATCAGCTCTTTCAGCGGCAGTAACCTGCCATCTTTGCTGATGGCGGGTGCATCGGTCAGAGGTTTGAAATCGGTCAGCGTCAGGTGAATGCCGGCAAAGACATCGCTATACCTCTGACACTCTTTCAGCTTTATCGCCTCAGAGGGCCATTCCGGAAACAAAGTCATGCAGCCGGTGCCGGATAGATTGCCCTTTGATATCAGGTGGCGAATGCCATCGCTGACGGCCGGTGACAGGCCATAATCATCAGCAACCAAAAACACCTTAGTGTCCGCCATGCTCATGGCGTTTGTTTTTCAGCGGACTGCGCGGCCTTGTCCAGCGTCTTGATGTCGCCTGATCTATGCACGCGGCGCACCAGATACAGCGGGCGATCCTTGGTTTCGGCAATGCCAACCCAGATATATTCGCCGAGCAGGCCAAGCAGCGCCAGATTGAAGCCGCCGAGCACCGACACCGCCACCATGAGGCTTGGATAACCGGGAACCGACACGCCGTAAAACAGCACTTCAAAGACGATCTTCAGGCCATAGAAAATGCCGCAGATACCAACCAGCGCACCAATGATCGATACCAGCCGCAAAGGCAGCGCCGAAAACGAGGTGATGCCCTCCAGCGACAAGGACAGCAGCGACAGGTTGGACCATTTGGTAGCTCCATGCTGGCGCTCGTCCGGCACGTAACCAATGGCCTTCTGGCGGAAGCCTGCCCAGGCGTATAGCCCCTTGTTGAAACGGCGACGGTCGCGGATATTCAACATCGCCTCGACAACCGGGCGGCGCATGACGCGGAAATCGCCAGCATTTTCCGGCACGATAAAACGCTGACGGAAATTGATCAGCCAGTAGAACAGATGAACGGCGGCCGCCTTCTTCATCGATTCCTGCAGGCGGTCATCACGTACCGCATAAACCGCATCGAGATTTTCGTCGGCCGTCAGCTGCGAAATCATGTCGAGTGCGACAGTCCATGGGTGCTGCATGTCGGCATCCATAATCATCACAAGATCGCCCCTGCACTCTTCCAGACCGGCAAACACGGCAACTTCCTTGCCGAAGTTGCGGCTGAGTTCGACGATGCGCCAGGTGCCCGGCATTGACGTGATGTAGCGTGTCACGCTGTCATCAGTGCTGCCGTCATCGACCAGCACCACCTCGAGATCGAGATCGAATTTTTCACGCAGTTCCCCCGCCACCTTTTCAATGAAGGTGGTGAATGCCGGCACGTTTTCCCGTTCATTTAAAAACGGTACGATGAGTGAAAAAAGAGCCATGCCCCGATCCCGTTACAAAATTCGCACTATCAGTTCTGCGGCTTGACCAGCCAGATCTGGAGATCCCAGCTGCCCTTGCCGTTTATACCGGTGACTTGAAGGTCTTGTGGCGCGGGCAACGGGCCAACCAGCTTGGTTGAGGCATCGGTGCATTTCGATTCGCCCTTGAAGCAAACCAGAACCAGCCCCTTCTGACGCGCTAGTTCCGGTGTCAGATAACCTTTGGCATATTCCGCCGAGTTGCCATCCACAATCAGCGGTGCGTAACGCGAGTAGAAGGACGTGCCATCAGCCAGACCACGGCTGCCCGCGACATAAAAGCCCTTGGCACCGCCACTTTCCGCCAGCCATAGCTCATCGATGCGGTCGGACACGGCCTCCAGGGGCACATTGCGGAATGATTCAAACTCACCGTAGTTACGGTCCACCATGGCGATGACAGGCCCAGAAGCGATCATGCCCAACAGGTAGATGACGGCAACTGTCACGGCGCGTCCGATATTGCGCTGCAGCCACTGCTGCGGCACCAGAAGCGCAATCAGAACGGCAATTGGCGTGAAGATCGGCAGTACCCAGACGGCGCTCAGTTCTGCCTGCGCGGCAAAGCCCAGAATGATCGTCAGGATAAATGGCAGGATGCTGAAGGCCAGCAGCGCGCGACCCTGAACGCTGTCTCGCAGGCGGGCAATATTGGCAGGCTGAAAGGCCGGGCCCTTTTCGCTTTTGTCATGACGCACCAAAAGCGCAACCAGCAGAGCGCCAATCGTATAAAGCGGCACGCCCACCACGAATTTCAGCGCCTTGGTGAAAATGTGCAGCCATTCGCCATCACCCTGCTCTGCGGCATAAACGATGGGCAGGAAATCATGCTCGAACAGCCAAAGGACATGGCCGGCAATGGTGACGAAAAACACCACCAGCACGGTGAGACCGAAGGTGGACAGCAGCGCCGCACGGGCCTGCTTGTCGAAAGATGCATGCAGGAACAGCGCCAGCAGAACGACACCGGAGTGATATTTGGTCAGCATGGCCGCAGTGGCCAACAGGCCAATCATCACAGCATCAACAATCCGGCGCCCTTCAAGGCCGCGCAGATAGAATACGAACAGCCAAGCCCAGATTGGCGTCATTGCCGAATTGGCATTGTATTTGATGGCCAGGAACGACAGTGGCGGCATCAGCATGGCGCAAATGACCGCCATCAACTGCACATTGCCATCACCGAACCGCGCAGCAATGCGCCAGACGGCAGCAAAGGTCAGAGCGCAATTGACGGCGGAAAACAGGAAATAGGCCCAGTTCTCATGTGGGAAAACGGCAAACCATGCGGCCGTGGTCCAGCCGAAGAATGGCGGATGTTTGTAAGTGCCCCACTGCCACAGCGCGCCCCAGGCGTAGTTTTCAACCATGTCGCCATATTGGTCGAGGTTGAGCTTGGAGAATGCGGCATGCATGGTCAGCGCCAGAACGAACAGCAGAATGACGCCGACAATCGAGGCCGTCTTTCCCTGAGCAAACGCAATTTTGTCCGAACGTTCCATGGCCGATTTCCCAACAGCACGCCCTGCTTCAAGCGGCTTGATTTCATAACTTCACAAGGTCGAAGTCCCGATAGCACAACCAAAGGGGACACGCATTACGCAGTTGTGCATTCCTGCGCTTTTACGCAGAAAATCAAGGCTGGATTAGGTGCGAAAATCCGGCAACTGGAGACGCATCTCTGAAATCATCACGCCATGCCATGAATGCAAAAAAGCCGCCCCGAAGGGCGGCTTTTTCAAAATCAACTTCGCAGCGATTAGCGCGAGTAGAATTCGACCACGAGGTGTGGTTCCATGACGACTGGGTATGGAACGTCAGACAGAGCTGGTACGCGAGCAAAGGTCGCAACCATCTTGTTGTGATCAACTTCGATGTAGTCAGGAACGTCACGCTCAGCGAGCGAAACAGCTTCCAGAACAACGGTCAGCTGCTTGGACTTCTGACGAACTTCAACAACGTCGCCTGGCTTGCAACGGTAAGAACCAACGTTAACGCGAACGCCATTAACCGTGACGTGGCCATGGTTGATGAACTGACGCGATGCGAAAACGGTTGGAACGAACTTTGCGCGGTATACGATCGCGTCCAGACGGGACTCGAGCAGACCGATCAGGTTCTCGGAAGTGTCACCCTTGCGACGGTTAGCTTCGTCGTAGGTTGCGCGGAACTGCTTTTCACGCAGTTCACCGTAGTAGCCCTTGAGCTTCTGCTTGGCGCGCAGCTGCGTGCCGAAGTCGCTCATCTTGCCCTTGCGGCGCTGACCGTGCTGGCCAGGACCGTATTCGCGGCGGTTTACTGGGGACTTAGGACGACCCCAGATGTTTTCGCCCATGCGGCGGTCAATTTTATACTTAGACGATTCGCGCTTGCTCATCGTATTTCCTTCTCAACATATTATACCGGTTTGTTGCCAAACCGGATTAAGGAAACACGCCCTCCTCTGAGTTCTGTTGATGAACTCTGACAGGTCTCTCACATTTGCGAATGGAGAAGCCACGGGACATGTCGGTGATGTTGACTACCGAACGTCAGTTATTAAAACTGCAAGGCAGTCAACGAAACACACCGGGCTTTGCGGCCCGGCGTTGATGGGGCTTCTAGGTGGCCTTCATAAAATTGTCAACGAGAAAAAAATTGCATCCCGCCCTTGAAAGCGCATTTTCCTGCACTATTTCCTTTGTCGTGATCAGGACTCGGGCCCCTCTGGCGTATTACCGGACAATACGTGATGTCGAGTCTCTTTAGGTTGGGGCCCACGTTTATTTCTGTCACACGTTCCCCAGCCATATAGCCAACCTGTCCGGCAAAGGTTGACTGATGGACTTTCTGTTCTCGGATTTTCTCGGCACCCCCACATGGATGTGGGCGGTCTTCATTTCTCTCGTTCTTGGCCTTTTGGCACTGGACCTTGGTGTTCTGCATAAGAATTCCAAGGAAATCGGCATTCGCGAAAGCTTGCTGATGTCCGCTTTCTATATTGTCATCGGTTTGTCCTTCGGTGGCTGGATCTGGTACCAGTCGGGCCAGCAGCCTGCCATGGAATATATCACTGGCTTCGTGGTGGAAAAAAGCCTGGCGATGGACAACATCTTCATCATCGCCATGATCTTCTCCTATTTCGCCATTCCGCGCCAATACCAGCACCGCGTGCTGCTGTGGGGTATCTTGGGCGTGATCGTGCTGCGTGGCATCATGATTGCCGCTGGCGCTGCCATCGTCGAAAACTTCCACTGGGTGCTGTACCTCTTTGCGGCCTTTCTGGTGTTTACCGGCCTCAAGATGCTGTTTTCGGCCGATCATGATGAGAACGATCTCGACAACAACCGCATCCTGAAGTTCCTCAAGCGCCACCTGCCGCTGACAAACCGCCTCCATGGCGAAAAGTTCTTCGTCAAGGAAACCGACGAGAAGACCGGCAAGCTGAAAACCTTTGTCACCCCGCTGTTTCTGGCGCTGGTGATGGTGGAAATTGCCGACCTGATCTTTGCGGTTGATTCGATCCCGGCGATCTTTGCGATCACCACCGACCCGTTCATTGTCTATACGTCGAACATTTTCGCGATCCTTGGCCTGCGTGCACTCTACTTTGCGCTGGCTGCCCTGATCCACCGCTTCGCCTATCTCAAATATGCGCTGGCTGCGGTTCTGGTGTTCGTTGGTTCGAAAATCTTCGTGGCTGACATGCTGGGTCTGGCAAAAATCCCGCCTGCCGTCTCGCTTGGTGTGACCGTCGCAATTCTGGTGACCGGTGTTGTCGGTTCGCTGTTTGCCACACGCAAGCAAGCAAAGGCTGTCGAATATTGTCCCGCTTCACAACATCCCGAAACTCCACCATCCTCGGCGCAACGCCGAGGATGGGCACCACAAGATGGCCGGTAACATCAGGCCATGTCTGCGATTTCAGCACGATGATTCTCGGACGCGATCCGAGAATGAACAACAGCAGATGGTCGGGACGCACCCGACCATAAGATAGAATAACGGCTTAAAAAAACAGCAGCCTTATTCGGCTGCCAGCGTCGCCTCATCATCAGCCGCATCCGCATCACCGGGTGCGGTTTTTGCATCAAGGTCCGGAAATGCCACGATACGCTTGCCGGAGAAATCGGCATGCACCACGACCAGTTCCTTCTCCTCGAAATAACCGAGCAAACGGCGTGCACGGCGTGCAGAATGCGTGCCATAGGCGCGAGCAATACGGGCATCAGATGGGCAAGGCTCCTCGCCCAGCGCGGCTTTAACCAGCATCAGGAATACGCCCTGCAGATCGTCGGAGACGTTTTTCGACAGATCGAGTGCCGTTTGCCAGCTTTCACTTGCCGCCATTTCGGCATCAACGCCGGAACGGGTAATTGCCACCTGACGGCGGAATTCCGACAGCGCCATCGGCGTGCCGGGAATGCGGCGCATGCGGGCACGCACCAGAAAGTCCTGATAGAGCACCGCATCGGTGCGATAGGCCGACTGCGGATCATCCAGAATTTCGTAGAGAACGCCTGAAATCTTCTCTTCGCGCTCTTCCGGCGTCATGTCCGAGGCGCTGCTGCGCTGCGGCTGTTCGGAGGCTGGCGTGATCGCCGCCGGCGTCGAGCGCGACAGCTCTGCCAGAATGTCCGTTGTCGGGCGCGGTGCCGGTGGCGTGCGGCGCACAGGGGCGCGCGTAAATTCTTCCGGGTCTGGCGTGAAGATCAGGTCTTCCACGTCCTGCGGTGCATCGGGCAGCGGCATCAGCTTGGGCGATGACGACCGAGCCGAGGTTTCCACAGCACCAATGACGATAGGCAGTGGGCGGCGCGACAGAGCCGGGCCAAGCGCCACGAAATTACCACGCTGCAAATCGCGGAACATTTCCGCCTGACGGCGGTCCATGCCGAGCAGGTCGGCTGCGCGTGCCATGTCAATATCAAGGAAAGTACGGCCCATCAGGAAGTTGGAGGCTTCCGCCGCCACGTTCTTGGCGAGTTTTGCCAGACGCTGCGTGGCGATAACGCCGGCCAGACCACGTTTACGGCCGCGACACATCAGGTTGGTCATGGCGCCAAGCGAAGCCTTGCGGGCATCTTCGGTTACTTCACCAGCCACGGACGGCGCAAACATCTGCGCTTCGTCGACCACCACCAGCACCGGATACCAATATTCGCGGTCGGCATCGAACATGCCGTTGAGGAATGCAGCTGCGGCCCGCATTTGCTGTTCGACATCAAGACCTTCAAGCGTCAGGACGCAGGATACGCGGTGCTGGCGAATACGGTTGGCAATACCGGCCAACTCACCCTCTGTGCGCTCGCCATCCACAACGATATGGCCGAACTTATCAGCCAGCGTCACGAAGTCCCCTTCAGGGTCAATAATGACCTGCTGAACCCAGGGGGCGGATTGTTCCAGAAGCCTGCGCAGCAGATGCGACTTTCCGGAACCGGAATTGCCTTGCACCAGCAGACGCGTGGCGAGCAATTCCTCAATGTCGAGTTTGGCAGCCTGCCCACCCGATAGCGTTCCCATGTCGATGCCGACCTGCAATGCCCTAAAACCTTATACTGTCAAAAATAGATGTTGAATGCCGACTCCGAACGAGCAGCGAACCCTCCCCATAACAGAGATTTCAACGCAATGCTTCCTCGTGAAGGTAAAAATGCACAGGGAATATGCGCTGCCAACCCAATCTGGTGGAGAGAATCAAACGAACCGAATCATGGCACCTTACGATATCAGATCGATAATCATGCCGGTTGGTCGGCTAACGGGCGGTGTTGCGCGCCTCAGCTTTCTGACGGATCGTTTTGTGATGAATTGACGTGAAATCGTTTAAAAAACAGCGTGATAGGCAGCGATTACACGTCTTGGCTGTTTGAAAGAAAATTCACCGGCGCGGCGATTACGAAATATTAAAGCCTTGCGGAACACATATGGAACATATAGTGTATGTTCTGCATTTGTTTCGATTTTCATCAACGGTTGGGGTGCGACTTCATGCTCACACGCAAACAGCAGGAACTGCTTCTTTTCATTCACGAAAGAATGAAAGAATCCGGTGTTCCTCCCTCATTTGATGAGATGAAGGATGCGCTTGATCTCGCGTCCAAATCCGGCATTCACCGGTTGATCACAGCGCTTGAAGAACGTGGCTTCATTCGCCGCCTGCCAAACCGGGCGCGCGCACTGGAAGTCATCAAACTTCCTGAAGCCTATTCGCCAAGCCTCAAACCACAGCGTGGCTTCTCACCAAGTGTGATCGAAGGCAGCCTTGGCAAACCAAAACCGGTTGTCGCCCCTGCTCCGACCCCCGCGCCTGTCAGCGCCAATGATGGCGGCAGCTCGGTATCGGTGCCGATGATGGGACGGATCGCGGCCGGTGTGCCGATCTCCGCCATCCAGAACAACACACATGATGTGTCCGTGCCGGCTGACATGCTGGGTTCTGGTGAACATTACGCACTGGAAGTGCGCGGTGACTCGATGATCGATGCCGGCATCTTTGACGGCGACACGGTCATCATCCGCAACGCCAAGACCGCCAATCCCGGTGACATCATCGTGGCGCTGGTCGATGATGAAGAAGCGACCTTGAAGCGTTTTCGCCGCAAAGGTGCATCGATTGCGCTTGAAGCTGCAAACCCGGCCTATGAAACCCGTATCTTTGGACCTGACCGCGTCAAGATTCAGGGCAAGCTGGTCGGCCTGATCCGCAGATACCACTAAGCGGTCATCAGCAGACCCATATCACTGCCAGGTGACGCGCCAGCGCGTCATCGCTACTGTCGCCGGAAAACGCCCGACAAAACTTGCCTTCAACTCACTTTAGTCTAGTGACGGTCCAGCAGTTGCGAGACATGCGGCGGTACTGCTGTTTCAAATGTCCTGCTGCGCCAGTTGTAATAACGATGCATGGTCCATGGACGGTAGGAACCATACATGGCAGCTGTCATTCTCTCTATCGGCAAATGCCGGTTTGCGGCGGTTGTTGCCTCAGTTGAAAATGTGATCTCCAGCGATCCGGTGCGCCGCAATGTCTGGGCACTGAGCAAAAAGGCGCCGGAGCGGCAGGTTTCAAATGATGTGGGACGCGTGGTGATAACCACAGAACCGATGTCGCAGGCGAGACCAAGATATCTGTTATCCAGCACGGAAATCACCACCTGCCCCTTCGCTGATCTGGCGATGCACCAGCTGTCGCGGCGGCAGGTAAAGGCATCAGATGCGTTTGTAACGGCGGCAGACATCACCTGCCTTTCCGTCTGAATGGTGTGTTCGTCCAGCATCGGCCGTCTTGATCGTGGTGGCGCAGCATCAGCATTGCCAGTCGTTTTGTCATTGGTGTCGTCAGGCGGAGGTTCTGGGACCGGCAGTTCCGGCAGCATGTTTGGCCGAATATATTTGTCAGGTAAGAACAAAGCCCGCGCCCATTGGTCATAGATAAAGCCGAATGGGCGTTGGCTGGTGCTGGCAACCTGATCCTCGCCAACCAGTGCCATCAGTTTCCCGTCCTCAAAAACCACCAGATCGGCATTGTCCTGCTGCCGTGACAGCACAAACAGCACAAGGCCTGCCAACAGGAACACAGCACTTACCCAAGCCAGTCGGGTGCGAAACAGTGTCAGCGCCAATAGGCCAAGCGTTCCAGCGCCCAAAAACCATTGATGCTGTCGTCCGACCCCGGCATCGCCTCCCCATGAGGCCACATAGGTGGCAATATCAATTGTCATCGCCATGCCGTAACCCATGACGGTCAGAAACGGCCCGTCCAGCCCGAAGGGCATCAGCAACATGGCGATCAAGGCAAAGGGCATGACGATGAAAGACATAACCGGCATGGCGGCGAGGTTCGCCGCCAGTCCATAGGTGGTGACACGGTGGAAATGTTCCATCGAATAGATGGCCGTGGAGACCCCGCCAATCAGCGAGGTCACGACAATACCGGCGCAGAAGCTGCCAAAGATGGACAGGCCCTTCAGGGTAAGCGGCGTATGTGTCGTCCGGAATGTTGCGCTGTCTTGTGCGGCGCGCCGCCGTGTCCAGAAACCATACGCGGCGACCAGCGCAATGGTTGCCGCAAAGGACATCTGGAAACTTGGCCCCATGACCTCTGACGGCGAAACGCAGATAATAATGATGGCGGAAATGGCAACATTTCTGAGGCTGATCGAGGGACGGTCAAACAGCACGGCGATCAGCATGATCGACATCATCAGCCATGCCCGTCCGGCAGACACTGCAAACCCTGAAATCAGGTAATAGGCGAGCGTCATGATAAGGGCGGCAAAGGCAGCGATCTTCTTGACCGGCCGCCTCTCGGCAAAACCCGGAAAACAGCTGAGTGCCGTGCGCAAGCCAACGAAGAATATGCCCGATGCCAGCGCCATGTTGAGGCCCGAGATGGCAACGATATGGGCAAGGCCGGACACACGCAGTGCTTCCATGGTGGTTTCTGATATTGCACGCCGTTCATCGGTTATGATCGAGGCGGCAAAAGCGCCGGCGTCGCCGCCAATCGTGCTGCGGATGCGCTCGGCAATGGCGCTGCGCAATTGATAAAGCCCTGTATCAGTCACACTGAGCCAGTGTCCGCGTTCCGCAATGCGGCGTTTGATCGCCTCACTCACCGCAGGCTGTGGCGCTCCATAAAAGAAACCGGTTGCACCTATGCCATTAAAATAGCCGGAAAAGGCAAAGTCATTCAGACCAGGCAAGGCCGGTCCTGAGGGTGGAGACAGGCGTGCGCGGCCGGTAACGCCCTGCCCGATTTCTATCGGTTGATGGCGACTTCTTGATAGTGCCGTGATCTTCTGCGGCGGGCGCGACAGTACAGGGTTTTCAGTCCCGGTGACCGATATGATGTAGCGCCAGTACCCGCGGGCATCCACCTCGCGTCGCTCGACAACACCTGACACAACTGTGGTGACGGGCGTATCGATGGTGACAGTATCCTGCCGCCAGCTTTCCAATTGCGCCAGCAGCATGCCTGCCAGACACAGCGCAACAAGGTTAAGCAATCCTGCCAGTGGTGCCGCGCGGTACCGAAGCGTGAGCGCCAGTGTGCCGGCTAAACAAAAGCCGCCAGCAAGCAGGTAGGGTGACGGTGTCTGAAGGCTCGAAAACCAGATGACGGCACCGACTGCCAGAAAAACCGGAATGCAAAGAAAGCCGTGGCCATAGGCCTTTTCGATGTCCAACATGCGCGACAGCGACGATATCCGACCGGATAAATTCCCTGCCGTTGCAGACTGTTCATAAACCTCTGCTACCCCGCCCTGATATCGTTGCAGAGCAAAGGAATCACCCTCACCGGGGAGATCAAGTCTCAACGGTTCCTGCTGTCGCAATTCTTGCGATGGTCTTACAGTCAAACCCGCAGCTCCCCCGCCGGACAGGGGGTAATTTGCAACCGGCACAACAACAATGCAACCACTTATATTTTAAGGAAGCATTGACCTAATATGAAACAGTCAAACGCCAAAAGCCTAGTTTTTGGCACAAGTTGATACCGCAACGCACAATTTGCCTTTTGGATAGCTTGGCATATGGCGCAGGATCAGATAGCTATCCTGAACGCTTAACGCCTAGATGCCTCACGGCATCCAAAACGCATGTTCTCGGAGGATTATGATGACGGAAAAAAGCGCTTCTATTACGCTCGGCGACAAGACAGTAGAACTTCCCATTCGAGAGGGAGCGATAGGCCCAGACGTCATCGACATCGCTGCATTGTACAAGCACACCGGCAATTTCACCTATGATCCCGGCTTCACATCGACTGCATCTTGCGAATCCAAGATCACCTATATCGATGGTGACGAAGGCGTCCTTCTGCACCGCGGTTACCCGATCGAGCAGCTTGCCGAAAAGGGCGATTTCCTTGAAACTTGCTACCTGCTTCTGTACGGCGACCTGCCAACAGCAGAACAGAAAAAGGATTTCGACAACCGCGTAACGCGCCACACCATGGTGCATGAGCAGATGACGAAGTTCTTCAGCGGTTACCGCCGTGACGCACATCCGATGGCTGTGATGGTTGGCACCGTTGGCGCCCTGTCTGCCTTCTACCACGACTCGACCGACATTACCGATCCGCACCAGCGCATGGTCGCTAGCCTTCGCATGATCGCCAAGATGCCGACAATCGCGGCAATGGCTTACAAGTACCACGTCGGTCAGCCATTTGTTTACCCGAAGAACGACCTCGACTACGCGTCGAACTTCCTCAACATGTGCTTTGCCGTTCCATGCGAAGAGTACAAGGTGAACCCGGTTCTGGCCCGCGCCATGGACCGTATCTTCATCCTGCATGCTGACCATGAGCAGAACGCATCGACCTCGACTGTTCGCTTGGCAGGTTCTTCCGGTGCAAACCCGTTCGCCTGTATCGCAGCTGGCATTGCCTGCCTTTGGGGCCCTGCCCATGGCGGCGCCAACGAAGCAGCGCTCAACATGCTCAACGAAATCGGCTCTGTTGACCGTATTCCTGAGTATATTGCCCGCGCCAAGGACAAGAACGATCCGTTCCGCCTGATGGGCTTTGGTCACCGCGTGTACAAGAACTACGACCCGCGCGCCAAGATCATGCAGAAGACCATGTATGAAGTGCTCGAAGCAACGGGCAACGGCGACGACCCAATCATGCAGGTTGCTCTGGAACTGGAAAAGATCGCCCTGTCCGATCCGTACTTCGTCGAAAAGAAGCTGTACCCGAACGTCGACTTCTACTCCGGCATCACGCTGAAGGCTCTCGGCTTCCCCACAACCATGTTCACGGTTCTGTTTGCTCTGGCACGTACCGTCGGCTGGATTGCCCAGTGGAACGAAATGATCGAAGATCCGCAGCAGCGTATCGGCCGTCCGCGCCAGCTCTACACCGGCGCACCACAGCGCGATTACGTACCAGTCTCCAAGCGCTGATTGGTTAGTGAATGACACAAAACACCGGCGCTCTCGCCGGTGTTTTTTTATGCGCGGGATTCAGGCCTTGCTCGCTGGCAGGCAACACCTCTCGACCCTCATCAAGTCAGTCTTGATTGATTGTTTTCGTACTCTTTGAGCCTTGCATTTGCGATGACGATGATGTGGCGCATGAGGGCACCGAGCGCTGTGAGTTTGGATTTGCCTGCGGCCAGTAGACGTTTGTAGGTTTGCGCAAGATGGGTCCTGCTTATGCTGGCAGCCATTGCTGCGATGAACAGCAGTGGCCGTAACTGCCGGCGTCCACCTGTTGCAAAACGACGCCCGCGATAGGTGCCGCTATCTCTTGGATGGGGCGCACACCCGGCCAGGCTTGCAGCCTTCTTGCGGTCGATGTGACCCAGCTCCGGCATAAGAGCGAGCAACACCGGGGCAATCACCTTGCCGATACCAGGAACCCCAAGCAGGATCACCTGTCGCTCCTTCATGCGTTGATTATTCTGAACGATCGCCTCGATCTGTTTGTCGAGGGTGGCGATGCGCCGTTTGATCTCGGCAACATGGCTTGCAATCTCTTTGGCTATCGGTTTGTTGCGCGGGGCTTTGAGGCGGTTTTCCTCCTGAACCCGCATGTTAACAAGATCGTCGCGGCGGCGCACAAGCAGCTTTATCTTCGCGTTATCAGGGGCTTCAGCCTGCCAGAGAGACAGGTTCGCGCTCCGGGCAAGGCCATATTCGGCGATGTGGCGCGCATCGATCGGGTCTGTTTTTGCCCTTGTGCCACAGGAGCGGATGAAGGCTTTTACCTTTGCCGCATCGGCGCGATGTGCGGGGATGGAAAGGTCTTTTAGAGTATCCAGCAGCAGGTCTTCATAACCGCCGGTCGCCTCGCACACGGCGAGCATATCGAGGCATCCTGCATAGGATTTGAGCGCGGTTTTGAGTGCGCCAGTGGTGTTGGAGATGGTGAAGGTTTCTCTCGTCTGGCTGTCGAAGAAGGTGATGGTGTCCTTGGCAACGTCACAGCCAAGGGCGAACTGGATTTTATCGGCATTCGGGTTCATGATGGAGCTCCATGCTTGGCATTGTCTGCGGGCGCGGTGCAAACCGTCCCATTCAAGTCAACAAGCGATGCAAAGCTGGTGCGGCCGCGGCCCATCATGAGGACGGTCGATGAGACCAACTCCCGTTCGGGCGCACGACCGCATGCTCCTCGGGGTGGCCACCTCGGGGAGCATCCAACTTCTCAAGCATTAAAGCATAAATCGGACAGACAATTCCCGTGCTTGTCACGGGAATCTAGCAAACGCGCGTCTGCGCGGCGGAAAGATGGTCTTTCATCCCAAGGACTTGGGATGACTGGATCTCTGTGACAAGCACAGAGATGAGGGCCGCCTAGATCGACCCTTTGCGCGCTCCACAAACAACCCAGCACAAAACAAAAGGCCGAAGCATCACGCCCCGGCCTTTTCACATTTAATCACCACGACCGAGCGGCATGTCGCCGCCCTGCCCTTTGCGGCTCTATTATTCGATATCGAAGGACACGCCCTGCGCCAGTGGCAAGGCCTTGGAGTAGTTGATGGTGTTGGTTGCGCGGCGCATATAGGCCTTCCACGCATCCGAGCCGGACTCACGGCCGCCGCCGGTTTCCTTTTCGCCACCAAAGGCGCCACCGATTTCTGCACCTGACGTGCCGATATTGACGTTGGCAATACCGCAATCCGAACCATCAGCAGACAAGAAGCGTTCCGATTCCTGCAGGTCGCGGGTGAAGATCGACGACGACAGGCCAGCGGAAACGGCATTGTGATCATCGATCACAGCGTCAAAATCGCTGTACTTCATCACGTAGAGAATAGGTGCGAAGGTTTCTTCCAGCACAGGGCCGTCCTGCTTTGGCATTTCCACCAGAGCAGGCTTGACGTAATAACCGTCAGCGGCGCCCGTATCGACACGTTCACCACCAAGAACCGTACCGCCGTGGTTCTTGGCTTCACCGAGCGCCTTCTGCATGCCGTCAAAGGCCGCCTTATCGATCAGCGGACCGACCAGCGAGGAGGTTTCCAGCGGGTTGCCGACGGACACCGAGCTGTAGGCCTTCTTGAGGCGTGGCACGAGCTGGTCGTACACGCTGTCATGCACAAACAGACGACGCAGGGTCGTGCAGCGCTGGCCAGCGGTGCCCATGGCGCCAAAAGCGATGGCGCGCAGTGCCATGTCGAGATCGGCCGATGGGCAAACGATACCGGCATTGTTGCCGCCAAGCTCCAGAATGGAACGGGCAAAACGCTTGGCAAGGCGTGGACCAACCTCGCGGCCCATGCGGGTGGAACCGGTGGCAGACACCAGCGGCACCTTCGGGTGGTCAACCAGTGCTTCACCGACAAAACGGTCTCCAATCAGCACCTGGCTCAGCCCCTCTGGCGCATCGCCAAAACGGGCAGCGGCGCGCTCGAAAATGCCCTGAACGGCAAGCGCCGTCAGCGGCGTCTTTTCAGACGGCTTCCACACGACCGTGTTGCCGCAGACCAGCGCCAGCGCCGCATTCCACGACCAGACAGCGACCGGGAAGTTGAAGGCGGAGATAACGCCGACAACACCGAGGGGATGCCAGGTTTCCATCATGCGGTGGCCGGGACGTTCTGTCGCAATGGTCAGGCCATAAAGCTGGCGGGACAGACCAACCGCGAAATCGCAGATATCGATCATTTCCTGGACTTCGCCGAGACCTTCGGACGGGATCTTGCCGGCTTCCAATGATACGAGACGACCAAGATCGGTCTTGAAGGCGCGCAGTTCCTCACCCAGCAGGCGAATAAGTTCGCCACGGCGTGGTGCCGGCACCAGACGCCATGCCTTGAAGGCAGCATCAGCCTTTTCAACCACCTTTGCCACTTCAGCGACCGACACGGTCTTGAGGTCTGCAACCTTCTGGCCGGTCACCGGGCTGAAGGATGGCATGTTACCGCCAGTGTAAAGGCTGGACGAAACGCCCATCTTTTCCAGCAGGCTTGCTGCTTCCTTTACCACATCGATTTTCTGGGTTGCTGCGTCCATTTTAAGCTCCATTTTCCCCGCAGTGGCGGCGCTTCATCCATACTGGAGAAAAACACTCTGCCCTGCACTTCAATTTTCGGTCTTCTTTACCGTGTCGCGGGCCTGAACAGGCCAAAACCTGTTATTTGTTACGGGCCTTGGCTGTTTGTTTTACGCATGTCGTTATTGCAAAACCCATGGATTTTGCACGACATGCTGTCGTTTCCCACTTGACGAAAAGTGCCAGTTTATTCTTTCTCGTAATCATATACGCCAGGATTGACCGGTTTCAAATGACGAAACCAATTATGTTGATGCGAGATCGGAATAATGGACCCCAGACGCCGCCTGATACCTGACATCGTGACCTTGCAGGCTTTCGAGTGTGCGGCACGGCATGGCAACTTCACACGGGCCGCCGAAGAACTGAACCTGACACAAAGTGCCATCAGCCGCCAGATCCGTGATCTGGAAGCGCAAACCGGCATGCAGTTGTTTGAGCGCATCAGGCGACGCGTGGTACTGTCACAGGCCGGACGCAAGTTTTTACCCGATGTGCAGCGCCTTTTGCAGCAGTCCGAACAGTTGATGGTGCGCGCTGTTGCATCAGGCGAGTCCGGCTCTGCCCTGTCGATTGCCTCCCTGCCGACCTTTGGTAGTCGCTGGCTGATGCCGCGTCTCAACAAGTTCATCGAGAGCCACCCCGATACGGTCATCACCGTTGCGTCGCGTTCGCACCCGTTTGATTTTGACGAGGAAGGGTTTGACCTTGCCATTCATTACGGACAGCCGGTCTGGGCGCATGGCACCTGCACCTTTCTGTGCAATGAGGTGATCCTGCCTGTGGCCAGCCCTTCGCTGTTGGCGAAGGCGACCATCGCCAACCCCACTGATCTGCAGACCATGCCGCTGCTGCACCTGACCACCCGGCCCAAACTGTGGTCGGAATGGTTCGAGATGAGCAAGGTCACGGCCGACAATGCCTTTCGCGGCAACCGTTTTGACCAGTTCTCCATGGTGATAGAAGCGGCGGCCAGCGGCATGGGCATTGCCCTTCTGCCGCGTTACCTCATTGAGGCCGAGCTGGCATCCGGCCGATTGCAGGTGCTATTTGACCTGCCGTTGACCACCGATAACAGCTATTACATCGCCACCCCAGAGGGTCGGCAGGACAACATGCTGGCGCGCGCCTTCCAGACATGGCTATTGAGTGAGGTCAGTCGCTAGGGGCTGCCACAGGCCGCCCCGCAGACACCCTATTGCTGGAAGGTTCAGGCCCTGGCGCCAAAGGCAGTCAGAAGGAAGTTGGCGGCAATCACCGCGCCGTCCTGCGAAATTGTGTGGCCAACACCGGGCAGCGTGTGCAACTCGGCACTGATGCCTGCCTTGGCCAGCGCTGCCTTTGCTTTTTCACTTTCGGCAAATGGCATGACGTGATCGGCCGTGCCGTGAATGAGCGACAGGCGTGTGCTCTCCGACGGCGCATAGGGTTCCGGTGAGGCGAGCCTGCCGGAAAAGGCCACCACAGCCGCCACAGGCCATCTGCCTGATGCCACCGCATCCAGCGCCATGATGGAGCCTTGCGAAAACCCAACCAGCGCCACGCGGTCGAGGTTGCTCGTCAGCGCGTGGCGGGCAATAATATCGCCCAGCACTTCATCAAAGGCTGCACGCGCCTCCACGACGCGCTGAGGGCGGTTGGCTTCTGTCACGCCATCGATACTGAACCATTGCCGGCCCGGGCCATTGCCAAAGCTGAATGGCGCGTCCGGGCTTTCAAAATCCATGTCCGGGGTCGACTGGCGCAAAAACTGCCCCAATGGCGCAAGGTTTGCGCCATTGCTGCCAACGCCGTGCAGACCGATAACCAGTTTGCGTGTAGAATTGGATGTCATGACAACCTCCCTTAGGATAGCGAAACCGGTGCTAGACCCGGCAGATCAGGGCCAACAGGCACGATCTGCGTCGGGTTGAGCGCCTTGATCGAATAATAACCGCGCTTGATGTGGTCGATACTGACGGTTTCACGCACGCCCGGCACATCAAGCATCTCATTGAGGAAGCGGCTGAGGGCCGGATAATCCGCAATGCGCTTCAGATTGCATTTGAACAGGCCGTAATAGGCCGCATCAAACCGCACCAGCGTTACAAACAGGCGGATGTCGGTTTCGGTGACCGTGTCACCGAACAGGAACGGACCCTTACGCTCAAGGCGGGTTTCCAGCTCTTCCAGCGTTTTGAACACATCGGCAAAGGCCTCGTCATAAGCACCTTGTGTGGTGGCAAAACCGGCGCGGTACACACCATTGTTGAGGTTGGGGTAAATGCGCTCGTTCAGCGCATCGATCTCGGCACGCAAATGCGTCGGGTACAGATCAAACGAATTGTCGGCCAGATCTCCAAAACCGGAATTCAGCATACGCAGAATATCCGCAGATTCATTGTTGACGATGGTGTCTGTCTGTTTGTCCCACAACACGGGCACGGTGGCGCGACCGGTGTAATGCGGGTCTGCGCTGGTATAGATCTGATGCATGTAGGACTTGCCATTGATCTCGTCGCGGTTTGCACCGGGATAGTCACCAAAACGCCAGCCTTCATCCGAGATGGAGGGCTCGACGACTGAAACGGAAATCACGTCCTGCAGTTTCTTAAGATTGCGGCCAATCAACGTGCGTGATGCCCAGGGGCAGATCAGCGCGACATAGAGATGGTAACGACCCGCTTCTGCCTTGAAACCACCCTCACCTGTCGGTCCTGCCGAACCATCCGCAGTGACCCAATGACGGAACCCGGATGTCTGGCGCACGAAACCGCCCTTGGCATCCGTCGCCTGAACAGGGTGCCAATCTGAAGTCCATTTTCCGTCGACAAGCATGTTAAGATCCTCATTCGGTCATCTGATGGGATCGTTATGAAGCCATAGGCTTAATGGCCACAAGCCACGCATTTGTTGACGCACTGTAACCGATCAGAACGTTTTCAGGAATAAAGATTGAGACTGTCGCCGGTTCACAGCCGATTGCGGAAAAACGGGTTCCAGCGCACGGTGCCCAAGCGGATTTTTTCACGGAACATCGTCAGCAGGCCAGCACCGGCAATAACCACCAGACCGGCGACCGCCAGCTGGTCCGGATATTCGCCGAAAAACAGCGATCCAATCGCCACCGCCCAGAGGATTTGCGAATAATGCGAGGGCGCAATCTGGCTGGCTGGCGCAATCTTGGTGGCAATCAGCAGGGTAATCTGGCCGATGGCCGTAAAGGTGCCGATCAACGCGAACACGCCGAAATATTTCAACTCCGGCATCTGGAAGGTGGGAACCGAGGCAAGGCCGTTAAACAACAGGCCGTAGATCAACAGCACGCCCATGATCGAGGTGCGTTTTTCCTTGCCCGCCAATGAGCGCAAAAGCACGATGGTCAGGCCTGCGAGAAAGGCCACGGCAACCGCTGCGGCGTGGCCAAGGTGCAGTTCACGAAAACCGGGACGCACCACCATCATCACCCCGACAATGCCGGCACAAACGGCGGCCCAGCGCCAGATGCCAATATCCTCCTTCAGCACCAGCGCCGAGAGAATGGTAACGAACAGCGGCGACAGGAAGATCAGCGCATAGGCTTCGGCCAGCGGAATGGTGGTGAAGGCATAGATTCCGAGAATACCGGCCAGCAAGCCGGAAATCGCACGGCCATGCACCGCCCATGGCCGGCTGATACGCCAGAACTCACGCCAGCGCTCGTCCTTCGGCTTGGTGAAAAAGATGATCGAGGCGGAAAACAAAATGCTGAAAAAGCCGATCTCAAACACACTGACCTTGCCGCCAAGCGATTTGATCAGGGCGTCTCCCCCCGAAAAGCTGGCGTAAGCAAGCAATCCCAGAAGAAAACCCGTATTCATTGGCAGACTTTCGACAGTGTCAGAACGTGATGAAGGCGAAAAATTGGGGCAGAATTGTATGCGCAGAGAAGATGTGCGGCCGAAGCAGGCACAGATATGTCGTTCTGCGGTACTCCCAACCGCCAGCAACCGCAAGGCTATCGGTGGCTGCTTTCGTTCGTTTATGAGATATTTTGCGGAAATGCCGAGGGAATGGTGAACCAAGCCTCAAAGAGGTGGGTTTTGAGGTTAATTCCGAGCCGGATTGCGGGCATTCACGACATCCAGCAGGATTTCTGCCGCGCGTTCACCCGGCGAACGTTCGGTGTGCAGGCGCTGCTGCACCAGCGCGTAACCTTCCAGCATGGCCCGGCGCTGAGTCGTGTCGGAAGATAAGCGCTCCAGCCAGCGCACCATGGAACCGGGACGCACCACCTCGTTGATATATTCTGGCACAACCACGTAATCGGCAATCAGGTTCGGAAGCGCGCCTGTCCAGGTTTTGATACGTTTGCTAAGCATCGTAAACAGCCAGTCGGTCTTGTAGACCGATACGGCTGGCACGCCGGCCAGCGCCAGTTCCAGAATGACCGTGCCGGATGCGGCGATGGCGGCATCTGCCTTGGCAAAGGACGACCATTTGAAATCGCTCTCGGCACTTATGGTCAGCTTGATGTTTTGCGGCCAGCTGGCGGCAAACTGCCGGACCAGCGCTTCGCGTCTCTTGACGGTCGGCAGTACAAATTCCGTATCGCCGTTGCGCTCGACATAGGACTGCGCAGCCTGCGCAAATGCGGGCATCAGCTTGGAAATCTCGGCCGATCGTGAGCCGGGTAACAAAAGCACGGTTTTCGTCCGGTCCGCCCCTGCCTCCAGCCTCTGATTGCGCTCATTGCGCACGGCGAGCAGGTTGGGTTCAACGCTCAGGCGATGGCCGACAAAGGTGGTTTTAGGGCCACCAAGGCGCTGCATGACCTCAGGCTCAAACGGCAATACCGCCAGCACATGGTCGACATAGGACAACATGGCCTGCGCGCGGTATTCCTTCCACGCCCAGACGCTTGGGCACACGTAATTGACCACAGGCAGCGATGGTAGAGCGGCACGCACGCGTTTTGCCACGCGGTGGGTAAAATCGGGACTGTCGATGATCAGCAGAACATCGGGTTTTGCGGCGATAATCGCATTGGCCGTCTGCTTGATGCGCGACAGAAGTTTTGGCAGCTTGGCCAGCACCTGCGTGAAACCCATGATCGACAGTTCGGAGAAGTCGAACAGCGAGTTCACGCCTTCCGCCTCTAGTGCGTCACCGCCAACACCGACAAGTTCGATCGTGCCGGGATATTGTAATTTGAGGGCGCGGATCAGATCGGCGCCCAACAGGTCGCCCGAGACTTCACCGGCAATGACGCCAACCTTGAGTGTATCGCTCATCCCCTAAAGTCTCCGCCCAGCGACATATCGATGCCGCATACAAATATGCCTGCCTGATCGGCATCTCTCAACATGGTTTCGCGGTCGAGAACCAGCGAACGCCCCGCCTCCACCGCAATTCCGGCAAGTCCGGCCTTGGCAGCATTGGCAATGGTTGAGGGTCCGATGGTTGGCAGATCGGCGCGTACATCCTGCTGCGGTTTGCACAGCTTGACCAGCACGCCCTTGCGACGCTGCGAAATACGGCCATTGGCACGCAAGTGCGCCACACGCTCCAGCATGGCATCGGTGCCTTCAACACCCTCCAGCGCCACGATACGGCCACCAACGGAGACAGCACCCTGCCCCACATCCAACAGACCAATGGTCTTGGCGGCATGCATGGCTTTACTGATATCGTCTTGGTCGGCCTTGTCAGGCGCCCTCGCACCCATTGGGCCAGTCACGGCCAGCAGGCCGGGCACGATCTCATGGGCGCCCAGCACGCGGCAGCCCTGCGCCTCGATGAGTTTCATCACCATTTGCAGCACGGCGTCATCGCCCTTCGCCAGAAGGGTTTTGATGACGGACGGAATTTTTAAGAGAGATTTGAGGTTGGGATGGATTTCCCGCCATTCCGGACGACGTTTTACGCCGCCCGACAGCACGACGCGGCCGATGCCGTTGTTTTTGAAAATCCGCTCAAGGCCTGCGAGATCACCGACGCCGATAATCTCGCTTTCATAGCCATCCCAGTTCAGATCGGCTTCATTCTTCAGGCGCACGATGAAGGGGCTTTCCCCTTCATCGACGGCTGCCTTTGCCACATAATGGGGCAGCAGACCGCTTCCTGCGATAATGGCCAGCCGATCACCGCTTGCCACGGTTATTTGCCTCTGAATGGCGACGACAGGGCCCGGTCGCTATCCGCGCCGATAAAATCAAGAATTTCGATGACCTGCGGGCAATCCAGATATTCATCACGGATGGCGGCCGCATTGGCACGTGCCGAACCTTCGCCTTCGAAGATCGCCTTGTAGGCGCGACGAACGCGGTGCACTTCGGAACGTTCAACGCCCGAGCGGGTCATGCCAACAACGTTGAGGCCGCTGAGCACACCGGGGTTGCCGTTCAGCATACCATAGGGAATGACATCATAGCTGACCGCCGAGAGACCGCCGATAAACGCCTGTCTGCCAATGCGGGTGAACTGGTGCACGGCGCTGCCGCCGCCCAGAATGGCGCGGTCACCAACGGTGACGTGGCCAGCCAGCATGACATTGTTGGACAGGATGATGTTGTTGCCCAGACGGCAATCATGCGCGACGTGCGAATAGGCCAGGAACAGATTGTTGTCGCCAACAATCGTGGTGCCGCCATGTTCCACCGTGCCGGTGTTCATGGTCACGCCTTCGCGGATCGTGCAGTTCTCGCCAATCACCAGCGTGGTATCAACGGCGCTGTGATGGGCACTTTGCGAATCGCCGCCAATCACTGCCGACGGCCAAATGATGGTACCCTTGCCGACCGTGGTTCTGCCGAGAACTACGACATGGCTCACCAGCTGCACGTTATCACCCAGCACAACTTTCGGGCCTACATGGCAAAATGGTCCGATCGACACATTTTGACCGATGACGGCTCCATCTTCGATGAATGACATCGGATGAATTTTGGCTGAAGCGGCAATAACACTCATTGCTGGCCCTCTGGCACCATCATCGCGCCGATGTCGGCTTCAGCAACCAGAACGCCATCAACCTTGGCATCGCAATGGAACTTCCAGACATTGCCGCGCTGCTTCTGCTTGACGACATGGAACTCCACGCGGTCACCCGGCACAACCGGCTTGCGGAAACGGGCATTGTCGATGGTCATAAAATAGACCAGGTTGCCGCCGCCGCCCTGCTTGCGCGAGCAGATCGCACCTGCGGTCTGCGCCATGGCTTCCACCAGCAGAACGCCTGGCATGATCGGCTGGTCAGGGAAGTGACCGGTAAAATGTGGCTCGTTGACCGTCACGTTCTTGATGCCGATGGCGGAGTTGTCGCCATCAATCTGTACAATGCGGTCAATCAGCAAAAACGGATAACGGTGCGGCAAAAGCCGCATGATTTCCTTGATATCCGCGGATCCAAGCGTAATCCCCTCGCCATCAGCCATTTTTTTCTCCTGTTTTTTTATCTCTTTCATCCGCCCGGGCCAAAAGCTCGGCCATATCACGCAGATATTGTTTCATAGGACGTGCGGGTGCGCCGCCGTAACGAGCACCGGCCGGTACATCAGCCATAACACCGCTCATCGCAGCAATCTGCACGCCGTCTCCAATAGAAATATGACCATTGATGCCTGCGGCACCACCGATCATCACGCCGTCACCGATGCGGGTGCTGCCGGCAATGCCAACCTTGCTGACGATGCCGCAATGGCGGCCGATACGCACGTTGTGGCCAATCTGGACCTGATTGTCGATCTTGGTGCCTTCACCAATCACCGTGTCATCCATGGTGCCACGGTCGATGGTGGTGTTGGCGCCCACTTCAACATGGTCCTGAATGATAACGCGGCCAACCTGCACGATCTTCAACATGCCGCGCGGGCCCGGTGCGTAACCGAAGCCGTCCTGGCCGATACGCGCACCATTGTGCAAAATGACATTGTTGCCAATCAGGGCGGCCAGAACGCTGGCGCCGGCGGCAATCGTGCAATTGCGACCGATTTTGACATCAGAGCCGATGATCGCGCCTGCACCGATTCGGGTACCGGCACCAATATTGGCGCGCGCGCCGATAACGGCCATCGGCTCGACAATTACGCCCTCTTCCAATCGTGCAGTCGGATCGACATGCGCGGCAGGCGAAATATCGCCGACAACGTCGACAACCGGCGACGGCTGCATGGCAATGGGATGCAGGATTGCACCGGCATTGGCAAAGGCCGTGTGGGGCACCTTGGTCAAAAGAGCAGGAATATGTGCGGGAATGAGGCTTTTCAGCGCGACATCACAAATGATGGCTGCAGCATTGCATGTTTCAAGCTCGGCCCGGTTCTTGCGCGACAGGATGTAACAGACCTGATCAGGCGCAGCACGATAAACCGGAGCTACCGAACGAACGATACGTTCACCCTCGTTCGGTTCCGAGAGTTCCGCCCCAAGCATTTCAGCCAGTTTGGCCAGCTTAATCCCATCATGGGGCGGAAAAAATTCATTATAGTCCATCAACAGGGAACTCCAGAACAGTTCAAACTCGCAGTTCTGGACTGCCGATATCAGAAGTTGTTCGAGATTCCAAACCGGAAACGCTGTTCCTCGTCATAGTCTTCCTTCATGAACGGTACTGCATAGTCAACACGCAGTGGTCCAAAAGGTGATGCCCAGATGATACCGATACCAGCGGAAGCGCGCAGTGCACTGCTTTCACCTTCGGAAGCGTAGCCCGTCTTGTTGCCGTACAGCGTACCAGCGTCGGCATAAACCGCGCCGCGCAGACCGACGTCTTCAGGAATACCCGGCATTGGGAACGTTGCTTCAGCCGAAACGGTGAAGTAGGTCGTGCCGCCAATCGAGTCGCCGTCGATACGTGGACCGATACCGTCGTTTTCGAAGCCGCGGATCTGGCGTCCACCGATCTTGAACTGGTCGAAGACGTACAGATTGTCGCCGGTCGGAACAACGTAACCAGCAGCTGCAGTCAGAGAGCCGATGATGTCGAACTCATCCGAAAGCGTGTGGTAATAACGAGCCTTACCGTAGATCTTGTAGTATTCGGAGTCACCGCCGATACCCGCAAATTCGTTGGTCAACAGCGCCTGCCAACCGGAGCGTGGTGTCTGGCGGTCATCCAGCGTGTTGTAGTTGATCGTGTTGGAAATAACGGACTGGCTCCATTTTCCACCTCTGATCAAATCCTTGTATGGCTCCGCCAAGTTAGATCCAGCTTCCCAATTGCCGTCACCCTCGTACTCGAAGTCCTTGTAGGTGTAGCGGAAGGTTGTTGCCAACTCTTCGGTAATTGGAGCGGTTACGCGAAGCGTGAAGCCCTGTTCCGTATAATCGTAGTAGTCTTCGCTCGAGCTCTGGCTGCGGAACACGTCGAAACCAGCTGCCAGACGGTAACCGAGGAAATAAGGCTCGGTGAACGAAAGGTTGTAGGTACGAGCGTTGTCTTCACCAGCGCCGACTGCCAGACGAATGAACTGGCCGCGACCGAGGAAGTTCTTTTCTTCAACCGAAGCTTCGAGCAGAACGCCATCCGATTCGGAGTAACCTGCACCGATACCGAACGAACCTGTTGGCTGATCTTCAACATCAACAACGATCACAACGCGGTCAGCAGCGCTGCCCGGAGCTGTGGAAATGTTGACGTTGGCGAAGTAACCAAGAGCTTCAAGACGACGCTTGGCAGCTGTTACAACCTGCTGGTTGAACGCATCGCCTTCGCTGATGTCGAACTCGCGACGGATAACGTAGTCACGTGTACGGGTGTTGCCACGGATTTCGATACGCTCAACGTAAGCGCGCTCGCCCTGGTCAACGATGTAGGTCACACCAATCGTGTTGTTGCCGAAGTTACGGTCACCACGTGGCGTAACGCGTGCAAATGGATAACCGGCTGCAGCAACACGCTTGGAAATGGATTCCATGCTCTTCTGAACATTGGTGGCGCTGTAATGATTGCCTTCGCGGCTTTCCAGCAGACCCTGCAGTTCACCGGAGTCAACGCCGTCAACTGTCGATTCGACCGCAACAGGACCGAAGTCGTAACGTGGGCCTTCTTCAACCGTAACGGTGATTGTGTATTCGTTGGACTGCTCGTCCAGAACGGCTTCAGACGAAACAACGCGGAAGTCAGCATAACCACGGTCGTAGTAGAACTGACGCAGTGTTTCTTCGTCGGTGCGCAACTTGTCTTCGCTGTAAACGTCCTTACGGGTCAGGAACGACAGCATGTTGGACTTCTTGGTCGACAGAACGGCTGCGAGGCGGCCGTCGCTGTAAGCCTTGTTACCAACGAAATCGATGCGTGCAATCTTGGTGCGCTCGCCTTCGTTGATCACGAATGCGAGGTTAACGCGGCCTTCGCCGACCGTTACCGTCTGCGTCGTGACTTCAACGTCGCTACGACCGATTGCAGAATAAGCCTGCTTGATACGCTCGATATCAGCGGTTACCAGCGAAGGATCGTAAGGGCCGAGCGGCTGGGTCTGCACGACACCAGACAGCTTGTCATCCTTGATCTTGCGGTTACCGTTGAAAACAACCTGGTTGACCAGCTGGTTTTCGCTGACAGTCACAACCAGTGTGCTGCCGGAAACGCTCATGCTGACGCCAGAGAAGTAACCCGTCGCGTAAAGACGCTTTACGGATTCATCGATATCAGCGTTGGAAAAGTTCTTGCCGGGTTGGATCGTGATGTTGGAACGAACGGCATCAGCCCCTGCCCGTTCAGCGCCACGCACATCCACTCTGTTAATAACAGCAGCGTTAGCAACACCCGAAGAAGCAAGCACTCCCACGCCCACAACCGAAGCAACACCAGCAGATAGCGCAACCGCCGATACCGCGTTCAAAAATCTTGAACCAGCCTTCATTTTCACTTCTTACCTTTTCCCGTTGTCCCTCAGCGGGCAGAACCCGACTCCGGCCATCTGCGTCGTTTTACCTGCTTTTCCTCTACAAGCAAGCGCCAACGTTAATTTCTGTTTACTTCGTCGCCTCGCGTGACCAAATCGCCACGACGGCGTGAAAACATAGTAAACAATCGACTAACAAAACTACTTAAATACGCACCTTACCCGAGCAAGCTGCTGATATCATTCCATGTCGCAAATACCATAAGGCTGAAAATCATGGCAAGCCCTATCCTAAACGCAACTTCCTGTGCGCCAGCACCCAATGGCCGCCCCCGCACTGCCTCGACCGCATAGAATACTAAGTGGCCGCCGTCCAGAACCGGAACAGGCATAAGGTTAAGCAAGCCTATCGAAACCGACAGGACCGCCGCCAACTGGATAACTGCAGAAACACCTAGAGTTGCCATCTGGCCCGAAGCTTGTGCGACCCGCACAGGACCGCCCAATTGATCGGGTTTCATGCGACCCATGACAAGATTACCGATATAGCGGAATGTACCGGTGACGATCTGTCCGGTCTCGCGCACGCCCTCACCCAGCGCCTCGATTGGCGTATAGGTAATATGGCGGAAATTGCCGCTATCCTGGTTGGTTACGATGCCAATGATGCCCAATTCGATCTTGTTGCCGAACTGGTCAGTCGTGTCGGTGCGCTCCGGCACCATCTTCAAAACCTGCTGCTGGCCACCACGCTCGATCGTCACATCGACCTGCGAACCCGGACGAATGCTGATGTAGCGACGCACATCCTCGAAGGTTGCAACGCGGTTGCCATCAAGCGCGATAAGGCGGTCACCTGGCAAGACACCGGCGACGGCCGCGGCACTGTTTTCGCGCACTTCAGCCACGACAGGATCAGCAACCGTGCGACCGTAAATGCCGAACATGACGGCAAAGATCGCAATGGCGAGAATGAAGTTGGCGATGGGACCGGCGGCAACAGTCGCCGCTCTTTTCCACAGTTTTGCGCCGGCCAGCGTCTGGTTGCGCTCTTCCAGCGACATTCTGGACAGGCCATCGCTGTCCGGTTTGCTGGCTGCGTCTTCATCGCCGAAGAATTTTACATAGCCGCCAAGCGGAATTGCGCAAAGTTTCCAACGCGTGCCGTGCTTGTCAGTGTAGCCGAGAAGTTCTGGGCCGAAACCGACGGCAAAGGCGGTTACACGCACACCAGACCAGCGACCGACGAGGTAGTGGCCCATCTCATGCACAAAAACCAGAACCGTGAGCACGAGGATGAACGGAACAATATAGCCCCCGAGGAAACCCAGCACCGACATCAGCACACTCATCATAACTTCCGTTCTTCACACGATTGCGAAATATCTGCGAATCAAAAGCCCAGCAGAAGCCCACCAGTCGAACCGGGTGCGTAACCGGTGTAGGCGGCATGGACAACCGCGATTACAAATACGGTAAAGCAGGCGAAAACAAGTCCGTCAACCCGGTCCATAACCCCGCCATGACCAGGGATCAAATGGCTGGAATCCTTCACGCCGAAACGGCGCTTGATAAATGATTCGAACAGATCACCGATCTGACTGAAGGCAGACAAGACCACGGCCAGCAAAATCACGCTAAAACTCAGCTCGCCCTTATAGGCATAGGCCACGATACCACCGGCAATAACGGCAGAAACCGTACCACCAATCGCGCCTGACCAGGTCTTGCCGGGCGAGATGGATGGCGCAAGCTTTGGACCGCCAATTGCCCTGCCCACGAAGTAGGCCAGGATGTCGGTTCCCCAGACAACCGCGAAGATGAAAAGCATCGACACGAGGCCGGGGAAATCATCGCCACGGATGGCTGCCAGCGAAATGCCGCTGAGGCCGGCGTAGACAATGCCGCCCACCAGCCACCAGTTCTTGCCGCGCAGAATGGGGAAAATCGTCGCCGTCAGGGTGAAACCGCACAACAATGGCAGGTCGAGAGACGGTTCACCAAACAGCGTATTGCCGGCAATGACGGCAATGGCAAACCAGCCCCAGGAATAACCGGCAGGGTTGGTCTCACCGAGCTTGGTGATCTTGGTCCACTCGTAATAGATCAACAAGGCAATAGCCGCCGCAACGAAACGGAAGATCATTCCGCCGTTCCATGTTGCGAACAGAATGACCGCAGCCATGACCAATGCGGAAACGATCCGCAGCTTGAGTTCACGGCTCATCAGGCACCAGCCACAGCAGCCTGCGCGGTCAACCCGCCAAAGCGGCGGTCACGCAATCTGTACTGCTCTAGGGCTGCCATGAAGTGTTGGCGATCAAAGTCTGGCCAGAAGTCCGGGACAAATACCAGTTCGGAATAAGCGGCCTGCCACAGAAGGAAGTTGGACAGACGCTCTTCGCCGCTGGTGCGAATAATCAGGTCGGGGTCTGGAATACCGGCCGTATCCAGCCGTGCCGAGATGCTGTCGGGGGTAATGTCGGCGGGAGACAGAAGTCCCGCAGCAACATCCCGCGCCATGCCAGCGACAGCACGCGCAATCTCATCGCGCGAGCCGTAATTAAACGCAATCACCAGCGTCAGCGCGGTGTTATTGCGTGTGGTTTCTTCAGCCTCCAGCAACAGAGACTTGATGTCCGAACCGAGATTTGTGCGCTCACCAATCACCCGAACGCGCACGTTCGAGCGATGCAGATCAGCCAGGTCACGGCGGATGAACGCCTTCAGGAGGCCCAGGAGATCATTGATCTCGGCTTCCGGACGGCGCCAGTTTTCAGAGGAAAAGGCAAACAGGGTCAGATACCTGATGCCATAATCAGCAGATGCACGCACAACCTCGCGCACAGCCTCAACGCCTCGCTTGTGTCCCATGACACGAGGAAGGCCACGTTGCTTTGCCCAGCGTCCATTACCATCCATAATGATGGCAACATGCTCGGGAATAGAAGAACTATCAACGTTTGGCATGGGGATCCAAGTCAACAAAAACGGACACGAAAAGCATTAAGACTGCAGTGTAACGAGGCTGTAAATACGCCATCAAACCTGCATGATTTCCTTTTCCTTTTCAGAAAGCAAGCGGTCGATATCCGTAATGGTATCATCCGTCATTTTCTGCACCTTTTCAGAAAGCGAACGGCTCTCGTCCTGGCCGATGTCGCCATCCTTTTCGGCTTTTTTCAGGTCGTCCATGCCGTCACGGCGAACGTGGCGAATAGCAACCTTGGACTTTTCCGCATAATCATGCGCGACCTTGACGAGCGACTTGCGGCGCTCTTCGTTCAGCTCAGGCAGAGGAATACGCAGGTTCTGACCGTCAACGATCGGGTTCAGGCCGAGGTTGGATTCGCGGATGGCGCGGTCAACAGCACCAACCATGGTCTTGTCCCAGATGGACACGCCAAGCATGCGTGATTCTGGAACGGTAATGTTGGCCACCTGATTGAGCGGAACACGCGAACCATAGGCATCAACTGTTACCGGATCAAGAATGTTGGCCGAAGCACGGCCCGTACGCAGGGACGCGATATCGCTCTTGAATGCGTTAATTGCGCCATCCATACGACGCTTGATGTCATTGAGGTCAACACCACTCATTTTTCACTCCATCTTTTTCAGGCAGCAAAGGCAAAATTCCGGAATACGGAATCACCTCACACTGATTATTTATCGTGCACGATGGTCTTGCGGCCGCCGCCGGTCAATATCTGTGCAAAACCGCCCTTCTCGTGGATCGAGAAGACGATGATCGGAATATGGTTCTCACGGGCCAGTGCAACGGCTGCAACGTCCATCACTGCCAAGCCCTTGGCAAGAACCTCGGAATGCGTCAACTCGTCAAAGCGGGTCGCATCCGGAACCTTCTTCGGATCGGCAGAATAGATGCCGTCCACCTGCGTGCCCTTGAAGATGGCCTGTGCGCCCATTTCCGCTGCACGCAGTGCGGCAGCCGAGTCGGTGGTGAAGAACGGGTTGCCTGTGCCACCTGCAAAGATCACAACGCGGCCAAGCGACAGATGGTAGAGCGTCGCACGCTGCGAGAAGCTCTCACAGATCTCAGGCATGGCAATAGCCGACAACACAACGGTGTCGATATCGAGCTTGCGCAGCGATGTCGCCAGCGCCAGCGCGTTGATGACGGTTGCCAGCATGCCCATATGGTCGCCGGTGACGCGGTCACCACCCTTGGAAGCCACGGCCACGCCGCGGAAAATATTGCCGCCGCCGACCACGACGCCAACCTCGACACCCATAGCGCGGGCCTCGGCAATATCAGAAGCAATACGGTCGACGATATTCACGTCAATACCGAACCCCTGATCCCCCATCAGGGCTTCGCCAGACGCTTTGAGAAGAACACGGTTATAAAGCGGTTTGGGAGACATTGTTGATCCTTCGCAATCTATCCGAAACGCCGATACACGAAGGGCACCGCGTTGTCACGCGATGCCCTCAGCTTTTTCACTGTTTGGTGAAGAGGCAATCAGCCTTTTGCAGCCGCTGCAACTTCTGCAGCGAAGTCGCTTTCTTCCTTTTCGACGCCTTCGCCGAGCAGAAGACGAACCATGCCGGTTACTTCGATGGAAGCGCCAGCGAGCTTTTCAGCGTCCTTGACAGCCTGGCCAACGGTGATGTCCGGGTTAACAACGAAAGCCTGCGACAGAAGAGCAACTTCTTCGAAGAACTTGCGCATACGGCCTTCAACCATCTTTTCGATGATGGCTTCTGGCTTGCCGGATTCACGGGCCTGCTCGATGAATACGTTGCGCTCGCGCTCAGCAACAGCAGCGTCAACTTCTTCAGAACGGATAGCAAGCGGGTTGGTTGCAGCAATGTGCATGGCAACCTGACGGCCAACAGAGTTCAGAACTTCCTTGTCGCCAACAGACTTCAGAGCAACCAGAACGCCCAGCTTGCCGATGCCGTCGCCAGCAGCGTTGTGGATGTAGGTTGCAACAACGCCGTGCTCAACTTCGAGAGCAGCCGAACGACGCAGGGTCATGTTTTCGCCAATGGTCGCGATAGCGTCCTTGAGCGAGTCGGAAACAGACTTGCCAGTTGCAGGGTAGTTGGCGGAAGCAACTGCCTCAACAGTGCCATCGGTTGTCAGAGCAACCTGCGCAATACCGCGAACGATGTCCTGGAAGGCATCGTTACGGGCAACGAAGTCGGTTTCAGAGTTAACTTCAACGACAACAGCCTTGTGGCCGATCGTTGCAATGCCAACGAGACCTTCAGCAGCGGTACGGCCAGACTTCTTGTCAGCCTTGGCGATACCCTTGGCGCGCAGCCAATCGATAGCGGCTTCCATGTCGCCATTGGTTTCGGCCAGAGCCTTTTTGCAATCCATCATGCCTGCGCCGGACTTCTCGCGCAGTTCCTTTACCATTGCGGCTGTGATTTCAGTCATTGTGTGCCTCTTGTCGCTTCAGTCGGTCAACCGGCGGAATCACGCGGCACCGACGCCAAGTTTTGGAACGAATGTCCCGGTATTATGACAGCGTGATGAAAAACCCATCACGAAACTTTATCAGCTCGCCCTGCCCCGAAAACTCAAAGGACAGAGCGGGCTTAAACAAACAAGGCCGTCGACCTGACGGTCAGAAACGGCCTTGCGCATCCTGATTGTGAAAGGCGACCCTAAGGTCGCCCAACGGCCTTAATATCAGGCGCCTGCTTCATCTTCGAGAGCTGGCTCAACTGGCAGCTCCTCGGAAGCGCCGAGGTCACGGCCCGAAGCGCCCTGCTGGCGTGCGATGCCGTCGATGGCAGCGCGAGCGATCAGATCGCAGTACAGCGCGATGGCGCGGGAAGCGTCGTCGTTACCTGGGATCGGGAAGTCGATGCTATCAGGATCGCAGTTGGAGTCGATGATTGCAACAACCGGAATACCAAGACGCTTGGCTTCTTCGATTGCGATCTTTTCCTTGTTGGTGTCGATGATGAACATCAGGTCTGGGGTGCCGCCCATATCGCGGATACCGCCGAGAGCCTTGTCGAGCTTTTCGCGCTCGCGCTCAAGGGTCAGACGCTCTTTCTTGTTGTAGCCAGAGCCTTCCGAATTCAGAATCTCGTCGAGCTTGCGAAGACGCTGGATCGAGTTGGAGATCGTCTTCCAGTTGGTCATCATACCACCGAGCCAACGCGAGTTGACGTAGTACTGAGCCGAACGCTTTGCGCTATCTGCGATGATGTCGGAAGCCTGACGCTTCGTACCAACGAACAGAACGCGGCCGCCACGAGCAACGGTGTCGGACACAACCTGAAGGGCGCGCGACAGCATCGGAACGGTCTGAGCCAGGTCGATGATGTGAATGTTGTTACGATCGCCGAAGATGTACGGCTTCATTTTCGGGTTCCAGCGGTGTGTCTGGTGACCGAAGTGAATGCCCGCTTCCAAAAGCTGGCGCATAGAAAAATCTGGCAATGCCATGCCTGTAACTCCTTTTCCGGTTTAACCCCCGCGAAGCGAACAGCACTGTTTTAAAGAGTGCCACCGGGCGGAACGAACCGGATTTCTCCCGGAACATCCCAAGCTTCGCGTGTGGAATGGTGTGGCGCATACCGCTGCTTCACGAAAAAAGCAAGCGAATAAGAGAGAATTTCAACACAACAGGTGCCTGAACTGCGTTTGTTACACGCTTTTCAGGCACGCCTATGTCATTTCTGGGTTTGCTTGTCGCAGGAAGCCGTTTCGAGAATATCGAGCTTTTTCAGCTTGCCGGTCAAAACAAAGTCACCGTAATCGAGAACCAGATCACGGGTGATGCCGTTTTCATAGAGCTTGAACGACATACGGTAGATCGGCAGCGCATCCGTGCCGCTCTTGTCGTTGAAATAAGCAATGGTCACAGGCCAGAACGGCGCCTTGGAAAACTGGCCCGCCTCTCCTGCTTCCTTGTCATCCGACACAGGTGTCTGCGATTTACCAACCAGCGTCGAGGTGATCAGGCTTTCATCGCCATTGTCGGAACCGTCGAAAATGCGTGATTCGAACATGCGCTTGCCGGCGCGGGCATTGTCGATGACCTGCAGCATGTGTTCGGTCGGGAAGTCGCTGGCCACCAGATCGACCTTGCGGCTGTCGGGCCGCACCAGATCGACAACCGTGCCGGCGTCCGATTCGGCTGCCGAGCCGCCGACTTCCTTATCCAGCTTATCGTCAGTGAACGACTTGGTGTCGAAGGTGAACTTTTTTGCGGCCGCGTCTTCAAACGTCGTCGTCTGCTGGTCGGTCATTCGCACCGCATCGCCGGTATTGATCTGGGTGACGAAACGGAAATCGGTTTTGTATCCCTGACATGCAGAGCCGGTAAACTCGTAGACCATGCGGCCGGACATGTCTTCAATGCCGGAACGATCGGTGGAATCGCGCAGCTCGAGATCATAAACCGCACGGTGGGCAATCAGGCCTGTCGCAGCAGTGCCAGGTATTGCTTGCGCCGCGCCTGCAATGGAGCCTGAAAGGCTGGCGACGAAAACAAACGCAATGTTGCGAACTAACATTCAATATCTCCTGTTGGACTCATCGCCCATATTGTAGAAAGCATGCGCCCGTCGCTTGGGATCGTCCATCCTGAATGCCGGATTCTTGTTCGTTTTACAACAAAACCGCGAGTCAAAAATGTCTGATGTCATTGAAGGGCGCCTTAAAGAGCTTGGTTATACACTGCCAGTTGCTGCGGCACCTGCGGCAAACTACGTTCCTTTCGCCATCAGCGGCAATCTTCTTTATGTCTCCGGGCAATTGCCCATGGAATCAGGCAAGATTGCGGTGACCGGTCATGTGGGCCGAGATGTCGACGTGGCAGGCGCCCAACGCGCTGCAGAACTGTGCGCCGTCAATATCATTGCACAGGTCAAAGCCGCCCTCCATGGAGACCTTTCCAAAGTGCGCCGCGTGGTCAAGCTGACCGGTTTCGTGGCCTCGGTTCCGGAATTTGTAGAACAGCACCTTGTCATCAACGGGGCTTCCAACCTCATTGGCAATGTTTTCGGTGAAGCGGGCAGACATGCCCGCGCCGCCGTTGGCGTTGCCTCCCTGCCCTTCAATGCTGCCGTCGAGATCGACGCAATCGTGGAAATAGACGTATGACCGTAAAGCTTGCCTTTCTGACAGCCCAGCCCGTCGCCCATCGCGGCTATCATGACATGAACCATCAGGTGTGGGAAAACACGCTGTCTGCCTTCAGCCGTGCCATTGAGGCCGGTTTTGCCATTGAGTGCGACGTGCAACTGGCAGCAGACAGTGTTCCCGTTGTTTTCCATGATGACGACATGGAGCGCCTGACCGGCATGAAGGGCGATGTGCGCGAAAAGACCTCGGCCGAGCTCGGCCTGCTGTCGGTCGGCCAGACAAAGGACCGTATTCCAACCCTGAAACAGCTGTTGAAGCTGTGCGCCGGCAAGGTGCCGCTGGTCATCGAGCTGAAGGGCCGCGAAGGTGAAGGCGTGGATGACGGTTTTGCCGAAGCCGTGCTGGAAGACCTCGAGGGTTACCAGGGCCCGGTTGCGCTGATGAGCTTTGATCACCACCTGCTGAAAGACCTGAAAAGGGCCGGTTCGCCATGGCCAATCGGCCTGACAGCAGAAGGTGACAAACCGGAAGAGTTTTTCCGTCATGACGAGGCGATGCAGATCGGTATCGATTTCATTTCCTATCACTACGGTCATTTGCCCAACAGCTTCATCGAAGCGCAGCGCAAATTGAGCATTCCGGTAATTACCTGGACGGTAAGGGATGAAAATGCCCGTGCGATTACCTATAAATATGCAGACCAGATGACATTCGAGGGATTTGACCCTCGCGGTTCTGACCCAAGAGAGAGCCAGTCGGCAAACGCATGAGCGAAGAATACTCCATCCGCATTGAACAATCCTTTGGCGATATCGACCCGGAAGACTGGAACAGGCTTTCCGGCGCGTCGAAAACAATGCGGATGGAACCTTATAATCCGTTCGTCTCCCATGCCTTTCTATCGGCCATGGAACAGTCCGGATCAGCCACCGCAGAAGCCGGCTGGCTTGGCCACCATATGCTGCTGGAGCGCGGTGACGGCGTCCTCGTTGGCGCCATCCCCGCTTATCTCAAGAACCACAGCAAGGGCGAATATGTGTTCGACCATGGGTGGGCCGATGCTTTCGAGCGGGCTGGTGGCCACTATTATCCCAAGCTGCAATGTTCAGTGCCGTTCACACCGGCAACCGGCCCCCGCCTGCTGACGGCAGGTGATGTCGATGCTGCCCGCTTCCGGCCGGTACTGGCCTCTGGTCTTCGGCAGGTTACGGAAAAGATTGGTGTTTCCTCCGCCCATGTCACGTTCACACCGGATGGTGACACACAGGCTCTGACGGATGCAGGTTTTCTGCACCGCACCGACCAGCAGTTCCATTTCATCAACAGTGGCTTCCGCGACCATGCGGATTTCCTGGATGCGCTATCGTCCCGCAAGCGCAAGGACCTGAAGAAGGAACGCAAGGCAGCACTGGATAACGGCATCAGCATCGACTGGCTGACCGGCAGCGACCTGACAGAGGAAATCTGGGATCAGTTCTTTACCTTCTACATGGATACCGGCAGCCGCAAATGGGGACGCCCCTATCTGACCCGCAGCTTCTATTCGCTGATTGGCGAACGCATGGCCGATGACATTCTGCTTGTCATGGCCAAACGTGACGGTCGTTATGTGGCTGGCGCCATCAACTTCATCGGCTCCGATGCGCTGTATGGCCGCCATTGGGGCTGCATTGAAGACCACCCTTATCTGCATTTTGAGGTCTGTTACCATCAGGCCATCGATTTTGCGCTGTCTCGCGGCCTGCAGCGGGTTGAGGCCGGTGCGCAGGGCGAACACAAGCTGGCGCGCGGTTATACGCCGGTTACCACCCACTCGGCGCATTTCATTGCCCATGCCGGTCTGCGCAACGCCATTTCCGCCTATCTCGAACGAGAACGTGAGGAAGTAGAGCAGATCAGCGACTATCTTGACGACCACAGCCCATTCCGCAAAGGCGAACGGCAGGAGTGAACCTTTAATCTCCCGACCGTCTATTGCCCTTTATTTCATGAGGAGAGCTTCCAATGACCACCGGTTATGACGACAACAACATCTTTGCAAAAATCCTGCGTGGCGAAATTCCCTGCCACAAGGTTTACGAGGATGACGACACGCTGGCCTTCATGGATGTGATGCCGCAGGCACCAGGTCACCTGCTGGTGATACCAAAGACCGGTTCGCGAAATCTGTTCGATGCTGACCCGGCCGTTCTGGCAAAGACCCTGCCTGTTGTGCAGAAGCTCGCCAATGCCGCCAAGGAAGCCTTTGATGCGGATGGCGTTTACGTCGCGCAGTTCAACGAACCGGCGGCCGGCCAGACCGTGTTCCATCTGCATTTCCACGTCGTGCCTCGCAAGGAAGGTGAGCCGTTGAAGCCGCATTCCGGCACGATGGAGGATGGCGCTGTGCTGGCTGCCAATGCACAGAAGGTGCGCGACGCATTGTAATCATCCCGGCGCATATCAATGCGTCTGACAGAAAAACGAAAAGGCAGCTTCCCCCTGGATAAGCTGCCTTTTTCATGCATGCTATCAAGTTTAGAAACCGATGAATAACAGCCCTGCGGTCAGTAGCAGGATCGACACTGCGACCCCCACCAGCACGCGCTGGCCTAAAAGCAGGAAAGCTGCAAAACCGAGGCTGGCAGCACCAATGCGCAACCACATCGGCGTTTGCTCCAGCGTGCCGGTTGGAAACACGATCAGCTTGGCTGTCACGGCCATGACAAGAGCGGTGGCAACCGCCCTCACCCAGTACAGCGCCTCAGAGCCCTCTTTCAGCCTGTTGCCGGCAATCACGCCAAGCCAGCGCCAGATGTCGGTGGCGAGCCACCCGGCAACGGCAATCAACAGATAGGGCCACCAACCTTCCAGGGCGATCATGGTTCGATCTCCCCGGGCTGCGACTGGATCTTGCGGCGAAACCACCGGCGGTCAATGAAATAGGCCAGCGTGCCGCCGCCCAGTCCGGCGTAGATGATGTCGAATTCCGGCTCGATCATCGCAAAGACCGGCCCGGCGATCAGGCCGATGATAAAGGCAACCTTGACCACCGAATGGGTGGCGGATGCCCAGATGGAAGCCACGAAGTAGACCGGCGTCATGAAAAACAGCACGCCCGCCACCAGCGGCGGAAAGGACGCAACGATGCCGAAGGACACCGCCACGATCAGCGTGTTGACCAGTGTCAGCGTGATGGCAAAACCGGCAAACCATGACACACGAAACGGACGCGGCACGGAATTGATGTTCTGGGTGGTGAACACCCAGGCGGTAATCGCCACGAAATGCGACAGAAACAGCAAAAGCCAGGTGGGTGTGCGTGAGGTTTTCAGGTCCGGCACGATGGAGGCAACCATCGGCATCATGCGCACGGAAGACAATGTCACCGCCAGGAAACATGTCGCCAGATTGGCACCACCCAACATCGAACCGATCAGGATCATCTTGGCTGGCAGTGCCCAGACGGTAAAGGTCATGAACACGGCCTGTTCACGGGTAAAACCGGATTCCAGGGCAAAGGCGCTAAAGCCAATGAAGGACGCCATGAGGATCATGGCGGGCAAGGAGAATATCCCCTTCATTCCCTTGGCAAACCAAAGGGCATGCGTACCCTGATTTACTTCCGCAGACATCGTCACGCTTTCATGGATCACAACCTGCTGCGCGCAGGTCAAAAAATGGCGGCCCGAATGTTTTGTGAACAGTGCCGGGCACATATAAAAAGTGCCGGGTTTTACCCGGCACTTCGTTGATTACAAGCTGGCGCTTATTTCTTCTTTGGCACCTTAGGCACAGTGTTGGCCTTGCGTGGTGTCTTGGTTTCAGACTTTGCCTTTTCCGGCTCGTCCACGACCAGAACCTCGGCTTCTGCCTGCTCGGCCTTGGCCGTTTTGCTGGCAGCCTTGACCTTTGTCTTGGCTGCCTTGGCAGCTTTCAACTCGGCTTCCGGCTTTGGCTTGACCGGTGCAGTTTCCGGATGAGATTCCAGAACCAGACCGTCCTTGCCATCTTCCTTCTTGCCGACAGTCACGGTAACGACACCGCCCTTTTTCAGCTTGCCGAACAGGATCTCATTAGCCAGAGGCTTCTTGATATGTTCCTGAATGACGCGGCTGAGCGGACGTGCGCCCATCTTCTCGTCGTAACCACGCTCTGCAAGCCACGCAATCGCATCCTCATGCAGGTCGAAAGTGACGTTACGCTCGGAAAGCTGACTTTCCAGCTGCATAACAAACTTCTGAACCACGCGGTGGATAACGGTGGTTGGCAGCGGCGAGAACGGAATGATCGCATCCAGACGGTTGCGGAATTCCGGTGTGAACAGGCGGTTCAATGCCTCTTCATCCTCACCCGAACGCTTGGACGAACCGAAACCGATTGCCGACTTGGCCATTTCCGATGCGCCCGCATTGGTCGTCATGATCAGAATGACGTTGCGGAAGTCGATCTTCTTGCCGTTGTGGTCGGTCAGCGAGCCGTGGTCCATAACCTGCAACAGAATGTTGTAGATATCCGGATGGGCCTTTTCGATTTCGTCCAGCAGCACGACGCAATGCGGATGCTGATCGACGCCATCGGTCAACAGACCGCCCTGGTCAAAACCGACATAGCCGGGAGGTGCGCCAAGCAACCGCGAAACGGTATGACGTTCCATATATTCCGACATGTCGAAGCGCAGCATCTCGACACCGAGCGAAGCAGCAAGCTGCTTGGCAACCTCGGTCTTGCCCACGCCCGTCGGGCCGGAGAAGACATAGGAGCCGATTGGCTTGTTGGGTTCGCGCAAGCCAGCACGGGCCAGCTTGATGGCTGTGGACAAGGCTTCAATCGCCGTATCTTGACCGTAGACAACCGACAGCAGTTCCTTTTCCAGGTTGGCGAGAACCATCTCGTCGTCCTTGGAAACGGTTTTCGCCGGAATACGGGCCATGGTGGCAATCGTAACCTCGATCTCCTTTTCGGTGATCAGCTTGCGACGACGCGATGCTGGCAGCAACATCTGTGCGGCACCGGTTTCATCGATCACGTCAATTGCCTTGTCCGGCAGCTTGCGGTCGGAAATGTAACGTGCCGACAGTTCAACCGCCGCCTTGATGGCTTCATTGGTATAACGAAGATGATGGTAATCTTCGAAATATGGCTTGAGGCCCTTCATGATCTCGATGGCATCATCGATCGATGGCTCATTGACGTCGATCTTCTGGAAGCGACGAACCAGGGCCCGGTCCTTTTCAAAGAACTGGCGATATTCCTTGTAGGTCGTCGAACCGATGCAACGGATGGAACCGGAGGACAAGGCTGGCTTCAACAGGTTTGAAGCATCCATTGCGCCGCCGGAGGTCGCACCAGCACCGATAACCGTGTGGATTTCGTCGATGAACAGCACCGCACCAGGAAACTCTTCAAGTTCCTTGACGACCTGCTTCAAACGTTCCTCAAAGTCACCGCGATAGCGTGTGCCCGCCAGAAGCGTGCCCATGTCGAGCGAGAAGATCGTGTCGTTGCGCAGTGCTTCCGGCACCTTGCCTTCCACGATACGCTTGGCCAGACCTTCGGCAATCGCCGTTTTACCGACACCAGGATCACCCACATAAAGCGGGTTGTTCTTGGAGCGACGGCACAGGATCTGAATGGTCCTGTTGACCTCTTCATGGCGGCCGATCAGCGGATCGATCTTGCCGATCTTGGCCTTTTCATTGAGGTTGACGCAGTAAGCCTTCAAGGCGTCCTGCTGCTTCTTCGGACCGGCATCCTCGTCACTGCGCGGCGCCTTGTTTTCCGGTTCGCCGTCTTCGGAGCCACGCGGTGTTCTGGTCTGGGACGTACCCGGACGTTTGCCAATACCGTGCGAGATGTAGTTGACCGCATCGTAACGGGTCATCTCCTGCTCCTGCAGGAAGTAGGCGGCGTGGCTTTCACGCTCGGCGAAGATCGCAACAAGCACGTTGGCGCCTGTTACCTCTTCCCGGCCAGACGACTGGACGTGAATGACCGCACGCTGGATGACGCGCTGGAAACCGGATGTCGGTTTGGAATCCTCATCATAACCCGTGACGAGGTTGGACAGTTCATTATCGATATAGTCGCCGACGGTCTTGCGCAGAACGTCCAGATTGACGTTGCACGCACCCATAACGGCTGCTGCGTCTGCATCGTCGATCAGTGCCAGAAGCAGGTGTTCAAGAGTTGCATATTCATGATGACGCTCGTTGGCAAAGGTCAATGCCTGATGCAGCGCCTTCTCAAGACTTGGGGAAAAAGTTGGCACGTTGCGATCCTCATTTCTTTTCCATGACGCATTGCAGCGGATGCTGATGCTGTCGGGCGAAATCCATGACCTGACTTACTTTCGTCTCGGCGACTTCATATGTAAAGACACCACATTCACCGACCCCATGCTGATGGACGTGCAACATGATACGCGTTGCCGCTTCGCGGTCTTTCTGGAAAAAGCGCTCCAGGATATGGATCACGAATTCCATTGGCGTATAGTCGTCGTTCAAAAGCAAAACCCGGTAGAGATTTGGTTTTTTGGTTTTGGGCTTAGTGCGGGTGATAACCGATGTTCCGCGGTTGGTACCGCCTTCACCATCATTGTCACCTTCACCCTGCATGTAGATCGGCTTAGCGATCATGTTTCATCATTCTCCAAATCAATTCCGGTGGGGAGATCATATCGGAAATCAAATCCCTTCCCCACTTATTTAAGTGTTCAGATTGCGATTTTAAGCCCCTTTGACGCAACCGTAAAATCAAATGAATTTACTTGCAGTTTTACGAACACCATCGCAAAGGGCATAAAGTTCAGTATTTCAGTAGATAAGCCCCTGCCGCAAGGCACTGGCGACGGCATGTTCTACCGAAGAAGCATCCAGCTTTCGGCAAATGGAATTCATCAGATATTGAACTGTGCGTGTGGAAAGACCAAGATTTGCGGCCACATGCGCCACACGATTTCCTTCAGAGACGGCATGAAGCACCTGCTTTTCCAGAGATGTCATCGTGGTTTCAGTGTTGTCCTGCGGCCTGAACACCAAAGACAGGCGTTCATGCATCTGGATCATCAACAAATTAAGTTGATCAAGCTCGTCACGTTCCGGCCTTTTTCGAGCGCCAGCAAAGCCGACGATACGAATCTTGTCCCACAGCCCAAAGCCTGGAAAATTCACGCCCATGGTCAGCCGTGATGCCGTAAACAGCTTAACGGCCGCATCGCTCAACATGGCGCGCTTGCTGTATTCCTCCATAAACCACGGCACAGGCATGAGCCGCGACAGGGAATCGATGAAGATCTTGTCTTCGAAGTCAGGCACACTTGCCTTCAACCGTGACAGAAACAGATCCGTCAAATTGGAAAAGCGGTGCGATTCTTCAAAGGCTAAGCCGCTCGCCTTCGGGCGGTCGAACACATAATAGGCGCGGAAACCAAACAGCCACTGTACGTCGGAAAGCACCTTCGCGGCCTGTTCAGCTGACGATACCCGGTTGGTTCTCAGTACGATATCTGCCCAGTCAGTGCTGCCTATCGTCAAGACATCACGCGGCCTGTCGCCGTGAATGCGCCCGGCCTTGTCCGGACGCCAAGAGAGAGAAGGAAGAGATCACCCTTCATTATCAAGCATTTCACGAACCGCGACGGCCAGCTGTTTCAAGGAGAACGGTTTGGGCAGGAAGCCGAACTTGGCATCCTCAGGCAGATTTTTGGCAAAGGCGTCTTCTGCGTAACCGGACACAAAGATGAACTTCATGTCTGGATAGTTCTTGCGCAATTCACGCAGCAGCGACGGGCCGTCCATTTCCGGCATGACAACGTCGGAGACGACGATATCAACCTTGCCTTCCAGCTCTTCCATCACATCCAGCGCCTCGATGCCGGAACCGGCCTCGTGCACCGTGTAACCACGGGTTTCCAGCATACGCTTTCCACCACGGCGAACCGCCTCTTCGTCTTCCACCAGAAGAACGACGGCAGACTTGCCGGTCAGGTCAACATCGTCATTCTTGGCGGCTGCGGCTGGTGCTGCGCCGAGTAGTTTTTTATCGCCAGCGGCAGCGGCGACTTCAGGATCAACGGCAACAACCTCGACGATGTGGCGTGGCAGGAAGATGCGGAATGCCGTGCCCTTGCCCACTTCCGATTCGGGGTAGATGTAACCACCGGATTGTTTGACGATGCCATAAACCATCGACAGGCCAAGACCGGTACCCTTGCCAACATCCTTGGTGGTGAAGAACGGCTCGAAAATCTTGTCCATGATTTCAGGCGCAATACCGGTGCCGGTATCGGACACTTCAATCATCACCAGTTCTTCGATTGGAATGTCTGGCCGGTTCAGCGCGGCAGCATCTTCAGTGCTGACATTGCGCGTCTTGATGCGAATGGTACCGCCGCTTGGCATGGCATCACGCGCATTGACGCACAGGTTGATCAGCACCTGTTCGAACTGCGACAGGTCGGTTTTGACCGACCACAGGTCACGGCCGTAATCGACCTCGAGTTTGACATTGGTGCCGGAAATCAGCCGGTCGACCAACATGCGCAGGTCACCGACGACATCGGTCATGTTCAACACGGCTGGACGCATGGTCTGCTTGCGCGAGAAAGCCAGCAACTGGCGCACCAGCACGGCTGCACGGTTGGCGTTGCGCTTGATTTCCATCAGGTCGGCAAAGGAGGCGTCGGCTGGACGCGCCTGCAACAAAAGATGGTCAGACGACAGCAGGATGGCGGTCAGCACGTTGTTGAAGTCGTGCGCGATGCCACCGGCCAGCGTGCCGACTGCGTTCATCTTCTGGGTCTGTGCCATCTGGGTTTCGAGCGCTTTTTGCTCTGTCACCTCGATGGCATAAACAATGGCGACCTCTTCAGGCGCCTCCTCATTCTGGTCGATAACCGCATTCACGTAATAGCGGAAATGGCGGCCTTCTTCGCCCGGATGGCGGGAATCAAAGGGTGCAATATCGCCCTGGCGGTCACGGGCTGCTTCCAGCGCATGCGCCAGATGACCCTTTTCATTGTCGTGGATGACCTTTTCAAACGGAATGCCCCGGTCAACATCATCACGACTGACCACCGACGAGAACAGTTTGAGGAACGGCGCATTGGTGCGCAGAATACGGCCCTGTCCGTCCAGCGAGGCGATAGCCATTGGCGTATTGTTGAAAAAGCGGGTGAAGCGCATGGCCGAGGCCGAACGATCATCACTTTCGACATTGGTGCGCATCAGCACGATGGTGCGGCTTTCGCCGATAGAACCATCGCGGGCGGCGGCAACCTTGTGCACGAGGCGAACCGGCACGCTCTGGCCATTGGCCTTGCGCATGTCCAGATCAACCGTTTCGGTGCGTGACTGGCCAGCCGACGGCTTGACCGATTGCAGCAAAGCCATGCCCTCGCCCGCCACAATATCGGACACGGTCACTGAACCCGGCGCAAACTGGGCAAGGTCGATACCCAGCCATTCGGCCAGCGTGGCGTTGAGGTAGATAATCTCACCCTTTTTACCGGCCGAGAAGAAACCTGATGGTGCGTGGTCGAGATAATCGATGGCATTTTGCAGCTCGCGGAAAAATCTCTCCTGATCTTCACGCTCGGCGGTGATGTCGATGATCTGGAACACGTGCAACGCATCGCCACTGGCTTCGATCAACAGACGGGCTTTCAGGCGGTACCAATGCGGGCCGGATGACGTCGTGCCATCACCGATCGATTTCAGCAGCCGGAATTCTTCGTGGCCGCTCTGACCTTCGCGCAGTTTGTTGATCAGCCGGTACAGTGCTTCGGTCGATTCGCGATTGCGCGACAGCAGCGTCTCAAGGCTCTGGATATCCATGGCCTTGACCGCGCCGGTCATCTGGCAATAGGCGCTGTTGGCATAAACGATGCGGCCCTTGGGATCGGTGACGATAATGCCATCGGGGTGGCTTGCCAGGAAGCGTCTTGCCAGCACGTCGGACCGCGACTGCGGCATGACCTCGATAAAACCGATGATCGACGACACCAGGAAAAATATACCGACCATGGCGAGCACGCCAAGAATGCCGAGCACGATCTCGTTTTCGAGAGAATCTTTGAAATAGACGAAGGCCACGGCAGCGGCCACCAGAATGACCGCAAGGAAAAGTATTCGTACAACCGTTCCTGAACGGGCTTGCCTGTCCATCAATGGCAGGTCGTCATTTTCGCTGGCCTGGCCCACCCGTGTCATCTCAACCTCGTATTCTTGCAGCTCATTTCCGTGAAACACACGGAATCGCCCACCTCTTGCCCTTGTAGCAAGTTAACCAGCCAGCCAAAAGCTATGCTGCGACATAACCACCATCAAACCATCAAGAAATTGAAGGAAATCACCACAGATTAGTGCGTGTATACGGAATGATTTGCTCCGCAGGTTAGATATAATCCGGGACAACAGCGATAAAATCTTGTCAGCGACTTAAAAAAATCGTCTTTTTGAGCAACTTAGCGGATAATGTAACATCCGTTTATAAGGATTTGTCCGCTTTCGAATTTTAGAAAGACGCAACTATCATGGATATGGTGAACGAGGCCCTCGGCTCGTACGGAAACAATCTCATTATTGCTGTCGTCGGTGTTGGCGTTGCATTAATCGGTCTTGCTATCGTCCTGTGGCTGATAAAGCGGCGCGGCGGCTCTTCCCCCTTCATTCGTGGCGGCAGAAATCGCCAGCCGCGCTTGCAGGTGCTGGATGCGGCAGCTGTCGATGCGCGCCGCAGGCTGGTTCTGGTGCGCCGGGACAATGTCGAACATCTTGTGATGATTGGCGGCCCGACCGATATCGTCATTGAAAGCGGCATTGGCGCCATTCCGGTTCTGACGCCGCTCGATCAGCGTGACAACCTGCTGTCCAGCTCACCTTATGATGATGAGCGGCAAGAGCAGGTTGAGAAGCGCGAGACCCCGCGCACGATTTCGCAGACCCGTGAAGTCACCCATGAGCAGCCGGTCAAGGCCGCGCCAATCGTGACCCCTGCCCCTGTGGCCGCACCGGTTGTGCCGCCTGCGCCTACTCCGGCTCCGGCACCCGTGATCACGCCGCCACCGGTCGTTTCCTCTGCACCGGCTTCAGCGCCTGCACCTGTCATCACACCACCACCTGTAGTGCCGCCGATCATCACGCCAGCCGCCCCTGCTGTTGCTCCGACAGTAGCAACGACATCCGTGACCAGGGAACCATCCGTCGCAAGACCGGCACCATCGGTTGAACCTGCGTCCGAGGCGCCACGCCCATTCCGCCAGGAGCCACCCGTTGTTGCGCCTGCCAGCGCGCCGCCCGTATCTGCAGTCCAGTCGCCAATTACTCAACCTGCCACCCAAGCTGCGCCATCTCCGGCTGCTCCACCGGTTGCTGGCCCTATTGCACCGTCGGTCATCGACAGACCGCCAGTGGTGGTTGCCGCAGCCCCCGTGGCTGCCGCCGTTGCAACACCACCCGATGTCGTGCCGCCGATCAAGCCAGCAGCTGTCACAACAGCGGTGGAGCCTCCACCGATCCTGCAGACGTCGCCCTATACGCTCGATGAGATCAATGCCGGCGACATCCTGGAATCAGCGCGCAACCGTGTTCTGCCAAACCGCGAAACGGTTGAACCGCCCATCAAGCCGGTCGCACCCGCCCCTGAGCCAGCTCTGTCGAACGAGGCTCTGAGCAGCGACTTTGAAAAGTTCCTGGAAGCGGAAATCGCCAAGAGCGCTCCTGCTGCCGAGCAAGGTTTTGCGCAGGTTGCCAGCACACAGCAGCAACCACGCCGTGATCCTTCTGCCCCACCAATTTCCGGCGCCTCGACCGAAAACGAGATCCAGAAGGAAATGGCGCGCATCTTCGGCGAAATGTCCGTGACACGCGATCGGTAATAACGGGCCACAATCGGCCACCAGCAGACATGAAAAAAGGCGCGTAGAACGCGCCTTTTTTATTGGTCAGTTGAAACTCATCCGGCTTTCACCGTTTGAGATCACTCGTCGCGATAAACTTTCTCGCGACGTTCATGGCGTTCCTGAGCTTCGATTGAAAGCGTTGCGATTGGGCGGGCATCAAGCCGTTTCAAGCCAATAGGCTCACCGGTTTCTTCACAGTAACCGTAGGTTCCCTCGTCAATACGCTGCAAGGCAGCATCGATTTTGGAAATAAGCTTGCGCTGCCTGTCTCTTGCTCTCAGTTCGATGGCGCGGTCTGTTTCCGAAGAGGCGCGATCAGCAATGTCAGGATGGTTTGCACTTTCTTCCGCGAGATGACCAAGGGTCTCTTTTGCTTCGCGAAGGATGTCATTTTTCCAACCAATCAGTTTCGCACGAAAGTACGCGCGCTGATTGGCATTCATGAACTCATCATTCTCAGAGAGCACATAGTCACTAAGATCGATCTTCTCACTCAACGCGATTCTCCTCGAAGAACATCTCTTATGCGGCGGTGTATACTCCAAGGACCTATGGTGATTCAAGCCTTCTGAGAGGTTTTAAGGCATTTTTAAAGTTGTCACAAAAATCAGCTAAATGTCCATTTTTTAATCCCTTTTACAATCCGTGAATAGCCAGCGTCAAAACACTGATTGCATTCGCGTATTCCTTGAGGACACTTGAGGCAAAGCAGTCTATTCTTCAAAAACCGGAATTTTACAGAATGGAATCTCAACAGATGGCGCTGCACTCTACTTCCCTCAACCGTGTCTATCTGCTTCGTCACGCTCATTCCGGCATGGCAAATCCGGGTCAGGGAGATTTCGACAGAACGCTTGATGACAGAGGTTATGCGGAAGCGGAAATCGTTGCGGACAAGGCAGCTGACAAGGGTTATCGCCCGCAGGTCATCCTGTGCTCAACGGCTGTACGCTGCCGCCAGACAAGCGATGCGATCCGCCGTTCGCTGCCGGGTGAGCCGGAGATTACCTTCATTGATGAAATGTATAATGCCAGCGAACAAACGTATCTCGACCTGATTTCCTCACAAAGCGAAAGTCAATCGGTGATGTTGATCGGCCATAATCCAACTATTGCCGACCTCCTGGAATCACTGGTCGGGGAAGATGATTTCCACAGCCATTTACCGTCAGGTTTCCCCACCGCCGGCCTTGCCGTGCTCAGTTGTGATGCCAGCGACGAGGCATCGCCGCTGAAGTGGAAAGTTGTAGATTTTATCGCGCCATAAAAGCCGCGACCGCCATCGGCCCGGTATATTTCTGTTTTCCAGCCACTTTTTTAAGCACCAATCCTTCTTATATTCGTGGAGAAATTTCTAATTTTAATGGGATAATTGCTCTTGCCCCCATCGCTTTCATCGATAACAGACGGCGCGCTGATCGCATTTGACAATCTTTATGACCGGGCAAGTTCCTTGACGCATCCCACATTGCGGCTCGGCGTGACCGGCCTTTCGCGTGCAGGCAAGACGGTTTTTATCTCCTCGCTGGTGCATAATTTGCTGAATGGCGGCCGCCTGCCGCTGTTTGAACCGGTGCGATCGGGCCGTGTGTCCTCCATCCGCCTGGAACCACAGCCTGACGACGCCATTCCGCGCTTTCAGTATGAAGACCACATTCAGGCGCTGGTGCGCGACCGCAGCTGGCCTGATTCGACCCGCGCCATTTCCGAGCTGCGCATTACCATTGATTACCAGAGCGCCAGCGGCTGGGGTCGCTGGTTGTCGCCCGGCCAGTTGTCGATCGACATTATCGACTATCCCGGCGAATGGCTGCTGGACCTGCCGTTGCTAGAACGCGACTACAACACGTTCAGCAATGAGACTGTCGAATTGGCCGGAACCGGCGTGCGGGCAGAGCTGGCCCGTGACTGGCTGGAGTATGCCGCCACTCTTGACGTCAATGCACCGGCCGATGAAATGACAGCCAAGAAACTGGCAGAACATTTCAGCGGCTATCTGCGGGCCTGTAAATCCGATGAGAGGTCGCTGTCCACCCTGCCGCCCGGCCGTTTCCTGATGCCGGGTGATCTTGAGGGATCGCCTGCCCTGACTTTTGCGCCGCTGCCTGGCCTGACAGATGAAAAAGCCCCCAAGGGCTCACTGCGCGCGATGATGGAGCGGCGTTACGACGCCTATAAAAACATCGTGGTAAAACCGTTCTTCCGTGAACACTTTGCCCGCCTTGACCGCCAGATCGTGCTGATTGATGCGCTGCAGGCCGTCAACCGCGGTCAGGAGGCGTTGCAGGACCTGGAGCGGGCGCTGGGTGATGTGCTGGCCTGCTTCCGTCCCGGTACCAATACGCTGCTGTCGTCGCTTCTGGGGCGGCGCATCGACAAGGTTCTGGTGGCTGCCACCAAGGCCGACCATCTGCACCATGAAAGCCATGACCGGCTGGAAAGCCTGACGCGCCGACTGGTGGACCGCGCCATTACCCGCATTGGCATGAGCGGTGCCGGCATTGACGTGATGGCGCTGGCCTCGGTGCGCGCAACGCGTGAGGCATCGGTCAAGCAGGATGGCCACACCCTGCCGGTGATCGTCGGCACGCCGATATCAGGTGAAAGCATCAATGGCGAAATATTCGACGGCAACCGCGCCACGGCAATCTTTCCCGGCGACTTGCCGGAAAATCCCGAACCGCTATTTGCCGCTGATAATAGCGACGGCATGCCCGACATCAATTTTGTTCGGTTCCGGCCGCCGCAAATCGAAGAAACTGGCGGTGGCATCAAGCTCTCGGTTCCCCATATCCGGCTTGACCGTGCCATGCAGTTCCTTTTCGGAGACAGGCTCGCATGACCAATTCCAACAATGATGGCCCCACACCAGGCAAAAGACGCCCCGAGGCATTTTCCATCGACACGGAAAAACAGCAGCAGCCACCAGTGCGTCGTCTGCCGCAGGCCTTTGCCGGCGAGATTGCCGTAACGCCTGACGAGGATGATCCGTTTCTGGGCGGCGTGGATGCAGGCCTTGCGCCGCCGGTTGCCGAACCGCGCCCACACCGGTTTTCCTTCGGCAAGCTGGCAATCGGCGCGTTCGGTTTCCTGTTGTCGCTGGCGCTTGGCCTGTGGGCCGACCAGCTGATCCGTGATCTGTTCACCCGCGCCGACTGGCTGGGTTACACCGCCATCACCGCCGTGGCGATTGCCGTTCTGGCGCTGCTGGTGATCGTGGCGCGCGAGGTGGCAGGCATATGGCGGCTTAACGCCGTGCAATCGCTCAAAGTCGAGGCTGAACAGGCCGCGCTGGAGCGCAAGGCAACCGCTGCGAAAGCCGTTGTTGCCAAACTCGAAAACATCCTGTCGCACCGCGCCGAAACCGCCAAAGGCCGCGCCGCACTGAAGGCAACGCAGGACGATATTATCGACGGTCCGCACCTGCTGGATTTTGCCGAGCGCGAATTGCTGACACCCATCGACCGGCAGGCGCGTGCGCTTATTCTCAACGCCTCCAAACGCGTGTCGATCGTTACCGCCGTCAGCCCACGCGCCATTGTCGACCTGGCCTATGTGTTGTTTGAAGTGGTGCGGCTTGTCCGTTCCATGGCCGAACTTTATGGCGGCCGCCCCGGCTCGATTGGCATGATGCGCCTGCTGCGCGATGTCATTGCACATCTGGCTGTCACCGGCTCAATTGCTGTCGGTGACGGGCTGGCACAGCAGGTTCTGGGCCATGGTCTGGCGTCCAAACTCTCGGCCCGGCTCGGTGAAGGCATGATCAACGGGCTGATGACCGCCCGCATCGGTATTGCCGCCATGGATCTGTGCCGCCCGCTGCCATTCCGCGCCCTGAAACGGCCCGGCATCAGCGATTTCATCTCGGATTTGCGGCCTGATCTGAAGGGTCAGTCCTGAAGCAGAAGGTGTAAATTACACCCCTGCCTACACAGGGTTGAAGGCGCTAAAAGGCGCTTCAAAACTTACCAACCTGTCAATTCCTCACCCGAAATAAACCAAACATTAACCATTCCCGCAATACATTAGCCCCATCAAATCGAGGCATTTTCGCCAAGGAAAGTATCATGTATTCGCGCTTCTTTTCGGTCGTGTGCGGATTTGCCGCTGTTGTGCCGTTTGCATTTTCAATGACGCCGAGCGCTGCCAATGCAGCCTCCGCTGACGACGTTTTCTTCTCGTCGGTTGCCGGCTCCTGGAAGGGTCCGGGCGAGATTGTTGCCGGCAAATACAAAGGCACCAAGTTTACCTGTGACCTGGTGGGCGAACCTGCTGACGGCAAGGTAACCGGTATCAAGCTGGGTGGCACCTGCCGCGTTGGCGTATTCAAGCAGCCGATGTCGGCCACCATTACCCGCAGCGGCAATGGTTACACCGGCAAGTTCCTTGATGGCGCTGAAGGCAAGGGTCTGGACATCGTGTCCGGTCAGGTTTCCGGCGACAAGGTTGTGGTTGGCATCAACCGCTCCAAGTTGAACGGTGCCATGGTTGCCCGCGTACAGAACGGCAATTCCATGAACATCACCATTTCGGTGAAGGTAGCAGACCAGATGGTTCCGGTTATCGGCCTGACACTGGCACGCGACATTGACCAGATTGCTGTCGGCTCTATCAAGAAATAAGCCGAACCAATTCTGACGACCCGTTTAAACCCGCCACCAGAGCGGGTTTTTATTTGCCTCGACAATGCCCTCAGCACTGAGACCGGACAGCCACTGCTGCACGGCCCTGCCCTTTATCACCATATCAGCGGCAATATCGGCAAGCGGCACCATAACGAAGGCGCGCTCGGTCATGCGTGGATGTGGAATTTCAATCCGCTCCGATTGCAGTGTCACATCACCATAGGCCAACACATCGATATCGATGGTGCGCGGGCCCCAGCGCTCAATACGCACACGTTTCATGCCGCGCTCTATCTCAAGGCAACGATCAAGAAGCGCCAGCGGCTGCAAGCACGTTTTGACCAGCGCACAACAATTGTAAAAATCGGCCTGATCGGTCTTGCCCCATGGCGGTGTGCGATAAAGTTTCGACACGGCCAGCACGCCACAATCAGCGTCCTCGTCAATCAGTTTCAGCGCCTGCGCCATACTGGCTTGCGGGTCACCGATATTACCGCCAAGCCCAAGGGCTGCAATGGTCCATTCCATGTCAGGCATGTTGTTCTACACTGACCTGCGCATAGTCGAGAATGCCCGGAACGGGTGCTGACGGTTTGCGTACCGTGATGTTGACGCGCACGATCTGCGGGTAACGCTCGCGCAGCGCAGAAGCGATATCATTGGCCAGCGCCTCGATGAGATAACGGCGCTTGCCAATGACGATCTTTTCGATGACGGCAAAGGCCACGCCATAATCGACGGTGTTGTCGATATTGTCGGTCTCCAGCGCATCGCCAGCCTCGACCTCCATTTCCGCATCGACGAAGAACCGCTGACCCAACGCCTCTTCCTGATCAAGCACGCCGTGGCGCGCAAAGAAGGAGCAGTTTTTCAAAAGGATTGTGTAGCGGCTCATTCTTCTTCTCCTGATTGGACCTTGCGCGCGGCAAGCATGGCATCTGCCATCGCCAGCGCGTCACGGTTGACGGCAACACTGTGAACACGAAACACCACCGCACCTGCCATGCGCAGCAAGGCGGTGGTGGCGGCGGTACCGGCGTCGCGGTCGCTGGCGACCTCCCGCCCGGTGACAGCGCCAATAAAACGTTTGCGCGATGTGCCGGCCAGAATCGGCAGACCGAGAGCATGCAACTCACCAAACCTTGCCATCAGCGCCATGTTTTCCTCGGTGTCCTTGGCAAAACCAAAACCGGGGTCCAGCATGATGGCATCGCGGTTTATGCCTGCCTTTTCAGCAGATTGTAGCGATTGTTTCAGAAAATGAATCTGGTCATCAATCACGTCAGCCAGCTTCTGGCGCTCACGTCCAGTGTGCATGATGCAGACACCGGCGCCGGTCTCTGCGACCACTAAGGCCATATCCGGATCCTTCTGCAGCCCCCAGACATCATTGATGATATGGGCACCAGCCGCAACGGCAAGGCGAGCCGTTTCAGCCCGGTAAGTATCAATGGACAGCAGTGCGTCGGTTTCTTGTGCCAGCTTTTCAATCAGCGGCAGCACCCTGTCCTGCTCTTCTGCAGCACCGACGACACTGGCATCCGGACGGGTGGATTCGCCACCGATATCGATGATGTCGGCCCCCTGCGATAGGCAGGTCATGGCATGACTGAAGGCGGCATCCACTGTGTTGAATTGGCCACCATCGGAGAAGGAATCCGGCGTAGCATTGACGATGGCCATAATACGGCCACGCCTATCCAGTTTCAGGCTTCGGCCATGAGCGGCTTGCCACACCTTGTTGTTGGCTGTTATCACCACAGTCAGGACCTTTCGATATTACAAAGAGTCACGCCAATTTGTATTGTATCACCTCCGCCTATGCAGCAATCGTTTCACGAGTTCAACCGGCAGTCTGGCACATGAATTTTATACCCGGTCTCATGCGTGCAGTTGCCGCATCTGCTTTTCTGTTTGCATTCACGCATTCAACACAGGCGGAAACCCAGTTTCAAAAATCGATCTCCTACTTCCAGATCGGGGGCAAAACTGCGGCAGATCTCGACCGTGAACTGTCTAATCGTGGCCCACTGACACAATCCACCGGCGCCAGACATCCCGGTGCCACCGAAATCAAATTCGGCGGTGAGTTGACCTATGTGGAAAAAGACGGCCGCTGCAATATTGGCGAAGTGAAGGTCACCCTGCACACCAAGATATTGCTGCCGCGCTGGAAAAACCGCGCACGCACCAGCGCCGATCTGGCGCTGATCTGGGATACGCTGTCGGCCGATATCAAACGGCATGAAGAACGCCACGCCGAGATTTCACGCAGCTATGGCCGGATGCTTGAAAAAAGACTGAAAGGTCTTCGCCCGCAAAAGACCTGTGAAGCACTGCAAGCCCAAGTGGCTGACACAACGCAGAAGGTCATGGCCGAACATGACAGCGACCAGCAGCGTTTTGACCGTATCGAAAGCAAGAACTTCGATGCACGCATGATGCGCCTGCTCAGCCACCGCCTCAAGGCGCGTGACAACTGATCGCTATTTGTCTTGTGCGGTTGGGCTGTTTTTTCGCGGACACCGCCCCATCCATATCTCACCCCTGTGCTCGTCACAGGGGTCCAGGCCAGCCCAAGTCTTTGGGCTGAATAGACTCTCCTTTGTCGCGCAGACGCGCTCCGCTGGCTGCCCACAGCAAGCACAAGGCATGAGGAGCGTTTGCGGAGGACGCTCTCGTCCATTGTTCGACCTCACACATTCCCGAACATCCGAACGCGCAGCGCATGTGCAAACGGCCTGGATCCCCGCCTCAAGGGGAGGATGACGCTGGCGAGGTTTGGCCCTGCCATGCCAAAACATTGCTTATGACGCCTCCATTGGCGCTTTGACAGCCCAACTAAACGCTGGCACCGCGCGGCTGCATCAATGTGCGCTCGGCAACAAACTTCCGTTACGTGATGTTTTCTCGTGATTTGGCCCAGCGATGGCCGTCAAGGCCGCCCGGCCAACCCTGCTCACCTAAGGTTGATCCCACGCTTTTATGATTGATTTCTTGGCGTGGCGAATCAGTGTTTTTAATTATAAAAAACTTAAATACGGAGTGGGAAAGACTTCAGATTTCAATGGATTAGGGTCGCGCCAACATGTGGTTATGCGATACCCATCCGTTCGGCAAATTTCCAAGTTGTTAGCAGCGTTCGAGTTCCCTGGCGTGTCCACAGAACCACAGGTGTCATCCTCCCTCGCCTCGTGGCGGCATGCCCGCCTGGCCTCGCTCTTCATGCGGAGAGCGAGGCTTTTTTTGGCCGAAACCGAATTCGGAAAATGACCGGCGCGTTTGTTGGCAGATGGTGCCTGTAACGGGTGCCGGCAGCTGGCAATATCAGCCCTGACGCTCAGGCACGTGTACGATGAGGCCATCCAGCTCGGCGCTCATCTTGATCTGACAGGACAGACGCGAGGTTGGACGCACGTCGAATGCAAAGTCCAGCATATCCTCTTCCATCGCTTCTGGCGGGCCGACACGTTCGGCCCATTCATCATCGACATAGACATGACAGGTAGCACAGGCACAGGCACCGCCACATTCGGCGTCAATGCCAGGAACAGAATTGCGCACGGCATTTTCCATAACGGTGGAACCGTCTGCAACATCAAGGTCAATGGTCGCGCCGTCGAAAGCAACGATTGTCAGTTTTGTCATGTCAGAAATCCAGAAATTGCGGGTTATCGTTTGTTCCACACATAGAAAGCCAAGACCCAAATGGCAACATCGATGGGGCATTCCTTTGCGTTGGAACGCCCAAGGCTTGAGGATTTTACCCTTTGCACAAACAAAAACCGCCCCGGATGGGGCGGTTTTCAAAGTAAGTAAGTGCTTACTTACTTTTCATATCAATTGAAACGACCGGCGGCGTGGGCCAGCATGGTGTAGACCTTGCCGGTGTCAGACGTGAGGTAAGACTGGGTTACAGTGCGGTCACGGTCTGTCTTGGCAACGTCGGCCAGCAGCTTTTCGAAGTCAGCGATGTAACGGTCAACCGCAGTTCTGAACTCCGATTCACGCTCATACTTGCGCTTGATTTCATCAAAGGTCTGTTGACCCTTCAGCGTGTAGAGGCGTCTGGTGAACACGTCGCGCTCACCGCGCTGGTAACGGCGCCACAGGTCTACCGATGCATCGTGGTCAATCGCACGGGCGATATCGACCGACAGGGAATTCAGAGATTCCACCATGTGACGCGGATTTCGGTTGTCGGTGTTGCGCGATGCCTGGCTTGGTGCTGTTTCAGCAGCCGGACGTGTTGCCGGCTGACGGGCAGCAGCTGCTGCCTGCGCATTCGGGTCACGTGATGCACCACGCAGCAGATCGCTGATCCAGCCACTGCCCTCACCACGCTGTACGGCCTGGTCAGAGATGGTGGTTGTCTGGACCTGCGGCTTTGCGGTTTCCAGTGGCAGGCTGCCACGCAGACCAGCAGAGGTGCCCAGCACCTGTGCCGGGGTCTGTGGCTGTGGTGCACGCGCTACAGGAGCCGCGACAGCTGGCTGTGGTGCAGGTTCTGCAACACGACGCTCAACCTGTGGGGCGGCCTGCTGTGGCGCCTGTGGAGCCGGCTGCGGGGCTGCAGGGCGTGCGTGGGAGATTTCCATCTGGGTGGCCGAGCGGCCTACCAGCTGCGAAATGTCCTGCAGCGCCTTGATCTGTTCTGCCACGGCGCGACGCATGGCGGCCGCACTTTCCTTGGCTTCTTCCGGCAGATCGAAAGCACCACGCTTCAGTTCTGCACGGGTCGAATCCAGTTCCTTGCGAATGTCCTGGCTGGAGCGACGAATTTCGTCGGTTGCGCCGGAGAAGCGGGTTACCGCCTCTTCGACTGCCAGACGCAGCGTTTCACGGACGTTTGCAGCGGCAGCCGTGGACTTCTCCGTGGCGCTGCCAAGGATGCTGTCGACGTCGGCCAGCGAGGACTGGACGCCAGTGCGAACACGGTCGGCCAGTTCGTCCGAGTACTTGCGAGCGTCCGCAAGTGTCGTTTCGATGGAACGGTTTGCTTCCTGACCGGCAGAGAGCAGCGCGTTGCGCATATTGGCAGCGGCAGACTGGGCACGCTGTTCGGTCTCGTCCAGAGCCTTGCCAACTTCAGAGAACGAAGACGACAGGTTTTCTTTCAGCGTACCGGCAACATTGGCTGCACGTTCTTCCGCATGGCCCATTGTTCCTTCAACGGACGAAACAACGTTGCGCATTGTGGCTTCAATGTCTTCAGAACGCTTGACCAGACTTACGGCCAGGCTGCGCAGGGTATCCTGACGCTCTTCCAGTGTGCCAACCAGGCTGGACTGGGCCGCGCCGAGCAGATCGGATGCCTGCGACAGCATCTTGGAGTGCTCTTCGAAGCGGCCAACGATACCGGCAACCTGCGACAGTGTCTGGCCGGAAATGTTCGACAGACGGTCGATCTTTCCTTCCAGCAGACGGCTGGAGCTGGACACCATGTCGGCAGCCTGCGAGGCGGTTTCGGCAAAACGGTTTGCCGTCTGACCGAGCGACTGGTCGGCCGCGTTGAAGTCTACCGAGGCCTTGCTGACCGCAGCATTGAGATCACCAACCGTCTGTTCAACGCGGTTGACGATTTCTGCATTGGTGGCCGACAGGGTTTCAACACCCTCACGGGCAGCCGTTGCGATGCGGTGGGCAGCTTCCTGACCGATATTGGCATACTGGTCGACGACCGGACGGGCCTTTTCTTCGATCAGGCGCGACAGTTCTGCCGAACGGCTGGCCAGCATCGAGTTCAGTTCGCGGGTGCGCTCATCCAGCGTCGTGCGGATGGAGTCGCCACGGGCACCAAGTGCTGCCTCAACCTGCGACAGGCTCTGGGCAATGGTGTCGGCCTGCGAACGGACCACGGTTTCTGCTTCGGCAACCTTGTTGACGATGACATTGCCAGCTTCGGAGAAGGTCTGGGCAACGGCAGCAGCCTGCGAGGACAAGCGGTTCTGCGCATCCGAAATACGGTTGATGATATCGCCAGACCGGTTTTCGATGGCCTGTGTGAACTCAGCATTACGAGCCTGCACCTGCTGGGCAAAGTCGCTGCTGGTTCTGGCCAGCAGTTCTGCCGAGCGCTGCGCTTCGCCGTCGATGTCCTGGGTGGCGGTCGAGACCGTGTCACGCAGGGTCGAGGCAAACTCGCTACCAGTTCTGGCCAGCAGTTCTGCCGAGCGCTGGGCTTCGCCACCGATGTCCTGGGTGGCGGTCGAGACCGTGTCACGCAGGGTCGAGGCAAACTCGCTACCAGTTCTGGCCAGCAGTTCTGCCGAGCGCTGGGCTTCG